>NZ_AP023356.1:0-1200000 GCF_018324205.1 Actinoplanes ianthinogenes
CTTGCGGTGTACGTGTAGATCCGGGATATCTGCGCGAAGGTCGGCGTGAACTTCTGGCTGGTCCGGTCGTCAGCGACATCGACATGCCGCACCTAACCGGCGTCGAACTCTGCCGGACGATCCGCGCGGACCCGGCGACTGCCACCCTCCCGGTCATCTTCGTCAGCGGCAGCCTCGTCCCCGGCGACTCCCGGCCGGTCGACGCGCAGGCCACGGCCATCCTGTGCAAACCGTTCAAACCGGCGGAGCTCATCGCCTGTCTCGACAAGGCTCTCGCCGCGGGCCACGAACCGTGGCCAACCGCCCACCCAGTGCCCCTGAAATCTTCATTTCGGATGATAATTTGATGCTTTAACCCGCTGTCATCGTATTAATGCATTGTCATCGCGCTTTGTTGATGCCGGGCAGCAGGATTTCGCCGACGCTTCTAGGATCCGAACATCCACATGCCTCGACGAATTGAGGAACGTCATGCTGATCAAACGCATCGCACGGGCGATAATCGCGATCATGATAGTCGGCGGAGGGACTGTCGCGATCGGTGCCCAGCCGGCATCGGCCAACAACGGGCCACTAAACAGCTCACACCGGGCGGCGATCATCGGCAAGGCCTCCGGCCGCTGCCTCGACGTCAAGAACGGCGACACCGTGGGCAACGGCGCCCGCCTGCAGCTGTGGGACTGCAACGGCAGCTACAACCAGGGCTTCTCGAACCAGTCGATCTACAAGATCCAGACGCGCAAGTGGTATGACAAATGCCTGGACGTCGTCGACGGCAACCCGAACGACGGCGCGCGAATCCAGCAATACGACTGCAACTACAACGCCCAGCAGGATTTCTCGTTCGTCTTCGTGTACAACGACGGCGTGCACGACCTCTACCAGGTTAAGACGACCTTCGGCAAATGCCTGGACGCGACGAACTACGGCACCGCGAACGGCACGCCGATTCAGCAGTACTACTGCTTCCCGTCCCACCCCGCGCAGCAGCTCTGGTGGGTTCGCTGAGCCGCTCGCCTACGTGTTCGCCGACCGCGACCCGCGCTCCGCGGGCCGCGGTCGGCCGCCACGGTCAGCGCTTCGCGGCGGCCAGCGCCTCGCGCACCACCTGCGCGCTCGCCGGAGTGCCGGGCACCACGCCGTAAGCCGCAACGACTCGGGTTCCCGATGATCGAACCCTCTGAACCAGCAGAAGCGGAAGGTCATGACGAACCTGCACCGCAACCGCGCCGCCGCCCCACACCGAACGCCCGAACCGCGATCGTGCGCATGATGAAGCACGGCATCCTTCCAGAAGGAGTGCCGATCTTCGCCCGCACCAGCAACTACCGCGCCACCGTCGACGGCGACGGGGTCATCTGGCTACCGACCGGCGACGCGTTCGTCAGCCTGGACGAAGCCGGCAGAGCAGTTTCCGGACTCGAGAAATGCGACGGCCTTGACTTCTGGCAGGTAACCGGCGAAGACGGCACCACGAACAGCCTCCGCACCATCCACAACAAGGAAGAGCCGACGGCCGCCTCACCTCAGCCCAACGTCGACGATGATCGCCGCTGCCGGAGGGCGGCACCCGCTTGCGAGTTCGGGTGCGCCGTCGGACATGAACGGCCGATTCATGACGGCATGGCGTGGGCGGCCTCGGCCGCCAGCTGGACCAGTTCACGGCCATCCGCCACCGGGTCAAAGGCATCGACGTTGAGCGAGATCGCCTCGTTCGACCGCTCGACAGAACCGGTCAAGGCGGCCACCGTCCGCCCGCTGCGTACCACCATCACCACCGCCGCCGGCAGGTACCCGCTCAGCATCGCCTTGAAGATCGGATGATTCGACGCGAGATATTGCCGTGTCAGGACGTCAACAAACCCGGCGAACACCCCCGCGTCGACCTTGTACTCGTCATAGTGCAGATCCACGATTCCGCACGGCTGGTCGGCGACCGGCACCAGCGCCTCGGTCATCCGGAAGAACAGCTGCGCCACCCTGGTAGCCGGGTTCCACAATGTCTTCCCCGTCGTCGCATCGTCGAAGTACTGACTCACTGGGCGATTATCCCGGGGCCACCGGATAGAGACACGCCATCGCCCGGATCGTCGCCCTCATGTGCTCCACCAGCTCCGGCGGACCGAGGACCTGGACCTCCGCGCCCAGCCGGAGCAGGCCCGCCGCGGCATGCGGGACGTTCTCCAACGGGATCGCGGCGCGCCGCCACCCGTCCGCCTCGGCAGGTTCCAGGGTCGCGTGAGCCGCCCGCGCCGCCCGGGGACCGAGCAGATCACCCAGCGAGGCGACCCCGTCCGGGCTCAGCCGCACCACCGCCACCGCGCTGTCGTCCGCCCGCTCATACCGCTCGACGTGCGCCTTCCAGTGCTCGGCCAGATCGAAGCCGGCCGGCCGGGTGAACCGCTCCGGCAGCAGTCGCAGGCTCACGATCGACGAGACACGATAGGTGCGCGGCCGGTCCTTGCCGGCGGCGATCAAATACCAGACCCCGGCCTTGAGGACCAGGCCGAGCGGTTCCAGCCGCCGGACCACCTCACCGGGCTCCGGCGACCACCGCCGATAGTGCACCTCGACCGCCTGATCCCGCCAGAGCGCCTCGGCCACCGCGAGCAGATGCGGCACCCGGTCCGGCTCCCGATACCACCCCGGGGTGTCCAGGTGGAACCGCTGCCGGATCCGGACCGACGCGTCCCGGTACGGCGTGGGCAGCGCCGCCATCAGCTTCAGCTCCGCCGCCGCCACCTGCGCCCCCAGGCCCAGCTCGGCGGCCGGCTGTGGCAGCCCGGTCAGGAACAGCGACTCGGCCTCCTCGGCGGTCAGCCCGGTCAGCCGTGTCCGATAGCCGTCCATCAACTGGTAGCCGCCGGTCGGCCCGTGTTCGGCATAGACCGGCACCCCGGCCGCCGCGAGCGCCTCGACGTCCCGGTAGATCGTCCGGGTGGTCACGCCGAGCTCCGCGGCCAGCTGGGTGGCGCTCATCCGTCCCCGGTTCTGCAACAGCAGCAGCAGGGACAGCAGTCGGCTGGCACGCATCCGCCGATCATCCCAGACCACTGACAGAAGCTGTCAGGGGTAGTCCGCCAGGATCGCCGCATGAACGATTTCGACTTCCTCGTCGGCTCCTGGACCGTGGTGAACCACCGGTTGACCACGCTGTTCGCCGGCAGCGACGACTGGACGACCTTCCCCGGCACCTCCACCTGCCGATCGATCTTCGGTGGCGGCGGCAACATCGACGAGATCGTCTTCCCGACGCTCGGCAGCAGCGGATTCACGCTGCGCCTGTTCGATGTGGAGCGCAAGGAATGGTCGCTCCACTGGTCCAGCAGCCGGACCGGCCTGCTCTATCCGCCGGTGGTCGGCACGTTCGCCGACGGCCGCGGCGACTTCTACGGCGACGACACCCACGACGGCCGGCCGGTCAAGGTTCACTTCGTCTGGTCCGGCATCACCCCGGCCACGGCCCGCTGGGAACAGGAATTCTCCGCCGACGGCGGCCAGACCTGGGAGTCCAACTGGATCATGGAGTTGACCCGAGCCTGATCCGCCCGCGCGAGGTCCGCTTCTGGTCACCATCACCCCGTTTTCGGTACGCACGGAGCACTCCCGCCGTACCGAAAACGCGGTGACCCGGCCCGAAGCGCACCTCACGCCGCCGCACGCACCGAAACGCGACAGCCGCAAGCCGCAGCGCGCCGCACCCAGAGGCCGGAGCCCGCAGCGCGCCGCGCCCCCAGGCCGGAACCCGCGCGCCGCGCCTCAGGCCGGAATCCGGACCGCGCCGATGCCCAGAGTGCTCGCCTTCGGCAGCAGACCGGACCCGACGATCGCGCCGAGCAACGGCCGGATGAGCTCGGACAACCGCCCGGCCCCCGCCTCACCGAGCGCCCGCCACGGCCCGGCCGCCAGCTCGTCGGTCTGCCGCTCGACCTGCTCCCGCAGCGCGTGCCCGGCCTCGGTAGCGGTCCCGCCGGCGTCCACCAGCCCCCGCCCCGCGAGCCGCTCCCGAGCCGCCGCCCACTCCTCGCCGCTCCAGCCCCGCCCCTCGAAGTTGGCCGCCGGCGCCGCCCCGATCGCGGCGAACGAGACCAGAGCCTCGCACGGATCCAGCCCGGCGACTTGCAGGGCGGTCAGGTGCCCGTCCCCGCGATGCTCCCGCAGCACGGTCAACGCCTGCCACAGCGCCAGATGCGGCTGGTCCGGCCACGGCAGGTCGAGATTGGCCGCGGCGAGCGGCCGATGCCCCAGATCCGCACTCTCCGCGGCCCGGACGGCAAGCTCCGCCGCCTCCCGCATCCCGGTCACCGACGGCAGCAACCCGCGAAGCGTCCCGTCGACCGCCCGCAGTCGCGCGTCGAGCACCTCCCCCGGCCCCGCGACGTCCCAGATCCCCGGCACGTGCGCCGCGATCATCGCCGGGCTGAAGCTGTAGTAGGTGGCGGCCACCAGCCCCGCCCCGGCCGCACCCAGCGGCGCCGTCCGCCAGGCGAAGTAGCTCGGCCACCGTGACGTCACGTCATAACCGAGCCGTGCGGCCTCCGCGAAGGCCTCCGGCCCGAAATACAACGCCGCGTGAATCGGCTCGATCTGATGCCACATGCCCCGTGCGAGTGATCCGGACATCCCACGAACCTCACTGTCTATGTAGGCTACGACAGTGACGATAGAACCCTGGCGCATCACCGGTCAATCCCAAGTAGACAGTTACGTCAGTCGAGGCGTCGAGCAGGCCGTCATCCTGGTCAACACCCTGGCCGTCACCACCGCGCACGGCCGCGCCGTCACCCCGCCCGCCTCGGCCGAGCAGCGGCTTGCCGCCATCGCCACGCGGCTCGCCACCACGTCCTTCACCGCCCCCGACGCCGACGCCCTGGCCACCGTCGCGGCCGAGATGCGGGTCGCGTTCGGCGCCACCGATCGCCTCGACGCCGCCGCGGCCCGGCTCAACGCCCTGCTGATCCGCCACCGCTCCGTGCCCAACCTGCACGGTCACCCACCGGTGCTGGCCTTCCACCGCCCCGACGCCACACTGGTCGACGCCTGGGCCGCCGACATGGGCACCGCCCTGGCCATGGTCATCGGCGTCGGTCAGGCCGCCCGGCTCGGCGCCTGCCAGGCCGGCCGCTGTTCGCTGGTCTTCTTCGACACCACCCGCAACGCCTCCCGCCGCTTCTGCGACCTGTCCTGTCAGAACCGCGCCAAGGCCTCCGCCTACCGAGCCCGCACCGCCCGAAGCACACCTCGCACGTGAGAGCCTCCGGCGCCGGAGGCACCAAGCCGTCGTGGAACCGGCCGAGACGCCCGCGGCTCGGCGGGTTCGACCGGCGGCCTTCGCGGGCCCGTCGGTACGCAGCAGCGTCGGCCGCGGAACCCGGGTTCGCGGCTGGGCTGACTACTCTCATGGGCACCGCGCGTCATCCCCCGCGCGCGGGTGCTCCCGGTGTCGCGCTCGGCCGACGGGTGCTGGGCGTGAACGGTCCGGTGGTCACGCTGACCCTGCGCTGGGGCAGCGGCGCCGAGGCATGGCTGGAGTCGGTCCAGCCCGACCACGCCCACGTGCCCGCCGTGCCGCTCCGCGTGCGCGCGCTGACCGGCTGGTTCGAGAACGGCCGCGGCGGCACGGACGTCGTCGGGTCGCCCTGACCGGTGACACCGCCGCACCCGTCAGCATGGCGACCGACGACTCCGGTCTCGTGTGCACCGACCGCCGCGGCGACGCGCTGCTCGCCGGCGGCTGGGCGCGGCGGCTGCCGCACGAGGAACTACCCGCCGGCCGAGCGGTCAGGCACGTTTGCTCGACGCGTCCGAACGGCGCGTCCAGGCCCGGGGCGCCGTCCAGTGCCGCACCATCGCCACCACCCGGAACGCGAACACGAACGCCGCCGCGGCCGGCGCCGCCACGCTCATCGGCAGCTCGAGGCGGTGGGCGACGGTGACCGCGGCCGCACCGAGCATCGCCGGGATCGCGTACAGATCGGTATTCACCTGGACCAGCGCGGGCGTCTCCCGGGCGATCACGTCGCGCAGCAGCCCGCCCCCGACCCCGGTGGTCACCCCCAGCGCCGCGGACTGCACCGGACCCAGCCCATGATCGAGCGCCTTCAGCGTCCCGGTCACGCAGAACAGCCCCAGGCCGGCCGCGTCGAACAGCAGGACGGTGAAGTTCAGCCGTTCCACCACCGGGTGCGCGAAGAACGCCACGACCGCCGCGATCAGGGGCACCAGCAGGACTTCGACCTGCCGGAACGCCGCCGGCGGGGTGTCCCCGATGATCAGGTCCCGGATCACGCCGCCGCCGGTCGCGGTCACCTCGGCCAGGATCAGGATCCCGATCGCGTCGAAGTCCTTCTTGATGGCGGTGAGCGCCCCGGAGATCGCGAACACGAAGATGCCGACCAGTTCCAGGACGACCAGCGCAAGGTGACTCGACATCCACCCAGTGTCCGGGGCGGCCATTCAGGCTTTCCGGCGGCCCAGCCACCAGCTCGCGAAACTCAGGGCGATCACCGCGGCGCCGACCAGGACGTCGTTCCAGGTGGTCGAGGGCACCTCGGCGTACCCGCGGACGAACGGCGCGGCGATCACCCAGGCGCCGACGGCCGCGGTGAGCAGCATCATCCAGGTGGTGCCGGCCGGGGTCATGACCCGCAGGTAGGCGAGCACCACCAGGCCCAGCCCGGAGATCACGTCGCTCCAGCCGGCGTACGTGTTGGTGGCCGAGTTGTGGCTGAACACCAGCGGCGCCGCGGTCAGCCAGACCCCGATCAGCACCAGCAGCTCACTCGGACTGTGCACCAGCTCGGCGATCAACCGCCGGGTGTCGCGGGCCGGATGCCAATGTCGCAGGGGTGGGCTCAGATGCATGGGGTCCCCCGTTCACGCCGCCGTGACCAGCACTCATGTGAGAGCTTGCCACGTGTGCCCTAGCTTGCGGCGGCCTTCGCGGCGATGAACCCGTGCAGCTTCACCCACTCCGTGTCGAGCAGCGCCCCGTACAGCCGGGCGTCGTCGATCAGGTCCCGCGCCTTGTCGTAGTCCCCGGCCAGGAACGCCGCGCTGGCCGCCGCGTTCGCCCGGCGACCGGCCTCGAGGATCTCGTCGGCGGTCCGGCCGACCACCTGCGGCATCCCGTGTTTCGCCACGTGCTCGCGGAGGAACGCCTCCTCGGGCTCGCTGGCCCCGGCGATCTCGCAGACGTAGGACAGGCTGTCTCCGGCCACCTCACGATAGGCCGGCCCCCAGCGCTCCAGGGTCAGCAGCAGCTCCCGCCGCCGCAGCTCCACCCGCCGCTTTTGCAGGTCGGCACTTTCCGCCACCGCCGTCATCCGGTCCTCCCCCAGGCCGAAAGATCATTGAGCGTTGCCAGTCTGCCCGCCGCGGGATAACCCCAAACCACGCAGAGAGCACGGCCCGGTAACGATATGTAGGGAACGCATCCAGCACTGTCTCCTTCCGGACATCTCCCGGTCCAGGTCCGCTTCGGCCCGGGTCCGCCAGTTTCCGGTACGCCCACAGCCGTACCGTGGCGCGATGACCATCGACCGGACGAACCGGGCAGCGCTCACGCGCCCACGACTCGCCGCCGCACCGGAGTCCGTCCGTGCCGCCGTGTCCGACCTGCTCGGCGCCCCGATCGGCACCGAGCGCCCGGCTCCGGCCGGGTTCACCCGATCGATCGCCTCGGTCGTCGAGGGCGGCGGCTCCCGGTTGTTCGTCAAGGCCGCACCGATCGGCGACGGTTCCGGTGCGGCCGTGGCGGCCGGCGCGGCCCTGGCCGATGTGGTGGGTGACCTGGGTCCCCGGCTCGTCGGCTTCCGGACCGTCGACGACTGGCAGGTGGCGGCCTACGAGGTCGTCGAGGGCGAGACGGTCACCCGGTGGACCGAGGCGGACCTCACGCGGCTGCTGCCGGTCGTGGCCCGGATGCGGGACATCATGGACCCCTGCCCGATCGGCGGCACGTCACCCTATGCGGAGGCGTTCCTGCCGCTGCTGGGCACGTGGCAGGCGCTGGCCCGGAGCGGCACCAGCCCGGCCCGGAACGACAACAGCCCAGTTCAGGACGACAACAGCGCGGCCCGCACCAGCGACAGCCCGGTCCCGGTCGATCATCTGCGTGGGCTGTCGCTGCCCGCCGACGTCCCGGTCGGGTGGCTCGCCGAGCTGGAGAGCCGCTGGCCGGACGTCCTGGCCGACGGCACCGCGCTGCACCACGGCGACCTGCGCCGCGACAACGTGATCCGGGAGCCCGGCGGGCGCCTCCGAATCGTCGACTGGACCCACCTCTGGACCGCCCCCGGCTGGCTGGACCTGGTCCGCCTGGCCCCGGACCTGGCCGCCTGCGGGCACGATCCGGAAACCCTGCTGCGCCGCTCGGCCTGGCGGGACGCCCCGGACGACGGGGTGAACGTGGCGCTCGCCGGGCTGGCCGGGCGCGCCTGGCGGGAGGGGCTGCTGCCGGAGGTGCCCGGCCTGCCCGGTCTGCGCCACATGCAGCGCGAGCAGGGCCTGCACCTGCTGCGCTGGCTCAGCCGCCGGTGGCGGAGAAGTGCATGAAGTCCTTCAGCGAACGGTAGTCTCCGCCCCACTTCCAGCCGATCGCGGCGAACGCCCGCACCACGACCCCGTCCGGTTCGATCATGCCGGGACGGACGTCGCGACGGTCCAGGTAGGAGGTGGCCAGCTCGGGCAGCACCACCTTGCCGCGGTGGTAGGGGTTCTGGAACGGATTGACGTCGACGGCCAGCCCGTAGGAGTGCTGGGACCAGGCCGTACGCCCGCGCACCGGCCGGCAGGCATAAGCGTCGGTGCCGTTGCCGTCCCCGGTCGGCGGCGCGTTCAGCTCGGCGGCGCTGGTGATCCGCATCTGCTCGATCGGGTAGCCCGCGGTGAACAGCCGCTGGAACACCGTGACCAGGTCAGCCGCCGCCCGCTTGTTGACCAGCAGCTCGCCGGTGTGCGCCAGCCCGTCGAACCCGCGGAAGCCGACCGTGACATAACGCAGGTCGGTCGCTTTCACCGGGCAGGCGGCCGTCCAGGATGACCGGGCCAGCACCTCGGCCGGCACCGCCTCGATCGTGGAGTGGAACCGCCCGTCGGCCGGTGCCGACAACACATCCGTCGTGACGATCGACCGCCGGCGCAGCTCGGGCGGGGTATCCCCGGCCGCCGCGAAGCCGTCGGCGCCGACCGGGAGCACCCGCTTGCCGAGCCACGCCGGCGCGGCGCTGGCATTCCCGATCCGCCCGGCCGCTGGGCTCGGGACCGCTGAGCTCACGGCCGGTGGGCTCGCGGCCGGTGGGCGGGTGCTGGCCGGCGCCGGCGGGGACGACGCGGATCGGGGTGGTGGGCCGGCGGAGCAGCCCGCGACGACGCCGCAGGCGAGCAGGGCGGTCAGCAGCCGCCGGACCCGCCCGGGCGTGATGATCTCGTTCGCCATGTCCTCGCTTCCGGCCGGTCTGGTGGAGCCAGTCTGCCAGCGCGGCGCACCCGTTCCCGGCCCGGAAGGCCCGGGCGCGCGTAACGGTCCAGCCGGCGCGGCGGACATCGCGCGCTCAGCCCGGCCCGAAACGCCCGGACGCGCGTAGCGGTCCGGCCCGCGGCGGACATCGCGCGCTCAGCCCGGCCGGAAACGCCCGGACGCGCGTAACGGTCCGGCCGGTGCCGCGGACATCGCGCGCTCAGCCCGGCCGGAAACGCCCGGGCGCGCGTAACGGTCCGGCCGGTGCCGCGGACATCGCGCGCTCAGCCCGGCACGGCGTCGCGGCCTGGCGCCGGGACCACCGTGCGCGTGGCCACGGGACCGGGCTGCTGCTGTTGGGGCAGCGCGAGATCGTACAAAATCGTTTTTAATCGGGAAAGCGGCGCGCGAGAATCTCCAGCGCCGCCCTCCCCCAGGTGATGTTGTCGCGCTCGAAGCTGATGCCACGCTGGAGGGTGAGATAGGGGCCGATGCGGTGGCCGGTGGCGAGGAACTCCTCCGGGCTGCGCGAGCCGAGGATCTCGGCGAGGGAGCGCTCGTAGGCGGCGACCCGCTGCTCGCTCTGCTCGATCCGCCGCTCGATCGACTTGCGGACGCTGGGCACGTCGGCGTAGGTGAGCGCCTCCACCTGCACCAGCAGCTCGTCGCGGACCGTGGTCGGTTTCGGGTCCTGCTGGGTGAAGGCGAACAGCGCCGCCCGGCCGGCCTCGGTGACCGAGAACAATCGCTTGTCCGGGCGACGGTCCTGTTTGATCATGCGGGCCGAGAGCAGGCCCTCGGCCTCCATCTTCTCCAGTTCGCGGTACAGCTGCTGGGGCGTGGCCGTCCAGAAGTTGGCGACCGACACGGAGAACCGCTTGGCCAGGTCGTAACCCGAGGACTCGCGATCGATCAGTGCCGCCAGCAGGGCGTTCCTCAGGGCCACAGGCGCATCTTACGGGCCCTCGGCCGGAACTCCGGGGCCTCTTTCTTGATCACCGCGCGGCGCAGGATGGCGGTGTTCGGCAGGCGCAGCAGCCGGACCTGCTCCCAGCGCTCGCGGGCGAAGGTGCGGCGGGCGCTGCTGGTCAGCGCGCCGTCGATGAGGCGCTTGGCGGCGGCGAGCGCGTCCGGCGACTTCGCCAGCAGGCTCTCGGCGAACGCGGTCGCGGCCTTCACCGGCTCGTCGCTGAGCTCGGTGACCAGGCCCAGCCGCGCGGCCTCGGCGCCGCTGAACTGCTCGGCGGTCATGGTCAGCTTCTTGGCCACGTCGACGCCGACCACCTCGGTGAGGGTGCGCACGCCGGTCATGTCGGGGATGATCCCCCACTTGCCCTCGAGGACCGACCACTTCGAGTCCGGGGTGGCGAAGCGCAGGTCGGCGGCGAGCGCGATCTGGATGCCGCCGCCGTAACAGTGCCCGTGCACCGCGGCGATCACCGGGACCGGGAGGCGCCGCCACGCCCAGCAGGCCTCCTGGAACTTGTTGGTGCCGCGCCACGGCGCCGGGACGAAGGCGCGCACGATCCGGCCGGGCGACTTCAGCGTGCCGGCGATGTCCAGGCCGGCGCTGAACGACGGCCCCTCGCCGGCGATCACCACGGCGCGCACGGTGCGGTCGCGGCGCAGCTGCCGGGCCACGCTGATCAGCTCGTCCAGCGTGTCGAGGACCAGGGCGTTCAGTTTGTCCGGGCGGTTCAGCCGGACCTGGGCGATGCCGTCCTGAACGGACAGGGACACGTATTTCATGGATCTTCCCTAGATAGAGGCGGCGAGCTCGGTGGCCTGCTTGATCGCCCGCTTGGCGTCGAGTTCGGCGGCCACGTCGGCCCCGCCGATCACGTGGACGGTCACGCCGCGTTCCTGCAAGGGGGTGACCAGGTCGCGGACCGAGAGCTGCCCCGCGCACAGCACCACCGTGTCCACCGCGAGCACCCGCGCCTTCTCCCCGACGGTGAGGTGCAGTCCCTCGTCGTCGATGCGCTGGTATTCGGCGCCGCGCAGCATGGTGACGCCGGAGTCCTTGAGCGTCGTCCGGTGCACCCACCCGGTGGTCTTGCCGAGGTCCTTGCCCAGCGCGGTCGTCTTGCGCTGCACCAGGTAGACCTCGCGCCGCGCCGCGACCTTCACCTTGGTGGCCAGGCCGCCGGGCGCGGTCTCCGGGTCGGTGACGCCCCACCGCCGCATCCAGTCGTCGAGCGGCTCGTGCGGCTCGTGCAGCAGGAACTCGCTGACGTCGAACCCGATCCCGCCGGCCCCGATGACCGCCACCCGGTCACCGACCGGCGCGCCGTCGATGACCTGCTGATAGGTCAGCACCTTCGGGTGCTCGACGCCCGGGATCTCCGGGATCCGCGGCCGCACGCCGGTCGCGAGCACCACCTCGTCGAACCCGGCCAACTCCTCGGCGGTCGCCCGAGTCCCGAGGCGCAGCGTCACCCCGCGCACGTCGATCATGTGCCGGTAGTAGTCGAGCGTCCGCGCGAACTCCTCCTTGCCGGGCACCCGCGCGGCCAGCTTGAACTGCCCGCCGATCTCGTCGGACGCCTCGAACAGCGACACCCGGTGCCCGCGTCCGGCCAGCTCGATCGCCGCGGCCAGGCCCGCGGGGCCGGCACCGACCACGGCGAGATTCTTGACGGTACGCGTGGGCAGCAGCACCAGCTCGGTCTCGCGCCCGGAACGCGGGTTGAGCAGGCAGGTGGCCCGCTTGTTCTGGAACGTGTGGTCCAGGCACGCCTGGTTGCACGCGATGCACGTGATGATCTCGCGTTCCCGGCCCTCGGCGGCCTTCACCACCCACTCGGCGTCGGCGAGCAGCGGCCGGGCCATCGAGATCAGGTCGGCCTCCCCGGCCGCGAGGATCTGCTCGGCCGCCTCCGGCCGGTTGATCCGGTTGGAGGCCACGACCGGGACGGTCACCTCCTTGCGGAGCTTGCCGGTCACCCAGGCGAAGGCGCCCGGCGGCACCGAGGTGACGATGGTCGGCACCCGCGCCTCGTGCCAGCCGATCCCGGTGTTGAACAGGGACACCCCGGCGTCCTGGAGCTCCCGGGCCAGCTCGACGGTCTCCTCCCAGGACTGGGCGTTGTCGACCAGGTCGAGCAGGCTGATCCGGTACTGGATGATGAAGTCGTCGCCGACCAGGTCACGGGTCCGGCGGACGACCTCGATCGGGAAGCGCATCCGCTTGGCGGCCGAGCCGCCCCACGCGTCGGTGCGATCGTTGGTGCGGGCGGCGAGGAACTGGTTGATCAGGTAACCCTCGGAGCCCATGATCTCCACGCCGTCGTAGCCGGCGCGCTGGGCCAGCTGAGCCGCCCGGGCGAAGCTGTGCACGGTCCGCTCCACCTGCCGGGTCGACATGGCGCGCGGGCGGAACGGGGTGATCGGCGACTTCCGGTTCGAGGCGCCCTGGGTGAACGGGTGGTAGCCGTACCGCCCGGCGTGCAGCACCTGGAGCAGGATCTTGCCGTCGTGCTCGTGGACGGCGTCGGTGACGACCCGGTGCGCGTCCGCGTGCCGCGCGGTGGTCATCCGGCTGGCGAACGGCGCCAGCCAGCCGCGCCAGGTCGGCGCGTAACCGCCGGTCACCATCAGGCCGACGCCGCCCCGGGCCCGCTCGGCGAAGTACGCCGCGAGTTTCGGCAGATCGCTGAGGCGGTCCTCGAGCTTGGTGTGCATCGACCCCATGACCACGCGGTTGCGCAGCACCGTGTGGCCGAGGTCCAGCGGGCTCAGCAAGGTCGGATAGCGGCTCGTCATGGAGGCGACTATACAAACAGTTGCATACTAAATAAAGTGACTATGGGTACGCGGTCAGCCGGGCTTCCGCGGCGGCCGGCAGATCGAAGTCGAGCCCGGCCAGATTCGCCTCGAGGTGCTCGGCGGAGCGTGGTCCCAGGATCACCGAGGTGACCTCCGGCCGGCGGTTGATCCAGGCCAGCGCGACCGTCGGCGCCGTGGTGCCCAGCTCGGCGGCGACCGCCCCCACCTCGTCGGCGATGTCGAAGTGCCGGTCGGCGAGCAGCCCGGCGACGAACGAGCGCGCCATCGGGCTGGGCATCGCCGCCCACTCGGCGAGCCGGGAGCCGGCCGCGGGCGGGGCGCCGCGCCGGTACCGCCCGGCCAGCACACCGCTGCCGAGCGGGCTGTAGGCGAGCACGCCGAGGCCGTAGCGCTCGCAGACCGGCACGATCTCCTCCTCGATGCCCCGGGCGATCAGCGAGTAACTCGCCTGGAGACTGACGAACGGCGTCCCGCCGGACCGGTCGGCCGCCCACTGGGCGGCGACGATGCCGGCCGCGGTGAAGTTGGAGCACCCGAGGTAGCGGACCTTGCCGGACCGGACGAAGTCGTCGAGGGCCGCCATCGTCTCCTCGATCGGGGTGCCCGGGTCGGGCACATGGCACTGGTACAGGTCGACGTAGTCGGTGCCCAGCCGGCGCAGGCTGGCTTCGAGTGCGCGGGTCAGGTGCGCGCGGGACAGGCCGCGATGGTTCGGCCCGTCGCCCTGCGGCGCCGCGCCCTTGGTGGCCAGCACGACGTCGGCACGGCGGTGCGCGACGGCCCGGCCGACGATCTCCTCGCTGGTCCCGCCGCGGTAGGTGTCGGCGGTGTCGATCAGGTTGTGCCCGGCGTCGAGGAACGCGCCGACGATCCGGCGCGCCTCCGGCTCCGGGGTCGGGGCCTGCGGGTCGGTGCCGAAGTTCATCGTGCCCAGGCAGGCACGGGAGACGCGGAGGCCGGAGCGGCCCAGTGTCGTGTACGGCATGCCGTCCCTCTACAATCCGGAATCGTGATTCCGCTTGAACATACGGAACCTGGATTCCGCTTGTCAACGAGGCCGGCATGATCCGGTCCGATGCCGCGCGCAACCGCGCGAAGGTCCTGGAGGCGGCCGAGATCGTGCTCGGCGAGCGGGGCCTGGCCGCCCGGATGGACGAGATCGCCCGGCGGGCCGGGGTGGGGGTCGGCACGGTGTACCGGCACTTCGCCACCAAGGAGGCGCTCTACGCGGCGATCGTCTCGGCCCGCGTCGACGACCTGCTGGAGTCGGCGGCCGGGTTGCGGGAGCCGGAGACCGCGTTCTTCACGTTCTTCGCGCGCATCGTCGCGGACGCGGGGAGCAAGAAGGCGCTGACCGACGCGCTGCGGCACGCCGGGGTCGACGTCAAACAGGGACAGGACGATCAGCGGGCGCGGATGCGGGCCACGCTGGACCGGCTGCTGCGGGCCGGGCAGGAGGCCGGGGCGATCCGGGCGGACGTGGCGATGCCCGAGGTGCTGGCGCTGCTGCGCGGCGCCAGCATGGCCGCGGAGACCGGGGACTACACGGAGTCGGTGCTCGACCGGTCGTTGACGGTGGTGTTCGACGGGCTGCGGTGCAACCACTCGACGAACTCGGCGGTGGCCAGCGACCGCAGCAGCCGGTCGTAGGCGGCCTCGTCCTCGCCGGTCAGCAGGTCCCGCCACTCGCCGGCTCGGCCGGAGCGGAAGAACGCGCTCTTGCTGGTGAACAGGCCGAGCTGCTCGTCCGGCGCCAGCTCACCGGCCCGTGCCCGCATCGCCTCGAACCCGGCCGCGGCCACCAGCCCCGGCCAGGCCTCCTCCGGAATTTCGATGCCCAGCCGCCCGGCGATCCGCCGCATCTCGCCGTCCAGGTCCCGGCTCAGGTCGGCGTGGTGCACGAGCACGACCGCGGGGTCGTCGCGCCGCTCCCACGCCTGCCCGAGGTGATGCACCAGCCCGGGTAGCGAATCGCTGATCCATTGCAGGACCCGCTCCCGGCTCCCGGCCGGCCGCGACGGTGCGCTGCCGCTGCCGGGCAGCAGCCGGTGGATGACCTCGTCATCCAGGTTGCGCCGATGGTGGTGCATCGACACGGCCACGTCCCGCGGATCCCGGCCGACCACCAGGTAGGTCACGTCCGGCCGCCACGGCAGCCCGTCGAGCGGCGTGTGCGTCTTGATGAACCGCCGGTGCCGCTGCGCCGTGAGCGTCCGGGTCACCTCGCCGATCGGCCGCAGGCACATGTCCAGCCAGGGCGACAGGCTGGTCAGCGGCCCGGGCAGGTCCGGCGTCCGGAAGATCAGCAACGCGCAGATCATCTGCAACCAGGTCGTCCCGCACTTCGACGGCGCGCTGATCACGATGTCCCCGGCCCGCAACGGGAACCCCTGCCACCGGCTGCTGTCGTTGAGTCCACTGCGGTACACGACCGGTGATGCGTTCCCCATCTATCGACCGTACCGGCCGCCGTTCACGCGGTGGGCGGCGGTCAGAGACCGAACGCGCCGCCCTCGACCAGGATGAGCAGACCGATGCCGATCAGCACGACGGGCAGCAGCACGTGGCCCCACCGGCTGAGCGCCTTCGCGATCACCGGGCGGGTCGCGAAGAAGCGGCCCGCCACCACCCAGACGGCGACCAGGACCAGGAAGACGAGCACGTAGACCGTCATGCCGGCGGCGCCCGCGGTGGCCAGGACCGGAACGTACACCCCGATGTTGTCGCCGCCGTTGGCGAAGGTCACCGCGGCCACTTCCAGGCTCTTCGGACCGTTCGCGCGGTCCTCGGCGGCCTCGTCCTCGTCGTGGCGGTGCCGCCAGGACTGGACGCCCGCCTTGATGCCGAGGGCGAGCGGCAGCAGCCCGAGGTAGGGGATCGCCGCCTCGGGCAGGAACGTCGCACCGAGCGCGGCGGCCACGGCGACGGCCAGGATGCCGGCGAACCCGAGGTACTGCCCGGCCATGATGGTGCGGGTGGTGTGCGGCTGCCCGGCGCCCTGGGCGAAGAAGAGCGCGAGCACCAGGATGTCGTCGATGTTGGTCACGGCGAACAGGCCCACCGCCTGGCCGATGACGCCCAGGCTCACGATCGGATCACCGGACGATCCTACGGGGGACGGGCGGGTGCTCCGGGCGTACCCGAATCTGGTGTTGATCTAGGGTTTTCGCATGCGAACGGTTTTCATTCACGGCGAACGCGACATCCGCGTCACCGAGGTCGCCGAGCCGGCACTGCTCACCGGGCCGGACGCCAGCGGCCGCGACGCGATCGTCCGGGTCGTCGCGTCCTGCGTCTGCGGTTCGGACCTGTGGGCCTACCGCGGGATCCGGCCGACCGAGCGGCCGCACGGCATGGGCCACGAGTTCATCGGCGTGGTCGAGCAGGTCGGCAGCGCCGTCACCACCGTGCGGGCGGGCGACTTCGTGATCGCCCCGTTCTACGTCTGCTGCGGCACCTGCGCGAACTGCCGCAACGGCTGGACCGTGCACTGCCTCAACGGCGGGTTCTGGGGCACGCCTATCAAGGGCGAGGGCGTCTCCGACGCCGCGCAGAGCGACCGCGTCCGGGTGCCGCTCGCCGACGGAACCCTGGTGGTCGTGCCCGGCGGACAGCCCGCCGACGACCTGATCCCGGGCCTGCTCACGCTCGCCGACGTGCTGCCGACCGGCCACCACGCCGCGGTCTCCGGCGGTGTCACCCAGGGTTCCACGGTCGCGGTCGTCGGGGACGGCGCGGTCGGGCTTTGCGCGATCATCGCGGCGAAGCGGCTCGGTGCGGAGCGCATCGTCGCGATGTCCCGGCACGCGGACCGGCAGGCGCTGGCCCGCCGGTTCGGCGCCACCGACGTCGTCGCCGAGCGGGGCGACGAGGGCATCGCGAAGCTCAAGGAGATGTTCGGCGGCATCGGCCCGGACGTCGTCCTGGAGTGCGTCGGCACCAAGGAGTCGATGGACCAGGCGTTGCGCTCGGCCCGCCCGGGCGGCCAGATCGGATTCGTCGGCGTCCCCGCCGGTGGGCCCGAGCTGCCGGTCGAGACCATGTTCCGCACGAACGTCGGGGTGCGCGGCGGGGTCGCCCCGGTCCGTGACTACATCGAGGAGCTGCTGCCCGAAGCGCTGGACGGAAGGCTGGAGTCCGGGCTGGTGTTCGACACCGAGATGCCGCTGAGCGAGGCGGCCGCCGCCTATGCCGCGATGGACGAGCGGCGGGCGGTCAAGGTCCTGCTCCGCCCGGGTCAGGCGTGACGCAGCGTCACGGCCGTCCCTTCGATCGGGGCGGCGCGAGTCTGTCGGCGGTGTCCGGCGTCTCCGTCGCGGACGTGAGGGTGTCCCAGGCGGCCATCGCGCAGGTGATGACAGTTTCCAGGTCGGCGCGGGTGGCGCCGTCCCGGGCCTGCACCGACAGCCCCTGCACCACAGTGGCGTAATACCGCGCGACGGCGTCCAGCCCGGCCGCCGAAAGCGTCAAGTCCCGAGCGAGCCGCTCCCGGATGGCCGCGAACTGACCGCGCCGCCGCTCCCCCAGCATCTCCCGGACCGCGTGGTTCTCCACGGCGCCGGTCGGCGCGGCCAGCACCAGCATGCAGTAGTGCGGCGTGTCCGGCCGGGTGATCTCGTCGGCGGTCGCCCGCAGCATGGCGTGCACCGCCTCCCGCGCCGTCGGCTCCTCCCGCAGCGCCCGCCGCGGCGGCTCACCCGACGTCGCCCCGTACAGCGCCATGACCTTGCCGAACAGCTCCTCCTTGCTGCCGAAGCAGGCATAGATGCTGGCCGACGCGATCCCCATCGCCTGGGCGAGGTCGCTCAGCGAGGTCCCCTCATACCCCCGCTCCCAGAACAGGTCCAAAGCCGTACGCAAAGCGGTGTCGGGGTCGAAAGTGCGCGGCCTGCCGCGAGTAGCCATGGTTCAGCTTGACCCGCCGCGGTCGCACCGTCCAGTATTTGTTTGTCGTTCGATAAACAAGTCTCGTTCGATAAACAAGGGAGACCCACCGTGCGCGCTCTCCAGCAGACCTCTTTCGACGGCCCGGGCGACCTGCGCCTGATCACCGACGCACCGATGCCCGCGCCCGGACCGGGGGAGGTGCTGATCCGGGTCACCGCCGCCGGGGTGAATTTCGTGGACATCTCGCAGGCCACCGGCACGTTCGCCGGCGGGCCGCAGCCGCCCTACGTGGCCGGTGTCGAGGCCGCCGGCGAGATCGTCACCCTCGGCGCGGGGGTGACCGGCCCGGCGCCCGGCACCCACGTCGTCGGCGTCCGCATCGACGGCGGCGCCTTCGCCGAGTACATGGTGCTGCCCGCGGCCGGCGCCGTCCCGGTCCCGGCGGGCTGGACCGGCGAGCAGGCGCTGGGCCTGCTCGTGAGCCGGCCGACCGCCCTGGCCGCGCTCAGGCAGCTGGGCGGCGTCACCGCCGGGCAGACCGTCCTGATCCACGCCGCCGCCGGCGGGACCGGGCAGACGGCGGTCACCCTGGCCAAGCACTACGGCGCGACGGTGCTCGCCACCGCCTCGCCCGGCAAGCACGACGTGGTCCGGGCCCTGGGCGCCGACCACGTCCTCGACTCCCGTCGTCCCGACCTGGCCACCGAGGTGCTGCGGCTGACCGACGGCACCGGCGTCGACCTGGTGCTGGAGTCGGCCGGCGGCGCCACCTTCGCCGCCAGTCTGGCGGCGGCCAAGCGCGTCACCGGCCGCGTCGTGGTCTACGGCCTGGCCGGCGGCGAGGCCGCGATCACCAACTGGGACCTGGTCTATCGGCACCAGGTCCACGTCATCGGCCTGAACATCGGCGTGCTGATCCAGGCCGCCCCGCAGCTTTTCGGTGAGGTCATGGGCGAGTTGTCCGGGCTGCTCGCGGCCGGCGTGCTCGGTCCCGGCCGGCCCACCGTCCACGACCTGGCCGACGGGCCGAAGGCATTGGCCGAACTCGCGGCGCGGGCGACCGTGGGAAAGCTGGCCTTGCGACCCTGAACAGTCACGATGTTGGATGTCGCCATGCCCCGCCGTCTGATCAAGCCCCGCCCCTGGACGCCGCCGCCCCTGACCGACCCGGGCCCGACCGCGCCGCTCCGGGTCGACCGGCTGCTGCCGACCGGCGGGCGCGGCCCCGAGGACGTCGTCTTCGACCACGACGGGCGGATCGTCACCGGGCTCGCGGACGGGCGGATCGTCCGGATCGACCCGGTGACCGGGGAACGGAGCGTGCTGGCCGAGACCGGTGGACGCCCGCTCGGTCTGCACCCGCGGGTCGACGGCGGGGTGCTGATCTGTGACCACGACCGGGGGCTGCTCGAGGCACGGCCGGACGGCAGCGTGCACGTCCTGGTGGACACCGTGGACGGCGAGCCGCTCACCTTCGCCAGCAACGTGGTGGAGACGCGGGACGGGACCATCTGGTTCACCACGTCGACCAGCCGGTGGAACCTCGACGAGCATCTCGGCGACATCGTCGAGCACACCTGCACCGGCCGGCTGGTGCGCCGCGACCCGGACGGCACGGTGACCACCGTGCTGCCGGAGTTGAAGTTCGGCAACGGCCTGGTGCTGGCGCCGGACGAGTCGTACCTGCTGGTGGCCGAGACGGCCGGGTACCGGATCCGGCGGCACCGGCTGACCGGGCCGGGCGCCGGGCGTACCGAGGTGCTGGTCGAGGGGCTGGCCGGGTTCCCGGACAACATGTGGCTGGGCAGCGACGGGCTGCTCTGGGTGGCGATCGCCGCGCCCCGCAACCCATTGATCGACCGGCTGCTGCCCGGCCACGCCCTGCTGCGCACGCTGGTCTGGAACCTGCCGGAGGCGGTCCGCCCGAAAGCCGCCCCGATCGCCTGGGTGATGGCCTTCGACCTGGACGGGACCAGGGTGCACGACCTGCGCGCCACCGACGGGTCGTACGGCTTCGTCACCTCGGTCGCCGAGCGCGACGGCGTCCTGGTCGCCGGGAGCCTGACCGCCGCCGACATCGCGGTGCTGACCCTCTGACTCAGCCGGTGGTGATCACCGGCGTGCAGTTCTCCCGGCGCGGGGTGTCGCGCCACAGGCAGATCCGCAGGCTCACCGGCTGGCCGCCGATCGTGGTCGCGACCGCCGGCGTGTGCACGTATCCGCGTTCCGTGACGGGCAGGCGCACCGGGCAGTCGTGCCACGCCCCGCCGGGCACCTGCCATCGGACCGTGGCGCCGCCGGCCTGTGGGCGGTGGTCGTCGGAGCCGGCCCGCCCCCAGTAGTACGTGGCGTCCCGGTACCGCGCATACCGCGCCGACGATCTGCCTGCGGGCCGGCACCGGCTTCGCCCGCAAGCCCGCCTCCAGCGACCGCGGCGGCTCACACGACTGGGCCTACGGCTGCTGATCTCCCCCGACCCGGGCCGGTACGGCAACGCGCCGGTCCGGGTATGTACTTGGCGTATACGCTCAGCGTACAGTGGCGGCATGAGCGTTCCCCTGACCCTCCTCGGCCTGCTCGAACGCGCGCCGAGCCACGGCTACGACCTGAAACGCGATTACGACACGTTCTTCGGGGTCGGCAAGTCCCTGTCCTTCGGGCAGGTCTACGCGACGCTGAGCCGCCTCACCCGGGACGGCAAGGTGGTGATGGACGAGGTGGCGCCCGGCGACGGCCCGGACCGCAAGCGTTACGTGATCACCGAGCAGGGCGCCACCGAGGTGAGCGCCTGGCTGGCCGACCCGGTCGCGCCCGAGCCGCACCTGCAGAGCGTGCTGTTCACCAAGGTGGTGCTGGCGCTGATGCTGGACCGGCCGGCCGAGGCCTATCTCGACGCCCAGCGCCAGGCGCACGTCGCCCGGATGCGCGAGCTCACCACGGTCAAGCGGTCCGGTGGGCTGGTCGAGGGGCTGCTCGCCGACCACGGGCTGTTCCATCTGGAGGCCGATCTGCGGTGGATCGACACGACGTCGGCACGGCTCGACGCTTTGCGTACGCAAATCCGTGGGGTGAAACCGTGACCGCCGCACTCGCCGCACGCGGCGTCGCGTTGTCCTTCGGCGCCACACCCGCGCTGCGTGGCGCCGACCTGGCCGTCGCCGAGGGTGAGATCGTGGCCGTGATGGGCCCGAGCGGCTCCGGCAAGTCCACGCTGCTGCACTGCCTGGCCGGCATCCTGGTGCCGGACTCCGGCGAGATCCACTTCGACGGCGCCCGGATCGACAACCTGACCGAGACGGCCCGCAGCGAGTTGCGCCGCGACCGATTCGGGTTCGTGTTCCAATTCGGTCAGCTGGTGCCGGAGCTGTCGGCGGTGGAGAACGTCGCGCTGCCCCTGCTGCTGAGCGGGGTCCGCCGCGACGCCGCGACCCGGCAGGCGCGCGAGTGGTTCGGCCGGCTCGGCCTCGACGGGCTGGAGGGGCGCCGGTCCGGTGAGCTCTCCGGCGGGCAGGCGCAGCGGGTGGCGCTGGCTCGCGGGCTGGTCGCGCGGCCGCGGGTGCTCTTCGCCGATGAGCCGACCGGGGCGCTCGACTCGTTCACCGGCGAGCAGGTGATGGAGCTGCTGGTGGGCGCGGCGCGGGAGCAGGGCACCACCGTGGTGCTGGTGACCCACGAGGGGCGGGTCGCGGCGTACGCGGACCGCCTCGTCATGGTCCGCGACGGCCGGGTGACCACCCCCTCGGAGGTTACCGTCCCATGATCAGACTCGGACTGCGCCTCGCCGTGGCCGGTGGCCGCGAGGCGATCACCCGGCTCGCCGTGCTGGCCGCCGCGGTCGCGATCGGCGTCGGCATGCTGCTCGCCGCCGTCGCCGGGATCAACGCGGTCAGCGCGCAGAACCTGCGGTACTCCTGGCTGAACAGCGCCGTGACCAGTGCCGCCACCGGCCCCGAGGCCCGCGACCCGGCACTGTGGGTGGTGCGGGAGGACTTCTTCGCCGGCAGCCCGATGGCCCGCGTCGACGTCGCGGTCTCCGGCCCGGACGGTCCGGTCCCGCCCGGCCTGAGCGCCCTGCCCGGCCCCGGGGAGTACGTGGTCTCCCCCGCCCTCGACCGCCTGCTGCGCGAGCGTCCCGCCGACCAGCTGCGCGACCGCTTCCCCGGTCACCAGGCCGGCGTCCTCGGCCGGGCGGCGCTGCCCTCGCCCGACTCGCTGATCGTCATCGTCGGCGGCACCCGGGCGGAGGTCGGTCGCATCACGGGGGCGACCGAGATCACCCGGATGGTCAGCATCTCGCCGGACAAGTGCCACGACTGCGTGATCGGCCTCGGCTCCAACGGCATCGTGCTGACCCTGTCGGTCGTCGCGGCCGCCCTGCTCTTCCCGCTGCTGATCTTCATCGGCACGGCCACCCGGATCTCCGCGGCCCGGCGTGAGCAGCGGTTCGCCGCGATGCGGCTGGTCGGCGCCACACCCCGGCAGATCACCCAGATCGCCGTGATCGAGTCGACCATCGCGGCGGCCACCGGCGCGATCGCCGGGTTCGGCGTGTTCTTCGCGGCCCGGGCCGGACTGGCCCGCATCCCGTTCACCGGGCAGCCGTTCTTCCTCGACGACCTGTCGCTGACCCCGATCCAGGTGCTGGTGGCCGCCTTCGGTGTCCCGCTCGCCGCCGCCCTCGCCGCCTGGATCGCGCTGCGCCGGGTCCGGATCTCCCCGCTCGGCGTGACTCGCCGGGTCACGCCGCGACCGCCGCGGGCCTGGCGGGTGCTCCCGCTGCTGGCCGGGCTCGCCGAGCTGGCCTACCTGGTCGGCAACCGGCCGCGGACCACCGAGGGCCAACTCTTCGGCTACCTGTCCGGGATCCTGATCGTGATGACCGGCCTGATGATCGCCGGACCGTGGCTCACCATGGTCGGCTCCCGGCTGCTCGCCCGCCGGGCCCGCCGGGTCGCGACGCTGATCGCCGGGCGACGACTCGCCGACGATCCGCGCGCCGGGTTCCGCGCGGTCAGCGGGCTGATGCTGGCCCTCTTCGTGACCAGCACCGCGACCGGCGTGATCACCGCGATCGTCGCCGAGCGCTCCAGCGGCACCCCGGGCTCGGCCGGGCACGACTTCGTGTCGGTGGCCACGCTGCCCGAGGACGTGGGTGTGCCCGCCGCCGGCATCACCGCCGGCGGTCACCTGATTCGCGTCAACCCGGACCTGCGGCGCGAGTCGCACTTCGAGGTCCGGGACGGCCAGGTGGTGAGCAGCGACATCAGCCTGCCGGGTCTGCTCTCGTGCGCCGAGCTGGCGACGATCCCCGGCGCCGGGACCTGCCCGGCCGGAGCCGAGGTCGCCCAGGTCTTCCCGGATCTGACCGCGCCGGATTACCTGCCCCACACCGCGGCCGGCCCGTCCTGGCCCGCTTCCCCGCGCACCGCCGCCGAACTGGCCAAACTCAACGTCATCGACGTCGTGGTGCCGACCGACGGCACGACCGCCGCCATCGAGCGCGCCCGCACCACGCTGAACAAGGATTTCCCGTACGGCCGGGGAGCCGCCACCGAGGCCGATTACGCCAGCGACTTCACCCGTCAGCTGAATCAGTTCCAGCGCCTGGCCGACGTCGTCATCGTCGCCAGCCTGGTGATCGCCGGATGCAGCCTGGCCGTCAGCGTCACCGGTGGCCTGACCGAACGCTGGCGCCCGTTCGCCCTGCTGCGCCTGACCGGAGTCCGCCTGTCCGAACTCCGCCGCGTCGTAGCCCTGGAGACGACGGTCCCGCTCCTGGCCGTCTCGACCGTCGCCATCGGCGTCGGTTTCGTCGCCGCCCACCTGTTCCTGCGCTCCCAGATGCAGTACAACCTGCACGCCCCCGGTCCCACCTACTACGTGATCGTGGTCGTCGGCCTGCTCGCCTCCGTCGCCGTCATCACCTCGACGATGCCCCTGCTCAACCGCATCACCGCCCCGGAGGCCGCCCGCAACGAATAGACCGCTGCCCCGCTCCGGGCCCGCTTGGCCTTCCGGCCGCCGCTCTTTCGGTACGCCCAGGGCACTCCCGCCCCGCCCGGGCGGCCGGGTTCCGGCCGAGCTCAGGTCCGCCTCGACGGGCAGGGGTTCGGCCGGCGCTCCGTGCGAAGCCGGCGGCCGAACCCCGGTCAGGGCAGGGTGACGACCTGAGCGGCGTAGGAGAGGCCGGCGCCGAAGCCGACGAGCAGTGCGGGACCCTCCGTGTCGGACAGGGTGGCCATGGCCTGAGGGATGGAGGCCGCGCCGGTGTTGCCGTTGGTGGTGATGTCGGTGGCCACCCGCACGTGCGGGCCGAGTTCCAGGGCCTTGGCGGTGGCCGAGATGATCCGCAGGTTGGCCTGGTGAGGAATGAAAGCCGCCAGGTCGGCCGCGGCGATGCCCGCCGCGTCGAGCGCGCGTCTGGCCAGGTCGGGGACGATGGAGGTCGCCCAGCGGAAGACCTCGGGGCCGGCCATGCGCAGGATGCCCGCCTCGTCGTACCGCAGCAGCTCGCTTCCGGAGCCGTCGGCGCCCCACACCACCGGGCCGATCTCGCACGTCTGCGCCGGCCCGATGACCACCGCGCCGGCGCCGTCGCCGAACAGGAACGCCGTGCTGCGGTCACGCTCGTCGATGATGTCGGTCATGCGCTCGGAGCCGACCACGACCACGTAGCCGGCCGAGCCGCTGCGGACGAGCGCGTCGGCGGTCGCGAGTGCGTACGGGAATCCGGCGCACGCCGCTCCCAGATCCATCGCGGCAGCCCGGGTGGCTCCCAGCGCGGTGGCGACCAGGGGTGCCGCGGAGGCCGCGCCGCTGCGGTGGGACATCGTCGCCACCAGGACGGCCGAGACGTCCGCCGGATCGACGCCCGCGGCGGCCAAGGCCTTGGAGGCGGCCGTCACGGCCATCATGACCAGATCCTCGTCGGGTGCGGCACGCCGACGGGACTCGATGCCGCAGCGGCGGCGGATCCACTCGTCGCTCGAGTCGATCAGGGCGGCGATCGGCTCGTTGCCCACCTCGGTCCGCGGACGGTAGGAGGCGACGCTCAGGATGCGCGATCCGGGGTGACCGGCAGGACGCTGCAATGGAGTGGCCATGGTCAGCAATCCAAGCATGCCCGGCTGGGTGCACTCCGATTTCCAAGTTCCCCGCCGGTAACCAGGCGTTCGCCGGTGACCTGGCGTAACGGCGGGGCTGGGTGCGGATGCTCCGGGCGTACCGAAAGAATGGGGTGATCGGAACCGACAGCGGATGGTGAGCGGTGCGGCAGATGTGGCCGCTTTATGCGGCGGGGTTCACGACCGCCTTCGGGGCGCATGCGATCGCGGCGAACCTGGGTGGATTCTCCGACGACGCGGTCACCTCGCTGATGGTGCTGGGTGGGCTGCTGGCGCTCTACGACGGGGCTGAGGTGCTGCTCAAGCCGGTGTTCGGCAGTCTCGCCGACCGGATCGGGGCGCGGCCGGTGCTGCTCGGCGGGCTGATCGCGTTCGCCGGCGCGTCGGCGGTGTTCGTGGTCGCCGACCGGCCCGGCTGGCTGTGGGTGGCACGGCTCGGGCAGGGCGCGGCCGCCTCGGCGTTCTCCCCGTCGGCGTCGTCGCTGGTCGCCCGCCTGAATCCGGCGGCCAGGCACGGGCGGGCGTTCGGGTCCTACGGCTTCTACAAGTCGCTCGGGTACACCTGCGGGCCGCTGCTGGGCGGGGTGCTGGTCTGGGCGGGCGGGCTGCGGCTGCTGTTCGCGGTGCTGACCGTGCTGGGCATCGTGGTCGCGGGGTGGGCGTTCCTGGCGGTGCCGGTGGTGGCGCCGCTGCCGAAGGCGCGGCAGACCGTTCTCGACCTGGCCCGCCGGCTGAGCTCGCCGGCCTTCCTCGGGCCGACGCTGGCGCTGGCCGCCTCGACCGCGGGACTGTCGGTCGGCGTCGGGTTCCTGCCGGTCTCCGGCCGGGCGGCCGGGCTGGGCACGGTGGCGACCGGGGCGGCGGTCTCGGTGCTGGCGCTGTGCGCGGCGCTGGTGCAGCCGCGGGCCGGTCGCGCTCTCGACGACGGGCGGCTCGGCACGCGTACGGGACTGACGGCGGGGCTGGTGGTGACCGCGGCCGGGCTGGCCACGGCGATGCTGCCGGGACTGGGCGGGGTGCTGGCCGCCGCGACGCTGATCGGGGCCGGTACCGGACTGATCACGCCGCTGGCCTTCGCGGCGCTGGCGGCCAGCACGTCGCCGGAGCGGCTCGGGCAGACGATGGGCACCGCGGAGCTGGGCCGCGAGCTGGGGGACGCCGGTGGGCCGCTGCTGGTCGCGACGGTGGCCACCGCTGCCGGGCTGAGCTGGGGTTTCGGGGTGCTGGCCGGCCTGATCGGGGTGGGCGCGGTGGTCGCGGTCTCGCAGACCCGCCGGGCGGCCGCCTGATCACCCGCACGATGTCGCCGTTCCGGGGCCCTAACCTGGCACCGTGGCAAACGAACGGATCAACGGGCTCGCCGCGATCCTCAGCGCGATCCGCGCCGGCACCGGCGTCACCCAGCCGATGCTGGTCGAGCGGATCGGGCTCGGCCGCAGCGTGGTCGCCCAGCGGGTCGCCGAGCTGGAGGCGGCCGGCCTCATCGAGGGCGCCGGGGTCGGCCCGTCGTCCGGCGGCCGCGCGCCGCGCCGGCTGCGGCTGCGGGCGAGCCGGGGTCTGCTGCTGGGCGTCGACATCGCCGCGACCGAGCTGGTGGTCGGGGTCGCCGACCTCGGCGGCACGGTGTTGGGCACCCGGCAGCGCGCCATCGACGTCGCCGACGGTCCGGAGGTGGTGCTGGCGCTGGCCGAGCGGTTCGCCGACGAGTTGCTCGGCGGCCGGACGGCGCCGGTGTGGGCCGTCGGGGTCGGCGTGCCCGGCCCGGTCGAGTTCCGCACCGGTCTGCCGGTGGCGCCGCCGATCATGCCGGGCTGGGACCAGTATCCGATCCGGGACCGGCTCGCCGCCCGCTTCCGGGCCCCGGTCTGGGTGGACAACGACGTGAACCTGATGGCTCTCGGCGAGCTGCGGTCCGCGCCCGGCGCCGCCACGGCCGGGCACATGCTCTACGTCCGGGTCGGGGTCGGCATCGGCGCGGCCGTCGTGATGGACGGCCGGCTGTACCGGGGCGCCAAGGGCGCGGCCGGCGACATCGGGCACGTGGCCATCCCGGAGGGCGGCAACACGATCTGCCGGTGCGGCAACATCGGCTGTCTGGAGGCGGTCGCGGGCGGTGTGGCGCTGGGCCGGGAGGGCCGGATGCTCGCCGAGTCACGGCAGAGCCCGGCGCTCGCGGCGATCCTGGCCGAGACCGGGGACATCCGGCCGATGGACGTGACCCGGGCCGCCACGCGGGGCGATCAGGCGGCGCAGGCGTTGCTCGGGCGGACGGCGGCCCTGCTCGGCAGCACGCTGGCGACGCTGGTGAGTTTTTACAACCCGCACCTGCTGGTGCTCGGCGGCGGCATCGTCCGTGCCGAGGCGCACGTACTGCCCACGATCCGCGAGGTCATCCACCGGCGAGCGCTGCCGCTGGCCACCCGGGATCTGCGGATCGAGGTGTCCGGGCTGCCCGAGGAGATCTCCGGCCTGACCGGCGCGGTCTGCCTCGCCCTCGACGAGCTCTTCGCCCCGGCCACCCTGGAGACCTGGCTGGAGACCGGTGACCCTACAGCTCGTCCGGCGCCGCCACCGGACTCCCGAACGTCTCCAGCAACCCGGTGATCCGCAACACCTGGTAGGTGACCGGCCCGGCCGCGACGATCGACAGCCGGCACCCGGCCGCCTCGGCGAGCTCCAGGCAGGTCAGCAGTGCCCGCACCCCGCCCGAGTCGAGGAACAGCAGCGTGCCGGCATCCACCTCGATCGCCCGGCCCGGATGCTCCCGCACCAGGCCGGTGACGCACTCCAGCAGCTTGTCGGCCTCTTCCCGATCCAGCTCGCCGCTGAGCACGAGACCCACCGGACCGGCCTGCCCGGCCCCGACGACCCGCAGGTCCAGTGCGTGACTCCCGGAAACGCCGAGAGATGGTTCGTCGCCGCTGCTCAAGGAACGGTCCCTCGCTGAAGAAGCCCGAGCGCTTGCCACCCACGGTAGCCCATCCGTGGCCGCCGGACGGGACGCGGCACGGCGTACCGAAAATCAACCGTCGATGCAGCGGGACAGATTCGCGATGCTGACCACCAGCGCGGTCAGGCAGGCGTCGATCCGCCAGGCCGTGGCGACGACACTGGCCAGCCGGGCGGCCAGCACCGGCAGCGGCACCACCGCGCCACCGGCCGCCCAGACGATCACCCGGGCCACCAGGTCGCCGAGCACCCCGCGGACGATGTCGCGGGTGAGCAGGATCAGGTCCCCGGCCGCCTTGGTCAGCACGGTCATCGCGGTCGACGTGGCGGCGAGCCCGCGCAACCCGACCACGTTGTTCCCCATGATCGCCCGATAGGCGCGGACGTCGGCCCGGTCCGTGGCCGGGAAGTCGCGGTCCAGGCAGCGTTGCAGGTCGGCGGCGGTCCGGTCCAGTCCGGTGGCCATCGCCTTCCACTGGGCGGCCTGTCTGGCGACCACCTCCGGGGTGCCGGTCAGGTCGTCGAGCATCCGGCCCAGCTCCGGGATCCGGATCACCGCCCACTCCAGCGCACTCGACCGCAGCAGCGCGAACGTGTCCCCGACCGGCGCGGCGAACTCGGCCACCGGCGCGGCCTCGGCGAGCAGCGGCTCGACCCACTCCCGGCTCGTCACCGTCTCCAGCACGTCCTCGATGATCTCGGACGCCCGATCCTCCATCGTGGCCACGTCGTCGGCCGGCATCCCGAGCATCTCGGCGAACCCCTGCGTGCCGTCGGCCACCCGATGGAACCCCTGCACGAACAGGAGCAGTGTCTCCTCCAGGTAAGCCACCAGCTCGCCGTGCCGGGCCACCCGATCACCGAAACCGGTCAGGATCCACCCGCAGCGCGCCCCGAACGCGGCCTGGTCCTTTTCGAACCGCTGCACGTCCCCGCCGATCCGGCCGAGCCGGGACCGCAGGAACGCCAGCCGGGCCGCGTGCATCCGGAACTGCCTCGCGTCGATCGACTGCTCGGGATTCGGCACACAGGCACTCTAGGCGAGGCCGTCGATCATCAATCGGACGGTGAAGTCGAACCGGTCGTGCGACGTGCCGGAGGTCAGCTCGGCGGCGTACCGCTTGGTGTTCGGGAACGTCGCGGGCAGCGCGTCGATCCGGCGCATCAGCTCGTCGCGGCCGACCACCCAGCCCACGTGACCGTCGCCGAGCCGCCTGCTGACCAGGGAAAGCTCCAGACAGTACGCGTTGATGTACAGCATCAGCGAGTCCATCCCCCACGCCGCGGTCTGCGGCTCGACGCCCCCCGCGAGCAGGATGCCCAGCATGCCCTCGGCAAGCCGCAGCGTGTCCGGGTTGGACGGCGCGGCGGCGAACGCGGCCCGGGAGATGCCCGGATACCGCAGATACTCATCGCGCAGCCGGACACAGACGTCGATCAGCTGCTGCCGCCAGCGAGCCGGGTCCGGCGCCGGCAGGTCGATCTCGGCGCACAGCCGGCCGATGAGCAGCTCGTCCAGGTCCTCCTTGTTGACCACGTGGGCGTACAGCGACGCCGGCCCGGTCTCCAGCGCGGTGGCCAGCCGCCGCATGGTCAGCGCCTCGTAGCCCTCGGCGGCCACGATGCCGAACGCGGTGCTGACGATCGCGTCGACGGTGATCGGCTTCTTGCTGCCGCCGGACGGCCCGCGCCGGACCGCGGGCTTGGGCGCGGCCGGACCGGTGCCGAGCTGGTGCCGCGCTGTGCGCCGTTCCTGCGGAGTCGGTGACATACCCGGCAGCCTACCCCAGGGACGAACGGTGTTCTACACCACAAGAACGGTGTTCGTATTGTTCAGAACGCCGTTCGCCCGTAGAACGGTGGTCATGGCAACTCCCCCGAGCTCCCTGCGTGCGGCCTGGATCGCCCTGACCGGGCTGTCCGCCGTCTTCCTCTTCGAGATGCTCGACACCTCGATCCTCACCGTCGCGCTCCCCACGATCGGGCGCGACCTGCACGCCTCCACCGTCGCCCTGCAATGGGTCACCGGCGCGTACGCGGTCGTCTTCGGCGGCCTCATGCTGGCCTTCGGCGCGCTCGCCGACCGCTTCGGCCGCCGCCGGTTCATGCTGATCGGCCTGGTCCTGCTCGGCGCGACCAGCCTGGCGACCGCGTTCGTCGGCACCGCCGAGCAGCTCATCGCGGTCCGGGCGCTGACCGGCGTCGCCGCCGCGATGACCACCCCCGGCTCGATGGCACTGGCCTTCCGCCTCTTCGACGACGACCGCCTGCGCGTCCGGGCCACCACGCTCATCTCCACCGTCGGCCTGGTCGGCCTCGCGATCGGCCCGACCGCCGGCGGCCTGGTCCTCACGGTCGCACCGTGGCAGGTCCTGCTGCTGGTGAACGTGCCGATCGCCGCGCTCGCCTTCCTCGGCATCCGGGCCGGCATCGCCGCCGACGACCCGGCCGACCTGCACCGCGACCCGGTCGACGTGGCCGGCGCGGCGCTCGGCACCACCACCATCGGCCTGGCGCTGCTGGCGCCGACCCTGTTCGTGGACGGCTCACCGGCGCGCTGGCCGGTCGCCGTCGCGGCCGTGGTGACCGCCGTGCTCTTCGTCCTGCGCCAGCGCACCGCCCGGCACCCACTGCTCGACCTCAAGCTGGTCGGGCAGCCGCTGGTCGCCGGCGGCCTGGCCGACAAGGCCGCCGCCGCCCTGGCCACCGCGGGCCTCGGCTACCTGGTCACCCTCCAGCTCCAGCTGGACTGGGGCTGGACCCCCGCGCAGGCCGCGCTCGGCCTGCTGCCGCAGGTCGTCGTGCTGGTCGCGGGCGGCGCGGTCGTCGACCCGTTCGTCCGCCGGGTCGGCCTGGACCGGGCCGCCTGGATGAGCGCCACCGCGGTGGTCGCCGGTCTGGCCGTCTACACCCTGTTCGGCCGGCTCGGCTACGCCTGGGTCGCGCTCGCCCTCGCACTGGTGGCCGCCGGCCTGCGCGTGGTCGGTGTGGTCGCCGCCGTGAACGTCCTCCGCGGCCTGCCCAGGAGCCGGACCACGATCGGCGCGGCCCTCACCGACACCGCAACCGAGGTCACCTCGGGCGCCGGCCTCGCCATCGCCGGCACCGTCCTGGCCGCCGTGTTCACCGGCGACCTCGCCACCGACCACTGGACTCCCCAGCAGACCGCCGAGTTCGCCACGGCGTCCCGGGTCGCCGGGCTGGTGCTCACCCTGACCGCGGCCGCGCTCGTCGCCTGGGCCTACCGCCGCACGCACCGCCCCGCACCGGCGCCCGAGCCGCGGCCTGCCGAGGCGCCGGTCGGGGCCTAAGCTCAGCGCCATGCTCGAATCCCAACGCGAACGTGTCCCGCTCAACGACGACGGCGAGCAGGACACCGCCCTGGCCTTCCTGTCCTTCGCCCGCTCGTGCGTCCTGAAGAAGGTCGGCGGTCTGGACGACGAGCAGCTGCGCCGCCGCCTGGTCGTCTCCGACACGACGCTGCTCGGCCTGGTCCAGCACCTGACCGACGCCGAACGCTACTGGTTCGGCTACACGGTCGGCGGCGACAAGCAGCACGCCGACGTGGACTTCACCATGATCGTGCCGGCGGACCGCCCCGCCGACCAGGTCATCGCCGACTATCGCACCGCGATCGCCGAGTCCGACGCCCACCTTCGGGCCGTCGGTGGCCTCGGCACACGCACCGCCCACCCGGTCGGCGACGAACACCGCACGGTCCGCTGGGTCGTCGCCCACATGACCGGCGAGACCGTGCGCCACGCCGGCCACGCCGACATCCTCCGCGAACTGATCGACGGCGTCACCGGACGCTGAGAGCCCACCCCCAACCCGTCACGGCTGGCACTCACGGCCCTATGCGGGGCGGGGATAGGGCGCTCAACACCAGCCCGGACCTCAGCCGAGCACCAACCCGACAAACCCGGCTGGCACTCACGGCCCTATGCACGCCCGGAATAGGGCGCTGAACACCAGCCCGACCGTCACGGCTGGCACTCACGGCCCTATGCGGGGCGGGGATAGGGCGCTCAACACCAGCCCGGACCTCAGCCCCGAGCACCAACCCGACAAACCCGGCTGGCACTCACGGCCCTATGCACGCCCGGAATAGGGCGCTCAACACCAGCCCGACCGTCACGGCTGGCACTCACGGCCCTATACACGCCGGCGATAGGGCGCTCAACACCAGCCCGAGCCTCGGCCGAGCACCAACCCGACAAACCCGGCTGGCACTCACGGCCCTATGCACGCCCGGAATAGGGCGCTCAACACCAGCCCGACGATCACGGCTGGCGCTGGTGGCCCTATGCGAGGCGGGGATAGGGCGCTGAGCGCCAGCTCAGGTCTTGGCGGTCTGCACTCTCTGAGCGGACCGCGCGCCATCGGAACCGCGGGTCGCAACCGGCGGCCGCGACGGTGACCCGAAGCTGCGTGGCACGGCAAGCGACGGTGAACCGCAGCTGCGTGGCTGGGGCGCGCGAGCGGCGACCAGCCGCCGATGCCGGCCGTGACCGGCACTCGCCCGGCGAGCTGCGGCCAGTCGTGGTCGCGGATCGGCGGCGCCCGACGATGTCGGAGGTGCGGGTCCAGGCGGTGTGCACCAGTTGTGGCCGCAGCGCCAGGTCGGTGGCGGCGAGCGCGGCGGCGGCTTCCAGGTCGGTGGCCCGGGCGATCCGGGCGTCCAGGACCATGCCGCACCGGGGCTGTTCCTCGAGCGCGGTCAGTCCCCCTTGCGCGCTTGCAGGCCGCTGGTCGCTACCGGGCCGTTCTCAGACCGACGCGAAGCGGGCCGCGAAGGCGACCGCGCCGACGTCACCGTCCCGCAGCCGGACCGCGATGGCGGACTCCCCGATGTTCTCCAGCGTGCGTGCCGCGAAGTTGATCGCGGCCGGTTCCCGGCGCAGCAGCTGTTTGGCGAGCCGCGCCTGGGTGGACCGCAGCGTGGCGAAGGCGCACTGATCGAGACCCGCCACGAACTCGTCGCTCAGGGTCCCGTCCAGAGCGTGCTCCACGACCAGCTCGCGCAGCCACTCCGGCCAGTAGCCGTATTTCCCGACGATCTTGCCGGCGTGGATGGCCTCGGCCGGGGTGCGCCCCGCGTGCAGCAGTTGCGCGGTGACCGGCACGTCCAGGTGGGTGACCCGCAGCGCGGAGACGAAGATGCGCAGCAGCACGACCGCGCCGAACCGGGGTTCCATCTCGGCGGCGGCGCGGGCGTACTCGCCGTCCATCACCCAGGAGACCACCTCGGCCTCGGCCAGGGCGGCCGGGTCGACCCCGCGCGAGCCGAGCCGGTCGATCGTCTCGCGGAGCCGGCTGCGCGCCTTGTCGTACCGGTCGCGCAGGCCCTCGCTGTTCGCCTTGTTGCGGAACAGGATGGCGGTGTCGGCGGCGATGTCCGCTTCCCGTTGCAGCAGCTGCGAGGTGATCCTGGGCAGCAGGAGCTCGGTCAGGCCGATGGTGAGGATCGCCTCGTCGAAGCGGTCGGTGGCCGTCTCGAACTGATGCCACCAGTCGACGGAGTGCTCGCTGGACATGAGACCTCCCGGTACGCCGAATGCAAGCCTCATCGACCGGGCACACGGCGACCTGCGGATCCGCCGGCCGGTGGCTGCCGGGCGTACCGGAAAGCAACGAACCGGAACCCGGAGCGAACCCTGAGTCAGTCGCCGACCCCGCGGTTCATGGCCAGGTCCAGCGCCAGGACGCTGCCGATGATCAGCAGCGGGTCGATGCCGGCGGTGATCTGGACGGCGTAGGTGTCGTGGAGGGTGAGCCAGCGCTTGGAGACCGAGGCGACCTCGGTGCCACCCTGCTCGATCACGTACTCGTGATCCAGCAGGTTGCCCTTCATCTCCAGGTCGTCCGGGCCGGGCACGTCGATGACGAACTTGTCCCGGAACGGGGTGAACATCTTCTTGCGCACCTCGGCGGCCTTCTCCCCGCCGATCCGGACCTCGTAGGTCGGGCGCATCGCGACCAGATGCCGGTGCACGCTGGCCACCTCGGCGCCGGTCAGGTCCTCGATCACCACCCGGTTCCGCAGGCTGAGCACCTTGCCGTCCACGTGGAAGACCTTCGTGCCGTTCTCGTCGAGCACGTCGAAGTCGTCACCGATGGCGAACAATCGTTCCCTGATCACATACATGGTTCGATTGTCCGCCATCCTAGCGACGATCAGCTGTGCTCGACGGCCGCCTGCTGCACCGGCAGCGCGGCGATGTAGCGCCGCATGAACGCGTCGAAGCCCGCCACGTCCACCGGGTCCGGCGCGGCGGTGTCCAGCTGCGTGCCGGCGAACACGTCGTTGTTCAGGAACTGATCCAGGCTCTGCCCGTCCTTGCGGCCGGACAGGAACGCGGCCAGGATCGCGATGCCCCACGCGCCGCCCTCGCCGGCCAGGTCACCGACCGAGACCGGGGTGTTGATCGCGGCGGCCAGCAGGTTCTGCGCGACGCCCTGGGTCTTGAACAGGCCGCCGTGCGCGAACATCCGGTCCAGCCGCACGGACTCGGCCTTCTGCAGCACGTCCATGCCGATCCGCAGGGTGGCCAGCGCCGAGTAGAGCTGGGTCCGCATGAAGGTGGCCAGATCGAGCGTGCTGCCCGGCTCGCGCAGGAACAGCGGCCGGCCCTCGTGCAGCCGGGTGATCGGCTCGCCGGACAGGTAGTTGAACGCCATCAGGCCACCGCCGTCCGGCGCCCCGGCCAGCGCGGAGCGGAACAGCGTCTCGAAGATGGTGTTGCTGTCCGCCCGCACCCCGAGCGCCGTGGCGAACTCGGCGAACAGCCCGGCCCACGAGTTCAGCTCGCTGGCCCCGTTGTTGCAGTGCACCATCGCGACCAGGTCACCGGCCGGGGTGGTCACCAGGTCGACCTCGGGGTGCATCCGGCTCAGCGGCCCGTCCAGCACGATCATGGCGAAGATGCTGGTCCCGGCGCTGACGTTGCCGGTCCGGCGGGCCACCGAGTTGGTGGCGACCATGCCGGTGCCGGCGTCGCCCTCGGGCGGGCAGAGCGGCAGCCCGGCGAGGAGGACGCCAGTGGGGTCGAGCAGCGCGGCGCCGGCCTCGGTGAGCGTGCCGGCCGTCTCACCGGCGGGCAGCACCGCCGGCAGCAGCCCGGCCAGCGCCGGCACGCCGCGCCCGGCGACCAGCTCGTCGAACTGGGCGAGCATCCCGGCGTCGTAGGTCCCGGTCGCCACGTCGATCGGGAACATGCCGCTGGCGTCGCCGACACCGAGCACCTGGCGGCCGGTCAGCTTCCAGTGCACGTAACCGGCCAGGGTGGTGACGTGGGCGAGCCGCCCGATGTGCTCTTCACCGTTGAGAATCGCCTGGTAGAGGTGGGCGATGCTCCACCGGTGCGGGATGTTGTGGCCGAACAGGTCGCTGAGCGCCTCGGAGGCGTCGCCGGTGTTCGTGTTCCGCCAGGTGCGGAACGGGGTGAGCAGCTCCCCGTCGGCGTCGAAGGCCAGGTAACCGTGCATCATCGCGGACACCCCGAGCGCGCCGGTGGTCCGCAGCTCCGTGCCGTGTTTCGCCCGGACGTCCGCCGCGAGCTTCGCAAAGCAGTCCTGAAGCCCGGCCCAGACCGCCTCCAGCGAATAGGTCCAGACCCGGTCGACGAACTGATTCTCCCAGTCGTGGCTGCCCGTCGCGATCGCCTCGTGGTCGGGACCGATCAACACCGCCTTGATCCGGGTCGACCCCAGCTCGATCCCGAGGGCCGTGCGCCCCTGGTCGATCGCCTCACGCAAGTTCGTCATGTTCACGTTCTACCGTACGAGTGCGCTGGTCCACCAGCAGCCCCTCCCTTCAATTGTGATCGTTCCCATCGGAGCCGATCACCTGCCGTCCACACCGGGCCGGACACTCACATCGAAGCACATCACAGCCCACTTCCGGGCTCGCCGACGCCGCCGGTTCCACCCATCAAAACCTGTTTTGTGTACGCCCGGAGCCGCCGCCGCCGGATCAGGACCGGGCATGGGGCAGCGGCCCAGACATCCGCCGTGGATGGCTGGGTCACTGCGGGCGGTCCTACTGGAACTGCCAGTCCCCGGCGTGAAGCGAGTCGGGTCCGTCGTCACCGATGGTGTCCTGGACCAGCGACGCCCGATCGAGCAGACTCTCCGACTTGATGATCAGCGCCTTGCCGCTGTGCCGGGCCACCAGGAACGGCCAGCCGGGGACGCCGCTCGGCATCGTGGTCCACTGCTGGTTGAAGGTGCCCGTGCAACCCTGCTGGTGCACCCCGGCACCATCGGCCTGGCTGGCGTTGTCCACGGTCATGCACTGGCCGCTGAAGGCGACGACCAGCTCGAAGTAGCCACTGTTGTCCAGCGCCACCTTCCGCCAGAGCTGGACCACCGTGCCGTTGCAGGTGAACTGCTGTACGACGCCGCCCCTGCGGTCGACTTCGACGCATTTGCCGCTGTGCAGGTTGCGGATCTGGTTGAACGTGACCGCGTTCGGGGTGACCGGGTTCGCGCTCGCCGTTCCGGGACTGCCCAGGATCACGGCGGCTGCGGCCGCGAACGCGGCCAGTCCCGCGAAGATCTTCTGCCTGACGTTCATGTCGTTCCCCTCCGTCACTGGATCGGACCGGCCGGACGCTACGGCCCGGTCGCCGATCCGGAATGGGTGAGCTCCCCCAACTTGACGGGTAGCCGACGGCGGGAACTGGGTGAGCGGGAGCGGTACTACCGTCGATGCCGTGCGGTTGTGGGAACGCGACGCGGCACTCGGCCTGCTCGATCGGCTGCTGGGCGACAGCGCTGCCGGGGGCCTCGTCGCCCTGGTGGCCGGCGAAGCCGGACTCGGCAAGTCGGCCCTGGTCACGGAGTTCGTCCGACGGTCCGGGCCGCGGGCCCGGGTCCTCTGGGGTGGCTGCGATCGCCTGATCACCCCGCGGGCGCTGGGTCCGCTGCGCGACATCGGCCGGCACACCGGTGGCCTGCTGGCCGAGCGGTTGAGCGCGCGGGCGGACCAGGAGGAGATCTTCGCGGCGTTCCTGAACGAGCTGTCCGGGCCACGGCAGCGGCCCCGGCCCGTGATCGTGGTGGAGGACGCGCAATGGGCGGACGCGGCCACCCTGGATTGGATCACGCTGCTCGGCCGACGGATCGGGCGGCTGCCCGCGCTGCTGGTCATCACCTATCGCGATGACGAGCTGGCGCTCGACCATCCGTTGCGGAGCACCCTCTCTTCGCTGCCCAGCGCCATGGTCCGCCGGGTACCGCTGCTGCCCCTGTCCCCGCAGTGCGTGCACGAGCAGGCACTGCGCACCGGCCGGGACCCGGTGCGGGCCTACCACCTGACCGGGGGCAACCCGCTGCTGGTGACCGAGCTGGCGAACGCCGCGGGGCAGGCGGTTCCGGGCGCGGTGCAGAACCTCATCCTGGACCGGCTGCGCGCCCTGCCGGCGGCGGCACGCGAACTGGCCCAGCTGGTGGCGGTGGTGCCCAGCCGCGCTGACACGGCGATGGTCGCCGGCTCAGCCGGCCTGGATGACGTGGCCGACCTCGTCGACCGGTGCATCGGCGCCGGGGTCCTCGTCGCGTCCGGCGACGGCGTGTCCTACCGGCATGAACTGCTGCGCGCGGCGGTGGAGGACGCGCTGTCGCCGCCGCGGCGGGCCGCTCTGCACCAGCGGGTGCTGGACACCCTCATCGGCATTCCCGGCACGGATCCGGTGCGGTTGGTGCACCACGCGCGGTACGCCGGCGACGCGCCCGCAATCCTGCGATACGGGCAGGCGGCCGCAGCCGACGCGGCCCGCCACGGCGCGCACCGGGAAGCGGCGGCGTTGTACCGGGCCGCCGCGGACCACGCCGCCCGGCTGTCCGCCCCCCGGCGTGCCGAGCTGCTGGAACTGTACGCGTTGCAGGCCTACCTGGCCGGGCAGCTCAGCGAGAGCCTGCGAGCCCGGCGCCGGGCGGCGGCAGAGCGGCAGGAGCTGTGCCAGCCCCGGCAGGTCGCGGAGAACCTGCGGTGGATCTCACGGCTGGCGTGGTGGACCGGGCAGGCCGCGCTGGCCCGCGAGGCAACCGACCGGGCGGTGACCTCACTGGCCACCGGGCCGCCCTGCCGGGAGCTTGCGATGGCGTACAGCAGCCTGGCGCAACAGCACATGCGCGCGTGGGAGCACGACGAGGCGATCGCGGTGGGCGAGCAGGCCCGGGTCATGGCGCAAGAGCTGGGCGACGCGGAGACCGTCGTCCACGCGACCATCAACGTGCAGGCGGCGCGGCTCACTCGCGGGGCGACTGACGCCCGGGCCGCTCTGCTGGAGGCACACGAGCGGGCCGCCGCCGCGGGATACGTCGATCAGGCCGTCCGAGCCCTGGTGTGCCTGTCCGGCGGCCTGACCGACGAGCTGGGGCAGTACGGCAGCGCCGTCGTGCACCTCGACCGCGCGCTGGCCTACGCCGCGGAACACGACCTCGATGGCTACCTGCACTATCTGCTCGGAGCCCGGGCGAACCTGCGGGTGCACAGCTGCGACTGGACCGGGGCGCTGCGGGACGCCGACGCGGCGCTGGCCGGGCCGGGGCAGTTCGCCGTCACAGCGGTGTTCCCGTTGGTGGCGCGGGGCCGGATCGAGGCGGCCCGCGGCCACCCCGGCGCACTCGCCACCCTGACCGAGGCCGCCCGCCGTGCCGACGAGATCGGTGAGCCGCAGTGGATGGCGCCGGTGGCGGCCGCCCGCTCGGAATACTTTCTGTGGAACGGCGACCTCGATCGCGCCGCCGCACAGGCCCGGCAGGGACTGGCTCGGGCAGCCGGGACCTGCCAACCGTTTCACCTCGGCGCCCTGGCGTACCGGCTGTGGCAGGCCGACGGCACGAGAACCACCACGACTGCGGTCGCGGAGCCGTACCAGCAGATGATCAACGGCGACTGGGCCGGCGCAGCGGCGGCCTGGACCGCTCGCGGCGCCATCTACCTGCGGCTGGAGGCGATGGCGGCCGGCGACCGGACGGCCGCGTCCGAGGCGCTGCGGATGCTGGACGGCCTCGGCGCCGTGCGGGCAACGGAACGGCTGCGCGCGCGCCTGCGGCAGCGTGGGGTGACCGGCGTCCCGCGCGGCCCACGCCGCCCCACCGCGGCGCACCCGGCCGGCCTGACCGCCCGCCAGGCCGAAATCCTCACCATGCTGGCCGACGGCTCTTCCAACGCGGACATCGCGGCCAAGCTGACCCTGTCCCGCAAGACCGTGGAACATCACATCTCGGCTCTGCTGGGCAAACTCGGCGCGGCCAATCGCGGCCAAGCCATCGTGATCGCACACCGCCGGAACCTCGTCCTGAGCCCCAACCCCGCGGACCCATCGGATTAGCGCAACAGCCGTCCACTCTACCGAGTGGGATTCGCGCCTTATGTGGCAATCGTCACTCGGCGGTCGCCGCAGTCGTCCTCATGAGGATATGCGCAGGTCGCGCCCTGCCCGAGTGCCCGGTGGGCCCGGTGCCGAGCACCCGAGGCAGGTTTCCTTCTCGCGCCCCAGAAGGTTAGGGTCCCCTTGGTTAGGTAAGCATTACCTTAGTGGAGGCCTCGTTGGAGCGGTCCGATTCCCCGCATCTGTTTTCCGGGTCCACGCTGGACGGTTACACGTCCGGCGTGTGGCACGCGTCGGCGCTGCTCGCCGACCGGGTGAAGGCAGTGCGGCAGCCGTACTCCGGCGCAGGCGTCGCCGAGCTGCAGGAGCAGATCGACACCGTCGACCTCGACCGGCCCCTCGGTGACACCGGTGCGGCCTTGCACGAAGTCGCCCGGCTCTACCTGGACAACGCCGTCTGGTTCCACGAGCCCACCTACGTCGCCCACCTCAACTGCCCGGTGGCCATCCCCGCGCTCAGCGCGGAGGTGCTGATCTCGGCGGTCAACTCCTCGGTGGACACCTGGGACCAGAGCACCGCGGGCACCCTCATCGAGCGCCGCCTGATCGACTGGACGGCCGGGCGGATCGGCTTCGGCCCGGGTGCCGACGGCATCTTCACCAGCGGCGGCACCCAGTCCAACCTGCAGGCCCTGCTGCTGGCCCGCGAGGAGACCCTGGCCGGTCCGGCCGGGGACCGGGCCACCGCGATCCCGAAGCTACGGATCTTCGCCACCACCGAGAGCCACTTCAGCGTCAGCAAGTCGGCCGGCATCCTCGGCCTGGCCGCCGACGCGGTGGTCGGTGTGGCCACCGACGGCACCGGCCGGATGGACCCGGAGGCGCTCGCCGCCGCCATCGACGACGTGCGACGCGACGGCGGGATCCCGATGGCCGTCGTCGCCACCGCCGGCACCACCGACCTGGGCCGCATCGACCCGGTCGACGCCATCGCGGGGATCTGCGAGAGCCGGGGCATCTGGTTCCACGTCGATGCCGCGTACGGCTGCGGGCTGCTCGTCTCGCGCCGCCGGAACCTGCTGGACGGCATCGAGCGGGCCGACTCGGTGACCGTCGACTTCCACAAGAGCTACTTCCAGCCGGTCAGTTCCAGCGCGATCGTGGTGCGCCGGGGCGAGACGATGCGCCGCATCGCGGTGCACGCCGACTACCTGAACCCGCGCACCGCCGTCGTGCCGAATCAGGTCGACAAGAGCCTGCAGACCACCCGCCGCTTCGACGCGCTGAAGCTGTGGATGACGCTGCGGACCATGGGCGCCGAGCAGATCGGTGCCATGTTCGACGCTGTCATCGACCGGGCGCACGAGGTCTACCTGGAGATCTGCGACGACCCGGACTTCGAGGCGGTGGCCGCGCCGACGCTGAGCACGGTCCTGTTCCGGTACAGGCCGGCCGGGACGACCGTCGCCGAGTGCGACGACCTGATGCCGCGGCTGCGCCAGCGGCTGTTCCACGGCGGCCGGGCGATCGTCGCCGGCACCACCATCGGCGGGCACTACTGGCTCAAGTTCACCCTGCTCAACCCGAACACCACCAGGGACGACCTGCGCGGCGTGCTGGACCTGATCCGCGGGATCGGCGCGGAGATGACCGGCGAGCGCGACGAGGCCGCGGCGGTGATGGCCTGATGCGCACGTACGACTTCGCCGCGATCGGCGTCGGCCCGTTCAACCTGGGGCTGGCCGCCCTCACCGAGGACCTCACCGGCGTCGACGGGATCTTCCTGGAGCAGCGGGCCGGGTTCGACTGGCATCCCGGCCTGATGATCGACGGCGTGACGATCCAGGTGCCGTTCATGGCCGACCTGGTCACGATGGCCGATCCGACCTCGCGCTTCTCGTTCCTCAACTACCTCAAGCAGGTCGGTCGGCTCTATCCGTTCTACATCCGGGAGAGCTTCTACCCGCTGCGCGCCGAGTACAACGAGTACTGCAAGTGGGTGGCCGGGCAGCTGTCGTCGATCAGGTGGGACACCCGCGTCGACACCGTCACCCACGACGGCGAGGCCTACCTGGTGCACACGAACGGTGAGACGTTCCGGGCCCGCAAGCTGGTGCTAGGCATCGGCACCGCGCCGCGTGTCCCGGCTGCCGTGGACCAGGGGCCCTACCTGCACAGTGCCGACTACCTGCCCGGGAAGGCCGAGCTCCAGCGACTCGACTCGATCACGATCATCGGCAGCGGGCAGAGTGCCGCCGAGATCTACCTCGATCTCCTCAACGACATCGAGACGTACGGCTACCACCTGAGCTGGATCACCCGCTCGCCGCGGTTCTTCCCGATGGAGTACACCAAGCTCACGCTGGAGATGACCTCGCCGGAGTACATCCGGTACCACCGGCGCCTGCCGCTGGAGACCCGCGACCGGCTCGGCCGGGAGCAGCGCAATCTGTACAAGGGCATCAGCGGCGACCTGGTCGATGCCATCTACGACACCCTCTACGCCAAGAGCCTGGCCGGGCCGGTGTCCACCACGCTGCTCACCGGCACCGCCCTGTCCGGCGTGATCTGGGACGGCGAGCGCTGGACGCTGGCGCTGGAGCACCAGGAGGAGGGCAGCTCGTTCACGGCCACCACCCGCGGACTCGTGCTGGCCACCGGTTACGCCCCACGGGTGCCGTCCTTCCTGGACCCGGTCCGTGATCGGATCAACTGGGACGCCCACGGCCGGTTCGACGTCGCCGTCGACTACGCCGTCGACCGCCGGGGTGAGGAGATCTTCGTCCAGAACGCGGCCGAGCACACGCACAGCGTGACCGACCCCGACCTGGGCATGGGCGCCTACCGCAACAGCGTGATCCTGCGGGGTATCACCGGGCGCGAGATCTACCCGGTCGAGGAGTCGATCGCCTTCCAGCAGTTCGGGGCCCCCACGGCCGACATCCCCAAGGCACTGGTGACATCGTGAGACTCGTACCGCTGAACCTCGATCGTGATCTTGATCTTCTCGTCGCCTGGGTGACCCATCCCCGTTCGCACTACTGGGGTCTGCAGGGCGCCACCGTGGAGCGGGTGCGCGAGGAGTACCAGGGCTTCCTGGACAACCCGCACTACGACGTGTGGCTCGGGCTGGACGACGACGATGTCCCGCTGTTCCTCGCCGAGACCTACGACCCGGCGCACAGCGAGCTGGCTGCTCACTATGCCGTGCAGCCCGGTGACATCGGCATGCACGTGCTCGTCGCGCCGCCGACCCGCAAACGCTCCGGGGTGACCTCCGCGGTGATGCGGGCCGTCATGGACTTCTGCTTCGCCGATCCGCGGATCGAGCGGGTCGTCGTCGAGCCGGACGTCCGCAACGACGCCATCCAGCGCAAGAACGCCGAGGTCGGGTTCGTGCCGGAACGCGACGTGCCGCTGCACGGCAAGACCGGCCGGCTCAGCTTCTGCACGCGCACGGCGTACGCGATGAGCGTCCCGCACCTGCGGCCGGAGGCCATCGCGTTCGCGCACCGGCGACTGATCGCGAAGGCCATCGCCGAGTTCAGCCACGAGCGCCTGATCTCGCCCCTGCCCGATCCTTCCCAGCAGGACAGGTATCGATTCGGGGAGAACACGTTCACCGCGAAGCGCTACCCGCTCGAGCACTGGGTGATCGACCCCGAGTCGCTGGACGGGCCGCTCGACGCGCTCGACTTCATCGCTCGCCTGCGCGAGACGCTCGGCATCCCGGAGAAGCTGCTCGGCACGTACCTCGAGGAGATCTCCGCGACGCTGGCCGGCAGCGCCTGGAAGTATGCGCACCGCCGGGAGAGCGCCGAGGACCTCGTGCACGCGAGCTTCCAGACCATCGAGGCGGCCATGACCGAGGGGCACCCCGGGTTCGTGGCGAACAACGGGCGCATCGGTTACGGGCTCGGCGATCATGAGGCATACACCCCGGAGTCCGGGCGGCCGGTCCGCTTGCGGTGGGTCGCCATTCGCAAGGACGAGAGCATCTTCGTGTACGCCGGGGACGAGCTCGACCACTACCGGGCCGAGCTGGGCGACCTGCTGGACCGGTTCGAGCGGCAGCTCCGTGCCCACGGACTGGACCCGGCCGACTACCGCTACCTGCCGGTGCACCCGTGGCAGTGGGAGCACAAGGTCGCCGTCACGTTCGCACCCGACGTGGCCCGCAGGGCGATCGTCCCGCTCGACGCCGGACCTGATCGTTATCAGGCACAGCAGTCGATCCGGACGTTCTTCAACCTGGACCGGCCGGAACGCCACTACGTCAAGACCGCGATCGCCGTGCAGAACATGGGCTTCCTGCGCGGGCTGTCGCCGAAGTACATGCGGGCCACCCCACCGATCAACGACTGGGTCGCGCGGGTCGTGGAGGGTGACGAGGAGCTGCGCGCCTGCGGATTCGGCGTGCTGCGGGAGCTGGCGTCGATCGGGTACGTCGGCGACGCCTATCACCGGAGCGGGACGCCCAGTGCGTACACCAAGATGCTCGCCGCCCTGTGGCGGGAGAGCCCGCTCCCGCGCCTCGCCGACGGCGAGCGGCTCGCCACCATGGCCAGTCTGCTGCACCGCGACCGCGCCGGGAACTCGCTGGCCGCCGCCCTGATCCGCGAGTCCGGCGTGGCACCGGCGGCGTGGGTGGCGACCTACCTGCGCGCCTACCTGCGGCCGATCGTGCACTGCCTGCTCAAGCACGATCTGGCGTTCATGCCGCACGGCGAGAACCTGATCCTGGTGCTCGAGAACCACGTACCGGTGCGGGTGTTCATGAAGGACATCGGCGAGGAGGTGGCGGTCATGAACGACCAGCCGCTGCCGCCCGAGGTCGAGCGGATCCGCATCGAGGTCAGCGACGAGATCAAGGAACTGGCGGTCTTCACCGACGTGTTCGACGGGTTCCTGCGGCACCTCGCCGGTATCCTCGACGCGGACGGGGTGCTCGGCGCCACCGAGTTCTGGGCGCTCGCCGGCGACTGCATCCGCGAGCACGCCAAGGACCACCCGTCCCTCGGCGGGCGGCTCGACCTGCTGCGGCCCACGTTCCGGCACTCCTGTCTGAACCGGCTCCAGCTGCGCAACACGCTGCAGATGGTGGACCTCACCGACCAGGCCAGCTCGCTGATCTTCGCGGGCGAGCTGGACAACCCGGTCGCGGCATGAGGGTCTACCGCGACGCCTACGGGATCCCGCACCTGCGCGCCGGCTCGGTCCTCGACCTCGCCTGGCTGCAGGGGCGGGTGACCGCAACCGACCGGGGCCGGCAGATCACCGTCGAGCGGCTCCGCTCCGAGGGGCGTCTCGCCTCCGTCGCCGGGGCCGCCGAGGTGGGGTGGGACCGGTTCGCGCGACGGGTGCGGCTCGACGAGACGGCGCGGCGGTCATTCGACGGACTGGACGATGCGACCCGGCGGTGGTTGCGGGCGTACGCGGCGGGGGTCCGCGCCGGCGGCATCGAGTGGCAGCCGTGGTCGTCGCTCGGCGTGTTCCAGGTGCAGCACATTCTGTTCGGGACGTTCGGCAACAAGATGTGGCGGGCGCACGTCGAGCGGACCCTGGGCCCGGACGCCGTCGCGTGGTTCGCCACCGAGGGGCCGGGCGGCTCCGGCAGCAACGCCTGGACGGTTCCGGGCGAGATCGCCGGCGACCCGCACCGGCTCCTCGAACTGCCCGGCGTCTACCAGCAGGTCCGGCTCGCCTGCCCGGCCTTCGACGTGGCCGGGCTGACCTTCCCGGGCGTGCCCGGGGTGCAGCACTTCGGCCACACCGGATCGGTGGCCTGGGCCGTCACCAACGCGATGGCCGATTACCAGGACCTCTACATCGAGGAACTGCGCGCGACCGGGGACGGGTTCGAGGCGCGCGGCGCGACCGGCTGGGAGCCGGTGGCCACCCGCCAGGAGACGATTGCCGTCCGCGACGAGCCCCCGGTCGTGGTCGACGTCCTGGAGACCGCGCGCGGGCCGGTCATCGATGGGAACCTGAGTCTTCGTACGCCGTCCTTGTCCACATGCGACCTGGGCTTCGGCGCCCTGTTGCCGCTGCTGCACGCGTCCACCGTCGACGATGTCGCCGACGCCCTGTCCCACTGGGTCGAACCGGTCAACAGTGTCCTCACCGCCGACAGCACCGGCCGCACCCTGCAGCTCACCGTCGGCCGGGTGCCGCAGCGCGACGAGCGCAACCGGATCGTGCCGGTGCCCGCCTGGGAGGCCCGCTACGCGTGGCGGCCGGGGTGGGCGCCGATGTTCCGTGCCGAGGTGACCACCGCCGTCAACGCCAACGACCGGCGGCCCGACACCGAGCCGTACGGCGTGGACTTCGCACCGCCCGCGCGCGCCCACCGGATCCGTGAGCTGCTCGACTCTCGCGTGCCGCACGAGTCGATCCACATGGACACCACGCTTCCCGCCGGCTCCGCCGAGGCCGGGCGCCGGATGGCCGAGCGGTCGGCCGTCGCCCGCGAGTTGTGCGACCTGCCCGCGTTGGCGCCGCTCTTCTCGCCGTCCGGTCATGATCCGCTGTTCGCGCCGTGGATCGATCCCCGGGCGCGGATCGGGCTTGCGCTCGACGGGGTGCTCGCCGGGCTCGGCCTCGATCCGGAGGCCCTCGCCGCCGCGCCCGCGACGCCCGATTCTCTCTGGGGTGCGCGGCATCTGCTGCACCCGCTCCAGTTGCCCGGGCTGGACGCCGACGTGCCGGAGGTCCGGCTCGGTGGCTCGGCCGATTGCGTGCTCGCCACGTCCAGCATTCCCGGGGTCAGTGATCTGTGCTGGCGCGGGCCGGTCGCCCGCTATGTCTGGGACATCGCCGACCGGCGGCGCAGCCGGTGGGTCGTACCGTTCGGCGCGTCCGACGACCCCGCGTCGCCGCACTTCCTCGACCAGCTGCCGCTCTGGGCGCACGGGACGCTCGTCCCGCTGGTCACCGACTGGGAGGAACTCATGGAGGAGCCCTTGATCGCCTTCGCGGAGAAGCTGCCCGGCCTGGGCGAGCTGACCATGGTTCCGCTCGATCCGGCCGCGCACGCCCCGGTCGTGCACGGCTGGGTGACCAAGGAGCGCAACCGGTTCTGGGGCATGGGCGGGCACTCGGTCGCCGACGTCGAGGAGATCTACGGGTACGTCGACAGCCTGGAGAGCCACCACGCCTACCTGCTGCTGCTCGACGACGGCCCGATCGGGATCTTCCAGACGTACGAGCCGTCACTCGACCCGGTCGGCGAGTGCTACGACGTGCAGCCCGGTGACTTCGGCTCGCACCTTCTGATCGACGCCGAGGGCCACGATCTGCCGCACCTGACCAGCGCCGTCTTCCCGGCCCTGCTCCGGCACCTCTTCGCGGCGGACCCGGCCCGCGCACGCATCATCGCCGAACCGGACGTCCGCAACGACCGCATGATCAGCCGCCTCCGGCGGGAGGGTTTCACCCTGGGCCCGGAGATCGACCTGGGCCACAAGCGGGCCCAGCTGGCCTTCCTCGACCGGGCACGGTTCGAGGCGTCCGAGAGGTAGATTGTTCCGCTGCCCCGGGCGGCGTAAGTTTTCCGATCATGGGGGATCGGGTGCTCGTCACCGGCGCGGCCGGGCTGGTCGGCCGGGCAGTTCTGGATCTGCTCGCCGCCCGCGGGAGGCCGGTCACCGCGCTGGTGCTGGACCCGGTCACCGACCTGCCCGCCGACCGGGTCGTGACCGGCGACGCCCGGGATCCGCAGGTGGTCGCGGAGGCGCTGCGCGACGTGGACGCGGTGATCCACCTGGCCGCCATCCCGCATCCGGACGCCGACCCGGCCGAGGAGGTGTTCGGACGCAACAGCCTGGCCACCTTCACCGTGCTCGACCACGCCGGGCGGGCCGGGATCCGGCGGGCGGCGATCGCCAGCAGCTACGCGATCTGCGGGCTGCCGTTCGCGCGGCGGCCGCTGCGGATGCCGTACCTGCCGATCGACGCGCGGCTGCCGCTGCAGATCACCGATCCGTACGCGTTGAGCAAGCGTGCCGACGAGGCCACCGCCGAGATGGTGGCGCTGCGATACGGGACGGACGTGGTGGCGCTGCGGCTGCCGTTCATCGGCGACCCGGCCGGGCGGCTGCGCGAGACCGCCGAGCGGTTCGCCGCCGACCCGGGCAGCGGCGCCCCGGACGTGTGGAGCTACCTGGACACCCGCGACGCCGCCCGGGCGCTCGTGGCCGCCCTGGAGCCGGCCTCGCCGGGCTGTCACGTGCTCTACGTCGCGGCGCCGCGGATCCTCGCCCCCCAGCCGACCGAGTGGCTCCTGGACCGCTTCCATCCCGGCGTGCCCCGGCCCCACTTCCCCGGCCGGACCGTCCCGATCGACCTGGAACCCGCCCGTGAGCTGCTCGGCTTCACCGCCGAGTTCGTGGCGGACCGATGACGCCCTGGACGCACCGCGACAACCTGCGGATCACCGGGGTCCGGGTGATCGTCACCGCGCCCGAGGGCGTCAACCTCGTGGTGGTCCGGATCGACACCACCGAGCCCGGGCTGTACGGCCTCGGCTGCGCCACCTTCCACCAGCGGTTCGCGGCGGTGGCCGGCGCCATCGAGCAGCACGTGGCGCCGCTGCTGGCCGGGCGGCACCCGGCGGACATCACCGATATCACCCGGACGCTGCACTTCTCGTCGTACTGGCGCGGTGGCCCGGTGCTCAACAGCGCGCTCTCCGGTGTGGACATGGCGCTCTGGGACATCGCCGGCAAACGCGCCGGCCTGCCGGTGTACGAGCTGCTCGGCGGCCGGTTGCGCGGCGCGGTCCCGGTGTACCTGCACGCCGAGGGCGCGACCGTGGAGGACACGCTGGACCACGCGGAACGGCTGATCGCCGCCGGGTACCGTCATGTCCGGCTCCAGACGGGTGGTCCGGGGCTCGGCACCTACGGCGCGCCGGGCACGCCCGGGGCCTATCCGGACGCGCCCTACCCGGACGGCTGGAGCGTCCACCACTATCTCCGGCAGACGCCGCGCCTGTTCGCCGCGGCCCGCGACCGCCTCGGCGACGACGTCGAACTGCTGCACGACGTGCACAGCCGCCTCACCCCTAAACAGGCGGTGACGCTGGCCCGGGCGCTGGAGCCGTACCGGTTGTTCTTCCTGGAGGACGTGGTCGCGCCGGAACACTACGACCGTCTCCCGGAGGTCCGCGCCGCCTCCCCGGTGCCGATCGCGGCAGGCGAGCTGACCGTCTCGGTCGCCGAGGCCGCCCGCCTGGTCACCACCGGCGGCGTCGACCTGCTCCGCTGCCACATCTCCGCGATCGGCGGCCTCACCCCGGCCCGCAAACTGGCCGACCTGTGCGAGCTCTCCGCCGTCCAGACCGCCTGGCACGCCCCGGCCGACGTCTCCCCGATCGGCGCCGCCGCGAACCTCGCCCTCGACCTGACCAGCCCGGCCTTCGGCATCCAGGAGGGCCACGTCTACCCGGAACCGGTCCACGAGATCTTCCCCGGCACTCCGGTCATCGCGAAGGGCTACGCCACCCCGCCGGAGGGCGTCGGGTGGGGCGTCGGCCTGGACGAGAAACTTGCGGAGCGCTTCCCCCCGGTCTTCGGCGTCCACGAACGCTGGACCAGCACGGTCCGCCGGCCCGACGGCGCCGTCGAAGCCCCCTGACCGCTTTTCCTCCGGCACACCCCTTTTCGGTACGCGTTGAGCCGCCGCCCCGTCCGTCGTCAGGCGCGCAGGTACCTGAGGACGGCGAGGACCCGCCGGTGGCCGGTGTCGGTATGCGGCAGGTCGAGTTTCGCCAGGATGCTGCTCACATACTTCTCGACCGCGCTGTGGCTGACCTGCAACGCCTCGACGATGCCGCCGTTCGAACGCCCCTCGGCCATCAGCCGCAGCACCTCCGTCTCGCGCGGGGTGAGCCGATCGAGCGGGTCGGCCCGGCGGCGCACCAGCAGCTGGGCCACCACCTCGGGATCGAGCACCGTCCCGCCGGCGGCCACCCGGCGCACCGCGTCGAGGAACTCCGACACGTGCGCCACCCGGTCCTTGAGCAGGTATCCCACGCCGCTGGTCTGCACGGACAGCAGGTCGGTGGCGTACCGCTCCTCGACGAACTGGGACAGCACCAGGACGGCGATCTCGGGGAACTGCCGGCGGATTACGAGCGCGGCACGGATGCCCTCGTCGGTGTGCGTGGGCGGCATGCGCACGTCGATGAGCGCCAGGTCGGGGCGGTGCTCGGCGACCGCCCGCAGCAGCAGCCCGGCGTCCGGCACCGCGGCGGCCACGTCGAAGCCGCCGTCGGCGAGCAGTCTGGTCAGGCCGGCCCGCAGCAGCACCGAGTCCTCACCGATCACGATGCGCACGGCAGCTCCACGGTGATCGTCGTCGGCCCGCCGGGCGGACTGTGCAGGGCGAACGTGCCGTCCACCGAGGCCGCGCGCTGGGCCAGCCCGCGCAACCCGCCGCCGCCCGGGTCGGCGCCGCCCCGGCCGTCGTCACTGACCGCGACGCGGAGCCGGTCGCCGGCCCGGTCGACGGTGACCTCGGCGTGGCTCGCGCCGGCGTGCTTGGCGACGTTGGTGAGAGCCTCGGAGACGACGAAGTACGCGATCGCCTCGATGACCGGCGAGCAGCGGTCCGTCGCGGTGACGCGGACCCGGACCGGCAGCGGCGCGCGGGCGGCGATGCCGGACAGCGCCGCGTCCAGGCCCCGGGAGTCGAGCACGGCCGGGTGCAGTCCCCGGACGAACTCGCGCAGCTCGGCCAGGGCCTCGGTGGCTTCGTCGTGGGCTGCCGCGATCGCCTGCCGGGCCGGGTCGGCGGCATCGCCGAGGGCGGCGCGGGCCATCCCGAGGTTCATCGCGAGCGCCACCAGACGCTGCTGGGCGCCGTCGTGCAGGTCCCGCTCGATGCGGCGGCGCTCGGCGTCGGTGGCGGCGACGATGTCGGCCCGGCTCCGCGACAGCGACTCCACCCGCGCGGACAGCGTGTCGCTGCGGCTGGGACCGAGCAACGCCCGGGCCGCGGCCGTGTCGGCCCGGGCGAGGGCCCGGGCCACCCAGGGAGCCGCCAGCAGCGTGAGCGCGCCCAGCATCAGGCTGACCGGGAACGGCCGGCCGTCCTCCCAGGCGCCCGCGATCTCCAGGGGCATGGCCAGCAGGAGGGTGGCCACGGCGGCTCCGCCGAGCACGCCGGTGACCAGCGCCAGCGCGTGGTAGGCGAGCTGCCGCCAGGTGCCGCGGGCTCCGTCCCGGCCCGGCGGGATCGCGACGCCGAGCAGCAGCCGGAAACGCCGCCGCTGCAAGGCGGAGAGGCGCCGCACGGTCCACCACAGCGGCACCGGGACGATCACGGTGAGCACCACGAACAGCGTGGTCAGCATCCCGTCGCTGCCGGGCGCGTAGAGCAGGCTCCACGCCGCGCAGTAGCCGGCGCCGATCGGCAGGCCCGCGGTGAACACGAAGGACACCACGCCGGCCGGCACCCCGGCGAGCGTGTGGATGGTGGCACGCCAAGCGTCGGTCCAGGTCACATGATCACCGTAGAGAGCGTACGACCCGCAGGCCATGGGGCCCGCCCACCCCTCGGGGGTGCGGAAAACCCCACCCCGGACCGGCTGCCCGCCGCACTGACAGGACGGCCGGTTCCCGGCAGCGTGGATCCCGACCCGCTCGCCCCGAAAAGAGGGACTCACCGTGCTCGAACACTCCCCGGTCCTCAGCCGCCGCCGGCTGCTGACGGCCGCCGCGCTCACCTCCGGTCTCGCACTGATCGGCGGCGCCGCACCCGCCACCGCCCGGCCGGCCGCCCGCGGAGTCCGGCTCCCCGCACCGACCGGCCCGCACGCCCTCGGCACCGTCTCGCTCCATCTGGTCGACACCAGCCGCGCCGACCCGTGGGTGCCGTCCCACCCGGCTCGGGAAATCATGGTCCAGTTCTGGTATCCGGCCCGGGACACCCGCGGATATCCGGCGGCGCCGTGGCTGTCGCCCGGCGCGGTCCCGCACTTCGCCGAGGTGTTCGGGTTCCCCGCCGACGTCGTGCGCTCGACGACCACCCACGCCCGGACGGGAGCGCCGGTGGACCGGGCAGCCGGCGGGCGACCGGTGATCCTCTACTCCCCCGGGCTGGGCGGCGACCGCGGCACCGGCACCGCACTCGTCGAGGAGTTGGCCGCCCACGGCTACATCGTCGTCACCATCGACCACACCCACGACGCCACCGAGGTGGAATTCCCCGGCGGGCGGGTCGAGACCGGCGCGATCCCGCCCGAGATCGACGACCAGGTCATCGCGCGGGCCACCGCGGTCCGGGAGGCGGACACCCGGTTCGTCCTCGACCGGCTGGCCGTCCTCAACGCCGGCCCCGGGATCCTGCGCGGCGCCCTCGACCTGAACCGGATCGGCATGTTCGGCCACTCCCTGGGCGGGAGCACCACCGCCGCCACGATGCACGACGACCGACGGGTCAAAGCCGGCGTCAACCTGGACGGCACCCTGGTCGGCGCTGCCGCCGTGGCCGGCTCCGGCCGCCCGTTCTTGCTGCTCAGCAGCGACCACGGCGCCGAACCGGAAGATCCCACCTGGGACACGTTCTGGGCGAACCAGCGAGGCTGGAAGCGCGAGCTGACACTGAGCGGCTCCACCCACGCGTCCTTCAACGACAGCGAGGTGTTCTATCCGCAGCTCGCCCCGGTGCTCGGCCTGACCCCCGAGCAGGTCATGGAGCAGATCGGCACCCTCGACCCGGGACGCTCCGTCATGCTCCAGCGCACCTGCCTGCGAGCCTTCTTCGACCACCACCTGCGGCACCGGCCCAGCCGCCTGTTCCGCGCTCCCGACCCTCGGTACCCCGAGCTCCGACTCCTCCGAGCGGGCTGAGCGCTCCGGTCGTACCGGAAATCGGGTTTCACCTGCCGAAGCGGACCGTAACCCGGCGCGCGGCCTTCCCTCGGATAGCCTTCGGCGGTGGTTCGCGGGGTGGTGTTCTTCGATGTCGACGGCACGCTGGTGCCGGGGACCAGCAGCGGGCAGCATCTGGCCGGGCTGCTCGGTCATGCCGAGGTGGTCCGGGAGGCGGAGGACAGTTACGCGTCGGGCACCCTGACCAACGACGAGGTGTGCGTGATCGACGCCCGCGGCTGGGCGCAGCGGACGCCGGGCGAGGTGCGCGGCTTCCTGGCGTCGCTGCCCCTGGTGGACGGGATCACCGAGACCGTCGCGTGGTGCCGCGAGCATCGGCTGGTCCCGATCCTGGCCACGCTGGCCTGGGAGCCGGTCGGCGCCCACCTGTGCGACCGGTTCGGCTTCGACCGGTCGTGCGGGCCGCGCCTGGAGGTCGTCGGCGGCCGCTACACCGGCGGAGTCGCGGCCACCTTCGACGAGTCGGGCAAGCGCGACTTCGCCCTGGCCGTGGCCGCCGAGCTGGGCGTTGCCCCGGAGCGTTGCGCGGCCATCGGCGACAGCCGCTCCGACCTCCCGTTGTTCGCGTCGGTCGGCCTGGCGGTCGCCTTCAACGCGACCGAGGCCGCCCGGGCCGCCGCCCACGCCGCGGCGGCCGGTCCCGACCTGCGGGCCGTCCTGCCCCACCTCGACGCCTGGCAGCGATTGCTCCGCTGACCGATTCCTTTTCGGGGTGGGGGTGGTCTGCATCGTCGTCGGTTCGCGGGAACCGTCCGAATCAGGGAGAGACGATGCCGAGCAAGGAATCCGAAGCGGTCCGCAGGCACTGGGTGACGGCACGCCGGGGCATGGTGGAGCCGGACGCGGTGCAGGTCGACGAGGAGGCGTGGGGTGATCTGACCGCGGAGCCGCGGGAGGTGGACTACGTCGAGGTCGAAGCGGCCGGGTTGCCGGCCATGTGGGTGACCCCGAAGCGGAGTGCGGCGGACCGGGTGCTGCTGTGCATGCACGGTGGCGGGTTCATCAGTGGGTCGATCTACACCCATCGCAAGCTCTTCGGGCACCTGGCCAAGGCGAGCGGGGCGCGGGCGTTGATCTTCGACTATCGGCTCGCTCCCCAGCACACGCATCCGGCGCAGGTGGACGACGCGACAGCGGTCTACCGATGGCTGCTGGATCAGGGGCTCCGTGGCGAGCAGGTGGTGTTCACCGGGGACTCGGCGGGTGGCGGGCTGTCGATCAGCACCCAGTTGCGGGCGCGGGATCAGGGGTTGCCGCTACCGGCCGGGGCGATGCCGTTCTCGCCCTGGGTGGACATGGCGGCCGACGGCGAGACCTATGACAGCAACCGGGACCGGGATCCGTTCTTCCACCGGGAATCGGTGCGCCGGTTCGCCGGGATGTTCCTCGGACCGGGCGGCGACCCGCGGGACCCGCTGGCCAGCCCGGTGCACGCGGACCTGGCCGGGCTCGGGCCGATCTACATTCAGGTGGGCGGGGACGAGACCCTGCTGGGTGACGCGCAGCGGCTCGCCGCGCGGGCCCGGGACAGTGGTGTGGACGTACGGATGGATGTTTTTCCGGGCATGCTGCACACCTTTCAGATGGCGGCGGGCCGGGCGCCGGAGGCGGACGACGCGATCCGGCGGATGGCCGCATGGGTGGGAGCGCGGTGGTGATGACGGAAGCGGTCGACGAGTTCAGCGTCAGCACCGGGCCGTTCCGGCGGGAGCTGCTGGCGCACTGCTATCGGATGCTCGGTTCGGTGGACGAGGCCGAGGACGTCGTGCAGGAGACCTATCTGCGGGCGTGGAAGTCGTTCGGCGGTTTCGAGGGCCGCTCGTCGGTGCGTGTGTGGCTGTACCGGATCGCGACCAACGTCTGCCTGACCGCGATCCGGCAGCGGGGACGGCGGGCGGTGGTGGAGCCGATTCCGGACGAGATCGTGACACCCGAGGCCGCGGACCCGGCGACGGTCGTCGCCGGCCGGGAGAGTCTGCGGCTCGCGCTGATCGTCGGCCTGCAATGCCTGCCGCCGCGGCAACGGGCCGTGCTGATCCTGCGGGAGGTCCTCGGCTTTCCCGCCGGTGAGGTGGCGGACATGCTGGACACGACGGTCGCGGCGGTGAAGAGCAGCCTGCAACGGGCGCGGGCCCGCTTGGAGGCGACGGTCCCGCGGCCTGAGGCGTGGTGCGAGCCGGACGATCCGCGAGCGCGGGAGCTGCTCGATCAGTACGTCGCCGGGTTCGAGCGGGCGGACATCGCGGCGTTGGAGCGGGCGCTGCGCACCGACGCGGCGATCGAGCTGGCCGGGACGGGCACCTGGTTCTCCGGGCGGGAGGCCTGCCTGCGGTTCCTGACCGGGGTGATCGGGTCGCCGGGTGACTGGCGGATGATCCCGACGGTCGCGAACGGACAGCCGGCGGCGGCCGCGTATCGCGACGGCAAGGCCTTCGGGCTCGGGGTTCTGACGGTGAGCGGCGCCGGGATCGCCCGCATCCTGGTCTTCGACGGCGGCGCCGACCTGGTCGGCCGGTTCGGCCTCCCGCCGACGGTGGACGGCTAAGGGCGGCAGTGGCCCGGTTCGCCCTGTGGCGTGTAGTCCGGCATCCCCGGTTGCAGGAAGCGAAGACAGAGTGAGCACCAGCTGCCGACCGGTCCCCGCCACTCCACTCGGCGGATGACCTCGGGGAGCTGCTGACCGGACCGCGCGAAGCAGCGCACCGCCCAGCTGTCCTCGCCCTCCGGCCAGCCGTTCAGCGTGAGGTGCACGGCGAAATCCTCGTCGGACCACCACAGGTCGGCGGGGCCGGTGGCCTCCGGGACCGGCGGGATCCCGATCACGCCGATCTGCGGGATCACCCCGGTGCCGGTCGTCTGGGCGAACGTGGCGTGCGGCCACCCGGCGACCTCGGCCAGCAGTGCGTGCTTCTCCAGCCGCTGCTCCAGGCTGCGGTCGATCACGCGGTCCGGCCACTCCCCCGGGCCCATGATCGTCCGTCCGTCGAGGAGCACGGCGAGGCCCCAGGTCCAGGAACCGTCGACGATCGCCGGCATCGTCCAGCCATGCTCGGGAGTCCACGCGAAGTACGCCTCGCCGTCGAGCCCGTATTCCATCTCGGCCCCGCGCGGCCCCAGCCGGTAGGTGAGCCCGCCGTACCGCTCCTCGAACGCGATGGCTGCCGCGATCAGTTCCTCCGGCACGACGGGAAGCGGACCGTCCGGTCCGTCGGCGCTCGCCAACCGCCGGATCTGCGCTGCGGACGTCCGCACCCCACGCTCGCCGTAGGCTGCCAGGAACCGTGCGACGCGCGGGGTCATTCGAAGAACTTCAGACTGAACCCGGTGTCGGTCGCCGGCCCGGGAACGTTCGCCCGGGAGTACGTGGTGTTGCCCCACCAGCAGAACGTGCCGGTGTACCAGTAGCGGTTCGCCCACGTGTACGGCGTGCCCTTCGGGACCGCGTGGTACATCAGCGGGAAGCGCGGGCCGGCCGGCGGGCTGGTCGCGATGTCGCCGTTGAGCAGCACGAAGCTGTGGTGGCCGGGCCCGTTGGCGTACAGCGTCGGGTCCCAGCCCGCCAGCCATCATGGTCGCCCGGTTCGAGCCGAACAGGCAGCCGTTCGACTTGTACCAGTCCCACACGTACGCCGGATCCCCGCCCGCACGCAGCCGCAGCTCGCCGAGGCAGTACTGGTCGCTCCAGCTGCCGTTCGCGGAGTACACGATGTGCAGCCGGCCGTCCGGGTCTCGGATCGCCTCCGGAGCCTCGTTGATGTACGGGTTCCCGACCACCCGCTCCCAGCTCTCCCGCGGCTGCGAGATCACGTAACGCGCGCCGGTGACCGTGGCCGGGCCGGTCATCCGGGCGATGTACAGGTTCTGTTCGACGTTGGTGGTGCCGGCCCAGCCGGACCAGACGAACCACCGCTGCCCGTTGAAGACGACCATCGTGCCGTCGATGGCCCAGCGGTCGTCGGGCAGCGCGATCCGGGTCGCGCCGGTGTAGCCGGAGTCCGCGGTGGCCGAACTGATCACGTACATCCGATGGGCCGCGCCGCGCCCGGCGGTGAAGTAGATGTAGAACCGCCCGCCGTCGTAGTGGATCTCCGGGGCCCAGACCTCGCCGAGGTCGCCGGTGTCCGACCAGACCGTGCGGGCGGCCGCGGTGGCCAGTCCGCCGGTCGAGGAGGCCTGCCGCACCGCGATGCCGCGGTCGCCCACCGACTGGACGCCGACGTAGGTGCCGCCGACCCGCAGCACGCTCGGGTCGCTGGCACGCAGGCTGGTCTGGGCCGCTCGGGCCGGAGCGGCCGGCAGGAGGGCGAGAAGGCACGCGGCAGCGGCCAGTTTCCGGAGCACGGCGCCCTCCACAGATTGACGGACTTCTTTGTTGAGGTTTGTTGACAGTAGAGCGAACGCGTGCGAAGAATCAAGCCGAGAGCGCTCTCTTCAACATCCCCCGACGTGAAGGACGTTCCATGCCCCGTCCGCTCCCAGCAACCCTCCTCGCCGGCGCGATGGTCCTCGCCGGCCTCACCGTCACGTCACCGGCAGCCGCCACGCCCCCTGCCGGACCGGACGCCGCCGCGCGTGCCGCCGGACCGGATGCCGGCATGCTCGCTGCGATGCGCCGCGACCTGCACCTCACCGACGACCAGATCGCCCAGCGGCTCACCACCGAGGCGGCCGCCCCGGTGATCGAAAAGCGCCTGCGCGCCAAGCTCGGCAAGCGCTTCGCCGGCGCCTGGATCCCGGCCGGCGCCACCCGCCTCACGGTCGCGGTCACCAGCCGGGCCGACGCCGCCGAGGTGCGAGCCGAAGGCGCCGTACCCACCGTCGTCAGCCGCGGCGAGAGCGACCTGGCCGCCGCCCGCGCCACACTCGACCAGCACAGCGCCCAGGCGCCCGACGCGATCCGCGGCTGGTATGTCGACACCATCGCCAACCGCCTGGTGATCACCGCCGAACCGGGCGCCGAGGCGACCGCGCGCGCCTTCGCCGCCGCCTCCGGCGCCGGGCCGGTCACCGTCCGGACCGCCGAGGAACAACCACGACCGATGTACGACACGCGGGGCGGCGACCAGTACGTGATCAACGGCAACGTGCTCTGCTCGATCGGCTTCCCGGTCGCCGGCGGCTTCGTCACGGCCGGTCACTGCGGCGGCGCCGGGAGCACCACGCTCGGCTTCAACAACCAGGCGCAGGGCACCTTCGCCGGCTCGTCGTTCCCGGGCAACGACTACGCCTGGGTGCGGACCAACGGCAACTGGGTCTCGCAGCCCTGGGTGAACAACTACGCCGGCGGGAACGTGCTGGTCGCCGGCTCGCAGGAGGCCGCGATCGGCAGCTCGATCTGCCGGTCCGGGCGCACCACCGGCTGGCGCTGCGGCACCCTGCTCGGCAAGAACGAGACGATCAATTACGCCCAGGGTGCGGTCTCCGGCCTGAGCCGCAGCAACGCCTGCGCCGAGCCGGGCGACTCCGGCGGCTCGTGGATCTCCGGGAACCAGGCACAGGGCGTCACCTCCGGCGGCACCGGGAACTGCTCCAGCGGCGGCACCATGTGGTTCCAGCCGGTCACCGAGATCCTCCAGGTCTACGGCCTGTCCCTGACCACCACCGGCGGCGGCTCCGCCCTGGTCAGCAACTGGAACAACCTGTGCATCGACGTCCCGAACAGCAACTTCTCCGACGGCGTGCAGGTGCAGACGTGGGGCTGCAACGGCACCGGCGCGCAGAAGTGGGAGGCGACCGGGGGCGCGCTGCGCACCGGCAACAACATGTGCCTCGACGTCCCGTGGGGCTCGACGGCCAACGGGGCGATCATCCAGATCGCGACGTGCAGCGGGAATCCGGCACAGCAGTGGGTGCTCAGCGCGGCCGGCGACCTGGTGAACCCGCAGGCCAACAAGTGCCTCGACATCAAGGACTGGGTGAACGGCAACGGCGCGAAGCTGCAGCTGTGGGACTGCGCCGGCACCGCCAACCAGAAGTGGCGCCGCGGCTGAATTCAGATCAAAATCCGATTTTGGTACGACCGGAGCCGGCTGCTCTCGCCGGCTCCGGTGGTGACATGGTCAGCCGGTTACCGCGGCGGTGCGCACGTCACAGTTGCCGCCCCGCTCGGCGCGCCGCACCGTGCTGCCGGCGCACACCCGCACGTCCGGCTCGGCACCGCCCCAGAGCAGCTCGGCGGTGGCGCTGAAGTTGGTCTTGCCCGGGCCGCACAAGCTGGCCACCGTGCGCCAGACGATGCCGTCGGCCGGACCGTTGCCGGCGATCTGGACGACGCCGCACCGGCTGCGGCTGTTCACCGCCAGGGTGCCCTGGACCCGGACCGGCGGGACGGGCCGCTCGGGGAAGCTCATCATGCGGTCATAGGTGCCGTATGCCGAGGCGGGGCCGGCGGCCAGCTCGAAGGTGTTGTCCGCGGCGACCGCCGGCGAGGCCGCGGTGAGAATCAGGCCGAGGCCCGCGAGGGCGCCGAGAGCGATATTCTTCATCGTTACTCCAGAATTGTTCATCGGTTGGTCGAAAAATGGCATGCGGCGGCCGCCCCACCCGAAAGGCGCGGCTCCGGCCGGCACAACGAAATGGCGCCCGGCGCGACATGCGCCGGAACGCGGAAAAGGTCAGCGCACGTAGAGCGTGTAGCTCGGCGCGAAGCCGGTCTGGCACCGGAAGGACACCCACACGCGGCGGGCGACGCCGTCCGCACCGACCTGGCGGCACTCGGCCTGCGCGTCGGCGACCTCGTTGAAGGCGGCGGTGTAGACCAGCTTCTCGCTGGACCGCGGCGTGGTCCGCGGGGTGAACGTGACGGTCAGGTCGTCACCGGCGAAACCGCTGCGCACGGTGGGTGAGCGCCACAGCCCGGCGGCCGCCCCGGCGTCGCCGATGACCGCGGCGCGGCCGAACCCGTAGGTGCCGAGCATCTCCGTGCTGCGGGCGGGAGCGGCCTGGGCCGCGGCGGGAGCGAGCACGGCGGTCACGGTCGCGGCGAGAGCGGCGACATGAATCTTACGCATTTTTTAACGTTCCTTTGCGAACAGCCCGGGGATCTTCCCGTGGCATGACACGTCCGCCGGAAGATTTTTTCTCCCGGCGAGACGAAACCATATCAGCATTCCAAAGGAGACAGACAAGGGAGACACATGTGGACGCCGTCACACCCACCCAATAACTATTAGTACTCAATTAACGATTGTTAAGTCGCCTGCCCCTGCACTCGCCTCGGCGAAACTCCCACCACCCCCCAGTCACCGCAAAACGCCGCCGGTGAGGAGGCAAGCGATTCTCCGACGCCCGCGGGGTGTGCGGGCGGCGGAGAATCGCCTGCCTCCTCACCGGTTACAAGGCGTTTTGCCGCGGAGCGAAGCGAAGCCAGCAAGCTCAGTGCCGCGGAGCGAAGCGGAGCCAGCAAGCTCAGTGCCGCGGGGCGAAGCGGAGCCAGCCAGCTCAGTGCCGGTCAGCTCAGCAAGGGTCTCCGGGCAGTAGGCGGGTCCGGCCCCGCTGCGGAACGTTCCCGCGCCGGATGGCAGCCGGGTCGTGTGCGCCTCGCCGGCAAAGGTCCAGCGCAGTTCCAGATGCCAGGTGGCGATGCCGGCCGGTGGGTCCACGAAGACCTCGAACTGGATCGGATCGTCCTCGGCGACCGTGTAGGGGAAGCCCTTGGTCCGGTGCTGCGGCACGGTCATGATCGGCCGGCGGACGTCGCGCAAGGTGAGACCGAAATCCTGGATGTCGAGATGGGCGCCGCACCCGCCGCCGGTCGGCACGATCCGGACGGCGCGCGGGGCCGGCTCCCAGCCGTCGACGACGGCACGCAGGTCGCGCAGGATCGCGCGGCCCTGGCGCAGACTCTCCACGGTGAACACGACGGTGCCGGCGGTGGGGGTCGCTCCGTGCGCCGCAAACCAGGCGTCCGACTCGTCGGGGCCGAAGAGTGCCACCGGGGGTGCCGGATCACCACGCAGGTCGCGCAGGCCGCCGCGGGCGACGTACTGGGACCGCAGACAGGACGCGTCCCCGGCGCCGGTGCCCTGCACCGAGACACGCAGCGCGTCGCCGGGCGCCGCACTGATGCCGGCCGGGGACGGCTGTGTCTGCTCCCGGACCTCACCGAAGCCGTCGGCGACCGCGCTGACGAGCGTGCCGAGCGCGCTGACCGCGGCGACGATCAGACCGGCGGCGACCCAGAACTGTGTCGGACGGCGATGACGGGGATCGGGCACGGTTCTCCTCAACTGATGCGAAAGCCGCGGACGACGCCGCCCTGCTCGGCCAGCAACCATGGGCCGGCGACGCTGAACCCGTCGCCCTCGAGGTCCCACAGCGGGCGACCGGTGTCGTCCAGCGCGTACAGATGTGAATCGGTGGTCTCGAACTGGTCCACCGTGATCTGCCGGGTCGTCATGACGTGCACGAGGGTCGTGCCGGTGCGCGGGTCGGCGATCGGGTACTCGTCGGTGCCCGGCCACTCCGGCGACTGCCACAGCGTCTGCCCGGTGCGGGCCCGCACCGCAGCGAGTGACACGGTGGCCTTGCCCGCGGTGAACGGCGAATGCCGGCGGAAGAAGAGGCGGTCGTCCGGCTGCCCGGTGGCCCGCGTGAAGTAACCCCGGCCGGATCCGGCCTCCTGCCAGAGCAGGGTGCCGTCGTCACGGTCGTGCACGGTCGCCTTGTCGTGGTCGTCGACCACCACGACCTCGCCGATCGGGAGGAACTCCGGGTACGTGTCGGGCGGGATCCGCACCGGCGCCGGGCCGATGGCGGTGATCGCCGGCCGGGCCCAGTCGACGGAGTACCAGCGGCCGGTGAAGCTGTCGACCAGCCGGGTGTCCGCGAACCAGACCGGGGAGCAGCCGGTCAGCAGTGCCGGCACCGCGGTGACCGTGCCGTCGGCGAGACTGTATCGGACCAGGTGACCACCACTCATCCCGAGCAGCCAGGGACGCGCCGGGACGGTGCAGATCAGTTCCTTCGCGGGCCCGTCCTGCCACACCACCCGGCCGGTCGCCGGGTCCATCCCCCACAGGCCCAGCGTCCCGTTGCCCGCCTCGGCGTTGATGACGATCAGGCAGCGGTCGGCGGCCACGGCGACCGGCAGCGCGCCGGCCGGGAACCGCTCGGTCCACCGGGTCCGGCCGGTGCGCAGGTCCACCGCGTGCAGGACGGGCCGGCGACCGTAGACCCCGGTCACCGTGAGCGCCACGTCGCCGACGACCTTCACCCACGAGTCGTCGTCCATCCCGATGGTCACCGGGCCCGGTTCGGCCGGGTACCGCCATCGCCAGCGGACGGCGAGCGTGTCCGGGTCGAGTCCGACCAGCCACTGCGGGTTCGGGCCGGCCCGCAGCGGCACACCGACGTCGAGCAGGACGACGTCCTCGGTGAGTGTCGCGCTCAGGATCGGGCCGAACCGGCCGGGCAGGCGCACCGGAGCGGGAAGTCGCCGCACCGCGCGGCCGGTGCCCGCGTCGGCGGGAGCGCACGGGTCGACGAAGACCGGCGCGCTCGCGGCCGGCACGGCCTGGCGTGCGGCGACCCCGAATCCGCTCGCCAGCAGCACACCGGCAGCGGCCAGCGCGGCCCAGTACCGTCCGTTCATGCTCGTCTCCACCCGCTCGTCCGTCGCGGGTTAGAGGAATATCGCGTGCCCCGGAATGATCGCCAAACGGCCGGTCTCCTACGGGGCCGTCCGAACGGTCAGAAGTCGGGTTCAGGTGCGGGTGTGATCGCCGTCGATCAGGCGCGGGCCGTGGATCTCGTGGTGCAGCCGCTGCATGCGTTCGTCGAGCCGGGCGGCGTCCTCGGCGGCGGCGGCCAGCTCGGCGCGCAGGGCGGCGGGCACGTCGGCGTCGTGCTTGTAGTAGATCTTGTGTTCGAGGCTCGCCCAGAAGTCCATCGCGACGGTGCGCAGCTGGACCTCGACCGGGACCGCGACGACCTGGTCGGACAGGAAGACCGGGATCTCCACGATCAGGTGCAGGCTGCGATATCCGTTCGCCTTCGGCTGGGCGATGTAGTCCTTGGTGACCACCAGGTGCACGTCCGGCTGCCGGGTGAGCATCCGGGCCACGGTGTAGACGTCCGGCACGAAACCGCAGACGATCCGGATCCCGGCGATGTCGCGGATCCGGGTCCGCAGGTCGTCGACGTGCAGCGGGCAGTTGAGCCGGCGCGCTTTCGCGGTGATGCTGCCGAGGGACTTGAGGCGGGGCGTGACGTGCTCGATCGGGTTACCGCGGCCGCGGTGCGCGAGCTCCTCGGCCAGGATGTTGATCTTCGTTTCGATCTCGGCGAGTCCGAATTTGTACACCATCAGGAACTTGTTCAACTCGGCCATCGCCCCGTGCAGCACCTCGGGCTCGGGGTGATGGGCGAAACCCAATGTGCCGAACGGCCCGCCGGCCGGCTGCACCCGGGCGACTTGGCGGTCACCCGCGCCGAGGTCTCCCGCGCGGGGATGCTCGGTGGTCACGTCCGTCTCTCCTCGGTGCATCCGGTGGCTCCTCCACCGTTATCGGCACGTCCGCGAGGCACAGTAGCGGACTGCCGCTCGGCTTTCCGCGTTGCCCGGCGCGCTTCGACCGTACGGGAAATTTCTGGGAATTAGCCGCAAGCTGACCGCCTGCCGTGCCCGGCGGCCGTGCCGATGTTGACAGTCATCGATCGAGACGGTGGGGTGGATCTCACGTCCTTCGATGCCCAGGAGGCTTGATGTCACCCCGACTCCGTGGGGCGGCCACCGCCGCCGCACTCGTCCTGGGGCTCTCGTTCGCCGCGACACCGGCGAACGCGGAACCCGCCGCCGACCCCGCACCAGCCATCTCGCTCAGCTCCGGCGAGCATGCGCTGATCCGGTTCCGGCTGCCCGATCAGGCAACGCTCGACCGGCTCGTCGCCGACGGCGCCGACCTGGCCGCGCGACCGAGGACCGACACGGGCGCGGTCCTCGCCGACCTGGTGGTCGACGACGCGCAACTCGCCGCGCTGGCCAAGAGCGGGGCGGTGCCGGTCCAGCTGATCCAGACCGAGGCCGACGCCGCCGCCCGGAAACCGTCCCGTGCGCGCCTGGCCGCCGCGGCCGACACGCTCACTTTCCTCCAGGCCTACTGGTGGACCACCGGGGGCCGCACGTTCCTCCAGACCGAGGTCGCCACCACCGCGACCGACGACCCGGACGTCGAGATCACCGTCACCTGGACGACCGCCGACGGGTCCACCGGCAGTTATCCGCTGGTCCGGTTCGAGGACTCCGGCGAATACCAGTATCACTATGCGCTGCCGCAGCCGTTGCCGGCCAAGCCGGTGCAGGTCACCGCGACCTCCAGCCTCGGCGGGAAGTCCCGCGTGGTCACCCCGGCGGTCTGGCCGGGCGCGACTCCGCCGCCCGCGCCGGCCGGGTACCAGAAGGACTTCGTGTCGGCATACATGACGCCGACCGACATCGCCGCGCGGATCAAGCGGCTCGCCCGGCAGTACCCGAAGCTGGTCGACGTGATCAACCTGCCGAACAAGACGCAGGGGTACCGGCGGACCGCGGTCGCCTATCTGGGTGACCCGAACGCGGCGGCGGTCGTGGTCGAGTCGGTGAAGTTCGGCGACCAGGGGTTCAACGGGGTGCAGGTGCGCACGGTCGACCCGGGGGCGAGGAACCGGCCGCTGTCCGCGTCGTACGCCGATCGGGTCCTGACCGTCAAGCTGGCCACCGACGACGCCGGCAAGACGATCAGCACCACCGACGACGTCGCCAACTTCATCACCGCCAAGTACCCGCAGAAGTTCCGGGCCACCGTGGAGGCCGGGTCGGCCGGGCTGCCGATGCCGGTGGTCGCGCCGGTGCGGCTCGACGACGGGCTCAAGGGCACCGAGGTGTCCAAGAAGCCGTGGACCGTGCAGGCGCTGCGGATCGGCAAGGTGCGCGACGGGTCGAAGATCGGGGTGCTGGCGTACTCCCAGGAGCACGCCCGGGAGTGGGCGACGCCGCTGGTGACGCTGGAGTTCGCGGAGCGGCTGCTGGCGAACTACGCGACCGACCCGGCCACCCGGGACCTGGTCGACAACGTGGACGTGTTCATCATCCCGACGGTCAACCCGGACGGGGCGAACTACTCGTTCAACGACTTCAACTTCCAGCGCAAGAACCTGGTCAACCACTGCACCGGCGCCAACCGGGACCCGCGGTACCGGAACCAGTGGGGTGTCGACGTGAACCGGAACTACACGGTCGGGTCGTTCTTCGACGGGTACGTGGGTGGCAGCGCCAACTGCCTGTCCACGGTGTACTCCGGGACCGGCGAGCTGTCCGAGGCGGAGAGCGGCAACGTGATCGCGCTGGCCTCGGCGCACTCGAACATCAAGTTCGCGATGAACGTGCACTCGTACGGCGGGTACTTCATGTGGCCGCCCGGGTCGTACAAGGCGCAGGGGCGGGTCACGCTGCCCCGGCCGTCGATCGACGAGTCGAAGTTCTTCCTGGACAGCGCGCGCCGGATCGTCGGGGCGATCGCGTCCGAGCGGGGGACGGTGACCTGGCCGGCGTACACCGGTCCGGTCGCGGACGTGCTCTACTCGGCCGCGGGGAACTCGGCCGACCAGCTCTACTACGAGCTGGGCATCGACGCCTGGGACTTCGAGGTCGGCAACGACCGGTGGAACGAGGCCACCCAGGAGTGGGAGGGCATGGGCTTCCAGCCGCCGTTCGACGAGGCGCACGCCGAGTCCCAGGAGTACGCGGGCGGGCTGGTCGAACTGGTCCGCGTCGCCAAGCAGGCCCAGGACGCCTCGGTGGTCACGCTCCGCTGACCCTCGCTTTTCCGGAAGCCCCGGCCGATCCGCCGGGGCTTCTGGCATCCACCCGCTGGAGGGATCGATCTCCCTCTCGGAGGGGATCGAAACGCGTCACGCATCGTCGAACGTAGTTCCCAGGAGGCCGCGACCAGGCGGCCGGAAGGGAACGACGATGCGCAAGACAGTGGGATGGGTGGCCGTGGCGGCCGCGGTGCTGATGGCCGGGGCGGCGGCGCCGGCCGGGGCGACCGAGCGGGGGCCCGCGCGGGTGACCGGCTGGGCGGAGTTCGAGCTGCCGTTCGGGGCGGACGCCGATGTGCGCTCGTTCGAGTTCGATGCCCGGTCGGCGCCGTGGAGCCGGCCGATCCCGGCCGAGGGCGGCGAGCACGGCTCGCCGGCGGATGCCACCGGCACCGTGCGCGTCGCGCACTACCTGGCCTCGGAGAAGGTCACCGTCCGGTGGGAGGCCGCGGTCGACTGCCTGATGACCAGCCCGGGGCACGCCACGGTGACCGCGATCGTCACCCGCGCCGACGACTACGCGAAGAGCCTGCTCGGCACGCGGGTCGGGTTCAGCGTGCAGGACGGCGGGCGGGGCCGGGACCGGGTCGGCTTCACCTGGGACGCGACCTTCGACCAGAACGAGGCCGGCGAGTGGGGCCCGTCCCGGATCGGGCCGTGCCTGTCCACCGCCGCGTTCGGCACGGTGACACGCGGTGACTTCCGGATCCGGCATGCCGAGTTGACGCCGCCTCCGAGTCGGTAGGACGTGGCAGCCCGCCCGGCGCTCGCGCAGCGGTCCGGGGGCCGGCGGGCGTCGCGCCGAGGGTGGGCGGGGCTCGGCGGCGGGGTGGTGCGGGGGCGGGAGGGGCTGGGCGTACCGGAGAAGGATCCGAGGGGAAGCGGACCGGAACGGGCGGATGGTCCTGTTTTGTCAAAACGGACGGTAACTGAATGACAACGTTTTGGTCACGGTTCCGGCAGGGAACATGGGGGCAGATGCCAGCGCAGCCATCGCTACACGGCTCGCCGCCTCGGCCGGAAGGAGCCCGTGATGTCGCTCAGCTGGCCGTGGGCCCTCGTCGCTCTCCTGGTCGTCCCGATGCTGCTCACGGCGCGCTGGTGGTTCGGGCGGCGGCGTAAGCGGGCCGCGCTGACCGTCTCCAGCCTGGCGCTGATCCGGGCCGCGGTTCCCGGCCGGACGGCGTGGCGGCGGCGGATCCCGGCGGCGCTCTTTCTGATCGGGCTGCTGGTCCTGGGCACCAGCCTGGCCCGGCCGCAGACCACCGTCGCGGTGCCGCGGGCCGACACCTCGATCCTGCTCGCGGTGGACGTCTCCGGGTCGATGTGCTCGACCGACGTCAAACCGAACCGGCTGGCCGCGGCCGGTGACGCGGCGCGTGACTTCATCCTGCGCAGCGACGGGGATACCCGGATCGGGCTGATCGCGTTCTCCGGGACCGCGGCGGTGCTGGTCGCGCCGACCACCGACAAGCGGGAGCTGATGAGCGCCGTCGCCGACCTGAAGACCGCGCTCGGCACCGCGATCGGGCAGGCGATCCTGACCTCGATCGACGCGATCGCCGAGTACAACCCGCACGTCGCGCAGACCGGGGTGGAGCTGGTCTCGGCGACGACGGCGGCGGCGGAGTACGAGCCGGACACCATCGTGGTGCTCACCGACGGGTCGAACACGACCGGGGTCGATCCGGTTCTCGCGGCTCAGGAGGCGGCGGCCCGGCACATCCGGGTGTTCACCATCGGGTTCGGCACGACCACGCCGGGCCCGATGGTGTGCAGCGCCGGGCAGGTCGGCGCGGGATCGTTCAGCGGTGGGCCGGATCCGGGCGGCGCGGCGTCGGCGGGGCCGTTCATGGAGATCGACGAGAAGTCGCTGAACCAGGTCGCGTCGGCCACCGGTGGGCGGTACTTCCGGGCCGAGGACGCCGGGCGGCTGCACGACGTGCTCGCCGGGCTGCCGCGCGAGATCGGCCTGCACGAGCAGCGGGTCGAGGCCACGGTCTGGTTCGTGCTGACCGGGACGCTGCTGGTGGTCAGTGGTGTGGCGCTCGCCCTGTGGTGGAGTCGCCCGCGAGCGGGGTAGCGACCGCGGCCATCCCGTTGCCGCCCGCGGTGATCGTCACCGGATCCGCTTCGGCCGGCCGTCAGCGCCAGTGCAGGGTCTCCGACGGCGGGATCCCGTAGGCGCTGCGATACCGGGCGGCGAACGTGCTGTGGCTGGCGAACCCCCAGCGCATGGCGACGGCCGACACCGTCGTCACGCCCGGATCGCTGTCGACCAGCTCCCGGTGTGCCCGTTCCATCCGGATCTGCCGCAGGTACGCGGTCGGCGTCGTGTCGAGATGCCGCCGGAACGCCAGCTGTACCGAGCGCAGCGTCACCCGGGCCGCGACCGCGATGTCCAGCGGGGTGATGTCCCGCTCCGCGTTCTGCTCGATGAACTCCACCGCCCGGCGCAAGGTCGCCGGATGCGCGTCGTGGCGGTCCTCGATGGTCGGCTCGTGCAGCGCCGTGTTCGGGAAGGCGGCCAGGCTGACCACCGCGAGCATCCGGGCGGCGGAGCCGATCACCAGCGGCTCCGCGGCGGCGTCCAGGCCGACCACCGCGTCGAGCACGTAGTCGAAGGTCTTGTTCCAGGTCACCGCGGCCTGGACGGACAGCGGGTGATAGCCGGTGAACCGGACCGGTTGCGGTGTCCGGCTCGGCGCGGTGGCGGCCACCTGGGAGAACAGCTCGGGTGGGAAGCGGGCGAACTCCCCCTCGTAGCCGTCGACCCGGGCGTGCAGGCCACGGTCCGGCTGGGCGCCCACGAACAGCCCGCCGGGCAGGCTGTCGATGACGTCCCGACCGGACCGCTGAGTCACCGAGCCGGCGACCTGCCGGCCGATCGGGATCATGCCGCCCGGTTCGAAGTGGGCGACGAACCGCATCCCGAAAGTGACGTGGTGCAGCTCGACCGCACCGACCTCGGCCTGGGCCAGCCGCATCCGGTGTGTCGGGCTGCCGGCCCGGAGCCGGACCCGGGAGTAGGCGCGTTGCAGCATGTCTCGGGCCTCGTCGAGATCGCTGGTCTCGAAGACTCTGATCACGTCACCTCTCGGCAGCGCAGCGTCCGGCCGGGTGTCCGGCCGTAGGCCGCGCGGTAGTAGCCGGCGAACCGGCCGGGATCGGCGAAACCCCACCGGCGGGCGATCCGTTCGACCGTGTCCCCGCCCGCCAGCAACTCCTGGTGGGCCCGGTCGAGCCGGATGCGGCGCAGGTGGGACAGCGGGGTGCTGCCCAGGTGCCGGCGGAACGCCTCCTGGAGGCTGCGCGGGCCGGTCCCGGCCACGGTGGCGATCCGGGTGACGGTCAGCGGCTGGTCCGCGTGCGTCTCCATGAACTCCACGGCGCGCCGGACCACCGCCGGTTCGGCCCGGCCCGGGCCGGGCACGTACGCGGCGGTCATCGTAGTGTTCGGGAAGACGGTCACCATCGCGGCCACCGCCTGCCGGAGAAACTGCTCGACGACGAGTGGCGGGTGGACGACGTCCGAGGCGGTGAGCTCGCCGGACAGGAACGCGACGGTCCGCGCCCAGAATTTGCGCTTCGCCTCCGACACCGGGCCGCCGAACTGGAATCGCAGGCCGGGAGCCTCGGCCAGCTCCGCCGCCAGCGCCGCGGGGACGGTGAGGAACTGCTGGGCGGTGTGGTGATGGTCCGCGCCGAACGGTAACCCTTCCGGGTACACCACCCCGTCCTGCGGGCCGCACACCAGCTCACCCTGGGGTGTGCGGGCAATGGACCGCCCCTCGGTGACGACACCGGCCAACAGCGTGGGCATGATCGGCCCGCTGCCCGCGTAGTGCACGCCGGCCAGTCGTATCCGCAGCGCCGACAGGGCGCCGTAACTCACCGCCCGGAAAGTCAGGTCAACGTCGTGGCCGGCCGTCACCGCGACCCGCGCCTCGTGCGGGATCACCTGGTTGACCGCCGTGACCGCGACATCCCGGTCACGAGTGCGGACCTCCACCCGGCGCGGATCCGACACGACGATCACCCGGCACCTCCCCGACCCTCACCAAGGGTGCGCCGCACGGCGACGTGCGGGCAATCCGGCGAGCGCGACGGTTCGCGTACGCGGCAACTCCTACGGGCGAGCTTCGTTTTTTGCGTAGTCCGGGACCGGCGCGATGGCGAAAGTTGCAGGTATAGCCCGACAACCACGGAAAGTTTTCTGAGGCGATGCAGACAACGGTGGAGCGGTGCCTGGAGACCGGCGTGGTCACGGTCCGGTTCGAGGGGGAACTGGACAGGACCACGGCGCCGGAGGTGCGTACCGCCCTGGGCAAGGCGGCCGCCGAGTGCCCGACGGCGGTCCTGGTGGACCTGTCCGCGCTGGAACGGGTGGAACCGGCCAGCTTCAGCGTCTTCGCCACCGCGACGTTCAAGGCCGAGTCGGACTGGGGTGTGCCGCTGCTGCTGTACGCGGCGCGGCCGGACGTCCGCAAGGACCTCGCCACCTACCGCAGCTTCGTGGCCCTGTACGACGATCGGGCGCTGGCGCTGGCCGCGATGCGCGCGTACGTCCCCCGCTGGATCTGCGAGCACCTGGCGCCAGTCCCGGGCAGCGCCGCCGCGGCCCGGGGCGTCGTCGGTGACGCCTGCCTGATGTGGGGGCTGCCGCGGCTGCGGGACCGGGCCCGCCTGATCGTCTCCGAACTGGCCTCCAACGCGATCCTGCACGCCGCCACCGACTTCTCGGTCACCGCCGTGTGCACCGGCCGCTATCTGCGGATCGCCGTTCAGGACCGCAGCTCGCAGATGCCCCTGCGGATGCCGAAGCCGGCCGTCGACCACCCCCAGCCCGGGTGGGGCCTGCGGGTGGTCGAGGCGTCCAGCACTCACTGGGGCGCCCTGCCGCTGACCTCCGGGAAGATCGTCTGGGCGCTGCTCACCACGGGTCGCTGAGCAGGCCGCCGGCCCCGAGCCGGCGCAGCAGCCAGGCGATGTGCGGACGGGCACCGTGAATGCGCAGGGCGCCGCCGCGACCGGTCAGCGCCGTGGCCAGCAGCACGAAGACCCGGACAGTGGCGGCGTCGCAGAAGTCCACGTCGCTCAGGTCGACCACGACCCTGCGGACCGGTTCGACGCTGACCATGCTGTCCAGCTGGGCGCCGAGTGCGGGCGCGGTGGTGCCGTCGAGTTCGCCGGCGAGCCGGATGATCAGCTCGCCGCCACCGGCGGTCAGCGCGGTCACCGGAGTCACCGGCTCGCTGTCGGCCGGGCCGCCGCTCACGAAGGTGTTCATCGGCGCGTCCAGGGCCGGACCGTCGCCCAGACCACCTTGCCCTCGCGGGTGGGCATGGCGCCCCAGAGGGTGGCGGCCGCGTGCACCACGTGCAGCCCGGACCCACGCCGTGGCGGGGCGCCGTCCGGGAGCGCCGGGAAGCCGTCGAGCAATTGGGGCAGGCGCGGGGAGCCGTCACCGACCGCGAGGTGCAGGCCGTCGCCGCGCCGGGAGAGCACCATGGTGATCGGGGTGGCGGCGTGTTCGACGGCGTTGAGTACGAGTTCCGAGGTGACCAGCCGGGCCCGGTCCTGGAGTTCGGACAGCCGCCAGGCGGCACACGCGTTGGTGACCACCGCCCGGGCCGCCGCCGCGGCGCCGTCCTCCGGGGCCAGTTGCATCTCGAGCCGGCTGGTCAGCGGCATCTGCTCGGCCGCCGCGGCTCGCGCCCGCGACATGGTGTGATACATCGGCAGATATCGCTGCGCGCCGAGCCGGTGCAGCCGCCCCGCGAGCGGGCTGTCCTCCGGCACGCACACCATGACCTCGACCGGCGGCCGCATCGGCACGCCCAGCCGCCGGGCCGTCATCCAGGTCGGCACGCTCGCGGCCCGCGGGTCGGCCAGCGCCTGGAGGTCGATCAGCAGGGTGGCGGGGTGCTCGCTCAGGCACTTGCGGACCGCCGTGTGCGTGTCGTGACAGAGGCGGTTCCCCCAGGTGCCGTGCACGGCGAGGGTGAGCACCGAACTGTCCACGTCGAGCCCGACGTCGACTCCGGCGCCCCGGGACGGGTCGTAATGGTCGAAGAGGTAGGGAGGCTCCACATCGATACAACGGCGCCGAGCGGCGGCGGTCGCGGCCCTCACCACGGTCATTCATCATCAGAAAACCACACATAAAAGACATTCCGCTTTTCGTACGCCCGGCAGCGCGGCCGCCATCGCACGCTATGCTGCGGACGGCCGCTACTGGCGAGGGTGGAGCACCACCGGGGACCGGCCGATCGGGACAGTGTGGCGCCGACCGCCTGGGCGCCTCCGGCAGCAGTTCACCTGCGATCGGAGGCGACATGAAGCTTCGCTACGGCATGAACCCGCACCAGCGGCCGGCCACCCTCACCACCGTCGACCCGGCACACCAGCCGTTCCGGTTCGTGCACGGCGAGCCGTCCTACATCAACGTTCTCGACGCCGTCGCCGGCTGGCAGCTCATCCGGGAGGCCGCGACCGCGCTCGGCCGCCCGGCCGCCGCCTCGGTCAAGCACGTCTCCCCCGCCGGCGCCGCGACCTCCGGCCCGCTGGATGCCGTCACGGCCGCCACCTACCAGCTCGATCCGGCCGGCACCGGGCCGCTGACCAGCGCCTACGTCCGTGCCCGGGACGCCGATCCGAAGAGTTCCTACGGTGACTTCCTCGCCGTCTCCGAGCCGGTCGACGCCGAACTGGCCGACCTGCTGCGCCGGGTCGTCGCGGACGGCGTCGTCGCGCCCGGCTTCGAGGAGGGCGTCGTGGCCACCCTGTCGGCGAAGAAGAACGGCGGGTTCCTGGTGGTCGAGGCCGACCCCGGCGTCCGGCCGCCACCGGTCGAGGTCCGGGAGGTGTACGGCCTGCGCCTCACCCAGCCGCGCGACGAGGCCCCGCTGACCCGCGACCTGTTCGCCGGCTCGGAGGACCTGCTCCTCGGGTCGATCACCGCGCGGTACACCCAGTCGAATTCGGTCGTCTATGTCCGCGACGGGATGACCCTGGGGATCGGCGCGGGCCAGCAGTCCCGGATCGACTGCACCCGCATCGCCGGCGACAAGGCCGACACCTGGTGGCTGCGGCGCCACCCCGCCGTCCGGCACGACCGCACCGCCACCCGGGTGCAGGACCGGATCGCCCAGCAGCTCCAGGCCGTCGAGGCGCTGACCGCCGACGAGCGGGCCGCGTGGCTGGGCAGCCTGGACGGGGTCGCGTTCGTGTCCGACGGCGCGCTGCCGTTCGCCGACAACGTCGAGGTGGCCGCCCGGCACGGTGTCCGTCACATCGCCGAGCCGGGTGGTTCGCTGCGCTCAGCGGAGGTCGCCGACGAGTGCCGGAAGCGGGGCATCACCCTGATCCGGACCGGGGTCCGGCTGTTCCGCCACTGACCGGCCTCTCCTGGAAGGCATAGGCACTGATCGGCTGCGGCGGCGGAGCACCGACCACGCCACCCAACCGGCGCCGATGATGAAGCCGAAGCTGATGATCCGGTAGAGCACCACGGTCGCGATCGCGGTGCTGGTGCCGACCCCACCGGCGAGCAGGCCGAGGATCAGCGCGCTGTCGATGACGCCGAGCCCGCCCGGCACGATGGTGATCGTCCCGGCCGCGTAGGCCGCGCAGAACGCCAGCAGCAGCTGGGTGACACTGATCTGCCCGCCGCCGATCGCCCGGAAGCACAGCCACAGGCAGGCGGCGTCGAGCAGCCAGTTCAGCACCGCGTAGGCGCCGGCCGCGGCCGCGTGCCCGGGCGTGAGCCGGGCCGCCCGCAACTGCCGGAGGAAGTCGGCGACGGCGGCCTCCCGGCGCCGGAGCCACGGGACGCGGCCCAGCACGGCACGGGCCGCCCGCTCCACCCGCTCCGGCCGCCGCGCGGCCTGCCGGATCCCCAGCGTGAGCAGCAGGATCAGCCCGCCGAGCAGGGCCAGGCCGGACCAGGCGGGCCGTCCGTCCCCGGCGATCGCGGCGCCCGCGGTCACGGCCGCGAGCGCCGCCGCGGAGAGGATCCCGGACAGCGCGATCGCCCACGAGGCGACGGCCGGCGTGGCCCCGAACCGCCGCATCTGCTGGTAGTTGAACCGGGTGGAGAAGGCCGGCCCACCGGGCAGCGTCTCGTTGAGCGAGTGCGCCGCGTAGGCGAGCGCCGCGTGCCGGTACAGCGGCGCCCGCACCCCGGCCGACCGCAGCAGCCGCCGCTGCATCCGGGCATAGGCGTTCATCGCGCCGATCCCGGCGAGCAGCGCGAGCGCCACCCAGCCGGGCCGCGGCGCCCGCAGCTCGCGGAGCGCCGCAGCCAGCGACGGCCAGGCCAGGACCAGCTCGGCGGCGAACACCGCCGCCAGCAGGAGCACGACAGCCAGCCGGATCCGGCCACGATCAATGCGCATGACTCATCACCCCGGCAACGGATCAGGCAGGTTCAGACCGCGACCGGCTCCGTGACCGCTTCGCTCACGGCCGCCGCGTTTTCGGTACGCCGGCGCGCCCGCACGCCGCCCGCCAGGCAGAGCAGCACCCCGGCGACCAGCCAGGAGCACAGCACGACGACCGGGTGGATCGCCCCGCTCCCGTCGAAGAACGCGGTCGAGCGCAGCAGTTGACCACCCGCACCCGGCGGCAGCAGCTGACCGAGGGCGCCGCCCCAGCCGGGCAGCATCTCGGGCGCCGAGGTCGCCCCGGAGAACGGGTTGCCGACCAGCATCATCAGCACGCCGCCGAGGGCGAACCCGGCGTAGCCGAGCAGCGACTCCAGCCCGAGCAGGGTCATCGACGTGGCCCCGACGGTCAGAGCGATGACCCCGGCGTTGAGCAGGTAGGCGCCGTCCAGGGAGCCGAACCAGAACTGGAGGATCGCGGCCATCGCCAGGCCGCCGGTGACGGCGAAGGCGAGCGCGCCGGCGACCCGGCGGGCAGCGCCCTTGATCAGGTTGGTGAGCAGGACCGCGGCGAGCAGGCCGCCCATCACCAGCGGCAGCGCCCCGGCGGACAGGCCCGCGCCGCGCGGGTCGTCGGCGGGCAGCGGCACGAGGTCGCGGGTGGTGACCGCCGGCGCGGCGCCGCTCCGCGCCTGACTCAGCCCGGTGGCGATCGACTGGAGCGTCTGGGCGATCGTGGCGCTGCCCGCCGAGGCCGTGATGACCTGCGGTGTCCCGGTGCTGAGGTCGATCGCGCCGTAGACCTCGCGGTCGCGGATCAGCTGCTCGGCGGCCACGGTGCTGTCGACCCGGGTGATCGCGAACCCGCCCGGGGCGCGCTGGTCGAGGGCGGCGACGACCTGCTGGGCCGCGGCGGCCGGGCCGGCCACGGCGATCGGCACGTCGTGCACCGACGAGCGGACCGACGGCCAGGCGAACGCGGTGAGCAGCACACTGATGATCACCGTGAGCAGGGCGACGGCGCCGGCCACCCGGGGCCACGGCGAGTGCTCGGTGTCGGTGGTGGGCATCTCGACCCCCTAAGAGAACGACTATTCGTTTTTAGTGTCGAAGCCCAGCCCTCCCATGTCAAGAACGAGCGTTCGCTTTGTATGCGACCCGCGCCACCCTGGCCCGGCGGGTCCGCCGGGCTCCCGCCCCGGCTACACCGCGGTCCGGCCGGGCGCGGGTCAGGTCAGCGCGATCCAGTAGCGCCGGACGGAGAAGCCGTCGAAGTGGCGGATCCCTTCGAGGACTCCGCCACGGCTCTCGATCGTCCTGGCCGAGGCGACGTTGTCGGCGAGGCACGGCACGAGGACACGGTCGAGGCCCAGCACCGTCCGGGCCTCGACGAGCATCTCGCCCAATGCCCAGCCGGCCAGCCCCCGGCGGCGCGCCGACGCCCGGATGCCGTAGCCGATCTGCCCGAAGTCGTCGTCGAACTGATGCCGCAGCACGATCCCGCCCTGAACCCGCCCCTCCTCCACGATCCACCGCGGCGACCCGTGCTTCTCGTCGGGGCAGGCCTCCCCGGCGCCGTGGGTCAGCCGGACCAGCCGGTGCACCCAGGCGGCAAATCCCTCCGGTGATCGCAGGTCGTCGTCGGCCCGGATGCCGAAGCCGTCCTCGTGCAGTCCCGGCCCCCACTCGTCGGCGCACTCCAGAAAGGCGTCACGCAGGCGGACCGTCGGCAGGATCAACTCAGGCATCCGGCAAATCTAGTCGTCTTCCGATCTCAAGCGCCGGATCGGACCGGGTCGCGAGGACCCGGTCAGGATTCCGGGGAACGGACCACGCTCATGATTTCCTTCACCTTGTCGACCCGGCTGATCGACGTCGGGCTGATCGTCATCACCAGGCCGACTACCAACCAAACGACCGCGAAGGCCCAAAATCCCGTAGCCAGCACTCCGTCAAGAGGTGCTTCCATTCGATCCGCAACGATCAACGCCGCGACCGGTATGCAAGATACGATCAAGTCGCGAATATAGCGGAGCGCCTCGCCGATGCGCTGAGGGCGGATCGAAATCTCGCTCGCGAAGCCCGGCAATTTCCCGAAGTCGGCGGTCAGCAGTGCCGCAAGAAGTGTCGACACCTTTTCCTTGAGTTCACTGACGGCGACCGGGTCGGGAAGCGCCACCGTCGCCTGCCATCCTCGGATCTCGGCCGCCGATGCCACAAGCCGCGCCTGGACGAGCGCTCTCTCCCGAGCGCGGGGCAGAGGAACCGCACGCAGAAACCCCTTCTCAAGGCAGCGCGCGATCACCTCGAGATCTTGAATCCCCCACCGCCGAACCCAAGGTTCGGCGAGGTCGTAATCGATACCGGCGATCACAAGACCGACGTTGAGCCCGGACCGCAGAGCCATGTCGAAAGGCGACGCCCTCACTTGATATGCACTGAGGATCGACCAAGCGGGGAGAAAGGTGAGCAAAATCATCGCGGCGAGCAGCAGGCAGCAGATACCGGAGTAGGCGGCACCTTTGGCGATGGCCTCGTACGCGGAGGCCGGAGCGGAGGTCACGAGCGAAAGACCGAAATAGTCGGCCGGATCAACGACAAGGTACGCGATGAAAATGCCGGCCAATCCGAGAACCAGTGCTATTAAACTAAGTCTTCCATTCATACGGTTTATCAGTCGAACGGCGATATAGACCGGGACGGACATGATTATGAAAACCGCTACGCTCAGAAACAGAAGAGGCAAGTCATGGAGGCCGCGCATCACCGCCACGGCACCGATGACAACAGCCATGATCGGAAAGCAGGCAGCCAGCACCACACAGACATTGACAACAATCCGAGTAGCCGCGTACCAGGTGGCAGAGGACCGGACGCAACCACGTCGATACCGCGATCGCAGCTTTCGCGCGGCTTCCCGGGGAAGGTCCTTGGTGATTCCGGGCTCGATGGCGCGCCACAGACCGTAATGCTCACGGGCGTCGGACAGAATCTGCCGCCAGACCAAATCCCGTCTCACGATCGACGGGAATGGGAGCACCCTCCGCAGAAGCTGGAGCGCCCGACGGAGACCTGATCGGACACCGGCGAACGCCGATGCCGCGTAACGCCCGCCGCTCTGCTGTGCCACCGCTCCATCGTCTACAGAGTCCTTACGGCCGGCCACCATCCGACCGGACAAGTCCGATCTCCGGCGCGGCGGCCGGGCGGTGGGCGTACCGAAAACGCGCGGACCGCGAGGGGCTGCGGTCTTGATCGAATCGCGCATCACCCTTGGCGGATGAGATTCGGAGGGTGAGTGAGCGGTCACACACGGGTTGTTACCGGAAATCATCCGCCGCGAAGGATGACGTGTGGCGAGGGCAGGCAGTGAGACTGATGGATCGCTGCCGGGACGCTGGGGTCTCTTGGCTCGCCCCGGGGCGCTCGTTCGTCCTGGGAGGCACCTGTGCTGAGCGGACCGCGATCCACGAGAAGGCGGCTGGCGGCCTTCGCCGCCCTGATGTTGTCGGCCTCGCTGCTCGCCGGCTGTGGTGAGGACAGCGGGCCGCCGATGCTGACCTGGTACATCAATCCGGACAACGGCGGGCAGGGGCGGCTCGCCGACTCGTGTGCCGCGGCCTCGAACGGCGGCTACCGGGTCGATGTGCAAGTCTTGCCGAACGACGCGTCGCAGCAGCGCGAACAGCTGGTGCGGCGGCTCGCGGCGCAGGACAGCTCGATCGACCTGATGAGTCTCGACCCGCCGTTCGTGGCCGAGTTCGCCAACGCCGGCTTCCTGCGGCCGTTCGACGCGGGTGACGTCGGCACGTTCACCCAGGGCGTGCTCAAGGGGCCGCTGGCGACCGCGTACTGGAAGGATCAGCTGGTCGCGGCGCCGTTCTGGGCGAACACCCAGCTGCTCTGGTTCCGCAAGTCGGTCGTCCAGGCGGCCGGTGTCGATCCGGCCAAGACCGGCTTCACCTGGGACGAGATGATCAAGGCGGCCGAGAGCCAGAACAAGGTCATCGGCGTGCAGGCCAACCGGTACGAGGGCTACATGGTCTGGATCAACGCCCTGGTCATGTCGGCCGGCGGCGAGATCATCGGGAACACCGAGGCCGGCAAGGACGCCACCCCGGAGATCGCGTCCCCGGCCGGGGACACGGCGGCCCGGATCATCGGTGGGCTGTCCCGTTCGCCGGCGGCACCGCCCGCCATGCTGAACGCCGGTGAGGAGGAGGCGCGCTCGGCGTTCCAGGGCGACCGGGGCGCGTTCATGGTCAACTGGCCGTACGTCTACAGCGCCGCCAAGGAGGACGTGGCCAGCGGCGGGATACCCCAGTCGGTCGTCGACGACATCGGCTGGGCGCGGTACCCGCAGGTCACCGCCGACCAGGCGAGCCGGCCGCCGCTGGGCGGGATCAACCTGGCCGTCGGCAACTTCACCAAGCACCCGGACCAGGCGGTGGCGCTGGTCAAGTGCGTGACCTCGTTGCAGAACAACATCGCCTACATGCTCGACTCGGGCAACCCGGCGGCCCGGGGTGCCGCCTACGACGACCCGAAGGTGCGCGAGGCGTTCCCGATGGCCGACGTGATCCGGACGTCGATCAACGACGCCGGGCCGCGGCCGATCACCCCGTACTACAACGACGTGTCCACGTCGGTGCAGCTCACCTGGCACCCGTCCACGGAGGTCGAGGCGCCGGCCACGCCCAAGGAGAGCGCGACCTTCATGTCCGACGTGCTCCAGGGCAAGCGACTGCTGTGAAGGAGGTGTGGTCATGGCTGTGATGGTCGAGGCGCCCGCGCCGCAGACCGCCGAGGTCACCGACCGGGCGAAGCACGAACGACGGCTGGGGCTGATGCTCTCCGCACCGGCCTTCCTGGTGATGGTGTTCGTGACCGCGTATCCGCTGCTCTACGCGGTGGTCCTGTCCCTCTACAACTACCGGCTCACCGACCCGGAGGGACGCGAGTTCGTCGGGCTGGGCAACTACGCCACGGTGCTGACCGACCCGGTGTGGTGGACCGACTTCTCCACCACGTTCCTGATCACGGTGTTCAGCGTTGCGGTGGAGCTGGTGCTGGGCTTCGCGTTCGCGTTCGTGATGTACCGGATCCTGCGTGGCCGGTCCGTCGTGCGCACCGCGATCCTGATCCCGTACGGGATCGTCACGGTGGTCTCCGCCTACATCTGGAAGTACGCGTTCCAGCTCGACTCCGGGTTCATCAACCAGTGGTTCGGGCTCGGCGACTTCAACTTCTTCGGCCAGCGCTGGTCGGCGCTGTTCGTCATCATCCTGTCGGAGATCTGGAAGACCACGCCGTTCATCTCGTTGCTGCTGCTCGCCGGGCTGGTCCAGGTCCCCGAGGAGTTGCAGGAGGCGGCCCGGGTCGACGGCGCCACCGCGTGGCAGCGGATCAAGCGGGTGACGCTGCCGAACATGAAGGCCGCCATCATGGTGGCGCTGCTGTTCCGCACGCTCGACGCGTGGCGGATCTTCGACAACCCGTTCATCATGACCGTCGGCGCGAACAAGACCGAGACGCTGTCGTTCCTGGCCTACCGGCAGAACGTGACGCTGGTGAATCTGGGAGCCGGCTCGGCCGTGTCGGTGTTGCTGTTCCTGACCGTCGTGGTGATCGCGTTCATCTTCGTCAAAGGCTTCCGGACCGACCTGTCCCAGGTGCGAGGTGATCGGTGATGGCCGGCCGCAAGGTCAGCAACTGGTGGACCGTCTGGGGTGTGCTGATCCTGCTCTGGGCGCTGTTCCCGCTGCTCTGGATGGTGTCGCTGTCCTTCAAGGACCCGGCCACGTTCCGCAGCGCGGAGCCGACTTTCTTCCCGCAGGTCTGGGTCTGGGACAACTACAAGACGGTGTTCACCGACTCGCTGTTCACCACCGCGCTGCGCAACTCGGTGGGCATCGCATTGATCGCCACGTTCCTCGCCGTGATCGTCGCGATGTTCGCCGCCTACGCGATCGCCCGGATGGAGTTCCCCGGCAAGAAGTTCCTGCTGTCGATGGCGCTGGCGATCGCCATGTTCCCGCAGGCCGCGCTGGTCGGGCCGCTCTTCAACATGTGGCGCAACCTGGGCATCTATGACACCTGGCTCGGTCTGATCATCCCGTACCTGACGTTCGCGCTGCCGCTGTCGATCTGGACCATGTCGGCGTTCTTCCGGCAGATCCCGTGGGAGATGGAGCAGGCCGCGCAGGTCGACGGGGCCACCGCCTGGCAGGCGTTCCGCAAGGTGATCGTCCCGCTCGCCGCGCCCGGCGTGTTCACCACCGCGATCCTGACCTTCTTCTTCTGCTGGAACGAGTTCCTGCTGGCGATCTCGCTCACCTCGACCGACCGGGCCCGGACCGTGCCGGCCGCGCTGTCGTTCTTCACCGGCGCCTCGCAGTTCCAGTCGCCGATCACGTACATCATGGCCGCCTCCGTGGTGGTGACCATTCCTGTGGTGATCCTCGTGCTGATCTTCCAGCGCCGGATCATGGCCGGTCTCACCGCCGGCGCCGTCAAGGGCTGAGCCGTCGAGGAGGAGACCGGACATGGCCGCGATCAGCATGCGCAACATCGTCAAGAGGTACGGCGACGGCTATCAGGCCGTCGACAACGTGAGCCTGGACATCGCCGACGGCGAGTTCGTCATCCTGGTCGGCCCGTCCGGGTGCGGCAAGTCGACCCTGCTCCGGATGATCGTCGGTCTGGAGGACATCACCTCCGGCGACATGATGATCGGCGACGTGCGGGTGAACCAGAAGGCGCCCCGGGACCGGAACCTGTCCATGGTGTTCCAGAACTACGCGCTCTACCCGCACCTGACCGTCTTCGAGAACATCGCGTTCCCGCTCCGGCTGAAGAACACCTCCGACAAGGAGGTCAAGGACCGCGTGCAGGAGGCCGCCGAGCTGCTCCAGCTGACCGAGCACCTGGAGCGCAAACCGGCGAACCTGTCCGGCGGGCAGCGGCAGCGGGTCGCCATGGGCCGGGCCATCGTCCGCAACGCCGACGCCTTCCTGTTCGACGAGCCGCTGTCCAACCTGGACGCCAAGCTGCGCGGGCAGATGCGCACCGAGATCGCCCGGATGCAGAAGCGGCTGGGTACCACGACCGTCTACGTCACCCACGACCAGACCGAGGCGATGACGCTCGGCGACCGGATCGCGGTGCTGCGCCGCGGCGTGTTGCAGCAGGTCGGCACGGCGCGACAGCTCTACGAGGAGCCGGCGAACCTGTTCGTAGCCGGGTTCATCGGCTCGCCGCCGATGAACTTCGTCCCGGGCCGGGTCAAGGGCGGGCAGATCGACACGCCGTTCGGGCCGGTCACCCCGACCGGGGCACGGTTCGCCCGGGTGGCCGACCGGGAACTGGTCATTCTCGGACTGCGGCCGGAGCACTTCGAGGACGCGGCGCTGGTCGCGGCGGAGAAGCGGGCGCGCGGGCGGACGTTCTCGGCCGAGGTGGACGTGACCGAGTGGCTGGGCGCGCAGCTGTATGCGTACGTGCCCTACGAGGCCGCGTCGGAGATCACCAAGCAGCTGGAGGAGCTGGAGCGTGAGCTGGACAGCGAGCAGATGCGCACCCAGCTGGTCGTCGCCCTGGACGTGAACAGCCGGGTGGCGTCCGGTTCGACCGCCGAGCTGTGGTTCGACCCGGAGCGGATGCACGTCTTCGACGCCGCCTCCGGCGAGAACCTCACCCTCGCCACGCCCCGGGCCGACTGACATTCACGATCAAGACCGGTTTTCGGTACGCCCACCGCACGGTCCCGTGCCGTGGGCGTACCGAAAACCGGTCTTGATCTGTCTTTGACCTCCGTCCTCCAGGTACAACAGCAGCGTGAACGTGCCACCTCCGACCGATGGCCCGAGTGCTCGACGCGGGGAGTACGAGCAGGGTCAGGAGGCGCTGGCCCGGTTCAAGGGTGCGTTGAAGGTGTGCCAGCACCGGCCATACCTGGAGCGCGAGGTTCCCGCGCACAAGATCAAACAGCTGAAGGAGGCGATCCGGAACGCCTCGGTGGTGCTGCGGCACGTCGGCTACAGCAGCGTGGAGTCGCTGGCCGACCTGCTGAGTCTGCTCGATACCCCGCACGTCAAGTACGAGGACATCTTCGTCGAGCTCGCGGACATAGTGGAGCTGGTGGCGGTCGGCTTGCAGCGATACCGGCAGCGGTATGTCCTGGATGCTCGCACGAGCGGCCGCGACGTCTTGACCAGCCGGCTCCCGCCCGAGGCCGGCACCGAACCGGAGCCGGACACTGCGGACGAGGAACAGGACAGCTGATCAGAAGCCGTATTGATCGGCTTCGTCCACAGCGGACGTCGGCGAGGGCTCGGGATCCCGGGGATCGTCCTCGTAGGCGAGGTCACCGCCGCCCAGTTGCAGGCCGACCGCCAGCGACACCTGCGCGAGATCCGGAAGGTCGCCGAAGTCCCTCCGGAGATCCCAGCGCGGCAGCTGCCACAGCCGGAGCGCCCGGGCGGCCAGGGCAGTGGCTCCGGCGAGGTCGAGGTCGACCAGGTCCACCCCGGCCAGCGCGTTCTCCCAATGGAACACATCCCGTTGGGCGATCTCGAGGTGACGACCGTGCGCCCGGGCGAACTCCGCGAGACGATCCCGCAGAAGTCGCCGGGTTCCGCTGCCGCGGTCGGTCGTCCGAGCGATGAGCGAGGCGGTCTCCCACCAGGACGACAAGGGCTGGGCCAGTGCGCCCACCGGGAACGGCTGCGTGCTTTGCGGGGCGGATCCGATCGCTGCCAGGAGATCCGGATTCGCCGGGGAGAGTCCTGCCACGACCGCCATGAGGAGGTACAGCTGCTGCTCCGAGACGGCCATGACCTCCGGCACCCGCAGCAGTGATCGAGCCGGATCGAGATCGACAGCGTCGATCGCGCCGTCCCCGCTCGCCGGGATTCCCAGCAGGGATGCGAGCAATGCCGTCGCCGCCGGTCCCACCCGGGCGCCGGTCGCGGCGACGGTCAGAAAAAGTCCGAAGGGCAGGCCGAGCCGGACATACTCCCGCGCCGCCCGACGCAGCATCGTCCGGCCGGCCGGGAGGTCGAATAGTAGCGTCGCCACGGCGGCTTGGCGCAGGGCGTCGGCACGTTCGGCCACCGGCACCCACCGGTCGGGCGGCGTGCGCGGGCCTCGCTCGGTCAGATCGCGCCACAGCTCCCGGACCGCCGGATCGTCGCGGTCCAGCAGGTCCAGTGGGCGGTCACGGTCCCGGCCGCCGTCGGCCAGGACCTCCAGAACGGCATGACGGTCGTACGGGGGCGGCTCCATCTCGGTGAATCCGGTGAAGAACTGGGCTCGCAGCCGCACCAGGTTCCGGTCGACGCCGAGGGCTCGCCACAGCCTCGATGGAATGCTCACAGCATGCCCCGGGAGTTCAGCAGGGGCGCCGGATGGACGAAACCGGGATTCGTCACGGCGGCAGTGAGCCGGGGAACACCCTCGTCATCCGGCTCGTACCGTTCGGCTAGGTAGATTTGGACGGACGGAACGTTGATCTTCGCGGTCACCTCGCCCTGGAGATACCAGCCCGAGTAGGCCCGGCCGTGGTTCAACTCGCGGATCTCCTCGGCAACGCCGGGCACACCGACCGCCGGATTCATGCCCATCACCACGTAACATCGGAACACCCAGCCTGCGCAACGCTGCCCCGCGGCGAAGTCCGTCGTGGCGAATTGCAGGGCGGTCCGCAGCGCCGGATGCGTGACGTTAGTCCGGGTGGAAACCCGCCGTTCGACGCAACCCGCGGCGAGCGAGATGAACGGTGTCTCGGCACGGAATCCCGCGTAGTCATGCACATGGCGGTCGAGATTGTCCTCGGTCAGGTCCCGGAGGGCCGGACCGATCGGAAAGGCCACGCCAGACGGCAGTTTGGTCCACCGGTGGCAGCGAATACCCGCGCCGCCCGTCAGGATCGACCGGACGCGGTCCGCACCGAGCTTGGCGATTCCTTTGCAGCACCATTGCACCATCATGTCGCCGGACTCCTCAGCTGGTCGTGACACCGATCTCCGCGCCGAGAACTCCGACCAGGGCGTCGTAGCGTCGCCGCACCTCCTCCCGGGAGGTCTGTTCGCCGTCCGGCAGGAACAAGCCCGCCCACTCCCTGCGCCAGCCCGAGCCGAACGCCTTGCGCCGATCACCGTGCCGGGAGGTGACCCCGGTCCGCAGGCGCGGTCCCTGGCCGGGTGCGACATAGGTCTGGAACAGCCCGTCCATGAAGGACCCGTAGGCCGCGGCCGCCGCCCCGGAGAAGAAGGACCGGTTGGCGTGGAACAGGCGGTCCAGCCGCCGCTTGCGCGCGATGATGTCGGGCGGCGCCGTCGTCTGCCACTCACCGACCCACGTGTAGTAGCACAGCAGGTCATTGAGCTCGGGAAGCAACTGACCGATCAGGTCGACCCGTTTCTCCACCAGCTTCTGGTTGAACCACTGCCGGGTCTCGGCACGCTTGAGCGCGCGGGCGAACACCGCGCCCAGGACCGCCACGGTGACCGGGGTCAGCACACCGACGACCAGCTTGGCGATTTCCAGACTGTTCCACGATGACTGCGCCGCCACAGGGCCCTCGCTTCCCCCTCAGCCCATCACGTCAGCACCCTATCGAAGTCCACAAGAGACGACGCCAGGTCGACGGCGAGCAGGCCGGTCTCCAGGCCGATCAGCAGCTGACCACCGACGACGGCGCAGGTCAGGCCCAGGTGGTGGAGGGGGATGGTGACCAGGCAGCGGCCGTCGGCGGTGTCGAAGACCTTGGCCGTGCGGTCCTCGCTCACGGTGACCACGGCGGTCCGGCCGTCCAGGTCGATCGGGCAGACGCCGTTGACCGCGCCGCTGTGGCCCACGAATCGGCGGAGTTCGGCGCCGGTCACCGGGTCCGAGATCCGGGCGATCCGGAAGCTGCCGCTGAGCAGCAGCGACCGGCCGCCGACGGTGATCGGGCGCAACGCGTTGACCCAGCCCAGGGTCTTCAGCTGACGCTGGTCGCCGCGCGCGTCGCCGGTGACCGGGTCGCACACGCCGACCCGGCCGTGCCCGGCGGTGGCCAGCAGCATCTCGCCGTTCACCTCGATCGGGCAGAGCGCGCTGATCCGTCCGGTGTGCCGTTTCCACCGGTGCCGCGCCGCTCCGGTGACCGGGTCCCAGAGCCGGACGGTGCCGTCGTTCTCCCCGGTGACCAGCAGGGTGCGGTCGCCGATCACGATCGGACAGGCCGTGCTCACCCCGCCGGTGTGCCGGGCCAGCCGGCGGCGGCACGCGCCGGTGAGCGGGTCGTGGAAGTGCACGGTGCGGTCGGCCATGGCCACGACCAGCAGCGACTCGCCGTCCAGGGTGATCGGGCAGATCGTGGTGACCCGGCCGACGTGCTGGTCCGGCTCCTCGCGTTCGGCGCCGGTCGCCGGATCCCAGACCCGGACCGCACCGGTGTCGCCCGCGGTCAGCGCGACCCCGTGGATCGGCACGATCACGTCGACCCGGTCGCCGCGGCGCGGCTGCTCGTCGCCGACGAGCGGTTCCCACAGCCGGGCGGTCCCGTCACCGCCGGCGGTGGCCAGCAGGGTGGTGCCGTCCAGGAGCACCGAGCGGATCCGTCTGGTCCAGCCGACGTGCCCGCGGAAGACGTGTCGCTGCGTCCCGGTCGCGGGATCCCACAACCGGATGAAACCGTCGTCGTCGGCGGTGGCCAGCAGGATCTCACCGCCGAGGGTCAGCGTGCAGACGCCGTTCACCGGCGAGGAGTGCCCGCGGAGGCAGTGCTCCGGGCGGCCGGTGGCGGGGTCCCAGAGCCGGACGGTGCGGTCGTTGCTGACGGTCGCGAGCAGGTCGCCGACGGCGCAGACGTCGTTGACCGCGGCGGTGTGGCCGGTGAGCCGCCGGAGCTCGGCCCCGCCGGCCGGGTCCCAGATCCGAGCGGTCCGGTCCTCACCGACCGTCGCGAGGCTGCCGCCGATCCGGCAGAGCGCTTTGACGGTGCCGGTGTGGCCGGTGAACCGCGTCGTCTCGGCACCGGTGACCGGATCGAGGATCCGCGGGATCCCGTCGTCGCCGCCCACCGCGAGCAGCGTGCGGCCGTCCACCGCGACGCGGCAGATCGCCTTGACCGCCGCGGTCCGCGCGCTGAACACCCGCTCCTGCGCCCCGGTCAGCGGATCCCAGATCCGCACCGTCCCGTCGTCGGCCACGGTGGCGAGCAGGTCCCGGCCGTCCAGCGTGACCGGGCACAACGCGGTGACCTCGCCGGTGTGCCCGTGCAGCCGCTGCTGTTCCGTCCCGGTGACCGGGTCCCAGAACCGGACCGTGCCATCGTGACTCGCCGTGGCCAGCACGCTCCGGCCGTCCACCACCATCCGGCACACGTCGTTGACCTGCCGGGTGTGTCCCTCGAAGCTCAACAGTTCGGTCCGCCGCGGCACCGTCGCCCACCGCCCCCGATACGGCGCCGGCTGCGCGGCGAACCCCGGCGCGGCCCCCTCGAACACCTGCGTCACGCTGAACATCGCGGCGCGCTCGGCCGGGCCCGCGCCGATCGCCTGCGGGGTGAGCCGCAGCATCCGGGCCCGCGCCGGACCGGCCGCGGTGGTCGCCGGGATCAGCCGCAGCAGGTCGGCGTGCAGCAGATACCCGTCGTCGGCGACCAGCTCGTCGACGAGCCCGGCCCGCTGGGCGTGCCCCGGCAGTGATCGCAGCAGATACCGCGGCGCGGCCGCCCAGCCCACGGTCCGGCCGTGGGCCAGGAATGCCCGGGTCAGCTCCCGCTCGTCGAGCAGCACCCCGGCCCCGCGGTCGCGCAGCAGCGCGTCGTCGAGCGCTTGATGGAACAGCCGGAACGTCGGCTCCTCTCCCGCCGCCGACGTCTCCACCAGGAAGTTCGCCGCCGCCGACCGGGCGAAGCGGTCCAGCACCGGTTCGCTCACCCGGCCGCCGAGCGCCTCGACGGCGGCCTGCCACAGGGTCGCCGACCAGCCCGGCGCCTCCGCGTAGGCGAGCGCGGTCAGCAGCGTGCGGGCCGGGGTGCCGTCCACGGCCGGGATCCGGGCCAGGTAGGAGTAGAGCGCGTCGTCGACGCTGGCACTCAACCGGACCGTCGCCGGATCGGCCGGGCGCGTGTCGTAGAGCCCACGCATCCGCGCGTCCAACCCGGCGACCAGGAAGTTTCCGTCCGCGAGTTGCGCGATCCGCTCGGCCACCGGCAGCGCGACGGCGCTGTCCGCGTACGGATTGCCCGGTCTTCGCAGCGTCGCCAGGGTGTAGTCGCGCAGGTCGGCGACCGCGAAATACGCCGGGTCGTCCAGGTCGACGAACTCGGCGGCCTCCCCGAGCCGGCTCAGCAGGTCACCCTCCGCGTCGTGCCGCCGGGTGCCGACCACCACCTGGAGGTTGACGCCGTTCTGCACCAGCGGCAGGGCGATCCGCGCCAGCACCGCGCGCGCCTCGGCCGGGCTGCTCGCCTCGTCCACCGCGTCGACGACCAGGTTGAACCGGCGCCGGCGGGTGGCGAGCGCGGCCGTCAGGTCGTCCACATCGTCCGGCAGCGGGGCGGACACCGACCGGGCGATCTCGCGCGCGATCTCCAGGGCGGTCTTGCCCTTGGCGTGCACCGCGCAGGTGATCGAGCCGACGGTCGCCATGACAGCGTGGTCGTCGGCGGGCAGCTCGGCGCGATAACCGGCGTCCGCGGTGGTGACCACCCGGGCGAGCACGGCCGACTTCCCGACACCGGGCGAACCGGTGACGACCAGCACCCGGCGGTCCGTCGCCGGGCGATCCAGCCAGTCGACGATCCGGCGCAGGGCGGCGGTGCGGCCGCGGAATCGGTAGCCGGCCTCGGCGTCCGTGGTGACCCCGCGCGATCGGGGCCGCCAGTGCCGCCCGGCCTCCCGGTCGTCCCCGAGCTGCCACGCGTCCCGGCGGTGGAACTCCGGCTCCGGTCGCACCGCTTCCCGGCCCCAGGTCTCCGTCTGGGGAGCCGACCAGTCGGCCAGCACGCTCAGGTGCTCGTCGGGCAGGAAGGCGTCGATCTGGGCCAGCGTCAACGCCTGCGCGTCACCCCGCCGCTCCCCGCGGGCCAGGGCCCGCCCGACGATGCCGACGACGGCGTCGTACTCCGGCACCCACAGCCCGGCGCCGCTGAACCCCTGCTCCACCGGGTAGGGCGAGTCCGTGTCCAGCCGTACGCACCCATATCCGAGCTGGGCGCCGACCCGGCCGCTCGCCTCGTTGCCGTGCAGCCGGCTGGTGACCGGAAACCCGAACGCCCACCAGCGCAGCCCGGCCAGCGCCGCCGGCTCGGGCCGTCTCAGCCGGGCCGCGGCGACCGGCAGGTCCTCGTCGAAATGCAGCACCGCCACGTCGGCGATCTCCGCGTCGTCCGGATCCGCGACGATCCGGGCCACCCGCCACCGGGTCCGCCACGCCGCGCCGACTTTCGGGAACGACACCCAGAGCGGCTCGTCCTGCTCCGGGATCAGGTGGGCGCAGGTCAACGCCCGGCGCGGGGAGATGGCCACCGCGGTGCCCAGCGGCGCCGACCCCGTCCTGGCGGCATGCACCGCGAGCGTCCACGGATCCGCGACGCCCGACATCGCCACATCGTAACGGCAGTGTCCACGATGGGTTATGACCCCCAAGACCTTCAGATACGCGCGTCCGCTGGGGTACGGACCGCATGCTCCCGCGCGGGCCGGGCGGGCTGATCTGGCCGCTGGCGCGTCCAGAACGATCAGCCCACCCTTCATTGCCCGCCGTTGGTTCCGGAGATCAACCCCCAGCTGGCCCCCAGCGCCCTATCCCACCCCCGAAAAGGGCCACCAGCACCAGCCCGACACCCCCGGCTGGCCCCCACGGCCCTAACCCATGCCCGGAAAGGGCCACCAGCACCAGCCCGACACCCCCGGCTGGCCCTCAGCGCCCTATCCCCTGCCCGGGAAGGGCCACCAGCACCAGCCCGACACCCCCGGCTGGCCCCCAGCGCCCTAACCCGTGCCCGGAAAGGGCCACCAGGACCAGCCCGACACCCCCGGCTGGCCCCCAGCGCCCTATCCCATGCCCGGAAAGGGCCGCCAGGACCAGCCCGACACCCACCGGCTGGCCCTCAGCGCCCTATCCCAAGCCCGGATAGGGCCGCCAGGACCAGCCGGATGCTCATGGCGCGTGGGATGTCTTCACTGTCCGTGGGTGGTTACCGAGAATTCTCGCCGTCCCGGGGGTCCGCAGCGGCCGCTTCCACGGTCCTCGCGAAGATCTCCAGGATGGACTTCCAGCCGGCCGAGTAGCCGCCGGGAACCGAGGTGGCGGCCGCCAGTTGCTCCTCGGTGAGCCGCTCCCAGCCGCGATGCTCCAGGGCCACCCGGGTCAGCGACGGCGCCAGCTCGGTGAACGACAACTCCACCTCGGTCACCGCGGGCAGAATGGTCCAGGTCATCGCGAACCGTTCCGGCGGCTGCCAGGCGATGACCTCACCCCACTCGACCTCGGTGCCGTCCGACCAGGTCTCGAAGACCCGGCCGCCGAGCCGGCGCTCGAAGGTCACCGCGGTCACCCGGTCCTGCCCCAGCGAGTGCGGCCGGGTCGGCCACCAGGAGCCGAGGTCCCGGACGAACACCTCGAAGGTGTGTGCCCGGTCGCTGCGCACGATGGTCTGCTGCCGGATCGGTGGCCGCCGCAGCGGACGAACGTTGTCGGACACGCGCACTCCCGGCACTGCTCGGTCGCGACGCCCCGCCGCGCTCGGCCCGATCATGCCAGGCGATCAGGCCACGTCCGACGATGCTTCCGGGGCGCCGGTGGCCCGGTCCGCCTCGACCAGGCGTCGCCCCACGTCGAGGGCGTCGCTCCACATCGCGTCGAGGAAGTCGCGCAGCCCGGCCAGGCCCTCGGGCCGCGCGCGGTAGAACCGCCGGGTGCCGGCCCGCCGCTCGCTGACCAGGCCGGCATCCTTCAGAACGGTCAGGTGCTGGCTGATCGCGGTCCGAGTCACGTCGAACGCCGAGGCGATCTCGCCGGCCGCCAGCTCGTCGGCGGCGACCAGGCGCAGGATCGCCCGCCGGCGCGGCTCGGCCAGCGCCCGCAGCGCGTCGTCGACCTGCGACTCGTCCTCGAACACTCAGCTCACCCCCAGAGGCCCACCGGGTTGCCGTCCGGATCCGCGAACACCGCGAACCGCCCATAGTCACCGGGCAGCGGAGTCGGCTCGACCAGGGTGGCGCCACCGAGGGCGGTCGCCCGATCCAGCGCCTTCTCCAGATCCTCCACCCCCACGTAGATCTTTACACCCGCCTCGCCGGCACCCTGCGCCGGGCCGATCCCGCCACCGATCGCCCCGTCCCCCGCCTGGGTGTCCACCAGCGCGTAGTCCCCGCCCTGCTCGGCGGTCACCCACCCGAACAACTCGCTGTAGAACTCCTTGGCCCGCCGAGCATCACCACTGACGATCTCGAAAAACGCCACCGGACGGCCCACGACCGTCTCCTTCCCTGGTCGAGCCGGCCGATCGACCGGCACGACAAATGTAAGCTTTCACTAACGTTAGCGTCAACTGACAGATTTGGACCGCAGACCGTGATCGGTCAGGCGGTGCGGTACCAGCCGCTTCTCGGCGGCCGGGGCGCGACGCGTGGTGCAGAGAACGAGCGCGGGGAGCATCGCCGCGGCGGTGAGGACGAAGGTGAGCGGATAGCCGAGCCACCCGATCGCGAAGCCGGCGAGCAGGGCGCCGGCGGCCATCCCGAGGTCGTAGGCGATGTTCCAGATCGCACTGACGCTGAGGGCGGCGCCGGCCGGCGCGCGGTCGTACATCAGGGCCAGGGTCGCGTTCTGGAGCAGGCCGAAGCCGGCGCCGAAGACCAGGGCGCCGCCGATCACGGCGGCTGGGATGCCGGTCCAGGCCAGCGCGGCCATGCCGGCGGCGGCCAGCGCCACGCCGGGAACGAGCAGCCGCTGCGCGCCGGTGCGGTCGCCGAGCCGGCCCGCGATCCAGCGGAACCCGGTCGCCGCGGACGGCTGGGCGAGCAGCGCGGCCGACGCGACCCAGGCCGGGCTCCCGGCGACGGCCAGGGGCAGGAAGGTGACCAGGACCCCGACGGCCGCGGTCGCGAACGCGAAGACCGCCGCGGGCCGGCGCAACGCCGGGTGCAGGCGGATGCGGCCGGCGGATGCCCTGGCCGACGTGGTGCTCGGCAGGGCGGGGACGGAGGCCAGGGCGGCCAGGGTGAGCACGGTCGTCGCCGCGAACACCGCCGGACACCCCCAGCGATCCGCGGCCCAGACGCCGGCCGGCAGCGCGACCAGCCCGGAGACCCCGCTGACCATCCCGATCAGCGCGAGGCCCTCACCTCGCCGACCCGCCGGGATCATCTCGGCCGTCAGGGCGCCGCCGGCGACCACACAGATCGCAAAACCGATTCCCCGTACGACACTGACCGTCACGATCGTGACCGGGTCGGCGTTCACGATCAGCAGCGCGGCCGGGGCGCCGAGCAGGGTGAGCCCCAGGCCGAGCGACCAGCGGTACCCGAGCCGGGCGGCCAGGTTCGGCGTGAGCAGTTCCCCGGTGACCGTGGCCAGCAGCAGTGCCACCGTGGCCAGCCCGGCCGCGCGGCCGTCTTTCGCCAGCAGCGGCACCACCGACAGCGGCAGCCAGAATCCGATCGAGGCGCCGAGGATCGACACCGAACGCACCATCAGGGGCCGGGTGAGCAGGTCATTCGCCATATCGACGACGCTAGGGGCGAACCGGCACCCTGATAAGGTCCAATTTCATGCGCGTCGAGTGGGCCGGTTCGGGTCCGGAGCTGCTGGTGACGATCGACCGGGACAGCGGGACCGGGCTACGGGTGCAGCTCGAGGAGCAGTTGCGCACCGCGATTCGCAGTGGACGCCTGGCCGCCGGGGAGCCGCTGCCGTCCTCCCGGTCGCTGGCGCACACATTGGATCTGTCCCGCGGTCTGGTTCAGGACTGCTACGCGCAGTTGCAGGCCGAGGGCTACCTGACCAGCCGGCCCGGCTCCGCGACCCGGGTCGCCGCCACGGCGGCCGGCACCCCGGCGCCGGCGCCCTCTCCCGTCCCGGCGCGGGCGTCGCGGCACCGGGTCGCCGACTTCGAGCACGGTGTGCCCGACCTCGGACTGGTGCCGCGGGAGGCGTGGGCCTGGGCGATCCGGGAGGTCTGCCGCAGCACGCCGAACACCGACTTCGGTTACGGCGAGGCCGTCGGGCACCGGCGGTTGCGGGAGGTGCTGGCGGCCTATCTCACCCGGGTACGCGCGGTGGCCGCCGGACCCGACGACCTGATCGTCTGCACCGGGATGCAGCAGGCCGTCGACCTGGTGGCGCACGCCCTGGCGGCGGACGGCATCGACGTGCTGGCCGTGGAGCACCCCGGAAGCGCGCTGCGCCGGACGGCGACGGTGCCGGTCCCGGTCGACGACGAGGGCCTCGACGTGGCGGCGCTGCGGCGGACCGGCGTACGGGCGGTCTTCGTGACCCCGGCGCACCAGTGGCCGACCGGTGTGGTGCTGACCGGCCCGCGCCGCCTCGACCTGATCGCGTGGGCCCGGGAGTGCGACGGGCTGATCGTCGAGGACGACTACGACGCCGAGTTCCGGTACGACCGGGATCCGATCGGGTCCCTCCAGGGCCTGGCGCCGGACCGGGTGGTCTCGCTGGGCACGGTCAGCAAGTCGCTGGCCCCGGCGCTGCGCCTGGGCTGGATCGTCGCGCCGCCCCGGCTGCGCCCCGCCCTGGCCGAGGCCAAGTGGCTCGCCGACCGCGGCAGTCCCGCCATCGACCAGCTCGCCCTGGCCCTGCTGATCGAGTCGGGCCGGTACGACCGGCACCTGCGCCGGGTCCGCGCCGAGTATGCGACTCGCCGGGAAACTCTGATCACCGCCCTGAGCAGGCACGCTCCCGGGCTGCCGGTGACCGGGCTGGCGGCCGGCTTCCACGCGATCCTGCACCTGCCACCGGGCGTGGACGAGGCCGCGTTCATCGCGGCGGCCGCGGAGCGGGGCGTCGGCCTGTACGGCATGAACCATCCGCCGGCCCGGATCATCCTCGGTTTCGGCAACACGAAGCGCGCCGAGATCACCGCGGGGATAGCCGCCCTCGCCGACCTGCTGTCCGCCTGACCCCGTCCCCTGCCCGGCTCCTCGGGAGGGCCCGACCGGCACCGCGGCTGCTGGCCGGCGGAGACGGTGGGCGGGTGAGCCGGGGTCCGACTCGCCGCCTCGGCCGGCGCGACGAACTGGCCGATCCCGACGAGTGGTGGCGGACGGCTCGCCCTCGATGGCCCGCACCCGGGCCTTGGCCTCGTCGCGGATCAGCGCCGGGCCACCGACAGGGTTTCGGCGTGGGCGTGGGCGGCCCAGCGTTCGGTCTCGCTGCCCGGCTCGGCCCGGTCGCGGGCGCGGCCCAGCGCGGCGGCGAGGACGGCCAGGCCGAGATCGGGAATCCCGGGGTCCTGGAGGATCGGGAGGCGCAGCAGCACGCCGGTGTTCTGCACGGCGGTGAGCAGCTGCGCGTCGTCCGGGGCGGCGTCCAGGGTGTGCGCGTGCAGGAGCATCGTGTCCCGGGCGTTCGCCGCGTCGTGCGGCCGCTTGACCTGCCGGCCGAGATGGGCCTGCGCCAGGTTCGCCAGCACGGCGTAGTCGCCCGGTGGCGGCTGCCGGGACAGGACCGATCGGTACACCGCGATCGACCGGTCGATGTCGTCGGTGCCCGGCGTGCTCCGGAGGCCGCGCATGTACCGGGTCTTGAGCGCGAACCCGAGTGCCGCCCACACCCGCTCGGTCACCGCCGGATGCAGGCCGGTCACGCCGGACAGCGTGGTGAGGGTGTCGATCATCCGGTCCAGCAGGGCGTCCGGGACGTCGTGGTCGCGTTCGGCCAGCGTGTCCGAGATGTCCTGTTCGATCTGGTGCACGGCTTCGCTGAGATGGTCAGTGTCCTCTTGGGATGTCCCCCGCATGCCGGCGAGTATCGCAGCGACGCTCCGCCCGCGTGGCCCGGGATAGGATGGCGACCATGATCAACGTGAAGGGCGCTCGGCGCCGGATCCGGTGAGCGGGTGGCTGGACGCCGCGCTCCTGTCCGGGGCGGCCGGCGGGGCGGGGGACGCGGCTCGGTCGCGGATCTTCGAGGAGGTTCGGGCCGAGCGGGACGGGGTGACGGCCCGCCGGGTGCTCGCCTGGGCGGGTACGGAGCTGCCCGCCGTACGCAAAACCGTTTTTGATCTTCTTGATGGTCTGGTTTTCGGGGGACCTGAGTGGCCGGCTGCGGCGGAGGTTGCCGAGCGGGCGCTGACCGGAAGCGATCAGACGGTGGCCTGGGCCGCGGCGCGGATCCTGGTGGCGGCCGGTGGGCGGGAACGGGCCGGGCGGGTGCTGGAATCGGCGACCGATCCGGTGGCCCGGGCGGCGCTGGTGGATCGGCTGGTGGACGACGCCGATCCGCGGTGGCGGTCCGATCCGGTGCCGGCGGTGCGATTGCTGGCCGCTGTCGGCGCGATGCGGCGGGCGGATCCGGGCGAGTGGGCGGCCCTGGACGCGGCGATCATCGCGGATCTGGAGGCGGCCGACCGGATGCTCGGCTTGAGCTGGTGGACGGCTGGCGAGCGGTGGGCGAAGGCGATGGTTCGCCGGGACCGGGAGGACGACTGCTACGCGTGGGTTGCCCGGCTTTCCGGGATGACCAGGGTGTATCTCGCTCGGGAGGCGATCCGGGAGTGGCGGGCGGCGCCCGGGCGGCTGGCGCCGGTGCTGGCCGGGATGCTGAGCGAGGAGCCGGCGGCGGCGCGCGTGCTGATGGCGTCGGTGAGCGCGACCCGGGCGGCGGCCGACACGCTGGTGAGGCTGATGGACGATCCGGAGCTCGGGGCGGGGGCCGTGGTCGCGCTCGGGGCGGCCGGCGATCAGCGGGCGGTGCCGCGGCTCGCCCGGATGATGGAATCCGGGCCGGGTGCGCCCGGGCTGTTCGGTGCGGTGCTCGCCGCGGTCCGGGCCGGGGTGGATCCGGGTGCGCTGGTGGCGGCGGCGCGGCGGATGCTGGCGACCGATAGTGATCAGTCTTGGGCGTTGCGGGTGCTGGGGGCTTGCGGGCCGGCGGCTGTGGGGGCGGTGCCGGAGCTGATCGCGCGGCTTCCGGAGGCGGCGGGGGCGCTGGGGGCCATCGGGCCGGGGGCCGGACCGGCGGTGCCGGCACTCCGGAGGCTCTTCGCGGGCTCGGCGACGGCGGGCGCAGCGGGTGGCGGCTGGTCGAAGGCGATCGTGGCCCAAGCGCTGCTGATGATCACCGGGGATCGGGCCCCGGCTGACGAGTTCCTCGCCGGGCGGCCCGAGCGGCTCGGCCGGGGCCGGGTCGAGGCCGCGCTCCTGAGCCGGCTGGCCGACCACGGCGGACTGACCGACCGGCAGCATCGCCAGCTCCGGCACCTGTTCGAGCGCCCCGGATTCCCCCAGGTCGAGACGGCCGGCGCGATCTGGCGGCAGGAGGGCCCCGCGGCGGCGGCCGAGCTGCTGGAGGTGCTGCCGCAATATCTGGACGACGATCTCCACGGCGTGCCCGCTCTGCGGGTGCTGGGGGCGATGGGAGCACACGCTCGGCCGATGCTCCCCCGGCTCGACACGATCGCGGAAAGCCGGCATCGGCTCCCCATGAACGTCGGCAGCCCGGACGCCGAGATGCGCTCCGACGAGATCCTGCTCGCCGCCGTCCTGGACGCCCGAGAAAGGATCACTCACGGCAAGTAACCGATCACAAAGTGTCGATTACTGATCGCATTGCCGATAGCATCCACAGGCATCGAATCGATGCCTGTCTTTGGGGGGCTGTGGCATTGAACAGGTCCAGCAGACTCACTCTCCGGCGTTCGGTGACGGTGCTCGCGATCGGAGCGACCGTCACCGCACTCGCCACCCCGGCCGCGAACGCCCAGGCGCCGGCCGACCCGGAAAACCGGGCCTACGCCCAGATCAACGCGCTTCAACAGCTCAAGAAATCGCTGACACCGACCGAACGCAAACTCGACAGCCGGCTCGCGATCACACTGCGGCAACGCGCCAGCAAGGTGTCCGCGAGCGCGCTGCCGAAGCTGTCCACCGGCGTCGAGGTCAGCAAGTCTGGCACCACCAAGGTCGAGATTCACGCCGGCGCGGTCGGCGATGACCTGCTCGCACGGCTCCGCAAGGCCGGCGCCGGGATCCGCTTCGCCTCACCCAGGTCCGGCACCGTGGTGGCCGAGGCGCCGCTCGGCGCACTCACCGAGATCGCCGGGTGGACGGACGTGACCGCGATCGGCCTCGAACACGGGGCGATCACCGGCCACGAGACCGACCCGGCCGCGCGCACCGAGACGAAGCAGCAGAAGGCCGACAAGCAGGAGGCGAAGGCCGCCGCGATCGCCGCGGCCGGCGAGGTCGTCTCCGAGGGCGACCGGACCCACGCCGCCGACACCGCGCGGACCAAGTACAAGGTCACCGGCACCGGCGTGAAGGTCTGCGCGCTCTCCGACGGCGTCGACTCGCTCGCCGCCTCGCAGGCCTCCGGCGACCTGCCGCCCGACGTCGACGTGCTGCCCGACCAGGAGGGGTCCGGCGACGAGGGCACCGCGATGCTGGAGATCATCCACGACCTGGTGCCGAACGCCCAGCTCGGCTTCGCGACGGCGTTCACCAGCGAGGCGAGTTTCGCCGAGAACATCCGGGCGCTGCGCTTCACCGCGCACTGCGACATCATCGTCGACGACGTCGTGTATTACCACGAGAGCCCGTTCCAGGACGGCCTGCCGGCGCAGGCGGTCAACGCGGTGACCGCGGACGGCGCGTTCTACTTCAGCTCGGCCGGCAACGAGGGCAACACCCTCGACGGCACCTCCGGCACCTGGGAGGGCGACTTCGTCGACTCCGGCCGGGGCATCGGCAAGTTCGCCGGGCAGGCGCACGACTTCGACCCGGGCGCCGGCGTGCAGGTGCTGAACCCGCTGTCGCCGAACAGCAACGGCGTGGTCACCACCCTGTGGTGGGCGGACCCGCTGGGCGGCTCGGCCAACGACTACGACCTGTACCTGCTCGACGCGGCCGGCAACGTCACCGACTTCTCGCAGGACGTGCAGGACGGCAACGACGACCCGTGGGAGGCCCTGCGCACCGACCCGCTGGCCGTCAACCAGCGGCTGGCCGTGGTGAAGTACTCCGGCGCGGTCCGCTACCTGCAACTGACCGCGTTCCGCGGCCGGTTCACCGACTCGCCGGACGGGCAGCTCAAGGGCTTCTCCACCACGGGTGTGCTGCGCGGGCACGCCGCGGCCGAGCAGGCGTTCGCGGTGGCCGCGGCACCGGCGCACGACCCGCTGCCGTTCGACCTGGAGACCGGGGACCCGGCGAACCCGGCCGGGCCGTACCCGAACGTGTTCACCAAGCAGACCAAGCCGGAACGGTTCACGTCGGACGGTCCGCGGCGGATCTTCTACAAGGCGGACGGTACGCCGATCACGCCCGGTGACTTCACCTCGACCGGCGGGGTGGTCCGCACCAAACCGGAGATCACCGCGGCCGACGGTGTGGTCACCTCGGTGCCGGACTTCTCCCCGTTCTTCGGCACCTCGGCCGCCGCGCCGCACGCCGCCGCCATCGCGGCGCTGGCGCTCTCCGGCAACCCGGGGATGACCAACACCGAGATCCGCACCGCGCTGACCGGGACCGCGCTCGACCTGGCCCCGACCGGCTACGACGTGCGGACCGGCAACGGCGTGATCCGCGCCGACCTGCTGCTGCGCAACACCGGAGCGACCCCGCAGCCGCTGGTGAAGGCCGGTGCGCCGAAGGTCACCCCGACGACCGGGGACGGCGACGCCTACCTGGAGCCGGGCGAGCAGGGCACCCTGTCGCTGCCCGCGACCAACGTGGGCGACGGCACCGCGACCGGCGTCAACCTGACGGTCGACACCGACGACCCGCGGGCCACGGTGACGCCGCGGGCCGTCTCCTACGGCACCATCGCGGCCGGCGCCACGAAGTCGAAGAACTACAAGATCAAGCTGGCCGCCGACTACCCGCTCGGCCGGCCGGTCACGCTGAAGGTGAAGGCCACCTTCGCCGGCTACCTCTCGCCCACCAGCAGCACCCTGGCGGTGGGGGTCGGCCAGCCGTCGTCGACGGTGCACGACTTCGCCTACACCGGCGCGCCGGTGCCGATCCCGGACAACGATCCGGCCGGCGCCACCGCCACCGTGGACGTCAGCGGCGTCGGCTACGCCGGCTCGCTGACCTTCTCGATCGACGGCACCGACTGCGCCACGGCGGCGACCACCGGCATCAACCACACCTGGGCCGGTGACCTGGTCGGCACCCTGACCGCGCCGGACGGCCGGACCGCGACGCTGTTCAGCCGCAGCGGCAGCAACGGCGACAACTTCTGCCAGGTCGTCTTCGACGACGCCGCGACGACCCCGTTCGCCTCGGTGAAGTCGAGCGACGCGCCGTTCACCGGCACCTGGCGGCCGGACCAGCCGCTCGCCTCGCTGCGGCTCGCGCCGGTCGACGGGACCTGGAAGTTCACCGTCACCGACTTCGCCAACGGCGACGTCGGCTCGATCCGCGCCTTCGCGCTGCACATCGCCGGCTTCGAACCGGCCTGACCGAACCGGGCCGGGCTGCGGTTCTCCGCAGCCCGGCCCGGCGCTACCTGTAGCGACCGAACCCCGGATGGGCCGGGCCGCCGAGCTGCGCGGAGATCCGGTCCAGCGTCTTCCAGTGCTCGGCACCGTCCTGCTCGACCTCGGGATCCTCGTCGCGCGCGTCGTCCCGGACGCCGGCCGTTTCGGCCAATTCCCGGGCCGCTGTGGCCCACTCGTAGCCGGTCAGGGTCACGGTCGCCGATTTTCCGGAGAGCTGTTCGCGTACGCCCGCGGCGGCCGCAGCTCGAAGGTCACGTCGGCCGGCATCCGGTCGAACGTGGCGTCCAGGCGGGGCGTGGTGGTGCCGACGACGGGCCGGCTCGCGCCGCGGACGCAGCCCGGCACCCCGTCGGTGGCCAGCCCCGTCGCCCTCGGCTGGAACGCGAGAGCGGTCACCGGGGCGGGCCGGGCATCCGAGTCCACGACGAAGACCGAGCAGAGCGTTCCCGGGTTGCGTGCCTCCTCGGCCCGGCAGAACGCCTCGGGGTCGATGGGGGCGGCCGGCTCGCCGTACGGCTGCCCCGGCAGCAACGCCGCCGCGACCGCGACCGTGACGGCGACCGCAAGGCCCCGCCGCGCCATCCTGTTGTTCATCCGTCTCCCCCGCCGCGGCCAGCCCCGCCATGGTGCCTCATGATCCACCTGCGGACCCACACACCCCGGCGACCGAGCCGGTCAGCCGTCCAGACGGCGCGGCCAGGCGGCGACCAGGGCGGCGGCCACCGCGAGCAGGCCGACGACCGTCCAGGTTCCGGTCGCGATCTCGTCGCTCGGGCTGTAGACGATGTACGGGTACGGCGAGCCCTTGGCATACATCATCACCTGGTACGCGCCCCGCAGCTGCGCATACACCGGGACGGCCGCCGTCGCGCCGGCCACCGCGCACGCCACGGTCGCCACCCACCGCCGGGACCGTCCGGTCTCCCGCAGCCAGCAGGCGAACGCGGCCGCCACCAGCCACCCGGCGAGGGCGCCGGCGATCAGTCCGGCGACGGTCAGGGGCCGCACGGCCGCCGCCTCCCGGGGCCACACCTCGGTGCCGTACGAAGCCCGCACCGTCAGCTCGTGACCCGCGCTGCCCGTGACCACCCAGCCGTTGCCGTCGAGTTTCAGCCCACCCCTGGTGGCCGTGTAGGTCAGGTTGGTGACCGGCAGCTGCTCCTCGTCACCGTCGAAGCCGGCGAGCATCGCACCCTGCGCCTCGCGGAACGAGGTGATCCGCCACCCGTCGGCGGTCAGCGCCGCGCGCACCCGCTCGGCCGAGTAGTCGCTGATGCCGTCCGCGCGCACCAGCGCGCCCGGACCCTGCATCGCCGACCGCTCCCGGTAGACGGCGGCGGGGGCCGGCATGCCGGTCATCGCGGCGTTGAGCGCGCGCAGCTCGCCGTCGGACGGGATCGAGGCGGCCGTCTGCCAGCCCAGCCAGGTGCCGGCCGTCGCGCCGAACGCCCCGAGCACCACCGCCGCGAGCACCGCGCCGACCCAGGCCAGCGGCCGCCGGGCGGGCAACCGGAAGCGCTGACGCAGTCCGCACAGGATCAGGTGCAGGGCCTGCCCGCGGGTCGGCCCGCCGCGCCCAGCCGCCGCCATGTCCAGCATGGTGGTGATCATCTCGGTGCCGCGACGGTCCCGGTAGGAGCGCGGATAGGCCCGCAGCAGACGCTGATACCGCAATTCCAGCCGATCGGTCATCCGATGCCTCCGAAAGCCAGTCGCAGCCGCGCCGCCGCCGCATCCGCGTTCCGCCGGATCCGCTTGACCTCGGCCGCGAGGGCCGCCGATCCGGCGTCGGTGAGCCGGTAGTACCGCCGCAGGCGGCCGTCGACCGCTTCCTCGCGGTCCACCTCGATCAGGCCTTGCTCGGTCAGCCGGTCGAGCGCGCCGTAGAGCGTGCCGGGCCGCAGCACGACCTCACCCTGCGACACCTGCTCGACGGCATGGATCACGCCGTAGCCATGCGTGGGTTCCGCCGCCAGGGCGGTGAGGATCAAGAACGTGGGTTCCTGCATGGTGCAGGACACTACGTCCGCCGGCATATAACGTCAACCGTAGTATTCGACCAGGGCGAACGGATGGCAGAATCGGTCCACATGGGACGGGTGCTCGGATCGCTCGGTGTATCACCGAGGTCGACACCCTGGCCCAGGAGATGCTCGACTACCTGGGGCGGCTCGGCAAGGAGTACCGGGACCACTATCCGCCAGCTGTTGCGCGACGCGCTGCTGGAGGAGGCCGCCTGCGACGCTGCTCCAGGAGTGGCTCAGCGAACGGCGATGATGGACCGCAGGACCGGGAGGATGTCGCCGGTGGCGGGCTGGACCTGGACGCAGACGTGGTCGGCCCCGGCGTCCAGGTGGGCCCGGACCGCGGCGGCCAGCGCGGACGCGTCGCCGTGCGCGACGATCCGGTCGACCAGGGTGTCGCTGCCCTCCCCCGCGACGTCCTCGTCGGTGAAACCGGCCCGGCGCATGGTGTTCGTGTAATTCACCAGAGACAGGTAGCGGGTCAGGAACCCGCGGGCGGCCCGCCGGGCCGACACCGGGTCGGGGTCGAGGACCACGGTCTGCTCCGGGGCGATCAGCGCCGCTCCGCCGAGAGCGGCCCGCGCCTCCCGGGTCTGCGACGGCACCGTCAGATAGGGGTGGGTGCCGGCGCTGCGCTCGGCCGCCAGGGCCAGCATCCGCGGGCCCAGCGCCGACAGCACCCGCGCCTCGACCGGCACGTCCCGCTCGTCGAGGACGTCGAGGTATCGGGACATCGCGTCGATCGGGCGGACCCGCTCCGGGCTCGCCTCCCGGTGGCCCGAGCCGATGCCGAGCAGCAGCCGGCCCGGATGCCGGGCGTCGATCCGGTGGAAGGAGGCGGCCAGCTCGGCGGCGTCCGCCGTCCAGATGTTCACGATCCCGGTCGCGACCACCAGCGACGACGTCGCGTCGAGCAGCTCCTCGGCCACGCGCAGGTCGGCCGGCGGCGAGCTGCCGAGCCAGACGGCGCCGTACCCCAGGTCCTCGATGGCCTTGGCCATCTCCGCGTCGACGGCCTGCACGCCGCGCCAGACGCCGACCCTGCCCAGCCGCTGGTTCCAGATCATGCCCAGCAGACTACGTCGAAGCGGCACACAGCCGTCGCAGCGCGCCCACCAGGAACGCGTAGTCCGTGTCCTGAGATGCTGGGCGTCATGATCAACGCAGAGGTGACCCGGGGTGTCGTGGCGGCGTTCCTGGACGAGGTTCGCTCCGGCCGGGCCGTCGACCGGGCGGCCGGCCTGATGGCCCCGCGAGTCCTGGCCCACCAGGTGTGCTCGGAGGACGAGGTCACCATCGAGCGCACCCCGGCGGACTACGCCGACCACGTCCGCGAGATGCAGGCGACTTGGGGCGACTTCACCCTGGAGGTCAACGAGTTCCTGGTCGACGGCGCGCGGGCCTACGTCCGGTTCACCCAGACCGGCGTTCACCGGTCGGGCCGGACGGTCCGGCAGATCAACTCCGTGGTCTACCACGTCGAGGACGGCGTCATCACCGAGTACTGGATGCAGATCGACCGCGCCGGCCTCGCCCACCAACTGGCCTGACCTGCGGCGATCGCTCGCGCGGAAAATGATTTGACGGCACCGATAATCTGATCCTCCGTGCTCGCGGCCGAGTCGGGAGGGGCCCTGTCCCTCACGACCCAGGAGCCCTTCATGCGCCGGGCACCCGCCCTCTCCTTCCTGCTCGTCACCGTCTTCCTCGACATCGTCGGGCTGGGCCTGATCGTGCCGATCACCCCCGCCCTGCTCACCGCCGTCACCGCCGACCCGAGCCAGGCGGTGCTCTGGTCCGGCCTGCTCGGCACCGCCTTCGGGCTGCTCCAGTTCGCCGCCGCCCCGCTGCTCGGGCGGCTCTCCGACCGCTACGGCCGCCGCCCGGTCCTGCTGCTGTCGCTGGGCTGCCTCGGCGTCGACTGGCTGGCCCACGCGATCGCCGGCAGCCCGGGGACGCTGCTGGTCTTCCACGCGATCGCCGGGGCGTGCGCCGGGACGAACACCGTGGTCAACGCCTACATCGCCGACGTGACCCCGCCCGAGCGGCGTGCCCGGGCATACGGGCTGGTCGGGGCCGCGTTCGGGCTCGGCTTCGTGGCCGGTCCCACCATCGGCGGCCTGCTCGGCGCGGTCGACGTGCGGCTGCCGTTCCTCGCCGCGGCCGCCCTGTCGTTCGCGAACCTCGCCTACGGCGCCCTGATCCTGCCCGAGTCCCGCCCCGGCGATCGCACCACCCCGCTCACGCTGCGCGCCACGAACCCGGTCAGCGCGATCACCGCGATCCTGCGCCGCCCGGTCCTCGGCCGCCTCGCCCAGGCCCGGCTCTGCGCCGACCTCGCCCGGATGATCCATCAGGCGACCTGGGCGTTCTTCCTGACCTACCGGTTCGGCTGGGACACCACGCACGTCGGCCTGGTGATCGCCGCGGTGGCGCTGGCCGGCGCACTCTTCCAAGCGCGGGCCGTCGGCCCGGTCGTGCGCCGGCTCGGCGAGAAGAGGACCGCGGTCGGCGGCGGGTTGCTGAGCGTCACGACATTTTTCGGTACGGCGTTCGCGTCCACTCCGGGGCAGCTCTACCCGCTGCTCACGGTCGGCGTCCTCGCCTCGGCCGGTGGCGCCGCCGCCCAGTCCTGGATCTCGGGCACGGCCGGGGCGGACGAGCAGGGCACGGTGCAGGGCGGGCTGTCCGCGATCGGGGCTGTCGCCGAGGCCGTGGTGCCACTGGCGGCGGGTGTCGCTTTCGGGGCGCTCGTCGCGTACGGAAAACCGGGGTTGATCTTTGTGGTGGCCGCGACCCTGGCAGCGGCCTCGACCGTCCTGCTCGCCCTGACCCCGGCCGGGGAGAGTGTCCGAACGACGGTCTGAAGCGGCCGCCGCCCGGCGGGTCCGGACCGCGAGCTCGCCATGGCTGCGCTCGCACGCGGGCCCGCAAGGCGCACCGACCCGTGCGGTGGACCCGATGGTGAAGGATGAGCGGCATGACGGAGGACGCCGCGATCGCGCTCAGCCTGGACGAGCTCCGGGCGGTCACCGGCTTCGCGGTGCTCTGCGCCCAGCCGGCGCTGGAGATCTACGAGCGGGACTGCCCGGATGATCCGCGTCCGCGGGCCGCTGTCGAGGCGGCACGGGCGTTCGCGGACGGCGCCAAGCGGTCGAAACTGCTGCGGGACTGCGCCTTCGCGGCCCATCGCGCCGCGCAGGAGGCCCGGGACACCGGGCGGGCCGCCGCCCACGACGCCGCGCGGGCGGCGGGGCACGCGTGCGGCGCCGCGTTCCTGCACCCGCTGCCCAAGGCCACCCAGGTCATCCACATCCTGGGCGCGGCCGGCAGTGCGGCCCGCGCCTTCGAGCTGGCCACCGGGGATCCGGCCGCCGCAGGGGAACGGCTCGCGCGGTGCCGGGATCTGGCCACCCCGGTCGTGATCGAGGTGCTGAAGCGGTATCCGAACGCGCCGGAGGGCGGCGGCCGGGCCGGCGAGTTGATCCGCCGCCTGGACGCCGCCCTCCGGTGAGCGCGGTCAATCACGCACGTAGTAGTGGCCGTTGGTGTCGTCGTATCTGCCGTTGGCGCGGCAGCACCGGCGGAAACCGCCGCCCGGAGCCGCACGGGCACGGATCCTTCCCACCGAGTTTCTCGATGAGCTCCTTGTCCTGCCCGATCACCCGGTCCCCTCGCTTGACCTGAGTCTCGCTACGGATACCCCCTGCGGCGTTTGCTGGTCCGCTCAAAAGGACGTGTCGTCGCGGTACATGATGGCCTCCTCTGCCGGCGTCGCCGCACGCTATGCGACTCCGGCAGGGCAGCGCGACCGATATTCCGATCAGTCGGCGACCAGGGCCACCTTGCCGCGGACGTGTCCGGATTCGACCAGGCGGTGGGCGTCCGCGGCGCGGCTGAGCGGGAAGGTCTCGGCGACCTCGATCCGCAGGCGGCCCTCGGACCAGAGCCGGGTGAGGTCGTCGAGTTTCGCCACCGTCCGCTCGCTGCCGATCCGGCGGATGCCGAGCTTCGCGGACCGGGCCCAGTCGGCGATGGTGACGATCCGGTCCGGCACCCCGAGCAGCTCCAGCGAGACGTCCAGCGCCTCGCCGCCGATCGCGTCGAGCGCGCAGGTGATGCCCTGCGGCGCGGCCTGCCGCACCCGATCGGCCAGGCCGGGGCCGTAACTGACCGGGGTGGCGCCGAGCGACCGCAGGTAGTCGTGGTTGCGCTCGCTCGCGGTGCCGATCACCCGGGCGCCCCGGACGACCGCGAGCTGGACGGCGTAGGAGCCGACCCCACCGGCCGCGGCGTGGATCAGCAGCGTGTCCGCGGGCCCGACCCGCAGCTCGTCCAGCGCCGTGCAGGCGGTCTGCCCGGACGCGGTCAGCACCCCTGCCTGCGCCCAGGGCATCTTCTCCGGTTTCCGGGCGACCTGATCGGCCGGGACCACGACCGCGTCGGCATACCCCGCCAGGCTGAGGAAGGCGATCACCTCGTCACCCGCGGCGAACCCGGTGACGCCGTCGCCGACCCGGTCGACGGTCCCGGCCACCTCGTTGCCGAGCCGGATCGGGAACGGCAGCGGGCGGTAGCCGGCGAAATCCCCGCGCCGGGTGGCACAGTCGACCGGCTGCACCCCGGCCGCCCGGACCCGGATCCGGACCTCACCGGCGCCCGGCTCGGGGTCCGGGATCTCCGCGAGATGCAGTACCTCCGGGCCCCCGTACTCGTCGAATACCACGATCGTCGTCATCGGACGACGGTAAAACCTCAACGTTGCTTCAGCTCAAGGGACGAAACGGACTCTCGGAAGGGGTCGGTCGTTCGCACGATCACCCGGCGCACCCGGCTGGCTACGCTTCAGCGACATCGGCACCGCTGTCCACAGGGGTGGTTCGCCATGGACCTGGAACGGATGCTCCGCCTGATGGAGTCGCTCGGCAACGACGACCCGGCGAACGGGCCGATGGCCGACCTGGCCGAGGCGCTGCGCTGCCGGATGGCCGACGACCTGACCGGCGCCCGCCGCGCCGCCGACCGCGCCATGGCCACGATGGCGGGCAAGCCGCTCACCACCCCCGGCTACGCCGAGACCCTGCGCGTCATCGCCAGCATCCAGCGCCAACTCGGGCAATACGCCGAGACGAAACGCCTGCTCGACCTCGCCCACCAGGCCCTCGCCGCGACGGACGGCCCGCAGGCGCCCACCACCGAGACGGTCCTGCGCGCCCTCGCCGACGTCCACTGCCTGCTCGGCGAGTACGACGAGGCGATGACCCGCTGCCGCCAGGCCCTGCGGATCACCGAGCCGCGGCAGGACCTGGCACACGGCTTCGGCCTGCAACTGCTGGCCCGGATCCACTCGGCGCTCGACGACCTGCCCGCCGCGGAACGGGCGAACCGGGCCGCCGCCGAGATCCTGCGGCGGCACGGGATGGCCGGGCACGTCGCGGCGAACCTGAGCCAGGCCGGGATCTATCAGGCCCGGCAGGGCAACGCGGCCGGGGCGATCCGGCTCAACCGGCAGGCGCTGCGGCTGCGGGAGCGGGAGTTCGGCCAACGGCACTCGGCCACCGCGGAAAGCCTGATCACCCTGGCCACGGCGTACGCGCACGCGGGCCGGTCCCGGCGGGCGCTGCGGCTGACCCGGCGGGCGATCGGCGTGTACCGCGCGGCGGGCGCCGACACGGACGCTTTCCGGCTCGCCTCGGCGCTGCTCGACGCCGGTCAGCTCGGCTTCGACCGGCGCCGCCGGACCGCCGCCGGGGACACCGCCGCCGGGCTGGACCTGGCCGTGCGCACCGTGGGCGAGCACCATCCGCTGGTCATCCGCGGCCTGGTGCTGCGCGGGCGGGTGCGGGCCCGGGCCGGTGACCGGGCGGCCGCGTTCGCCGACCTGGTCACCGCCGCCGACCGGCAGAACCGGCTGCTCGGCCCGGTGTTCGGCGCCACCCCGGAGGAGGGCCGGCTGCGGTTCCTCGCCGACACCCGCAAGGAGGTGCGGGACTGGCTGCTGGAGGCGCTGATCGACAGCGGCACGACGACCGGCCCGGACGTGGCGGCGGCGCTGCGCCTGGTGATCCAGCGGACCGGGCTGACCACCGAGGCGGCCGCCCGGGAATGCGCTGCGGTGCTCGCCGGCGGCTATCCGGACCTCGCCGCCGACCTGGACCGGCTGTCCGAGCTGGACCGGCTGCTGGCCGGCGGCATGCTCGGCGGGGCCGGCGTCCCGGCGGACGCCGTCCGGGAGCGGGCGGCGATCGAGGAGCGGATCGCCGGCCGGGTCCGGGAGGCCCGCCCGTCGGCCGCGCTGACCGAGCTCGACCTGGCCGAGGTCGCCGCCGCGCTGCCGGCCGGGTCGTGCCTGGTGCAGTTCGTCCGCTTCGCGCACCGCGGGCTGGCCGGGATCGATCACCGGGACGCCCGCTACGCCGCCTTCTGCCTGCCGGCCGGTGACGCCGCGGGCGCCCGGGTGGTCGACCTCGGGGACGCGGGTCCGATCGACCGGGCCGTCGAGGCGTACCGGGCGGTCGTCGTTCCCGGTGACGACCGGATCGACCGGGACCGCTGGCTCGCCACCGGAACCGCCGTCCACCAGGCGTTGTTCGCGCCGCTGCCGACCACCGCGACCCGCCTGGTGATCGTCCCGGACGGGTTGATCCACCGGATCCCGCCGGCGACGCTGCCCGGCCCGGACGGCCTGCCGCTGGTCACCACGCACACGATCAGCCACCTCAGCAGCCCGCGCGACCTGCTGATCGGCGCCGCGCCGGCGGATGATCCGAACCGGACCGCCCTGATTCTCGCCGACCCGGACTTCGGGCCGGGCCCGGTGGCTTTCAACCCGTTGCCCGGTACGGCCCGGGAGGCCCGGATGATCGGCGATCTGCTTGGCGCCGAGCCACTCACCGGCGCGGCCGCCACGAAGTCCGCGCTGCGCCGGGATCCGCCACCGTCGATCGTGCACCTGGCAACGCACGGGTTCGTCCGGGTGGGCGCCGACGACCGCATCGAGGCCGGTCTCGGTCTGGCCGGGGCCAACGACCGGGACGCCGACGGCATTCTCTCGGCCGACGAGATCGCCCGGCTCGACCTCCGCGGCACCCGCCTGGTGGTCGCGTCCGCCTGCGAGACCGCGCTGGGCCGGATACACGACTCCGAGGGCGCTTTCGGTCTGCACCGGTCGTTCGCCATCGCCGGTGCCCGGGCCGTCGTCGCCTCTTTGTGGAGTGTGCCGGACCGGCCCACCGCCCGGTTGATGACCGCTTTCTATCGTGCCTACCTGCGCTCCGGCTCGGCGCCCTCCGCCCTGGCCGAGGCGCAACGCGAGGCCGCCGCCCAGCATCGCCCGGTCACCGAGTGGGGCGCCTTCACCTGCCACGGCATCTCCTGAAACAGCCTCGGCCCTACCAGAACCGGTGCGCGTAGAAGACGGTCAGCGTCACGCCACCGGCGATCACCACGGCCCGGACGGCGGCCGGTCGCACCCGTCCGCCGATCCGGCCGCCCAGCCAGCCCCCGGCCACCGCGCCGGCCAGCATCGTCGCCGTCGCCGGCCACGCGACCAGGCCCCTTCCCACGAAGACGGCGACCGCGGCCAGGGTCGCGGCGGAGGCCAGGATGTTCTTGCGGGCGTTGACCCGGCGGGCGTCGGTGTCCGGCCCGAGCGCGAGCAGCGCGGACAGGATCACCCCGAGCGCCGCGCCGAAGAACCCGCCGTAGGCCGAGGCCAGCAGCAGACCCGGCGCCGTCGGCACCCGGATCCCGCGCAGCCGGGGCGCGGCGGCGAACAGGGCGGTGGCCGCGCCGATCAGCACCGGCACCACGACCGGGAACCGGCCGGCGGGCAGCACCAGGAGCAGGCCCGACCCGGCGGCGCCGCCCAGGATCGCAAGTCCGATCTGGATGGCCAGCGAGCGGTCCGCCGCCGGCCGGTTGACGTGATCGGCGAGGGCGGCGAGCAGGTGGCTGGGCGCGAGCGCGACGGCGTTCGACGCGTTCGCACCACCGGAGTCAACCCGGTCGCCATCAGCGCCGGGAACGTCAGCAGCGTCGCGCCACCGGCCAGCGCGTTCACCACACCGCCGAGCAGCCCGGCGGCGAGCAGGGCAAGCAGGTCCACCCGCCGGATGCTGCCCGCCTCAGCCCCCGCTGTCTGGAACGAAAGTGATCCGGTAGTCGCCGGGCGTCGCCCCGAACGCGGCCCGGAACTGCCGCCCCAGGTGGCTCTGGTCGGCGAACCCGGCCCGCGCCGCCACCTCGGCCGGCGCCACCCCGGCCCGCAACAGGCTCCGCGCCTCGTTGAGCCGCGTCACGACCCGGTAGGCATGCGGCGTCATCCCGGTCTCCCGCGCGAACCGCCGGATCAGGGTTTCCCGCGTCATCCCGAACCGGCCGGCCAACTCCCGCAGCCCGTCCCGCGCATCCGTCACCGCCGCGACCAGCTCGGACCGCCGGGCCGCGGCCGGCGCCCCAGACACGGGCACCACGACGGGGACGTCGCCGAGCGCGTCCTCGAACAGGGCGGGTGGCAGGTAGAGGTTGACGCTGTCGTCGCCGGCCGCCATCGGCAGCGCGGCGTGCGGCAGCAGCGCCGGGATGACGATCGTCCGCCCGGCCGCCGCCCGCACGATCCCGTCCCGCGTCCGGAACGCCCGCTCGCCCGACGTCACCGCGGTGACCTGCACCGACTCGTGGAAGTGCGCGCCGACCGTGAGCACCCCGGACCCCACGGTCCGGGCGATCTCGACGTCGCCGGCCAGGGTGTACTGCCACCGCCGCATCGGGTCACCCTATCGACGCCCAGAAGCGGCAGTGATGCTCGCTGTCCAGGTCGACGTAACCGTCCGTACCGGACGCCAGGGTCCGTACCGCGGGGAACGCGGACCAATCGGTCCGTCCCGTGGCGGCGAACCGTGCCCAGCTGTCGATCATCCGGTCGGCGAGCGCCGGTTGCGGCGTCCCGGCCAGCCACCACGTATCGAAGAGAAACGCGAGCTCAGCTCCGTGGAACGCACCCCACGGATAGCCGCTCGACGGCGCCGGCCCATGCCGCTCGGCGAACTCGTACGCATAGGTCGCCGTCCGCCGCGCGAGCAGCCGGTCCCCGGCCAGCCCCGGGCAGGCCCAGATCCGGTCGGTGGCCACCGCCGCCCAGGCCAGCGCCGGGGTCGGATAGCTCGCCACCGGATACGTGGCCGCCACCCGTCCCGCCCGCGCGCCGAACGCCGTCGTCAGGACCGCGGCGTACTGCTCCGCCGTCACCGGGCTGGCCAGGTCGATCCCGGCCAGGAAGCCGCGATGCTCGTCGAGGGTGCCGCCGGACAGCACCGGCACCCGCGCGAAGGCCCCTCTCCGCAGCGCCGTCGCCGGATGCTCCGGCAGCACCGCGGTCCCGTATGCCGGAGTCACGAACGCCCGCACCCCGGTCCCGCGGGTCGCCTCCAGCAGTGCCGTCACCGGCTGCCTCCGCAGGCAGCCCACCGCGTCCGCGCCACACCCGAACGTCGCCGCCAGGCCCGATCCCGCCGCGCGCACCGCGTCCACCGGCGACCACGCCGACCCGGCGCCGACCTTCGGGTGGAACAGCCCGCTCGGCCAGTCGACCAGGCACGATCCGGATTGGATGATCGCCCGGTGGAACAGGCCGGCGGCCCCGGGCGAGGTGAGCTGGGCGCAGACGCTCATGCCGCCGGCCGACTGCCCGGCCAGTGTCACGCTGCCCGGGTCGCCGCCGAACGCCGCGGCGTTGCGCCGCACCCATCGCAGCGCGGCCTGCTGGTCCTGCAACCCGAACGTGCCCGAGCCGGCCAGCCCGGGCAGCCCGAGGTAGCCGAGGACGCCGAGCCGATAGTTCACGGTGACCACCACGACGCCGCCGCGGACGACGAGCCGGTGCGCGTCGTACATGCTCCCGGAGCCGGTCTGGAAGCCGCCGCCGTGCAGCCAGACGATCACCGGGCGGCGGGTCCGGCCGTCGCGTGGCGCCGTGACGGTGAGATAAAGGCAGTCCTCGGCGCTGGAGCTGTCCGGGAGCTGGGCGCAGTCCGGGCCCGGCGCCGACGCCGGCCGCACGCCTGGCCAGGGCGCCACCGGTTGCGGGGCACGCCAGCGGCGGTCGCCGGTCGGCGGAGCCGCGTACGGGATCCCCTCGAACGTGCGGTAACCGTCGTGATCCACCCCGCGGACCCGCCCGGCATCGGTCCGGACGACGGCACCACCGGGCCCGGCGGCAGGCACCCCCGGCGCGGCAAGCAACACGGTGGCCATGAAGACGGTCAGCAATCTCATCGCCTCAGCGTCGTCACGGCGCCCCGGAACCGGATCAACCCGTCGATAATCTGTTGGTGGATACCGGCTCCACCACTTGGAGGAGAGACAGCATGCAGCTCGGCGGGAAGACCATCGATCGGCTCGGGTTCGGGGCCATGCGGATCACCGGCCCGGGGATCTGGGGGCCGCCGCAGGACCGGGACGAGGCGATCCGGGTGCTGCGGGAGGCGGTCCGGCTCGGGGTCACCTTCATCGACACGGCTGATTCGTACGGCCCGCACGTCTCGGAGGAGCTGATCCGCGAGGCCCTGCACGACGGCCGCGGCTACGGTGACGTGGTCGTCGCCACCAAGGGCGGCTTCACCCGGCCCGGCCCGAACCAGTGGGTGGCCGTGGGCCGCCCCGATTATCTGCGGCAGTGCCTGGAGGGCTCGCTGCGGCGGCTCGGCGTCGACCGGATCGACCTGTGGCAGCTGCACCGGATCGACCCGGCCACGCCTCGCGCCGACCAGTTCGCGACGCTGCGGTCCTTCCTGGACGAGGGGCTGGTCACGCAGGTCGGCCTCTCCGAGGTGAGCGTCGAGGACGTGCAGGAGGCGCAGGCCGCCGGCGTCCCGATCGCCTCGGTGCAGAACCGCTACAACCTGGGCGACCGCCGGGCCGAGAAACTGCTGGACTTCTGCACCGAGCAGGACATCGCGTTCATCCCGTGGGCGCCGGTCGACGCGGGCGCCCTGGCCCGCCCGGGCGGTCCCCTCGACCGCGTGGCCGCGGCCCACCCCGGCGTGACCACCGGCCAGCTCGCCCTGGCCTGGCTGCTCCGCCGGTCCTCGGTCATGGTCCCGATCCCGGGCACGTCCTCGGTGGCCCACCTGGTGGAGAACCTGAAGGCCGCCGACGTCCACCTCACCGACGAGGAGTTCGCCGCCCTCACCGCCGCGGCCTGACCGCTGTCCACCGCCGGCGCTCATGAGCACCCCGCAGCTGGTGATGGCCCGGGAGGACGCGGCGTCGGTGGTCGCGCTCACCCGGGAGCTCGTCGCCGTTCCCAGTCGCGGGGGCATCGACGACTACGAACCTGTTGTCGGGCATCTCCGGGACTGGTTCGGCGTACGGAAAATGGCCTCGTCGGTCCTGACCGACGCGGATCGCAGACCGATCGCGGTCGTCTGTGACGTGCGCGGCGAGCGATCCGGGCCGCATTACGTGCTGAACGCCTGTCTGGACACGGCGCCTTTCGGCGACGAGGAGCGCTGGACGCATCCGCCGACCGCCGCCGTCGTCGAGGGCGATTTTCTGTACGGCCGGGGCAGCGCCGATGCCAAGTCCGGGATCGCGATCTTCTGTCACCTCGCCGCCCGGCTCGTCGCGGCCCGGCACCTGATGCACGGCACGCTGACCCTGCTTTTCGACCTGGATGAGCACACGGGAGGGTTCGCCGGAGCGAAGGCGTATTTCGAGGGCCCGGCGGCCGGGACAATCGACGGCGTGATGATCGGTTATCCCGGACTGGAGCATCTGGTCGTCGGCGGCCGTGGTGTGCACCGGGTGCGGCTGCACGTCGCCGGGGTCGCCTCACATTCCGGCGGCCGGGCCGGCACCCCGAACGCGATCGTGAAGGCCGCCGATCTGATCCGGGACCTGGCCGCCGCCGACCTCGGTGCCAGCGGGGCGAAAGTGACCGTCACCGAGGTCGGCGGCGGCAGCGGCTTCTCGGTGACCCCGGACCGGTGCACGCTCGGTGTCGACATCCGCACCACGCCCGGTTTCGACGCCGCGGCCCTGCTCCGCACCACGGTCACCGCCGTGGACCGTCGCTGGCCCGGTACCGCGCCGACGACGGTCGAGCAGGTCACCGTCTGGCCGCCGTACGCCCTGGACGCCGACGCGCCGCTGCGGGCCGCGATCCTCGGGGCGGCGGCGGTACACGGTCTCGACGTGACGCCCAAGGTCGCCGGCCCGTCGAACATCGGCAACTATCTCGCCGGTCTCGGCATCCCGGCGACGGCCGGGTTCGGTGTCGCCCACGACGGGCTGCACGCCACCGACGAGCGGATCTTCATCCCGTCGATTCCGCTGGTCCAGGCCACCTACCACGCCGCCGTTCTGGCCCTGTTGTGAGTTCAGCCCTTTCTGAATACAGCATCTGCTGTACTCTCGACCGGGTGGAAACGGTCACCCATGCCGCCGTGCTGGCCCGATTCGGTCACGCGCTGTCCGACGCGACCCGGACCCGGCTGCTGCTCGCCCTGCGCGACGCGCCCGGTTACCCGGCCGAGCTGGCCGATCTGCTCGGCGTGACCCGGCAGAATCTGTCGAACCATCTGGCCTGCCTGCGCGGCTGCGGCCTGGTCGTCGCCGTGCCGGAGGGTCGCCGCACCCGCTACGAGCTGGCCGACGCCCGGATCCGGCACGCGCTCGACGACCTGCTCGGCCTGGCGCTGGCGGTCGATCCGGCCGCATGCCCGGACCCGACCGGCAAGGATTACCGCTGATGAGCGCGCCGTCGCGACGGTCCGCTCCGGCATCGCACGGGAAAGGAAGTCCGCTGATGGGCGTCCGGCAGAACGACAGCCACGGCTGCGGTGCCGCACCGGCCCACCGCACACCCGCCGCACACGAGGAGCACCACCGGCACGGGAACGGGCACCGCGGGCACGGGGGTGGCCATCACGGGCACGATCACGGAGTCAGCGCCGACGCCGACCGCCGCTGGCTCGTCGCCGCCCTCAGCCTGATCACCGTCTTCATGGCCGGCGAGGTGGCCGTCGGCCTGATCGCCGGCTCGCTGGCCCTGCTCTCCGACGCCGCGCACATGCTCACCGACGCCGCCGCGATCGTCCTGGCCCTGATCGCCATGCGTCTCGCGGCCCGCCCGCCCCGGGGCGGTTTCACCTACGGCCTCAAGCGCGCCGAGATCCTCTCCGCCCAGGCGAACGGCCTCACCCTGCTGCTGCTCGGCGGCTGGCTGGCGTACGAGGCGGTGCGCCGCCTGCTCGACCCGCCCGAGGTGGCCGGCGGCCCGGTCCTGATCACCGCCGGGATCGGCGTGGTCGTCAACATCGCCGCCGCCTGGTGCATGTCCCGGGCGAACCGCACCAGCCTCAACGTCGAGGGCGCCTTCCAGCACATCCTCAACGACCTGTTCGCCTTCGTCGCCACCCTGATCGCCGGCCTGATCATGGTGCTGACCGGCTTCACCCGGGCCGACGCCATCGCCTCGCTGATCGTCGTGGCCCTGATGGCGGTGGCCGGTGTCCGGCTCCTCCGCGACTCCGGCCGCATCCTGCTCGAAGCCGCCCCACCCGGCGTGGACGTGGACGCCATCGGCGCCGAACTGGCCGCCGTCCCGGCCGTCACCGAGATCCACGACCTCCACCTGTGGCAGATCACCTCCGGTCAGGCAGCCCTGTCCGCCCACGTCCTGGTCGCCGACCAGGCCGACTGCCACCACATCCGCCGAGCCCTGGAACACCTGCTGCAGAACGACCACAACATCCGCCACACGACCCTCCAGGTGGACCACGCCGCCGACGCCGCGCCCCACGCCGAACCCCACTGCGACGAAGCCCACGGGCCCACCCACCGCAGCACCCGCTGACCTCGGCCGAGGTCAGTAGGAGCGGGGCAGGCCCAGGGAGAACTGGGCGACGAAGTTGAGGGCCATCTCCCGGCTGACCGGGGCCAGGCGGGTCAGGCGGGACGTGGCCAGGGCCTGGACCAGGCCGTATTCGGTGGCCAGGCCGTTGCCGCCGTGGGTCTGGATGGCCTGGTCGACGGCGGCGCAGACCGCTTCGCCGGCCGCGTACTTCGCCATGTTGGCGGCTTCGCCGGCGGCCTTCAGCTCGCCGGCGGCGTGCAGGGCGGCGGCCTTCTGGGTCAGCAGCCGGGCGGCCTCGATCTCCACGTGCAGCTTCGCGAGCGGGTGGCTGATCGCCTGGTGCGCGCCGATCGGGACGCCCCACACCTGGCGCTCCCCGGCGTAGCCGACCGCCTTGCGCAGCGCCCACCGCGCCATGCCGGTCGCCGAGGACGCGGCCATGATGCGTTCCGGGTTGAGCCCGGCGAACAGCTGATCCAGACCGGCCTCCTCGCTGCCGATCAGCGCGTCGGCCGGGAGCCGGACGTCGTCGAAGAAGAGGGTGAACTGGTCCTCCGGGGCGACCAGACCCATGTCGATCTTCTGATAAGTGAAGCCGGGAGCGCTGACCGGGACCATGAACAGCGAGGGGCGCTTGCCGACCCGCGCGACCACCAGCACGTAGGAGGCCTCGTCGACGCCGCTGATGTAGGTCTTGCCGCCGGTCAGCACCCACTCGTCGCCGTCGCGGCGGGCCTGGGTGGCGATCTGGTGCGTGTTCGAGCCGGCGTCCGGTTCGGTGATCCCGAAGACGTAGGTGGCCGAGCCGTCGGCGATGCCGGGAAGCCAGCGCTCCTTCTGGGCGTCGGTGCCGAACTGGGCGATCACCGTGCCGACGATGGCCGGCGAGACCACCATGAGCAGGAGCGGACAGCCCGCCGTGGCCAGCTCCTCCAGGACCGCGGCCAGGTCGCCGATCTCGCCGCCCCCACCGCCGTACTGTTCCGGGACGGACACCCCGAGATAGCCGTGCGCCGCGACCTCCCGCCACAGCTCGGTGGTCTTCCGACCCTCCTTGGCCGCCGCGTAGAAATAGGACTCCCCATACTTCTGCGCCAGGCGGGCAACGGCCTCCCGCAGCTCCCGGCGCTCCACGGACTCGACAAAGGCGGTCATCTCGACTCCTCGTGGGAGATCACGGCGAGGACGTCGCCGGCGGCGACCTGGCGGCCCACCGCCACGCTCAGCGAGGCGACCACCCCCTCAGCCGGCGCGGACAGGGTCTGCTGCATCTTCATGGCTTCGAGGACCACGATCGGATCGCCCGCGGCAACCCGCTGACCGGCCTCGACGTGCACGGCGACGACCAGGCCGGGCATCGACGCCAGCAGGGAGCCGGCCGCCAGGTTCGCCGCCGGGTCGGTGAAGACCGGCACCTCACGGAGGTCGAACGAGCCCTCGGGACCGTCCACATCGGCGCCGCCCTCGACCACGGTGACCCGATAGCTCTCGCGTACCCCGTGGTCGTCGAGGACCACCCGCTCACCCCGCACGGCGAGCACGGTCACCCCGGGCAGCCAGGACGACTCGATCCGTCCGCCACGGGACCGGTAGCCGACCGCGTATTCCGCCGTCCCGCAGCGATAGGTGCGGACCCGATCCTGGCTGGGCACGTTGCGCCAGGCCGCCGGGATGCGGGACTGGACGCTCCCGGACACCGCGGTCCGGACCGCCGTTCCCACCGCGGCCGCGAGCGCCGCCTTGCGGACCGCCTGGTCCCGGTCACCGCCGATCCAGTCGGCGAGGCGGCGGTCCAGCAGCGCGGTGTCGACCCGGCCCGCCACGAAGTCGTCGTCCCGCAGGATCGCCCGCAACAGGCCGAGGTTGGTGGTGAGCCCGTGGATCACTCCGCGCCGCAGCGCGTCGGCCAGCAGCCGGATCGCCGCTGCCCGGTCCGGCCCATGCGCGACGATCTTCGCGAGCATGGCGTCGTAGCGGATGCCGACCTCGCTTCCGGCTGCCACGCCGGCATCCACCCGTACGTCAGATGTCTCGAAGTGAAAAGCGCGCACCCGGCCGGTCTGCGGAGCGAAGTCCCGCGCCGGATCCTCCGCGTAGAGGCGCACCTCGATGGCGTGCCCGCGCGGAGCCGGCGGTGCGTCTCCCAGTTCGCGGCCCTCGGCGATCGCGATCTGCCAGGCGACCAGATCCAGACCGGTCACCGCCTCGGTGACCGGATGCTCCACCTGGAGCCGGGTGTTCATCTCGAGGAAGAAGATCCGCTCACCGTCGACCAGGAACTCGACCGTGCCGGCGCCCTGGTAGCGCACCGCCTCGGCCGCGTTCCGGGCATGCCGGTGCAGCGCCGCCCGCGTCTCGCCGGAGAGCCCGAAAGCCGGCGCCTCCTCGACGATCTTCTGGTGCCGGCGCTGGACCGAGCAGTCCCGATCGCCGACCACCCAGATCCGGCCGGACGCGTCGCCGAGCACCTGGACCTCGACGTGCCGGGCCAGCGGCAGGTAAGGCTCGGTGAACACGGTCCCGTCGCCGAACGCCGAGCGCGCCTCGGCCTCGGCGGCGGTCAGCGCGGACTCCAGCGCCTCGGGCTCGGTGACCACCCGCATGCCGCGCCCGCCGCCGCCCGCCGCCGCCTTGATCAGCAGCGGGAAGGAGTCACCGCCCTCCAGGATCGGGACGCCGGCTCCGGCGACCAGCTTCTTGGCGCGGATCTTGTCGCCCATCGCCTCGATCGCGTCCGGGTCGGGACCGATCCAGATCAGTCCCGCGGTTACGACGTCGCGGGCGAAGGCGGCGTTCTCGGAGAGGAAGCCGTAGCCGGGGTGGATGGCGTCGGCCCCGGCCCGGTGCGCCGCCGCGATGATCTGCGCGCCGTCGAGGAAGGAGTCGACCTCGACCGCGACGTCCGCCGCCGCCACGTGCAGGTCCGAAATTTCGGCATAAACAGCCACGGTCTGGATGCCGCTCAGTCGACATGTCCGGAAAATTCGGAGGGCGATCTCACCGCGGTTCGCGACGAGCAGCTTACGGATCATCACAGCCGGAACACCCCGTAACCCCGGGCGCCCTGAACAGGCGCATTGTGGATGGCAGACAGGCAGATCCCCAGGACCGTCCGGGTGTCGCGCGGGTCGATCACCCCGTCGTCATAGAGCATCCCGGACGTGAAATAGGCCAGCGACTCCCGCTCGATCTGCGCCTCGATCGCCGCCCGGGTGCGCGCGTCCGCCTCCTCGTCGAAGGGCCGCCCGCTCGCCGCGGCCGCCTGCCGGGACACGATGGACACCACCCCGGCGAGCTGCGCCGGCCCCATCACCGCCGATTTCGCCCCGACCCAGCTGAACATGAACCGCGGGTCGTAGGCCCGCCCGCTCATCCCGTAGTTTCCCGCTCCGTACGACGCGCCCATCACGATCGACAGGTGCGGCACCGTCGAGTTCGACACCGCGTTGATCATCTGGGCGCCGTGTTTGATGATCCCGCCCTGCTCGTAGTCCTTGCCGACCATGTAGCCGGTCGTGTTGTGCAGGAACAGCAGCGGCGTGTCGCTCTGGTTGGCCAGTTGGATGAACTGCCCGGCTTTCTGCGCCTCCTCGCTGAACAGCACGCCCTGCGCGTTCGCGAGGATCCCGATCGGGTACCCGTGCAGCCGCGCCCACCCGGTCACCAGGCTCGTTCCGTACAGCGGCTTGAACTCGTCGAACTCGCTCCCGTCGACGATCCTCGCGATGACCGCCCGCGGGTCGAACGGGATCTTGAGATCGGTGGGCACGATCCCGAGCAGTTCCTCCGGGTCGTCGACCGGCTCCGCGTAGTCGCCGGCGGCCGCCGGCCCGAGCTTGCGCCAGTTCAGCCGCCGCACGATCTGCCGCCCGATCCGGATCGCGTCGCGCTCGTCCACCGCGAGGTAATCGGCCAGCCCGGAGATCCGCGCGTGCATCTCCGCCCCGCCGAGCGACTCGTCGTCCGATTCCTCACCGGTCGCCATCTTCACCAATGGCGGCCCGCCGAGGAACACCTTCGCTCCCCCGGCCACCATCACCACGTAATCGCTCATCCCGGGCACGTAGGCGCCACCGGCCGTCGAATTCCCGAACACCAAGGCGATCGTCGGCCGTCGATCCGCGCTCGCCTCGGTCAGCCCGCGGAAATGCTGCCCGCCCGGAATGAAGATGTCCTTCTGCGTCGGCAGATCCGCGCCACCCGACTCGACCAGGTTGATCGTCGGCAGCCGGTTCTCCGCGGCGATCTGCGCGGCCCGGAAGCTCTTCTTCAGCGTGACCGGATTGCTCGACCCGCCGCGCACGGTCGGGTCATTCGCGATGATCATGCATTCGACGCCCTCGACCACGCCGAGCCCGGTCACCACCGATCCGCCGACCGCGAAATCGGTGCCCCACCCGGCGAGCGGACTCAACTCCAGAAAGGCCGAATCCGGATCGATCAGCAGCTCGATCCGCTCGCGCGCGGTCAGTTTGCCGCGCCGGTGGTGCCGGTCGACGGCCTTCGGCCCGCCTCCGGCGAGGGCTTGGGCATGCTGCCGGTCCAGGTCCGCGACCCGCTCCAGCATCGCTTCCCGATTCTTTTCGTACGCCGGGGGCAGGCTCACAGCAACTCCGTCGGTATCTCGGCGTTCCGGGCGCGCAGCCACTCCCCGACGGCCTTGGCCTGGGGGTCGGAACGGGTGGACGCGGCTACCCCGTCACCGAGCAGCCTCTCGATGACGATGTTCAGTGCGGCCAGATGCGGCAGCCGGTACACGGTCACGTCCAGCTCGGCCGCCTCCGGCAGCAGTACCCGGACCCGGTCGGCGTCGAGCCACCCGGCCAGCCACTCGTAGGCGTCCCGCCGGCGCGGATGCTCCGCCGGCACCCACACTCCCACGTTGGCGGTCCCGCCCTTGTCCCCCGACCGCGCATGAACCAGCCGCCCGAGAGGTGCCGTGGTCGTCCGCCCCGCCCCGTCCCGACTGGGCCGGGTAGCCCCGTCCAGCTGCCCAACAGCCCTCGACTCGCGGCTGGCCTCCACGGCCCTATCAGGCTCCCCGACAGGGCCACCAGAACCAGCCACCCACTCGCGGCTGGTCTCCACGGCCCTATCAGGGTGCGCGATAGGGCCACCAGAACCAGCCCGAGCCCCAGCCACCCACTCGCGGCTGGACTCCACGGCCCTATCAGGCTCCCCGATAGGGCCACCAGAACCAGCCGCCCACTCGCGGCTGGACTCCACGGCCCTATCAGGGTCCGCGATAGGGCCACCAGAACCAGCCCGAGCCCCAGCCACCCACTCGCGGCTGGACTCCACGGCCCTATCGGGGTCCGCGATAGGGCCACGAGAACCAGCTGGGGTCGAGACTTCCGGCGGGGCGATTCGTGAGCGGGTGCCGTCGGGGAGGACGGCGGTGTGCGGGACTTCGGACTGTGGGAGGTAGGCGGCTTCGAAGACGCCGAACGGGGTGGCGGCCGCGGGCGGCGCGGTCACGTGGAAACCCGGGTAGGACGCCAGGGCCAGCTCCACCGCGGCGCCGCTGAAGTCGCGGCCGACGACGTCCGGGTCCGGGTCCTTCACGTGGCAGCGCAGGATCGCGGAGGCCTCGGCCTGGGTGGCCGGATCGGGCCGGTCGGTGCGGGTCAGCTCCCAGATGATCTCGGCGGGCCGGGTGGTCAGGGCCGCTTCGAGCTGCCGCCGGGTCCAGGCGGCCTTCTGCTCGATGTCGAGTCCGGTCAGGACGAACGAGACCGCGTTCCGGTGGCCGCCCAGCCGGTTGATCCCGACCTTGGTGGTGCCGGGTGGGGCCCCACCACGTACGCCAAAGACTTTGACCTGGTCTTTTGCCTCCTGGACGAGCTGGACCGTGTCGAGGTGGGTGGTGACGTCGGGGTTGAGATAGCGGGGACTGTCGATCTCGTAGACGAGCTGGGCGGTGACCGTGTCGACGGTGACCGCGCCGCCGTGCGCCGGGTGCTTGGTGATCAGAACCGTCCCGTCGGCGCTGATCTCGGCGATCGGGAAGCCGAGCGGGCGGCTGAGGTCGAGCCGGGTGAAGCCGCTGAAGTTGCCGCCGGTGGCCTGGGTGCCGCACTCCAGGACGTGCCCCGCGACGATGCCGGCGGCGAGTTTGTCGAGGTCGTCACGGGTCCAGCCGAACTCGGCGATGGCCGGTCCGAGGGTGAGCGACGCGTCGGTGACCCGGCCCGTGACGACGATGTCGGCGCCCGCGGTCAGGGCCTCGGCGATGCCGAACGCGCCCAGGTAGGCGTTCGCGGTGATCGCTTTCGGCCAGGTGAGCTGGTCACCCTCGACGTAGGCGACCCGGAGATCAGGGTCGAGCGCTCGGATCGCCTGGGCCAGGCCGGCCGGGTTCAGTCCACCGGCGTTGCTGACGATCTTGACGCTTGCCGATCTGATGAGTGTCAGGCAGTCGGCGAGCTGGCGGAGGAACGTCTTGGCGTACCCGAGCTCCGGGTTCTTCTGCCGATCGCGGCCGAGGATGAGCATGGTCAGCTCGGCCAGATAGTCGCCGGTCAGGTAGTCGAGCGGGCCGCCGTCGAGCATCTCGCGCATGGCGGAGAGCCGGTCGCCGTAGAAACCGGAGCAGTTGCCGACGCGGATCGTTCGCACGCCGCTCTCCTCGCTCGACGCTTGGTGATGGGGGCCACGTTAGGCAATCTGACAAAATTGTCAAGGACGCTCGCGGAGCCCGATCGCCGCGGCCCACAGCTTCGACATGTGGTTGACCACGGCGTCCTCGTCGAGCGGCTCCCGGAACGAATAGATGACGTGCGCCATCTGCTCGACCATGGCGCCCAGCACGATCGCGGTCAGCCGCGGGTCGAGTTCCGGATCGGCCAGGCCGGCGTCCTGAAGCTTGCGCAGGCCCTCGGCGCCGCGGTGTACATAGAGCTCCCGCACCTCCAGCAGCAGTTGCCGCAGCGTGTCGTCGGTGTCGGCGCCCTGCTCGACCAGGCGCAACACCCGGGAGGCGTTGCGCCAGGCCCGCAGGTAACCCCGGTTCGACTCGACGATCCGGGTGTACGGGTCGTCGGCGGTCTCCGGCCCGACCAGGCTCTCGGTGAACATCTCCTCGGCGACCGCCCGGACGATCGTGCGCAGCAGATCGTCCTTGGACTCGAAGTAGGTGTAGAAGGTGCCGTAGGAGACACCGGCCGCCTGCGCGACCTGCTCCGGCGTGAACGCGGGCCAGCCTCGCGTCTCCAGCAGCTGCCGACCGGCCGCGAGCAGCGCGTCCCGCGTCCGGCGCCCGCGGGCGGTGACCGGCGCGGTCGGCGCGGGGTTCGTTCGTGATCGGCCCATGGTGACCATCATCGCTCCCGGCCGACGGATGGCATCCAGCATCATGCACATCGTCACCGGGACGTCCGGCGAGTAGCGGACGCAACTCCTCCGGGAAGATCGCCGGGCAGGACTTAATACTCGTCCGGGAAATCGAGGCGGTGCACGAAGTCTTGGATGGTCCGGACATACAGCGGCATGGCGGCCAGGTTGCACCGCGCATTCAGCGATTCCGGAGTGTCGTCCGGGCGGATCCGAACGGGCCAGTGGGCGAGAATCTGGCCGGTGTCATAGTCGGCGTCGACGAGATGAATGGTGGGTCCGCTGAAACGGACCCCGGCCGCCAGCACGTGCGCCTGACTGACGGGCTGCACCATTCCCTGGCCACCGAATCGGGGCAGTGGCGCCGAGTGGAGGTTGAGAATGCGGTCCGGGTAGGCGTCGAGCAGGGTGCTGCCGACCTTCCTCCCATATCCGAGCAGGATCACGAAGTCGACGTCGTGCTGCCGGAAGAATGCCAAGGCCTGCTCGTCGATCTCCCCGGTGCTGGTGCCGTCGAGATATCTCCACGGGATCCCTTGCGCCTCGGCCGATCCGAAGATCGGGGCGCCCGGCCTGTTGGCGCACACAGCCGTGAACTTGCAGTTGGTCAGCACGCCGTCCAGGATGGCGCGACAGATGTATTCGAAGGTTCGATGAACCCCATTGCCGAGCACCCCGATATTGTGCGTGCTCGATATCTCCGAAGCCCCGCCAAGAGTCGGCACACCAGCGGCCACGATTTGCCCGGCTCAGGGAGCCGCGGTCGGCCCGAAGGTCACCGGCACGCCCGGGGAGTAGAGGACACTGGCCGGTGAGCCCCCGAGGCCGGGCAGGCCGGCGGCGGCGAGCAGGGTGTCGTCCAGGTCGAGCAGTTCGGCACGGTGCAGGGGCCAGCGTGGGTGATCGTTGGCGAGGTGACGGGTGCGGCCCCAGGCCCGGGTGTGCAGACCCCACCGGGCGGTCAGGAAGTGGTCCAGCGGGGTCGGGTCGGCGATCGGCTCGCCGACGCGGATGCGGATGCGGGTGGTCGCAGTCCGGGGGCCGGGCCAGCGGCGGCGGGAGACGTAGGCGAGGGTGTCGCCCTCGCGGGTCAGCCGCATCCGGGCCCACATGTACGGCAGTCGCAGGCTCGCCCGCGCCACCAGCACCGGGACCAGTCGTTCCGCCTCCAGCGACCGGAAGACGACGGCCCGCCGCCCCTGGTCGTCGACGCTGTAGAGGCGCACGTTGGTCTCGCAGAACGTGCCGAGATAGGGAACGCCGGGTCCGCCGAGGAAACCGACCCGCTCCATCCGGAAGCCGATCAGCCCGGCATAGGTCACCCCGTCGAGGACGTCCGGGACCGTGCCGGCCGGCAGCAGCGGCGCCACCCGTGCCGGGTCCACCGGCCAGTGCAGGAAGGCCAGGTCGGTCCAGCGCTGCCCGAGCACGGCACGGGCCACCGGCCGCACCGTCTCCGTGGTGATCTCCTCGACGCTCACCCGTACAGGTTCACATGGTCCGGGACAGCCGCGAACGGGCCTTTCGGCCCCTGGATGACGGCAGCAGAGGGCGGGACGATGGCAATGGGGCGGATTCGTACCGCTTCCATCGGTCGAGAACCGTGGGGTGATCACTGTGCGTAGCACGATCTCCGGGAATCAGCTCGACTGTCTCGCCGCGGCGGTCAGCCTCCGGCTGCCGCCGGGGGCGAGACGGGCGATGCGGACGGACGCCTTTCATGGCGCGGTCGACATCATCGGTACGACGGAGCGGGGCGGCCACGTCGTCGCGGCGGCGATCGCGGACGACGACGCCCGGCACACCGTTCTGGAGTACGCCGCGGAGCGGGCCTCCGAGCTGGGCCTGCCGCTGCGGGTCGTGCACGTCTGGGACGGCCACCGGCGGTACCCGGATCTGCTGCTGGACGCCGCCCTCTACGACGACCTGGACGCGGCGACGGCGGCGGACGCCGAGCGGGAGATCTGCCACGACCGGCATCCCGCGCACGCGCTGTCCGCGGTGAGCCGGGACGCCGCGCTGCTGGTGGTCGCCGCGACCGGGAAGCCGGCGGCGTCGCATCCGCTGGGCGCGACGGCGGCCGGGCTGATCGGGCACACCGCCTGCCCGTTGACGATCGTGCTGCCCACCTGATCGGGGGGCGGCTCCGGGCGTACCGAAAACTGACGGACCTGATGCCGAGCGGACCGGAAGTGGTCAGCGGGGAATGGCCCGCCGTCCCTCGCGGGAGGCGGGCCCGACCGTGGCGGGGTCAGCCGATCCAGTCCGGCGCGGACTTGCTGATCTCGGCCTGTTCGGCGATCTTCGTGAGGTCGTCCAGGGTGATCCCGGCGCCCTCGCCGATCAGCGTCATCTGCCGGCCGCCGCCGAGGTCGACGACCAGGTAGAGCATGCTCTGGGCGAACGGCTCCGACCGTTTCGGATGGCGGGCCGGGTGGCCGCCGACGGTGAGTTTCTCGCCGCCGTCCGGGGCGTCGGTGCCGCTACCGACCGTGACGGACAGCTGGCCGTCCGCGCCCGCCTTCTTGTCCTTGCCGTTCTTGTCGTGGCCGGTCGCCGGCACGACCTTCCCCGCCAGGACGCTCGCCCGCCAGGTCTGCTCGGTGTCGCCGCTGACCGTGACGAAGTTGCTGGACCAGCCCTCGGGCAGCCAGCGCAGGGTCAGCGGGGTCGCGGTGACACCCGGGTCGGGCCGCACCGACCGGGCCATCCTCAGCAGGTCGGCCTTGCCGAGGTCGTAGTGGACGGTGGCGAGGGACAGCACGGTGTGCTCGTTGATCGCCCAGTCCACGTACGATTTGCCCCCGTCGTCGTGGTAGTAGCCCGGCGCGCCGTTGACGTCGACCTTCTTGCCGCCGTCGGGCGCCAGGCGGCCCTCGCCGGAGACCTGGGTGCGCACGTAAAGAAGCAGCTGGGGGCCGTCGGCACTCTGCGGGTCGCCGGTGCCGACCTGCTTGGTCCAGAACCGCATCAGCGTCGGGCCGAACGGATCGCCGGCCTCGGCGGTGCCGTACTGCCGGATGTGCTCGCTGAGACCGGGCGGCGCCCAGGTCGGCTTGTATCCGAGCGCCACCTGCGCGGGGAGGCCCGCGGTCGTCGCGCTGGGTGACGGATCGGCCGGGGCGGTGCTCGGGGCGGCCGCCACGGTGCTGGTCGTGGCCGGCTCGGGGCCGCGCAGCACCAGCGCCGGCACGGCGACGGCGGCCGCCACGGCCGCCGCGGCGACGGCCGCGCCGAGCATGCCGAAGCGCTGGCGGCGACGGACGGTAGCGGCTCGCTGCGGCAGGGCCGCGCGGATCCGGTCGGCGGGCAGGGCACGGTCCGCCTGGATCTCCTGGGCGGAGCGGATGAGGTCTTCGATATCCCTGGTCACGGTTGTTCCCCGGTGGTCACGAGCGTGGCCGGCAACGCACCCTGCAGGGTGGCCAGCGCGCGCATCAGGTGGGTGCGGACAGTGACCGTTCGACAGCCGAGCATCTCGGCGATCTGCTCGACGGCCAGATCCTCGTAGAAGCGCAGGGCGATCACCGCCCGCTGCCGGGGTGGCAGGGTGGCGATCAGGCGCAGCATCGCGTCCCGGTCGTCACGGACCGCCACCTGGTCGGGGGCGGCCGGCAGGAACCCGGCCAGGGTCTCCGCCGACACCGGGATGGACTGCGCGGCCCGGCGTCGCCGCCAGGACAGGAACTCGTTGACGACCATGCGCTTCACGTAGAGCTCCGGCGCGTCCATCCGGCCGATCCGCGACCATCGGGACTGCGCCCGGACCAGGACATTCTGGGTGATGTCCTCGGCCAGATGCGGATCCCAGGTGACCACGGTCGCGTACCGCACCAGGTTGCCGAGGCGGGCTGATACGAACTCTTCGAACGTCACGGCAGAGAAACGCCGTCGCCGCCGTCGTTTGATGACAATCGCTCAGAAGATTTTTCGGTACGCCGGAAGCGCTCGACGAACGCCGCCAGGTCGGCCCGGTAGTCCTCGCTCGTCCGATCGTTCCCGTGCTCGGCGGAGAAGCCGTGGTGCACGCTCCAGCAGACCTCGTCGATGCGCGCCCGGACGGCCGGGCTGTAGACCGGACGGATACGCCAGTTGGTGAGGTGCTCGGTGCGCACGTGCACGATGGAGTATCGCTGGGAGCCGCGGGGCCGCCCGATCACGGTGACCGTCTCGTATCCTATGCCGGCGAACCCGTCCGGGACCCAGACCTTGGCGCCGGGCGCGAAGCGGCGCAGGCCTCGGCGTCGCTCGGCGCCGCCGGGGCCGTACGGGCGCTCGTCGACGACGTTGGCCACGATGCACCAGATCGGCAGCGCCTCACCCGCATCCATGGCCGCAGGATAGTGCCTGTCGGATGTGCGCCCTCCTGGTCAGGAGGTCGTCGCGGCGCAGACCTTCCAGCCCTGTTCGTCGGCCACGTTGAACAGGAAGGTCCGGCTCTGCCGCTGGGCCGGGGCGCCGTTCGCGCCGTTGACCGTCAGTGTGACCACGGTGGTCACGAAGGCGTTGTCCTCGCGGACCATGCCCGCGGTGCTGTGGAAAGTTATCCCGTCGGGCCGTTGGGCAGCCGGCCGTGCCTGGATCCTGGCCCACCATGTGGTCACCGGGTCGAGGTGCGGGTCCGCGCACGTCACGGCCGCTGCCGCCGGAGCCTTGCCCTCGATCGTGGCCGCCATGTACCGCTGCACCACCTGCGTCGGCTCGGGCGGCGGGCTCTCCTCGCCGCCGAAGTGTGGCAGGCCGAAATGCGGAATGGAGAACGGCAGGTGGCGGCCCTCCAGAAGGCTCGGCGACGCGCAGCACAGGCCGATGAGGGCGAGTGCGCCGAGCGGATAGAGGACGCAGCCTCCGCCACCGGCTGCCGCGAGGTCGCGACGCGCCTGCTCGAGGTCCCGGCTGCGTTGCTGATCTCGCTCCCAACCCGGATACATGACCTCATGCTCGGCGGCCGCAGGGAACCGGACCATCCTCGTCCGCGGCATGCCTGTGTCGTCCGTTCCCCAGCGGCGCCCGACGTTCGCCGTGCCGTCGCGCCGAGCGGCCCAGCCGTTCCGGCTCTGGCGGGCGTGCCGTCACGCTCATGAGGCAGCGGCGTGCTACTCGTGGACGTCCAGCTCGGCGATCTCCTGGAGGAGGCTGCGGGCGTCCTCGACGCGGGCCGGGTCGAACCGCTGGAAGAACGTGGCGGCGGCCTGGGCGACGCGGTCCCGGACCCGGGCATAGGCGGCCTGCCCGGCCGGCGTCAGCGAGACCCGGTCGTCGATGGTGATGAGGTCGCGGGTGACGAGCCCGGCCAGGACGGCGTCGCCGTCGGGCAGCAGGTCGAGCAGGCCTGGTCCGAGGTCATCGGCCCGGAGGAGCTGGAACGTCTGCGGCAGACGCTGATGCGCCTGCTCCAGCTGCCGTAGCACCGCCGAGGACGGCGGCCGGGTCGCGGGGCAGCAGCCGGAGCATGCGGAAGAGGAACCGGACGATGCCGTCGTCCGGGTCGCCCAGGCGATCCTCCATGACCCGGGCGTCGGCGGCGGAGAGCAGCTCGCCGGAGGACGACACCAACGCCCAGCGGCGCAGCCGGCTGTACCGCCGATCACGCAGCACGGCGCCGAAGGCCGCACCGGCGGCCTGCCGGTCGATGCTGTCCAGCAGTTCGATGGCGGCGATCCGGGCCCGCCGGTCCGGCTCGCCGGCCACGATCGGCGCGAGCACCGCCCGCATCTCCTCCTCGGGCAGCAGCGGAGCGGCGGCCAGCCGCACCCGGACCGGCGCGTCCCCGGCGAACGCCAGCTCGGCGAGTCGCCGGCGCAGGCCGGGATCCAGGTCGAGCGGGATCAGGCTGTCCAGGGCCTTCGCCCGCGACTCGGCGGGCGCCTGAGCGTCGAACGCGATGCCGGCCAGCGGGTCGGCGGATTCCCGCACGATCAGCGCCGCCCGCGCCGCCTCCAGTCGCAGCGGCGGCTCGACGTCCGGGCCGGTCAGCGCGCGCAGCACCGGCCAGCCCGAGTCCGGGTCGAGCCAGGTGAGGCCGGTCGCGGCACGGACTCGGGCCGGTCCATACCGGTTCGGATCCCCCGCCACCTGGTGCAGCCATGCCGTGCCACGCCGATCACCGATGGCCGCGAGCGCGATCGCCGCGTCGGCCGACTTCCACCAGCGGGACCTGCGCAGCATCCGGCGGTGCAGGAGCTCCCGGGCCTGGTCGTCACCGTTCGCGGCGAGCAGGTACTGGAACTCCCGCTCCCGGTCGTCGGACACGCGGTTGCCCCGCAGCAGGGTCCGCATCCGGGGTGCCTGCTCGGCCTGACCGGCTTCGAGGAGACCGGCCACCGCGAGGGCTTCCAGGTGCGGGTTCGGCCGATCCTCGAGGAGCCAGCCCAGCGCCCGGCGGTCGCCGAGCGCGGCGAGGCGGCGCGCGGCCGCCAGGCGTACGTGGATCTGGCCCGGTCGGCGGGCCAGGCCGGTCAGCGGTTCCCGGTCGCCCAGGTCGGCGCAGCGAGCCGCGGCGGCGAACGCCATCGGGTAGTCCGGATGCGTCCGCGCGACCGCGGCCAGGGCGTCCCGTGCCGCCGGATCGCCGCGGTCGGCCAGGTCGGCGGCGGCCGCGTACATCGCCGGTGCGCTTCCCGCGGCGCCGGAGCCGAGGTCGCGGAGCAGTTCGGGTTCGCCGACGTCGGCGAGGGCGGCGGCCACGGCCAGCCGCTGGAAGGCGTCGGTGTCCGCGGCCGCGGCCATCGCACGCAGCGGCGTCCGGTCACCGGCCTCGGCGAGCTGACGGGCGGCCGCCAGTCGTTCCACCTCGGTGGCCCGGGCGTCGGAGAGCCGCCTGGTCAGCGCGTGCCGGGCGAGGGCGCCCAGCTTCTGCTCGCGGTCGATGTGGCGGGTGACGGGCGGCTCCGGCAGGCCGCGCTCCGCCAGTACGTCGGTGATCCAGGCGTGCACCACCTCGTCCGCGGTCGTCGCCACCTCCTCGAGGAGGGTGATCCCGGTGGCCAGGTCGACGTCCGCGATCCGGTCGGCGACCATCGCCCGCACCCAGTCCGAGACGTCCGGGTCGCGGAACAGCTCCAGCATCTCGCGCAGGACCGCGGCGTCCAGGCTGAGCTCGCCGAGGATCCGCAGCGCCTCCGGCGCCTGTGCGGTCTCCTCACGCAGCTCCCGCACCAGGGCGGCGACGGTCCGTTCCCGGGTCGGCGCGGACACCTGCACGCCGTCCGCGATCAGGTCACCGGCGGCGATCGGCTCCAGCTCGGCGACCAGGGCGTCCGCGTCCGGGCGGCGGGCCGCGACGAAGGCCGCGAGGCTGCGGGTGACCGGATCCGCGGCCTGGGCCAGCCAGGTGTCGCGGTCGAACGAGACGCCGGCCGCCGCGAAGTACTCGGCGAAGCTCTGGTGCAGGAAGACCACCCGGTCGCCACGAACGGCGCACACCCCGGTGGCCAGCAGCAACTCCCGCAGCAGCCGGTCCGCGCCGGGTGTGACGCGGGACAGGTCGTCCGGTCCGTTCGCCCGGAACCAGGCCGCCGCCACGGAGATCAGCCGGGCGTCCCGATCGGCCAGCCAGGCCGCGCCGCAGTCGCGGAGCAGCCCGCCGACGTGCTGGTGGAGGTCGGCGAAGAGCCACTCGGCGACCGCCGAACCGGACCTGCCCCGGCCCGCCAGCTCCGGCTCGATCGCCTCACGGAACCGGGCCATCGAGCCACGGCCGTCCAGCAGGTGCTGCACGAACCGTTCGTAGAGCTCGGCCCGGCTGGACGGCAGCGCCCGGTCGTCCTCCTGCTCGTAGACCAGCGCGGCGATCGTGGCCAGCAACGGCACCCGCGCCACCGGCCCGAGCCGCGCGCCGGCCAGCCGGGCCAGGAACCGTCCCGCGGTCGCGTCCGCCCGGCGGCGATCGCTCGGGAATCGCGCCGCGAACCACCGGTGGGCGAACTCGTTCAGCTCCGGCCGGTCGAACGGCCGCAGGTCGTAGACCCCGGTGCCGGCCACGTTCAGGCCGGCCAGCTCCGGCGCGGCGAGCGGGCGGCTGGTGATCAGCAACCGGTACGGCCCGGTCCCGCCGAGCAGCTCCCGGATCCGCCACAGCGCGTCCGACCGGTCCTGCCCGCCGACCACCTCGTCGAGCCCGTCGACCAGGACGCGCCACGCCCCGCCCCGGGCCGGCGCCCGCTCGAACACCTCGGGTGGCAGCTCGACCCCCAGATCCCGCCGCACCGCCTGGGCGATCGCCTGCGGCAGCGGCCGCCCGACCAGGTCGGCGGCCGGCACGATCACCGCCACCTCCCGGCCACCCCGCCGGGCCAGGTCACCGGCGACCGTGGCCAGGAAGGTCGACTTGCCGGCGCCGGCGTCGCCGAGCAGCACCGCGTGCCGCTGCTCGGTGAGCATCTGAGTGGCCTGGAAGGTCCGGGTCTTGCCGCCGAGGGAGGCGCGTGGTCGTACGTAAAGGTCGGTCAGCGCCGGCACGTGCTCGCCGAAGAACCGGTAGCGGTGCTGGGCCGCGTCGGTCCGCTGCGCCGCGCGCAGGGCGTCGATCCGCGGGTCCCGCCCGCGCCGGCGGCGACGGCGTCCGGTCCGGATCGTGATCCAGAGCCCGACCAGGGCAAGAACGGCGCCCACAATGGACGCGATCTTGTCACCGGTGTCCAGGAAGGCCATCGCCCGTGATGTTAGGCGGCCCGATCGAACAGGGCCATCGTCTCGTCCAGCCGTTCCCGGGCCCAGTCGTAGTTCTCGGTGCCGGGAAAGTTCCGGTACGCCGTCTCGATCGTCATGATCAGCACCAGGTAGAGGCAGTACAGCCGCCGCCGGACCCGCTCCGCCTCCGTCGCCGGACCGCGCCCGTAACCACGGATGAAGGCGCTGGAGTCCCCGTACGCCGGCACCTCACTCCCGGTGAACCCGGCCTCGATCAGCGGATCCCCGAAGAACGCCCGCTCATGATCGATGATCGCGACGATCCGCCCGTCCCGGACCATCACGTTGCTGTCCCACATGTCCCACTCGACGAACCGCGGCTCGGTCACCTCGTCGAGGCTGTCCGCGTGCTCGGCGATCACCTGGCGCACCTTGGCGTAATCGTGCCCGAGGTCGACGTCCCGCCGCTCGCCGTCGTCCAGCACACCACCGATCATCCGCAGGAAGGCGGCCCGCCAGGTCGGGTCGCCCGGTCCGGTGAGCGGCCCGAAGTGCGAACCGCGGATGGTGTTCAGCTCCCGGTTGAGCGCGCCGAGCGCCTCGTTGACGGCGGCCCGCTCGTCCGGCGTCTGCACGTCGCGCAGCATGCCGAGGTTGTCCGCGTCGATGTATTCCATGAAGAACCAGTCGGCGTCGCAGAGCTCGCGGCTGGTGTCGGCGAAATGCACCACCGGCACCGGCACGGTGGTCCGTTCCCGGATGAGCGCCAGCGCCGCCAACTCGGTGGCCATCGCCCCGCGCTCGTAGGTCATCACCTCGACGGCCGGCGGCGGCGCGATCTTGAGGACCACCCGCCGCCCGGAGCGCAGCCGAATCCGGTACGCCACGTTGAACCAGCCGTGCGACAGCTCGCTCACCGCGTCGTCGTCCGGCACCTCGTCGCGGCCGTAGGCGCGTTCGACCATCGCCCGCAGCACCTCCGGCGGCTGCCGGTTCTTGGTGATGCTCTCCATCGTGGATTCCCCCGCTCAACCGGTTGAGAGCGCTCTCTGCCCAGGGGTCAACGTAACGGTCTTCTGGGCGTACCCAAAAGGGCTTAACCGGTTTTGATCCTCAAAGCGCGCCGGGCGGCGACCTTGACACGCAGGCGCGGGCAGCGATCCCGCGCACGACTGGCCGGCCCCGGAAGCGGCCGCCGCCTCCCCGCGGCGTGTCGGCGGCCGGATCCCGATCTACGACTTCCGGCTGACCGGCGCGCTGGACGGGCGGCGTGAGCCGATGTCCTGGCTGTTCGGCCGGATATCGGCCGCGTAGGCATTGATGCCGATCACGATCAGGATGCCGAGCCACTCGTGCGGCCGGAGCGCCTCACCGAGCAGGACCAGCCCGGCCAGGGCCGCGAAGACCGGATGGACGCTCATCATGACGCCGAAGAAGCGCGGCGGGACGCGGCGCAGCGCGATCACATCGGCGGCATAAGGGATCACCGAACTGAACATCCCGGCGCCGATCGCGGAGAGCAGACTCGCGCCGGTCACCGGGGTCAGCGCCAGCACCGGCAGATAGACCAGCGCGGAGACGGTGGTCGCGGCGGCGGGCGCTTGCAGTCCGGGCAGCCGCTGCCCGAGCAGGCGGTTGAGCAAAATGTAGGACGCCCAGCAGCCGGCCGCGACCAGCCCGCAGCCGATGCCGGGCCAGTCGCTGCCGCCGTGCGGCAACACCAGGACATAGACCCCGGCGGCGACGCCGACCGCACAGATCAGATCCTTCCTGGTACGCGATCCCGCCAGCGCCACCCCGAGCGGCCCGAGAAACTCCAGCGTGACCGCCAGTCCCAGCCCCACCCGGTCCACGGCGGTGTACAGACTCAGGTTCATCGTCGCGAAGACCAGCCCGAGCAGGATCGTCGGCCACCACTGCGCCCAGCGGAACCGGTGCAGCGGCGGACGCGCCACCGGCAGCAGCACGGCGGCCGCCACCACCTGCCGGACCGCGACCACCCCGGCCGGCCCGATCACCGGGAACGCGTGCGCGCCGACCGCCGCGCCGACCTGGTTGCTGGCCGCGCTGACCACCATGGTCGCCAGCCCGATCGCTCTGCTGCCCCTCATACCGTCCTTTCTGCCGCTTCCAGGCGGCGGAGAGAAATGCCCGGGCCGCGCGACTTATACGCTGACCGTATGGATCTGCAATTGCGGCACCTCCGGGCGCTGGTGGCGGTGGTCGACTCCGGCACGTTCACCGACGCCGCCGCGCGGCTGGGCACCTCGCAGGCCGCGGTGTCCCGATCGGTCGCCGCGCTGGAGCAGGCCCTCGGCGCGCGTCTGCTGCAACGCACCACCCGGCACGTGTCGCTGACCGGCACCGGCACCCAGGTGCTCGACGGCGCGCGCCGGATCCTGGACGAGGTCGCCCACCTGCACCGGATCGCCGAACAGTCGCGCACCGAACTGCGTATCGGCTACGCATGGGCCGCGCTGGGCAAGCACACCCGCCGGTTGCAGCACGTCTGGGCTCGCGCGCAGGCGGGCATCCCGCTGGTGTTTACCCAGGTCAACAGCGTGACCGCAGGGCTCAGCGAGGGCGCCGCCGACGTGGCGGTGATCCGCCGGCCGCTCGACGACCCCCGGTTCGCCACGGCCAGGATCGGCTCGGAGGCCCGGTGCGCGGCCGTCGCCACCGACAATCCACTGGCCCGCCGGCGCACGCTGCGGCTGAGCGACCTGACCCGGTACCCGGTCGCGATCGACCCCCGCACCGGCACGACGACGCTGGACCTGTGGGCGCCCGGTCCCCCGCCGGCCACGGTCCGCGCCACCACCGGCGTCGACGAGTGGCTGACTCTGATCGCCGCGAACCAGGCCGTCGGCGTCACCTCCGAAGCCACCGCCCACCAGAACCCCCGGCCCGGCGTCGCCTACCGCACCCTCCGCCAGACACCCCCGATCCCGGTCTGGCTCGCCTGGTGGCGCGACGATCCCCCGGCCCAGTTGTCGGATCTGCTCCGGTTGATGCAAAACCTCTATTCGGTACGACCTGGTGCCACCACAACCGCACCAGCCCCGTCCCGTGGCTGAGCGCACGGTGGTCCCGGTGCCGGGCCGCGACGCCGTGCCGGGCTGAGCTCGCCGGGTCCGCTCCCCCACGGCCCTGCCGCGCCACCGGCCTCCAGGGGCGCCCGGTGCCGGGCCGTCGCCGGCCGGGCGGCCTTGGAGGTCGTCGACAAAGCGGCGTGGCCAGGACCGCAGGCGCCGCACGGACCGCGAGCAGCCACTCGGGCTGGCATGCACGGCCCTATCCCGACACCGGAAAGGGCCGTCAGCACCAGCCCGCAACCGCAAGGCACGACCGAACCCGAGGCCCCAGCAGACCACGCGAGCCCAGCCCGACACGGACCGCGAGCAACCACACGGGCTGGCATGCACGGCCCTATCCCGACACCGGAAAGGGCCATGAGCACCAGCCCGCAACCGCAAGGCGCGGCCGAACCCGAGACCCCAGCGGACCACGCGAGCCCAGCCCGACACGGACCGCGAGCAGTCACTCGGGCTGGCACACAAGGCCCTATCCCGACATCGGAAAGGGCCATGAGCACCAGCCCGCAACCGCAAGGCACGGCCGAGCCTGGGATGCCCAGCAGACCACGCGAGCCCAGCCCGGCACGGCTTCCCGGTCCCGGCACCGCGACCACAACGCGCTCAACCACTCGGGCTGGCGTGCACGGCCCTATCCCGACATCGGAAAGGGCCGTGCACGCCAGCCCGCAACCGCGGGGCGCGGCCGGGCCCGGGACCCCAGCGGACCTTGCGAGCTCAGCCCGGCACGGCCTCACGGTCCGGCACCGCGACCACAACGCGCTCAACCACGGGACCCGGCTGGCACACAAGGCCCTATCCCGACATCGGAAAGGGCCGTGCACGCCAGCCCGCAACCGCAGGCGCGGCCGGACCCGGGGCGCCAGCGGACCACGCGAGCCCCACCCGGCACGGCTTCCCGGTCCCCGGCACCGCGACCACAACGGGCTCAGCCACACGGGCTGGCATGCATGGCCCTATCCCGACATCGGAAAGGGCCGTGCACGCCAGCCCGCAACCGCAGGCGCGGCCGGACCCGGGGCCCCAGGGGACCACGCGAGCCCAGCCCGGCACGGCTTCCCGGTCCCCGGCACCGCGACCACAACGGGCTCAGCCACACGGGCTGGCATGCATGGCCCTATCCCGGCATCGGGAAGGGCCGTGAGCACCAGCCTGCGACCGTGGGGCGCGGCCGGGCCTGGGGTGCCAGCGGACCTTGCGAGCTCAGCCCGGCACGGCCTCGCGGTCCGGCACCGGGACCACCGTGCGCTTGGCCACGGGAGCAGGCTGGTGCGGTTGTGGTGGGGCGAGGTCGTACAAGAATGGGCGTCAGCGGCGCGGGGTCAGCGGTGGTGACGGGACATCCATTGCCAGAGGTGGAGGCCGTAGGTGCCCGGGTCGTTGCGGGCCACGTAGATCCAGGACCAGTGGCCGGGGAATTGATGACCGTTCCAGACCACGTGGTCGTAGAGGGACAGCAGGGACCGCGGGATCAGGTCGTGTGCGTGGACCGTGTTGGCCTGGGGGTCGACGGTGGTGTCGTCGCGGGAGGTGACGAGCCAGGTCGGGGTGGTGATGCGGGTGAGGGCCTCGTCCGGGATCAGGGACTGGACGACGCCGCAGATCGGGACCGAGGTGGCGAACAGCGACGGGTAGACCGTGGTCAGTTTCAGGCTCATGTAGCCGCCGTTGCTGCATCCGGCGACGTGGATGCGGTCGATGTCGACCGGGCAGCGGCGGATCACGTCGCGGATGACCCCGAGCAGCAGTGGCGCAAAACGATCACCGTCCTCGATCCAGTAGGACGTGCTTTGCGGGGCCACGACGTGCGCGCCCGCGAAGATCCGCTGGGCTCGCGGGGTGGCGAAGCCGAGAGCGCCGCGGTTGGCCCGCAGGGTGGTCTCGTTGTCGTAGTAGCCGTCGGGCAGTGAGGCGCCCTCTCCCCCGCCGTGCAGCCAGACGATCAGGGGACGGCGGCCGTGCCTGCCGAACGGTGAGTACAGCCGATACTTCAGGCCGCTCGGCGAGACGTGGTAGCTGAACGCGTCCACCTCGGGGTTGTCCACGCGCCCCTGGACGAAGCACGGGATGGTGACCTCGCCGCCGCCGTGCACGGCCAGCGGCGCGTTCTGGGTGATCGTGTACGCCAGGTCGAGCCGGACGTTGCGGCCCCGGCTCGGGAGGAAGCCGAGGGTGCCGCCGCCGACCTGGCCCTCGGCGTGGCCGAGGTCGAGGACGATGTTGCCCTGCCGGTCGAGGTGGGCGGCGGTGACCTGGCGGTCCAGGTCGTACTCACTGAGGATCTGCTCGCCGGGCGCGAGCGGGATCGGGCTGGTCGCCTTGGCGTGCACGGTGAACGTGCCGGGGCAAAGACTGGACGGGACGATCCGGCCGACCCGGGCGGTGCCGAGGGTGAGCGACGTGACCTGTTCACCGCCGTCGAGCGTCTCGGCGTCGAGGGTGAACCGGACCGGATGGTCGGGAGCGCTGCTGAGGCCGGCGGGCAGGCCCAGTCCGGCGGCCAGGAACATCCGGCGACTGACGAGGTTGTCCATGACAAACCTCCTCACAGCGATGTTTATCGATGGAATAACCCTATCGCCGGAGAAACCGCCTGGCTACTGTTACCACCGGTCATCGGGGAGGCGGGCGAGGATGAACGGTACCGACGACGATCACCGCAGGACCGGGGAGGCGATCCGGGCGGCGCTGCGGCCGGGTGAGCGGCTGCGCGAGCACAGCCGGATCCTGCGGTCGCCGGGTCTCGAGGAGGCGCCGCCGAGCGCCGCGGATCGGCTGAGTCTGTACCACCCGTTCGCCGGGTTCGGCAAGGCGGCTCAGGAGGACGGGCTGGGACTCGCGCTGCTGTCGGTGGCGGTGGGTGAGCAGCCGGACGACACCCGCGGGCAGGAGGCGATCGCCAAGGATCGGGCGCTGCGGAAGTATGGGCGGACGTTCTGCGGGGTCTGGAACAGCCAGGCCGGACAGTTGCTGTCCGCGCTGAAGCGGCACGCGAATCTCGATGACGGCGATCCGGTGGGCTGGGCGGCACTGACCGATCAGCGGCTCGTGGTCTTCGCCGAGCGGGCCTCCCGGCCGCATCCGCTCCTCGGTCTGGTGGTCGCGCTGTTCGGGCTGGTGAAGGCGCTGGTGGAGCTTGCGCGGCCGGCGGCTCCGCCGCCTCGGAGGGCGTTCGCCGGGCCGGTCTTCCCGGTGTTCGAGTGCGCGGCGGGGGCGGTCGCGGCCAGCGCGGCGCCGGCGATCGAGCACCTGCCGCGGGTGGTGCTGTGGTTCGCGGACCAGTCCTGGGTGGTGGTGTCGCTGGGAGCGCAGCCGGAGGGCGCCCGCATGACCGACGCGCTACGATGGGACGCTCCGCGATAGGGCGATCCCGCCGACGCGGTTCTCGCGCCGGCTTCGTCCCGCGCTGAATCGGTCTGGCCTATCGCGCGGCCGGATGGACGAGGGTGGCGAGGTTTTCGGCGAAGCCGGGCTCGATCGGGAGCTGGCGCAGCAGGACACGAACCCAGACCGCGCCGGCCAGCGCATCCATGATCAGCATCGGGTCGGCGCCGTCCGGAAGGTCGCCGCGGGCCGCGGCCCGCTCGAAGATCGGCAGTTCGCCGGCAAGACGGTCGGCGAAAAAGGCTTTTGTGTACGACGCCAGCTCCGCATTGTGGGTAGCCGCCCCGAGCGCGGCAGCGATCAGCGGAGCCGTCGGCGGCTCGGTCAGCAGCCTGCTCAACGACCGGGCCAGGGCGGCCAGGTCACCGTGCAGGCTGCCCGTGTCCGGGACCGGGAAGCGAAGCATCGGCGCGTCGATCAGCGCGGCGCCGAGCAGGGCCGCCTTGGACGGCCACCAGCGGTAGATCGTGGTCTTGTTGACACCGGAGCGCTCGGCGACGCCCTCGATCGTCAGCTTCTCGAAACCACGCTCGGCGAGCAGGCGCAGGGTCGCGTCGAGGATCTCGGCAGTGCGACGTGGGCCACTTCCCTGATTCATAGGGGCAGTCTACCGTGAGAATGCAACGCAACGTTGCGTTGTATTTCGGGAGAGGGGGGCGGCATGATCCCGATCGTGTTCGTGCACGGCATCCGGCTCAGCGGGACGATGTGGGGACCGGTCGCCGCGCTGGTCGACGGTCCTTCGACGGCTCCGGACCTGCCCGGTCACGGGAGCCGGGGCGGTGAGCCGTTCACGCTCGACGGCGCGGTGGAAGCGGTGGCCTCGGCGGTCGACGGCCCGGCCGTGCTGGTCGGGCACTCGCTCGGCGGTTTCGTGGCGATCGCCGCCGCCGCGCGCTATCCGGAACGGGTCGCGGCGCTGGTGGTGGGTGGTTGCACGGTGCGGCCACGCGGCGCGTTCCTGGCCGGCTACCGCTTCGCCGCCGGGCTCGCCGGGCGGCATCCGGAGCTGGCCGACCGGCTCAGCGTCCGCGGTTTCCAGCGCGCCCTGCCCCCGCCGGTCGCCGCCGCGATGGTCGCCGGCGGCGTCCGCTGCGCGGTCATGCCCTCGGTTGTCACCGCGCTGTCCGATCTGGACCCGCCGGCCTGCCTGCGCGCCTATCCGGGGCCGGTGCACCTGTTCAACGGAGCGCGTGACCCGTTCCGCGCCGAGGAGCGCCGCTTCCTCGCGGCGTCCCCGGGCGCTCACCTGACGATCGTCCCCGCCCGAGGCCACATCGGCGTCATGGCCGAAACCGAAACCCTCGCCGCCCTGGTCACCGAGGCCCGGCGGCAGACGCAGAAAGCGAGCCCGACCTGATCACAGCGGCCCGGCGGCAGACGCAGGGAGCGAGCCCGGCCTGATCACAGCGGCCCGACGCCGGGCGCGGACACGCCGAGCCCGGCCTGATCACAGCGGCCCGGCACCGGGCGGGGACACGGCGAGCCCGGCCGGTCCGGGTGGACCGGCCGGGCTCGGCCACTCGTGGATCAGGCGAGGTCGAAGCGGTCCAGCTCCATGACCTTGACCCAGGACGTGACGAAGTCCTTGACGAACTTCTCCCGGGCGTCGGTGCTCGCGTAGACCTCGGCCAGGGCCCGCAGCTGCGAGTTCGAGCCGAAGATCAGGTCGACCGCGGTGGCGGTGTACTTGACCTGGTCGGTGGCGAGGTCACGGATCTCGTAGACGTGCTCCTCCTTCTCCGACGCCTGCCACCGGGTGCCCGGGGAGAGCAGGTTGACGAAGAAGTCGTTGGTGAGCACGCCGGGCCGGTCGGTGAGCACGCCGTGCGCGCTGCCGCCGACGTTGTTGCCCAGCGCGCGCAGGCCGCCGACCAGCACGGTCATCTGCGGCGCGGTCAGGTTCAGCATGTACGCCCGGTCGACCAGGAGCACCTCCGGCTGGGTCTTCTCCCCCGGCCGCAGGTAGTTGCGGAAGCCGTCGCCGCGCGGCTCGAGCACCGCGAACGACTCGACGTCGGTCTGCTCCTGGGTCGCGTCGGTGCGGCCCGGCCGGAACGGCACGGTCACCTCGACGCCACCGTCGCGCGCGGCCTTCTCCACCGCGGCGGAACCGGCCAGCACGATCAGGTCGGCGAGCGAGATCTTGGCGGAGGCCGACGACGCGTTGAACTCCTGCTGGATGGTCTCCAGCTTGGCGATCACGTCGCCGACACCCTGGTTGACCTCCCAGCTGCGCTGCGGCTCCAGCCGGATCCGGGCACCGTTGGCGCCACCGCGCTTGTCGGTCGACCGGTAGCTGGCCGCCGACGCCCACGCGGTGCGCACCAGCTGGTCGGTGCTCAGGCCGGAGGAGAGCACCTTCTCCTTCAGCGTGGCGATCTCCGCGTCGCCGACCAGCGGGTGGTCGACGGCCGGGACCGGGTCCTGCCACAGCTGCGCCTCGGGCACCCACGGGCCGAGGAAGCGGGCCACCGGGCCCATGTCCCGGTGCAGCAGCTTGTACCAGGCCTTGGCGAAGGCGAGGGCGAACTCGTCCGGGTGCTCCAGGAAGCGGCGGGAGATCTTCTCGTACGCCGGGTCGACGCGCAGCGACAGGTCGGTCGTCAGCATCGTCGGGCGGTGCTTCTTCGACGGGTCGAACGCGTCCGGGATGATCTCGTCGGTGGTCTTGGCGACCCACTGCTTGGCGCCGGCCGGGCTGGTGGTCAGCTCCCACTCGTACCCGAAAAGGATCTCGAAGAAGCGGTTGCTCCACTGGGTCGGCTTGTCGGTCCAGGTGACCTCGAGGCCGCTGGTGATGGTGTCGCCGGCCTTGCCGCTGCCGTGCGTGCTGAGCCAGCCGAGGCCCTGCGCCTCGATCGGCGCGCCCTCCGGCTCCGGGCCGACGTGCGCGTCGGCCGGGGCGGCGCCGTGCGTCTTGCCGAAGGTGTGACCGCCGGCGATCAGCGCGACGGTCTCCTCGTCGTTCATCGCCATCCGGGCGAACGTCTCGCGGATGAAGTGCGCCGCGGCGGCCGGGTCGGCGTTACCGCCCGGACCCTCCGGGTTGACGTAGATCAGGCCCATCTCGGTGGCGCCGACGCCCTCGAGCATCGTCTTCTCGGACTCGTAGCGCCCGGCCAGCCAGGTGTCCTCCGGGCCCCAGAAGATCTCCTCCGGCTCCCAGACGTCCTCGCGGCCGAAACCGAAGCCGAAGGTCTTGAAGCCCATCGACTCCAGGGCCACGTTGCCGGCCAGCACCAGCAGGTCGGCCCAGGAGATGCGCTGGCCGTACTTCTGCTTGACCGGCCAGAGCAGGCGGCGCGCCTTGTCCAGGTTCGCGTTGTCCGGCCAGCTGTTGAGCGGGGCGAAACGCTGCCCGCCGTCGCCGGCGCCGCCGCGGCCGTCCTGGATCCGGTAGGTGCCGGCGGCGTGCCAGCTCATCCGGATCATCAGGCCGCCGTAGTGCCCGAAGTCGGCCGGCCACCAGTCCTGCGAGGTGGTCAGCACCTCAGTGATGTCGCGCTTGAGCGCCTCGACGTCGAGAGTCGCGAACTCCTCGGCGTAGCTGAAGTCCGGCGCGAGCGGGTTGCCCTTCGACGAGTGGGCGTGCAGCACCGACAGGTCCAGCTGGTTGGGCCACCAGTCGCGGTTGGTGTGCGGGCGGCCACCGGTTTTCGGGGTCGGCGAGTCGATCGCCGGGTTCTCGCTCTCGCTGCCGCTCGCGGTCACCGAGTCGTGGGCGACCGGACAACCACCGGTTGCCTTGGGGTCTTGGATGTCGCTCATCAGATTCCTTCCGAACGGGTCACGCAGTCGGGGCAGGTGCCCCAATAGACGACTTCTGCCTCGTCGATCACGAACCCGTGGTCGTCCGAGGCAGTGAGGCAGGGGGCGTGGCCGACCGCGCAGTCGACGTCGGCGATCGCGCCGCAGGAGCGGCACACGACGTGATGGTGGTTGTCCCTCACCCGCAACTCGTAGCGGGCGGTCGCGCCGGCGGGCTGGATGCGGCGCACCAACCGGCTCGTGGTGAGCGCACGCAGGACATCGTAAACCGCCTGGTGGGAGACCGTGGGGAGATCCGCGCGCACCAGGGCGATCACCGTGTCGGTGTCGACGTGCGGGTGGTCGCGCAGCGCGGCCAGCACCGCCAGCCGCGGCTGGGTCACGCGCAACGAGACCGCACGGAGCTGCGTCTCGAAGTCGGCCGTCATGCCACCGACCCTAGACCCGTTTTCTGGAATGAATCAAGTTTCGACACACTTTATTTGTAGCCCGGCACGTGCCGTGCCGGGCAGATCACACCCGCTCAGTCGAAGTTCGGCACCGCGCCGCGGGTGGCGCCGGAGCGGCCCTTCGGCTCCTCCCACTCCTCCTGGCGGCCGAGCGCGGTCATGTCGAGGAAGCCGTACGACCCGCCGGTCTGCTCGGTGCCGCGGGCGAACGTCGAGTACGTGTGGAACACCTGGTCGCCGTCGCGCAGGAAGCAGCTCATCCCGGGCTGCTCCATCGGCTGCCGGGCCGGGTCGAGCAGCCACTCCATCCCGGCGGCCCGCAGCTCGTCCGCGGTGCGGAAGTTGAACTCGACCGGGGTCACCGACGCGTCGATGGTCACGTGGAAGTCGTAGTTGAAGTCCGAGCCGAAGGACGAGTACATCGGGATGGTCCAGCCCCGCTTGGCGCGGTACTTCTCCAGGGTGGCGAGCCGGGCACGGGCGATCACCGCGTACGACGTCTCGCGCGCCGCCAGGTGCCGCAGCAGCCCGTCGTTGACCTCGTCGAGCGCCGCGGTGCAGCTGCCGCACCCGTCCTCCCACGACGGGTCGAACATGAAGTGCTGCACGATCAGCTGCCGCCGCCCGTCGAACAGCTCGGGCAGGGTGCGCGGACCGTCCGGCCCGTCGAAGGTGTACTCCTTGTCGATCCGCACCATCGGCAGCTCACGGCGCCGGGTGTTCAGCGCGTCCTTCGCCCGCACCGCCTCTTTCTCGCTGGCCAGCAGCGCGCGCCGGGCGGCCGTCCACTCATCGCGGGACACGATCTCCGGAAGGTTGTTGTTGGTCGTCATACCGGTTGGACGTTCCGGGCGGCGGAAATAATACGGCCGGCAGCCGGAAAACCTCGAAGAGCCGGGTGTCCAGGAAGTTGTGCAGGCCGGCGATCCGGTCGCCGCGCACGTCGACGAGCTGGATCGCCCAGGGCAGCCACCGGTCGCCGTGCCATCGGTAGTGCCCGTGCCCCGGCATCGCGTTCCCGGTGATCCGGATCAGTCGCGAGCCGCGGCAGCCATGGCCCGGGCCGAGCATGAACCGGCCCATCTCGGCGGCGCCGCGGATCCAGGCCGCGATCGGCGGCATGGTCTGCACCGCGTCCTCGTGCAGCAACGTGACCAGGGTGTCCACGTCGTACCGCTGGAAGGCGTCGGCGTAACGGGCGACCAGGTCCTGCTCGTCGCCGGACAGCTCCGCCTCGCCGAGGTCGCGGGTGGCCAGCGTGGCCCGGGCCCGCAGCAGCATCGCGTTGACCGCGCCGGTGCTGGCGTCGAGCAGGGCGGCGACCTCGGCGGCCGGCCAGGCGAGCACGTCGCGCAGGATCAGCACGGCCCGCTGCCGCGCCGGCAGGTGTTGCAGCGCGGCGACGAAGGCGAGCCGGATGGACTCCCGGTCGGCGACCACGTCGCCCGGATCGGTGGGCAGCGGGGTGAGCCACAGCTGCCCCGCCGGCTCGGCCGGGGAGAAACCGTCGACCGGCGAGGCCGGTCCGAGATCGATCGGGACCGCGCGACGACCGCGTTCGCGCAAGAGGTCGAGGCAGACGTTGGTCGCGATCCGATAGATCCAGGTACGCACGGAGGAGCGCCCCTCGAAGCTGCCGGCCCGCCGCCACGCCCGCAGCATCGTCTCCTGCGCCGCGTCGTCGGCCTCGAACGCCGACCCCAGCATCCGGTAGCAAAACCTGACCAGGTCGGGTCGCAGCTCGGCGAAGCTGTCCGGCACCACGGTCATGGGCCGATCCTATCCGGACCGCTACCCTGGGGACGATGATCGTCGACGGCGTGACCTTCCCGGACGGGCGGCACTGCGAGACCACCGCGCTCGGTGCGCTGCTCGGCCACGCCGGGCTGGCGCTGTCCGAGCCGATGCTGTTCGGGCTCGGCGAGGGTCTCGGCTTCGTCTACTGGGACGCCAAGACCATGGACCTCCCGTTCCTCGGCGGCCGGTCCAAGCCGATGGAGGTCACCCGCACCGCCGCCGCCCGGCTCGGGCTCGGCCTGCGGATCGCCGAGACCACCTCGCCCGGCAAGGCCTGGCGCACCGTGGCGGACGCGCTCGACGCGGGGCAGCCGGTCGGCCTCCAGCTCGACTGCTACCACCTGGACTACTTCACCACCAAGGTCCACTTCGGCGGCCACGTCGTCGCCGTGTACGGCTACGACGACACCCGGGCCTACCTGATCGACACCGGCCAGCAGGGCGGCGCCGTCACCACCTCGCTGAAGAGCCTGGAGCTGGCCCGCGGCGCCCGCGGCCCGATGACCGCGAGGAACCTCTCGTTCACCGTCACCGTCCCGCCCGGCCGGCCCGACCTGGCAACCGCGATCCGGGCGGCGATCCGGAACAACGCGCACACCTTCCTCCACCCGCCGATCGCGAACCTCGGCCACCGCGGCATCGCCAAGGCGTCCGTCCAGGTCACGAAGTGGTTCGAGCGGTCCACCGACCCGGCCCGGGACCTGCCGACGGCCGCGACGCTGATGGAGCGCGGTGGCACCGGCGGCAGCCTGTTCCGGGCCATGTACCGCGACTTCCTCACCGAGGCCGCCACCCTGGTCGACGACGACCACCTGCGCCGCGGCCGGCACCTTTACGCCGAGATCGCGCCCCTGTGGACCGAGGTGGCCGGCCGGCTGACCGCCGCCGGCGAGACGCTCGACCCGGCGCACCTGGCCGAGGCCTCGGCGCTGCTCGCCGACCTCGCCCGGCGCGAGCGCGCCGCCATGGAGATCCTCGCCCAGATCGGCTGACGCAGAGCCTGACAAGAGGTCGAGGGGCTTCTATTGTTGGGGCTGTCGTCGCCGAGACTGCTGGGGGCAGTACGTGGATCTCATCGAGGACCGACGCCAGGAGCTTCCACCATGGGAGGACCTTCGCCGCACGCCGCTGGGCAGCATCGACCCCGAGCGGGCCGCGCGGGTGGCCGCAGCCGAGCGGCGGGAGGAGGCGGATCACGGCCGGATCGATGCGGCGCTCTTCGGCTCCTCCATCTAGCCCGATCAGCCAATACGTTCTGAAGATCGCCAGTCGCTGCGACCTGAAGTGCGACTACTGCTACGTCTACGAGCACGCCGACCAGGGCTGGCGCCGGCAACCGCCGCTGATGGACCAGGCCGTGGTGCGCACGGTGGCCCGGCGGATCGCCGAGCACGCGGGACAGCACGAGCTGAGCGCGGTGCGGGTGGTCCTGCACGGCGGGGAGCCGCTGCTGGCCGGCGCCCGCCGCCTCGACGAGATCGCCGCTGAGCTGCACGAGACCGTCGGTCCCGTTCTCGACCTGCGGATGCAGACGAACGGGGTGCTGCTCACCGAGGAGATCTGCGCGGTCGTCCGGCGGCACCGGATCCGGGTGGGCGTGTCGCTCGACGGGGACCTGCTCGCCCACGACCGGCATCGGCGGTTCGCGCACGGCGGCGGCAGCCATCACCACGTGCGGAGGGCCCTGACGCTGCTGCGCGCGCCGGAGAACCGGGAATGCTATGCGGGGCTGTTGTGCACCATCGATCTGCGCAACGATCCGATCGGCGTCTACCGGGCGCTGCTGGCCGAGGAGCCGCCGCGGATCGACTTCCTGCTGCCGCACGCGACCTGGGAGACCCCGCCGCCGCGGGACGCGCTCAGGTCGTACGGGAAATGGTTGTCGGCGGTTTTTCGGGTCTGGACCGAGGACGGCCGCAAGGTGCCGATCCGCCTGTTCGACGCGCTGCTGTTCCCGGGCGAGGTCAGGGCCGAGGCGGTCGGGCTCGGGCCGGCCGACCTCGTGGTGGTCGAGACGGACGGCTCCTACGAGCAGGTCGACTCGCTGAAGGTGACCTATGACGGAGCCGCCGCGACCGGGCTGGACGTCTTCACCTCGGCCGTCGACGACGTGGCGGCGCACCCGATGATCGCGATCCGGCAGACCGGGCGGGCGGGGCTGAGCGCCACCTGCCGGGCGTGCGTGGTGGTCGACCGGTGCGGCGGCGGCCAGTTCACGCACCGGTTCCGCAGCGCGAACGGGTTCGACAACCCGTCGGTCTACTGCGCCGACCTGAAGGAACTGATCGACTACATGGACGACCGGGACGGGCTGGCCGCCTGGGTGCGCGACGACCTGGCGAGCGGGGCGGGCGGCGTGGCGGCGGTGGCGCAGCTCGCGCCGATCCACGAGGCGATCACCCGGGCGCGGATCGTGACGCTGGGCAGGTCGGACCCGCCGGGATGGGCGGAGCTGGCCCGGCTCGACGAAACGGCGCCGGACGCCGTGCGGGAGGTGCTCACGCATCCGTTCGTGCGACGCGGCGGCACGGCGTACCTCAAGAATGTGGCTCTGGCGGCCGCGATCCGCGCCGGGGCCGAGATCGAGCTGGCGGCCGAAAGCCGCGACGGTCTGCTCTTCCTGCCGACTCTCGGCGCCCTGCGCCGGGAGGAAGGCGGCACGGTCCGCACCTTCGCCGGCGGATTCCGGGTCGGAGAGGTGACGGTCAGCCTCCAGGAACCGCCCGCCGATTGGCTGCCGGCGCGCCGGATCTCGATCGGTCATGGCATCGAGGTGACGCTGGAGGACAGCGATCCGCTGCGGGAGAACGGCCTGGCCCTGGCCGGCCGGCTCGACGACGCCGCGGCCGCGGCCTGGCAACGCCGCCTGGAAGGCGCGCTGACCAGCCTGGCCACCGACGCGCCGGAGTACCTGCCGGGGATCGCCGCCACCCTGCGCGCGATCGTCCCGCTCGCCCCGGACGGCACCGGCAGGCAGCGGGCCGGATCGGCGCGGATCGCCTTCGGCGCGGTCGCCGCCACCCCGGAGGAACCGGACGCGCTCGCGGTGCTGCTGGTCCACGAGGTGCAGCACCTCAAACTCGGCGCGGTCCTGGACGCCTGCCCGATGTTCGACCCGCGCGACCCGACCCGGATCACCGTCCCGTGGCGTGACGACCCGCGCCCGATCGAGGGCGTGCTCCAGGGCGTCTACGCGTTCCTGGCCGTCGCCGACGTCTGGCGCCGGCGCGGCGGCCCGCACTACGCGCGGATCCGCGGCTGGCTCGACCCGGCGCTCGACGCCCTGCTCGGCGGGACCTTCCTGACCCCGGCCGGGACCCGGTTCGCCGCCGCCATGCGCACCACTGTGGATGGCTGGTAACGGCTATGGTGGATCTCCACGCCGAGCTGGGGAGGCGGATCGTGACGTCGACCCGCGAGCCGGTGTTCTTCATCAGCTACGCGCACCGCCCGCGCCGCCGCCGGCGGACCGAGCACGAGCTCGACCCGGTCGAGGAGTTCTACGCGACGCTGTCCGAGCACATCTACGAGCTGGTCGGGCTCCCGGTCGGTGCCGCGGCCGGGTTCATGGACACCGACATGGACGGCGGGCAGCGCTGGTCGGCCGAGCTGGGCTACGCGATCGGCCACTGCCAGGTGCTGGTCCCGCTCCTCTCGCCGAGCTACGTGACCAGCCGGTGGTGCGCCCTGGAGTGGCAGGCGTTCCACCGGCGGCCCCACCACCCGATGCCCGGGACGCACCCGACGCCGGGCGCGGTGCCGGTGATCCCGGTGCACTGGATCCCGGTCGACCTGCCGTCACTGCCGGCGGAGGTCCGGGCCGTGCAGTTCTTCAAACCGGCGAACGTGCCGGCGCAGCTGGCACAGTCGTATGAGGACGAGGGTCTCTACGGCCTCCTGCAGACGGGTGAGCAGGGCCGGGAGGCGTTCAACACGGTGGTCTGGCGGCTGGCCCAGCGGATCGCGCTTGCCTACGGCACCCACCATGTCGAGGCAGCCGAGGATGTCGACTTCGGGGAGGGCACCCCGTGATCTTCTTCGTGAGTCACGCGCACGCGGTCCGGGTGGCCGGGCTCGCCCGCCCGGATTCCGACCCGTGGGTGAGCCGGTTCTTCGGCGATCTCAGCGCCGCGGTCGGCGACGACGGCTTCTACGACGGGCTGCTCGATCCGGCGCGGGACCGGAAACAGCAGCTCAGCGACGCGATCGGCGCCGCGCAGGTGTTCGTCCCGCTGTATTCGCCGCAGTATTTCGGGAACTCCTGGGCGACCGCCGAGCTGGCGTCGTTCAAGCATCGGCTGCGGCGGCTCGGGCCGGCCGAGGCGGCGCGGCACGTCGTCCCGGTGGTGTGGACGCCGCTGCCGCCGTGGGAGCACCGCACCGAGGTCGACGAGGCGTTCACGACCGTCGGCAAGAACACCGACTACACCGAGAACGGGCTGCGCGCGCTCTGCATGCTCAGCATCTACCAGGACTCCTACCGCGCGCTGGTGGCCGCGTTCGCCGACCGGATCGTCCGGGTGGTCCGGGAGTCGCCGCTGCGGCCGTCGGCGGCCGGGCTGCTGGACCCGCGACCGGTCGACACCGGCGAGCCGGCCCTGGTCGTCGCGCTGCTCGGCGTCGCGGCGGAGGTCGGCGAGCAGCTGATCGAGGTGGCCGAGCGGCTCGGCGTGCCGGCCCGGATCCAGCCCGTCCAGCAGTCCGCCCGCCGCCCGTGCGTGCTGCTGATCGACGGCGGCACCGGCCCGGAGACGCTGCGGAGCACGATCGCCGGGCTGCCCCGCTGGGTGATCCCGGTGGTGCTCGCGAGCGCCTCGGCGGCGACCGGCGCGATCACCGGTATTCTGCGGTCCGCCGGGCTCCCCGAGGTGCGGCCGGTGCGAGCGCCGGCCGACTTCGAGCGCAACGCTCCGCTGCTGGTCACCGAGGCCCGCAAGCTCTACCTGCGGTACGGGCCGGTGGTCACCGCACCCGGCACACCCCGGCCCAGCCTGCGCCGGAACAACGACAAGCGGGGGTAATGGTGGATCGCGAAGGCCGGATCGTCACGTTCTACTCGTACAAGGGTGGGACCGGGCGGACCATGGCACTGGCCAACGTGGCCTGGATCCTGGCCGCCAACGGGCACCGGGTGCTCGCCGCCGACTGGGACCTGGAGTCGCCCGGCCTGCACCGGTTCTTCGCCCCGTTCCTCACCCCGGAACAGGTGACCACCACCCGCGGCGTGATCGGGCTGATCACCGAGTACCAGTGGGCGACGCTGCCGCGCGACGAGGGCGGCAACGGGGTGCCGGCCGCCGACCGCCCCGACGACTGGTACCGGGAGTACGCCCGCGCCGAACGGTACGCCTTCTCGATCAACTGGACGTTCCCCAGCGGCGGCTCGCTGGACCTGCTGCTGGCCGGGCACTCCAGCCTCGAGTACGAAGCGAGCCTGGCCGGCCTGAACTGGGAGGACTTCTATAACCGGCTGGGCGGCTCGCTCTTCTTCGACGCGCTGCGCGAGGACATGAAGAGCCGCTACGACTACACCCTGCTGGACTCGCGGACCGGCCTGAGCGACGTGGCCGACATCTGCACGATCCACCTGCCGGACGTGATCGTCGACTGCTTCACGCTCAGCGACCAGGGCATCGACGGCGGCGCGTCGGTGGCCGCGCAGATCCGCACCTACGACGACGAGCGCACCCGGCGGATCCTGCCGGTGCCGATGCGGGTCGACCACGGCGAGCAGTCCAAGGCGGACGCCGGCCGGACCCTGGCCAAGCACCGTTTCCCGCGGCTTCCCGCCGGGATGACCGAGGACGAGAGACGCAATTACTGGTACGAGGTGGAGGTCCCGTACCGGACCTACTACGCGTACGAGGAAACCCTCGCGACCTTCGGTGACGAGCCCGGCAACCCGGCCAGCCTGCTCTCCTCCTACGAGCGGCTGACCGGTTACATCACCGACGGCCGGGTCACCCGGCTGCCGCAGCTCGACCCGGCGCTGCGCCGGCAGGTGGTGTCCCGCTTCGAGCGCAAACCCGCCCTGATCGAGGAGACCCTGGTGCTGCGCTACGCCGCGGCCGACCAGGTCTGGGCCGAGTGGCTGCTGGCCGTCTACGCCGCGGCCCGGCTGCGGGTGCTCGACGGCGGCGCCTTCCCGTCCGACCCGGGCGCCCGCGAGGTGGTGCTCTACTCCGGTGACTACCGGGGCACCGGCGACCGGTCCGCGGTGGCGCTCTGCGTCGGCGACGCCACCCCGTCGCACGACGACTTCGAGGCGTGGGACTCGCTGCACGGGCACTCCGCCAAGTCCGCGATCGAGCGTGCGTTGCGGCTGGTCGGCGCGGACGAGCGCGGTGCCGCCGACTGGCACGCCACGCTGCCGCGCTTCCCCGGCGAGCTGCCGGAGGTGTTCAAGGTCCCGGTCAAGAATCCGCGGTTCACCGGCCGGGACCGGGAGCTGCGCCGGGTCCGCGACGCGCTGAAGCGCTCGGCCGGCACCCCGGTGGCGCTGGTCGGCGGGGCGGGCGTCGGCAAGTCGCAGCTGGCCATCGAGTACGCGCACCGCTTCCAGGGCGCGTACGACGTGATCTGGTGGGTGCCCGCCGACCCGCCGCAGTTCGTCGACACGTTCATCGCCGACCTGGGCGCCGAGCTGAACTACCCGCGCCGGGCCACGGTCGACGACAGTGCCGGCGTGGTGGTGCGCCGGCTCAGCCGGGGCGGCACCCGCGAGGGCACTCCGCTGCGCTGGCTGCTGATCTTCGACAACGCCGACCGGTACGCCGAGATCGAGCGGTACCTGCCCCGCGGCAACGGGCACCTGCTGGTCACCACGCGTAACGCCGAGTGGGGCGACTTCGCGAACGTGCTCGACCTGGACGCGTTCACCCGCGCCGAGAGCATCCAGCACCTGCGGTTCCGGGTCGGCCCGCAGACGCTGAGCCGCGGTGACGCCGACCGGGTCGCGGACGCGGTCGGCGACCTGCCGATCCTGGTCGTCCTCGCGGCCGCCTGGCTGCACGACACCGGCCGGTCCGCCGAGGCGTACCTGGCCGGGCTGGAGAGTGCCGGCACGGTCCGGCACGACGCCACCGGCGTGTGGGACGTCATCCTGGACCGGTTGCGGGGCACCTCCCCGGGCGCCTATCAGCTGCTCCAGCTCGCCTCGATGCTCCAGCCGGAGATCTCGCTGAGCCTGCTGTACAGCGAGGAGGTGGCCCGGGTCATCGCCCGGCACGACCCGGCGGTGGCGCGACAGCTCGCCGACCGGATGTCCGAGCACGACATCACCTCCGCGCTGATGCAGCAGATCAACCGGCTGTCGCTGGTCAAACTGGAGCCGGAACACCAGCGGGTGACCGTGCACCGGCTGTTGCAGGGCGCGCTGCGCGACCGGATGACCGCGGACCAGCTCGCCGAGACGCGGCACTCGGTGCACCGGGTGCTGGCCCGGGCGCGGCCGTCCGGGGAGGTCGAGGACCCGGCGCTGTGGGAGAGGTTCCGGCTGCTCTGGGGGCACCTGGACGGGTCCCGGCCGGAGGGGTGCCCGGACGACGACGTACGCCAGCTGGTGATCGACCGGGTCCGCTACATCTACCTGGTCGGCAGCTTCCGGCAGGGCCTGGAGTACGCCGTCCGGGCCGACCAGGCGTGGTCCGACCGGCTCGCCGCGCTGCCGGACGACGACCCGGACCGGCACCCGCTGGTGGTCCGGCTGCTGCACCTGCGGTTCCACCGCGGCAACCTGCTGCGCAGCCTCGGCGAGTTCGAGCGGGCCCGGGACCTGGACCGGGAGACTCTGGAGGCGCAGGAGCGGCTGATCGGCGAGGACCATCCGTTCACGCTGTTCACCGCCGGCAGCTACGGCGCCGACCTGCGCGCGCTCGGCTACTACCAGGAGGCCCTCGAACGCGACCTGCGCACGCACCGGCTGTCGGCCGAGCGGTTCGGCGAGGACAACCGGCGTACCCTCGCGTTCGCCAACAACCTGGGCACGTCGTACCGGCTGATCGGCGACTTCCGCCGGGCGCTGGAGATGGACCGGACCACCCACCAGCGGATGGCGCAGGTGCTCGGCGAGGACCACCAGCGCACCCTGCTCGCCGGCAACAACCTGGGTCGTGATCTGCGGGAAGCCGGTGCTTACGGCGAGTCGGCGGACCGGCTGCGCGAGGTCCGGCTCGGCTTCGAGAAACTGTACGGGCAGCACTCCCGCGACGCCCTGGCCGTGCAGGCCAACCTGGCGGTGTCGCTGCGCTGCGCCGGCCACCTCGACGAGGCCCGCGAGCTGCTCGACGAGGCCTACGAGCGGCTCACCACGATCCTCGGCCCGGACGGCCCGGAAACCCTGCTGACCCGGCTGAGCCGGGCCGCGAACATGCTGCTCACCGACGATTTCGCGGCGGCCCGGGCCGAGTTCGAGAAGACCGAGGAGCTTTTGGTACGCCGATTCGGGGCGGACCGGCACCCGTACGTCCTGGTCGGCCGGGTCAACCTGGCCGTGGCACTCGGCGAGGCGGGCGCGGTCGAACTGGCGCTGCCGATCGCGGCGGCCACCGTGGAGGAGTTGCGCGCCAAGCTGGGCCCGGCGCACCCGTCGACGATGGCGGCGGAGAACAACCTCGCCGTCTTCCTGATCGAGTCCGGCGACCGGGAGGGCGGCCGGGAGCTGCTGACCGCCACGGCGGACCGGATCGTGGTGGCACTCGGCGGCACCCACCCGGACACCGCCCTGAGCCAGGCGAACCTGGCCCTGGTCCGCGGCACCGACCACCTGCCGTTCCTGCACCGGCTGGCCGAGCGGGTCGGCTCCGACCATCCGTCGGTCCGCTCCCTGCAGCGGCGCCGCTTCGTCTACCGCGTCCTGGACCCGCACACCTACTGACCCACTGGGAGCCGTTGACCAAGCTGGACCGTCGCGACGGCTACCCGGCGGCGTCGCTGTGCGAGGAACTGCCGGCCGCCTCAAACGTCGCTGGCGTCGAAACTGCCGGCCCGTAGTCCGGCCTCGGTCAGCGCGGCCACCCGAGCGGCTCGTGCGCTCTCCTCCTGGCGCACCAGGTTGGCGTACTCCACCAGCACCGAGGGGTCGGCGGTGTCCTCGATGCGCTCGAAGAAGCGTTGCGTCTGGCGGACCGCCTCGGCGTAGGCGGCGGCGGTCTCCCGAACCTGGGTCACAGTTTCGTCTGCCATGACCGGCGGTTACCCACGTACCGGGCAAAAACACTCCCAGGACGCCGGCGTCGGAGGGCGCTGCCGGTCGCCTCGCACCTGGGCGGCCTGCGGACTCGGGTCTCCGCGGGTCACCATGACGCCTCCGAAGGTCAGTTGACGAAATCCTGGGTGAACCAGACCCGTCCGTCGCTGCCCCGGGTCACCGCCAGGCCGATCCGCTTGAATGCCGGGTTGAGCAGGTTCCTGCGGTGGCCGTCGTTCGGCGCCACCTCGGCGAGCATCAGGTCGGTCAGCCCGTTCGCGGCCTCAGTGATCGAGGCCGGGGTGTTGCTCGCATTGCCCTGGCCGATGTTCTCGCCGGCCGCGGTCCACGAGACGCCGGCCGCGGTGAACCGCTCGCCCAGGCCGGCCTCGCCGGCGCACTGGTGGGACAGGCCGCAACCGCCGACCATCAGGGCGTTGTGCGCCTCGGACGCGGTGGACAGCTGCGGGCTGAGGGTCAGCGTGGCCACGCCGTTCGCCGTGCGCGCCGCGTTGATGTGCGTGAGCACCGCGTTGATCACTGAGTCCGCGGGCGGGGCCGTGGTCGGCGCCGGGGCGGTGGTGGGCGCGGTCGTTGGCGTCGTCGGCGCGTCGCTGGTGGGCGCCGTGGTTGGGGCGGTGGTGCCCGGTGCGGTGGTGCTCGGGGCGGTGCTGCTCGGGGCGGTGCTGCTCGGGGCCGTGGTGGCCGGTGCCGCGGAAGTCGGGGTCGCGCTGGGCCGCGGCCGGTGTGGCCGGCGGGTGGCGGCGGGTCCGGTCACCCGGGTGGCGTCGCCCAGGCGGACCGTGCTGCCCCCGGTGGCCTGCGGCCGGGGAGGCATCGTCTGTGCCGAGGCGATCCCGGCTGCGCCGGCTCCGAGCACCCCCACGGCGACCGTGGCGAGCACGAGTTTGCGGGTCCGGGTGGGCTTGCGGTGGCGCGTGGGCACGGCGTTCCTCAACGGTGGGCGACGGTTGGCGTGATCGACTCTGCTCGACCTCCGACCCGCCGCCCGCATCGCTAAGGAATATTTAAAGATCACCCCATCGAATCCAAAGGGTCGGCGCCTCGCCTCCGGGGGCGAAGGGCGACGACGGAGCCGATCAACGCACGCCATCCTGTCCTGCGACGCGCCGCGGGCCGCGCACAAGCCGGGATCGACGGCGGGTCAGCGGACGCTGTGTCGCCCGGATGAATGGAGTTCGGGGCAAGCGGATGACGCGACCGTTGATCATTTCTATTTCCGGTAGCATCCGCAGAACTGCTCCGACGGGAGACATTCGGGTGGATGTTCGTTTGGAGATTGTCGGCGGCCAGGGCGGAGCGCAGGAGCTGCAATCGTTGCTCGACTGGCTGGACCATGAACCGGCCCTGCGCGGCAGGGTCGAGCCGATGCTGCGAGTGGTCCCCAGTGGCGAACTCGGCGGGCTGATGGACGCCGTGCAGGTGGCGGTCGGCGGTGGCGGTGCCGTGGCGGTGCTGGCCTCAGCGCTGCGGGCGTGGTTCGCGCAGCCGCGCGGAGCCGACCTGCGGGTGAAGATCACGCGCAAGGGTGGCCGCACCGTCGAGGTGGACGCCAAACGCGTCCGTGACGTCGAGGCGCTCCTGCGCGGCATTCTCGCGGACGACGAAGACGGCGCCGGTGGGCCGCCCTGATCCGGGCCGGTCCCGGGTGGTACTCATCGGGACCAGCCGGTTCGACGATCCACGGCTACCCGACCATCCGGTCATCCAGAACAACGTCATCGATCTCGGCGCACTCCTGACGGATCCGGTCGACGGCCTGGTGCCCGCGCGCAACTGCACTGCCCTGCTCGACGAGGCCGACATCAGCCGCCTGGGCGGCCGGGTGAAAAGCGCGGCCGACGCCGCCGAGGACCTGCTGCTGATCTACTACTCCGGGCACGGCTGCCTCGATCCCCGGCGGCACGACCTCTTCCTCGCCGTCCCGGGCACCGACCCGGCCAACCTCGGCTTCACGGCGATCAACGTGGCCGTGCTGAACGAGGTCATCCGCACCAGCGGTGCCGCCAACAAGGTGTTGATCCTCGACTGCTGCTATTCGGGTCGGGCGGAGACCGGCTGGCTCGGCGACCAGGAGAGCGTGGTCCGGGGCACCATCGACGTGGCCGGCCGGTTCACGCTTACCTCGGCGACCGGCAACCAGACGTCGGTCGTGCTGCCGGGAGAGAACCACACCGCCTTCACCGGGCGGCTGCTCGATGTGCTCCGCGACGGGATTCCGCACGGTCCGGCGGAACTATCGCTGGAGGTCATCCACCGCAGGCTGGTGACTGTCATGGCGGCGGAGAATCTGCCGCGCCCGGAACAGTTCAGCCACGGGACGGCGGCGCAGCTGGTGCTCGCGGTGAACCGGGCCGTGACCGGTGTCCCGGAGAACCTCGAACCGGCGCTCCGGCCACCCTGGAGCGAGGAGCCGGAGAACTTCTTCGACGACGCTCCGTGCGGTTACCTGACCCTGCTCCCGGACTGGACGATCGTCGAGGTCAACGGGACCTTCTTGACCTGGACCGGCTTTCGCCGCGACGAGCTGGTCGGGTACCGCACGTTCACGGACCTGCTGTCAGCCGGCGGGCGGATCTTTGTCGAGACGCATTCCGCTCCGCTGCTGAGTATGCAGGGCCACTTGCGGGAGATCGCGTACACGATGGTGCGGGCCGACGGTTCGAACGTGCCGGTTCTCGTCAACATGGCCCTCGTCCGCGAAAAGTCGGGCACGCCGAGGCTCATCCGTTGTGTGATCTTCGAGGCCACCGAGCGTCTCGCCTACGAGAGGGAACTGCTGGCCGCCCGGCGGGCCGCGGAACAGGAACTGCGGGAGCTGAAGGAACGCCACCTGCGAGAGGACTGAGCTGCGCAACACCGGGCAATGGTGGCAGGGCGCTTGAACAGCGGACTCACATCGGCAACCGGCGCACCGAATCACGAGGAGAGCGCCAGGAGCCGCCGAACTGGTGGAACGACAAGCTCAGGGGGTGGCGAGGCTGGGCAGTGGGGAGCGGCCGGCGAGCCAGCGCAGGGTGCGAGGCAGTTCGGGCATGGCGTCGAAGTGGGCGGCGCCGGGCCGGACGTGCAGCTCGGCGGTGCCGATCTGGCCGGCCAGGTATTCCGAGTGGACGGCCGGGGCGAAGGTGTCCTCGCCGCCGTGCCAGACCCGGACCGGGGCGATGATCGCGCGCAGGTCGACCTTCCAATCGCGGCGCAGGGCCAGGAGGTCGTCGATCCAGCCGTAGGGTCCGTTCTTGATCGCATCGCGGTAGGACAGGCGGAGTTGGCGGCGCAGGGCGGCGTCGCTGACCACGCGCTGGTCGGCGATGGTCATCTGCTCGGCCAGCAGGCCCAGCAGGTAGTCCGGGTCGGTGCGGATGCCGGAGGCCCGGCGGCGGATCTCGGACTCCAGCTCGACCGGGTCGGTCAGGACGCGGCCCATCTGTTCGCGATTGTCATCGTTCATCCCGTCGAACCAGCCGGGTGCGCCGGCCGGGGCCAGGCTGACCAGGACCGCGACCCGGGTGATCCGGTCACGCAGCTCGCCGTCGGCGGCGCAGGCCAGCGCGTGCGGGCCGCCGCCGGAGCGGCCGACCACGGCGAACCGGTCCAGGTCCAGCTCCTCGGCGATGGCGCGGACGTCCTGGGCGGCGTGCGCCACGTCGCGGCCCTGCACCCGATCGGAGTCGCCGTAACCGGGACGGTCGTAGGTGATCAGCCGGATGCCGAGGCGGTGCAGGACGATGCCGCGCGGGCGCGGACCGAGCCGGCTGCCCGGCGTGCCGTGCAGCAGGACGACCGGGAAGCCGTGCGCTGGGCCGAGCGTCTCGAAGGCGATCCGCCGGCCGTCCGACGGGCGGGCCACGAACCGGGGCACAGACGCGGCGTCGGCCACCGTCACCCGCCTTCCCCTCGGAGCTGGCGACCGGAGGCCGCAGCCGACGACATCGCCGCCGGCGACCGGTAGCCGCTAGCCGCGCTGACGACGTTTGAGCCTAGTCCCCTGGCACCCGGGCGCGCCACGCGACCCGCGGAGCGGTTCTCCGGCAAACCACTCTGACCAGTGACGATGCCACTCGAACGGGGTCCACGCCCGACACATTGGCCATTCGGTCACATCAATCCGCCCGAAGACAGGAGCCGGCTGCGTGCGGGCGGCTTCAGATCAGGCGTTGCTCGTGGGTGAAGACCACGATCTGCACCCGGTCACGCAGCTGGAGCTTGCTGAGCAGCTTGCCGACGTGCGCTTTCACCGTCGCCTCGGAGACGTGCAGCTCGGCGGCGATCTCCTGGTTGGAGCGGCCCCGGCCGACCAGGACCAGAACCTCCCGTTCCCGCTCGGTGAGCAGGCTCAGCCGGGCGTCGGCCGCGACCCGCACCGGTATCCGCGGCAGGAAGGTGTCGAGCAGGCGCCGGGTGACCACGGGCGCGACCACCGCGTGCCCACCGGCCACCGCGTGGATCGCGCTGACCAGGTCGGCCGGCGGCACGTCCTTGAGCAGGAAGCCGCTGGCGCCGGCCCGCAGCGCGGCATAGACGTATTCGTCGAGATCGAACGTGGTCAGGACCAGCACCCGGGCCGGGCTGCCCGAGCCGACGATCTCCCGGGTGGCCTCGATGCCGTCCAGCACCGGCATGCGGACGTCCATCAGCACCACGTCCGGCCGCAGCGCGCGGGTCATCCGGACCGCCTGCGCTCCGTCGCCGGCCTCGCCCACCACGGCGAGGTCCGGCTGTGCCTCCAGGACCAGGCGGAATCCGAGCGAGAGCAGCGGCTGGTCGTCGACCAGCAGCACCGACACCGTCATCGGACCGGCTCGGAACGCAGGGTGGCGTGCACCCGCCAGCCGGCGCCGGGGAGCGGGCCGGCCGCGACGGTGCCGCCGTGCAGCGCGGCCCGCTCCAGCATCCCGGCCAGCCCGTGCCGTTCCCCGGCGGCGGCCGGCCGGGCGCCGCGGCCGGCTCCGTCGTCCAGCACGGTCACGTCGGCGCCCCGCGCGTGGTACCGCACCGTCACCTCGGCGCGGGCGGCCGGCCCGGCGTGCTTGAGCGTGTTGGTCAGCGCCTCCTGGACGATCCGGTAGATCGCCAGGCCGGCTCCGGCGTTCCCGGCCCCGGGGGTGCCCTCCCTGGTCAGGCTGACCCGCAGACCGGCCGCCCGGACCCGGTCGAGCAGCGCGTCGAGGTCGTCGACGCCGGGCTGCGGAGCGCGGTCCGACGGGGTGCCCGACAGGTCGCGAAGCAGCCCCACCAGCCGCCGCATGTCGCCCAGCGCCTGCCGGCCGGTGGCCGAGGCCTGGCTCATCACCTCGGCGGCGCGGTCCGGCGCGGTCCCGGCGACCGCGGCGGCGCCGTCGGAGAGGGCGATCATCACGGCGATGTGGTGCGCGACCACGTCGTGCATCTCGCGGGCGATGCGGGCGCGTTCCTCGGTGACCGCGAGCCGGGCCCGGTCCTCCAGACTCGCCAGATAGGCCGCGCGGGTGCGCTGACTGATCCCGATCAGGGCGGTCGCCACCACCAGCGCGCCGACGGCGACGACGGCCGCCCAGTTCGGCTGGGCCAGGCCGGGCAGCAGGGTGACGGCCACCGCGGGCCAGGTGTAGGTCGCCGGGCGGTGCCGGGCCACCGCGTGCAGCGCCAGCAGGACGACCAGCAACCCGGCCGGGGCTTGCAGACCGGCCGCCTGGGAGACCCAGAAAGCGACCGTCACCAGCGCGAAGACCGGGACCGGCGCCTGCCGCCGCCAGACCAGCGGCACGGGCAGCAGGACCGCCAGCGCCCAGTCGGGCGGGCCGGTCGGGCCGACCGTGGCGCCGGTCCGGCCGGTCAGGATGAGGCCGCAGGCCAGGGCGGCCAGCGCGGCGATCCCGGCGTCGACCTTACGCGGGCTCATCGGCCCATTGTGGACCTGTCACGGGTCCCGCCTCCACAGCACCGCGCCGCCCGCCGCGAGCGCCAGCAGCACCCAGGCCAGGGTGACGGCGGCGGCCGGGCCGGGAGACAGCATGGTGAACGGGTTGCCGTCGCTGCGGACGGCGTAAAGAGCCTGGGCGGCGGCCACCGGGACGAACTTGACGACGTGGTCGCGTACCGACTCGGGCAGGGCGCCGGAGAGCAGCGCCGGGAGCACCAGGACCAGCAGCACGTAGACGGTGATGGCGGTCGCCGAGTGCCGCAGCACCGCACCCAGCCCGAGCCCGAACAGGGCCAGCGCGACCGGTGCGGCGGCCGCTCCGAGGACCGCCCGGAGGACATCCGGGTCGCCCGCGCCGAGCCGGTCCGCGGCCGGGGCGAACGACTGGCTGACCGCCAGCGAGGCGACGCAGACCAGGAGCATCACCGGCACCGCCAGGGCGGTCAGCGCGAGGGCCTTCGCCCCGAGGACCGGCAGGCGGCGCGGCACCGCGGCGAAGGTGGCCCGGATCAGCCCGGACCCGAACTCGCCGGTGATCGCCATGATCCCGAACGCGCCCAGGACCAGGGAGAACACGTCCACGCCGAGGAAGGCCCGGCCGATGATCTCGGCGGGGGTGTTGGAGGCGCCGGGCAGCCGGTTGGCGTTCCAGCCGATCACTCCGGCCAGGGTCACGGTGAGGATCGCGACCACGCCGAACATCGCCCAGGTGGAGCGCAGGGCACGCAGTTTGCCGCACTCGGCGGCGAGGACTCGGGGGAAGGTCACGCGGATCATGAGCGCACCAGGGCCATGTAGGCCTGCTCCAGGGACGCCTTGACCGGGGTGAGTTCGTACACCACCAGGTGCCGGGCGGCCGCGGTCGCGCCGATCTCCTCGATGCCCAGGCCGGCGACCTCCAGCAGGCCGGTCGCCGGTGCGGTGACCGTCGCCCCGCGAGCCGTCAGCAGGTCGCGGAGGCCGTCCGGGTCGGAGGAGCGGACCAGGCAGCGGTCCTGGCCGAGGAGATCGTCGAGTGCCGTGTCGGCGAGCAACCGTCCGTTACCGATGACCAGGAGGTGGTCCGCGGTCACCGCCATCTCGCTCATCAGGTGGCTCGAGACGAGGACCGTACGGCCCTCGGCGGCGAGCCGCCGCAGCAACGTCCGGATCCACAGCACGCCGTCCGGGTCCAGGCCGTTCACCGGCTCGTCGAGGATGACCACCGCGGGGTCGCCGAGCAGCGCGGCGGCTATCCCGAGGCGCTGGCCCATGCCGAGCGAGAAACCGCCGGCCCGGCGGGTCGCGACCGCGGCCAGCCCCGCCTCGGCCAGGACCTCGTTCACCCGGGTCCGGCCGATGCCGTGGGTCCGGGCCAGTCCGAGGAGGTGCTCGCGGGCCGTGCGTCCGCGGTGCACGGCCCGGCCCTCCAGCAGGGCGCCGGCCACCTTCAGCGGTGCCGGATGCTCGCGGTACGCCCGCCCGGCCACGGTCGCCCGGCCGGCGCTGGGGCGGTCCAGGCCCAGGATCATCCGCATCGTCGTCGACTTCCCCGCCCCGTTCGGGCCGAGGAAGCCGGTCACCCGTCCCGGGCGTACCTCGAACGACAACCCGTCGACCGCGGTCGTCGTTCCGAATCGCTTCACCAATCCGTCGACTTCAATCATGGCATCGACGCTAGAAATCCCGGCCCGGATCCGGACCCACCCACGGTCTAGCTTCGCACCGGCCGGCCTACTACCTCGGTCGAGTGCCAGGCGTCGACCAGGGCGGCATAAGGGCCAGGCTCGTCCAGCAGCGCGTGGTGCGGGCCGGACTGGACCAGACGGCCGTCGGCGAAGACCAGCACCCGGTCGGCGGCCTCGGCGGTCGGGATGCGGTGCGCGATCGAGATGGTCGTGCGGCCGTGGGTCAGCTCGGCCAGGGCACGCTGCACGGCGGCGTCCGTCTCCTGGTCGATCCCGGACGTCGCCTCGTCGAAGATGACCAGGTCCGGGTCGACCAGCGCGGTGCGGGCCAGGGCGACCAGCTGACGCTCCCCGATGGAGAGACGCTCACCGCCGACGCCGACCGCCAGGTGCAGCTTGGCGTGCCAATCGGCTAGCCCCAGCCGATCCAGGATCCGCCGGGCGTCCTGGTCACCGGCGCCCGGGACACCGATGCGGATGTTGTCCGCGATCGTGCCGTCGAACAGGAACGGGTCCTGAGGCACGATCACCACGCGGCCGGCGAGCTCGCCCAGCTCCTCCAGCAAGATCCCCGACAAACGGATACTTCCCGAGAAAGGCGACAGGCGCCGGGTGAGCAACTTGGCGAACGTCGACTTCCCCGAGCCCGTCCGGCCCACCACGGCGACGTGCTCCCCCGCCTCGATCCGGACCGAGACGCCGTGCAGCACGAGCGGCCCGCCGGGATAACGCGCAGAGATGTCGGATATTTCCACGCTGACCGGCCCGGCCGGCACCGCGAGGCCACCGACGACCCGGCCCGACGGCGTGGTGACCAACTCCAAAGCCCGCCGCCACCCGGTCAGCGCATTCTGCGCCTCCCCGAGACTCTGCACCACGAACTGCAACGGCCGGACGAAGAACGTCACCAGGAACACCATCGCCACCACCTGCCCGGCGGTGAACCCACCCCACCAGACGCCACCCAGCAACACGGTGACCGTCATCGTGGAGATCGCCAACTCCCCCAGCGACGCGTTCCCGTGCAGCGGCACCAGCGTCCCGATCAGGCTGTCCCGCGCCCGCTCCACCGCCCGGTCCAGCTTTCCCCGGGTCCGCTCCTGAGTCCCGGTCGACCGGATCAGCGGTCCGCCGATCACCGACTCCGCCACCACGCTCTGCATCGCCGACAGATCCCGGCGCGCCCGGTCGAAGCGCCGCCCGATCACCCGCTGGGTCCGGGTCATCGCCGCGATCAGCACCGCCGTGATCAGCAGCACCGGCACCGCCAGCTGCCAGCCGTACACCAGCAGGATCCCGGTCGCGATCAGCAACTGGGCCGCGTTGGTCACGAACTGGATGCCGCCGCCCTGGAGGAACGTGGTCACCTGGTCCAGGTCGCTGGTCAACCGGCTGACCAGGTCGGCGCTGGGCGCCCGGTCGGCGGTCGAGGCGGCCATGTCGTGCACCCGGCGCAGCCCGTCCCGGCGCAACCCGGCCAGGGCGGCCTCCACCCGGCTCTGCAGACGGCGGTTGAGCAGCAGCGAGGACGTACCGGCAAGCAGCACCGCGCCGACGCCCACCGCGACCGCCGGGCCGACCGTGTGGGGCGCGAGCCCCGCGTCGACGACGTGCTGGACGGTGAGCGGCGCGATGATCCGGCCGGCGCCGGCCAGCAGCGCGAGCAGCACCGTTCCGGCCAGGCCCTGCCGCAACTGCGGGGATTCCCGGACCGCGACGGCGATCAGCCGCCGTGGCCCGATCCCGCTCAGGTCGGTCAGCAGCTCAGTGGACAATCGGCACCTCATCCTCGATCCGGCCGTCCCGGAGCGTCACGATCTGGTCGGCCAGCGCGAGCGGGCCCGGCCGGTTGGTGCTGATCAGCACGGTCGGGCCGGGTTCGGCGGCCAGGCCGGCCAGCACCTGCTGTTCCACCCGGGCGTCCAGCGCCGAGGTGAAGTCGTCCAGGATCAGCAGCCGGGGCCGCCGCAGCAGCGCCCGGGCCAGGCAGATCCGCTGCCGCTGCCCGCCGGAGAGGGTGGCGCCCCGCTCACCCACCACGGTGTCCAGGCCATCCGGCAGGCCGCGCACGATCTCGTCGGCCGCCGCCCGCCGCAGCGCGTCCCACAGCTCGTCGTCGCGGTAGGACCCGTCGAGCACCAGGTTGTCCCGGATCGACTCGGCGAACAGGAACGGGCTCTGCGGCACCGTCGCGACGTGCGCCGGCACCGCGGCCCCGGTCAGCTCGCGCACGTCGGCGCCGTCCAGCAGCACGGTCCCGGTGTCGGCGTGGATCTGCCCGCCGGCCAGGTCGAGCAGCGTGGTCTTGCCGCTGCCGACCGCGCCGACGACCACGGTCACGGTGCCCGGTTCGAGCACCAGGTCGAGGTCCGCGAGCAGGGTCCGGCCCTGCCGGCTGACGCCGGCGCCGCGCAGTTCCACCCGCATCGCTCGCGGTCCGCTCAGCGTCCGGTCCCCTTCGCGTACGCGATGAGCACTCCCCAGCACCCCATACACCCGTTCCCGTCCCGCCGAGGACATCGGCAGCATCGACAGGAACCGGCTGATCACGTTCAACGGAACGGCGATCGTGATCAGCAGGTACACCACGCCGACCAGCGCACCCACACTGAGCGTTCCCTGCTGCACCCGGGGTGCCCCGATCACCAGCACCACCAGCACCGCCGCCGTCGGCAGCAGCTCCAGCAGCGGGTCGAAGACCGAACTGATCGAGGCCATCCGCAGATCCGCCACCCGCAGCTTCTCCACCCCGGGCGCGAACCGGCCGTCCTCCCGCTCGGTCAGCCCCAGGCTGCGCACCACCGGCCCGCCCGCGATCGACTCGTGCGCCACTCCGCTGACCACCCCGCGGGCGGCCTGCGCGTCCCGGGCCCGCGGCGCGAGCAGCCGCTGGTAGGTCACGTTCAGCGCGAACACCAGCCCGACCAGGGCGACGCCGACCAGGCCGAGGCCGAGCGCCTGGTGGAACAGCTCGGTGAGGGCGAGCAGCAGCATGCCCACCATGCCGACCGCCATATAGGCGAACTGCATCGGCGACCAGATCGCGTCGACGTCCCCACCGGCGTGCGCGAGCAGCCGGCCGGGCGAGCGCTCCCGATGCCAGTCCGGGTGCAGGTCGAGGTAGCGGTGCACGACGGCACGCCGCGTCTCGGCCTGAGCGCGGTACTGCACCCGGCCGGTGGCGACGCCGCGGATCAGGATGGTCAGCCAGCGGGTGGCCGAGACGCCGAGGACGAACAGCGCGCTGAGCCACCAGGCACGGGCCGGCACCCGGTCGCCGGAGAGCGCCGGCACCACCAGGTGGTCGGTGGCCCAGGCGATCGCGGACGCGCCGGCCACCATCGTGGATCCGTTGATCAGCCCGGCCACGGTGGCGACGACCGCGGCGCCGGGGTTGGCCCGGGCGCCGGCGAACTGGGTGGCCAGCGCGGACCGGTGGCGCAGATCGATCACGCGTTCTTCCGCTCGGCGCGGGCGATCGGTGCGCCGGCGCGCAGGCGTTCCAGGAACAGCACGATCGAGGCGGCCACCGTGCGGTGGTTCCGGTCGTTGAGCACGTCGTGCGGGGCGTCGGCGATGCTGACCAGGTCGGCGCGGGGCACCGAGGCGTACCACCGGCGGACGCCGTCGAGCGGGCTGACCGGGTCCTTCTCGCCGTGCAGGCCGAGGACCGGGACGGTGATCTCGCCCGGATCGTCCGGGTGGAACCAGTCGGCGGGCAGGTCGGTGAAGAGCTGTCCGGGGCGGACCTCGCCGTCGCTGATCCGCCCGCGGTGGGTGGGGCAGGTGGTACGTGCGTCCAGCTCGGCGGCCCAGTCCCGGTGCGGCGCGGCCTGCGGCGCGGCCGGCAGACCGGCCAGGATCAGCGCGGAGGCGCGGGGCAGTCGGCGGGTCGCGGCCAGGCTCGCGGCGTACGCCGCCCCGGCGTCCGACCCGACCACGATCCGCGGCTTCACCGGGTCGGCGCCGGTCAGCAACGCGGTCACCTGCTCCCGGGCACGGGCCGGGTCGTCGCTGGGCGCCGTGACGGCGTGCACCCGGTAGGCGTCGGCGGCCAGCCGGCGACCGAAGCGCTCGTAGACGCCGGGCGACTCGCCGCGTCCGGGGAGCAGGATCAGCGTTCCGCGCAGCGGGATCGGGTCGGGCTCGGTCCAGGTGCGGACGGCGTCCCCGGTAGCAAGGGTCATGCGACAGCCTTTCCTAGTTCGCCCACCAACCTAATAGGTTTTAGATCACCTGTCCAAGCCCTTCTCGGCGGGCCATACTGACCCGCATGAGTTCGTCATCAAGTCCTACCGAGCCCATCGGCGAAACAGGTCGGATTCTCCGCTACGTGGTGATCGGCGCGGGCGCGGTGGGCGCATCCGTCGCCGCCGAGCTGCACCGCGCCGGAGCCGACACGCTGCTGGTCGCCCGCGGCGCCCAGCTCGCCGCGCTGCGCGAGCAGGGGCTCACCTACGTACGCCCCGGCGGCGTCCACCGGTTGCGCATCCCGGTAGCGGCCGGACCCGAAGAGGTGGAGCTGACCGAGACCGACGTCCTGGTGCTGGCCACCAAGTCGCAGGACACCGCGGCGGCGGTCCGCGAGTGGGCCTGGCGCCCGGTCAAACGCGCCGACGGCCGGACCGGCGTCGCCGCCACCGACCTGCCCCTGATCACCCTGCAGAACGGCCTCGACAACGAACGGACCGCCCTCCGCTCGTTCGCCCACGTGATCGGCGGCGTGGTGTGGATCCCGGCGACCTACCTGGTGCCGGGCGAGGTGGTCAACCACGCCGAGCCGGTCCCGGCCGTGCTGTTCCTCGGCCGCTATCCGGCCGGCAGCGACGAGGTGACCGAGCGGGTCGCGGCGGGACTGCGCCCGGGCGGCTTCACCGTGCACGTGGTCCCGGACATCACCGCGCACAAGGCCGCCAAGCTGCTCGGCAACCTGCTCAACACGCTCGACGCCCTCTACCGGCCCAGCGCGCTGCGGGACGCCGTACTGGCCGGAGCGCGAGCCGAGGCGGCCGCGGTCTACGCCGCCGCCGGGATCACCCCGGCCACCCCCGATCGGGGCACGTTCACCTCGGTGGAGATCCCCACCCACCCCCAGGCCGGCAGCTCGACCCGGCAGAGCCTGACCCGATCGACGCTGCCCGAGACGGATTTCCTGGACGGCGAGATCGTGCTGCTCGGACGCTTGCACGGCGTGCCGACGCCGGTCGCCGCCGCGATCCAGGCCCGCCTGCACCGCGCGCTCGCCGAGGGCACCCCGGCCGGTTCACTGGACGACGCCGACCTGCGGGACACGGTCCCGGCCGGGTGATCCGCGCTCAGCGGAACAGCCGGGGCCCGAGCAGCCCGGGAAGGGCGCCGAACAGGATCGCATGAGCGGGATCGCTGGTCAGCCAGAGCAGCCGATGCCGCGTGCCGTCGCGCAGCGTGATCCGCAGCGCGTCGTTGAGGATTCCGTGGCGCAGCCGCGCCGTGGCGATCGCGTCGAAGGCGAAGTACCGGTTGGTGCGATGCTCGGCCAGGATCGCCTCCCGGTGGTAGGCGAACCAGTCGGCGCCGGCCACCGGGAGCGGCGGCCGGACCGTCGGCCCGGTCCCGTTCGCCATGGTCTCGGACAGGTCCAGCCGCCGGCGCACCAGCGCGTCCGGTGTCAGCCACAGCTCACCGTGTATCCAGTCGCCCCACCCGCTGGTGCAGCTGCGGCTCACGCACTGCGCCGTCCCGGTCACTCCGGTGATCCTAGGCGCCTGCACACCTCGCGGAGATCCGCATCGCCGGGCGAGGTGAAACCCGCGGAGATGTCGTCCGCCGGGTCGGCCTTCTTGAAGACCGCGGCCGGCTTCGGACACTCCTGATAACCGTCGGACGAGTCCTTCTTCGGCGTGTCGCTGTCCGGCTCGGCGCTCCAGCCGGTCGTAGCGTCACCGACAAATCAGGATGGACGCTCAGGTCGTACCGAAAATGGGTTTAAAGGGGTTTGGTGCACAGCACGTCGGGCATCGGCAGGTAGCCGAGCTCCTGCCAGAAGCGCAGGCCGGCCTCGTTCTCCGGCATCACCAGCAGGTTGATCCGGGGGCAGCCGAGCGCCCGGAACCGGCCCTCCAGCTCCCGCACCAGCGCCGTCGCGATTCCCTCACGGCGGCGGGCCGGGTCGACCGCGAGGCGCAGGATCCAGCCGCGGCGGCCGTCCCAGGTGCCCAGCACCACCCCGGTGACCCGTTCGCCGTCGACCGCGACCAGGAACAGCTCGGGGTCGCGAGCCAGTTTCAGCTCCAGCTCGGCGCGCGGGACCACCTCACGCGCGGCCGCCGCCCACACGGCGGCGACCGCGTCGTAGTCGTCCCAGCGGAAGCTGCGGATCACCGCTTCCTGCCCGGGAGGGCGCCGGCCAGCAGCTGCACCAGGTGGATGCCGGAGACGTCGGCCAGGTCGTCCGCCTGGGTGCGGCAGGAGAAGCCGTCGGCCAGGAAGATGTCGCCCTCCTCGGCCTTCTCCAAGGCGGGCAGCAACTGCTGCTCGGCGACCTGCACCGACACCTCGTAGTGCCCGCGCTCCACACCGAAGTTCCCGGCCAGGCCACAGCACCCGCCGAGCCGCTTGACCGTCGCCCCGGCCTGCTTGAGCAGCTTGGCGTCGGCCTCCCAGCCCATCACCGCATGGTGGTGACAGTGCGGCTGGGCGACCACCCGGACACCGTCCAGCGACGGCGGCGTCCACCCCGGCGTGGCCGCGAGCAGCTCGGCGACGGTCTTGGTGGCCGCGGCCACCTCGCGGGCCGCCTCGGTGTCCACCAGCTCGACCGCGTCGCTGCGCAGCACCCCGGTGCAGGACGGCTCCAGCCCGACGATCGGGATGCCCTTCTTCACCGCCTGGTGCAGCTCGTTCACCGTGACGCCGAGGATCCGGCGGGCCGCGTCCAGCTGCCCGGTGCTGATCCAGGTCAGCCCGCAACACGCCTTCTTGCTGGTCACCTGGGGCGCGTATCCGGCGTCGACGAGCAGGTCGACGGCCGCCTGCGCGATCTCCGGCGCGAAGTGGTCGGTGAAGCTGTCGACGAAGACGATGACGGGTCTACCGGTCTTGATCGGCTTGAAAGTCGACTTGAAGGTCTTGGCGGCGAAGGTCGGGATCGACCGCCGCGAGTCGACCCCGGCGAGGTAGAGCGCCAGGCCCCGGATCCCCGGCAGGCTGGTCATCAGGTTCGCGACGGCCGGCATCCTGGACGCCAGCCGCGACCAGCGCGGCAACCAGCCCAGCGAATAGTGCGACCGCGGCCGGGTCCGCCCCTTGTAGCTCTGGTGCAGAACCTCGGACTTGTAGGCCGCCATGTCGATCCCGGTCGGACAGTCCGAAGCACAGCCCTTGCAGGACAGACAAAGATCAAGGGCGTCGTGTACGGCCTCCGCCCGCCAGTCCGGCGCCAAATCCCCGTCCAGCATCTCCTGAAGCACCCGCGCCCGCCCACGGGTCGAGTCCTTCTCGTTCCTGGTGGCCAGGAACGACGGGCACATCACCCCGCCCAGCACCGTGGTGTCCACCCGGCACTTCCCCACCCCGGTGCACCGGTGCACGGCCTGGTTGAAGTCCCCGCCGTCGTGGTGATACGCCAGCGCCAGCGGCACCGTCACCTTGCGCGCCTGCGACACCCGGATGTTCGCGTCCACCGGATCCGGGTCGACCAGGTTGCCCGGGTTCAGCAGATTGCCCGGGTCGAAGGTGTGCTTGATCTGCCGGAACAGGTTCATCGCCTCGGGCGAGTACATCCGGCTGAGCAGCTCGCTGCGCGCCCGCCCGTCCCCGTGCTCGCCGGACAGCGACCCGCCGTAGCTGACCACCAGGTCGGCCGCGTCCTCCAGGAACGCCCGGAACTTGCCCGGCCCGCCCGGGGAGTCCAGCGGGAAGTCCAGCCGCACGTGCACGCAGCCGTCGCCCAGGTGCCCGTACGGCATCACGGCCAGCCCGTGCCGGGCGCACAGCGCGTCGAAGTCCCGCAGGTACGCCCCGATCCTGGCGGGCGGCACCGCGGCGTCCTCCCACCCGGCGTGCGCGGGCAGCCCGCTCGGGGCGCGCCCGGCCAGCCCGGCGCCGTCCTCGCGGATCTTCCACAGCGGCGCGGCCTTCGCGGTGTCCTCGACGATCACGTGGTCCACCGCCTCGGACGCGGCGACCAGGCCCCGGACCCGCTCGCGAACCTCGTCCAGGTCGTCGCCGGCGATCTCCACCATCAGCCAGGCGGTGCCGCTGGGCAGCGGCGGGACGGCGTCCGGTCCGCGGCGGCTGCGCACCACATCACAGATCCGGTGGTCCAGGCCCTCGCAGGCGGTCGGGGTGAACTCGAGGATCGCCGGGATGACGTCGCCGGCCGTACCGAAATCGGGGTAACCGAGGACGACCAGCACGCGGTGCGCGGGGTCGGCGACCAGCCGGACGGTCGCCTCGGTGACGATCGCCAGGGTGCCCTCGCTGCCGACCAGGAACTCGGTGAGGTTGAACCCGTTCTCCGGGAGCAGGTGCTCGACCGCGTAGCCGGAGACCTGGCGGCCGAAGGTGGCGAACTCGGTCCGGCCGACCGCCAGGTGCGCCCCGATCACGTCCCGCAGCGCCGCGACGGTCTTCTCCGCGCCGCTGAGCTCCGGCCCGGTGACCAGCACCTCGCCGTCGACCGTGAACGCCCTGAGCGCGACCGTGTTGTCCGAGGTCCGCCCGTATCCGAGGGTCCGCGAGCCACACGAGTTGTTGCCGATCATGCCGCCGATGGTGCAGCGGGTGTGCGTCGACGGATCCGGCCCGAACCGCAGCCCGTAGGGTTTCGCGGCCGCCTGGAGCACCGCCTGCACGGTGCCCGCCTGCACCCGGGCGGTCCGGGTCTCCGGGTCGACCTCCAGCACCTTGTTCATGTGGCGGCTGAAGTCCAGGATCACGCCCGGCCCGATCGCGTTGCCGGCCACCGAGGTGCCCGCACCCCGGGCCGTGATCGGAATGCCCAGCTCACGGCAGACCCGCAGGGTCGCGGCCACATCGTCGTCGTGGCGCGGCCGCACGATCGCCTGCGGCACGACCCGGTAGAGGGAGGCGTCGCTGGCGTACGCCGAACGGTGTGCCGAATCGGTCAGCACGTCGGGGACGCCGGCTCGGGCCAGGGCTTGCACCAGGTCGGTGGAGATCGCTGCGGTTGTCACGTATCAGGGCAATCTGTAGGCGGTGTAGCGGGGCGGCTCGCACATTACCGACAGCCTAGGTCGGGGTGGCGGAGGCTTCCCGCAGCTCGGGACTAGGTCACACGCACCGCTGCCGATCATGAACGCGCCGCCGCGGGTTCCGGCCCGCCTGCGGGACCAGCGGCCCCGGGAAGGGTGAACCAGAAGCGGCTTCCGCCGCCCGGGTTCTCGTCGGCGCCGATCCGCCCGCCGTGGCGCTCGACGATCCGCTTGCAGATCGCCAGGCCGAGGCCGGTCCCGGGATAGCCGCCGCTGTTGGCGCAGCGGTGGAACGCGTCGAAGACCCTGGGTCGTTCGGCGGCGGGAATGCCGATGCCGCGATCGGCGATCTCGACGAGCACGGTGCCGTCGACCCGGGTGCGGGCGCTGAGTTCGATCCGGGGAATCACTCCGGTGCCGCGACCGGCTTGATCAAATCCTCTGCTGACCTCCGCGTCCGCGGACACCACGCCTGGGGAAGGATCGGCCGCTGAACGGAGCGCCAGGCCGGGTCGGAGGCAGGAAAGTCAGATCAGTCGCGGATTTCCAGACCGAGGGCCAGAGCGATGGTGACAGCCTGATCCGGCGTGATGACGGCCCGCCGGATCTGGGTCCTCGCCGGATCCAGCGCCGACAGATCGCTACCACGCAGATCGCAGCGGCTCAGATCGGCCGACTCCAGCAACGCCCCGGACAGGTCAGCCCCCCGCAGGGTGCCCCCGGCGCAGCGCACGCCGGTCAGATCCGCCTCCCGCATCCGCACGCCGGTGAACGTGGCGCCGCCCAGCTCGGCGCGGCGCAGCGAGGCGAACGACCAGTCCCCGCCATCCACCGTGAGCAGCTCGAACTCGCAGCGCTCGAACACGCTGCCGGTCAGCTTGCAGCCGGTGAACGTGGCGTCGAAGAAATTGCACCCGGTGAAGGTGCAGTTGATGAACGCGACGTCGGACAGCTCGGCGCAGTTGAACCGGGCGTTGCGGAACGTGCAGTCGGTGAACTCGACGCCCTGCAAGCTGGTCTCGCAGAGGTCGAGGTCGACGAACGCGACGCCCTCGTGGGCCCGGCGCTCGCCGACGCCGCTGTCCCAGTCCGCGGTGGTGACGGTGGAAGCCATGACCCCGACCCTAGAGCCGGGGTCCGACAAATCCGCGCGAGGATCAGTTGGTGATGTCCGGGCAGTGGTTGGCGTTGCCCGCGACGCGGCTGGTCCGGGAGAACTTGGCGCCGCTGTACTTGTACTCGTACGTGTAGTAGACGCTCGGGCAGGACTGGTCGGTGTGCTTGTCGACGCCGTAGGCCTGGATCGTCACCACGCCGTTCTTGACCTTCATGGTGTCCAGGTACGGCAGGTCGTCCGGCCCGACGTCCTGGAGCAGGGCGCCGAGCCGTTTCGGCTTGGCGGCCGGCGACGTGCCGTCGAAGACGTCCACCACCGTCGGCCAGTAGGACGTGATCGGCGAGCACGCGTGCGCGACCAGCGCGTCGAAGGTGCCGTCGCCGTTGACGTCCGCGGTGATCACCTTCTGGATCATCACCTTCTGCGGCGCCTCGCACGGCTCGACGAACTTCTTCCAGTTGGCGTCGGTCCCGGCCCCGGCCAGGATCCCGCCGTCGCCGGGATCGCTGGTCGGGGTGGCCTTCGTCGTCGTGGCCGGCCGGGTGGTGGCGGTCGCCGCCGGCTGCTCGGTGGCGGTGGTGGTCGCCGCCGGGGCGCTGCTCGCGCCGGCCGTGGTGCCGGTGCCGGTGGTGGTTCCGGTGTCGGTGGTGCTTGAACCGCTGGAGCAGGCCGCGGTGAGCGCGAGAGCGCCGATGGCGACGGACGTGAACAGGCCGGCTCGTTTCAACACGTGAATCCCCGCTTGGTATCAGGGGCGGTCGTCCCCATCGGACCGCCTCGTCAGAGACTCTAGGAGACTTCTGGGAGCGCTCCCTCCCCGATCCGTGCCACGTCGATCACATCGTGCGGAGTGCCTCGGTGGGCGACAGCCGGGCCGCCCGCATCGCCGGATAGAGCCCGGCGCAGCCGCCGATCAGCACTGCCGTGGCCAGGCCCGCGCCGACCGCCCACGCCGGGACCAGGGTCGGCCAGCCCCGGGCGGACGCCATCGCGAACGTGATGACCGTCCCGAGCGCCACCCCCGCCGCGCCGCCACCCACGCCGAGCAGCAACGACTCGGTCAGGAACTGCGCGCCGACATGTCCGCGGGTGGCGCCGAGGGCCCTTCGCAAACCGATTTCGGTACGCCGCTCCAGCACCGAGATCACCAGCACGTTGGCGATCCCGATCCCACCCACCAGCAGCGCCACCGCACCCAGCCCGAGCAGCAGCACCGTGGTCCCGCCGGTGACCGCGAGCCGTGCGGTGAGCGCCTCCGACGGCCGGCTCACCGCCACCTCCTCGGGATGCGACGGATCCGCCGCCCGCCCGAGCAGCCCGGCGACCTCCCCGGTCCGGGACGTCTGCGCCCGCACGAAGATCCTGGTCGGATGCCCCTCGTAGCCGAAGTCCGCGGTCGCGACCGGCGCACCGATCAGTGCCGCCGTGTCCAGTTCGGGCGCCAGCTCGATCGGGGCGAGCACCCCGACCACGGTGAACCACCGATCCCCGAGCCACACCCGCGGCTGCCCGCCGACGTCCCGGATGCCGAGCACCGTCGCGGCGTAGTGCCCGAGCACCACCGCCGGATAGCGGACCAGCGCCGCGTCCAGGAACCTGCCGTGCGCCAGCGTCCCGTCGAGCGTCGCCAGCAGACCGGGGTCCGCGACGCGGACCGAGAGCCCACCGGTGCGGCCGGGCGGGATGCGGTCGCTGCGATAGACCCGGACCGGCAGGGTCGCGGTCACCGCGGAGGACAAGACGCCTTCGGTACGCGAAACCGCCGCCCCCGCCGACACCGGAAGCTCCGCCTCGGCCCCGCGCAGCGTCTTCCCGTTCGCCACCGTCAGCAGATTCGTCCCGACCCGATCGATCTGGGCCAGCACGTCCGCCTGACTGGACCGGGTCACGCCGAGCACCGCCACCATCGCCGCGATCCCGATCGCCACCCCGATGATCGACAGGGCGGTCCGGCCCGGCCGGGAGCGCAGCCCGACCGTGCTGACCGGGAGCAGGTCCGCCGCCCGCAGCCGGGACCTCACGACACACCTCCGGAGTCGCGGACCACCCGGCCGTCCTCGATCTCCACCCGCCGGTGCATGGCCGCGGCGACCCGCTCGTCGTGGGTGATCACCACAATGGTCACGCCGTCCGCGTTGAGCTCGTGCAGCAACTCGACCACGCCGGCGCCGGAGGCCGAGTCGAGGTTGCCGGTCGGCTCGTCGGCGAGGACCACGGCGGGGCGGCCGACCAGGGCGCGGGCGATCGCCACCCGCTGGCGTTCGCCGCCGGACAGGTGTGCGGCCGGGAAGCCGGCCCGGTGGGCGAGACCGACCCGGTCCAGGGCGTCCCGGGCGGCCCGCCGGCGGTCGGCGCCCGGCACCCCGCGGTACAGCAGGCCGGTGCCCACGTTGTCGATCGCGGTCAGCCGTTCGAGCAGGACGAACTGCTGGAAGACGACACCGAGCCGGTGCGCGCGCACCCCGGACAGCTGGCGGTCGCGCAACTTCTCCACCGGCACGCCCCCGATGCGTACCGAGCCGGCGGAGGGACGGTCCAGGCCGGCCGCCAGGTTGAGCAGCGTGGTCTTGCCGGAGCCGGACGGGCCGGCGACCGCGACCAGCTCGCCGCTGCGCACGGTGAACGTGACCCCGCGCAACGACGCCACCGGCGGTGTGCCGGGGTAGACCTTGTGGACGTCGAGGAGTTCCAGAACGGCGGTCATGCCGGCACCTCCACGGACTGGCCCTCGGTGAGGCCGCTCTTGACCTCGACCCGGCCGCTGCTCTCGTCGAAGTCGCCGAGCTGGACCGGGACCAGCGTGCCGCCGGCCAGCCGTACCTGATAGCCGCCGCCGGGCCGGGCGAGCAGCGCGGCGATCGGCGCCAGCAGCACGTGTTCCTTGGCGCCGGTGGTGACGTCGACGGTCACCGGGGTCTCGCTCACGGCGAGGCCGCGGGGCAGCCGGACGGCGACGGTGACCGGGACGGTGGCCGCGTCCGGGTTCTGCGGGTCGGCGTCCGGTGAGTTCGCCGGGAGGGTCGCGGCCTGGCCGATCTCGGTCACCCGGCCGGGGATCGGGTCGGCGTCCGGCAGCTCGACGCTGACCCGGTCGCCGACGTGCACCCGGCTGAGGCTGTCGGTTTGCACCTGGGCGATCACCGCCCGCTCGGTGGACGTCCCGGTCAGCACGGTCGTGCCGGGGCCGACCGGCGCGCCGATCCGGGCCGACCGGGTGGTGACCCGCACCGGGGTGGGCAGGAAGACGACGTCGCCCTGGGTCAGGGTGCCGGTGCGTTCCCACCAGCGGCGGCCCCAGGACGCCTCCCAGCGACGGATCGCGGCAGCGGTGGCGGCGCTGAAGTGCCGGTCGACCGTCATCCGGTGATCCGGATCCAGGCCGAGTGCCACCAGGTTGGTCTCCAGTTGGCGGACGTCGGGACCGTCGCTCATGCCGTACCGGAAATCGCGGTAGGCCGGCACCGCGCCCAGCAGCAGGCGGACCGGATGGTCGGCCACCCGGAACAGGATCCTGCCGCGGCCGATGGTCGCGCCCGGCGCGGCCGAGGCGGTGAGCACGCCCGCCTCGCCCTGATGGTCGATCGTGTACGACCCGGTGTAACTCAGCTCCCCGCCGACCTGCACCGTCTGGGTGAGCCTGCCGCGGGTGACCTCGGCGGTCCCGGTGGTGATCTCGGCGGCCGGCGCCTGCGCCGCGTGCGGTTCGGCCTGCGCGGCGTAGGCGACCCCGGCCGCCAGCGGCGCGGTCACCACGATCGCGAGCGCGACACCGCGGCGGCTCACTTCTTGCCTCCGCTGCCGCCGGTGATCTTCACCGAGCCGTCCCAGACGGTGTGGCAGGCCTGGTCGGCCTTGTCGCGCAGTGACCCGGGAATGCCGTTGGCCAGGGAGGTGCCGGTGACGTCGAACTCGCCGGCCGCGTTCGGGTCGGGGAAGTCCGGGATGCCGTGCTTGCGCACGCAGTCCGCGTATGCGGCGAGTTTCCGCAGGTCGTCGGCGGAGAACTGCTCCTTGGGGCGGAACGCGTTGGGCGGGTAGCTGTCCTCGATCGACTGGCAGGCGTTGATGATGGCCTGGTGTTTGCGCAGGTCGTCCTTCCAGTTGTAGTCGCCGGCCGGGAACTGGAGATAGCCGTCCTGGCTGAGCTCGGCGTCCGGCATCCGGGTCAGGCCCTTGTCGCGCAGGCACTGGACCCACTGTTGGCCGAGGGCGAGGAGTTGTTGCCGGTTCGACGACGCGCTCGGCGCGGCGGACGGCGTGCCGTGGTCGCAGCCGGCCAGGCCGGCGGCGAGCACCGCGATGATCAGCACTGCCGATGATGTCTTGGTCATGGCTCCACGGTGGTCGCCACGATGATCGATCTCGTCCGACCACGGTCGGTCGTTCCGCCCGTGGTGGTACCGCTGATGTAAGACCTGGGTCTGACGCGGTCCGGCGCTCGGATTCCTACGATGAGGGGCGTGCCGCGTCGATTCCTGACCGACGCCGGTCTCGCGCTGGCGTTGTTCCTGTTAACGGTGATTCCCTGGCTGGTCAATGGACTCATGACCGGCCAGAAGGCGAAGGCGCCCGCCGAGCTGTCGGCCGGCTGGTGGATGCTGGCCGGGCTCATCATCGCCGGTCTGCTGCTCCGGCGGCAGCGTCCGTGGCTGGCGCTCGCGCTCGTCGGGGTGGGCGTGTTCGGCCATCTGATCACGCAGACCAAGTTCCAGCTGATCGACCTCGCCCTGCCGCTGATGATGTACACGATGGCCGACGGCGCCCGGCGGCGCCGCACCGCGATCATCCTGCTCACCGCGCTGATGAGCCTGACCTACTCGGCGATGCTGATCAGCCGGGTCCAGGTCAACCAGGAGTCCCTCGGGGCCGCCAAGGACGCGCAGGCGGCGAAAGAGGGCCAGGTCGTCGAGCGGATCATCGTCGGCACGAGCGTGCCGGCGCAGGATACGCACTGGTGGGTCGATCCCGTGGTGGACACCAGCCAGGCCGCGCTGGAGTTGTGGCTGCTGCTGGTCGCGGCGTACGCGGTCGGCGACGGGATGCGCAGCCGGCGCGCCCACCTGGCGGCCGTCGAGCAGCGGACCGCCGATCTGGCCCGGGAGGAGCGGCAGCGGGCCGCCCTCGCGGTCGCCGCCGAGCGGGCCCGGATCACCCGGGAGCTGCACGACGTGGTGGCGCACGGGATCTCGGTGATGGTGGTGCAGGCGCAGGGCGCGGCCGCCGCCCTCGACCGGCATCCGGACCGCGCCGCGACCGCCCTCGACCACGTGATCGCCACGGGCCGCTCGTCGCTCGCCGAGATGCGCCGCCTGCTCGCCGCCAATCGGTCCGAGCGGGCCGCGCCTTCCGCTCTCACGGCGACCCGGGCTTCGCCCGGCGCGGAGGCGGTGACCCGGGCGTCGTCCGGCGTGGAATCGGCTGCTGGGGCCCCGTCCGCCGTGGAGGCGGCTCGGGGTTCGCCCGGCGCGAAAGCGGCTTGGGGTTCGTCCGGCGAGGACGTGGCGGCTCGGGCCTCGCGGGGAGTGGATCCCGCCTTCCCGCGGGCCGAGGCGGTCGAGCTCGCGCCACTGCCGGGGATCGGGGCGGTGCCCGCGCTCGTCGACCAGTTGCGGCTCGCCGGGATGCGGATCGAGCTGCACATCGACGGGGTGCCCGAGGTGGTGCCCGCCGCCGTCGACCTGTCGGCCTACCGGATCGTGCAGGAGGCGCTGACCAACATTCTGAAGCACGCCGGGCCGGACGCCGCGGCCGAGGTCAGGCTGCGTTTCGACCCGGACCGCCTGCGGGTCGAGGTGGTCGACGACGGGTGCGGACCGGCCGGCGCCGGCGCGGACGGGCACGGGAACGGGCTGCGCGGTATCGCCGAGCGGGTCGCCATGCTCGGCGGCGCTCTGGAGACCGGGCGCGGGCCCGGCGGCGGGTTCCGGGTCGGCGCGCTGCTGCCGGTGGACCCATGAGCGTGCGCGTGGTGCTGGTGGACGACCAGACGCTGGTGCGCACCGGGTTCCGGCTGGTGCTCGACGAGACCGGCGACATCGAGGTGGTCGGTGAGGCGGCCGACGGCGCGCAGGCCCTGGACGTGGTCGCCCGGACCCGGCCCGACGTGGTGCTGATGGACGTCCGGATGCCCGGCCTCGACGGCATCGAGGCCACCCGCCGGATCCGGACCGGCCCGTACCCGGCCCGCGTCATCATCCTGACCACCTTCGACCTGGACGAGTATGTCCTGGCCGGCCTGCGCGCCGGCGCCAGCGGCTTCCTGCTCAAGGACGCGCTCGCCGTCGACCTGATCTCCGCGGTCCGGGTGGTCGCCGCCGGCGAGTCGGTGGCCGCGCCCAGCGTGACCCGGCGGCTCATCGCGCACTACCTCGGCAGTGTCCCGCCGCGGCCCGCCGCCGATCAGCGGCTCGCCGCCCTCACCGGCCGCGAGCGGGAGGTGCTCACCCTGGTCACCCGCGGGCTGTCCAACGCCGAGATCGCCGCCACCCTGGTCCTGTCGGAGAGCACCGTCAAGACCCACCTGGGCCGGATCCTGGCCAAACTGGGCCTGCGCGACAGGGTGCAGGCGGTGATCCTCGGCTACGAGTGCGGCCTGGCCGACGCGGTCCAGTGATCGCCGGGCCGCCACCGGTCACCGAGCCGGCTCCGGTGCGGGCCGGACGGCCACCGGCGAACGACCTTCGGCCGGGATCGAGCTGTTCTGACGGGTTTCTGATCGACCGGCGCCGGTCGCGTCGGGTCCCCTGGTGGACATGCTGGCTGTGCGAGCCGACCGGCTCTTCGACGGCGTCAGCGCGAACCCGGTCGAGAAACCCACGGTACTGATCGAGAACGGACGGATCCTCGCGGTCCGATCCGGTGGCGACCTGCCCGCCGACGCCGAGGTCGCCGACCTGGGCGCGGTCACCCTGCTGCCGGGGCTGGTCGACTCCCACGTCCACCTGGTCTTCGACGCGAGCCCCGACCCGGTCGGCCGGCTGGCCGAGGCCGACGACGAGCAGGCGCTGGTGACGATGCGGGCCAACGCCCGGCTCGCGCTCGCGTCCGGCATCACCACGGTTCGCGATCTCGGCGACCGCGGGTACCTGTCGTTGCGGCTGCGCGACAAGCCGACGGCCGACCCGGCCGCCGGGCCGCTGCTGCTCACCGCCGGTCCGCCGATCACCACCGGCACCGGTCACTGCTGGTTCCTCGGCGGCGGCGTCGGGAGCGGGCCGGAGGCGATCCGGGCCGCGGTGCGCGAGCACGCCGACCGCGGAGTCGACGTGATCAAGCTGATGGCCACCGGTGGCGAGCTGACCCCCGGCACGGCCTCGCACGTCTCTCAGTTCGGAGTCGCCGAGCTGCGGGCGGCGGCCGACGAGGCGCACCGGTGCGGCTTGCCGGTGACGGTGCACGCGCACGGCGGTCCCGGCATCGCGGACGCGGTGGCGGCCGGTGTGGACATGATCGAACACGGCACGTTCATGACCGCTGACGGGGCCGCGGCCGACCCGGCGGTGGTCGAGGCGATCGCGGCGGCCGGCATCCCGATCGGTGCCACGGTCGCCCTGAAGCCGGTGCCGGGAGTGGCCCGGCCGCCGCGGATCGAGATGATGCTGCCGCTGCTCATCCGGGTGTTCCTGGAGCTACGAGCGGCCGGGATCCCGCTGGTGTGCAGCAGCGACTCCGGGATCGGGCCGCTGAAACCGGCGGACGCGCTGGCCTACGGCCCGGCCATGATGGTGAACCTGCTCGGCGTGGCACCGGCCGAGGCGCTGCGATCGGTCACCTCGGTCGCCGCCCGGGCGTGCGGCCTCGGCGACCGCAAGGGCCGGATCGCCTCCGGTTACGATGCCGACCTGCTCGCGGTCGTCGGCGACCCACTGACCGATCCGGCGGCCCTGCCAACGGTCGCCGCCGTCTTCCGGGCCGGCCACCGGGTCCGCTGACCGATCCGGCTCGCCGACCGTCCCGGCGGTCCGGGGCCGTTTCCGATCCCCGGAACGCGCGACCGGCGCAAGCGGAGGATCAGGACCAGACCGAGCGTACCGAAGCAGCGATGACCTCGGCCTGGGCCAACCCGGCGCGAACGGACGGGCCGCGCCGCGCCGGGTCCATGAAGTTGGTGCCGAAGGCCTCGATCGAGGCCTCGTCCGGCTCGATCAGCAGGGTCTTCGCGGCGCCGGTCGACGACAGCTCGGTGACGATCCGGTCCCGGCTGAGCATGGCGAGCGGGGCGATCACCACCACCCGCTCCGCGCCCGCGGCCAGGTCGGCGCCGGCACCCACCCGGACCCCGCCGTCCATGTAGCGACGCCCGTCGATGGTGATCGGCGGCATCAGGCCGGGCACCGCACAGCTCGCGGCGACCGCTTGCAGCAGCGGCACTCCCGACTTGGCGTCCAGCACCGCGTCCCGGCCGTCCGCCGTGTCGACCACGGTGATCCGCAGGTCGCGGTCCGGCCAGTCGCGCACCGGCAGGATCGCCTCGATCTGGGCGAGGAACCTCTCCTCCTCGGGCGTCGCGGCGGCCAGCGCCATCGCGCCGACCTGCGCGCGGGCCTGCTGGGCCGGGACCGACGGGTCGAGCAGCACCGACAGCGCGGCCAGCCACCGGCTGCCGCTGCCCTCGCTGCGGCCGCCGGGCCGGACCGGAGCGGCCTCGACCTCCTGGAGCGCGACCGCCGCCTCCAGATCGATGTCCGCGGCCACGAGTGTGCCGACGACCGAACCGGCCGAGGTGCCGATGATCGTGTCCGCGCCGGTCAGCGAGATGCCGGCGCGCTGAAGGCCGCACAGCAGGCCGAGATGCCAGGCGATACCGGTCACACCGCCGCCGCCGAGAACGAGAGCCCTTGTCATGATCCTGAACGGTAACCAGCCGAGGTGGCCGAGGAAAGAGGTGACCGCGCCGTTGTCCGCCGGGATCGTCGCCGCCGTCCTGTTCGCCGCGGTGCTGCACGCCGCCTGGAACGCGATCGCGCACGCGATCCCGGACCGCCTGATCGGCTTCGTGCTGATCCAGCTGGCGTCCGCCGTCGTGGCCCTGCCGATGGTGCTGGCCGCCCCGGTGCCCGCCGCGCCGGCCTGGCCCTGGCTGCTCGCGTCGGTGGCGGTGCACGTGGTCTACATCGTGTTGCTGATGCGTGGGTACCAGCTCGGCCACTTCAGCCAGGTCTACCCGCTGACCCGGGGCGCCTCACCGCTCCTGGTCGCCGGCGGCGCCGCGCTGATCATCGGCGAGGTCCCCGGACCGATCGCACTCCTCGGCGTAGTGATCATCTCGGTCGGCCTGGGCACCCTGCTGTTCGCCGGCGGCGTTCCCGGGCGGGCGCAGCTGCCGGCGATCACCGCGGCGTTGCTCACCGGGGTCAGCATCGCCGCCTACACCACGATCGACGGGATCGGCGTCCGCGCGGCGGGCAGCACGGTCGGTTACGCCGGCTGGCTGTTCCTGCTGATGGGCCCGGCGATCCCGCTGGTCGCGGTGGTGATGCGCGGCCGCAAGCTGCTCGCCCAGCTCCGTCCGCACCGCACGATCGGCCTGACCGGCGGGCTGCTCTCGGTGGGCGCCTACGGCCTGGTGCTGTGGGCGCAGACCCGTGGCGCCCTCGCCCCGGTCGCCGCGCTGCGGGAGAGCAGCGTGGTGATCGCCGCGGTGATCGGTGTGGTCCGTTTCGGCGAGCCCTTCGGCCGCTGGCGCGTCATCTCGTCGATCCTGGTCGCCGCCGGAGTCATCCTGGTCAGCGTCTGACCGGGCGCGCGCCGGATGAACTTTTCGGCCGGCGCCTCGACCCGGCGCGCCCGGAACCGTAGCCTGGCCACCAGGAGAACGTCGGGTTACGGAAGGTTTCCACGATGACCGTTGCCACGGTCGACATCGGCACCAGCCCGGACGGGACCCTGGTGATCCGCCCACACGGGACCCTGGCCGACGCCGACGCGGTCGAGTTGCAGGGCGCCCTGGAGCACGCCATCCGGCACACCCGCCCGCTGCGCCTGGTCCTGGACCTGGCCGACCTCGACGACCTGGACCCGATCAACCTGGGTTCGCTGGCCGCCGCCTGCCGCCTGGGCGACGACCACCATGTGGCGGTCTTCCTGGACCATCCGCACGCGACGATCGCCGAGCGGCTGACCTCGGCCGGCGTGCCGGTGCACCGCCTGCGGCACATCGACGGGACCGCCTGCTGAAGTGGCCGCTATCGGCGGCGGGTCCGGCGGCGCAGCAGGACGGCGGCGGCGAGGAGCACGGCGATCCCGGCGAGCAGGAAGAGCAGGATCGGGGGACGGCCGGTCTCGGGTTCGGCGGCTGTGACGACGGCGGGCGGCTGCTGGCCGGCGGACGGCTGCTGGCCGGCGGACGGCTCGACTTGCGACGGCTCGATTGGCGACGGCTCGATTGGCGACGGTGAGGGCGACGGCGGGTTGGGCAGCGGGTGGCGGAACAGGGTCGGCTTCGACCCCTCCGAGATGGTCAGCAACGCGGTCCCGTCCGGGGTGTACGCCACCGACTCGCCCTGTGGCTCGTCCGGCAGCGCCACCTGCCGCGGCGTCCCCGTGGTGATCGCCTTGACCACGTCGCCACCGGGCACGTCGTACTCGAAAGCGTCCGCGTAGGTCCGCAACACCACCCGAGAGCCGTCCGGGCTGGTGGCCGCCCCGGTGATCACCATGCGTCCCGGGAACGAGAACGGGTTGCTGGTGGTGGTCATCGGCACGGTCACCGTGCCGGCCGCGCGCAGCGGCGTCGTCCCACCCGCCCGCAGAGCCCCGGCCAGCACGTAGACGCCGGCCGCCCCGGGCGTCTTGGTCACCACGACCGGGCTGCCGTCCGCCCCGATCAGCAGGGCCTCCGCGTCGTGCGCCCCGTCCGGATAGGCGAGCCGGAACAGCTTCGGCTTCGACGCCCCCGGCGCGAGCCGCCACAGCCCGATGGTCTCCCGGTTATCCCCGTTGTCCCCGATGTCGGCGACCCAGAGTGTCCCGTCCCGCCCGAGCTGGAGATCCTCGGTGTCCCGCGGCCGCGACGGATAGGACACCGCCTTTCTCGTCGAGCAGTCCCGCTTCAGATAGAAGATCTTCCGATGCGACGCCTCGTCCGCGCTGTCATTGACCACCACATAGCCGTCACTGGTCGCCACCAGCCCGGAGATCTCGTCCAACCGCTTGTCGTCGACCTGGCAGACCGGGCCGGCCGCCACCGCGGCGGCAAGCATCGAGGCGAGCAGCATGCCCCCATTCGACCACGAGGCCGCCAACGCCCGGGCGCGGTCGCCGCCGAGCACGGTGGACGGTCGCTGGAATACTGCGGCGGTGGGACGCGAAGTGAGCTACGACGACGCCGTCAAGCTGCTCGGCGGCGACCGTGACAAGTGGGTCAAGCTCCTGGACACCCTGCTCGGCGTGGGGATGCTGGCGGTGGTCGGCCCGTTCCGGGACATGCTCGGCTGGTTCGACGCCAAGGCGGAGCTGAGCAAGGTCACCGAGCGGCTGGTGACCGGCCTCATCGAGCGCCGCTCCAAACTGTCCCGCTGGGAGCGGACCGAGCGGCTGCAGGCCGCCCACGCGGTGCTGGCCGTCACCGCCTACTTCGAGGCGCTCGCCGAGACGAAGCTGCCGCTGAGCCACCGGGAGTTGGCGTTGACGGCGGCCGAGCAACGGTCGCTGGCGGCCGGCGGTGGCGGCGCCGCCGGGCCGTTCGCCGGCTGGTCCGCGCCGGTGCCGGGCGCCGCCGAGCCGCACGAGGTGTTCCGCGAGGAGCTGACCGATCACTTCCTGCAGACCGGTCAGCGGGTCGGCAGCTTCCTCCAGGGACTCGCCGTCTGGGAGCGGCTCTCCCCACGCGAGCAGACCCTGGTCTTCGAGGCGTTGGCGGCGCTGCCGAGCCGGGCCGCGGACCGGTATGACAGCCTGCTCGGCCGGCTGGCCGCCGAATTTCCGGAGGTGGCGTTCTGGGCGGGGATGCGGGAGCACAACGCCACCCGCGCCCAGCTGCGGGAGGCGACCACCGCGCTCGCCGGCCTGCGCGCTGTGCTGGACCGGCTCGCCGAGGGCAGCGCGCCGGACGAGCGCCGCGCCGCGCTGTCCCGCGCCTACGCGAAAGTGCTCGACCGGCCGTCCGACGACGTACCGACCGGCCTGCGGATGCCGCCGCTGGCCGAGGCGTTCCTGCCGCAGCTGTACCGGGTTTGTCTCGTCGCCGGGAGCACGCCGCTGAGCAGCGAGAACTGGTGGAGTCTGCAGAGGGTCCGGAACGACCTGCTGCCCTTCCTGACCGGACATCTCACCTCTGCCGAGGCGGTCAGTGCGCCGCTGCTGGTCCTCGGCCACCCGGGATCGGGCAAGTCGGTGCTCAGCAAGCTGCTGGCCGGGCAGCTGCCGGCCAGCACGTTCATGCCGGTGCTGGTGCCGCTGCGAGCCGTGTCGGCCTCGGCCGACCTGCAGGATCAGATCGAGCAGGCGATCCGCAACGACACCGGCGAACGGCTGGAGTGGCCGGCGCTGAGCCGCTCGTCCGGTCACGCACTGCCGGTGATCATCCTGGACGGCTTCGACGAACTGCTGCAGGCCACCGGTGTCAGCCAGACCGACTACCTGAGCCGGGTCGCCGCGTTCCAGCGCCGCGAGATGGACCAGGACCGGCCCGTCGCCGTCATCGTCACCAGCCGCACGAGCGTCGCGGATCGGGCGCAGCCGAGCGAGGGCACGGTGGTGGTCCGCTTGGAGCCCTTCGACGACCACCGCATCGCGGCCTGGCTCGCGGTGTGGAACCGGACCAACTCGGGTCGTTTCGCTGCCGGACCGGAAGCACCGCTCGACCTGGCGACCGTGCTGCGGTATCGGCATCTCGCCGAGCAGCCGCTGTTGCTGCTGATGCTGGCCCTCTACGACGCCGAGGGGAACGCCCTGCGCGACGCCGGCACGCTGCGGCAGGACGAGCTGTATGAGCGGCTGCTGGCCCGCTTCGCCCGCCGCGAGGTGGACAAGCTGGGCGCCGGGCTGCCGGAGCGCGAGCGTGCGCAGCTGGTCGAGGCGCACCTCTATCGGCTGAGCGTGGTGGCCTTCGCGATGTTCAACCGCGGGGCGCAATGGGTGAACGGTGAAGACCTGGCGAAGGACCTGGAGGCCCTGCCCGCTCCGGCGATGCCCGGCCCGGTACCGGAGCCGCGCAGCTTGCGGGCCCGGCAGAGTGCCGTGGAGCAGGCGCTCGACTCGTTCTACTTCGTCCATCGTGCCGGCGCCGAGCGGGACGGGGTGCAGCTCGGCACCTACGAGTTCCTGCACGCCACCTTCGGCGAGTTCCTGGTCGCCCGGCTGCTGCACACCATCATCGACGAGATGGTCGCCGCGCGACGGGCCGTCACCTTCCTCACCGGCGGCAAACCGACTGACGACGACCTGCTGCACGCCCTGCTCTGCTGGGCGCCCCTGGCCGACCGGCGGCAGATCGTCTTCTTCCTGCACAGCATGGTCCTGGTCAAGCCCGCCGCGTACCGGGCCGAGTGGGCCGCCCTGCTGGTCGAGCTGTTTCGGGCGGCGCCGCTGCCGCGGGAGCCACGCGGCTTCGGCGGCTATCGGCCACGCCGGTCGACGGTCCCGTCGCAGATTGCCGCCTACACGGCGAATCTGCTGCTCCTGGCGCTGTGTGGGGAGGATCTGACAGCCGGCCACCTGTTCGAGGCGGTCGACACCGCGGCGATCCGGCAATGGCAGGACATGGCCCTGTTCTGGCACTCGCAGGGCGCCGCCAGCGGCTGGGCGGGCCTGCCCGACCTGGTGGCGGTGGACCGCGTGGGCCGCGCCGGCGAGCGCGACGTCGCGCTCGCCTTGGACGGTCCGCTCTTGGAGGTTCCCCCGGTGGACCTGGCATGGGTGCTCGGCGCTGACGAGCCGGATCCGGGCACGGAACTGACCTACGGGGACGTGTTCCACGAGATCGCCCGGGAGGCCCACTTCACCTGCGACGAGATCAACGACGTCCAGCAGCATGCCCTGGAGCCGTTGCTGGATCGGTTCGGCAAGGCGAGTGGCGTCATCTACTCAGCCGCCGAGCGCGGTCAGCCGACGAGCATGGCGAGGGACGTCCTGGTGCTGGTCGGTCTGCCGTCCGAACCGGTGCCGGCCCGGGTGCGGCGATATCGGCACCTGGTCGCCGAGGCGGTCTATTTCGACTTCGCCCATGTCCGCCTGCTCTTGCATCACATCGAGCGCGACCAGGAGCTGTCCGCCCTCGACGTCCAGGAGATATTTCAAGACTGCATATTCAAAGCCGCATATCGCGAGGAGTTTCTCAGTTGTCTCCTCGCGCATCTCGACCCGGCCGGAGGCGTGCGGCTGGCGGCGATGCTGGTCGAGCTCCTGGAGGGCCACGCCCCGACGGACTGGGTCGCGGTGGAGCTGGACGCCGCGATCCGGCTCGCCGAGCTGGGCATGGTCCATCCGCGCCTCGACGCCAGGCAGGCGCGAGTCCTGCTGGAAAGACACGCGACCCGGCGGCCGGACTTCAATCGGCGGATCCGGGCGATCGTCGCTCCGGCGGTGTGACCTAGGAAGCGTGATCGAAGCGATCGCGTGGAAGTACCGCACCGGGTCACCGTGGCGCGACCTGCCCGACGAACTGGGATCGTGGAAAGGGCCTACTCCCGGTTCCGGCGCTGGACCCTCGACGGCACCTGGCAGGACGTGCTGACCGCGGTACAGACCGACTCACGGCGCGGTGACGCAGACCGCGACCACCTACGACCGCGGCGCAGGGCTGCGGAGGGACAGGGCTCAGGGCGTACCCAAAGAAGATGTCGGCGGGGATGTCGAGAAGCGGAGGCGGGCTCCGTCCTGGGGGTGAAGGCGGCGACAATGGGTCGCGGCGCAACCGAGAGGAACGATCACCGTGGCTAAGTATCTGCTGCTCAAGCACTACCGCGGCGCTCCGAGCGCGGTCAACGACGTGCCGATGGAGAAGTGGACTCCGGAGGAGATCTCGGCGCACATCAAGTACATGAACGACTTCGCGGCTCGGCTGGAGACGACCGGTGAGTACGTCGACGGGCAGGCGCTGGCGCCCGAGGGGACCTGGGTGCGGTTCGACGGGGAGGGCCGGCCGCCGGTGACCGACGGGCCGTTCGCGGAGACCAAGGATCTGATCGCCGGGTGGATGGTGATCGACGTGGAGAGTTACGAGCGGGCGGTCGAGCTGGCCGGGGAGCTGTCGGCGGCGCCCGGCGCCGGCGGTGAGCCGATCCACGAGTGGCTGGAGCTGCGCCCGTTCCTGACCGGCATGCCGAACGTCGACGAGGAGTGCCACTGAATGATCGCTGCGGATGAGCTTCGGAGTCTCATCCCGGCCGTCCTCGGGATCCTCGTCCGCCGCGGAGCAGACTTCGCGGCGGCCGAGGACGCCGTGCAGGACGCCCTGATCGAGGCGCTGCGTGTGTGGCCCGCCGACCCGCCCCGCGACCCGAAGGGGTGGCTGGTCACCGCGGCGTGGCGCAAGTTCCTGGACGCGACCAGGTCGGACACCGCCCGGCGCCGGCGGGAGGACCAGGTCGAGGACGAGCCGGCGCCCGGGCCGGTGTCCGGGCTGGACGACACGCTTCGCCTGTACTTCCTGTGCGCGCACCCGTCGCTGACCCCGGCGTCCGCGGTGGCGCTCACGCTGCGGGCGGTCGGCGGGCTGACCACCCGGCAGATCGCCGAGGCCTACCTGGTGCCGGAGGCGACGATGGCGCAGCGGATCAGCCGGGCCAAGCGGACCGTGGCCGGTGTCCGGTTCGACCAGCCCGGCGACGTCGGCACCGTGCTGCGCGTGCTGTACCTGGTGTTCAACGAGGGGTACTCCGGGGACGTCGACCTGGCGGCCGAGGCGATCCGGCTCACCCGGCAGCTGGCGACCGGTATCGATCATCCCGAGGTGGCCGGGTTGCTGGCGCTGATGATGCTGCACCATGCTCGGCGGGACGCGCGGATCACGGCGGACGGGAGTCTGGTGCCGCTCGCCGAGCAGGATCGGAGCCGCTGGGACACCGGGTTGATCGCGGCGGGGATCGAGATTCTTCAGGCGGCGCTGGCCCGGGACCGGCTGGGCGAGTTCCAGGCGCAGGCGGCGATCGCGGCGTTGCACGCGGACGCGCAGACGGTCGCGGAGACCGACTGGGTGCAGATCGTCGAGTGGTACGACGAGCTGGCCAAACTGACCGACAGCCCGGTGGTGCGGCTGAACCGCGCGGTGGCGGTCGGCGAGGCGGACGGCGCGCGGGCCGGGCTAGCTGCCCTCGCGGAGCTGGACGAGTCGCTGCCCCGGTACACGGCGGTGGCGGCATATCTGCACGAGCGGGACGGTGATCTGGTGACGGCGGCGCGGTGGTATGCGGAGGCGGCACGCAAAGCTTCCACCATCGCCGAGCGGGATCACCTGACGCGCCAGGCGGCCCGGCTCCATGCGCGCCTGCGTCGCTGACCGTTATCACCTGCCGGAAGCACCCGGTGCCCGGGCTCACCGAGTTCCGATGATCACCCGCCCGGGGCTGGTCCGCCCGTCCACCGACGCCCACAACCGCAGACACCCGAGCACCATCCCCGGCGGACCGATCATCGCCGCGTCGTCCCTGGTCATCCCGGAGGCGAGGTCAGCGAACCGCCCACTGAGCTCGGTCACCCGGGCCCCGGGCACCGCCGCGGCCGCCCGGAACACCTCGTCCCGCACCCGAGTGGTCAGCCCCGCCCACCAGGTGCCGGGCGCCGCCGGCGGCCGATGCACCACCGAGCAGAGCGCCTCGTCCACGTCCAGCAGCGCGAACAGCCGCTCCCGCGGATCCGCCGCCCGGCCGTACCGCTGCATCCGCTCCAGCAGCTCAGCCCGATAACCTTCCACCGTCGCCGGCTGGTCGAACCGCCCCGCCGCCATCCCGTCCCGGGTAGGCAGCAGATCCACCAGCTCCCCGTCCCGCTCCGCCACCGCGAGCACCTGAGCGGCCAGGACCACCAACGGATGCTCCTGTCCGAACGCCGAGACCAGGTCCGCGGGCAGCGGCGCCGACGGGTCCAGGCGCAGCCCGGGGCGGCCGGTGCTCGGGTCGTACGGAAAAAGGATCTCCCGCTCCCCCAGACTCCGCACGTCGTCCCACAACCCGTCCCCCAGCAGCGAGGCCAGGTCCCGGCGCAGCAGAGCGGCCGCCGGATGCTCCGGCCCGGCGTCCTCGATCGCCCGGTCGAGCCCGAGCAGATACCCCCGCACCACCGCCCGGTACGCCGGATCCTCCAGCAGTTCCCGCAGCTGCTGATACATCACTGCTCGCCGTTGTACGGATCGGAGCTCTCGTCCTTCTCCGCACCCGGATCCATCGGCGTGGAGTACACCGCACCCTTGTGCTCGTCCATCTCGGCCAGGCTCCGGGCCCGCAGATAGTCCGGTTTCCCGGCCTGCACCCGCAGCACCCCGGCGTCGTCGAGCGTCGCGTACCAGTCTCCCGCGTGGTTGCGGGCCGGCAGCGTGCCCAGCGCCTCGACCCGGTCCCCGTCGCGCAGGAAGAACGTCCAGCCGTCCCGGCCCGGTGCCGGCAGCGGCTCCGGGCTCACCACCCCGGCGCGGAACTCACCGGTCAGCGACTGCTCGGCGGCGAACTCCTCGGTCAGCTCGACCGGTTGCAGGGTGTCGTCGCGGCGGAAGACCGGCAGCTGCACCAGGTCGTCGCCGGCGCCGTTGCGCAGCATGATCCGCCCGGCGACCTCCGCGATGACCGGCGTCTTCCCGCGGGTGGACAGCATCGAGGCGAGCCGGCCCGCCGGCGCCAGCAGTTCCAGGCCACCGACGGCCGGGACCAGATAGGTCGGGGTCGGATCGGCCTCGGCCGGGCGTTCCTCGCCCCGGTCCCGCCACAGGTGCAGGGTCAGCTCGAGGGTCTGATCGATCTCCAGGTTGGTCTGGATGCCGGCCAGCCACTCCACCCGGGACGGGTCGATGTTGAGGTTGAGGGCGTCCAGGGCCTCCTGCGCCGGCCGGTACTTCTGTTTGCGGACCGTGTCGGACAGGTCGTAGGCGCCCCACTGCTTGCCGGCCGTGTCGCCGTCGATCACCCGGTTGATCAGCACGGTCCGGCTCAGCGGGCCCAGGTAGGTTCGTCGGCTGACGGTGCCGTCCGGGCGGACCTGGTCGAACGGATCGTTGGCGTGCAGCACCGGGTACGGCTGGCTGTGCCGGGTGACGCTGAACGACGCCGGCAGTGTCTGGAAGATGTTCTGCACGTCGACGGTGATCTCGGTGGCGCCCCGGGTGACGATGGTCAGCGCGTCCCGGTTGTGCGCGGCGAGCCGCCGCATCCGCTCCACCCAGGCGGCCCCGATCGAGGTGGCGCTCTTGGCGCTGCGCAGGTCGACGACGAGCGCCGCCGGATTCCACTCGATCACCGCCTCGTCGGCGGCCGCGGCCGCGAACTCCTCCGCGATCACCTGCTCGACCAGCGGCATCCGGCTGGCCCGGCCGGTCAGGATCAGCCGGTCGAGCGGCTGCGGGTTGCCCTGGAAACGGCTGTGCACCAGGCCGATCGCGAGTTTGGCGACCTGCCGCAGCGCGGGGCGGGCGATCTGCTCGAACAGCTCCGGCCGCAGCACCAGCGGCACGGGCAGGCTCGCGAGCAGCCGGTCGGCGGCCTCCGGGTCGGTGCCGGTGGCCTTCGCCATCGAGCGCAGCACCGGCGCCAGCCGCTCCGCGGTCAGCTCGAACGGCCGGCCGCCGCCCAGTTCGCCGGTCTTGGCCTGCTCGGCGAGCCGCCACAGCAGGTGAAAGGTGGCCCGGCTCTCCCGCCGGTCCTTCCAGTGGGTCGGCGCGGCCAGCTCTGCGGCCCTGCGGTGCGGCAGGTCCAGCCGGGAGTTCTGCGCCCAGCCGGCGCCGCCCCGCAGGTGGTGCAGCTCCTCCTCGATCAGCGCGCCGGGCCGGTACCGGTCGTCGGTCCAGAGCGCGTTGTTCCGGTTCTCGAACTTGTCGATGCGCCGCACCGCGTCGTCCAGCCAGCTGCGGCCGTCCGGCAGCGGTCCGGCCTGGAGCAGCGCGTCGGCGAGCACCGCCTTGATCCAGTGGTAGACGCCGAGCGTCAGGTAGTCGCCGCCGCGGTGCTCGCGCCCGTTGGTGCCGCGCAGCGTCGGCACCACCTTGTAGACCTTGCCCTGCAGGTGCTCGGGCACCCGCAGACCGACCGGCGAGACGTCGTAGAGGTCGAAGGTGAACAGCGCGATGTCGGTGGTTCCGCCGCCGATGTCGATGACCAGGACGTTTTCGGTACGCGCGGCCGGGTTCCCGGTCGGCCGCATCCGCGCCCGCAGCGCCTCCACCCCCACCTCCAGGTGGCTGCCCAGCTCCCGCATCAGGAAGAAGAACGCCACCGCCACCGCCTCGTCGTAGGTGATGGTGACCTCGGTGATCCCGGCCGCCTCGCTGACCAGGTCGCGCAGCTTGCGCCGGACCGCGCCCGGCGCCGCGGTGGGGTAGGTGACGACCACCTTGTTGATCGGCCGGTGGTCCATCCCCTCGGTCTGCCCGGCGTACTTGTTCGCCTGGTCGACGAGCTGCGCGATGGCCCGGGCGATCACCTCGTCGGTCCGGATCCCGCGTTCCTCCAGCGCCTGCGCCTCGGACCGGCCGAGATGCCGTTTCAGTCCGGTGAGCACCAGTGACTCGTCGCCGGCGGCGGTCACCGTCAGCGGCCGGCCGAGCCGGACGCTCAGCACGCCGTCGGTCCGGCTCACCTCGACGGTGCTGTCGATGATCGGCTCGCCGCCCGGGCCGAGCGGCACCTCGTGCAGCTGCGACCGGTCCGGGGCCGGTGCCCGGAACACCTCGCCGTACGCCGTCTGGATCCGGTCGGCCAGCCACTCGCCCAGCGGCGGCGGCAGGGCCGGCTGGCTGGTGTCCAGGGTGAGCAGCACCTGGTGCAGCAGCGGTGTCTCGTCGCCGCGTTCGCGTTCCAGCGCCCAGATCAGCTGGTCGACGGTGCGTGCCCCGGTGTCCGGCAGGCAGCGCGCCGCGACGTCGCCGCGCAGCCGGTCCCAGGCGGCGCTCACCCGGTCCCGGGGGTCCGGCCGGGACCGCAGCAGCGCCACGACCTCGTCGCGCAGCACCGCGGCCTGCGACGCGGGCAGCACCGTGATCGGGAACAGCCACTGGTCCCAGAGCGTGACCGTGGACGCGGTGGTGCCGAAGTCGACGGCGAGCACCCCGTGGTGGAATCGGGGCTCCTCGTCCGTCGGCGGCTCCGGCACGACCGAGGCGCGCAGCACGAAACCGATCGACGCGGCGACGTGGTGGGCGGCCCACTTGCCGTCCGGCATCCGCTCGTGGAAGAACGCGGTCACCCGGACCGTGGCCGCCGCCGCCCCGCCCCACTCGACGGTTTCGCCGGGCAGCACGATCCGGCCGGGCAGTTCCCGCGAGCCGACACCCCAGCCCTTGGCGAGCCGGTCGGCGAGGGCCTGGTCGACGTCACCGGCCGCGGCTTCGACGCCGAGCAGCCAGACCGGGCCGTCGACCGGTTCGACCGTCAGGTCGGGCAGGGTCACCCGGCCGCCGACGACGGTCACCGGCAGGTCTGAAACGTCGGTGGCGGCGGGCCGGCCGTCGCCGCCGATTCCGATGCGCACCGGCATTATGCGAACCCCTTGTCCTCGCCCAGCTGCGGGTCGTCCCGCAGCCGGTCGTCCTCGGTGGTGGTGCGATGCCCGGCCGGGCCGAACACGTCGGTCAGGAAGGCGTCGAGCTCCTGCCCGATCGGCAACCGGTCGGTCAGCTCGTTGAGCTCCCGGTGCATCACCGCGGTGCGCCGGCGCAGCCGGGCCGCCATCGCGGTGTGCCCGGCCCGGACCGCGCTGGCGGCCAGTTCCCGCCGCAGCCGCATGACGTAGACCTGGTGCGACTCGATCCGGTCGGCCCGTTCCCGGTGCCACGGCAGCGCCCGGTCGGCCCGCAGCGGGAAGATGTCGGCTGCCGTGGGTGGCGGGCTGGTCCCGGGCGGCACCTCGAGATCGGACAACCATTTGATCTGTACGGCCCGGCGCAGGTCCTCGAGGACGTCCGGGTGCCTGGCCAGCGCCGCCTCGCGATGCTCGCCCAGCCCGTCGCGCAGCCGGTCGATCCCGTCGCCGAGCTCGTCGCGCCGCTGGACGAGCCAGTGCAGGATCATGCGGTCGGCGACGTCGGCGCCGGTCTGCCGGGCCAGCGTCACCGCGTCGGTGAACGGCTGGAGGAAGTCCCTGGTGAGGGTGGCGACCGGGCGCTGGCCGGGCCGGACCGTCCGGTCGGTGACCGAGCTGAACAGCCGCTCCCACTCGCGCCAGCCGAAGACCGCGGCGGTGACCGCCCGCTGGATCTCGGCGGCCCCGGTCCGCCCGGACGCGAGCGTGAACGACGGTGCGAAGACGTCGACCGCGCAGCGCCGTGCCGAGGTGGCCGCCGCCGCCTTGGCCGCGGTGACCAAGTCGCGGAACGCGTACATCGGGGAGGCCGCCGACTCGGCCCGGCGGTCGAGCTCCTCCTCCAGTTGCTGCCTCGCCGCGCCGGCCAGCTCGCGCAGCTCCGCCAGGTGCGGGTGGATCCGGCTGCGTTTCTGCGCCAGCCCGTGCTGCTCGGCGTGCCGCGTCACCAGCCGCCGCAGCCGGCCGAGCCCGCCGTCCTGCGCGTAGTCCCGCAGCGGCCCGGCGATCCCCTGTCCACCCGGGACCCGTCCGGCGATCTGTCCCCACGCGGCCGCCGCCTGCCGCAGCGTCGCCCGCCACTCCCCCGGGTCCCGGTGCGCCGGTGGCCGGATCGGCGGTGGCCGGTCCGCGTCGCCGAGCGCCCAGGCGGTCGCCACCGACACGATCGCCGTACCGTCACCGTCCTCCGAGGTGGCCCGTTCCGCCTCCCGCCAGAGTGCCTTCAACCCGGTCAGGTGCGGATGGCCGACGATGTCCGCGCTGCTCAGCGGCGCCCGGTCGGTGGCCAGCTCGGGCGCCGACTCCTCCAGCCGGTCGAACCGGCTGATCAGCGCGAGGACCGCGTCGCGCCGCTTGGCCGGGCCGCCCTGCTGCCCGTCCTCGTGGTCGAGCTGGGCGAAGTCCATCCGGATCCGGCCCGGGTCGCTGGCGTCCGGCCGTTCCGGATCGATCAGCAGCATGATCGTGTTGAGCCGGGGCAGCGTGTGCCGGAGCAGGAACCGGTCGCGCATCTCGGACGGCGACGCGCCGCGCCCCGGGAAGTCGAGCAGCACCACGTCGTCGTCGACCCGGTGCCGTTCGAAGGGCCAGTACCGGGCCGGCACCCGCACGGTCACCGACACCCGGTCGACCAGGGACGCGGTCGAGCGCAGGAACTCCGCGTCCACCTGGTCGACCTGGACCGGCCGGGCCGGGGGCAGCTCCCAGCCCGGCACGTGCCCGGGTGGGCGGGCCACGATCGGCAGCAGGCCTTCGCGTACGGTCGCCCAGTCCAGCCGCAGCGGCGCACCGGTCACCAGCCACGGATAGGACACCGCCGCGTCCCGCAGCCCGATCAGTTCCCGGACCGGCACCCGCAGGTCCTCGACGTCCCAGGCGACCCGCCGGCACCAGTCGCTGATCTGCTCCCAGTCGTCGCCGCCCGGCTCGGCCAGCCCGTACTTGCGGGCGTCCGCGGCGAGCGTGCGCAGCATCGCGTCCCGGCAGGCGGCCAGGGCCGGCCCGTCGAAGTAGCGCACCGCCACCGGGTCCTGCACCCGGGTCGGCCCGTCGCCCGGGTCCACCACCGGGTGCAGCGCGGTGATGTTGCCGGTGGTCGCGTTCGCGGTGGCGGGCAGCAGGCCGGGATCGCCGAGCAGCGCGCCCAGCAACACCGATTTCCCGGTGGTGAACTGCCCGACGAACGCGACGGTGACCGGCTCGGCCGCGGCCGCGAGCACCCGCTGCCGGGCCTTCTCGATCCGGTCGGCGAGGTCCGGGTCGAGCAGGACACGTTCCGCGAGCACCGCGTCGGCCGTTTCCACGGCTTCGGCACGCATGGCCTTGATGGCCTGGCTGTCGGTCATGAATGCACTAATACCGAAGGAAATACCCGAGCGATTTGAAAGTCGCCCGAAAGATTCTCGGGAAAACAATCACCGAAAAACGCCGGGCCCCGGTGAATCCTCCGAAGGTGCACAAATCAAAGACCATTTTCCGTACGCCGAAAGGCGCGTCCCGGATGGACGTGATCAGAACACGGTCGCCCAGTCGTCGCGCATGCTGACGATCGTCCAGCCCTGCCGCCCCGCCTCGGTCAGCGCCAGCTCGGCACCGGCGACGTAGTCGAACTCCCGCTCGGCGTCGTCGTGCTTGAGCAGGAGACGCAGGCTGGGCCGGTCCGGGTGCTGGGCGAAGCCGAGCATGGCGATGTCGCCGTTGGAGTTGCCCGCGGCGAGCAGCGGGCGGCGTCCGGTGCGGCTCCAGATCCGGACCGGCTTCTCCGGGCCGTCGTCGAGGTAATCGGCTTCGGCACGGCGCACGATCGTCCCGCCCCGCTCGTCGGGCCGGTACTCGATGGCGACCGTGCTGCCGATCACCCGCTCGCGCGGGATGCCGTACACCTCCTGGCTGATCGGACGCACGAAGTCACGGCCGCCCCCGGAGACGATGTAGCTGGTGAATCCGTTGCCGGCGAGGTGGTCGAGCAGCTCGATCATCGGCGCGTAGGCACACCGCAGGTACTCGCGGTCGAGCGTCGGATGCCTGGTCTTGCGCAGGAAACGCTCGGACTGCTCCTCGAAATCCTCGACGGTGATCCCGTCGTAGGCCGCGAGGATGCCGGCGGCGAGCAACCGGACGTTGCGGTCGTTGCCGGCGTAGTGCTCGGCCAGCACGGCGGCGAGCCAGGCGTGGTCCTGCTCGTACGCGGCCTGCCACGGCTGGCGGTCACGCAGCGCCGGGTCGGTCTCGGCCATCCGGGTCAGCCGCCGCAGGATGAAGTCCAGCTGGATCGGGATCGGTTTCTCGCACCACAGGGTCCCGTCGTTGTCGAAGACCGCCACCCGCTCCTCGACCGGCACCTCGGCCGCCACGCTCCGGACGAAGTCCAGGACGGCTCGTCTCGCGTCCCCGTCCCGCCAACTCGCCAGCGCTCTCGTCACTCCCCGACGATCAGGCCGGCGGGCGGTCGGCGCCTCACCCGGGCGGGGTGAGGCGGGCACCGGGGCGGCTCCGCTTGACTGGGCCCGCCACGTAGTCGAACGGGGAGGTCGCGATGCCGGGGGAACGCCCGAACATTCTGGTCGTCTGGGGCGATGACATCGGGATCTCGAACCTCAGCTGCTACAGCGACGGGCTGATGGGATACCGGACGCCGAACATCGACCGGATCGCCGAGGAGGGTGCCCGGTTCACCGACTACTACGGCGAGCAGAGCTGCACGGCGGGCCGGGCCGCCTTCATCTGCGGGCAGAACCCGATCCGGACCGGGCTCACCAAGGTGGGCATGCCCGGGGCGACCGTGGGCATCCAGCCGGAGGACCCGACGATCGCGACGGCGCTCAAGGCGCACGGGTACGCGACCGGCCAGTTCGGCAAGAACCACCTCGGCGACCGCGACGAGCACCTGCCGACCGTGCACGGCTTCGACGAGTTCTTCGGCAACCTGTACCACCTCAACGCCGAGGAGGAGCCCGAGCAGCAGGACTATCCGCGCCCCGAGGACTTCCCCGAGTTCCACAAGCGGTTCGGCCCGCGCGGGGTCATCCACTCCTGGGCGGGCAAGGACGGCACCCAGCGCATCGAGGACACCGGCCCGCTGACCCGCAAGCGGATGGAGACCGTCGACGAGGAGTTCCTCGCCGCCGCGAGCACCTTCATCCGTGACAAGGCCGCCGCCGAGCAGCCGTTCTTCGTCTGGTTCAACTCCACGCACATGCATTTCCGCACGCACGTCAAGCCGGAGAGCCGGGGCCAGGCCGGGCGGTGGCAGTCCGATTACCACGACACGATGATCGACCACGACAAGCTGGTCGGTGACCTGCTCAGGCTGCTCGACGAGCTGGGCATCGCCGACGACACGATCGTGGTCTACTCCACCGACAACGGGCCGCACATGAACACCTGGCCGGACGCCGGGATGACGCCGTTCCGCGGAGAGAAGAACTCGAACTGGGAGGGCGCCTACCGGGTGCCCGCGGTGGTGCGCTGGCCGGGGCGGATCGCGCCGGGGACGGTGCTGAACGACATCATGAGCCACGCCGACTGGTTCCCGACGCTGCTCGCCGCCGCCGGGGTGCCGGACATCTCCGGCGCGCTCAGGGCCGGCGCCGACCTCGACGGCACCCGCTTCCACGTGCACCTCGACGGCCACGACCAGCTCGGCTACCTCACCGGGGAGTCGGCGAGCAGCGCCCGGCAGCACTTCTTCTACGTCTCCGACGACGGGGACCTGACCGCTGTCCGCTACGGCAACTGGAAGCTGGTCTTCCTGGAGCAGCGGGCCGCCGGCACCCTGCGGGTGTGGGCCGAGCCCTTCACCGAGCTGCGCGTACCGAAAATCTTCAATCTGCGGACCGATCCCTATGAGCGGGCCGACACCACCTCGAACACCTATTACGACTGGCTGCTCGACCACGCCTGGCTGGCCGTGCCGATGCAGGCGTTCGTCTTCGACATGTTGCAGAGCTTCGTCGAGTTCCCGCGCCGGCAGAAGCCGGCGAGTTTCAGCCTGGAACAGGTGCTGGCCAAACTCCAGGCCGGGATCCCGAGCGCGTGACGGCCGCGGCCACCCCGGCGGCCGGCGCCCTGCCGGACGCCGACCTGAAGTGGATCCCCGGGGGCACCTTCCGGATGGGCTCCGACGAGCACTATCCCGAGGAGGCGCCGGCCCGCGAGGTCGAGGTCGGCGCGGTCTGGATGGGCCGGACCACGGTGACGAACGCCGCCTTCGCCGCGTTCGTCGCCGCGACCGGCTACCTGACCGTCGCCGAACGGCCGCTGGACCCGGCCGACTTCCCGGGCGCCCCGGCGGAGAACCTGGTGCCCGGCTCGATGGTGTTCGTCGGTACGCCCGGCCCGGTCGACCTGCGGCACCTGAGCCAGTGGTGGCGCTGGGTGCCGGGCGCGTCCTGGCGGGCGCCGGAGGGACCGGGCAGCACCGTGGACGGGCGTGCCGACCATCCGGTGGTGCAGGTCGCGTACGAGGACGCCGAGGCGTACGCGGCGTGGGCCGGTCTCGCGCTGCCGACCGAGGCGCAGTGGGAGCACGCGGCCCGGGGCGGGCTCGACGGCGCCACCTACACCTGGGGGAACCGCCCGGAGACGGCCGGCCGGCGGCAGGCGAACTACTGGCACGGCGACTTTCCGTGGCGCGCCGAGAGCGGATATGGGCGTACCGCGCCGGTCGGGTCGTTCCCGCCCAACGGTTACGGCCTGGCCGACATGGCCGGCAACGTCTGGGAGTGGACCCAGGACTGGTACACCGAGGACCGCTGGGCCGGCCTGTCCTCCTGTTGCCTGCCGCGTGACCCGCGGGGCGGGCGGCCGGAGCAGAGTTATGACCCGGCCCAGCCGCAGATCCGGGTCCCGCGCCGGGTCATCAAGGGTGGCTCGTTCCTCTGTGCGGACTCCTACTGCCTGCGGTACCGGCCGGCCGCGCGGCGGCCGCACATGGTCGACACCGGGATGAGTCACCTGGGCTTCCGCTGCGTGGCGCCACCGGTCCCAGCGGCCTAGCAGCTGCCGGTCACCGCCCGCTGAAAGTCCCCGGCTGGCCCTGGTGGCCCTATCCGGGCTCGGAATAGGGCCACCAGCTCCAGCTCTGGTCGTCGGGCTGAACCTGGGGCCAGCCGGACGGACCTTAAGGTGGCACCATGATCCGAGCAGTGATCGTGGACTTCGACGACACCCTGTGCATGACCGAGGCGGCCTCCTTCGACCTGGAGAACGAGGTGCTCGCCCAGATGGGCCGGCCGCCCATGTCACGCGAGGTGCACCTGGCCACCTGGGGTGAGAAGCTGCTCGACGCCATGCCGCACCGCTCCCCCGGCCTGGACCTGGACCGGTTCGCCGAGCTGTTCCCGATCCTCAACCAGAAATACCTGGCCGACGGGCGGCTCGACGTGATCCCGCCGGAGAACCTGCGCGCCCTGGACCGGCTGGTCCTGAGCGGCCGGACGGTCACCCTGCTCACCTCCCGGACCGGGCCGGAGGTGGCGCACCTGCTCGAACCCGACCATCTCCTGGCCTCGCGGGTCACCGGGGCCTATCACCAGGACAACACCCGGTTCCACAAGCCGGACCCGCGTGTCTTCGACGAGCTGCTCGCCGAGACCGGGCTGCGCCCGGAGCAGTGCGTTTACGTCGGCGACTCCCCCGGCGACGCCGTGGCGGCCGGCGGCGCGGGCATCCGCTTCGTAGCCTGCCTGCAGAGCGGCGTGCGCCGCCTCGACGACTTCGACCCGCGGCACGTGACCGCCACGGTCGACACGTTCCCCGAGATCGTCCCCGTCATCGAGTCCCTGTGAGACTCCGCCGGACGCTTCCCGGCCACGAATCGCAGGATCGAGGCGTCATACCAGCTCACCGACCGGTCGAACCGTAACCTCTCCATTGCGAGGTGGCACCGCCGGCCCGTGGGGTCAATCCCGGCGCTGTGGGTGGACCAGGCCGGTGTTGAAGGCGGCGACCACCAGCTGGGCGCGGTCACGGGCACCCAGCTTCGCCATCACGTGTGTGATGTGGGTTTTGACGGTCTTCACCGAGATGACCAGCGCGGTGGCGATCTCGTCATTGGAGCGGCCGCCGCCGATCAATGCCAGGACGTCGACCTCCCGGGTGGTCAGCCCGCGAAGCGGTGCAGCCGGGCGTCCTGGCCGGGAGCCGCCGACATAGTGCGCCACCAGCCGGTCGAGGATCGCCGGGGAGAACAGCGTCTCGCCCCTCGACGTGCGCCGGATCGCGTCGGCAAGCACTTCGGGCCGGGCATCTTTGAGCAGGAAGCCCGAGGCGCCCGCGTGCAGGGCCTCGTAGACATATTCGTCCAGCTCGAACATGCTCAGCACGAGCACCCGGCAGGCCGCGAGCACCGGATCCGAGCAGATCCGCCGGGTTGCCTCGAGGCCGTCGAGATGCGGCATCCGCACGTCCATCAGGACCACGTCCGGTCGCGTGGCGCGGGCCTGCAGGATCGCCTCGACCCCGTCCTGTGCCTCGCCGACCACGACCAGGCCGGGCTGGTCCTCGATGATCGTGGAAAGGCTGCTGCGGACCATCGGCTGATCATCGACCAGCAGCACCCGCACCTGGGTTGTCGCCGGTGCCTCCGATCCGCTGCCGGCCGGGACCGTCGTCACGGCGGAGGGGATACGCCGGATCACCGGGGCACCTCGTCGGGGATGCGGGCGGTGAGCCGGAAGCCGCCCTCGACCGGCTCGGCCGCCAAGGTCCCGCCCAGGCTGCCGACCCGCTCGCGGAGGCCGAGCAGCCCGTGGCCGGCGCCGGGAGTGCCATGCCAACCAGGAGAATCGGGACCCCGGTCGGCGACCACGACGGTCACGAAGTCGCCGTCGCGGCGCAGCTCGATGTCGACCTCGGTCGGCCCCGCGTGCCGCACCACGTTGCTGAGTGCCTCGCGGACCGTCCGGCAGACCGCGACCTGCACACCGGGCGAGACCTCGCCCACCGCTTCGACCGCCAGCCGGGGCCGCAGCCCGGCTGTCTCGGCCCAGGCGACGATCTCCGGCAGAGTGCCCAGGTCCTCCGCCGGTCTGCGGGAGACGGCCTCGCCCGCGGGGCCGCGGAGCACCGTCAGCATCCGGCGCAGCTCGGCGGTGGCGCCCCGGCTGGTCTCCTCGATGTCACCCAGCGCCGCCGCGACCTGCTCCGATTTCGGCAGGTGGCGGGTGGACGCCGCTCGCACGGTGATCAGCCCGAGCCCGTGCGAGACCAGATCGTGCAGGTCGCGGGCGATCCGCAACCGCTCGGCGAGCACCGCCTCACTGGCTGCCCACGCGGTCAGCCGGCTCTCGTAGGCCGCCCGGTCGCTGCGCCAGCGCCGCACCGCCCACACCGCCGCGGCCACCGCTCCACCACCGATCAGCGGTGGGACGAGCCGCGCCGCGGGACCCGTGGCGCCGACCGTGCACATCGCCATCACCAGGACGACGGCGACAGCGGCGACGACCGGAACGGACCGGGAGCGCCAGGCGGGACGGGCATGCAGATTCACGTGCCCGACTGTAAACCTCAGACCAGGGTCGTAGAGGACGCCGGAAAAGTCGGTTCCCGGTCCGACGCGAGCGCACCGCGAACTCGGTTGACTTGGTGCCGTGATCGTCATCGACCGCGTTTGCAAATCCAAGAGCCGGACCCCGATCCTGCGCGAGGTCAGCTTCGAGGCCCGGCCCGGCCGGGTCACCGGCTTCCTCGGGCCCAATGGCGCCGGCAAGACCTCCACGCTGCGGGTGCTGCTCGGCCTGGACCGGGCCGCCAGCGGCACCGCCCTGGTCAACGGGCGGCCCTACGCCGGCTGGCCCCGCCCGCTGACCACCGTCGGTGCGGCACTGGACGGCAGCGGCGCACACCGATCCCGGTCCGCCCACGCCCACCTGCGCTGGGTCGCCACCAGCAACGGCCTGCCCCGCACCCGGGTCGACGAGGTGCTCGATCTGGTCGGCCTGACCGGCGACGCGGGCAAAAGGGCCGGCCGGTTCTCCCTCGGGATGAGCCGTCGCCTCGGGCTGGCGGCCGCGCTGCTCGGCGACCCACCGATCCTCGTTCTCGACGAGCCGGTGAACGGCCTCGACCCGGCCGGGATCCGCTGGATGCGCGACTTCCTGCGGGCCAGTGCCGCCGAGGGCCGCACCGTGCTGCTCTCCAGTCATCTGATGGGCGAGCTGGCCGAGATCGCCGACGATGTCGTCGTCATCGACAAGGGCAGCGTCGTCGCGCGTGGCACCCTCGCCGAGGTCACCGGTGAGCATTCCACGCTGGAGGACGCATTCTTCGCCCTGACCGGTGAGATGGAGCGGCCGTGGTCCTGACGATCCGCGCCGAGCTGCGCAAACTTCTCGGCCTGCCGACCGCCCGGGTCGGCCTGATCCTGGGCGTGCTGATCGCACCACTCCTGGTGCTGATCAACGCGCCGGCCACCCGCGAGTCGATCGCCGACGGCACGCTCGGCGATCCGACCGACCTCGGCTTCCGCAACCTGGGGATCGGCCTGCTCGGCGCGCTGATCCTCGGCGTCGTGTCGGTCAGCAGCGAGTACACGCCGACCGGCGACGACTCCCCCGGCGCCCGGCAGCTGACCGCGACACTGACGGCGGTGCCCCACCGGCTCCGCCTGCTGATCGCCAAGGCCACGGCCCTGGTCCTGGTGGTCGCCGTGCAAGGCCTGATCACCGCGACGGCGACCCTGGCCCTGACCGAACTGGTGCACGGCGACGCGGTCCCCGCGCCGAGCGTGGCCCGGGTGGCTGGGGCGATCCTCTACTGGGTGCTCATCACCCTGCTCGCGTTCGCGATCACCCTGATCGCACGCAACGGTGTGATCACGCTGACCGTCCTGATCCTGAACAGCTCGGTCGTCTCGGTCTCCTACCTGCTGTACAAGGTCATGCCGCTGGCGGCCTATCTGCCCGACATCGTCGGCCCGCACATGTTCATCCGCAGCATGGACCTGTCGTTGCGGATCCCGCCCGTCACCGCGGGCCTGGTGATGACCGCATGGGTGGCCGCATTCCTGATCCTGGCGGCCTGGCTCTTCCAGCGGCGCGACCCGTGAACGCCGCCCGCATCACGCACGCGGAGGTTCGCAAGCTTCTGACGCTGCCCGCGATACGCACCACCACAGTGCTCACCGTGCTCGGCACGCTGCTGCTCGCCACGACCCGGCAGGACGGGATCCGGGTGCTGCAGGTCGTGCAGGTCGGCTTCCTGGCACTCGGAGTCTTCGCGACCACCCACGAGTTCCAGGCCGGCGGCCAGATCCGCACCACCCTGCTGGCCTCACCCCGGCGGCTGCTCCTCACCGCGGCGAAAGGGACGGCTCTCGTCACCGTCACGGTTCCGGTCGCCGTCGTTGTCGCCTTGACCGCGACGGTCCCGGCGGGCGACAGCGGTAAGGCGCCCGCGGCGGTCGTCTACCTCGCGCTCACGTCACTGCTGGCGGCCGCGGTGGGCCTGCTGCTGCGCCACTCGGTCACGGCAGTGGCCGTGCTGCTTCCGGCCTATCTGATCGCAGCTCCGATGCTGCGCGCCCACTCACCGGCCTTCTCGGCGTGGCTTCCCGACACCGCCTTGACCGATCCGACACGGGGTGCTGCCGCGCTGATCGTCTGGGCGGCTGCGGCCTCGGTTCTGGCCGCTGCGAGGTTCCATTCCCGCGACGCGTAACTCGCTGATCGTTAAGCCTGCTCCGGCCCTCGCCTAAAGATCGCGAAGGCCGCCGCAGGTCCCCTGTGGCCGGGCCCGGCACCTCATCACCGCCAGCACCTACCATGCGCGACAAAGCCGCTCCCGCCGACCGGAGTGCCGCTGCCGTCCCAACCGGTCCGGGCCGAGCGCACCTGGGGCTATCGCCCAAGCCCAAACCACACCGGTCCCAACGCGCGCTCATGCCGAGTTGAGTGCGCTCAGCCACATCTGGTTGAAGTCCTTATGACGTGGTCGCGACAAGGGGAATTTCGAGTCAAATTTGCCCTCCCTAAGTCGCTACGGTATGTAACGGCCAACGATTCCGGCGGCGACACTGTCCGTAAATCCGCATCGCTCGGCGGCGAAGGACCTGCGCCGCGGTCCCAATCCGTCCCGGTCGTCAATGCTCAGCATTAGATATCTGAACGACCTGTTGATCATGTGACCCATGAAATAATGCGTCAGCAGCGTACCGGTTCCGCACCCTGAGATGGCGACGGCGACAAGCTCGATCCAGCCGTAACTCTCCGACGGAAAATCGGCGGGCGCTAGGCTGGCGTACTCCGGATCCGCAGCTGTTCCATAGATGAATCCTGCAACTCCCTGCTCCCCGAGGGCGACGAAGGCCAAGTCCGAGCCAGCCAGCCCCCCAAGTTCGGGAGTCGTTTCTACCCATCCTCGGTCGATTAGGATTGTTTCAACCTCGTCGACATGTTCAGATCCGAACGGCGCAATCGTCATAGCCCTATGATGGCATCGGTCCGGTGCGCGCAGAGCTTCTTCTGAGGCATCTCTGTCGTCAAGACCCGTCCAGACGGACACCGCTTCAGGGGAATTGCCGGTGTAAGGCGAGCTAAATGGTTGAACGGTTTAGTGTCGTAGCCAGGTTGCTCCATTCAAAGACACTCATTTGCCGCTGAGTTTGCGCCGGGTGGTGCCGTGAGCATTGCACGGGCATAGGCGTCGATCACTTTGCGGCGTCTCGTACACCTCAGGTGGCACGTTCGAACGTGCGGCGGCGGCCCTCGCCGCGTTCGTCGCGCCGGTGGTGCTCTGCGTGGCCGGAGCGGCCGGGTTGTTCGGCACCGATCAGGTGTGGCAGCGGATCGCGTTCGTGCCACCGGGTCTGATCGTCGGCGCTGTGTACGGATACCTGGCGGTACCGGCTGCGGATCGTGGACTCGCGGCTGCACTGACGTGCCGTCTTGCGCAGCGGCAGCGCGCCGCTGGCGGAGGTGAGTGAGGTCGTACCGCATCTGAAGAACTACACGACCGTGGTGCTCACCGGTGCCTCGAACGGAGGCCACCCGTGTAATCGGCGCCTACCTCCAGGTGAGCCCGGCTGTCCGGATTCCATCCGGGACTAGCTCTGTTTCTCCAGTCCGTTACGCAGCACGTCCGCGGCCCGCCGCACGTCCGCGCGGACCGTCGCCGGTTGGCCGGGATGGCGGCGCAGGCTCTCGTGCTGCACGCGCCACAGGCCGAGCAGGGCGGCGGCCGTGATCTGCGGTTCCGGATCGGCCGGGTCGACGCCGTCGCGGGCCGCCAGCGCCTCGGCCGCCACGGCGACGAACCGGTCCATCATGTCGTTGCGGTAGGCGCGCAGCGATGGCGCCGCCTCCAGCAACTCGCCGAAGCGCCGGTAGCCCTCCGGGTCGCCGGCGAACCCGTCGAGCTCGGCGTCAAGCAGGCGCAGTGCGGCTTCGATCGGCGTGTGTCCGGTCGACGCGAGCGCTTCCCGCAGCGCCGTCGTCGTGCCTTCGAGGCGGTCGAGCAGCAGCGCCTCCTTGGTCGGGAAGTAGTTGAACACCGTCTTCTCCGACACCCCGCACGCCCGCGCCACCTCCGCCACCCGTACGCCGTCGAACCCGCGCTCCACGAACATCCGGGTCGCCGTGTCGGACAGTTGCTGCCGCATCTGCCGCTTCTTCTCCTCGCGCAGGCTCATGGGCGAATCTTACTGCTACAGTATTTTTACAGTGACTGTAAGGAGACGGTAATGAGCGAGTTCCGGATCGTCCGCGACTACCCGCATCCGATCGAGCGCGTCTGGCGCGTGCTCACCGACCCTGAGCTGGTCCCGCGCTGGACCACGACCGGCCAGGGCGGCCGACCCGAGGGCTTCGCGCCGGTCACGGGCACGAAGTTCCGGTTCATCGCCAAGCCGGTCGCGAGCTGGCGGGGCATCGTCGACTGCGAGGTCCTCGAGGTCGACGCGCCGGCGCTGCTGCGCTACTCCTGGATCGGCGACGAGGGGGCCACGCCGAGCTTCGTCGCCTACCGCCTCCAGCCGATCGACGGCGGCACGCGCTTCACCTGGGAGCACACTGGCTTCACCGGCATCGGCGGCTTCTTCATGTGCCGGCTCCTGCGGTCGGTGCGGGCCAAGATGCTGACCGTGGCGTTACCCACGGTCCTCGACGATCCCAAGCTCCCGGCCTGACCACCCTTTCCGGCCCGCTGCCGGAGACAAGGCGATCGCCTGTAGCGGCGAGCACGGGAACGGCTTCGGTGAACACCGTCCCGATACGGTGCCGTGGATTGTGCAGGACGTCAGAGATGAGTAGCCGATTTCAGTACGTTCAAGCGAAGCCCGAGTCTTCATCGAGCAAAAGCCCTAATTCGTCTATCAGCGAAGAAAAGGCCGGGGCGACAACCCGCCAGCTCATACGACTGGGCTCGGTCCAGATATCACTCGCTACGACTCGCGGATCCGAAGCGTTTGTTCGATAGTCAAGTGCGACTGCGGTGTCGTCGCCTGCATATTTGGCCACGGCGATGAAGAATGCCTTGTCCACGTCCAGCCAGGGCAGCGAGACGGGGGCGGTCGGAGAACCTCGGACGAGACTGAAGATGTGAGCTGTCGTCTCGTCTTCGACCAGGTGGTCGAGTGCGCCGGACCGGCGCTCCATGTCGTGCACAGTGGCGAGAAAGTCCAACTCGTCAGCGAACCAGGGCATCGTTCGAGCAAGCGCATCCTCGCCAGGGTGCCGCCACGCGCCACGGTGCAGCAAGCGGAGTAGCAATTCGGGTACGACGAGGCCACGCACTCGCACCGTCGGCGTGTCACTGACCATGCACAGTCTTCCTCGCCTGCCGTCGGATGACGCGGGGAGTATCCCATCGATGCATGAGGCTGGCCGTCAGGTACGGATCGTGCAGCCCGGTCCTGGCGGCAGGCGGAGCCTACGCCGCCGGGCTGAGCCGGCGACGAGCCGGTGGCCGCTGATGTCACCACGGATCTCCAGCAGGTAGCGTGAGCCCGATGAAGCGGGCCGTGATCTGCGCACTGGTCGTGGTGGCGACAGTGCTGCCCGCCGCACCGGCCGCCGCCGTCTCGGTGCCGGATCGGCTGGCGCACGTCGGCAACGCCCGGCAGCTGATCGTGGTGACCGGCAAGAGCTGGTCGTCGACGTACGCCACGCTGCGGGCCTACCAGCGCGGGACGGACGGCAAGTGGCGGCAGGTGTTCGCCGCGATGCCGGCCCGCAGTGGGTACGGCGGCTGGGCGTGGGCGGCGCAGCGGGTGCAGGACACCGGGGAGACGCCGGTCGGCACGTTCACCATCACCCGGGCGTTCGGGGTGCGGGCGGACCCGGGGACGCGGTTGCCGTACCGGAAGGTCGACGCCAACGACTACTGGGTCGGCGATCGGCGTGACCCGCAGACCTACAACGTCTTCCAGCCGTCCGCCTCGAAGCACCGCACCTGGCGCATCTCCCAGGCCGAGCGGCTGGCCGCATACCCCACCCAGTACGCCTACGCCGCGGTCATCAACTTCAACCGGCCGGCCGGCGTGCACTGGAACGCCGAGCTCGGCGAGTACGTCACCAGCACCCCGTCCCACGTCGGCCGCGGCTCGGCCGTCTTCCTGCACGTCAACGGCAAGGGCTCGACCGCCGGCTGCGTCTCGGTCAGCCGGGCGAACCTGGTCCGGCTGCTGAAGTGGCTGCGCCCGGCCCAGCACCCGCGGATCGTGATGGGCCCGGCCGCGGTCATCACCCAGGCGTGACCAGCGCCTCGCCGCGCGCGGTGCGCACGTAGAAGACCTGACGCCCGGCCCGCCGCCGGGCGACCAGCCCCGCGGTGACCAGGCGGGCCAGGTGGGCGGAGATCCCTCCGGCGGCCAGTCCGGTACGCCGGGCCAGCGACGTGGTCGTCGACGGTGTCGCCAGCTCGGCCAGCAGGGTCGCCCGGGCCCGCCCGAGCACCGCGGCGAGATCGGCGGCGGGCGCGTCGTCGTGCCACATCGCGCCGACGCCGCGCGCCGGGTATCGCAGCACCGGTGCCCACGGCTCGGCCGCCTTGACGAAGACGTTCGGCCAGGCGAACAGGGACGGCACGAGGACCAGGCCGCGACCGCCCAGCACGAAGTCCAGTGCCGGGCCGGGCCGGTTCACCGACAGGACGTCGTCCGCCCAGGAGATCGTGGGCGCGAGCTCCGGGAACATCGCCTGTGGACCGGCGTCGGCCAGCCGTCGCGCCCGGAACATGACGTCGGCCTCCAGGATGCCGCGCATCCGGTCCCAGTAGGGCGCGAGGGCGAGATCCCAGTAGGCCCGCATCTGGTCGCCGTGCCCGGACGCCTCGAACTCGGCCGCCGGATCCGCGATCGGGGTCCGCGGCGCCGGCGCGAGGAAGCCGGGCAGGTGCCGCTCCGGGGTCAGCACGAGATCGCGCAGCTCGCGCAGCCCCGGCGCGGCCAGCACGGCGTCCCGGTGCCGGGTCACCCAGGGCAGGTGCACCGCGTGCGCGCCGGGGTCGCGCAGCACCCGCAGGCTCGCGACGACCTCCCAGGCGGGCGAGATCGCGAACCGGACCCCGGCGAGGTCGGCCGGTGACATCGACATCCGCAGCATCGAGGATTCACTCTAGACCGAATCTTTGGTACGCCCCGGCCACCGTCCCGGACGCTCCCGGGCATGTCCCGTGACTTCACCCGCTACCTCGTCGCCGCCATCGCCGCGAAAGGGGGCGTCAACCTCGCCAAGGTCGCCGTCCCGCTGGTCGCGATCACCTCGCTCGGCGCCGGGCCGGGCCAGGCCGGTGCCCTCGCCGCCGCCGGCACCGCGCCGTTCCTGCTGTTCGGGCTGCCGGCCGGCGCCTGGCTGGACCGGGTCGCCCGGCGGCCGGTGATGGTCGCCGCGGACCTGGTCCGGTTCGTCCTGCTCGCCTCGGTGCCGGTCGCGGGCGCGGGCGCGCGCTGACCATGGCGCAGCTCTGGCCGGTCGTGTTCCTCACCGGCGTCGCGACCGTCTTCTTCGACCTGGCCGCGCAGAGTCACCTGCCGGACCTGGTCGGCGACCGGCGCCGGTTGATCGCGGCCAACGGGCGGCTGGCGACCGTCGACCAACTGGCCCTGATCGGCGGCCCGGTGCTGGCCGGGTGGCTGATCGGCCTGTCGACGGCGTCGGTGGTCCTGATCGCGACGGCCTGCGGCTACCTGTGGTCGGCACTCTGGATCCGGCGGATCGAGTGCCCCGAGCCCCGTCCGGCGGTGACCCGCCGCTCGCTGGTGGCCGAGATGCGCGACGGGCTGTCGTTCGTCCGTCGTGACCGGACGCTGCGGGCGATCGCCGCGGCCGGCGCCCTGGTGAACTTCGCGACCTCGGGCATCGTGGCGATGCTGCCGCTGGTGCTCGCCGACGAGCGCGACCTGAGTCTCCTACTGAGCGCCGGTGGTGTCGGCGGCCTGCTGGCGGCCCTGATCGCGAGGCGGTTCCCGGGCGGCCGCCCGGTGCTCGCGATCGGACTGGCCATCGTGCCCGCGGCGCTGCTGCTGCCGTTCGCCGGCCGGCCGGTTCCGGTGCCGCTCGCCGCCCTGGCCTGGGCCGTGGTGATCTTCAAGGTGGGCTTCGACGCCGTGGTGCTGATGTCGTTCCGGCAGATGGTCACGCCGCCCGCGCTGCTGGGCCGGGTCAGCGGCACGCTGCGGGTGATCTTCAGCGGGGCGCTCACGCTCGGCGCCGGGACCGCCGGGCTGGTCGGTGCCCACGCCGGGCCGCGGGCGGCCGTCGGGGTGGCCGGCATCGCACTGGCCGTCGTCTGGGTGCCGATTCTGCGGTCACCGCTGCGCGCCGCTCGACTGCACGGCGGGAGGGACGGCGGGATGCGTGCTCAGGCCGTACCGGAAGCGCCATGACGGCGACCACGACGGGCCCGCCGCGCGCCCGCGGCCCGGTGTGGTTGACGGCACTTCTATCCTGGGTCGATCCAACGTCGGAATCGAAGGCCCACGATGAGCAGCCGCCGGGTTCGCAGTGAGCAGGTCGAGCAGACCAGGGACACCATGCTGCGCACCGCCGAGCGCCTGTTCGCCGAGCACGGTGTCGCCTCGGTGTCGAACCGGCAGATCAGCGAGGCGTCCGGGCAGGGCAACAACGCCGCGGTCAACTACCACTTCGGGACCAAGTCCGATCTGGTCCGGGAGATCGTCCGGCGGCACGCCGGTCCGATGGAGGAGATCCGGCGTGGCCTGCTGGAACGCTATTCCGGCAGCACCGAGCTGCGGGACTGGGTCACCTGCGTGGTCCGCTCGATCACCGACCACCTGGACGCGCTGGGCCACCCGAGTTGGTACGCGCGGTTCGCCGCCCAGCTGATCACCGAGCCGGCCCTGCGCGAGCTGGCCGCCGCCGAGATCGCCGAGGCGCCGATGTTCCTGGCCGTGCTCGACGCGCTGCACGCCTGCCTGCCCGATCTGCCGCCCGAGGTGCGCCACGAGCGCGACGACATGGCGCACACCCTGATCCTGCATTTCTGCGCGCAGCGTGAGCGCTCCGGCACGCCCCGCTGGTCGGCCACCGCAGCAGCGCTCATCGATGCCGTCGACGGGCTCTACCGGGCGCCGTCCCGTCAGTCAGTGGCCTAGATCACAACTTCGATCAAGCAGTTGCTTTAAATTCGGGCCTTGGGTTGGCTACCCCGTACCGGACGAACCCCGTGAAAGGGCCCACCCATGTCCCCCACTCCCCTTAGCGGTCAACCTCACCGTTACCGGCCGGCGGAGCTCGATGCCCTGCGCGCTCGCTACCAGCACGAACGTGACCGTCGCATCCGTCCGGAAGGCACCGCGCAGTACCGGCGGGCGGCCGGCGAGTTCGGCCACTACGCCAAGGATCCGTACACCCCGTGGACCGAGCGGGAGACCCGGCACGACCGGGTCGAGGTGGTCGTCATCGGTGGCGGCTTCGGTGGGCTGCTCACCGGCGCCCGGCTGCGGCAGGCCGGCGTCAAGGACATCCGGGTGATCGACGAGGCCGGTGACTTCGGCGGCACGTGGTACTGGAACCGCTACCCCGGCATCCACTGCGACATCGAGGCGACCGTCTACATGCCGCTGCTGGAGGAGGTCGGCTACGTCCCGAAGTGGCGTTACGCCCCCGGCGAGGAGATCCGGCAGCACTGCGTCGCGATCGCCGAGAAGTTCGACCTCTACTCCGACGCGCTGTTCCACACCCGGGTCGTCGAGCTGCGGTGGGACGACGAGGCCACCCTGTGGACGGTGACGACCGACCGCGGCGACGAGTTCCAGACCCGGTACGTGACGGTCTCGTCCGGCACGCTCACCCAGCCGAAGCTGCCCGGTGTCCCGGGCATCGAGAAGTTCTCCGGGCACACCTTCCACACCGGCCGCTGGGATCAGCACTACGACCTGACCGGCAAGCGGGTCGCGGTGGTCGGCACCGGCGCCACCGGCATCCAGGTGATCCCGCACGTCGCCGAGGCGGCCGAGCACCTGTACGTCTTCCAGCGCACCCCGTCCACCGTCGACGTCCGCGGCAACCGGCCGATCGACCCGGAGTGGGCCGCCTCGCTGAAGCCCGGCTGGCAGCAGGAGCGCCTGGACAACTTCCTCACCATCGTGACCGGTGGCCACGCCGACCAGGACCTGATCGACGACGGCTGGACCGCGACCGCCAAGCTCCAGCGCCAGATGCTCACCGGCACGCTCGACCGCACGATCTCCGCCGAGGAGCGCGACCACCTCGACGAACTCGCCGACTTCCGCAAGATGGACGAGATCCGGGACCGGGTCGACAGCATCGTCGAGGACCCGGCCACCGCGGAGGCGCTCAAGCCGTGGTACCGCTACATGTGCAAGCGGCCCACGTTCAGCGACTTCTACCTGCAGACCTTCAACCGGCCGAACGTGACGCTGGTCGACACCGCCGACTTCGGCGGCATCACCGCGATGACGTCGTCCGGGATCGTGGTCGGTGAGCAGGAGTACGAGGTCGACTGCATCATCTTCGCCACCGGATTCGAGGTCGGCATCTCCGGCGTCGTCTCCGGCACCCTGCCGGTCTACGGCCGGGGCGGCCAGCAGCTGCTGCACTACTGGGCCCGCGGCCCGCGTACGCTGCACGGCTTCTACACCCACGGCTTCCCGAACCTGTTCCATCTCGGTGCGCTCCAGAACGCCGCCGCGGTCAACTTCGTGCACGTGCTCCAGGAGCAGGCCACCCACATCGCCGCGGTGATCGCGGAGGCGGAGCGGCGCGGCGCCCGCCGGGTGGAGCCGAGCCTGGAGGCCGAGGAGGGCTGGATCGCGACGATCCGCGAGACGGCGCCGGACAACTTCACGTTCCAGGCCGAGTGCACCCCGGGTTACTACAACGGCGAGGGCAAGCCGCGCCCGGTGAACAACTCGTTCGGCCCCGGCCCGGTCGTCTTCCACGAGCTGCTGCGCAGCTGGCGCGCGGAGGGCGGGATGGACGAGGTCCTCGCCGCCGGCTGATCGGACGCCGCCTCCGGCGCCGTGCCCTCCGGGAGAGCGCTCTTCACCAGAGCCTTTTCGGTACGCCTTTTCGGTACGCCTTTTCGGTACGGCCCCGGCCCGGCTACCCGAGCGTCGCCGCGAGCCGCGCCGTCCCGGCGGTCTCCGGTGTGCCCACCACCCCGGCGGCCTCCAGCGCGAGGAACTCGTCGACCGCCCGGGGGTGGAACTGCACCCCGCGGCAGCGCCGCAGCTCGGCCCGGCACTGCTCCGCGGAGAGTGCCGGGTGCTCGGGGCACGCGGTGCGCATCAGCGCCCACGCGGCGCAGACACCGGCCACCATGCTGGCCGGCAGGCCCGGTTCCTCCGCGTGGCGCCGCACGGCCTCGTTCACCAGCGCGGTCCAGCGCTGGATCTGCCGGTCGAGGTCGGCCGGAGCGCTGCTAGCCGGCGTGGCCGCGATGGGCTGCTCCGCATCCCCCATGACCACGCGGTTGCGGCCGCCGCGTTTCGCCGCGTACAGCGCGCTGTCGGCGGTCAGGAGCAGTTCCTCGGTGGACGCCGTGCCGGGCAGCGCGGCGGCGCCGACCGAGACGGTCACGGTGATCGCCGTACGGCCGTCGACGAGCACCGGAGCGCCGGCGATCCGCGCCCGCACGAGCTCGGCCTGTGCCGCCAGCCCGTCCGGTGCCGCACCGGTCACCAGCACCGCGAACTCCTCGCCGCCGAACCGGGCGACCACGTCGGTGTCGCGGCACGCGTCGCGCAGCCGGCGTGCCACCTCCCTGAGCACCTGATCGCCGGCCGGGTGGCCGTACGTGTCGTTGATGTGCTTGAAGTGGTCCACGTCCACCAGGAGCATCGCGAGCGAGCCGTCCTGCCGGGCCGCCCGCTCGCTCTCCGCGCGCAGCGCGTCGGAAAGGTAGCGACGGGTGTAGATGCCGGTGAGGTCGTCGGTCATGGCGATCCGGCGCTGCGCCGCGATCAGGCCCGCCATGCGCGTGAGCATCAGCAGGAACAGCACGGCCGAGGCGGTCACCACGACGAGGTCCGAACTCGCCGCGTGCCGCAGGTTCTGCACGGCCAGCACCACCGGAGCCACCAGGGTGGCGATCGCCAGCAGCACCACGCGGTACAGCGTCGCGCCGGACCGGCCGTCCACCGGCTCGGCGACCCGCCGCATCGACGGGTGCAACGCGGCCGCGCCGAGCGCGAGGTAACTGACCAGGTACACCGCGTCCGACCACTCGCCGTTCTGGTAGACCCCGTGCAGGGTCAGCAGGCCGTACGCGGTGTCGGCGAACAGCGTCAGACCGAGGTACGCCAGCAGCAGTTGGTAGGAGGCCTGCCGGGCCCCGCCACCGAGCACCAGCCGGATCGCCACGGTGAGCACGCACAGATCCATGACCGGATAGATCGTGGCCGCCGCGCGGTCCAGCGCGGAGAAGCCCGGCGCGGCGACGGCGGGGTGGATGAGGAACACCCACCACAGCACCGCGGCGGCCACCGCGAGGATCGCGGTGTCGACCAGCGCGGCGGTGTTGCGCTGGGGCGTGCGCCGGCGTCCCAGCAGCACGAGCGCGGCGCCGGCGCACACGTACTGCGAGAGGTACAGGACGTTGGCCAGCACGGGATAGTTGGTCTCGCTGCCGGTGGTGGCCACGAAGTAGGCGACGTCGCCGGCGGCGTACATCACCTGGCCGGCCCCGAACAGCCACCAGACCGCCCGGGCCGCCGGCCGGTGCAGCCGGATGCCCACCGCCATCGCGACCGCCGTGCCGGCGCTCACCAGGCAGTAGGACACCACCTGGGCGACGGCGTGCGACGCCGGGACGAGGAAGTGGCCGACGGCCGGCACCGCCGCGGCCAGCAACCACACGATCCACGCCCGCGATCGGGACGTGCGCACGGCCGGCGGGGCCGCTGCGGTCCGCGAGCCGCTGCTCGAAGATGTCACCGCGCCATGGCATCAGCCTCGCGTTGTCGATCGGGACCTTCCCGGTTGCCGGACGGTTGCTCGCGACGCGGGAGGCTCAGCGGTTGTGCTGGATGTGGGTGACGACGGCCTGGCGGCCGGCCCGTGCCTCGGGCACCGGCAGCAGCGGATAGACATGCAGCGCGCCGGGCTCCTCGTGATAGGTCAGCGCCACCTCGGGCGGCATCGCGTCCCGCAGTGCCCGGCAGTCGGCGAGCGTGATGTCCCGGGTACCGACCAGGATCTGCACCGGCGGCAACCCGGCCAGCTCGCCGTGCAGCGGGCTGACCCGCGGGTCCTTCAGGGCGAGGCCGTCGGCCCAGGCCGCGGCCATCGGGCGCAGGCCGGGACGGACCAGCCACGGGTCGAAGGGCTGGATCGCGTCGATCTCCGGGTTGTCCATCGCCAGGTCCAGCCAGGGCGCCAGCAGGGTGAGCCCGCTGATCCCGGCACCGGCGGCCGCCTGGGCGGCCAGCAGGGCCAGCCCGCCGCCCGCGGAATCGCCCGCCAGGTAGCAGCGGCGGCCCTGGGCGACGAGGCCGGCGATCACCCTGGTGACGAAGTCGAGAGCCGTCAGCCCGTTGTGCGCCGGCGCCAGCCCGTAGATCGGGACGTGGACGTCGCAACCGGTACGCGCGGCGATCTCACCGATCAGCGACCAGTGCTCGCCGACGATCTCGCTGGTGTACGCCCCGCCGTGCAGATAGATCACCACGGTCCCGCTCGGCGACGGGCCGGCCTGGACCGTGTGGACGTCGAAGCCGTGGGCGCGCGAGCTGGTGACGGTGAACCGCTTCGTCAGCCGGGCCGGTGGTGCGGACGGGCCCTTGGGCCGGGCCAGGGTGCGCCGGCCGGCCTCCTCGGTGACGAATTTGCGGCGGTACGCCACCCGGGTGAACAGTCCCACGCCTCGCATCTGCCAACTCGACATCGGACGACCGTGCCACCCGATCCGCCGTTGATCAAGTAGCCGAACGGTCAGCCTGATCCGGCCCGACACACCATCGATTCCCATTCTTCGCGGCCCTGGGTAACGCGAGAATGGCAGGCGCCACCGACCATTTTCGGAAAGGGATTCATTGATGCGTAGAACGCTGGGGACAATCAGTGCATTCGCCATCGCTCTGGGCGGGAGCCTGGTCGCCGCCGCGCCCGCACAGGCCGCGCCGTCGCTCCGATTCTCCTACGCGCAGTACGACTCGCCGGGCAGTGACACCCGCAGCAACAAGAGCCTGAACGCGGAGTGGATCTCGCTGGTCAACACCGGCACGACCGCGGTCAGCCTGAAGGGCTGGCAGATCGTCGACAAGTCGCGGACCTACACGTTCGGCAACGTGACGATCGCCGGCAAGGGCGGGAAGGTCACCTTGCACACCGGCAAGGGAACGAACACCAAGACGCATCTCTACTGGGGTTCCGGCAATTACGTCTGGAACAACACCGGGGACACGGCGACGCTGCGGACCAAGGCCGGCAAGACGCACGACACGTGCACCTGGAAACGGAAGTCCGGGCGTACCGGAATCGCCTGCTGAATGACATGCGGCCGGCGGCCCGCAGGGGCCGCCGGCCGGCCGGAGTTACTTGACGGCGCCGGCGGTGAGGCCGGCTTGGATCTGCCGTTGGAAGATCGCGTAGACGACGATCATGGGCAGGATGGAGAGGGTGAGGGCGGCGAACAGGGTGGACCATTCGGCGTGGTAGCCGGCCGAGGTGCTGATGTTCGCGATGCCCTGGGTGAGGACCCATTTCGAGTCGGCGCCGGCGCCCTGCATGATCACGACGGGGAGCAGGTACTGGTTCCATTGGCCGACGATGTTGAAGATGGTGATGCTGATCAGGCCGGATTTGGCCATCGGCATCATGATCTGGAAGAACCGGCGCAGGTGTCCGGCGCCGTCGACCAGGGCGGCCTCGTCGATCTCGTGGGGCAGCGTTTTGAAGAACGCGACGAGGAAGAACACCGTGAACGACAGCGAGTAGGCGATGTAGACCAGGATCAGGCCGGTGAACGTGTTGAGCAGGCCGAGGCTCTGCACGATGCCGAACAGCGGGGCCAGGGCCATGAAGGTCGGGAACGCCAGCCCGGAGACGAACAGGTAGTAGATCGCCCGGTTGCCGGGGAACTTGTAACGGGCCAGGACGTAGGCGGCCATCGAGCCGAGCAGCATGGTGCCGGCGGTGCTGACCGCGACCACGAACACGCTGTTCAGGAAGTACTGCCCGATGTGCGCCTCGCTCCACGCGTCGGCGTAGGTCTTGAACGAGAACGACTCGGGCAGCGCGAACGGCTTGCCCAGGAAGATCTCCGTGTTGTTCTTGAACGAGGCCAGCACGACCCAGATCAGCGGACCCGCCGTAGCGAGGGCCCACAGGAACAGCGAAACGTGCGCGACCCCGTTGAGCGGGTTGATCCGTCGCTGCTTGCCGGTCGTCCGGGCGGACTTCTTGGTGGCCGCGGCGCGAGTAGTGGCTACGTCAGTCATCGTCATCTCCGTCAGGCCTGCACGGCGTCGCGGCGGGTGACCCGCAGGGTCAGCGCGGCGAACGTCAGGGTCAGGAAGAACAGCACCACGCCGAGCGCGGACGCGTAACCGGCCTGCGAGTTCTGGAACGCGTTCAAATAGATCTGCATGCTCAGCACCTGGGTGCTGTTGTCCGGCCCGCCGTGGTTCACCGACATGATGTTGACCAGCGCGAACGCGTCGAACGCCGCGATACCCAGATACACCCAGGCGACCTGCAACGTGTCCCACAGCAACGGCAGCGTGATCTTGAAGAACAGGGTCACCTTCGTCGCCCCGTCCAACGCCGCCGCCTCGTAGATCTCCTCGGCGATCGACCCCATCCCGGCCGAGAACAGCACCACGTAGAAACCGACCGCCTGCCACACCAGCACGACCAGGATGCAGGTCAGCGCCCACTGCTCGTCGGCGAGGAACAGCCACGGCGTCCACGACTCCGGCAGCAAACCGTTGATCATGCCGGACTTGTCCGACCCGAACACCCGCCCGAAGATCACCGCCACGATCGCCAGCGCGAGCAGCTGCGGGAAGAAGAAGATCACCCGGTACACCTTCGAGCCCCACACCCCGCCGGCCTTACGGCCACCGGAGTTGAGCAGGAACGCGAAGAACAACGCCATCGCGATCGTGATGATCGGCATCGCGATCAGCAGATACACGTTGTGACGCAACGCGATCCAGAAGACCGGGTCGTCCCACAGCTTCTGGAAATTCTCCAGACCGATGTAGGTGAAACCGCCGTAGCCGGACCAGTCGGTCAGCGACAACTGGAACATCTGCACGTACGCGCCGACCACGAACACCAGGTAGAGCGCCAGCGGCACGACAAGGAAACCGATGATGAAGGGATACTTGCCGTGCCGCATGACGCCTACCTATCTCGTACTAAACGGGGGGTTTCAGGAGCGGGTGAACTTGGTGATCGACGAGTCCTTGGCGACGGCCTGGGAGGCGGCCTCCATGGTGTCGCAGAACTTCTGCGCGTCGCCGCCCTTGAAGAACAGCTGGTTCGCGGCCTCGCGGGAGGCGTCGTCGAGCTTCTTGTACCAGGTGTCGAACAGGTAGCCCATGAAGACGTCCTGGCCGGCCTTGCTGAGGGCGTCGTTCGCGCTGGTGAGGCCGGGGCTGATGGTGACGCCGTCGGCCGCGCCGGAGACCACGGTCAGCGACTTGGTCAGCTTGGTGAACTCGAGGGCGGCTTCCTTGGAGAGCATGGTCCGCAGGTACTCCTTGCCACCCTGCGGGTTCTTGCCCTTGGCGGCGGCGAAGTAGATCTCACCGGCGGCGGCGTTGATCGCGGTCGCCGGGAGCTTGTCCGACGTGGTGACCGACGGGAAGGCCATCATGGCGTACTCGAAGCCGGCCGGGGTGGACGCGGCCTGCTCGTTCTCCAGCCAGGAGCCGCAGGGGTAGAACGCGACCTTGTCCTGGTTCTGCTGGAGCTGGACCTCGGTGTGCTTGAGGCCGAGGTGGGAGGGGTTGGCGTACTTCTTGCCGACCTCACCCCACGCCGCGGCGGCCTGCTTGACCGCGTCGTTGGTCCACGCGCCCGGCTTCAGGTTGTCGATGTCCTTGAGCACCTGCTCGGTGCCGATCTTCGCCGCGCTGGTCATGATCGCCCGGACCATGTAGTACGACGCGTTCGCACCCGCGTAACTGAACGGCGTGATCCCCGCCGCCTTGATCTTGTCCAGCAGCGCGGTGAAGTCCGCCCACGTCGTCGGGATCGTCCAGCTGTTCTTCTCGAACAGCTTCTTGTTGTACCAAAGCCCGAACACCGTGAACGAGTAGTTCACCGCGAACGGCTTACCGTCATACGTACCCTGCTGCACCGCACCCGGCACCAGAGTCTCCGCGACGGTCTTGCCGGCGATGTCCAGCGACGGCGCCGCGAACAGGTCCGACAGGTCAGCGGCCTGACCGGCCTTCACGATGGCACCGAAGTCCATCAGGTCCGACCCCGAGTTATTGATCATGTCCGGCGGCGACCCCGCGTTCAGCCGCGGCTTGATCGTCGTCGCGACCTGCTGCGTCGCCGAGTACGTGACCTTCGAGTCCGGCCACTTCTTGTTGTACAGCGGAGTGTCCACATCGGTGGCGTACTTCGTACCGAGACCACCATCGAAGATCACAATCTCGATGCCGGCCTTCGGGTCGATACCCAGCGGGTTGTCGGCGGACTTCTCGCCGGTCGCCTGCTTGGTGTCGTCCGAGCTGTCATCCGAGCCGGCACAGGCGCTCAGGAAGCTGACGCCCGGAGCGGCGACCAGGCCGACGGCGGCGGCGCGGCGCAGCAGGGTACGACGGTCCAGAGCGGACTGCGTTATCTCAGACATCGGTGTCCTTTCAGAAAGGGTGGGCGAAAAGGGTGCTGAGTTCCGGTTGGCTAAGGTGCGCTGCCCTTCGCCGCCTTGTGGCCCTGCACCGCCTGGGCGGTGCGCTGGAAAGCGGCGTGGGAGCGTTCGTGGGTCCGCTGCGCGACCGCCACGTACACCAGGTCGCAGACGACCAGCTGCGGGTGCCGGGCGGAGAGTGCGTCCGGGCGGAAGGTCGTCGCCTGGGTCGCGGTGAGCAGGACGATGTCGGCGAGCTCGGCCAGTGGCGAGCGCGGGAAGCTGGTGAGGGCGATCGTGGTGGCGCCCCGGCTGCTGGCCTCGGCGAGCAGCTCGATGGTCTCGCCGGTCTCGCCGCTGTGCGAGATGCCCAGTGCCACGTCGCCGGGTTTCGACAGGGCGGCGCTGGCCAGGCCGTTGTGGGTGTCGGTCCAGGCCCAGCACGGGATGCCGATGCGGTGCAGGCTGAACTGCATCTCCTCGCCGACCAGCGCGCTCCCGCTGGCGCCGAAGATGTTCACCCGCCGGGCCGCGACGATCGCCCCGGCGGCGCGTTCGACCTCGGCCAGGTCGAGCAGGGCGGCGGTGTCGTGCATGGCCTGGGTGTCGGCGGCCATGATCTGGCCGAGCACCCGCTCCAGGGGATCGTTCGGCTGGATCTCCCGGCCGATGTCGACGGTCCAGCCGGCCGACCGGGCGCGCCCGGTCTCGGCGGCGATGCCCAGTCGCAGATCCGCGTAGCCGTCGAAACCCATCGCGCGGCAGAACCGGGTCACCGTCGCCGGCGAGGTGCCGCTGCGCTCGGCGAGCTCCACGATGGTCGCCCGGGAGGCGGCCGCCGGGTCGGCGATGACCTGCTCGGCGACCCGCTTCAGGGCGCCGGTGAACTCCGGGACCAACGTGCGCAGCCGGACCAGCACGCTGTCCGACGAAGAGTGTTCGATGCTCATGTTGCTGAGGAGGCTCATGTTCGTCCCGTTGCCTGCGAGGCCCTGATCGCGAACCACCGAGTCGGCGACCGCAGTCGACGCGGTGCCGTCCATCTCTGGCTCAGCCATCAGACACCCCTTCAGGACTGAGTGTTAACTGTCGCGGTAAAAGTTCTTACTGGCGGCCCCTACCTGTCAAGACTGTGGGCGAAATTTTCAAACCGTTATCTGATCCCGGCGCTGTGCAACGCTCAGCGGAGCGCTTGTTGGCCCTAGTTTGTCACTAAATCCCTGGTCAGAGGGTAGGTCGCGCCGGTATGTACGAGCTGGGCGGATTTGCCGGGTGACCTGGGTCTCGGAGCGGACCCCGGGCCGAGCGGTCCCGTCCGAGACCTGCTGGTAACCCGGGAAACGATCGAGAAAAGAATTCTTATCCGACCCGAGACACGGGGGCTCTCGCGCCGCGACGGCAGGCGCGTGAAAATTTGAGCCATCCGCGTGCCGGGCTCAGGGCACGCCGAAGACGGAGGGTGCGAGTGAGGGGACAGACGACGCGGCCGTACATCGCGCCGGGCCCGGCGCATTTCAGGCGATGGCGACGGTCCAATTCTCTCCGGCGTCGGTTCCGCTGCACGGGTTGAAGCCGTGTTCGCCGGACACGCATACCCGGAAAGTGACTGTCCGGCCCGCGCCGAAATGGTGGGCGAAGCGGACCGGGGTGCCGGCCTCCGGAACACCCCGATGGGTGCCGGTCTGCAGTGACCCGTCAACCCGGACGTAGTGGTATTCCAGGTAGGGCTGGTCGCCCGCGACCCGCCCCACCAGCGTGAACGTGTCGGCGCTGCCGTCGAAACGCGCCTCGGCGAGCACCTTGCTGTCCTGGTCGTAAACCTGCGCGGTGGCCGAAACCCCGGACGGCGAGAATCCCATCGCCGCCACCATCGCGGCGAGCGGAACCATGCTGTTCATTGCTACCTCCGCTGGACGAGGCCGTTTCTTGCGTGTCGCCCAAATCCGGAGGTGAGTTGTTTCGTACCCACGAGTAGCCCAGGAAAAACCCGAAACGAATTCACCAATTCGGTGACCACCCGGGGCCGCCGGCGACGCACTGGCCGGGTGTTCTGCTCGACCGGATACCAGGTGCCGGAGCTGTTCGATGCCCTGCCCGCGCAGGTCCCGGCGGCGACGGTGATCGTCGGGTGCACCACGTCCGGGCAACTCGCGGACGGCGGCGTCGATCGGGTCGGGGTCGCGATGGCGGCGTGGGGCGGCGACGGCTTCGACGTGCGTACCGAAGTCTCGCGAACCGCGAGCACCCGCGTCCGTGAGGCGGGCGCGGACGCCGCGGCCGCCCTCGCCGGCCTCGAGGGCGAGCATCAGGCGCTGCTGCTGATCGGCGACGGGCTGACCGGCAACCAGCACGAGTTCGTGGGCGGCGCGTTCTCCGTGGCCGGCGCCTCGGTGCCGCTGGTCGGCGGGTGCGCCGGGTCGGACTACAGCACGGCGGCGGCGCGGGGGACATGCCAGGTGCCCTGGCCTGAGGACAGACGTCCATGAACCACTGGTCCAACCACCAGCTCACCGAATTCTTCGCCACCGTCTGCGCGCCCCAGGACGAACAGTCCGCGGTCACCGTCGCGGTGGAGCGCGTTGCCGAGGTGCTGGAGACCGAGGTCGGCGCGGTGCTGCGCAACGGCCGGGTACAGGTCGCCTGGGGCGCCAGCCGGAACCGAGCCTGCTGTCCGGAAATGATCGGCCCGCCACGCTCCGCCTGCCCGGGCTCGCCGCGCTGCACGTAACCACCGCACGGTTCGCACCGAGCCGGACAGGTCGCTGCTCGTGGCCCGGGCCGGCGACCCGCTCGACCCCGAGGAGCGGCAGCTGCTCCAGGCCGAGGCGCAGACCCTCGGGCTGGCCCTGGCCAACCTTGTGCTGCTCAGCGCCGAGCGGCGGCTCCGCGAGGAGCGCGAACGGGAGGCCGCCGAGCGCCTGGCTTTGGTGGAGTCGCTGCGCGAGGCCCGGCACGATTCGCTGACCAGCCTGCCGACCCGGGTGCTGTTCCTGGAGATGCTCGCCGAGAAGCTCGGCGGCGGGGCGCCGACCAGTGTGCTCTTGGCGGTCAACGACAGCCTGGGGCACCGGGGCCGGTGACGACCTGCTCGGGCTGGTCGCCGGTCGGATCCGCGGCTGCCTGCGCCCGTCGGACACGGCGGCCCGGATCGGCGGTGACGAGTTCGCGGTGCTGCTCGGCGACTGCCGGGCCGGGCAGGCGGTCCCGGTCGCGCAGCGGCTGATCGACGCGATCAAACAGCCGTTCGCGGTCGGCGGGCAGGAGGTGTTCATCGGCGCCCCTGCGCGACCTGCAGGACCATCGGCGACTTCGGGACCGGGTACTCGTCGCTGTCCTACCTCCAGCGGCTGCCGGTCGACGAGTTGAAGATCGATCGGGCGTTCATAAGCCGGGAGACGCCGACCAAGGCCGACCTCGCGGTGATCCGGACGATCGTCGAGCTGGCCCGGACCCTGGATCTGCGGACGGTGATCGAGACGGCGGCACAGCGGGACGCGATGCGGGTGCTCGGCTGTGACCTGGGACAGGGCTATCACCTGTGCCGACCGGTGCACCCGGAGGACCTACTCCGCAGTGTCGATTCGGCGGCGGCTGCCTGAGCCGGTTCCCGGGCTTCCGGAGACATACGTCAAACTACTCACCGGCGTGTGAGAAAAGGGGGCGTGTGTGACCGAATTCGACAACCAGCGGCGGGGGTCGTCGCGGGCGGACAACCTGCGGCTGACCAGGATGCCGCCACGGCCGCCCCGGGCCGGGTCCATCGGTCCCACGCCCGGGCCGCCGCCCGTCTCACCCCCGGCCGTCGCACCGCCGCCCGTGCCGTCCACGCCACCGGCGCCGCCCCGGAGGCGGCGCGGCTGGCTGGCCGGGCTCGTGGTGCTGCTGCTCGCGGCGGGCGGCGCGGTGGCGTACCGATGGAAGACGGACGCGGCCGCGAGCCTCGTGCCGGCCGCGACCGCCACGCCTCCCCCGCCGTCCGCCGGCGTGCCGTCGGCGGCCGTCAGCCGGAGCCCGCGGCCGGTGACCGGGAAGATCAACCCGGATCTGGACAACCTCTCGCTCCAGGCGATCTGCACCGCCTCGGGTGTCGAGGACGACGCCTGGCAGCCGAAATTCGCCTGCGACGGCGACCAGACCAGCCGCTGGTCCAGCGCCTTCGAGGACAAGCAGTGGCTACGCGCCGACCTCCGGCGCCGCTGGGAGCTGACCACCGTCACGGTCACGTGGGAGCGGTCGTACGCCGTCAGCTACCGGGTCGAGACCTCGCTGGACGGCAAGGCGTGGCAGAAGCTGTACGCCACCGCCAAGGGCAAGGGTGGCAGCGTCACCATCCCGGCGAACGGCCGGGTCGCCCGGTACGTCCGGATGTTCGGGCTCAAGCGGGTCAACCAGTCCGGATACTCCCTGCGGGAGCTGGAGATCCGCTGAGTCTGCGGGACCGGGCGGCCTGGTACTCACACCCGGCCGCCTGGAACGCCCCGGCCGTCGCCCGCACCCGCTCGTCGTCCCCGGCGAGCAGGGCCCCGGCCCGGTCCACGAGGGCCGCCGCCACCGGGTTCCCGGTCACGATCTCCCGGGCCGCCGCGATCCGCTCCGCGGCCCGCGGGTGCCGGGCCAGCACGGCCGCCTCGGCGCGCAGCGCGACGTACCAGTGCAGCCAGATCCAGGTGACCCACTTCCAGACCTCGTCCGGCTCCGGGGCGAGCCGGTCGGCCGCCTCGGCGAACCGGTCCTGGTCGAGCAGCCGGATCGCGTCGAAGACCGCGCCGTAGCCGTACGTGCACTCCGGCGTCACGCCCATCGTCGCCAGCACGCCGAGCCACCGCTCCCGCTCGTCCTCGGCGCCGCGCAGCCCGTGCACCATGGCGACCGCGGCCGCCGCCGGGGCGAGCGCCGACTTGGCCGGGCGGCCGGCCCGCTGCCAGGACTCCAGGAACCGCTCACCGTGCCGCAGCGCCGCGTCGGCGTCGCCCGCGAGCGCCTCGGTCACCACCAGCCAGCAGGTCCCCCGGTGTCCGACTTCGGTCATCAGCGGATGGTCGGCGAGCTGCCGCCCGGACCGCCGCGCGCCGGGCAGGTCACCGGCGCCGAGCGCGGTCTCGGTGGCCATGCCGAGCGCGTCGAGCACCTCGTGCGCGGCGGCCGGGGTGTCCGGGGCGGCGGCCAGCAGGACGATCCGCTTGCGGGCGGTGGCCGCGGTGCCGAACGTGTCGCCGGCCCAGCACCGCGCACCGATCAGCGCGTCGAGCGCGGCCGACTCGGCGAGCGGGTCGCCGAGGCGGTGGGCGAGCTCGACGGCCCGTTCGGCGCGGGCCACCGTCTCCGGTACGTCGTTGTCGGCCGGCCCCTGCGCCGCCCCGAACGCGTCACTGAGCACCCCGGCCTCGGCCAGCGCCACCGCGGCCCGCGCGGCCGGATCCTCCCCGGCCAGCCCGCGCGCCCGCTCGACCAGCTCGACGGTCTCCTGCCGGGCCGGCAACCGCTCGAACTTGCCCCAGAACCGGTGCGTGGTGGTGGCCGCGGTGGCCAGGTCGCACGCGGCGGCCGCCGGGTCGGGGGTGATCTCGGCGGCAGCGAGCAGGTAGCGGTAGGTGTCGTCGCCGCGGATCCGGCAGCCGGCGACGGCGGCGGCCTGGCGGTACATCTCGGCGGCCTCGGCCGGATCGGGGGCCAGGGCGGCGGCCTGCTCGAAGCGGATCTGCGATTCGGAGGCGAGTTTGCGGGCGAAGGTGAGCTCGGCGAGTTTCCGGGTCAGGGGGTAGTCGTCAGACCATGCCTGCGCGGCTCTCAGGTCGTCGGCGACAGCGTCGAACCGCACACGCCAGCCGTACCCGAAATTTCGTATTTCATCGGCCTCAAGCGTGCACCACCGCAAGTGCCGGGCGCGGGCCTCCTCCCACTCCCCCACGGCGGTCAACTGCTCGTTTCCGTACTGCCGGATGGTCTCCAACAGCCGGAATTCCGTCCCGGACGACGGCACGACGACCAGCAGGCTCTGCTCTGCCAGCCGGGCCAGCCCGTCCGCGGTGGCCCCGGCCACCGACGCGGCCGCCTCCAGGGTGAACGGCGAGACGAACACCGACAGCCGCCGCAACAGCGCCTGATCCTCCGGCGCCAGCAACGCGTGACTCCAGTCCAGCGCCGCACGGACCGACCGATGCCGCTCATCGGTCCGCGACCCGCCCTCCAGCATCCGCAGCGGATCCGCCAGCCCGGCCGTCAGCCCGTCCAGCCCGAGCGTCGGCCACCGCGCCGCGGCGAGCTCGATCGCCAGCGCCATCCCGTCCAGCCGGGCGCAGAACGCGGCGATCGGATCCCGCAACGCCTGGTTCGGCGGCCAGCTCGCCGCCGCGGCCCGGTCCATGAACAGCGCCACCGCGTCCGACTCGCCGCCACCGTCCAGCGAGAGCGGCGGCACCGGGTACACCCGCTCGAACGGCACCATCAGCCGCGCCCGGCTGGTCGCCAGCACCGTGACACCCGGGCAGGTCGACAGCAGTCGCTCCAGGAACGGCGCGACACCGTCCCGGACCTGCTCGCAGTTGTCCAGCACGAGCAGCACGTCCCGGTCGGCGAGAGCGTCCACGACCGACTCGGTCATCGCCCGGCCGAGCTGCTCGCCGATGCCCATCGCGGCGGCCACCGCCGCCGCGACCACGCACGGCCCGGGGCCGGTGACCGGGACCAGGTCGACGAACCAGACGCCGTCCGGGTAGTCCCCGCCGATCTCCCCGGCGACCGCCAGCGCGAGCCGGGTCTTGCCGACCCCGCCCGGCCCGACCGCGGTGACCTGCCGGTGCGCCGTGAGCATCGCGGTGAGTGCGGCACGCTCGGCGGCCCGGCCGACGAAGGAGGTCAGTGGGAGCGGCAGCGACCTGGCCGGCGCTTTCGAGAAGGCGGCGAGGGCGCGACGGTCGGTGACGTCCAGTTTGCGCAGCAGGGCGGAGACGTGACTCTCCACGGTGCGCACCGAGATGAACAGCTTCGCCGCGATCTCGGCGTTGCTCAGATGCTGCCCGACCAGGGACAACACCTCGGCCTCACGCGACGAGACGTCTGCGGCAGTCATCCGGCCATTATCCGTGGTCGTCTCCGTGGCCGGTACCGATGACCGCCGCCGTCCCGGACCGCCACCATCAGGGCATGCGTGAACTGCTGCGACACCCCGTCTTCCCGGGACTGCTGATCTCCGCGCTCGGCGACGGCATGAGCATGGTGGCGGTCGCCTGGCTGGCCGTCCAGATCGCCCCGGACGCCCAGGTGGGCTCCTGGACCGGGCTGGCGGTTGCCGCGTACGCGCTGCCCGCCACACTCGGGGCCGCCGTGCTGTCCCGGTTCCTGCGCGGCCTGCGGGCCGCGCGGCTCGTCGCGGTGGACGCGACACTGCGGGCCGCGACACTCGGGGCGATCGCCTTCCTCGCGGTCACCGGCACGCTCAACCCCTTGGCGTACGTCCTGCTCCTGGCCGTCTCGTCGCTCCTGCACGCCTGGGGCAGCGCCGGCGCCTACACCCTGGTCGCCGAGCTGCTCCCGGACGAGCGGCGGGTGGCCGGCAACGCCCTGCTCTCCACGGTCACCCAGGCCGCCGTCGTGGTCGGCCCGGCCCTGGCCGGCGCGGTCGCCGGTCTCGTCGGCCCCGGCTGGGTGATCGGCGCCGACGCGGCCAGCTTCGCGGTCCTCGCCGTCGCCGCCTGGACCGTCCCGGCCCGCCGCGCCCACCAGGCCCCGCCGCCGAAGGAGTCCACCACCGGCGCCTGGCAGACCATCCGCGAGCGTCCCCGCCTGCTCGGCCTGCTGCTGGTCACCATGGCGTTCTTCTTCCTCTACGGCCCGGTCGAGGTGGCCCTGCCGGTGCACGTCGCCGCGGACCTGCACGGTTCGGCCGGGCTGCTCGGGCTCTACTGGACCGTGTTCGGCGTCGGCGCCACGGTCGGCTCGCTCTGCGCCGGGCTGCTGGCGCGCTGGTCCCCCGCCGTCGTGGTGGCCGGCATCATCGTCGGCTGGGGCGCCGCGCTGGTCCCGCTGGGCCTGAGCGACGCGGTCTGGCCGGGCATGCTGGGGCTGGCGGCCGGTGGGCTGATCTACGGGCCGTACACGGCGATCTCCACCTCGCTGTTCCAGCGCGGCGCGCCGCCGGAGGCGCTCAGCCGGGTGCTGGCCGCCCGGTCGGCGCTGACCATCCCGGCCACCTCGCTGGGCACGCTGCTCGGCGGGCCGCTGGTGGCGTGGCTCGGCGGGCAGCTCACGCTGCTGGTGTCCGGGCTGCTCACGGTACTTCTCGGGGCGGGTGTCGCGGTGGCCGTGCGTCGGCGTTCCGTGGTGCGTTCCGTGGTCGCCACGGATGTGGCGCGACCCCGCTGACCGCGAAGCTGAACGCATCGAACTTCCACGAAGCGAGGGATCATGACTCAGGGAATCAAGACCGTACTGCACTCGGTGTCCGACCTGGACGCGGCGAAGGGGCTCTACAGCGTGCTGCTCGGCATCGCGCCGCAGACCGACACGGCGTACTACGTCGGCTTCGACATCGGCGCTCAGCACATCGGGCTGCTGCCGGCCAAGGACGGCGTGACCCCGCCGGTCGCGTACTGGGAGGTCACCGACATCGAGGCGAAGGTGTCCGAGCTGACCGCGGCCGGCGCCACCCTCCAGGAGAAGCCCCACGACGTCGGCGGCGGGCGCCTGATCGCCACGGTCACCGACCCGGACGGCACGGTCATCGGCCTGCTCCAGGACAGCTGACCATCGGCTGGTGGGGCCGCCGGGCGGCCCCACCATCTCTCGCTATCGTGATCATCATGGCGATGCCGGCGGACAGTCACGTGCACAGCGAATTCTCCTGGGACACCGTGCTCGGCTCGATGGAACGCTCCTGCGAACGAGCCGTCGCCATCGGCCTCCCGGCCATCGTCTTCACCGAGCACGTCGACCACACCCGCTGGACGGTACCGACCACCGGGCCGTATGCCAGCAAGGAACTGACCGCCGCCGCCGACCCGGACGGCCTGATCACCCCACCGGCATTCGACGCGCCCGGCTACCTGGAAACGATCGACCGCTGCCGCACCCGCTTCCCCGAGCTGCGCATCCTGACCGGCCTGGAGGTCGGCGAACCCCACTGGCACGCCGCCCAGTGCGCCGACATCCTCACCACCGGCACCTTCGACCGCGTCCTGGGCTCCCTGCACTGCCTCCCGGACGGCGACGGTTTCGCCGAACCGTGGGCGCTCTTCCCCCACCGCGACCCCGCCGACCTGGTCCGCGAGTACCTCACCGAGATCCCGAAGATGGTCGCCACCGACGCACCGTTCACGGTCCTGGCCCACATCGACTACCCGCTGCGCTTCTGGCCCGCCGACCGCGCCGGCGCATTCGCCCCCGAGTCTTTCGAAGACCATTTCCGCCACGCCCTGCGCGCCACCGCGGCGTCCGGCCGCGCCCTGGAGATCAACACCCGGATCCCCTGGACCCGACGATTCTCCGCTGGTGGCACGAGGAGGGCGGCCAAGCCGTCAGCTTCGGCAGCGACGCCCACCGCCCCGAACTGGTGGCCCACGGCTTCCCGGAAGCCGCCGCCCTGGCCGAGGCACACGGCTTCCGCCCGGGCCGCCATCCCCACGACCTATGGCCAAGATCAAACTAACCCCCATTTCGTACGCTCTCGCCCCCGGACAAGCACACCAGCCCCGTCCCGTGGCTAAAGCGCACGGGACGGGGCTGGTGCGGTTGTCCGGGGGCGAGAGCGTACAAATCGGGAATCGGCGCGGGAAGCGGTCTTGCGTGGAGAGCGTCAGCCGGCGGTCAGTTGGTTGCCCAGGTGGGTTCGGTGGTAGCGGAGGCGGCGGCCGGTTCGCTCGGGGGTGATCAGGCCGGCGTCCCGGAGGGTGGTGAGGTGGTGGGAGGCGGTGGCGGGGGCCAGGTTCAGGAGGGCGGCTACCTCGCCGGTGCTGGCCGGGGTGGTCAGCAGGGTGAGTACGGCGGCTCGGGTGGGGCCGAGCAGGGCGGACAGGGCGGCGGCCGGTGGGGGCGGCGGGGACCAGAGGTTGCCGTAGCCGGCGGGGGCATACCAGAGGGCGCGGCCGCCGGCGGAGCCGGCTTGCGGGCGGGGGCCGGTCGAGACGGGGCGCGGATCAGGGGTGGTGGAGCCGGCTTGCGGGCGGGGGCCGGGCGAGGCGGGGCGCGGGTCAGGGGTGGTGGAGCCGGTCATGGCGTATAGGTGGGGGCCGGCGAAGGCGGTGGGGAGCAGGGTCATCTCGAGGCCCGCGGCAGACCATTCGCCGGATTTATCGAGGTATTTCAGGAGCAGCGCGGAACCGTCCCAGCCGAGCATGGGGTGGAGGCCGCTGACCATCGTGCGAGGGCTTCGCTCGGCGGCCACCCGGACGCGCGTGGCGATCTCGGCCTCCGCGGCGGCGCGCAGCCGGGACCACAGCGGGGCGATCGCGGTCGCGTGATATTCGCGGATCTCCGCGATCAGCACGGCCAGCGCGACCTCCGGCGCGGACACGAACCGCGCGACCGGCGGCGGCGCCGACCCCACCCATCCGGCCGTGACCTGCTCCACCACCTGATCCAGCGGCGTCGCCGCGATCACGGCCAGCTCGTCGTCGAGCGACGGCCGGGCCACCGCCGGGACCGGCGTCAGGAAGTCCGGCGCATGACCACGGGGACCGCAGAGCACCGCCCGGAACGTCGGCAGCGACCGCAACCCCGCCGTCACCCGCGCCGACCAGTCCGGGCGCACCCACCCGGCCCCTCCCCCACGCAGCGCGAACACGCTCGCCACCAGCTCCGCCATCGGCGAGTGCGCAAACCGTAACCCGGCCAGGTCGGCCGCCCCGAACTCCCACGCAATCACGGGACCATTCGAGCACGGTCGAACGAATGCCGGCCAGCGTGCCGGGGCGCCTACCGTCCCCGGGCATGGAGTACACCCGTCTCGGCCGGACCGGGCTGACCGTCAGCCGCCTCTGTCTCGGCACCATGAACTTCGGCTGGCAGATCGACGAGGAGGCGGCCCACGCCGTCCTCGACCACGCGTTCGGCGCGGGGATCACCTTCGTCGACACCGCGAACATGTACGGCCGCCAGGACGGCGACGGCCTCAGCGAGCGGATCATCGGCAGCTGGCTGGCGAAGACCGGCACGCGAGACCGGATCGTGCTGGCCACCAAGGTCTACGCGCCGATGTCCGACGACCCGAACGACCGTGGCCTGTCCGCCCGCAACATCATCGCGTCCTGCGAGGCGTCGCTGCGCCGGCTCGGCGTGGAGTGGATCGACCTGTTCCAGATGCACCACATCGACCGCGGCACGCCGTGGGAGGAGATCTGGCAGGCGATGGAGACGCTCACCGCGCAGGGCAAGATCCGGTACGCCGGGTCGTCGAACTTCGCCGGCTGGCACCTGGCCCGCGCCCAGGCCGCCGCCGATCGCCGCAACTTCCTCGGCCTGGTCAGCGAGCAGTGCAAATACAATCTGGTCACCCGGCACGTCGAGTTGGAGGTGCTGCCGGCCGCGGCGGAGCTGGGGATCGGCATCCTGCCGTACTCGCCGCTGCACTTCGGTGCCCTCTCCGGCGCTCTGCGCAAGCAGCGGGACGGCGTTGCGGGGCGCAGCGTCCTGCACGCCGCCGACCGGGTCGAGCCGCACCGCGCCGCGATCCAGCGGTTCGAGGATCTCTGCGACGAGCTGGGCGCGGCGCCGACGGCGGTGGCGATCGGCTGGCTGCTGTCCCGGCCGGAGGTGACCGCCCCGATCCTCGGTCCCCGCACCCCCGAGCAGCTGGACGTCCCGGTCGAGCCACTGCCCGCCGACGTGCTGGCCCGGCTCGACGAGATCTTCCCGCCGATCGGCAACGGCGGCCCCGCCCCGGAGGCCTGGGCCTGGTAGCCCGGTCACGTCAGGGCGAGCAGGAAGCGGAAGAAGTGTGGGTCGAAGCGGGCCGGGTCGGCCCCGGCCAGTTCCTCGCGTGACCACCATCGGACACCGCGGAACTCCCCCGGGTCCGGCCGCAGCTCCTCCTCGCCGGTGCACGCCAGGACGAACCACAGCGAGACGTCGGTGTGCCGTTCGACGGCGCCGACCGTACCGGTGACCGTCAGGAAGATCGGCGACCGCGACAGACCCGCGGGCCCGAGCCCGAGCTCCTCCTCGATCTCGCGCCGCGCGGTCAGGGCGGGGTCCTCCCCCGGCTCGACGTGCCCGCCGGGCGGCAGCCACAGCCCGGCCTTGAGGTGGTCGACGAGCAGCACCCGGCCGTCCGCCGCGACCGGCACCACGTACGACACCAAGTGCTGGGGCGGCGAGGCGGGCGGGATGCGGCGGAACACGTCGTCGGTGCCGCTGAGCCAGTCCAGGACCAGCGCCCGGTGAACCGCCGCCAGCTCGTCGACCGGCTCGATCGCCGCCACCATCCCGTGCACCACCGCGACCGTCTCCAGCATCCGGGAATGCTCCCACGATCACCGCCGCGTCTGTGCCACCAGGTGCGAAAACCTTGTGAGCCGATCCGGCGGCCCGTCCGCGAGAATCGACGGGTGTCTACGGTTACGGGGTCGTGGAATGTGATCACCGAGTTTCTGGGCGCGCACTGCCCGGACGTGCTCGCCCGGGTGCACGGGCCGGCCGGCGCCGTCGAGCTCCGCCTGGTCGAGCAGACCGTCGGCCGGCCGCTGCCGGACGATCTGGCCGACTGGTGGCGGCTCGCGGACGGGATGGACGGCGTGCTGATCCCGATGCTCTTCCGGCCGCTGTCGGCGACCGGGGCGCTGGGCGGCTACCGGACGATGATCGCGGCCGGATCGGAGGCGCCGGGATACGGCGGGCCGTCCTACCGCGAGCATCTCGCCGCGCCCGCCGGAACGGTCTGCCGGCACGGTTTCTGGCTGCCGCAGTGGCTGCCGATCGCCACCGACCTCGGCACCCACCTGCTCTTCGTCGACCTGCGACCCGGCCCGGACTTCGGCTGCGTGAGCGGCATCGACGAGCACCGGGAGCACGACAACCGGCTCTGGCCGGACGTCGCCGCGATGCTCGCCGAGGTCGCCGCGGCCATGCGCGACGGCACGCCGGTCCGCGGATACCTGCTGGAGGCCGGCGCGGACGGGATCCGCTGGGGCTGGTGAACCTATCCCGCGGCCAGGGCCGCTGTCACCGCGCGGAGGTCCGCGTCCGGGAGACCACCCCTTTTCCGTACGGTGTAAGCGCCGTCGCAGAGCAGAATGTCACCGTCCAGGCTCCACCGGGCGGGGTTGTCCAGGATCTGCCGGGCCGCCTCGGTCGCCGCGGCCGGCGCGTCCCGGCCCACCGTGATCAGCGCGGCGGCGACCCGCTCGACGGCCTCCGGCGGCGCGTCCGCGTCACCGAGCGCCGGCAGCGCGAGCAGCAGCCGCTCCGGCGTCGTCGCCAGCCGGTCGAACTCGGCCCAGGACAGCCCCGGCCCGTAACCGTGCCCCTCCCGCGCGGCGACCGAGATGGCCCGGCCCGGCGTCAGCACCACGTAGTCGGTGCCGCCCTCGAACTCGTGCCCGTGCCAGACGACCTGCGCGAACCGCTCCCCGATCGGGATCACCGGCCACCGCCCGGAGGCCCGGATCTCCTCGTCCAGCGCGGCGAGATCCTCACCCTCGAACAACTCCAGGATCAGCTCCGGCTCGGCACACCCGTCGAACATGGCGAGCCAGAAGACGCGCCGCCGCACCAGCCCGGCGCCGTCGGTCAGAATCGTCGCGGCCACGCCGTCGTATCGACGCACGTAGTCGGCGGCCTGCTCCTCGGTCAACATCACCGAACAGCCTACGACCCGTCCCCGGGCACCAGGCCCGCATCCGTGAGCAGCCGCTCGACGTGCGGCCACTGCGGGCTCACCGTCTCCAGCCCACCGGCGGTCCAGTTCTTGAGGCCGCTGGAGGTGGCGATGCAGACGACCGGGCCGTCCACGGGCTGCACACTCCGCAGGCCGGCCAATCCGGCGGCGCTCGACAGCTCGGCCCAGATGCCGGCGCGGGCGAGTTCGGCGTGTGCGGCACGCAGGCGGGCGTCATCGAGCGCGAGGGCCGCCCCGCCGCTCTCCCGGACGGCGACGACCCCGCGATATCCGCTGACCTGCGAGATGATCGAGTAGGCCTCGGTCGGTCCGACGTCGACCGTGGCGGCCGGCAGGCCGTACCGTAAAGCCCTGGTCAGCGGCGCGGCCGCGGCCGGCTCGCAGGCGAACATCCGCGGGACCCGGTCGGTGACGCCGAGCCGGCGGAGTTCGGCGAAGCCCTTCGCGACACCGAACAGCAGCTCGGCGTACCCGGTGGGCACGAACACCGCCGCCGGCGTGCCGATCTCCGCGTGGATCTCGTACGAGACCGTCTTGTACCCCTCCGGCCCGAACGGATGGCCGGTGTGCGTGGCGGTGAGGCTGCTGACCGGGTGCAGGCCGAAGCGCTCGACGATCCGGCGCATCACCGGCCGGCGTGCCTCCCACGGCACCGGGACGACGACCGCGCCGTAGGTCTGCAGGAACGCCGGGGCGGTCGGGCCGGTGACGATCACCGAGCGGAGCCCGGCGCGTGCCGCGAACGCCGACGCCGACAGCCCGTGGTTGCCCGACGACGCGACGACGATCCCGGGAGCTCCCACGCCGGCCGCGGCGCTGACCGTGCACCGGTTGAGGCGGTCCTTGTGGCTCCAGGTCGGGTTGCGGGACTCGTCCTTGACGAAGACGCCGGGCTCCAGCTCGATCAGCGGCGTGCCACCCTCGCCCAGGCCGGGAGCGGGCAGCGGCGGCAGCAGTGGCGCCCACCGGTCCAGACCGGTCCTGGTCGCCGGGCCGAACAGGCCGGGCGGCACCCGGTCGTAGTCGTAGTCGACCTCGACCGGATAGTCGGTCTCCGCGGTGCTCGTCCGCGGGCAGCCGCCGGTCAGCGGCGGCCAGAGCGGATAGCGGACATCGGGGTCACCCAGGGAGCGCTGTCCCGTCGCGAGGCTCATCCGGCGACCCTATGGCGCGGCCGGCCGGGACCGGATGCGGCGGGCCCGCGGTCAGCGGGAGGGCGAGGCGGGGCGGACCGGGAATGCCGGGAACGGGCGGGTGGTGCGGCCGAAGCCGGGCAGGACTCGTTCGGTGACGAGGCGGCCGGCGGCGAGCTGGGCGGCGGAGCGGCGACGGCGTTCGGCCAGGACGGCGCAGAGGAACAGCCATGGGGGTGTGCCCGGGGGCGGGGGCGGCGTGACGCGGGCGCCGACCTCGTACGACAGCATGGCTTGCAGGCTGCCGGCGTGCGGCTCGCTCAGCTCCTGGGCCCGGGACAGGTACTGCCGGACCTCGGCGGCGAGGTCGTCGTCGACGGCGGACAGGTCGGCGGTGGCGGCCCACGGGGCGAGGCCGGCGGGCATGCCCGGAACGAAGCGGAACGGGACCGGACGGCGCTCGTGCACCACCAGGGTGCCGGCGGCCAGGTCGCCGAGGCGGCGCCCCTTGTCCGAGGCGATCATCGTGGCCAGGCTGCCGGCCCAGGTGAGGAAGGGCAGGAGCAGGCCGGGCCACTCGACGGTGAAACCGACCAGGGAACGGGTGAAGGCGTGGCGTACCGTGATCGGGCCTCCGTCCTCGCGGATCACCCGCAGCCCCATCGCGGCCTTGCCCGGGCTGCGCCCGTTGGTCTTCGTCTCGACGATGGTCGGATAGGCGAGCAGCACCACCACGATCACGATCCGCATGACCGCGCCGACCAGCGCGTCGTCGACCAGGCTGTCCGGCAGCATGGCCAGCACGACGCCGACCACCATCATCACCACGGCGGCCAGCGCGAGCTGCACCAGGATGTCGATCCCCAGGGCGATCGCCCGCGAGCCGAGCCGGGCCGGGCGCAGGTCGAGCGCGACAGCCTCGGCGGTGACCAGGCCGGTGCCGGACGACGGGGCGTCCACCACGGGAGAGACGGCGTTCACGCGGACAGTCAACACCACCGGGGCCAGCCCGGGAACACCGCGTCCACTACGCTGCCGTCAACGAGGACGGCGGGGGCGGCACGATGATGGATCTCGACGCGTATGTGGCCGAGCGAGGCGGCGAGTGGCACCGGCTCGAGATGCTGGCGACCCGGCGTGACCTGACCGCCGCCGAGGCCGACGAGCTGGTCGTGCTCTATCAGCGGGCGGCCACCCACCTGTCGATCCTGCGCAGCCGCAACCCCGATCCGATCGTGCTGGCCGAGCTGTCCCGCCTGGTGCTGGCGGGCCGGGCCGCGGTCACCGGCAGCGGCAGCCGCGCCTTCTGGCGGCCGATCACCGACTTCTTCCTCTTCCGCTTCCCCGGCGCGCTGTACCGGACGCGCCGCTGGTGGGGCACGATCGCCGTGCTGCTGGTCGCGGCCTGCGCGGCGCTGATCTGGTACCTGGACGCCCACCCGGACGTGCTCGCCCTGTTCGCCAGCGACGCGGAGATCGACAAGGTCGTCGACCAGGAGTTCGTCGGCTACTACAGCGAGTATCACGCGCAGAACTTCGCCCTGCAGGTGTGGACCAACAACGCCCTGCTGACCGCGCAGTGCCTGGCCTCCGGGGTGCTCGTCCTGCCGGTGTTCTACCTGCTCGCGACGAACCTGCTGAACACCGGTGTGGTCGGCGGGATGATGGTCAGCCAGGGCGCCGGCGACACCTTCCTGACCTACCTGGCGCCGCACGGCCTGCTGGAGATCACCTGCCTGTTCGTCGGCGCCGGGGTGGGCCTGCGGCTGGGCTGGTCGTGGATCGCGCCGGGCCCGCTGCGCACCCGGCGCGAGTCGCTGGTCGCCTGGGCCCGGGAGGGCATGGTGGTCGCGGTCGGCCTGGTGCCGACGCTGGCGGTGGCCGGCACCCTGGAGGCGTTCGTCACCCCGTCGGCCCTGCCCGCGCCGGTCCGGATCGGCATCGGCGCCGTGGTCTGGCTGCTCTTTCTCGCGTACGCGCTGGTGTGGGGCCGGATCGCCGACGAGAACCGCCCCGCCGGTCCGGACGCCGCCGATCTGCCGACCGCTTAGACGGCGGCCGGCCCGGACGCCGCCGATCTGCCGACCGCTTAGACGGCGGCCGGCCCGGACGCCGCCGATCTGCCGACCGCTTGGACGGCGGCGGGTCCGGACGCCGCCGGGCCGCCGGCCGCGGGGACGGCGTCGGGCTCTGCCGCGGCCGGTGCCGGGCTCGCGCGGCGTGACCGCTCGGTGACGAGTGCGGCGAGCACGGCTCCGGCGACGAACCCTTCGACGATCATGAGGCCGTGCGCGTTGTCCTGCGCCAACCAGGTCGCCAGTCCGACGAGCGGCGCGGCCACCGCGAGCAGGCCGTCCCGAACCCGCCGGGTGCGCAGCGCCCGGACCGCGAGCGCCCCGGCCAGCGTGGCCGCGACCAGGTACGTCATGCCGGAGCTGCCCGCCCAGTTGCGTGGCTCGGTGCTGACCTGCGCGTCGCCCACGAGCAGGTCCAGCCAGCGCGGCACCAGGGCGGCGGCCAGGAAGAGTCCGGCGGCGGCGAGCCGGCCCCAGTACCACTCGGCGTAGGCCGCGATCACGGCGATCGTCGCGACGTTCCACAAGTCGCCCACGACGCCGCCGTTCTGCATGATCACTGAGGTCAGCGGGCGCCACCAGCCGCCGCGGGACGGGTCGCTGTCCAGCGCGTCCATGGCCCCGTGCCAGGTCGCCTGCAGGATCAGGCCGCCGATGACCAGTCCGGTGAGGACGATGGCGAGCACCGGGAAGCGCCGCCGGGGCGTGAGCCGCTCGGCGGCCTTGAACGCGAGCACCAGCACGGCCGCCGTGACCAGGTTGTAGAGCAGCACGTTCACCGTCGCTCCGATCTTTTGAACACCGTTTGAATCGACGGTAGCATTTTCAAACACTGTTCGAAAGAAGGTATGCTCGGCCCGTGAAGCTGACCAAGGAGCGCATCGTCGAGGCGGGCATGATCACGTTCGCCGAGCACGGCTATGCCGGGCTGTCGATGCGGCAGGTCGCGGAGCGGCTGGACGTGCACGCCGGGTCGCTCTATTACCACGTGCGCAACAAGGATGCCCTGCTCGCCCTGCTCGCCGACCGGCTGGCCGGCCGGGCCTTCGAGGCCGGGGAGAAAGCGCTGGCCGAGCTGCCGCCGTCGGCGGGCTGGGCCGACCGCGTCGAGGCGCAGGCCACCGCGCTGCGCCACACGCTGCGCGCACACGCCGGTGGCCCGCTGCTGCTGGCGGGCAGCCCGGCCATGCTGAGCCCGCAGGCCCTCGCGCTGATGGAGCGGCTGCTGGCCACCCTGCGCGACGGCGGCGTGCCCGAGGCCGACCGCCAGGTCCTGGGCGACGTGGTGCTGAGTTACGTCACCGGCTTCGTGCTGCAGGAGCAGGCCGAGCCGGAGACCGCCCGGCCCGCGGACGTCGACTACGCCGCGCTGGCGGCCCGGTTCCCGCTGCTGTTCGCGACGCTGCCGCCGGACTCCGACGAGATGTTCCGCCGCGGCGTGCGCCAGATCTGCGAACGGGCCGGCTGACTTTCAGAGTCGCCCGCTCGCCTTGAGCAGCAGGTAGACGTCGGCGACCTGGCCGGCGAAGGTGCCCGCGTCGGCGTCCACCACGGTCGCCCCGGATCGGGCCAGCACGTCGCGCACCCGGTCCCGCTCGTGCAGGACCCGCTCGGCGGCCGCGGCGGTGTGCACGTCCGTCGCCGTCGCCTCCGCGTCCAGCAGGGCCAGCCTGGCGACGGCGGGATCGCGGACCCCGGCCACGATCACCTTGTGCCGGGCGGCGAGCCGCGGCAGCACCGGCAGCAGGCCCTCGATCATCGGCGCGGTGTCCAGCGCCGTGAAGATCACCACGAGTGACCGTTTCCGGTCACGGCGGAGCAGTTCCCGGGCGAGCAGCGCGAAGTCGGTCTCGGCCAGGGCCGGTTCCAGCGACGCCATGGCGTCGATCAGCCGGGGCAGTTGGGTCCGGTGCCCACCGCCCTCGACCCGGGTACGCACCGCGCTGTCCAGGGCGATCAGGTCGACCCGGTCGTCGGCGCGGGCGGCCAGCACGGACAGCAGCAGCGCCGCGTCGATCGAGGCGTCCAGCCGGGGCGCGTCGCCGATCCGGACCGCCGACGTGCGGCCGGTGTCGAGCACGCAGATCACCCGCCGGTCGCGTTCCGGCCGCCAGGTGCGGACCACCACGTCGTGGTGCCGGGCGCTGGCCCGCCAGTCGATCGAGCGGACGTCGTCGCCGATCACGTACTCGCGCAGCACGTCGAACTCGGTGCCGTGCCCGCGGCCACGGGTGACCACGGTCCCGTCCAGCACCCGGATCCGGGCCAGTTTCTCCGGCAGGATCCGCCGGGACGGGAAGCGCGGCAGCACCCGCAGCGTCCAGGCCGGCGTGACCTGCTCGTTCCACGCCCGCCGCCGCTGCCGGTAGGCGAACCCGAGCGGCCCGTACGACCGCAGCGTCACCCGCACCGCCGGCCGGTCCCCGTGCCGGGTCGGGGTGAGCGTGGTGGTGACCACGTGCTCCGCCCCCGGCGCCAGCTCGACGTCGTGGGCGAGCGTCCCGGCCCCGGCCGACGGCACCCAGCTGTCGCGCAGCCGGAGCCGGATCGACCGGGCGCCGGCGTTGGTCACGGTCAGCGTGGTGCCGGCGGTGTTGCCGAGCCACACCGTCCGGTCACCGTCGCGGCGCAGCCGCACGTCGGCGAGCGCACCGGCCACCGCCAGGTCGATCAGGGCGAGCCCGGCCGCGAGGCCGAGCACCCCGGCGACGGCCAGCCACGGCGCCGGCAACAGCGCGGGCAGGGGCAGGCCGATCGCGAGCAGGACGGCGAAACGCCTGGTGATCATCGCGGGGCCGGCACCGCGGCCAGGACCGCGGCCAGCACCGACTCGACGGTGACGCCGTCCAGCTCGGCGTCGGCGCGCAGCCGGACCCGGTGGCGCAGCGTCGGCAGGGTGTAACCCTTCACGTCGTCCGGCACCACGTAGTCGCGCCCGTTCAGCCAGGCGTGCGCCTTGGCGGTGGCCAGCAGCGCGGTCGCGCCACGCGGCGAGGCGCCCAGTTCCAGGGCCGGGGCGACCCGGGTGGCCCGGCACAGGTCCACGATGTACGCCAGCACCGGGTCGGCGACCTGCACCCGCTGCACCGCGGCGCGCCCGGCGGCCAGGTCCGCGGCCCCGGCGACCGGGTTCACCCCGGCGGCCTTGAGGTCGCGCGGGTCGAAGCCGTTGTGGTGCGCGCGCAGCACGCTCAGCTCGGCGTCCCGCTCCGGCAGCGGGACGACCAGCTTCAGCAGGAACCGGTCGAGCTGCGCCTCGGGCAGCGGGTACGTGCCCTCGTACTCGATCGGGTTCTGCGTGGCGGCGACCAGGAACGGCTGCGGCAGCGGGCGCGGGGTGCCGTCGACGCTGACCTGTCGCTCCTCCATCGCCTCCAGCAGCGCCGCCTGGGTCTTCGGCGGCGTCCGGTTGATCTCGTCGGCGAGCAGCAGGTTGGTGAAGACCGGGCCGGCCCGGAAGTTGAACGCGGCGGTCCGCGAGTCGTAGACCAGCGAGCCGGTGACGTCGCCGGGCATCAGGTCGGGGGTGAACTGGACCCGCTTGGTATCCAGGTCGAGCGCGGTGGCCAGGGTCCGGATCAGCAGCGTCTTGGCGACGCCGGGCACGCCCTCGAGCAGCACGTGGCCGCCGCAGAGCAGGGCCACCAGGACACCGCCGACAACCGCGTCCTGGCCGACGACGGCCTTGCCGACCTCGGCGCGCAGCCGGCCCAGGGCGAGGCGGGCTTCTTGGGCATCGGGGGTCACGGCTGGTCTCCTTCAAATCCGGTGATCTCGCGTACCAGGTCCTGCACGGCGATCGCGGCGGCGATCAGCTCGTCATCGTCGTCCGGATGAACACCGGCGAGGATCTCGCGGACGTCGTCCGGGTCGTACCCGGCGTGCTCAGCGAGGTCCGTGATGGTGGCGTCCGGCGGCAGGCCGAGGTGCTCGGCGATCCGCCGGCGCGCGGCGGCGCGCAGCACGTCCAGCGACGCCTCCCGGGCGCGGGCCCGCTGGTAGAGCCGCGCGTGTCCGAGCATCGTCTCGTTGGCCGGGACCCGGGACGGCAGCGGCTCGGCCACCGGGGCACCCAGCCGGCGCGCCGCGGCCACCGCCAGCGCCAGCAGCACCAGCGCGAGCAGCGCGAGGGTCGCCCAGAACGCCGGCGGGAACGCCTCGGCGAGCGGGTTCGGCTCGTCCTGCTGGGCCTGGTCCGGCGCATCCGGCTCGTCGTAGGTCGGGAACGGGCTTCCGGACTCGGTGGGGGTGGCCGTGCTCGGCGACCGCGGGGTGCGGGTCTGCTTGCTGGTCGGCGGCGGGCTGAACGTCGGCAGCACCTCGGCCTGGTGCATGTCCAGCCAGACCACCCGGGGCTCCTGCGAGAGCAGGCCGACCGCGAGGGCGTTGTTGCCGTGCTCGGCGATCCGGTCGTTGCGGAACGGGTCGGCGGCACCGACGAACGTGACGACGACCCCGGCGGAGGAGACCGTGAGCAGCGAGTCGTCGTAGCAGTTGGACACGGTCTCCGGGAGGAACCACACCTGGTGCACGGCCGCCGGTCCGGCCTGGGTGGCGACCGGAACGGCGCAGTCCGGGCCGGTGACCGCGGTGGTCCAGCGGGTGCCGCCGACCACGACCGGCCATCTGCTCCTCCGCAGTGCCTGCTCGGTCGGGGCGACCACGACCACCCGGGTGCCGGGCGGCAGGGCGCCGAACTCGCTGAGCCTGCGCAGGTCGACCAGCTCCGGGGTGGTGACGAACAGGGTGGCGAGCTGGTTGTCGCTCCACAGCTCGCGGATCGCCTCGGTGGTGACGGTCTCCCGCTTGACCGACACGCCACGGTTGCGCAGCTGATCGGCGAGCGTCGAGGAGCCGATCCCGGCGTCGCTGATCGGGGACAGGAACGCCGCGTCGTCCGCGTCGGGCTGCTCGACGGCGTGCACGATCAGGGTGCCGGTGACCAGCGCGAACAGCACCAGGAACGGGATCGCGACGCGCAGCCAGCGCCGGTCGCGCTTCGGTTTCGGGACGACGTCGGGGCGTACGTCGCTGGTGGTGGCGGTCATCGTGGCCCTCCCGGCGGTGCCAGGGCGGCACGGACTTCGGCGGTGAGCGTACGCATCCGGTCGTCGTGGTCGCGCCGGGCGTCGCGGCGGCCGTACCAGATCTCCGAGAAGATCTCGGTGGCGCCGCCGAGCGGAACCCCGACCACCGGCCGGTTGGTGGCGGCGGCCGCGGTGAGCTCGGCCGCGGTGGTGCCGGGCTGCGGCGTGATCACGCCGGCCCGGGTGAGGTCGCCGACGGTCTCGCGCAGCCGTTCCCGGATGGCCTCGGCATAGCGCCCCTCGGCCGCCAGCCGGTCGGCCAGCGACAGGCCGCCGACCAGCGCCGGCGCGGGAGCCTCGACCTCCTCCTCGACCGGCTCGACGGGCGCGGTCGCCGGCTTGGCCTTGACTTTCGGTTTCTGTTTGCGGCGCCATTTCGGCAGCCGCCACCGCGGCAGCCGCCATTTCGGGAACCGGATTTTCGGCAGCCGCACGCGCGGGAGGCGGAACCGCCGCAGGCGCGGCATCCGCCGCGGGATCCATCGGGGAAAGAAATACCAGAGGGCCGCGATCAGGCCGGTGACCGCGATGAGAATCAACAGCACGGTCGGGGCGGGCACCCGGTCGAACACCCGGCCGAGGAACTCGTCGTAGTCGCGGGTCATCGGGCGACCACCAGCATCGCGGCCTCGTCCTCGCCGCGCGCCCGGCTGCGGTTCAGCGCGATGTCCAGACCCTCGGTGCGGATCCGGGCCTCGACCAGCAGCACCGCGTCCAGGCAGGCCAGCGCGGCGTAGGCCACCGTGTTGGCCAGGGTCCAGGCGACGGTGGCAGCCCAGCCCAGCCAGGACGGCCGGGAGAAGCCGAGGATCAGGCCGGCCACCGCCATCCAGCCGATCCCGAGCGCGAACCGGATGCCCAGCCAGACCAGGAACCCGAGGATCCGGATCCGGGCGACGCGCAGGCCACGGGACGAGAGCCGGACGCCGCGGATCAGCGCGGTGACCGGGTTACCGACCCGATCCATCGTCAGGACCACGGTGGTCAGACCGGACAGGGCGTAAAGCAAGACAAAACCGATCAAGCCGGCGTACGCGGCGGGCCACGCGACTGCGGTCAGCAGCCCGGCGAGAAGCAAGGCGCTCAGGGGGCGGCTGCGGCGCAGCACCTGCGAGTGCGACATCGACCGGCCGAGCAGCGCCGGGCCGGCGGCGGCGCCCGCGAACGCGCCGAGCAGGGCGATGATGCCGGCCTCCAGGGCCAGGCTGGTGGCGATGCTCGGCCACCAGTCGGCGAAGTCGGACTCGGTCCAGTCGTAGACGGGTGGGAGGGCGTCACGCGTACCCACCATGGTCAAGATCCACTGCTCGCCCGCGGCCAGGAAGGCCGCGGCGATCAGCAATGGCAGCGCGCGCTGCCGCAACAAGGCGACCGCGCTGTCCAGCGACTCCCCCGCGGTCGTCGCCCGCAACGGCAGGATCGCCGGTACCCGGCGCGATCCCGCCGCTTCTCCCCGCATGGCGGGCATATTAGGCGACCGATACGACAAGCCGTCGCCCGGAGTCCGGAGCCGCCGACTACGATCCCCCGGTGACTGATGACGCTCGCCGCGGCGAAGCCCTCGCCACGATGCTCGGCCGGTTCCCGGCGGTCGCCGAACGGGTCGCGCGGGTCTACGGGCTGCGGCTGCCCCGTCACCTCGCGGTCTTCGCCGCGTTCTGGGCGAGCACGCGGCACGATCCGGCGGAACGGGCGGCGCTGTCCGGCCTCGGGCTGGAGCCGTGGGGCGTGACCGACTACTTCCTCGACGGCGGCCTCGACCGCACCGGCCGCGACGGCCTCGACGAGCGGTTGCACGGCCGGTTCCGGCGCGATCCGGCCGAATTCGTGACCGTCGCGGCGGGCGACTCGGACGGGTTGCACTGGGGGCTGTGGTACGACGATCCCGCCGAACTGCCGACCTTCGTCGTGCACAACTATGCCCGGGACTCGGCCGAGACCTGGACGTCCGGCGATGCCTCGATGCTGGAGATGACCGCGTCGGTGGTGGCGCGGGCGATGTCCGACTACGACGGCGAGGAGGCGGAGCGGTATCGGCCGCTGATCGGTGCGCTGGACTGGTTCGCCGGGCCGGACCGGGAGGCGCTGGCCGCCGACGGACCGGTGCGGTGGGCGTCTCATCCGCATCGCTGGGCCGGGTCCATCTCGGTCTTCCCCGCCCTGCCGCCCGAGTCCGGTGATCCGCGTCCGGCCGAGGCCGACCGGCGACTGGCGCTGTTCCAGGCGGGCTCCGCCGAGGCGGGCGCGCAGATCGCCGACGCCCGCCGGGAGCTGGTGTCCGGCCGGCCCGCGCTGGCCCTGGCCGTCGGGATGGAGTTGCACTGGGTGGACGGCGACGAGTACCGCGACGCCGGGCGGGATCTGCTGGTGGACGCGTATCGGGCGTTGGGCCGCCACGCCCTGGCCGACATCGCCACGATCCACGCCGCCAACCGCGACCTGCCCACCGCCGAGGTCCTCACGCCGTGACCGCCGGCCAACGCACCGATCACGACCCGCCCGCGCGCACCAGCCCCGACTCGTACGCGTAGACGACCGCCTGCACCCGATCCCGCAGACTCAACTTCATCAGCACCCGGGCGACATGCGTCTTCACCGTCGCCTCCCCCACCGTCAGCATCGCCGCGATCTCCCCGTTCGACATCCCCCGAGCCATCAACCGCAGCACATCCACCTCCCGAGGCGTCAGCTCCCCGAGCTCCGGCGGCGGCGTCGGCCCCGGCCGCTCGGCGAACGCCGAGATCACCCGAGTGGTCACCGCCGGATCGAGCAGCGCCTCGCCACCCGCCACCACCCGGATCGCCGTGATCAGATGCTCCGGCGAGGACGCCTTGAGCAGGAACCCGCTCGCCCCGGCCCGCAACGCCCGATACAGGTTCTCGTCGGTGTCGAACGTGGTCAACACGATGACCCGCGGCGGATCCGGCTGGGCCAGCAGCGTCCGGGTAGCCGTCAGCCCGTCCTGCCGTGGCATCGCGATGTCCATCAGCACCACGTCGGGCCGCAGCCGGCGGGCCACCGACACCGCCTCGAGGCCGTCGCCGGCCTCACCGACCACCAGGAGGTCGGGCTCGGTCTCGATCACCATGCGCAGGCCGGCCCGGAGCATCCGCTGGTCGTCGGCGATCACCACGCTGATCGTCATCGGACCGGCAGCCGGGCTCGCACCGCGAAGCCGCCCTCCGGACGAGGCACAGCGCTCAGTTCGCCGCCGAAGAGGGCGGCCCGCTCCCGCATGCCGATCAGCCCATGGCCGCTGCCCTCCAGAAGAGCAGCCGGACCGTCGTTGACGACGGCAAGACACAGGCCGTCCGCCCGATAGTCCAGGGTCACCTCGGCCGTGGCCGCCGGCGCGTGCTTGAGCACGTTGGTCAACGCCTCCTGGACGATCCGATAGGCCGACAGGTCCACCGCGGGCAGCAGCGGCACCGCGTTTCCGGCCCGCCGGACCGTCACCGCCAGCCCGGCCTCCCGGAACTGCCCGATCAGCTCGTCCAGGTCATCCAGCCCGACCGGGGTGAGCGGGTCACCCTCGCCACGCAGCAGCCCCAGCGTCCGGTGCAGCTCGACCACCGCCTCCCGCCCGGCCGACTCGACGCCGCGCAGCAGCTCCGGATCGAGCGGCAGCTCCGCCTCCAGCCGGCGCCGTACCACCCCGGCCTGCACCACCATCACGGTCACGCTGTGGGCGACCATGTCGTGCAGCTCGCGGGCGATCCTGACCCGCTCCTCCATGACCGCCTCGCGGGCCTGCCGTTCGCGCAGCTCGGCCCGGGCCGCCGCCGTCTCCGCCAGCCGCCGCGCCTGCACCGCCATCACCACGCCGAGCACGTAGGGCGCGAGCGGGAAGAAGAGCCCGGCCATCGGATCCTCGTCGTTGTTCCAGAGGTACAGCACCACGGTGGCGAGAACGAGTCCGAGCCCGACGACGCCACCCCGGGTCACCCCGAGCGGCGGCACCCACCGCCCCACCGTGTAGGTGGCGATCATCATCGAGACCAGCTCCCAGAGCCGGAAGTTGATCGTCTGCTCGCCGCCGACGGTCGCCGGGACATAGAACATGTTCAGCACGCTGAGCATGTTCGGCACCATCACCAGCAGCGGGAACCGCCGCCGGCACAGGATCAGCGCCGCGGCCGCGGCCAGCGCGAACGGCCACCAGCCGCCCGGCATCCGGATCAGCAACTCCTCGGTCAGCCCGAACACCACGAAACCGGCGGTCAGCGCCACGTCACTCCGGCGGATCCCGGCCCGTCGATCAGTCACGCGTCGACCATATTGGCCGGGCCCTCCGCCGGGACCCACCCGCGGGATGACAACAGGTCCGCCGTGCGACGGACGACAGATCGATTTCGGTACGGACGACGCCGCGCCCGCCCGCTCGTAGCGTCAGCCACCGATGTCCACGACGTTGGGGGAAAGAACCATGTGGCGGAAAGCCGCGGCGGTGTGCCTGGTGGCCGCGCCGATCGCGTTGACCGTGGCGACCGGGGTGGATCCGGCGCTCGGCGACGATCAGGGTTACGGCATCTACCGGCAGCACCCGGACGCGGTGCAGTGGCACGCGATCCTGCTGCACTGGGCGTGGGTGCTGTTCGTGCCCGGTTTCCTGGGACTGCTCACCCCGATCCGGCAGCGCGGCGCGGTGCTCGCCCGGATCGCCTGGGTGGCGACCATTCTCGGACTGACCACGTTCTCCGCGCTGATGGCCAGCGACTTCGTGCTGCTCGCGCTGGAGCAGAACCTGCCGGACGCGCAGGTGGCCCTCTTCGACACGAAGTTCGAGGCGCTGCTCGTGACGGCCGCCGGATGGCAGTGGCCGGGTCTGCTCGGCTGGGGGCTGGCGCTGGTGCTGACCCCGATCGCCGCGGCGCGCGGGCGGGTGATCGACTGGTGGACGGCCGGGGCCGCGCTGGCCGGGACGGCGTTGTATCTCCTGTTCGCGATCTCGCCCGTACCGATAAATCTGCTCGGTCCGATCGTGTTGATCGGCGCCTATGGCACAGCGGCCTGGCGTGTGATGCGGCCGCGGGCCGCGGGCGGTCCGGACTCGTTCGGCGACTTCCGGCGCGCTTTCGGCAGAATGTGCCTGTACGCCGCGCCGCTCAGTTTCGCGGCCGGCATGGCCACCGTCCCGGACGCGGACGGCGACTTCGCCAGCGATCCGTTGATGACGCAGGTCAGCGCGTTGCTGCTGCACCTGGGCTGGGTGCTGTTCGTGCCGGCCGTGCTGCACCTGGCCGCCCGCGCCAACCGGTTCACCCAGGTGGCGGCCGGCGTCACCGTCCTCGCCCTGATCAATTTCAGCGGCCTGATGCTGGGCGACAGCGCCGACCTGGCGGCTCACCAGGCCTACGGCCCGGAGACCGCGAAGCGGGTTTCCGAGACGCTGGGCACCTATTCGTCGTTCGCCTTCGGCTGGGCGATGCCGGGCATGGTCCTGACCCTGCTGGGCCTCATCGCGGTAGCCGTGGGCACCGCGGTCAGCGGCGCCGCCCGCTGGTGGCACGCGGCGATGGTGGCCGCCGGCGTGGTCGCGTTCCTGGGCTTGGGCCTCGGCCCGATCGGCGTCACCGGCCCGCTGCTGATGCTGGCCGGCTTCGCCCTGATGGCCCGCGAACCAGCAGCCGTCCCGGCCCCACCGGTGCCGGTCGCCGGCTGAGACGTCCGGTGCTGCCCGCCGGGGGCGGTGGGCAGCACCGGCAACCTTTTCCCCGACGCCCGCCCGTGCGTCCCGGTGTCATGATCTCCGGGTGGAGATCGCACTCGACCCGCCGCACGGCGCCGGCCCGGTCCGCCTCGGCATGACCGCTGACGAGGCCCGCGCGGCCTTGGAAACCCTCGGCCCGCTCGCACCGGGTGCGCTCGGCGAGCTCGCCATCACCCTCCCCAGCGGCCTTTACGTCAGCGTCGGTTTCGGCGTCTCCGGGCCGACCGCGCACCGCGTCAATGCCATCGAGCTCCACCGACCCGACCAGGACACCGACACCGTCCGCTTCCGCGACGTCGACGTCTTCACCCGCCCCGCGGAACGCGTGCTCGACGGGCTCCGCCGCCTGACCCGGGTCGACGAGGACGAGGACACCGGCGGCTTCATCGCCCCCGATCTGCTGCTCGCCTTCTCCCTCGACGACGGGTACTTCGCGTCGGTCCTGCTCGCCCGCCCGGGCTACTACGACACCCCGGCCCAGGCCGCCGCCCGCGACCACCCCGGCTACTGAGATGACCCGCACCCTGCCCGGCTACCGCCGCCGTCCGATCCGTACGCTGCGCCGATGGACGCGGGGGTAATACTGCTCGATCTCGACGGCACGCTGGTGGAGCGGGGCCGGCCGATCCCGGGGGCCGCCCGCGCCATCATGGAGCTGCGCCGAGCCGGCCACACCGTCCGAGTCTTCACCAACACCGACTCGCTCGGCGAAGCCGCCCTCGTCAAGCGGATCCGCCGGATGGGCATCCCGGTCGCCCTCGGCGAGGTCTTCACCCCGGTCGTCGCCGCACTCCGCGTCCTCTCGCTGGCCAGCCGGGTCCTGGTCCTGGCCGACCGGGCCGTCCGCGACGAGTTCCCCGCGCACACCGGCAAGGCGAACCCCACCCACGTCATCGTCGGTGACTGCCGGCAGACTCTGGCCTACCCGGCCCTCGACGCCGCGTTCCGGGCCGTCCGCAACGGCGCCGAACTCCTGGCCCTGCAGGGCGGCCGCTACTTCCGCGCCGCCGACGGCGACCACCTGGACACCGGCGCGATCGTCGCCGCCATCGAGTACGCCACCGACCGCAAGGCTCGCCTGCTCGGCAAACCCAGCCAGGACTTCCTCCGCCTGGCCGCCGGCGACACCCCGCCCGATCGCCTCTGGGTCGTCGGCGACGACCGCACCACCGACATCCTGATGGCCGATCAGGGCGGCGCGACCTCGGTCCTGGTCCGCACCGGAAAGTTCGCCGACCAGGAGAGCGCCGCCGCGCTGGCCGAACCGACCCACACGATCGACTCGATCGCCGACCTGCCGGAGCTGATCGAGGCTCAGGCGAGCCGGTAACCGACCCCGGGCAGCGTCACGATCGCCGCCGGCTCGCCGAGCTTGCGACGCAGCCGCCCAACCGTCACCGTCACCGTGTTCGTGAACGGGTCGGCGTTCTCGTCCCACACCTGCTCCAGCAGATCCTCGCTGCTCAGATACCCCGGCGCGGCCCGCATCAGCGCTTCCAGCACGGCGAACTCCTTCACCGACAGATGCAACCCGACCCCCGATCGCGAGGCCGTCCGCCGGATCGGATCAAGTTCAAGATCATTAAGGATCAGCGTACGGGGATGAGCTGCCGGCCGCCGCCGAGCCAGTGACCGCACCCGCAGCACCAGCTCGGGAAAGTGGAACGGCTTCGCCAGGTAGTCGTCGGCGCCGAGCGTCAGCCCCCGGACCCGGTCGTCCGCCGACCCGGCCGCGGTCAGCATCAGCACCATGGCCCGCTCCACCCGCCCGGTGATCATCTCGCACAGCGTGTCCCCGCTCAGCCCGGGCAGGTCCCGGTCGAGCACCACCACGTCGTACGTGTTGACGTCGAGTTTCGCCGCCGCCGCCAGACCGTCGAGGGCCACGTCGACCGCCATCCCCTGATCGCGCAGCCCCTCGGCGACCACCTCGGCGAGCGCCGCCGCGTCCTCCACCACCAGGATCCTCACGGCAGCCGGATCTCCACGCGCAGGCCGCCCGCGGGCCGGGCCCGCAGTCCGAGCGACCCGCCGTGCGCGGACGCCACCGCCGACGCGATCGCCAGCCCCAGCCCGGTGCCACCGCCGCTGCCGGTGCGGTCCACGCCGAGCCGCCGGAACGGCCGGCCGAGCGTCGCGACCTGCCCCGGGTCGAGCACCGGCCCGTCGTTCTCCACCACGAGCACCCCGTCCTCCAGCGTCACCCGCAGCCACCCGCCGGGATCGTTGTGCCGCTGCGCGTTGTCCACCACGTTCGACACCATCCGGGCCAGCAGCACCGGGTTGCCGACGGTCACGAAGTCGGTGCCCTCGACCGGCACCCCGGCCGGGATCAGCGAGCGCACCGCCACCGGCGTACGCCCGTCGAGCGCCCCGTGCTGCGCCCGGGCCAGCACCAGCAACCCTTCCAGCAGCCGTTCCAGCTGGTCCAGCTCGGTACGCACCCGCCCGGCGAGCCGCACCACCTCGACCGGCGGCGCGGGCTTGGCCTCGGCCACGTCGATCGCGGCCCGCATCGTGGCGAGCGGCGTGCGCAGCTCGTGCGAGGCGTCGGCGACGAACCGCCGCTGCGCCGCGAACGACTCCTCCAGCCGCCCCAGCAGGTCGTCGATCGTGTCGGCCAGCGCCTTCACCTCGTCGGCGGGCCCGGCCACGGCGAGCCGGGAGTGCAGGTTGTCGGCGGTGATCCGGCGGGTCGCCGCGGTGATCCGGCGCAGCGGCCGCAGCACCCGCCCGGCCGCGGCCCGGCCCAGCACCAGCGAGACGAGCAGCATGACCGCCAGGCCGACCAGCGCGGCAACGATGAGCTGCCGGGTGTGGGCGGCCGAGGCGGAGGCGAGCTCCTCCTGCAACCGGGCGATCTGTTCGGCCGGCGGCCCGCTCGAGCCCTGCGGCGCCACGTGGCTGGTCTGGCTGACACTGAGCGCCGCGGTGATGATCAGCAGTCCCGCCCCGGAGATCAGGAACAGCACGCCGTACAGAAGGGTGAAACGCAGCCGGACGCCCATCCGCCCAGCATGCCCTGCCGGATCTAACAGCGACATGACAGCCTTCGTCGCGCCCGGGTTAGGCCCGGCTCCGTAGAAACTCCGGCATGACAGCAACCATCGAAGTGAACGGATTGCGCAAGCGGTTCGGCGCGGCCCTCGCCCTGGACGGGATGACGTTCGTCGTCCGGGGCGGGCACGTGACCGGGTTCGTCGGGCCGAACGGCGCCGGCAAGTCGACCACGCTGCGGGTGATCACCGGCCTGGACCGGCCGGACGCCGGGACCGCGACGATCGGCGGGCAGAGCTACGCCGCGTTCGCCCGGCCGATGCGGCACGTCGGCGCGCTGCTCGACCCGCACGCGCTGCACCCGTCGCGCTCCGGCCGCAACCACCTGATGTGGCTGGCCCGCTCCCAGGACCTGCCCGCCGCGCGGGTGGACGAGGTGCTGGAGCTGACCGGCCTGGCCGACGCGGGGCGGCGACAGGCCGGCGGCTACTCGCTGGGCATGCGGCAGCGGCTCGGGGTGGCCGCCGCGCTGCTCGGCGACCCGCCGGTGCTGCTGCTCGACGAGCCGTTCAACGGGCTCGACCCGGCCGGGATCGTGTGGATGCGCGACCTGCTGCGCGACCTGGCCGGGGAGGGCCGGGCGGTGCTGGTCTCCAGTCACCTGATGAGCGAGCTCCAGGACATCGCCGGACATGTGATCGTGGTCGGGCACGGCCGGGTGATCACCGCGGCCGACGTGGACGACCTCGTCGGCCGGTACGCCTCACTGGAGGCGGCGTACCTGCGGCTGACCGCGGGCGTGGGCGGCATCCGATGATCCTGCGCGCCGAATGGATCAAGTTCCGCACCGTGCCGAGCTGGGTGGCGGGCGTGGTGACCGCGGCCCTGATCGTGGTGGCGCTCGGCCTGCTGGCCGCCGCCGGCACCCAGATGTCCTGCATGAACGGGACCAGGGAGGTCGCCTGTCCGCCGCCGCCGACCGACGCCGCCGGGCTGGCCGTGCGGGACAAGTTCACCTTCACCCATCGCTCACTGACCGGCGACGGCTCGCTGACCGCGAAGGTCGGCGACATGGCCGGCACGATCACCTACCCGCCGCCGAACCACGATCAGATCGTGGCCGGGGTGGTGCCGTGGGCCAAGGCCGGACTGCTGGTCAAGGACGGCACGAAGCCGGGCTCGGACTATGCCGCGGTGATGCTCACCGGCGAGCACGGCGTGCGGATGCAGCACGATTACACCGAGGACGTGGCCGCGCCCTTCGACGCGTCGGCCAAGGTGGCCTGGCTGCGCCTCACCCGCTCCGGCGACGAGATCACCGGTTACGTCTCGGCCGACGGCCAGACCTGGCAGAAGATCTCCACGGTACGCCTGGCCGGGCTCCCCGACACCGTGCAGATCGGCCTGTTCGTCACCTCGCCGAGCGGTATGACCGTCGACGAGCAGGCGCAGGGCGGGCACGCCGTGGCGGCCCGATTCACCCAGGCCACCGCCGCGTTCTCCCAGGTCAGCCCGGCGGGCGGGTGGACCGACACGCTGGTCGGCTACGACGAGTACCGCACCGACTGGGAGAAGGGCCACCCGCCGGGACACACCGAGGCGAACGGTGTGCTGACCCTGGCGGGCTCCGGTGACATCGCGCCGGAGACCGAGGAGGGCATGCCGATCTCGCTGATGCTGACCGGCGTGTTCGCCGGATTGCTGCCGCTGATCGCGGTGGCGGCGTTCTGCGGGACGGCCGAGTTCCGGCACGGGATGATCCGCACGACCCTGGCCGCGATGCCGCGCCCGGGCCGGGTGTCCGCCGCGAAGGCCGCGGTGATCGGCGCGGTGGCACTGGCCGCCGGTGCGGTCGCGGTCGGCGTGACGATGCCGGTGACGCTGCGGCTGCTGCAGGCGAAAGCCGTGGTGATCCTGGCGATGCCGTGGACGACGACGCTGCGGATCGCGGTGGGCACGGCGCTGCTGCTGTCGCTGGCCGCCGTTTTCGCGTACGGAATGGGCTCCCTGCTGCGCCGGGCCGTGCCCGCGATCGTGATCGTGACCGCCCTGCTCGTCGCGCCGCCGATCCTGGCCATGGCCTCGGTGCTTCCGGGCGCCGCCGGCACCTGGCTGCTCCGGCTGACCCCGGGCGCCGGCTTCGCGATCCAGCAGGCCGTCACCGCCTATCCTCAGCTGGCCAAGCCGCAGACCGTCCTGGACGGCTACTACCCGCTCGCGCCCTGGGCAGGCCTGGGCGTGCTGGCCCTCTGGGCGCTGGCCGCGGTCGCCGCCGCCACCTGGCGCCTGCGCCGGAACCCCGCATGAGGCCCGCGCCGGGCGGCCTTCACGGCCGCGTGGACGGCGGTCCGGCCGCGGCGCGGTGCCGCGCGAGGGTCGCGCTGACCGCCGAGTGGGCGAAGCTGCGCACCGCTCCCGCCCTGCTCGTCCCGCTGGTCCTGGCTCTCCTGCTGACCGCCGGCGGCGCGGCGCTCGGCGATCACGCCCTGGACCCGGTCCACCTCCACCTGCTGGGTGTCCGTCTCGGACAGGCCGCCGTGGCCGCTGCCGGGGTCCAGATCCTCGGCGGCGAATACCGCACCGGCCTGATCCGGGCCTCCCTGCTCGCCGTCCCCCGCCGCCTGGACATGCTGGCCGCCAAGGCCACCCTGCTCACCGCGGGCGTAGCCCCGGCAGCCCTGGTCGGGGTCACCGCGGCGCTGCTCACCCTGCCCACCGGCACTCCCCTGCTCCGAGCCGCCGCCGAGTCCGTCCTCTATCTGATCCTGATCGGTCTCCTGGCCCTGGGCGTCGCCGCCGCGGTCCGCAGCTCCGCGGTGGCGATCAGCATCGTCCTGGCCCTGCTCTACCTGATGCCGATCCTGCTCCCGATGATCCCCAACCCGGACTGGCAGCGGGCCCTCTACCGCCTCACCCCGGCCACCGCCGTCCAGGCCCTCTCCACCACCGTCGACAGCGCCACCCTGACCTTGAGCCCATGGCAGGCCCTGGCCGTGGTAGCCGCCTGGACCACCGCCGCCCTGCTCCTCGGCGCCGTCCTCCTGCACCGCCGCGACACCTGAACGGTCACCCGCCCGGCGCCGACGCTCATCATCAGCCCAGACAACAGTGCCAGCCCCGAACCGCGAACCGCCCCGAACCGTGGTACCCCAAACCCCCGGCTGGCCCCCACGGCCCTATCCCCGGCACGAATAGGGCCACCAGCACCAGCCCGGGTTGTCCGGCTGGCGCCCACCGCCCTATCCCCAGCACGGATAGGGCCACCAGCACCAGCCCGGGTTGATCGGCTGGCGCCCACCGCCCTATCCACGGCACGAATAGGGCCACCAGCACCAGCCCGGGTTGATCGGCTGGCACCCACCGCCCTACCCCCAGCACGAATAGGGCCACCAGCACCAGCCCGGGTTGATCGGCTGGCACCCACCGCCCTACCCCCAACACGAATAGGGCCACCAGCACCAGCCACCACCACCCGGCTGGCACCCACCGCCCTATCCACGGCACGGATAGGGCCACCAGCACCAGCCCGGGTTGTTCGGCTGGCACGATCCGGACGAGAGGGGCGGCCCTCGGTCAGGGCTGGGTGCGGTGGGTCAGCCAGGCGGCCATGGTGCGGACGCCGTGGCCGATGGCTCGCTCGTCCGGGTCGAAGGCACCGAAGTGCGGGTAGCTGGTCTTGATGTCGGCGCCGGGGCGGCGGACGCCGAGGAATGTGTACGTGCCGGGAATCCGGTTCAGGAACAGGGCGAAATCCTCACCACTGAACGGCACCGCGGCGTACGTCGGCAGGGTTCTGTCCGCCCCGATCGTGCGGCGCAGATAGTGGTTGAGGGCCTGGCCCTCGCGCTGCGGGCAGACCATCGCCGGAAACGGGTCGGCCGGGAAGTCGACCGCGGTCGCGCCGTACGCCGATGCCAGCCGGCGAACGGCAGCGCGCACCTCGGCGTACCGATCCTGCGGCCAGCAGCGGTAGGAGAACCGCACCCCGGCGCCGGTCGGCTGGGCCTGCATGACGACGAACCGGGACAGTGCGCTGCCCGGCCGCTCGATCTCGGCGACCAGGTTCTCGAGATCGGCCGAGCTGGCGGGACGGGCGACGGTGCTGAGGGCGGCGAGGTCGGCGGCGAGCGCGACCGACTTGGCAGAATCGGTCAGCGTGACCGTGCCGCGGTCCTGGCCGGGCAGGCCGAACCCGGCCGTGGTGGCGAACGTCCCGACCGGGAACGGCCCGCAGTGCAGGGCGTGGATCTCCTCGGGACGGACCCGGTCGAACAGCCCGTCGTCAAGCATCGCCCGCGCCCCGGCCAGCGACTCCTCCCCCGGCTGGAAGACGAAGACCAGCCGGCCGGCGAGCCGGTCGCGCAGCCGGGCCAGCGTCAGCGCGACGCCCACGCCGATCGTGGTGTGCAGGTCGTGCCCACACAGGTGGGCCGTCTCGACACCACCCTCGATCTGCTCCTGCGGCGTCACCGCGTCCATGTCGGCGCGGTAGGCGACCGTCCGGCCGGGGCGGCGCCCGGTCAGGACACCGACCACCCCGTAGCCGCCGACGCCGGTGGTGACCTCCAACCCGGCGTCGCGCAGCTGCCGCGCGACCACGGCCGAGGTGCGCGACTCCTGACCGGCCGCCTCGGGATGCTCGTGCAGGTCGCGGCGCAACGCGATCAGGTGCCGGTCGAGGCGGCGGGCCACGTCGCCGATCGAGCGCGGCGCCGCGTGCGCGGTCCCGGCCGGGCCCAGCAGCGTCCCGGCCGCTCCCGCCGTGACCCCACCGAGCACGACCCGCCGGCTGACTCCGCGGTTTCCCAGGTCCATCATGGTTTCCTCCCCCGTGCCGTCGGCCGCCGTCCGGCGAACCGACCGGGGTAAGAATGTCCTGCGCGGCCGGGGTGAGGCAGTCATGCTGACACCCCGGATCGGTGGTAGGGCAAGCCCTACCGCAGGGCCGCGGTCAGGTCGACCTCGACGAGCTGACCGCGGTATCCGAGGGACGCGACGCCGACCAGCGTGCTGGCGGTGGTGAAGGCGGGCGCCAGGGCGGAGGCGTTCAACTGGTCCCAGACCTGGGCGAGCACCCCGCTGTCCGGACTGACCACATAGATCACCGAGCGGACCACGTCCGCCGGGGTGGCGCCGGCCGCGGTCAGCACGGCGAGGCAGTTCGCGATCACCTGGTCGGTCTGCGCGGTGTAGTCACCGGCCGCGCCGACCACCTGGCCGGACAGGTCGAGCGGGCATTGCCCGGCGAGGTGGGCGAGCCTGCCCACCTCGGAGATCGTCACGTGGCTGTAGCCGGCCGTCTCGTGCACCGTTTCCGGATTGACCTTCTTGATCATCCGGCCAGTATGCCGACAACGACGGCTCCGGTCGCGCGATTAAGGCACGAGTGGCCCGGGCAGCGCCGCCCGGGCGGCGGACGCGTCGCCGTCCAGCTCGGACCAGGGCTTACGGTTCCACAGGGCCAGCATGAGGTCCGGCGCCGGGCCGCTCAGCGAGGCCACCGGCTCGCCCGGGCCGAACGTCCAGGACTGCCCGAGGTCGGTCGCGGTGAACCGGACCGCCGCCGCCGGAGCAGCCATCCGCCCCTTCTTGACCTGCCGCGGCGCGAACGTGTCGAACACCTCGGCCACCCCGTCCCCGCACAGCACCGGGTCGAGACGGCTCGGGATGCCCAGCGCGTGCTCCGCGTCCCACCGGTGCACCAGCGTCTCCAGCCAGCGCCGGCGCCGCCAGAACGCCACGGTGTGCGGCGGCCAGAACGTCCACGCCTCGGTCCCCGGGTCCACCGACAGCGTCTCGACCAGGGTCCGGGACGTCTCCGCGACGTACGCCGCGATGTCGTCCGGCGCCGGCGGAGGGTCCAGCCTGCCGTGCTTCTCGCGCACCGCGGCGACCACCCAGAGGTTGCCCTGCCCGACGTGCTCGGCCAGGTCCCGCAGCGTCCAGTCGCCACAGTGCTCGACCGGCGCGGTCAGGTCACCGCTCAGACACTCCTGGAAGGCCGCCAGCTCGTCCCGCAGCAGGGTCAGATGATCCATGAGCAGAGACTCTAGCCGGGGCGTTCCAGCTGGCCAGCAGCCGCAGACACTCGTGCGCGGGGCTGCCGGCCGGCGCGCTGTAGGTCACCAGCATCTGGTCCGTCTCGCCGGGCAGGGCCAGCGTCTCGTACGCAAGCTCCATCTCGCCCACCAGAGGGTGCCGCAGCACCTTGGCCCCGAAGGTCTTCTCCTTGACCCGCTGCGCCGCCCACATCCGGGCGAACTCCGGACTGGCGATCGACAGCTCACCGACCATCGCGGCCAGCCGCGGATCCCCCGGATGCCGCCCCGCGTCCAGCTGGAGGAACGCCACCGTCTCGGCCGCGACCTCGGCCCACCGGGGGTAGAACGTGCGCGCCGCCGGGTCGAGGAACGCCTGCCGGGCCACGTTGCGCCGGTCGGCCGGCCAGGAGCTGAACCCGTTGACCGCGTCACCGAGCGCGTTCCAGGCCAGCACGTCCATCCGGCGGCCCAGCACGAACGCCGGCACCGAGTCCATCATGTCCAGCAGCTGCCGCACGCCGGGCCGGACCTGCTGCCGGGCGCAGCCGGTGGCCCGCGGCCGGGCGAGGTTGAACAGGTGCTCTCGCTCGACGTCGTCCAGCCCGAGCACCCGGGCGACCGACGCCAGCACCGCGTCCGACACGTTGCGGCTGCGGCCCTGCTCCAGGCGGATGTAGTAGTCCGGGCTGACCCCGGCCAGCTGCGCCAGCTCCTCGCGCCGCAGCCCCGGCACCCGCCGGCGGCCGAACGCGGGCAGGCCGACCTGCTCGGGCCGGATCGCGGCCCGCCGGGCGCGCAGGAAGGCGCCGATGTCAGATTCCGGAGCATCCATGACGGCCATTCTGCCGTGCGTCGCCCACCGTAACCTGGTTCTGTCAGACCCAGGTAACGACGCGCACCTGCCTACCGTCCGCGAACCGGCCGACGCTGGTCCCCATGAACAGCTATGACCTGCACGACCGCACCGCCGTCATCACCGGAGCCGCCAGCGGCATGGGCGCCGCCACCGCCGAGCTGCTGGCCGACGCCGGCGCCCGCGTCTTCCTGCTGTCCCGCCGCCGCGACCGGATCGAGGAGCTGGCCGCCAAGATCAAGGGAACCGCGGTGCCGGTCGACGTCACCGATCCCGCGGCGGTCGCCGCGGCCGCCGCCCGGATCGGCGAGGTGGACCTGGTGGTCAACGCGGCCGGCGTGATGCTGCCGAACCCGATCGCCGACGGCCGCGAGGACGAGTGGACCCGGATGATCGACACCAACCTGACCGGCGCGCTGCGGATCATCCGGGCGTTCCTGCCCGGCCTGCGCGCCGCCGCGGCCGCCGGCCGTCCCGCCGACCTAGTGAACATCTCGTCGATCGGCGCGCACGTGACGTTCCCGACCTACGCGGTCTACTCGGCGACGAAGGCCGCGCTCACCCAACTCTCCGCCTCGCTGCGGACCGAGCTGGGCGCGGAGATGGTCCGGGTGACCAACGTCGAGCCGGGCCTGACCGACACCGAACTCGGCGACCACATCGACAACGCGGAGCTGTCCGGCCAGCTCAGCGGCATGTTCGAGGCGATGCCCGCGCTGCGCGCCGAGGACGTCGCGGACCTGATCGGGTACGTCGTCTCCCGCCCCCGCCACGTCAACCTGCGCCAGGTCATCGCCCTGCCGACCCCGCAGGCCTAACGACAGCCGGCGAGCAGCGCGTCGCTCAATTCGCACTGGTAGGGCGACCCCTCGGGGCTGCCCTCCAGCCGGTTGGTCAGATAGACCATGACCAGCCCCCGGTCCGGGTCGGCCCAGCCCAGGCACGCGTTCGAGCCGTTGTGCCCGAACGCCCGCCGGCTGCTGAGCCGCCCCATCGGGCGGGCCCGCAGCGGATCGCCCTCGTTCCCGCCCAGCTGAAAGCCCTCCGACCAGCGGATCCGATTGCCCAGGATCCGATCGACCTCACCGTTCGCCGACGGGTTGCAGGCCGCTGCCACCCCGCCGGCGGACAGGATTTCGGCTCGCCCATCGAGCAGTGCCTGATAGACGACGGCGAGATCCCGAGCCGTGGCCGACAGGGTCGCCGCCGGGATCACCGCGTCCCGGGTGACCCGGCGGTTGGCCGCCCACTGCAACATCCGGGCCGGGCCGGACGGCGCCCCGCGCAGCGGCACCCGGCGCGGTGCCGCGTTCAGGTGCGTGTCACGCAGCCCGAGCGGCTGGAGCACCTGCCTGTGCAGTACCTCCCGCAGCGGCCGCCCGGTGACCCGCTGCACCAGCTCGCCGAGCAGGAACCCGTAGCTGAGCGTGTGGTAGGCGGCCGCCGCCCCGGGCGCGTGGTGCGGGCCCGCGGCGGCGAGGGCCCGCACCGACCGCTGCCAGTCCGGGGCGAGCAGGGCGTCGCGGTACAGACTCTTCACGTACGGCAGCCCGGACCGATGCTGGAGCACCTGCCGTACCGTAATGTCCTGTTTGTTGTTGGTCGCGAAAGCGGGCCAGTATCGTGCCAGCGGCGCGTCCAGGGACAGCGCGCCCCGCTCCGCCAGCTGGTGCACGAGCAGCGCCACCAGCGGTTTCCCGGCCGAGAAGAGCAGGAACGGCGTGTCCCGCGGCACCCCGAAGGACCGGTCCAGCACCACCTCGCCGTGCCGCAGCACCACCAGCTGCGCCGCCGCGCCGCGCGCCGTCACCATCCGGATCATCGTGCGCAGCGCCGCCGGCGCGATGCCGGCGGAGGGCATCTCCTCCCAGGTCCGCTGGGCTCGCCGTTCGATCGTCACCGCGCCTCCCCGCCGGAGGCTTCGCCGCGCGGTGAACCCGGCAACCCGAGAAACCTTTCCGGTACGCGCAGAAAAGGTTAACGGATACGCCCGCGGTCAGATCGGCTGAGTTCCCGATAAATGCCGCATCCCGCCCGCGAAAAGCCTGACACTCGGTGCATGACGCAGCCGACGCATCGCGGACGTGCCAGCGAGATGCTGGCCAGCCTGGAGGGCAAGCTGCCCGGCGCGCAGGCTGTGCTCGACGCCGCGCAGGCGCACGCCCTGCTGGCGCTGGCCGACGAGGTGGCCGCGCTGCGGGCCGCGATCAGGGACATCGCCGATCGTCGGCCATGAATATGACTCAGGTGGTATGGCGGCGCCCGCAGTCCGGTCCCGCACACTCAAAGTTGTCTATACAACTGGTGGAACGGAGCACCCCCATGCCCGTACGTCGCCCTGTCCCCATCCTGCTGGCCGTGCTCACCATGGCGTTCGCACTGATCGCGGTGCCGGCCTCGGCCGCCGGCACGCTGACCGTCGCGCAGGCGATCGCGAGCCAGAGCGGCACCGGCACGGTCCTCGGTTACATCGTCGGGGAGCCGACCGCCGCCAGCACGGTCCGATTCAGCAACTTCACCGGCGACACCGCCCTGGCGATCGCCGACAGCAAGACCGAGACCAGCACGAGCAAGATGCTGTACGTCCAGATCACCAGCTCCTACCGCTCGACGTTCGGGCTGCTCAGCAACCCGTCGCTGATCGGCAAGCAGCTCACCGTGACCGGGACGCTGACCGCGTACTTCTCGCACGCCGGCCTCAAATCCCCGACCGCGATGACCCTCGGTGGGACCTCGACGCCGACTCCCACGCCCACCCCGTCCAGCAGCACCGATGCCTACTACGCCGCGGCGAGCGGGAAATCCGGGGCCGCCCTCAAGGCGGCGCTGCACACGATCATCTCGACCGGCGTGACGAAGCTGTCCTACGACGCGGTCTGGAACGCCCTCAAGGTCACCGACCAGGACCCGAACAACTCGTCGAACGTCATCCTGATCTACTCCGGGATCAGCCGCGCCAAGTCGCTCAACGGCGGCGACACCGGCGACTGGAACCGCGAACACGTCTGGGCCAAGTCGCACGGCGACTTCGGCACCACCGCCGGCCCGGGCACCGACCTGCACCACCTGCGCCCGGAGGACGTCACCGTCAACTCCCTGCGCGACAACAAGGACTTCGACACCGGCGGCAGCGCGGTCTCCGGCGCCGCCGGCAACTACACCGACGCGGACTCGTGGGAACCCCGCAACGCGGTCAAGGGCGACGTGGCCCGCATGATCTTCTACATGGCGGTCCGGTACGAGGGCGACGACGGCTGGCCCGACCTGGAGGTCAACGACTCGGTCACGAACGGCGCCAACCCGTACCTGGGCCGCCTGTCCAAGCTGCTGACCTGGAACGCCCAGGACCCGCCGGACGCCACCGAGAAGAACCGCAACCAGATCATCTACACGACGTACCAGCACAACCGGAACCCGTTCATCGACCACCCGGAGTGGGTCACCTCCATCTTCGGCAGCTGATCAAACCCGCGCGGCTCCCGGTCCGCTGTGCCGCCTGGCGGCACAGCGGACCAGCCCACCTCCGAGCCGCCAGGCCACCAAACGCACGTCAAATCACAAGACCAAAAACACTGCTCTGCCGAGTTGAGTGCAAGGCTTGCTTAATTCTCTCTCTAGAAGGTGCGCCATTCCTCCTCCGGGATGAACCCTTCGTGGCCATCCCAGCATCGATCAGTCCAGACTTCTGCCACCATAATCGGCCGACTGAGCACCCGATCCCCAGCTCGCTGTACGCGCAGAACCACGCCGAGATCGGGTGAGCACGGTTCACCCTCACCTGAATATCGTATCCAATGGTCAAGCGCTATCAGATAATCAACAAATCGAGACGCCAGAACAGATGGAGTCTGGCCGACCAGTGGAATCCCCGCCAGTGTCACCTGGGGCCCCCATCGTGCATCGATAGCGACGCCGCTGAGGCCGTCTGGACTGCTGAAGTATGCGTGGACCGCACTGCCGGGGAAGCGCGCGTCACTAGACGTATCAAGACAGAAGTGCATGGCGTGGATTCCCGCACCCGCCGCGCCATCGGTGGCGGCGACCCGAAGGTCCCCACGAACCGCAGCTTCGACCTCATCGGGGGTCATGCCGAACGCTAACGGCCCAACCGATTTGAGAGGATCGCCTTTCCACGAAAGCCGCTCAGGATCCGTCAACACATCCCACGACATCATATTTTCAGCTTATTCGAGACGCACGGACTCCGGGAGGAGATACCGTTAAGACCTCCGCGAAACAGTATCTACCTCTCGCAGTTGGCTCAAATGCGTTTGATGATCGGGCGCACTCTACTGCCGCGTTGACGGCGGCTGCGCTCGCTCCGTCATGTCGGGTTTCCGGCGGATCAGTAAACCGCTACACGCCGCCGCAGGCTAGGGAACACTGGGGCGCGTGTCCGATGATGAAACCCGCCCTCCGGTTCCGGGTGAGGAGATCCTGCGCGGCCAGATGGTTGCTCCCCTTCCAGAAGGCGCTGCCCTCCATTCCGCCTTCCTTCTTGTGAAGCTCGACAACGGTGAATGGTGCGCCCGCTCCATCGGAACGCAGTACAACCGAGTCGAATTCTTGGGGCAGCTGGTCGCGTACACGCGCGCCCCCTAGCCCAAGACGAAGCTGAGGGGTGGTCGTTGGACGAGGACTAGCCGAGCTGTCGACCTCTCATGCCGCGAATCGCGCTGGACGATGAGCGTCAAGCAACCCGAGCAAGGGTGCTGTCACGGTGAGCCGGGCAGTCAAAAGATGTAGAAGCTGTAGCTGTAGGGCCGGCCTCGTTCGTAGATGGCCCGCAGCCAGGGCTGCCTGACCTCGGGCAGTCGGGCCAGAACCTTGAGGAAGATTCGGCCGTCCGGCTCGAATCGGTATCCCGGGAGTAGCGCCGGCAGGGCTTCTGGCGGGAGCGGGATCGACCGCCCGGCTGGCTTCGGGTCGCGGTGGAACGCGAGGTACCGCCAGGCGTTCCAGGCCAGCGGAACCGGCTTCACTGACGGGGCCACCGGCCAGTGTTCGCCGGTCTGCGGATGTTCCGGGATGAGGGCGAAGTCGCCGTCGTCGTCCGGAAGGCCGGGTCCGGCCAGGACCAGGGTGTGCTTCGGCCCTGCGCCGACCGGGCCGACGAGACGGTCGAGAGCGGGCTGGAAGACACCGGCGACTTGGCGATCCGGAATCACCAGCGGCTTGCCGCCCGAGGTGGCCAGCAAGTGGGCCAGTGCTGAGCCTATGGCGGCCGGCCACAGAGGGTGCCAGCCACCGCTCGGTTCGGACGGGGGGATGCCGGGTCGCTGCTCGATCAGGTCGGCCCAGTCGAGCACCGGATGTGGGCCGGGACCGTCCTCGATTACGCGGGTGGCCAGTGGCTCCAGCCAGATCGCCTGCCGAAGGCCGCAGTCGTCGATCCGGATGGCTACCGGCGTGCCGCAGCTCTCGCAGACCATGTTGGGCTCGCCGCCGTTGAGGCCGCAGCACGCAGTGTCGCCGACCAGCGCCGGGTCGATGACGGCGCCTCGGATGTCGCCCGGGGCGAGCAATACTTGACCGGTCGGGCCGGCGGAGACGCCGAGCCTCGGCACGTACCAGCCGAGCGCCTCGGCTTCACCAGCTTCGAGTTCGGCCCACGGGCGCCACGGCGAACCTGAGGGCAGCGGATCCACCGCGAACGTACCGGGCTCCAGTGCCGGGGCTAGCGATCCCGGCCCGTTCCCGTACTTCTGGTCCGCATGGACGGGCAGCGCCACTCGCGACACGTGAACCGTCAGAGCCGCAACGCAGGTCCGGCAACCGAAAACCGTCATAAATCTCCCCGCATGTCGACTGAGGTCATTAGATCATCGCCCTGGCTGGCTGGCCGCGCTGCGGCGGTGTCGAGAACTTCGCGCGCCAATGGCGAATACGAGCGCAAATGGACGGGCCGCGGCTGTGCCCGGACGCGATGCGTGTGGTGCTTCCGATCGGACGGTCAGTTCCGGTGAGCCGGCGGTGGCAGGCGGGCTGGGCGTGGTTGTCTCAAATGTTCGACAAGGTCAGGTGAGGCCATGAGGTCACGTTCGCATTTGCAGTTTGCGCTGCGAAGCGGCCATTGGTGCAGTTTTGGTGGACGCGGCCGCCAGGGTTCCACCGATTTTCAAGGGCGAGAGGGGCGGTGCTGTGCGAGGATCCGCGGCATGACGTCATCGCAGGTGAGCAAGGGTGACCGGCTCCGTCGCGCAGCCGAGTCCCAAGCTCTCGTGCGCATCAAACGCTCCCCGCGCAACGCCGACCGAGTCGACGGCATCGTCGTGGCTGTTGGTTCCACATGGGCCTTGATCGCGCACACCGGTGATGGCGGCTTCTTCGAGGGCTTGGTCGCCATCCGCGTCAAGGACGTGGTCAAGGTCAAGAACGACACCTCGTTCGAGGAGCGTTTCGCTCGGACTCAGCCCGAGTGGCCGCCCACCGCCCCGGCAGACCTCGATCTGGACACGACCGCGGGTCTGCTCAAGGGCATGAGCGCGCTCTCGCCACTGGTCGCCATCGAGCAGGAAAAACGGTTCCACACGCAGATGGCGTGGATAGGTGTCGTCGACAAGGTCACCAAACGGTGGCTGTGGCTGCGCGAAGTTCGCCCGAATGCCACTTGGTGCAAGCGACCGCACGGCTACAAGCTGCGCTGAATCACCAAGGTTTTCATTTCAGATCGGTACCTCACCGCCCTCACGGCCATCGCGGGTACGGGGCCGACCCGCTGACACTGGATACGTCCGCATCCAGATCAGGACATCAATGGAGCTGCGCGAGGATAGCTGCGGGCACGGAACCCGTCGGCGCGGCTCGCCTGACGGGTGTGCGGGGCAGCGGTGCCGGCTTCGGGAGGACAGACTGAACAGTGGGCATTGTCGGCGGTGCATGGGGGTGCGCTGTGCGGAGGCTACTGACAGGTTTGGTCATGCTGGTGGTGGTCGGAACCGCCGGCTGCACGCGGTCGCCGGCCGAGTCGGCCGCCAGCTCAGCGGCGTCCGGCGTGACAGCCACGCCGGTGACTTCCAGCGTGGCGGCCACGCCCGCGACGTCCGCGTCCGGCACCGCGGCCCCGAAGTCCGAGAGCACGGTCGCCTATCCGGGCATGACCTATCGGGGGCGGCTGCCGATCTGCCCGCACGTGGACCAAGATGCCCTGGTGCCCGCCGTGTACAGCGAGCGCGGAGAGGTGCGGACGCAGGACGGCTTCGGAAACGCCGATGGCTCCGCCATGGAGTGCAAGCTCTCGTTCGGCGGCACGGCGTACGGAAGCATTCGGATGTTGATCTGGGTCCATCCGGGCTTGCGGACCGCGAGGCACGACTACGACGTCCGTCGTGCCGAGATGGCGGATTTGCGGTGGCCCGGGACGCGCGGCGCGGTCGGGGGCCTGGGCACGAGGGCTTACGGGGAATACAAGCCGGTGTCGCCGTCGAGCCCAGGAGTCCGCATCCAGCCGGCCCGCCGGTGGTATGTGCTGCTGCAGCACGACAACCTGGTGATGCACGTCTTCATCGACGTACTGCGGCCGATGGGCACCAAGTTCCCGGACAGCGATCGGGCGTTCCAGCAGAAGCTCCGGCAGGCGCTCACCGGAACCCTGGCCAACCTGCGGGCACCCTAGCTCCTCCGTCGATCACGGCATCCCAAGAATGAAGGACTTCAGCCCTGAGCCCAGGTAAGTGGGCAGGAACGCCATCCTCAAGTCAGCCCGAACCGCACCGATTGTCTGTGACACATCTCGAAGCCAGTTGACTCCGGAAAGGGCTCTGTATGGCGCTCAAGAACCCACGTCCGATCGGCCCTGACGGTATCGGCACGTTGCCGGACGGCCAGTTCACCTCCGTCAGCGAGCACATCAACCGAACCGGGCTCGCCTACCTCGGAAAGCGCACCGGTGGGGACGGCAGCGTCACCCTTACCTACACCAACCGACGCGGCGAGCCGCGATCGCTGAACGCCAGCGAGTGGTTGAAGAAGTACAACGACATCTACTTCAACCCCATCGGGCATCGTCCGCCGCCTGCCGCGACCACTCGCACGGGTCCAGTCAAGGTGCCCCATCAGCCTGCCTCGGTTACGGGACGAAGCGCCTCCGGAGTACGGCTCTGGATCTTGGCTGGCATCTGCGTGCTAATCGGCTTGGGACTCTTTTACTCGGGATACTTGACAGCCATTGAATGACGAATGCCGCGGTCGTCGCGAATCGACGCGCGTCGAGCAAGATCAACTCACTCTGGTGCGACTGAGTTTGCGCGCGGTGTGGGCGCGGGCATTGCACGGTACATGGATGACGATCACTTTGCGACGTCGTACACCTTCGGCGGTGCGCTGGCACGTGCGGCGGCGGTGGTCGCCGCGTTCGTCGCGCCGGTGGTGCTCGGCGCGGCGGGAGCGACCGGGCTGTTCGGCACGGATCAGGTGTGGCAGCGGATCGCGTTCGTGCCCCTGGGTCTGATCGTCGGGGCCGTGTACGGGTACCTGGCACTGTTCCGGATCGCGTACCGGCTGCGGATCGTGGACTCGCGGCTGCACTGGCGTGCCGCGTTGCGTAGCGGCAGCGCGCCGCTGGCGGAGGTGAGCGAGGTGGTGCCGCATCCGAAGAACTACACGACCGTGGTGCTGACCGACGGCCGGCGGATCCACGTCGCCGGTGTCCATGACGTGTGGCCGTTCCTCAACGCATTGCGTCAGGCTGCCCCACATGTACAGATCAAACGGCCCTTCGGCCTGCTGGCACCACGATGGTTCGGGGCCGAGCGCTGACTGGCAACAACGGTGGCGCGGCGTCCGCACATGCCGCGATCCGGTTGTCCGGCCGACGTCGGTGGCGCCACGGGCTGTTGTGGCGGACCACGGGGGCGTAGTCCTCAGCGGCCCACTCCGCGACTACGGCGCGTCACCGAGACGGGAGTACCGAACGCCCGGATCGTGGCATGTGCGTGAAATGCGCGGTCATGGCGTGCACGGGATCATGGGCATATGCCGTTCCGTCCGCCGCCCGGCCACGCCGATCCCGATCCCCGATTCGACCCCTACCGCGAGCGCGCCGGCGTGCTCGCGAACCGGGGCGAGCCGTTCGGCGTTCTCTACCTGCGCTTGGACACATCCTGGCGGCACCTCGGTGGTCACCTCTGGTGGCGTCGCTGGTCAGAGCCACGCGAGCACGTCACCGGCTACCTCGCCCTGAACGACGGCGGATTCGACGACTTCGTCGAAGACGCGACCACCGTGGCCGAAGAGCTGGAGCACTGGGATCGCGGCCGGTTGCCCTACCGCGGCCTGCTGCTGACCGTCGAGTGGCTCGATGACGAGGGCTCCCGCCGAGCACGTTCGAACACCTTCGGACTCGATGCAAGTCACTGACCCGAGAGGCGGTTCCAAGCGACCAGCACGCGGATCACGGCATGTGAGGTATTCGGCTCGAAGTACACATCTCCTGGAGGACCTAGCACCTCCCGGGTTCTCGCTCAGATCCGCTCCAGTTGCCCGCTCGCTGCCCGCTGATGAGGCAAGATGGCGACATCTTGTTGCGCGGCCCGCGGGTTACGAGTCGACCTGCTTATCTGTCTGCCGCAGGGACCAAGACGCTCGGGGAGAACGGTGGCTACGTGGATCAACGTTTACAACAGCGACGACCCGTGGGACGAGAACCCGCCACTGCTCGGGTCTTTCGACTACGACCGAGTACTTCGCTTCAACGAAGCGGCGGCAGCGGTCGGTAGGAGCCGTTCTGGGCTCGGCACGACGGGTGACCCGTCACGCGAAACCATCAACGAGCAAGCCCTGCTGCGGACCGCATGCGGCCGTTGGGTATGTGAGCACTTCCTACAGCGGCCTTCTGACAAGCCCGAGGTGAACTACCGGTTCTACAGCGACGAGGTCGCTGCGAACTGGCTACGGAGCCACCACATGCAAAACGTAGTCGAGCACTACTTTGGGACGCCCGCTGCGATGCCGCCGGGCAGCGAGTTTCAGGCCGACGGCGACCTGATCCTCTTCCAGCCGGACGCCGATGCCTCGGCCAGAATTGACGCGTATGCCGCCAGCTTGGGCGTCGACCGCCGATACAGCCTGTACTGGCTACGACTCCAGGGCCTCGACCTGGCCGAGGCAACGACTGGGCCCGACAGTTCCGACACGTCCCAAGCAGCCGACCATCCTGGCTGATCTTTGCCGTCAACCATCAACTGTCCTGGCATGATGTGCAACCCTCCGCCGTCCGGATCGGGTTGTCACAGATACCTGCGGCATGAGCGGATACTTGACGAGGCGGCGCAGAGTCCGCGCCGACCACGGAAGGGCGAGCGTGCACGACGGCTATCAGGCAACGATTAGGGTCCGCAGCCTTAGCCCGTCACAACCATGCGTTTGGGGCTGACCGGAGGCACTGTGCGAGAAGATCATCCTGTCGACCAGTTGGTTGTTGCGCTGGAAGGGAATCCGGACGGATCGATCGTCGATGCGATGAGCGCGTCGGTCCAGCGGCTTGCGGGCCAGCGGACCTGGGTGGTCGATCCACCCGAGCTGCTCGATCAACTGGATGAGTCCGGCGTGCGTTGGGTCGGATTCGGACTCCGGATCTACACAGCCCTGCCGCCTTGGGGAGAGGAGATCGACCCCCAGGTGGACAGCGCCCACCTGGAGGAAGTCAGAGAGTTGACCGGTGAGGCCTGTCGGCTCTCGGACGAATACGACGCGTCTTTCCAGGTGGAGTATTCCGGTGAACTCGTTGGCATAGTTGAATCCGGCCGGATGGATTCAGGGCTCACGGACACCCTCATCGGTGAGTGGGAGCGGACTATCGCCACGCGAACCGGTAGGTGATCCACAAGGTGGGAGAGCGATATGAAACGCGCTCTCAACGGCATGACGGTGCACCGGGCAGCAGGCGCATAACGCCGCGGCCGGCTCGCCTGTAGGGCAGCAGAACAATGCACCGCTGACTGGGCTAGTCAGCTCATTCGCGTCAGGGAGCGAAGATAGCGTCTACGGTAAAAGCGCTGCGCGACTAACAGCAGGGGAAACGCCCATCGCCATCCGCCGCTGGCTGGGCGGGTCAGCGATCTGATCGTCAGCCAGACCTTCCCGTCGGATGAACGGGAGGCGATGAAGGCTTCTTCGCCGCTGACAGGATGCCCCACGAGCGTGCCGTACGAAAACCCACGCCGAGTGGGTTGGTCGACGACGGCAATCACCCGCACTGGCTCCCGGATCCTCACGGGCCCAACGCGTACGGTGAGCTGGTATTCGTTGGCGCTGCGTACCGCGCTATCGCCGCCGGCCGGAGACACCCGGAAACCGCTGAGGATCTTGACCCGCCAGCGTAATACCGCGGCCGCCACGGCCTCCCACCGTTCGACGCCCCTGCCGACACAGACCGTCTCCTCGAAGCTACGGTATCCGGATGGGTGTACCGACCACCTCGCGTCGGCCGGTCGGGTGCCTCCCACCGCGTCGTAGTTCAGCTCCCCCACTCCGTAATGTTCACAGGTAGGCAAGCCCCGCAGGGGGCCAACCGCAGCACCCGGGTCTCCGCTAGCCGGCACGGGCCACCGCCGCTCGGCGGACAGAAGAGTGCACCTGACTTGGCCATCCGCCAGTTTGATTGACGTGAGAGCGGACCTCCCATGTTTCATCGATGCCAATGCCACCGAACTGCGCCGGAGTTGGTTCAGAAATTCGGGGCTTCACTCAGTCGCGCTGACGTTCTAGCGGTGAGCTGCCGTCCCGGGGCCGGCGGTCGTCGCGTACAGCCCGGTACGCGCATCGGCGCAGCACGCCGGCCTGCAGCCGCCGATCAGCATCGCGCAACCGGTAGTAGCCGCGGATGACCTGGCTGAGCGGATGGGTGCCTGGGAAAGCGGCGGCGGTGAAGTCACGCAAGGCGTGTCCCCGCAGGGAACAGGTCCGCGCTACTCGGGCCGGGCATGGGGACTACCTTGCGAACGGTGTTTCCGGCTTCTTCGGTTCCGCCCTCAGCGAGGGCCGGCGGTGGGACGGCGCCACCGGGGTGACGCAGGCAGGTACGGCTGATCTCGCCTGGGATCTCCTCAGCTGCGAGCTGCCCCTGCCGATCGCTCTGCCCATGACGTCCAGATATTCGTGGGATCCGGGCGGAATCATGCCCAATCAGCGCTGACGGTAGGCGCCCTCGACGGCGCGGGCGCCTGCTTCGGTCCCGATCTCGGCACGGCTGGCCGGGTTGGCGCGGTAGTACCACAGAGTGAAGTTCAGGAAGTCCCGGTCGATGTGCAACCGCTCGGGACGGATCTTGAGCGTGCCGTCCCAACCGGCATGCCGACGGCCGAGCAGCCCGCGAACGGTGATCCCTTCCGGGCGCATCTGCAATCCCGGCCGGCCGTCGACCGAGAGCACCACCGCGAGCACCAGCGCGACAACGGCCAAGGCCAGGGACAAACCGGTGACCGCGTCTAACGGGACGAAATGGGCGTAGCTGCGGCCCGGCGTCCGCTCGAGCTCCAAGCCGCCGCCGGCCCACCAGCCCAAGTAGATCGCCAAGCAGCCGCTCCAACTCGGCGACGGTTCCGCCACAAACTCGAAACTCCAGGAAGCCGGCCGTTTCCTCGTCCGCCAGACGACCAGCGCGTAAATCGCGAATGGAACACCCAGCTCCACGATCAACGCCGCAGCGAAGACGAGCACACCCCAGTCGAGGCTCAGACCCCAGGATCGAGGGCTGACCCACACCTCCTGAGCCAGATGCAGGAGGAGCGCGAGGAGGGCGCAAGGCAGAGCGAGGAGACGGGTGGCGCGAGGGGACACGCGGGGAGCGTAGATCAAAAACCGCCTGACCTGCGACGACGTGATCAAGCCGATAGTCACTCGTTCCCCAAGATCAGCGAGTACCGCACGATCCGGACACCGCACCAGCACCGGCTCACCAGGAAGCAGAGCTGCAGTGAACGCCCACCTCGCCGCACGAGCCCAAGAATCGGTGTAGTCAAGGCACCGCAGTTCCTCCACCGTCAGGGGTCCGATCCGGTCGGGATCGCCGCCCGCACCCAACTACGCCTGGCCCGACCCCTGGCCGTCGATCTGCGCCGCCCCTAGGAACAACCGGCGCGACACAGATTCCGGTGCACCCAGCCGCCGGTGAGTCAGGATTCGCGTCGCGCTCCCGTACAGGCCACCCGCACGGCCGCTCGCCGGCGGCGGGTGGCCCGGGCTGGCGGCGCCAGGTCCGGACGGTGGTGTACCTGACGTTGCCGAGTCACGTGTCAAGATCGGTCCGTGGACCCAATCGAGATCGAACCAGCGGAGTCGGGCGGGTACAGCCTTTGGCTCGAAGCGGGCACCACCGACGTTGACGAGATCATCCGCAAACTCGGCCACGAGGCGAACGGCTACTTTCTGGGAAGGCATCGCCGAGCTCGTAGCATCGGACGCACCGAGTCTTGCGGGGCGATTCTCACCGGATCCGGAAGGCGGAGCCTTCTGCTCCTACAGCGACGACCGCGCCGTACTCGAAGACTTGGCCGCTCGGCTGCACAAGGTCGCAACAGAAGAGAGCAGACTGCGGCAACTCGTTGATCTGGCGGCCACCACCGGGTTCGAGTTCGACGACTGACGTTCCACGCTTCGCGCCAGAGCAGCCCTTCGATCGAATTCGGAACCGACTCCACGAACAAGCCAGCTGACCACCGCCGGACGCACATACGGCGCGGAAGGGAGCAGTAGTGGTCAGGGCTCGAGGTATTGATGACGTGGGAACAACCTGCTCAGACGGGGCAAACGGCATTCGACCTCGGCAAGACTGTCGGAGTTCCACGGCCGCCCGGCAAGTACTGTATCGAAGGGAAGGCGGTGACCCCGGGCGCTCAACGCCTCGTCCATGCCCTCCTCCTCACCCGTGACACGGTCATAGGCGGCGGGCGCCACGGATGCCAGCTCTTCCCAGCTCGGCCACTCCGTGTTGGCCCACTCCTGCGGCCGGCGCCCGGCGAGGGCCAGCACGGCGGGCACATCGACCAGGTTGTCCGGCGCCCGGGCTGCGTGCTGCCACCAGCGTTGCCCCTGGCCGATGAGCCACGCCTGGAAGTACCAGAAGCCATCACCGCTGCAGAGCCCGTCCATGACCTGGTTAGCGGCCCCCCACATGTCGAAGGTGTCGATCGGGCCGCGCACCGTATCGAGGTGGATCTGAAAATCCACGATGTGGTCTACGGCGATACGGCTGAGCCGGTATTCCAACCAGGCGGCTCTGCTCTGCGGGCCGGTCGTCTCCTCACCAGAGCGCTCCAAGAACCGCCAGAAGTCCTCCACGTCCACGGCGACGACCATAGCTCCGGCCGACCCATGTCCAGCCCTCCACCGCCACGGTGAAACCGGGATCGGTCGGCCAGCCCACGCCAATCGCGAAGGTCTGTCGGGACTCTTTGGCACGGCACCGACACGCGATCCGCACAGGAGCGCCACGCATCCACTGTCGACAGAACGACGCCCTGTTTATGCAGGTGGAAGGCCAAGAGAACCCATGGACAAGTGGGAAATATGGAGCTTGAAAGTCCGCGGTTCTTCCCGAATTCGTCAGCTCACGTTGATCGTGAATGTGGACGTTTCTCCGTCTTTGCTCGTCAGCGTGACCGGCCCGAAGATGATGATGGGAATGGCCGCACTGCCCGCGCCCCGATAGAAGCCGGTTGCGCGGGTGATCCGGACGGCAAGGGCTGACAGGGTCGCCGCGAGCTCCGCATCGGCCTGGACCCTGGGCTGGACAAGCGCCTGCTGACCGTGCCGCTCGGCCCAGTCCCGCACAGCGCGCGAGTCCCTGCTCATGGCGGCGAGGATTGATTCGTTGGCCCATGCCCAGAGCCATGAAGCAGTCGACGGGTTGTAGCTAGCGAGTATCTGGGCCGCGGCAGTCGCGGTCTTGTCCGCGAAAGTCCAGGTGATCATGCCGGTGCGCTGGTCGAGGTCCCACCGTTCCGCCGTGCCGAGACCCCAGGAAGCGTGCGCCTCAGCAAGCTGGTTGACCATGTCCTCGCCCTGCAACAGCAGGACGCCGAGATCGGTCTCACCCGCGTCCGACGCCTCACTTGACCTGCCCCTGCGCCCGAAAAGTCTCATGCGGCGAAGCCTTTCACACGGTCACGAGGTGCAGCTGCTCACGCGGGGCCCGAGGGCTGCCGGCGATGTGTGACGTAGGCGTCAATCTCGGCCAGTACCGCCGCCTTGCCCGCCTCGTCGAGGAACGAGTACCGCACGCCCTGACGTGCCAGCTCCGCGACCCCGTGCGAGTCCAGGTCGAGCAGGTCGGCGGCGACCTGGTACTCCCGGTTCAGCGTGGTCGAGAACATCGGCGGGTCGTCGGAGTTGATGGTCACCGGGACGCCCGCGGCCACCAGCTGGGGCAGCGGGTGCTCGGCCAGCGACGGCGCCGAGCGGGTGCAGACGTTCGAGGTCGGGCACACCTCCAGCGGGATGTCGTGCTCGCGCAGGTGGGCCATCAACTCCGGGTCGCGGGCGGCGGCGATGCCGTGGCCGATGCGTTCCGCGCCGAGGTGCCGCACCGCCTCCCAGACCGTCTCCGGCCCGGTCGACTCGCCGGCGTGCGGGACGCTGCGCAGCCCGGCGGCCCGGGCGGCGGCGAAGTGATCGGCATACCGGGCGCGGGGGATGCCCGCCTCCGGCCCGCCGAGCCCGAAGCTGACCAACCCGTCCGGGCGCTGCTTGAGGGCCACCTCCAGGGTGACGTCGGCGCCGGTCATGGTCGGCTCCCCGGGGATGTCGAAGCACCAGCGCAGCTGGATGCCGTGGTCCCGGGCGACCCGCCGCCGGGCGTCCTCCACCGCTTCGCAGTACGCCTCGGCCGAGATCCCCCGCGTGACCGACGAATACGGCGTCAGCGTCAGCTCGGCATAGCGCACCGACTGGGCGGCGAGCCCGGCGCCGATGTCGTAGGTGAGCGTGTTCAGGTCCTCGGCGTCGCGGATCAGGTCCACGACCGACAGGTACACCTCGACGAAGTGCGCGAAGTCGGTGAACGTGAAGTACTCGGCCAGCAGATCCGGGTCGGCCGGCACCGCCGTGCTCCCGGCGTGCCGCTCGGCCAGGCGAGCCACGGTCTGCGGGGTCGCCGACCCGACGTGGTGGACGTGCAGCTCCACCTTGGGCAGTCCGGCGATGAAGTCGGTCACGTCCGATGCCATGTATGCCTCCTGTACGGAGGCGCCCTTAAGACCAAGGACCGGGCCGAGCGTGGCGGACTTCCATCCGTCGCAGCGCCTCTCGAACCCGCCCCCGCACGCTAACAAGGCCGCCCAGCAACGACAACCATGTGATGCGAGGAAGGGCCGGCACGGATTGTCGTGATCCGTCGCCCACGCGACCCACCTCCCTCTCACCGATGCCGAAGCATGGCCCAGCTCGCCCGGGCCGGGAGAACGGCCGCAGTGCCAGAAGCCCGCAGTCCGCCTGCCGGCGCCGGTCCAGGTTCCCGATCTTGACCTTCCCAACACTGCCAAGTTCCGCTGCCTCGGTAGGGTGCCATCGTGGTGCGGACAGTGAATCCCGGCCCGGACGATCTGATCGACGAGCCGACCGAGCGCTGGCTCGACGACATGGATCTGGTGCTGGAAAACCTGCGGTTCGGCCTTCTGCCCCGGGATTTCCCGTTCGACTACTCCGCCGCGTCGCTCGACCTGCTCGAGCCGCTGATCGCTGCGGAGTGGCCTCCGGACGGCGACCTCGTGGACGACGACTTCCTCCGCGGGGCGCTCGCCTATGCCGGAGAGTCGTTGATGCGGGTCGCCGGCGGGCGGTGGCGCTGGTCGGACGGGCCGGTGGTGTCCTTCGACCCGGCACTCGGGCTCGCCGATCTGCCCCTCACCGGCGCGGCCTCGTTCGCCCGGCTCCATGCCGAGTTGACGGCTGCCGTGGCAGCGCGTCCCGGGTGGGAGCCGACGAAGCTGTGGACCCCCGCCGATCCAAGCGGCGACCCGCCCGCGCCACCGCAATTCGAGTCATGGTTGCGGCGGCAGGAGGCGGCGTTCGCGGGGTGGGCGGGCGGACCCTGGGATTTCTCGCCGCGCTCGATCGAGGCGCTGGAGCAGATGTTGTTGTCCACCGTCCGGGTCGGCGAGGGCACCGACCCGGACGCCGGCCACCCGACCATCGACGCGGCGGCCTGGTACTTCGGCGAGACCCTGATCCGCAACGGCGGCGGCCGCTGGACCTTCATCCCCGGCGAACCCAGCGCCTTCGACCTGACCAAGGGACGTCCGGTGGTCCGGCCGTCCGACCCCGACCGCAGCTTTGTGGTGCCCACCGTCTCGGTCGCGACCGTGCTGCAGCAACGAGCCCCGGGCCAACTCTCCTGGTGGCTCAAGCGGTACCTCGGGCCGTGAACACGGCCCCCTCGGGACGCCACGGTTCGCTACCGTGGGGAGCGCTTTGATGCGTGCTCGTCGATGAAGGGGGATGACGATGCACGGGCGATGGTGGCGGCGCGTCATCGGCGTCACGGTGAGCATGGTTCTCGCTCTGGCCGGTGTTCCGTTCGCCGGTGTCGCGCCGGCCGGCGCCGGGCTGCGCAACCCGCCAGGCGTGGGAGCGAGCTGCCCGAACTACGACAAGGTCAACCTCAGAAGGCTGCCGGGCCGCGACGGCCAGACCCGGTTACCGGAGACGAATCCGCCGCGCAGTTTCGAGTACGACTGGCCACTCGAAGCTCTCTCCCAACTGCCGCCACCCGGCTCCCCGCTACCCGGTGCGCCCACCCTCGCCGAGCTCGCCGCGATCGGCGCCGACCCGTATTCTCCAGCGCTCGACTACGACCCCTTCACAGGGCAGCTGGATCTGGCCGGACGGCCCCGCCGGGAGCTCATCGCCCGGTGGAACCGGGCGGTCGCCCAGCGGAACGCCGACGTAGCCGCCGGCAGAACTGACAAGAACGGCAAACCATACGAGCCGCTTTCGCTGAAGGACTGGCCCGCCCTGGTGGCCCGGGCGACCAAGGGGTCGCGCAACACGCCGATGGGCGACGCCTACGAAGAGCTGGTCCGCAGCACTCTCGGCCTCAGCGGAGAGCTCGGCTGGAAGTGCAACGAAAGCATGGAGAAGCAGGGCGGGGACAAAGACCGGTACTACGACGCCGTCAACCACCAGCTGCGGCTGATCTACGAGTTCAAATCCACCTGCACCATCAAGAAAGATCAGCTCGACAAAGACATCGCCTTCATGAAGCACCAGAAGACCCTGCCGGAGAATGAGCGTTACACCCTCGTCTACATCTTCGCCGAGGACTGCGGCAAGTATCGGAAAGCGATGGAGCAGGCGGGGATCCTGCGCTATGTGATCGCCGCCAAGGCGAAGGTGAAGGCGGTCGCGGCGGCCGCGGCCAGTCAGGGCGAAACCGCTGACTCCGACGCCACCAAGCAAGCCGACGCGGCCAAGGAGGCAGCCGGCGCGAAGGAAGCCGCTGCCGCACAGCAGGCCGCCGCCGCACAGCAGGCCGCCGCCGAAAAGGAAGCGGCCGCCGTGCAGGCCGCCGAGTCGGCTTTCACCGAGCCCGGGCAGGCGCCCGCGGCCGGTGCCGTGGTGCAGGCGGTGGCCGGTGTGCCGGCGACCGCGCGCGAGGCGGAGCAGGCGGAGCAGCTGCTGGTCAGCGCTTTGGCGCCGGGCGACGACGTGGACGATTGGACGGCCGACGAGCTCGGTGGCGTCGACTTCACGACGCTGGAGCTGCGCTACCTTGCCGATCCGACCAAGGGCAAGCCGGGTCTGCAGTATGCCTTCTCGGTGCGGCCCAACGCCGACGGTTCACCGTCGTGGGGCGGGGTACGCGCGTTGCAGGAGAACTCGGACTCGTTCTTCGTCTGGCTGGCCCTCGACCCGTCCCGGCTGTGGGTGAATCTGCACCCCGACGAGCCTGAGCGGATCATCGACCCGGAGCTCGGCCGCACCGACGCCGGGCGGGCCATGCTCGAAGCTGACCTGCAGATGAAGAAGACGGTGGCCAAGCTGATCCATCCGAATTCCCGGACCGGCGCAAAATTCTGGGATGCGATGCAGGGGATGGACTCCGGCGCCTGCCTCACCTTCCGGCAGTGGATCGTGCCCGCGCCTGCGACGGTGCGGGAGGACGACGGCGGGCTCTACATCGTCGACGCTCCGCTGTCGGTGAAAATGGAGAGCGAGCACAAACCGGCCCAGAACACCGGCCAGAACGCTGCGAACTGTCGCAGCAACAAGGCTGTCGACCAGCACAACGAGAAGGTGTTCCGGCAGATGATCCTGCCGCAGGTCGAGAAGACGGTGAACACCGCACCGGAGTACGAGCTGCTCCGTCGCGTCTACCTGACCCGCGTCGCGGCCGAGTGGTACAAGCAGCGCAGCCTCACGAAGGCGACGGCCCTGCAGGACGTGATCGGCAGCAACAGCACCGCCAAGTGGCCGGCGCGCACGAAGTGGAAGCCACGCGACGTGTTCGACAGGTTCGTGAAGTCCTACCGCGACGGCGAATTCACCGTAAAGCGGCGTACCAAGCGGGGCAACGTCATCACCACTACGACATATGTGTACGGCGGCGTCGACTTCAGCGCATCGCCCCGTACGGGTATGGAAGAGGCCGACTTCATCGCCGGACACGCGGAGCTGCCGGGCACCGTCGCGAAGGCGCGGCAGGCGCCTGTGGCGAACGACGACACGGTGTGGCTGGGCGGCGAGTCCGCCGACCGGGCAGATGGCCCACCCGCCGGGCGCAACGGCTCGATCCGCCGGATCGTGGTGCCGCTGGTCGCCACCGTCTCGGGCGTGATCGTCATCGGCGTCGTCACGGCGATGGCCATGCTGGTCTTCCGCAAACCACGGCGGCGTACCCGCTGACCACCGGCCGATCAGCGGACCAGCGGGCGGGCGAAGTCGAAGAGATCCACGACGATGCGCTGAGCGACCTTGTCGGACACCGGCATGTCGGCCTGCAGCCAGAGCACCCCGGACGGGAACTCGAACTGCATGCCCTTGTCCTCGGCATTCCAGATCGCGCGTACGTCATCCACCATGATGATCTTCTCGCCAGGTGCCGGATTCAGTTTGCGGCCCGCGTTCCACTTCACCCGGACGTAGTTGTCCCGCGCCGCGAACTCGTAGTTGCAGTAGCCGTTGGGCTTCACGACGACCCGGGGCACCCGCCGCTTGTGGCCGGTCGCGTCGGCGACGACGTCGGCGACCTGGAAGTTGTCCACATAGCCGCAGCCGTTGTCGGGCACGGACGACGGGTCCCTGGTGGGCACGATCGGGACGCCGGTGAAGTCGTCGAGGCGGAACATCGCCGTGCAGAATCCGGAACCGGTCTCGATCGCGGAGATGACCCCGTCCACGTGGATCGAGCAGCGCATCTTGGGGATGATCGCGCTGGCCGGGAAGTCGCGCGCGGGGCTCACCGACGCGGTCATGAAGACGGTGACGCCGAGGCTGCTGCTGAATCGGCTCGTGCCGGAGTAGGCCGGCAGGTTGTCGGGGATGGACTCGGTGGCGGAGACGCCCTCCGCTTTGGAGTAGGACATCATGCCCGCGCTGCTGGGCCCGAAGATCTCCACTACGTAGACCACGTCGTGGGGCTTGTCCGGCGGCAGCGTCGGGACGGCCGGAACCGCCGTCGGCGGTCGCGGGATCCCGTGGGTGCCGCGCACCGTGAAGAACACTCCGACCAGCGCGATCACGACGACGAGAACCACCGCGGCCCGGCGGATGAACGCCGGCGAACCACCGCTCCCGGCGGGCGCCGGCTCGGCCGCCGCTTGCTCCCCCACCGGTCGAGGCACCGAGCCCGCGTCCGGCGGCGGGCTCTGCTGCGGATCGCCGGCCAACGAACCACCCGGCGGCGGCGGACCATCCGGCGATTCACTCGACGGCGGCTGGGGCGGCGGACCGCCGGGGAGCGGGGGCGGCTGCGGGGCCGGACGGCCGCGGTGGAAATAGGCGTTCGCCGCCGGGCGGGTGAGTAGCACGACCGCCGCAAGGATCATGGCGACCGACAGCCCCAGCAGCGCGTAGTTCACCGGCTGGAACCAGCCCGGCAGCACGTCAGTCTCGTTGATCGCTCGGAAACCGGCCCGCTGGCTCAGGCGGTCCAGGTCGCCGCGGAGCTTCTGCAGCACGCCGGTCAGCACGCCCACGCAGATGACGGCCAGCACGCTGAGCCCGGCGAGGACGAAGACGGTGATGCGCGCGGCGCGTGAGCCCCGCAGCACGAAGAACGCCAGCACGGCCATGGCGATCGCCTGCAGCAAACGCACCAGGATCGTGCCGCCCGTCTGCAGCCACATGCCCGAGATCATGGTGTCGACGAGCTTCCGCGCGTCGGTGACACCCTCCGCGCCCAACTCCGTGACCAGCCGGGCGGCGTTGTCCTGCGCCATGCTGACCGCGATCATCCCCAACACGACGCCGATCACGCCGATCAGCGGAAGCATCAACAGCAGCAGCCCGGCGACGGAAACCACCCTGGGCCGCTCGGTCTCCACCTTGCCTGTCTCTTCGGCCATGACATCCCTCCGGCGTGCCCCAGGTGAGCCATTGTCGCGGACCCGCGCCATTCGCGGTGCCCCACGCGCACCACTACGCATAGACGGACGTCGAAATGTTCCCTACGGCCACCAGCTCATCTGACCGATTCCGACCATCACCGGGCCGGGCCCGTCCCGACGCGCGAGCTCCACTCGACGACCCTGGTGCGAGCCCTGCGCCCTGATCGACTCGGCGGGGCGCTTCCGGGCGTACCGAAAATGGGGTTGATCGGGGTTGCGTGGTTTCTGATAGGTTTGCCGGCGTGAACACCGGACCGGCCTTGAGCCACGCACGGATTGGCGACCCGGTGGATCGCTGACCGCCGCCCGATCGGCACGCGGACCGCCGCGCCGGCAGGACTCATCCCCTGTCGTTGTCGTATCGGAAAATGCGAGGTCAGCTCCATTGTCAGCCACCTTCAATCACACCATCATCGCTTCCAAGGACCGTGCCGAGTCGGCGCGTTTCTATCGCGAGCTGCTGGAGGCTCCGGCGGCTCCGTCGTGGGGCCCGTTCACCAACATTCAGCTCGACGGCGGCGTGCTGCTGCAATTCGCCGAGCCGCCGGTGGACATTCAGATGCAGCATTACGCGTTCTTGCTCGACGACGACCTGTTCGACCGGGCATTGGCCCGGTTGCGCGACGGCGGGATCGAGCATTGGGCGGATCCGCAGATGCGCCGGCCCGGCGAAATCAACAATGAGCACGGCGGCCGTGGTGTCTATTTCAAGGATCCCGCCGGTCATGCCATCGAATTGATCACGCGTCCTTACCTCTGACCGGCCGTCGCCGGGTGTCCACGTTGGCGGTCATCGCCGCGAGGACGCCCGGCAGGTCGGCGACGGTCGCGGCGGGCAGGCCGCGCACGGTTTCCTCGGCGAGCGCCGACCACAGCTGTTTGACCCGGTCCGCGAGCGCCTTTCCGGCCGCTGTCAGTTCGACAACGCTGGCGCGTTTGTCACCCCGGGCTTGCGTACGCCGAACGTGCCCGGACGCCTCCAATTTGCGCACCATGAGGGTGACACTCGGCGGTTCGCAGCCGAGGGCCTCGCTGAGCTGAGCCTGGATCCGCGGGCCGGTCCGGTCCAGTTCGAGCAGCAGCGCCTCCTGGCCGGGATGCAGCCCCAGCGGGGCGAGCAGCGTCGCCGCCCGGGCCCGATGCCGCAGGCTGAGCAGCCGAATCGCCTGGTTGAGCGCGTCCGCCTGGGCGAAGTCCATCGACGCCTCCTTGACAACGAAGGTTATGCGCATAACGTTATGCGCGTAACTAAATCTTACCTCGGAGGGTGGCATGGTCCTGCTGCTGGCATGCGTCTGTCAGTTCATGGTCATCCTGGACGCGGCCATCGTGAACGTGGCGCTGCCGTCGGTCCAGCACGATCTCGGCTTCACCGCCACCGGCCTGGCCTGGGTGGTGAACGGGTACTCGCTGACGTTCGCCGGGTTCATGCTGCTCGGCGGCCGGGTCGCGGACCTGTTCGGCCACCGGCGGATGCTGGTCGCCGGCCTCGGTGTGTTCTCGCTCGCGAGCCTGGCCGCCGGGCTCGCCGGCAGCCCCGGCCTGCTGGTGGCGGCACGGGCGGTCCAGGGCGTGGGTGCCGCGATGCTCGCCCCGGCGACGCTGGCCGTGCTCACCACGCACTTCACCGAGCCGGCGGCACGCAGCCGGGCCTTCGCGGCCTGGTCCGCGGCCGGCGGAGTCGGCGGGACGGCCGGGGCGCTCGCCGGGGGCGCGCTGACCACCGGGCTGTCCTGGCGCTGGGTCTTCCTGATCAACGTGCCGATCGGCGTGGTCCTGATCGCCGCGGCCCTGGTCACCCTGTCCGCCACCCGGGCGCCCGGCCGCCCGACGCTGGACCTGCTCGGGGCGGTGACCGGGACGGGCGGGCTGGCCGCGCTGATCTACGGCGTGATGCACGGGTCGGTGCTCCCGATCCTCGCCGGCGCGTTGCTGCTCGGAGTGTTCCTGCTGGTGGAGGCACGCTTCGCGAAGCAGCCGATGGTGCCGCTGCGGCTGTTCCGGATCCGCGGGGTGGCGGTCGGGGACGGCATGCTGTTCCTGTTCGGCGGGATCGCGGTGGCGATGTGGTACTTCACGTCGTTGCTGTTGCAGAACGAGCTCGGCTGCACCGCGCTGCAGGCCGGCCTCGGGCAGACCCCGGCGGCGGTGACGTTCGTGCTGGTCGCGCGGCTTTCCTCGGGGCTGGCGGCGCGGATCGCGGTGCCGGCCGGGTGCGCGTGTTTCGTGGCCGGGTTCAGCTGGCTGGCGCTGGCGGACGGCGGCTACCTGACCGCGGTGCTCGGGCCGACGCTGATCGTCGCGGCCGGGATCGCGCTGACCTTCCCGGCGATGATGGCGGCCGCCACCGCCGCGGTGCCGGACGGGGACGCGGGCACGGCGGGTGGGCTGGCCACCACGTGCAATCAGGTGGGGAGCACGGTGGCGCTGGCCGGGATGGCCACGGTCTCGGCCTACGACCACGTCTTCCTGATCGCGGCGGGCCTCGGCGCGGCGATCGCGGCCGTCAGCCTCCTGCTGCCCGGTTCCCAGCGCGCCGCCGCTGTCGCGTCCCACCACGCTTGACCGGCAGGACCGGCCGTAGCGTGTACGGATGCGGATCACCGTGCTGGGCGGGTGTGGCGCGTGGCCGGCGCCGGGCGGGGCGTGCAGCGGGTTCCTGGTCGAGCACGACGGATACCGGCTGCTGGTCGACGCGGGCTATGCGACGATGCCCCGGCTGCCGACCACCGACGTCGACGCCGTGATCGTCTCGCACGGGCATCCCGATCATTGCGCGGATCTGAATCCCCTGCTCAGGGCTCGGGCGTTGCGGGATGAGCCGGCGGCGGCGCTGCCGGTGTTCGCGCCGGCCGGGGCACTCGGCGCGGTGCTCGCGCTGGACCGCCCGGGGATGCTGGACGCCGCGCTGGACCTGCAGGAATTCGCGCCCGGGGACGGGTTCGAGGCGGGGCCGTTCCGGGTGGAGACGGCGCTGCTGCCGCACTGGGTGCCGAACGCGGGACTGCGCCTGACGGCGGGCGCGCACGTGCTCGCCTACACCGGCGATCGCGGCCCGAGCCCCGAGGTGGCCCGGCTCGCCCGGGATGCCGATGTCCTCCTGGCCGAGGCGTCCTACCTGGACGAGGTGCCGGACGACTCCCGCGCGTTCCTCGGCAGTGCGACCCTCGCCGGGCGGGAGGCTGCACTGGCCGGCGTGGGCCACCTGGTCCTCACGCACCTCTGGCCCGGGAGTTCGGCCGCTGCCGCGCTCGACGCCGCCCGCAGCCAGTTCACCGGTGACGTCGCCGTGGCCGAGTCCGGCCTGGTCAGCCGGCTCGGGTCCGCCTGAGCAGACCGCCGGGCCCGAGGGCGGCCCGGCGCGTGAGCGGGTGTAGACCGCCCGTCAGCGGGTGTAGACCGCGTCAGCGGGTGTAGACCGCCCGCCAGCGGGCGAGCAACCGCGAGTCGGGCGCGGCCAGTTCCTCGACCGAGATCTGGCGCAGGCCGGTCGTGGCGAAGGCGTCGATCTCGGCCCGGGTCAGTGGCCATGGTGGCCCTTCGCCCGGTGAGTCGGTCGCCGCCGCGGCGAGGACCAGCAGCGTTCCGCCGGGCGCGACGAACTCGCCGACCGCGCCGATCGCTCGCGCACGGATCTCGGTGGGCAGTGCCTGGACGTTGTTGCTCTCCAGCACCAGGTCGAAGGCCCGGTGCCAGTCCGCCGGCGGATCCAGCAGGTCGGCGACCCGGTAGTCGACCGGCGAGTCGGGGTGCCGCTCCCGGGCCAGGGCAATCGCCGTTTGGGAGATGTCAAAAGCGGTCACCGCATATCCCAGAGCCGCGAGGTGTTCGGCGTCGCGGCCGGGACCGCAGCCGACGACGAGCGCGGGTCGCCCCTCCCCCGGTGGCAGCGGGAACTCACGCAGGTTGACGCTGGCGGCCGCGACGTCCCACGGGACCGTGGCCCGGCCCTCCTCCGCCTCCGCGTAGAGCCGCTCGAACCAGCCGGTCGCGTCCCCCGCCGCCAGCGACTCCGCCGCGAACCGCCGGGTGTCGGTCACCGCGTCCGGCCGCGAGGCAGCGGGGTGAGCCGGTGCAGAGGCAGTGGGGTGAGCCGGCGGGGAGGCAGCGGGGTGGGTAGGCGCGGAGGCAGCAGGGATGGCCTGCGGAGAGCCAGCGGCGTAGGCCCCCGCGGAGGCAGCAGGGATGGCCTGCGGGGAGCCAGCGGGGTCGGCCGGCGGACAAGCACCGGGCTGGACCGGCAGGGAAGAATCGGAGCTGGTCATCGGGGGACGACTCGGCGCAGCTCGCGGAGGGCCTGGCGGCGGACGTCACCGGTGAGGGTGTCGATGTAGAGGCGGCCGTCCAGGTGGTCGGTCTCGTGCTGAAGCGCCCGGGCCAGGAAGCCGCTCCCGTGGATCACCAGCGGTTCCCCGTGCTGGTCGAAGCCCCGGGCGGTCACCGACATGGCTCGTTTCGTGGAATAGCCGAGCCCGGGCAGCGACAGACAGCCCTCCTCGTCCTCCTGCTCGCCGTCAAAATCGGACAGGACCGGGTTCACCAGATGCCCGACCTGCCCGGCCACGTTGTAAGAGAACACCCGCAGGCTGACGCCGATCTGCGGGCCGGCCACACCGGCGCGGCCCGGCTCCCGGACGGTGTCCTCCAGGTCACGCACGATCTCCCGCAGATGCGCGTCGAAGTCGGTGACCGGGTCGGCCGGGGTGCGCAGGACCGGGTCGCCATATAGCCGGATGGGCCGAACTGTCATGCCTCAAACCTTATCCGCTCGTTACGGGCGCGGTGGGAGGAGGTGGCGACGGGCGCAGTAGGAGGAGGTGGCGACGGGCGCAGTAGGAGGAGGTGGCGACGGGCGCAGTAGGAGGAGGTGGCGACGGGCGCAGTGGGAGGTGGTGGCGACGGGCGCAGTGGGAGGTGGTGGCGACGGGCGCAGTGGGAGGAGGTGGGAACGGGGCGCCAGCGACCGGCAGGTCAGGAGTCCGGGGTGACCGCTCGGGACAGGGCTACCCCCGCGACGATCAGGGCCAGGGCGGCGACCCGGCCCGGGGTCAGCGGGTCCTTGTGGACGATGACGCCCAGGGTGATGGCGCCGATCGCGCCGATGCCGGTGAACACGGCATAGGCGGTGCCGACCGGCAGGCCCTTCATCGCCAGCGACAGCAGGTAGACCGCCACGGCGGCGAGCGCGAAGCAGAGCAGGGTCGGCAGCAGGCGGGTGAAGCCGGCCGTCGGTTTGATGCTCTGCGACCAGGCGACCTCGACCAGCCCGGCGGCGATCAGCAGCAGCCAGCTCACCGCTCGCCGCCGATCCCCCGAGCCGTGTCGGCGGCGACGAGTTCGTCGAGCAGTGGCCCGACGATCGCCCACGCTGCGGTGCGCATCGCCTCGGCGGCCCGGGCGATGCCGGTGAGCCGGTGGGCCAGGACGTGGTCGCCCAGCTCGGTCCAGGCCTCGCCGATCTGCGGGACCGGGGTGAGCGCCAGATCCCGGTGCGGGTAGCGGCCGCCGGGGCGGGACGAGCGCCAGGAGTCGGCGACGGCGCGCCGAGCGCCGGCGTCGAGGTGCAGCTGGGTGACTGAGGGCATGATCGGCTCCCGATCGAGACGGTTAACCGGACACAGCGTCCGGTTATCTCGACCCTAGCAACTGGACGGCCTGTCCGGTTATTCCGGCCTGCCGTAGGCTGTCGAGGTGGAGACGAGGGAACGGGCGGACGCGGCCCGCAACCGGGCCAAGGTGCTCGCCGCCGCGGCCGGGCTGTTCGCGGCCGGGGATTCCCGGACGGTCACCATGGAGGACATCGCCCGGGCGGCCGGGGTCGGCCGGGGCACGCTCTACCGCCGTTATCCGGACGTCGCGTCGATCGCCACGGCCCTGCTCGACGAGCACGAGCGGACCTTGCAGGAGGCGTTGCTGCGTGGTGACCCGCCGCTGGGGCCGGGGGCGCCGCCGGCGGAGCGGCTCGCCGCCTTCCTCGCCGCCATGGTCGACCTGCTGGAGCAGCACAGTCATCTCTTGCTGGGCGCCGAGGCCGGGCCGCGGCGGTTCGCGACCGGCGCCTACGGCTTCTGGCGCGCCCATGTCCTGGCACTGCTGCGGCAGGCCGGCACGCCCGATCCGGACGCTCTGGCGGACACGCTGCTCGCGCCGCTGGCTCCCGAGGTCTTCCGGCACCAGCGCACCCAGGGCATCTCCACGGATCGCCTCAAGGCCGCGCTGGCCCACCTCGCGAGCGCCATGGCGGGTCCGGCGACCGGCTGAGGCGCGGCGGCGATCAGGCGGCCTCGCCCAAGGCGCCGACCGGCAGGCGTCAGGCGGCAGCAGCGACCACCGAAGGGACGTCAGGAACAGCCACAGGCACGGCCGGAACCGCAGAAGCGGCGACAGGCACAGCCAAGACCGCAGAAGCGGCGACAGGCACGACCGGGAACGCAGAAGCGGCGGCAGGCACGACCGGAACCGCAGGAGCAGCGACAGGCACAGCCAGGACCGCAGAAGCCGCGACAGGCACACCCGGAACCGCAGAAGCGGCGACCGGAACGGGCTGGAGGCCCTCGAATCGGATGGCGGTCAGCCCGGACGCCACGGCCCGGTCGATGACCGTGATGGTCGCGGCCTCCCGGTGAATCCGGTGGGCCGGGTCGGCGACGCCGGCGAGCAGGCGCTGCCAGTTCCGGTAGTGGTTCGCGAACGACGACCGGCGGACCTTGCGGTTCCGTGCCCGCTGACCGGCCAGCGCCTCCCGGGCCGCCACGTCCAGCAGCAGCAGGTGGGTCCGCCGCCCGGCCCGCCGCGCCGCCATGGCGATCAGCTTGCGGACCCAGGAGCGGGTGCCGCTCTCGTGCACCACGATCGACTCGTCGCCGCGCAGCGCCCGGAACAGCCGCACGTAATGCGCGGCGTGCACCAGCGGCCGCCAGTACCGATACGGCACCGCCCCGAAGTACGGACTCCACTCGACCCGGGCCCGCTCCGAGTCCAGCAGCCGGACCCCGGGCCGCGGGAAGAGCCGCTTCAGCAGTGTGGTCTTGCCCGCGCCGGGCACCCCGGCGACCACCAACACGGAACGCGCCGGGTAGTTCAGCTCACCGACCCGCTGCCCGCGCAAGTCCTGGCCGGCAGCGACCATGACGGGGGCGAGGTGAAGGGTGGTCATCGATCGGTCCAATCCCGCCGTGGCAGGAACCGAACTCCGGCACGAGCACCGAGACCCCGGCCCCTGTCCCGGCGACAACGTCACCAACAGGGCCGAAGGTCTGGTCCACCCCGGGCGAACCCCGAGGCCCGGCCGCCGGGTGCCCGAAGGCTCCAGGATGTCGAACGACCGGCGAAGGACTACTCCCCTTCGCGGCACAGCATACCGCCCGGCGCAAGTCCCGCTCAGGCGGCGAAGAGGCTCGACCGCTCGCGCAGCAGCAGGTGCTTCAGCTTGATCAGCGACCGCCGGGTCTGGCTCTTCACCACGGTGACCGGCACGTCCAACTCCTCCGCGACCTGCTCGACGCTGTGGTCGGCGAAGAACCGCAGCAGCACGATCGAGCGGTCACGGGCGGGCAGCCGGCCGAGCGCGTCCATCATCGCGATCCGCAGGTCCCGGTTCACCGAGTAGGACGGTTCGCGCATCTCGCCCGGCGTCGCTTCGGTGGAGCTGCGCCGGCGCCGGTAGTCGAGGTACGTCCGCAACAGCACCTTCTGGGCGTACGCCGAAAGGTTTTCGCTCATCGCGGCCCGCTCCCAGCTCAGGAACAGCTTGGTCAGCGTGGTCTGGGTCAGGTCCTGGGCGAGATGCCAGTCACGGCAGAGCTGGAAGGCGGTGCTGTGCAGACGCGGGGAACTGTCCGACGCGAAGCGCGTGAACTCCTCGGTCGTCGCGGGCGCGCGACAGGGCGCCGGACCAGGGGGGTCGAGGAGTTCAAGCATGGCCAGGGTGTCGCCTTCTGTGCAGCGGCGGCGGCTCGCATCGCCACTGTGGACCGTCTCGGTGAAACGCGAGCGCCAAGGTACGCGCTCCGTCCCCGTTCGTGGGGGCGGACGGTGAGAGTGGCACGCAATAGGTAGAGAAGGCTCGGAAGCCACTATGAGCGGGCTGTGACCCGGTTCTCCAGCGCCGCGCGCAGCGGTCCGGCCTTCGCCGCGGCCTCGGCGACCTCGGCCTGCGGGTCGCTGTCGGCGGTGATCCCGCCGCCGGCCCAGGCGTGCACCCGGGTGCCGTCGACCGCCACGGTCCGGATGCTCAGGCCCAGGTCGAGGTGGTCGTGACCGATCCAGCCCAGGGCGCCCATGCTCACCCCGCGCCCGACCGGCTCCAGGGCCGCGATCTGGTCGAGGGCGGCGAGCTTCGGCGCGCCGGTGACGCTGCCGCCGGGGCAGACCGCGCGGAGCAGGTCGGCGAGCCCGACATCGCCGTCCAGGGGCGCGGAGACGACCGATTCGGCCTGCCAGAGACCACACCATCGGCGGACCGCGAACAGCTCGTCGACGCGCACCGGCCCGGTCCCGGGCAGCCGGGCGAGGTCGTTGCGCTCCAGGTCGACGATCATGACGTGCTCGGCGCGTTCCTTCGCGGAGGCGAGCAGGTCCCGGCGCCCGGCCTCGGTGGCCGGGCGGGTGCCCTTGATCGGGCGGGTGAGCACCCGGCCGTCGCGGACCTCGACCAGGGTCTCCGGCGAGGCGGTGGCGAGCGCCCAGCGTCCCTCGGCGTCGCCGAGGACGCCGCCGTACTTGGCGCCGGGCAGGGCCGCGACGCGGCGCAGGGCCGCGGTCGGATTTCCGACGTACGCCGCGGCCGCGTGCCCGACCACGTTGACCTGGTAGACGTCGCCCCGCCCGATCGCCTCGCGGACCTGCTCAACGGCGTGCGCGTGCTGTTCTGGGGTCCAGCTGGCCTGCCAGGGGTGCAGTTGCCAGCCCGGTTCATGCTGAGCTGAACCGGGAGCACCCCGGTTGGTGTGTACCCAGACGACGGCGTACACGTCCGGAACCACAGGGACCGGACTGGGGCCGCCCGGAGTGGCGTTGATCATCACGCATCCGGCATCCGCGGATACGTACAGCGACGCTCCGCAAATATCGGAATAGCCGTCCGGTTGAGATTTGTCATCCGAACGGCCAAGGTTTCGCACCGCTAGTCCGTTGTCTCCGAGAAACCCGGTCAGAAGCTCGGCAGGGTCACCGGAATCACCCCGGTGCCACTCGAAGACACGTAACGCATGGTGACGGGCATGGCAGGCGGTCGGAGCCGCCGGCGGAGCACCGGGAGGAGGTGCCGGAGAGTGGTCACCGGACCCCTGCGCGTGGACCATCGATACGGCGAAACCGCGGGCCGATGCCGTCACCGCAGTGAACCGTTCTCGTTCGATCTGAGGTAACGTTCGACCCCGACTTTGTGAGCCTTCACACAGCCCCCGACCGGAGTAAACCCAAGATGTGCCAGCACCGAACCCCCTGCCCTCCAGCCGACGCCATCGACCGCGAGGCCGCCCGCACAGTGGCGACCTTCTGCGAACAGGGCTGGAGCCTGCTCTGCAACGGCGTCATCGTTTTCGAGGACACCGGAGAGCTCCTTCCGGACGGTACGACCATCGAGCCGCACCGCGGTCCGGCAGTCCACGCCCTCGCTGCTTAGTCACTGAGAGTAACAAAACGAGCGCCCCGTTTACCGAAGACGGCGCAGGCCGCGATCCGTGGACCGCGACCTGCGCACGACCGGCGATCGTCAGCTCTCGAACGCCTCCGGCGAGGGGCAGGAGCAGACCAGGTTCCGGTCCCCGTACGCCCCGTCGATGCGGCGCACCGGCGGCCAGTACTTCGCCGTCCGGTCCACGCCCTCCGGGAAACCGGCCACCGAGCGCGGGTACGGGTGTGACCACTCGTCCGCGGCGACCGCCGAGGCGGTGTGCGGCGCGTTCGCGAGAGGGTTGTCGTCCCTGGGCCAGACGCCCGCGGCGACCTGGTCGATCTCGCCCTTGATGGCGATCATCGCGTCGCAGAACCGGTCCAGCTCCGCGAGGTCCTCGCTCTCGGTCGGCTCCACCATCAGGGTGCCGGCGACCGGGAACGACATGGTCGGCGCGTGGAAGCCGTAGTCGATCAGCCGCTTCGCCACGTCGTCCACGCTGACGCCGGTGGCCTTGGTGATCGGCCGCAGGTCGAGGATGCACTCGTGCGCGACCAGGCCGTGCTCGCCCGCGTAGAGCACCGGGTAGTGCTCGCGCAGCCGTGCCGCCACGTAGTTGGCCGCCAGCACCGCCGTCGCGGTCGCCTGAGCCAGGCCGTCCGGGCCCATCATCCGCACGTACGCCCACGAGATCGGCAGGATGCCGGCCGAGCCGTGCGCGGCGGCCGAGACCGCGTGGTGGTCGCCCGGCTCCAGCGGGTTGCCGGGCAGGAAGTCGGCGAGGTGGGCGCGGACCGCGACCGGGCCGACGCCGGGACCGCCACCGCCGTGCGGGATGCAGAACGTCTTGTGCAGGTTCAGGTGCGAGACGTCGGCGCCGAACTTGCCCGGCTTGGCGAAACCGACCAGGGCGTTCAGGTTGGCCCCGTCGACGTAGACCTGGCCGCCGGCCTCGTGCACCCGCTCGCAGAGCTCGGCGATGCCGGTCTCGTAGACACCGTGGGTGGACGGGTAGGTCACCATGATCGCCGACAGCGCGTCGCGGTGCTTCTCGATCTTGGCGGCCAGGTCGGTCAGGTCGACGTTGCCGTTCTCGTCGCAGGCGACCACGACGACCCGCATGCCGGCCATGACCGCGCTCGCCGCGTTGGTACCGTGCGCCGAGGACGGGATCAGGCAGACGTCGCGGTGCAGTTCCCCCCGCGAGCGGTGGTAGCCGCGGATGGCCAGCAGACCGGCCAGCTCGCCCTGGGAGCCGGCGTTCGGCTGGACGCTGACCGCGTCGTACCCGGTGATCTCCGCCAGCCAGGCCTCCAGCTGGCCGACCAGGCTCTCGTAGCCCTCGGTCCGCGAGGCCGGCGCGAACGGGTGGATGTTCGCGAACTCCGGCCAGGTGACCGCCTCCATCTCGGTGGTGGCGTTCAGCTTCATCGTGCAGGAGCCCAGCGGGATCATGCCGCGGTCCAGCGCGTAGTCCCGGTCGGAGAGCTTGCGCAGGTAGCGCAGCATGCCGGTCTCGGAGTGGTGGGTGTTGAACACCGGGTGGTGCAGGTAGTCGCTGGTCCGGGCCAGCGCCTTGGCGCCGCAGACGGCGGGCTCGGCGACGGTGGCGCCGAAGGCGGCGAGCACGGTTTCTACGTGCGCGGCCGTGGTGGTCTCGTCGGTCGAGATCGACACCCGGTCGGCGTCGACCAGCCGCAGATCCACACCGTTCGCGGCGGCGGCCGCCACGATCTGCTCGGCGCGGCTGGGCACCACCGCGGTGACCGTGTCGAAGAACGCCCGGTGGGCGACCTCGATGCCGGCCGCGGTGAGGCTGCCGGCCAGGGTCAGCGCGTGGTCGTGCACCCGCTTGGCGATGGCGCGCAGGCCGGCCGGGCCGTGGTAGACCGCGTACATGCTGGCCATCACGGCGAGCAGGACCTGGGCGGTGCAGATGTTGCTGGTCGCCTTCTCCCGGCGGATGTGCTGCTCGCGGGTCTGCAACGCGAGCCGGTACGCCGGAGCGCCGTCGGCGTCTTTCGACACCCCGACCAGGCGGCCGGGCAGGCTGCGCTCCAGGCCGCCGCGCACCGCCAGGTAGCCGGCGTGCGGGCCGCCGAAGCCCAGGGGCACGCCGAAGCGCTGCGTCGTGCCGGCCGCGATGTCCGCGCCGATCTCGCCCGGGGCCCGCAGCAGGGTCAGCGCGAGCAGGTCGGCGGCGACCGTGACCAGGGCGCCCTTGGCGTGCGCGGCCTCGATCAGGGCGGCGTGGTCGCGGACCGCGCCGGACGCGCCGGGGTATTGCAGGTGCAGGCCGAAGTACTCCTCGGGCAGCTGCTCGGTGTCCAGGTCGACCAGCTCGACCTGGATGCCCAGCGGTTCGGCCCGGGTGCGCAGCACGGCCAGGGTCTGCGGGAACGTGTCGGCGTCCACCGCGTACACCAAGCTCTTGACCTTGGAAGCGCGGCGCGCGAGCGTCATGGCCTCCGCGACCGCCGTGGCCTCGTCGAGCATCGACGCGTTCGCCGTGGTGAGCCCGGTCAGGTCGGTGACCACGGTCTGGAAATTGAGCAGGGCCTCCAGGCGGCCCTGGCTGATCTCCGGCTGGTACGGCGTGTACGCGGTGTACCACGCCGGATTCTCCAGCACGTTCCGCTTGATCACCGCGGGCGTGTGGGTGCCGTAGTAGCCGAGCCCGATCATCGGGGTGACCAGCGTGTTGCGGCCGGCGATGGCACGCAGCTCGGCGATCGTCTCCTCCTCGCCGGCGCCGGCCGGCAGGTCCAGCGCGCCGTGGAACCGGATCGACTCCGGGATCGCGGCGTCCATCAGCTGATCGAGCGACTCGTACCCGATCGCTTTGAGCATCTCCGCCTGCTCATCGGCCTGCGGGCCGATGTGCCGATGGGTGAATGACGACGTCATGGGCGACTCCAAGGCTTGAGAAGGCTGACAAAGCCCTCCCCCTCTGTCATACCCACGAAAAGGGCACTTCAGAGTCGCCTGCCCGCGCGGTCCGTTTGCCTGTAGAGATTCCGGGGAGGAGTTGCCCCTTCGGCGCCTGGATGTGCAGGTCTCTCCCGCGCGGCTGGTTCCCAACCTACCAGTGGACCCCGTCAAGATCGGAATGCCTAGGCTGGGCGTGTGACGTATTCCGCTGCTCTTGATCGTTACGAGTCCATGACCTACCGCCGCGCCGGGCGCAGCGGCCTCAAGCTGCCCGCCATCTCGCTGGGCCTGTGGCACAACTTCGGCGACACCCGGCCCGCCGACCGCCAGCGCGACATCGTCCGCCGCGCCTTCGACCTCGGCGTCACCCACTTCGACCTGGCCAACAACTACGGGCCGCCGCCCGGCAGCGCGGAGACCGACTTCGGCCGGATCCTGGCGGCCGACTTCCGGCAGCACCGCGACGAGATGATCATCTCCAGCAAGGCCGGCTACACCATGTGGGACGGCCCCTACGGCGACTTCGGCTCGCGGAAATACCTGGTCAGCTCGCTGGACCAGTCGCTGAAGCGGCTCGGCGTCGACTACGTCGACATCTTCTACCACCACCGGCCCGACCCGGACACTCCGCTCGAGGAGACGATGGGCGCGCTGGACCACATCGTGCGCTCCGGGAAAGCGCTCTACGTCGGGCTGAGCAACTACAAGTCCGAGCAGACCGCGCGGGCCGCCGCGATCCTGCGCGACCTGGGCACGCCGCTGCTGATCCATCAGCCGTCGTACTCGATCCTGAACCGCTGGATCGAACACGACCGGCTGCTCGACACCCTGGCCGACGCGGGCGCCGGCTGCATCGCGTTCAGCCCGTTGCAGCAGGGTCTGCTCACCGACCGCTACCTCAACGGCATCCCGGACGACTCCCGCATCCGGACCAGCGTGTTCCTCAACGAGGAGGCACTCGACGCCAAGACCCTCGGACGGCTGCACGCCCTCAATGACATCGCCAAGCGGCGGGGGCAGTCGCTGGCGCAGCTGGCCCTCGCGTGGGCCCTGCGCGACGAGCGGATGACCAGCCTGATCATCGGCGCGTCCAGCGTCCAGCAGCTGGAGAACAACATCGCCGCCCTGGACAATTTGTCGCTCAGCGACGCCGAACTCGGCGACATCGACGGGACGGTCCTGGACCTCTGACGTACCGCCGGGAGCGGCCTGGAGGTGGCGGGCTCGTCCGATCAAGATCAAATTCTTGCTGACTCGGGCCGCGCTGATCACTGATCGTCGCTCCCGCCAGGGACCCTTCCGGGACGGGCAGGACGCTGGCGCGTCCCGAACGCCCGACCCGGAAGGGCGACGTCCGCGGCTGGTTCCGGAGATCAAACCCGGGCCCATGACTCCCGAGATCAGTACTGCTTGGTTGAGTGCCTCGTGTTGTCTACAGGTGGGGTGTCTCGTGCCGACTCTGGGGCGGATATATCCGGATATACCCTCGCGGTAAACGCAGCCTTCAGCCGGATGTACGCGCGCGGCAAACGCGGCCCTCAGGCGGATATACCCGCGCGGCAAACGCGGCCCTCAGGCGGCGAGGCGAAGCAGGCCGGCGAAAAGGAAGACGGCGGCCGCTACGGCGAGCAGCACCCGGGGCGTGCGCAAGCCGCGCCACCAGGGCAACGCCCAAAGCAGCGCCCACAGGCCGAGAAAGCCGAGCACGTGCACTCGCACCACGACCCAGGTGACCTCCCCGCAACCGTTGACCGGGAGGACCTCGTCGCAGATGGCCGGCGGTTCAGTGCCATGACCGAGGATCATCACTCCCCACAACAGCACCATGGCCGGCACGGCGAACAGCGTCATCAACGGCACCCCGAAATAGGCCAGCAGATCCCGCCGCCGGTCCAAGCCGCCGCGGGGCCACTGCCCGACCTCGGCAAACCTCCCATCATCCGCCTCGTCGCCGTCAGCGTTCTCCGGCGCCCGGGCGCTGGTCGCATCCTCCGCGGCGACGTTCTCCGAGGCGTCACCGCCGGCGCCATCAGCGTTCTCTGTTGCGTCGTCGCCGGTGCCGGTGCCGGATTCGACCGTGGTGGCATCAGAGTCCATAACGGGCCCCGGCGTCGCCTGCTCGCCGTCATCCTCGCCGTAGCCGTAGCCGTAGCCGTAGGCGTCGCCCTCGCCGTCGCCCTCGCCCTCGCCCTCGCCCTCGCCCTCGCCCTCGCCCTCGCCCTCGCCGGAACCCATCCCAGCACTCGCATCGGGGTTGCGCCCGTCGGTGCTCGGAGAACTCACCACGGGCGCGGACAGCTCGTGGTCAATCCCGGTCAGGACGGCGTCGTCCGGCGCGGTGTCGGCCGACGCCGGGTCGGCGATGCCCGGCACGGCGGCATCACGGTCAGACATGAGTGAAGATCATAAATGTCGGCACGCGAATCGGACGCCCCGGCCCGAGCCGGGCGATGCTGCGCCGACCGAGACGGGCCAGTGCTCAAGGCGGAAAAGAACGCGCGCCTTCGCGGTGGGATCAGTAGCGTTCGCGGGCATGACGGGGCTTGTCGAGAAGCACACGATCCTGGCCGTGGTGGTCGGGTCCCGGGCCTATGGGCTGGACGGGCCGGACAGCGACCACGACCGGCGCGGGGTTTATGCCGCGCCGACCAGGGACTTCTGGCGGCTGGACAAACCGCCGACGCACCTCGACGGGCCCGCGGAGGAGCAGTTCTCCTGGGAGGTCGAGCGGTTCTGCACGCTCGCGTTGCAGGCCAACCCGACCGTGCTGGAGGTGCTCTGGTCGCCGATCGTCGAGCAGATCACCCCCGACGGCGAGGAGCTGCGGGGGATCCGCACGGCGTTCCTGTCGCGGCGGGTGGCGGAGACGTACGGGAACTATGCCCGGGACCAGCTCGACCGGGTCGCCGCCCGGCGGGCACGGACCGGGGAGACCAACCACAAGCAGGCCATGCATATGATCCGGCTGCTGATGGCCGGGGCGCACGTGCTGCGGACCGGGGAGGTGCTGGTCGACGTGCGGCACCTGCGGGACCAGCTGCTCGCGGTCAAGCAGGGGCTGGTGCCGTGGGAGGACGTCACCGCCTGGGCGGGTTCGCTGCTCACCGAGCTGGACGAGGCCGCAGCGGCCACGCCCCTGCCGGAGCGGCCCGACCGGGACCGGGTGGACGAACTGCTGACCGCTGTCAGGGAGCGTGGACTGTGACGATCGACGTGCCGGAGTGGGCGGCGGACGCCGCCACGCAACTCCCCTATCCCCTGGTCTTCTGCACCGTCAGCGGCGCCCACCTGTACGGTTTCGCCTCGGTCGACTCGGACCTCGACCTGCGCGGCGCCCACGTGCTGCCGGTGGCCGAGGTCGTCGGCCTGCGCACCGGCCCGGACACGCTGCAGCGCGCCGGCGTCCGCGACGGCGTCGAGCTGGACGTGGTCTCGCACGACCTGCTGAAGTTCGCCAAGCTGCTGAACAGCCGCAACGGCTACGTCCTGGAGCAGCTCCTGTCGCCGCTGGTGGTGGTGACCACCCCGCTGCACGCCGAGCTGGTCGCCCTGGCGCCGGGGCTGATCACCCGCAACCACACCTACCACTACCTCGGCTTCTCGCACAGCCAGGAGAAGCTCTGGATCAAGAGCGGCGAGCTGAAGCCGGCCCTGTACACGCTGCGCGTGCTGCTGACCGGCATCCACCTGATGCGTACCGGGCGGCTCGAGACCGACCTGCGGATCCTGGGCGCGGAGATCGACTACGTGCCGGAGCTGATCGCGGCGAAGCGCGAGGCCGAGCACGGACCGTTCCCGGCGGGCGCGGCCGACCGGCTGGCCACCGACATCCCCCGGCTGCGCGCCGAGCTGGAAGCGGCCCGGGACAACTCGCCGCTGCCCGACAAGCCGTCGTTCGCCGCCGTCGACGCCCTGCACGACCTGGTCGTCCGCACCCGCCTCGCGGCTCAGTGATAGGCCGTCGTGTTGTAGCGCACCCGGTAGAAGCGCGCCCCGCTCTTGCTGTGGTTCCCGGAGCTGAAGTGGACCGTCCGGCTCCAGTCGCCCTCGCCGCCGCCCGGCACGATCCAGGTCGTCACGCCGCTGGGCATCCGGGTGTACGACTTCACATGCGCGGCCCTGCTCACCGTCGACAGTTTGCCGAAATGCCAGCCGGTCGGGCCGGCCACCAGTTTCACCCGGCGCACGTAGTACGACGAAGTGAACAGGTACGTGTCCGCGGCGGCGTGGTCAGGCAGCACGTCGTGGCCGGTTTTGGCCCGGCCGGACCCGTCGCTGAAACTGGTGCTGAAGGCGAACTTCAGCCGAGTCCCGGAGCCGTTCCCGGTCACCGTGTAGGCCCGCAGCTGCCCGTTGCCCACGGCTAGCAGGTGACCGGTCCGGCTCCAGGTGACGCCGTGCGCCCCCGGGAAGCTGTAGAACCCGACCCGGGTGCTGGACGGCTTGCCGCCATTCGTGGCCGGCACGAACAGGCTCAGCCCGCCACCGCTCGCCGACCCGGTCGCACCCTTCGAGGTGGCGACCACGATCGCGCCGCGGCCCTCGATCCGCTCGATCGAGTGCGGGTTGCCGTCCACGGTCGCCTGCCAGACGATCCCACCGGTCCGCCCCGAGCCGATCGCACTCTCGTCGATCATCGCGGCCCTGCCGAGGTAGTCCCCGGCGCCGGACGCGGTGACCAGCATGACCGAGCCCCACCTGGTGGTGCCGCGACGCTTGACGTCGGAGAGGTTGGTCCAGGTGCCGGTGCGGCTCGGCGCCTTCCACAGCACCGAGCCGCCGTTCCAGGCCGCCGGGTTGAACCGGAGGATCCGCCCGCTCGCCTGCTCGGTGGTGATCACGGTGGCGGCCGCGGCCTCGGCCGGCAACTCACCGAGCAGCGGCCCGCCGATCGCCGAACCGGCCACAACCCCCAAAAATGCGCGTCTATCCATCCGCGCACTGTAGATCGCCACGTCGAGAGGTCAGCGGCGGCCGATCCAGACGTCGCGGGTGGCGCGGACGACCAGGTCGTCGCGGCTGGGCAGGTCCGCCAGGACGGCATCGAGGGCGGTGACGTCGGCGGCGCTCAGGTGCTCGGCGATCCGGTCCCGGGTCCGCTCCAGGGTGACCTGCGCATAGCGCCTGGCCTGCGGCGACAGCGGCCCGGGCAGCTCGATGGCAAACCGGCGCTCACCGGCCGGCTCGAAGCCCGCGTCCTTGAGGCGGGCGCCCCAGTCCAGGCCCATGTGCAGGCCGGCCTCCAGCCGCAACCGGGCCAGCTCGGCCTGGCAACGCTCCTCCAGCGCCGACCCGGCCGGGTCGGTCAGGAACCGCGGGAACCCGTCCAACTCGGTGATCATGAAGACGCCGCCGGGCCGCAGCACCTCGCGGACCTGTCCGAGCGTGCGCGCCGGGTCGGCCAGATGGTGCATCGACGCGGACGCCCACACCAGGTCGGCCGGGCCGAGCGGCGGCCAGTCGCCGTCGAGGTCGGCCCGCACGGTGCGGACCCGGTCCGCGAAGCCCGCCGCCGCCACGCGCTCCCGGAGGCCGGCCTGCATCTCCTCGTCGACGTCGACGGCGGTCAGCGTGGCGCCGGGCAGCTGCCGGGCCAGGGCGATGGTGCCGGTCCCGGTGCCCGCGCCGAGATCGACGATCCGGGCGTCCGCCGGGACGAGCTGCCCGGCCCAGCCGATCACCTCGCGGTAGTAGTCCCCCAACACCTCGGCGTCGAGATCCAGCATCTCGGCCATCTGCCCGTGTCCGCCGCTGTGTCCGTGCTGGTGGTGGCCGCCGTGGCCGTGTTCGTGTGCCATGCCCCGACGGTAGCCCCATCTTGCGCGATCGGCATACAATCTTGCGTATGACGCAAGACGGTGAGCTCGACGCCCTCGTCCGCCAGCGGATCCGCAGCCTCCGGGTCGCTCGCGGCTGGTCCCTCGACGAGCTGGCCTCCCGGGCCTACCTCACCCCGTCCACCCTGTCCCGCATCGAGACCGGCCACCGCCGGATCGCCCTCGACCAGCTGACCGCCATCGCCCGCGCCCTCAGCACCACCCTCGACCAGCTCGTCGAGTCCGGCCGCGACGAGGACGTGGTCATCCGGCCGCACCACGACGAGCAGCGCGGCATGACCACCTGGCTGCTCACCCGCGAGAACGCCCCGGCCGGCATGACCGTCGCCAAGCTGCGCGTCGACCGCCCGGTCCCGGCCGACCTGCGCGTGCACCCGGGGCGCGACTGGTTCCTGGTCCTGTCCGGCGCCGTCGTGCTGCGCCTGGCCGACCGCACCATCACGGTCCGCGCCGGCGAGGCCGCCGAGTTCTCCACGATGGTCCCGCACGCCTTCGGTTCGGCGGGCGGCCCGGCCGAGGTGCTCTGCATCCTCGACCAGGAGGGCGAGCGGTCCCACTTGGGCCCGCATCAACCCCATTTTTAGGTACGCCCAGAGCCGCCACACCCGGCCCGCCCCGCAAGCCCGCCGCCCGCCGTCGCCCCTGCCCGCCGCTTGCCACCGCACGCCGCCGGTCCTCCCCACCGTCTCCCCCGGGCTCCCTGCCCCGCGGCAGACGGGACCGCCGTGGACCCCGGCCGGAAACTCACCCGACCGGCCGCGCCCACCCCGGCCGCGGGATCAGGCAGAACGGATGCCCCGCCGGATCCGCGAACACGCCCTCCCCGGCCAGCCGCACCGCCCCCAGGGCCAGCACCGCCTCCCCCGCCGCCACCACGTCGTCGACCATCACGTCCACATGCATCTGCTGCGGCACCGCCGGATCCGGCCAGGTCGCCGCCCGCTGATCCGGCGACCGCTGAAACGCCATCCCGGACGTCGTGGTGTCCGCCGACACCACCACGAAGTCCCCGTCGTCATAGGTGATCGGCTCCCCGAGCACCCCGCTCCAGAATCGAGCCAGCCCCCGCGGATCAGGACAGTCGAGGATCAGATGGTGTAGACGCCCGATCGGCATGGCAGCCCCTTCCGTCCGGTCAGCCGGCCCCGCCGGTGTTCTCGATCATCCGCCGCAGCACCTTGAGCGCAACCAGGTAGTCCGCGTCATCGACGCCGTCGTGGATCCGCGCACGGATCTCCGGAGCATGCCCCTGGAACCGCACCCGCGCCGCCTCGCCCTCCTCCGTCAGCCACCACAGCCCGTCCTCGTCCAGCCTGAGCCAGCCCCGCCCGAGCAGCGTCTCCGCCTCGGCGGCCAGATCGTCCTCGGCTCGCAAATACTCCGCCATCGCCTCCCGCAACGCCGGGATCGACCGCCCCTGCCCGTCCGGTGACAGATCGTTCACGGACAGGTGGCGCAACAGCCAGAACTGCGGCTGACTGAACCCGAACTCCGCCTGCCGCGCCCGCGTAAAGGCGATCAGGGACTCGTAGGCCACCCCGGTCCAATATGCAGCCGGCTGAGCGGCGAGATCGGCATCGGACAACGTCATGTCGGCACCTCCATGCGCCGCACCGTAAAACTTCGACCGCGATCGAGGTCAAGAACACGACAGCGGCAGGGCGCGTCGAGACCGGACAACCGGCGGCCGACCGGGTTCAATCGATGGACGTGGGTGGAACGGGGGAATCATGGACTACTACCTGGTGGCCGGGGACGGAATCCTGGTCGAGGAGTTCGCCTACGGCGAGGACCACGTGACCGTGGGGCTCGGCGGCGCGATGTGGACGGCTGGGAGCGGCGGGTGGCGCGGCGCCGGATCGTTCGGCAAGGCTTTGCGTACGGATGAGCAGCTGCTCGCCACGGTCACCCCGGTCGGCCGGGACCGGGCGGCCGTCGTCTACCAGGGGCTCGCCGGGCGTCCCCTGCCAGCCGAGGAGTCGCTGCGCGGGCACTTCGGGGAATGGGTGCGTTTCACGACGACGGCGCCGTTGCGGCTGACCGTGGAGGACACCCCGGACGGCTTCGCCGAGCGGCGCGTCTACCGCGTGCTGTTCGCCAAGGAACTACGCGACACCCACCTGACCGACCTGAACGATGCCTGGCCCGGTGTCGGCGCCGGCGGCCTCCCGGGCGGCCACGGCCGGGCCGGCAACGACCTGTTCGCCTGGCACCTGCGCCGCGTCGGCAGCGGCCTCGCCTGGGGCCTGGACGTGACCGTCCTGATCACAGGCGACAGCCCCGAAGTCGTCGGCGACGTCCTGCGCAAACTCACGGCCGACGTCCGCCGCCGCGGCCTCGTCCCGCTCACCACCGAACGCTTCGCCTAACTCAAGCCGCCCACCGCTCCCCGCCCAGGAACGCTCCACCCGACCGGGACACCCGCCACTCCCCGCCCAGGGACGCTCCACCCGACTCAGGCGGCCACCGCTGCCCGGTCAGGAGCGCTCCGCCCGACTGGGACGCCCACCACTTCTCCGGTCAGGAACGCTCCACCCGACCGGGACGCCCACCACTTCTCCGGTCAGGAACGCTCCACCCGACCGGGACGCCGCCCGCCGCTCCCCGCCCAGGGAGGCTCCGCCCGGTTCAGGCCGCTCACGTCTCCCCGGTCAGGAACGCTCCGCCCGACCGGGACGCCCACCACTTCTCCGGTCAGGAACGCTCCGCCCGACCGGGACGCCGCCCGCCGCTCCCCGCCCAGGGAGGCTCCGCCCGACTCAGGCGGCCACCGCTGCCCAGCCAGGGACGCACCGCCCGACTTAGGCGGCCACCGCTTTCCCGGCCGGCGTCGCACGGCACACGCCGCCTGGCTCAGGCAGCCACCGCTTCCCTTGCCGGTAGGGTCACCGGATGCAGGGCGGCTCGCAACCGGAGCGGCGGATGGCTGAGCAGGCTCCTTAATTGCTTCCCGGCGGACCACTTTCCCCGCTGACGCGCGATGACGCGGATCTTCCGCTGGTCGGCGACCCACGCGTGCAGTCCGGCCACTCCGGAGTGCCGGACCGCGAACCGGTCGCAGGCCAGCTCCGACCACCACCGGCCGGACACGGTCAGCACCAGGCCACCCAGGACCGCGACCGCCAGCGCACGCACGTCGGACCCGACCGTCGCGCCGACGTACAGGCCGATGAGCAGCAGGTACCACAGGCGGCGCCGGGCGTGCTCCCGGCGGGCCAGGTGCGCCAGCTCGTGCCACAGCACGAAACCGATGAACTCGGCGTGCGCCTCGGTGTTGGCGCAAACCACGACCAGCGCTCGGGGCCCGTACCGAAAGCAGCGGTCCAGGGCGACGCCGGCCTGCCGCCGTACCTCCAGGCTGCGCAGACCGAGACGGTCCAGCACCGGCTGGAGTTCGGCGGGAACGGTCAAGCGGTCCGGGACAAGGGCGCGGACGCGATCGAACTGCCGCCGGCGCGCGACCAGCGTCAGCGCGAGGAAGACGGCCAGGGCGAGGCCGCCCGCGGCCAGGATCGTCTCCGGGCCGGTGGTATCCCAGGCGACGGCCAGGACCGCGGCCCACAACAGGAGCGCGGGAACCGCGGCAGCGATGAAGCCGGCGGCGGTTCGCGCCCGGCCGGGCAGACGGCCGGCATGCGAACCCATAGCTATCAGGGTCGGACGGATCGGGCTGATCCCGGATTCCTGGCAGCACGCGATGTGATCCTGTTCGGTCGCGGCGGCACGGAGCGCGATCGGGTCAGCGCCGGAGACTCGCAATGCTCGCGCCACCGGACCGCGATCCAGGCCCTCGTTCGAAGCACTGTCCAGGTCGAGGATGGCGAACAGCAGGTCGGCAGTGGTCGCGTAATCACGCCCCGAGCCGCGGGCGTGCACCACCGCCCGCTCGACGGCCTCCTTGGCGGTCCGGAACGCCGCGGGCGAATCGGCTGCACCCGCACGCCGCCGATCCGGCCCGACCGCGGACTTGCGATCGACCACCCCCGGACGCTGCACGCCAGACCCACTCCCGGGCTCCTGACCGACCGCGCCCGGACGCTGTGAGCCAGACCCGCTCTCAGGCTCCTGACCGACCACCCCCGGGCGCTGCGGGCCAGACCCGTTCCCAGGCTCCTGACCGACCGCTTGCGAACGCTGCGGGCCAGACCCGGCCTCCAGCGCGACCGGGGTTTCCGCTTCGCGCGGATCTGGCGACTCGGAATCGGGGCCGGGCGCGGGGCTGGTCGGGTGCGGGGAGTCAGGGGCGAGCAGGTGCCGGGCGGCGCCCTCGGCCTCGGTCAGGCCGAGCAGCAGGTGATAGCTGTTGACCGGGGTCTCGGCCCGTGAATGCGCGGACACCGCGGCCAGCGTCAGCGCCCGGAGCGCCTGATCGGTCACCTGCATGATCAACATCACCTCGGCGTGGAATCGTGCCACACCTGATCCGCGAGATGACGCCCAGGGCATCAATGGACGCGAATTTCCATTCTTGGCCGGCCCGGGTGCGCGCGGCTAAACGGGTGTTCCGTGCCCACAGCTTCAGCCCGGCGGTCCCGTAGCGGCCGGAACCAACAGCGGTCCGGGGCTGCTCGGCGGGACTGGGCATAGGTCGTACAAAAAAGTCCACGGTAACCGCAGCCGAACCGTGAGTTTCGGCATGCTGTCTTTGCATCCTAGGAATCTAGGAGCTTGCTTTCCTTCCGGTATGACGGTTTAGGCTGGGCGCATGTCCGCGAGCGCCGCCCCCGTCGTCCACCTGGCCCGGCCGCACCGGCCGGTCGTCGTGGCCGGCACGCTTGCCGAATTGCGGGGGCCCACCTGCGGTCTGGTCGAGTTGCCGTTGCGACTTTGGTGGCATCCGCAGCGCGCGTTCGATCTCGGGCAGCACACGATGCTGCTGTGGATGTATGAGAATGTGCTCCGCGAATCGATCCGAGTCGACGAGTTGCGTGCCTATATCGACGGCGCGACGTTGGTGCGGGTCTGGCCCGAGCTGAATCTGCCGCGCGGTGTCCGGGCAGCCTGGGAGGCGCGGCATCCGCGGCTGCGCGTCCGTCTCACCGCGTGAATGACCGGCACGATTCCCAGTCGCGGCCCGATTCCGACGACCGGACCGATCCTCACGAGCGGCCCGAGCGTCACGAGCGTCACGAGCGGCCCGAACTCCACGGGCGAACCGATTCCCGCGAGCAGACCGATCGCCGCGAGCGAACCGATTCCCGCGAGCGGAGCGGTTCACATGAGAGAACCGATCCCACGAACGGGCCACTCGCCACAAATGGGCCGCGCCCGACCAGCGGACTAGATCGTGCGAGAGGCCCCATTCCGGCGATGACGAATTCGGCGGAAATAGTGTGACCAATCCGAGCGTCGACGACTTCTATCGTGACGTCGCGCGGATCGCGCTCGCGGTCGCCGACAAGCACCGTTTCGTCCTCGGTGGCGGCGTCGCCTGGCTGGTCAACGGCCTGGTCGCCCGCCCCACCGAGGACATCGACCTGTTCACCGACACCGACGGCGCGGTGCTCGCGGCGGCCGGCGAGGTGGTCGCGGCGCTGACCGACGCCGGCTACCGGGTGGTGCGCGAGGAGGGCGACGAACTGTTCGCCGGGATGGACGCGGACATTCAGGAGTTCCTGGTCGCGGGTGAGCATCGGGCGCTGCGGCTCACCCTGTGCCGGCTGGACCGCCGGCGCACCCCGGTCGTGATGGACCTCGGCCCGGTGATGCACCTCGACGACCTGGTCGCGACGAAGGTGGCGGCGCTGGTGACCCGGCGGGAGGTCCGCGACTACATCGACGTCGCGGCGGCGCTGGAACGGTATCCGCTGGAGCGGCTCTTGGAGCTCGCCTACGCGGCGGACCCGGCACTGGAGCCGGACGAGATCGCGGACGCGGGGCGCTACCTGGATCGGCTGGACGACGTGCGGTTCACCCTTTACGGCCTGGACGCGGCGAAGATCGCCGAGCTGCGGGCACGCCTGGCGGACTGGCCCCGCCAATAAGCGGCAAGGGCCCGGCAAGAAGCGCACCGGCCGGCCCGGCAGCAAGCGGCACCAGCAACAAGCGGCCCCGGCAACAAGCGGCACCAGCAGCGAGCGGCCCCGGAACAAGCGGCACCGGGCCGGCCCGGCAACAGGCGGCACCGGCAATCAACCGGCACCCGGGGAACCGGACGCGCACGACGGACGTCTCACCCCGCATGAGCAGACGGTTCACAGCGGCCACGATCGCGCTGGCGTTCATTCTGGGCGGATGCGCCGGAGTCGACAGTGACGAGCCCGGCGCCCCGGTCGTCGCCACAACCGGCCGCCCCGCGGTGCATGACCGCTGGACGTCATGCGCCGCCGAGGGCGCCGAGCATGGCCAGGACGCTCTCGAACTGCCCCACCTCGACGGCAGCTTCACCCCGGCCTCCGCCGTCATCTGCATGATCGGGCCGAAGCAGCGACCCGGCGGCGGCCTCGACCTGATGGCGACCGAGTCCCGCGCCGGCGACATCGCCGCCCTGCTCACCGCCCTGCGCCTGCCGGACGAGCCCGGCACGGCCGAAGCCTGCACGCTGGAGATGCCGTTCGTCCCGTGGCTGGCCCTGCTCGACGACCAGGGCCGCTGGATCCGGCCCGGCGTTCCCGTCGACTCCTGCGGCAAGCCACGCAAGGCGTTCCGCGACGCGTACGAAAAACTGCGGACCGAGCAGGTGAGCGCCAAGGTCGTCCGGAACCTCGACTCGGATCTCGCGGCCGCCACGGGGTGCGCGCAGGACTGGAAGGACGAGCTGACCGTCGCCCGCCACGACAGCACCGGCGGCACGCCGTCCCCGGAGCCGCTGCCCGCCGCCGACGCCACCGTCAAGGTCTGCGTCTACCGGGTCCCGGCCGATCAGCGGGGCAGTGAGCTCCCGGTCGGCCGGCTCGAATCCGGGCGCAGCCTGAGCCCGGCCGAGTGGACGACCGCCCGCGCCCAGCTGGCCGCGAGCGCGCCGGCCACCCCGTGCACCGGGCAGGCCACCCGCTTCGCCGTCCTCAACTCCGGTCCGAGCTGGCTGAACGTCGAGGCGGACGGCTGCCGGCAGGTGCTGCTGCACCCGGGGACGATCCGTCAGGCCTCAGCGGCGCTGACGCACGCCGTGTTCGGCTAGGGCGGCGACCGCCAGCACGCACAGCACTCCCCCGCTGACCAGCGCCACCGGACCGGACCAGACCCGGGCGACCAGCCCGGCCCGCATGTTGCCCAGGTCCGGCCCGGCCTGGCCGACGATCTGCTCGGCCGCCGACACCCGCCCGAGCAGCCCGTTCGGCGTGTGCAGCTGGACCACCGTGCCCCGCGACACGACCGCCACGGTGTCCGCCGCCCCGGCCAGCACCAGACAGCCCAGGCCCAGCCATGGGTTCCCGGCCAGCCCGAACAGGGCGAGGGCCACACCCCAGGCCGCTGACGCGCCGAGCATCACCAGCTGCGGCCGGCCATGTCCGGTGAACGTCCCGGACAGCAGCGACGCGATCAGGCCGCCGACCGCGATCGCGCTCAGGAACAGCCCGAACGTCCGCGGGTCGCCGCCGAACCAGGCCGCGTTCATCAGGGCGAACAGGCTGATCGGCATGGCCAGCACGGTCGCGGCCAGGTCGGTGAGCAGCGCGGTGCGCACCACCCGGTGCCCGGCCAGGAAGCGCAGCCCCTCCGCCACCGCGCGCAGGCTGGAGGTGTCCGGCGCGTCGTCGGGTCGCAGCACCGGCAGCCCGAGCACCCCGAAGAACGCCAGCCCGAACGTCAGGGTGTCGATCAGGTAGCAGCCGCCGACCCCGATCCAGGCCAGGACCAGACCGCCCAGGGCCGGCCCGGCCAGCATCGCCGCCTGGAACGAGATGTGGTGGAGCGCCAGGCCGGCGGCGAGCTGGTCGCGGTGCAGCAGGTGCGGCAGGTAGCTGCGCCCGACCGGCCCACCGGCCGCGCCGAAGCAGGACTGCACCGCGACCAGCGCCAGCACCCCGGTGACCGGGTACGCGCCCGCGAGGCCCTGCACGGCGAGCAGCGCGGTGCAGGCCGCCGCTCCACCGGTGGTGATCAGCGAGAGCCGGCGGCGTTCGGCGCGGTCCGCGAGCGCGCCGGCGAACAGGCCGAACAGCACCACCGGCAGCGCGTGGGCGAGCCCGACCGCGCCGGTCCACACCGTGCTGTGGGTCTGCTGCCACACCTGGTACATCACCGCGACCAGGGTCATCTGCCTCCCGAACCCGGAGAACGTCGCCCCGATCCAGAGCCGCCGGAACGGCCGGGACGAGCGCAGCGGCCGCAGGTCGATCAGCGCCCCGCTCACCGCCACGCCGGGTCCTCGGCCAGTTTCCCGGCGATCCGGTCCCGGAAGCTCTTGCGGTCCAGGGCCGCCCTCAGGTCGCTGACGACGCGGGCCATCGGATAGGGCACCTCGGCCTCCAGCTCGACGAGGGCGGCCTCGGTGGCGCGCCACTCGGCGGCGAGCCGGCCGACGACGCTCTCCGCCTTGGCCGAGAGAACCACCCGTTTGGCGCGGGCATCCGGTCCGGCGACGGTCCGCACCCACCCGGCGGCGCGCATGGCGGCCACCTTCTGACTCAGCGCCGAGTGGGTCCGCCCGACCGCGGCCGCCAGCTCGGTGATCGTCATCGGACCGCCCCGATGCAGCCGGATCAGCTCTTTGACCCAGGTGGGCTTGAGTCCCTCGATGTGCGCCTCGGCATAGATGCGGGCGATGTCCGCGTCCATCGCGGCCTGCAGATCCCACAGCGGATCCCAGACGCTCTTCCCGGTCGGATCGTCGACGTCAGCCATCCGGCAACAGTAACAGCGCTTATATAAGTGCTTACACGATTTGACATCTACAACCTGGTAGAAGAATGATGCGGGTACGAACTTAGGTTTGGCTAACCTTTGGAGCTCCATGACCGCCATCTACCTCATCGGCCTCCGCGAGGGCCTGGAGATCACCCTCGTGGTCTCGATCCTCGTGGCCTTCCTGGTCAAGAGCGATCGCAAGCCGATGCTCCGCCTGGTCTGGGCCGGTGTCGCGCTGGCCGCGGCCATCGCCGTCGGCTTCGCCGTGCTGCTTCAGCTCGGCATCACCCGGCTCAGCTCGACGCACCAGGAGCTGTTCGAGGCGATCGCCTCCTTCGTGGCGGTGGCCTTCGTCACCTGGATGATCTTCTGGATGCGGCGGATGGCCCGGTTCATGGGCCGGGAGCTGCGCGGCAAGATGGAGGCCGCGATCGAGGTCGGCCCGGCCGCGGTCGCCGGCGTCGCCTTCCTCGCGGTGATCCGCGAGGGCCTGGAGACCTCGATCCTGTTCTACGCCGCGGCACAGGGCGCCGCCGACAGCGCCCGCCCGCTGATCGGGATCAGTCTCGGCCTGCTCACCTCGGTGGTCCTCGGCTGGCTGCTCTACATCAGCGCGGTCCGGATCAACCTGTCCACGTTCTTCACCTGGACCGGCGCGCTGCTGGTGCTCGTTGCCGCGGGCATCTTCAAGTACGGCTTCCACGACCTCCAGGAGTCCAACGTCCTCGGCGGGCTCGACCACCACGCCTTCGACCTGAGCGGATCCCTCCCGCCCGAGGCGTGGTACTCGGAACTGCTCCGCGGCATGGTCAACTTCACGCCGGCGCCGACCGTGGTCGAGACGGTCGCCTGGCTCGCCTACGGGATTCCCGTCCTGGTGCTGTTCCTCTGGCCGGCCCGCAAGCCGGCGCCCACCCCCGCCACTCCCGCCACCACCGCCTCCTAGGAGACCGATGCACCCCGCACGCCTTATCACCGCCGGAGCAGCAGCCGCCCTGCTCCTCACCGCCTGCGGCGACAAGGACGCCGACACGAAGGCCGGCAGCGCCGCTGCCTCCGGCAAGATCACCGTTGCCGCCTCGGACACCGAGTGCAAGGTGGAACGGACCAGCTCCGCCGCGGGCACGGTCACCTTCGCGATCACCAACAAGGGCTCGAAGATCAACGAGTTCTACGTGTACGCGGCCGGCGACCGGATCATGGGCGAGATCGAGAACATCGCTCCCGGCCTGTCCCGCGACCTGATCGTCGAGCTGCCCGCCGGGGCGTACGAGACGGCCTGCAAGCCCGGCATGATCGGCAAGGGCATCCGCAACGCCTTCCAGGTCGAGGGCTCCGCCGCGCCGCTCACCGAGGACGCCAAGCTGGCCCAGGCCACCAAGGACTACCAGCGCTATGTGAAGAGCCAGACCGGCGCGCTGATCGAGCAGACCACCGCGTTCGTCACCGCGGTCAAGGCCGGCGACGTGGAGAAGGCGAAGAGCCTGTACCCGGTCGCCCGCACCTACTGGGAGCGGATCGAGCCGGTCGCGGAGAGCTTCGGCGACCTGGACCCGAAGATCGACGCCCGCGACGGAGACGTGGAGCCGGGTCAGGAGTGGACCGGCTTCCACAAGCTCGAGAAGGACCTCTGGGTCACCAAGGACGTCAGCAAGGACGGCCCGGTCGCCGACCAGCTGCTCAAGGACGTCCAGACCATCGTGACCAAGGCCGAGACGGTCACCTTCTCCCCGGTCGAGCTGGCCAACGGCGCCAAGGGCCTGCTCGACGAGGTCGCCACCGGCAAGATCACCGGTGAGGAGGACCGCTACTCGCACACCGACCTGTGGGACTTCGCCGCCAACATCGAGGGCTCGCAGGGCGCGATCCAGGCGCTGCGCCCGGCCCTCGAGGAGCGGGACCCGGCGCTGGTCAAGACCCTCGACGCCAACTTCGCGAAGGTCGAGGCGTCGCTCGAGAAGCACCGCGCCGGCGACGGCTGGAAGCTGCACAACCAGCTCACCCAGGCCGATCTGAAGGAACTCAGCGACAACATCAACGCGCTGGCCGAGCCGATCAGCAGGGTTGCCGCGCTCGTCGCGGCCAAGAAGTAGCACCCCAGCCGTGGGCGAGGCACCTGCCTCGCCCACGGCTGCGCGAGACCGACCCCCCGACCCCTGCACGAAAGGTCTGTGAGATGGAACGGCGCAAAGTCCTCGGGCTGGCCGGTGCTGGAGTGGCCGGCGTCGCCGCCGCCGGCGCGGGAGCGCTGGCCCTGACCCACGGGCAGGCGACCCCGGGCACCGTTGCCACCGAACTCGTCTCCGACGCCGGTGGGGCGATTCCGTTCTACGGGGCTCGGCAGGCAGGGATCGTCACGCCGGCGCAGGACCGGCTGCACTTCTGCGCGTTCGACGTGATCACCGACGACAAGGCCGCCCTGGTCGACATGCTGCAGGACTGGACCGCCGCGGCCGCCCGGATGACACAGGGCCGGGACGCCGGGACGTTCGGCGCGGTCGGCGGCTCCCTGGAGGCGCCGCCGGACGACACCGGCGAGGCGCTCGGGCTGCCCGCCTCGGGGCTCACGCTGACCATCGGGTTCGGGCCCACGCTGTTCCGCAACGCGCAGGGCAAGGACCGGTTCGGCATCGCCGCGAAACGCCCGGCCGCCCTCGCCGACCTGCCGAAATTCCCCCGCGACGCCCTCGAGGACGCGATCTCCGGCGGCGACATCGGCGTCCAGGCCTGCGCCCACGACCCGCAGGTCGCCGTGCACGCCATCCGCAACCTGGCCCGGATCGGCATGGGCAAGGTCAGCGTCCGGTGGTCCCAGCTCGGCTTCGGCCGCACCTCGTCGACCTCCACGAGCCAGGCCACCCCGCGCAACCTGTTCGGCTTCAAGGACGGCACCCGCAACCTCAAGGCCGAGGAACCCCAGCTGCTCGACGAGCACCTGTGGGTCCAGCAGGGCGACGGCCCGGAGTGGATGACCGGCGGCTCGTACCTGGTCACCCGCAAGATCCGGATGCTGGTCGAGACCTGGGACCGCTCGCCGCTGGCCGAGCAGCAGACCATCATCGGCCGGGACAAGAGCGAGGGCGCCCCGCTCACCGGCAAGCAGGAGCACGACGAGCCGGACTTCGCCGCTCAGGACGGCGAGGGCCAGCCGGTCATCCCGATGGACTCGCACCTGCGCCTGGCCCACCCGGACCAGAACGGCGGCGCCCGGCTGCTGCGCCGCGGCTACAACTTCGTCGACGGCTCGGACGGTCTCGGCCGCCTCAACGCCGGCCTGTTCTTCATGGCCTACCAGCGCAACCCGCACAAGCAGTTCGTCCCGGTGCAGAACAACCTGGCCAAGATGGACGCCCTCAACGAGTACATCCGGCACGTCTCCAGCGCCATGTTCGCGTGCCCGCCCGGCCTGCTCGCCGCCGACGACTACTGGGGCCGTTCCCTGTTCGCCTGAGGCCCCTCCCGGGTGTCTCGGCCGCCCTGAGACACCCGGGAAGCCCGCTCCCGCTACGGCAGGAACCGCACCTCGGGGAACGCGGCGCTCGGACCGCTCAGCAGATGTCCCCGGCGCCGCAGATGAAGATCGAAAAAGGCGAGCGGGTACGCCCGCTGAATCCGCACCGCCCGCCCCGGGTCGAGCGTCCCGACCCACTCGGCCAGCTCCTCGCCGCTCAGGCCGACGATCCGCGCCAGCTGCGGGACCAGCCACTGACCGTCGTTGTACGACCCGTGCGCCGCACCCGTGGCCTGCACGTTGAGCCGCCAGCCGCGCAGCATCGCCCAGAACTCCGCCACGCTCGGCTCGGCGTCCCGCCCGTTCTCCGCGGTCATCAGCATGAACGGCCGGTCGGTCCCGGCCACCGGCGGCTGTGACTGCATCGGCCCGTCGAAGCTGAGCCCGGCCCGCACCCGCCGGTCCACGTTCATCACCAGCGCGGTCGACGTCGCACCCTTCGACCAGCCGAACATGCCGAGCCGGCCCAGGTCGAGCGCGGCGCCCAGCCCGGCCGGGAGCGGGCGATGCCCGGCGTCGGGGTTACGCCCGGCCGCGATGTCCGCCAGCCGGTCGAGCACGAACAGCACGTCGGCCGCGGAGTCCCACGGGGTGAACGACTCCGCGGTCGGCAGCGTGACCCGCCCGTCCGGGAACTCGCTCACGCCGTCGTAGGTGTGATCCACCGTGACCACGACGTACCCGTGACTGGTCAGCTCCTGCACCACGATGGTGCTCTCGGCCCGGCAGGAGTCGTTGCCGTGCGAATACACGATCACCGGCAGCCGGTCCCGGGTGCGCCGCACGGGCGCACCCCGGCGGGCGGCCGTCCAGGGCGGCGCGACGTCAGCGGCGAGATCGATCGCGGTGAGCAGCTCCCGCCAGGCCTCCGGTGGCATCCACTCGGCCACCGGGTAACGCCGGCCGTCGCGGCCGGCGGGATACCAGACGCTGACCATGAGCTCCCGGGGCCGCCCCGGCCCGGCGTTCGGATCCGGCCGTGACCGGTCGACGAGATGCAGGTCGGCAACCCCGATGCGGTAGGGCCCGGTCGGCCCCGGCAGCGTCAACCGGCCCGGAGTCGCCGGCCCGGCGCCGTTGACCGGCGCTGCCGGCGAGGTGCCTCCGAGCAGGCCCGCAGTCCCGGGACCTCCGGCCGATGCTGCCGCCCGGGCGGCTCCGGCCGATGCTGCCGCCCGGGCGGCTCCGGCAGCGCTGAGCGGAACCGCCGCGCCGGCGGCGAGTGCGGCGGCGAACAGGCTTCGACGAGCAATCACTGAAGTCATGCCAACAGGTTTCCACAACAAACTGATTGGCGAAAGGGGCTGGCGGCCGCCGCCGGGATGTCGACCGGGCTGGCCGGGCGCAGCATGGCGGCGGCGTTCGGGCTGTCCGCGCTGGTGCGGACCGCGCCGGACGGCGTACCGGCAAGGATCGGTCTTGGGCCGAGCGGACTCGGCACCTCCGCCGCGGAGGCATTGACGATCGTGCGGATCGTCGGGGCGGTCTTTCTGGACTACCTCGCGCTCGGGGAAGGCAGGTGGCTGCCGTCCGCGAGGGGTGCCGGGGATGGGCGTTCGGGAGAGCTTCACGCCGCCCTGGTCGCCGGGAGTTCCGGGGCGAAGGACACCCGGAGTGCACGGCGGAGTGAGCGCTGTGGCGTCACTCGCCCTCCGGGCTCACCGGCCGAGGGCGTGGAGGGCGTACCGAAGAAGGGATCAGCGGAGCGAGCGCCGAGGCGTCACTCGCCCTCCGGGCTCACCGGCCGAGGGCGTGGAGGGCGTACCGAAGAAGGGGTCAGCGGAGCGCGGCGCGGAGCAGTTCGAGCAGGTCGAGGGTGGCCTCGCCGGTCCAGACGACGGAGCTGAGGGCCACCGCGACGGGGAGCAGGAGGAACAGGTGCGGCGCCGGGCGGGGCCGGGGGCGCAGCAGGTGGGCGACCCGTTTAGGGACGACCCCACCGGGAACGGCGGCGTGCAGGGCCGCGGCGAACGGGCTCCCGGCGCCGGCCAGGGCGGCCACGCCGATGGCGTGGGCCAGGGTGTGGCGGCTGCCCAGGGAGGCGGCGGCGCGTTCGTCGGCGGCGCGTTCGATCAGGTAATCGACGTGTCTGCCGACCCACCACAGGGCGGGGTGGGCGGCGACGGCCAGCTCGGCGAGCCGGGCCAGGCGGTGGTGGTGCTCGCTGAGATGCGCGTTCTCGTGGGCCAGCAGGGCCTCGAACTGGGGGTCGGTGAGCAGGCCACGCATGCCGGTGGTGACCACCACGTGTCCCGGGTTGCCCGGGACGGCGAAGGCGCGCGGGGCCTCGTCGGGGACCATGACCAGGCCGCCGGGGCCCTCGTCCGGGACCATCGCCAGGACCCGGCGCTGGCGGCGCCAGCGGACGGTGACCGTGACGGTGACGGCGGTCAGCAGGGCCAGGCTCAGCCACGGGACCCACTCGACGCCGGCCGTGTCGGCGGCGACGACCGCGGCGGACCACCCGAGGAGACGGCCGATGGCGGGGACCTGGGCCAGCGCGTGGGCGGAGAGCAGGAGCAGGTTGATCGTGCTGGTCGCGGCGACGGTGACGGCGGACCAGGCGACCACGGACGCCGCGCGGGCCGGGGCCAGCCGGTCGGCCAGCAGGCGCACCACGAGCACGGCCAGCGGCGGGACGACCACCACGGACCACAGGAAATGATCGAACACCTCGCTACCTCCCCCCGCCGATGCTCTCACCCGGGCCCGCACGCCGGATCGTCGCCCGGCCCGCCCTATGCGGCGACCCGGAGCTAGCTCGCCTCGTCGTCACCGAGCTGCTCCAGGGCCCACCGGGCCCACTCCCGCTGCGCCTGCGCCTGGTAGCGCCCCAGCTCCATCGCCAGCCGGCCGAACCGCAGACCACCCCGCGGGTGGGAATCCGCGTCGGCCGCCTCGGCCAGCGACCGCAGCTCCGCGGCCCGCGACTCCGCGTCGGCCAGGTGGTCGAGCACGATCCGCCGCGCCTGTGCCGGCTCCAGCGCCGAGATCAGGCACAGCCGGAGCGCCTGCTCGTCGCGGACCGCGCGTTCTTTCGGCGGCGACATCAGCCACTCCCGCAGCGCTGTCCGGCCGGCGTCGGTGATCGCGTAGGTCCGCCGGCCGCGGGCGCCCTCCTCGACCACCTCGATCAGGCCGTCCTCGGCGAGCCGGGCCAGCTCGGGATAGATGTGGCTCTGCCGGGCCGTCCACGCATAGCGCTGCAACGAGCGCTCGAACCGCAGCGTCAGCGTGTATCCACTGGCCGGCCCGTCCTCGAGCAGGCCGAGCATCGCGAACCGTAGTGACAAAATCGTGCTCCCCTCTAGACACCTACAATTGTATATGTACGTTTGTAGGCATGGACACTGTGGACGTACTGATCGTGGGCGCCGGCCCGACCGGCCTGACCCTGGCATGCGACCTGGCCCGGCAGGGTGTCGCCGTCCGGATCGTCGACCGGTCCCCGCGGCCGGGCGGAGGCGGCCGCGGGTTCAGCCTCAAGCCGCGGTCGCTGGCGGCCCTCGATGATCTGGGAGCGGCCCGGGAGATCGCCACGGCCGGGTTCGTCGAGCGACGCACCCGGTTTCATCAGGGGACGCGGCGGCTGTTCGAGCTGGACACGCCGCCGGCCCCGGTGACCGTCGAGCAGCCGTATCCGAATGTGGTCGCCCTTCCGCAGTGGCGGACCGAGGCGATCCTCCGCGACCGGCTGGCCGAGCTGGGCGGCAAGGTCGAATTCGGCATGCGGGTGACCGGGCTGGCCGTCGGCGAGGCGGAGTCCGGAAGCCGGGTCAGCGGGCCGGCCGGGATCGAGGTGCGGTCCGGGACGCGGGCTGCCGGGCCGGGCTGGAGCGAGGTGAGCTTCGCCGGGGGTGAGCGGATCCGGGCACGGTTCGTGGTGGGTGCGGACGGCGGGCGCAGCACGATCCGGCGGGAGCTGGGGGTCGCGTTCACCGGGCGGACCGATCCGGACACCCGGGCGATGATCAGTGACGTCCGGCTGGACGGGCTCGACCCGGCGGGCGGGGTCAACATGTGGCTGTCGCCGCAGCGGGGTGTCGCGGTGACCCGGCCGGTCCCGGGCACCGGGGTGTGGCAGGTGGTGGTGTCACTCGGGCCGGACCTGCCGGACGACGAGGAGACCCTGCAACGCTTGCTCACCGAGCGCACCGGGCTTGCGGGGCTGCGGGTCACCGAGGTGCTCTGGCACTCGGTGTGGCGCTACAACCTGCGGATCGCGGAGCGGTTCCGGGCCGGGCCGGTGTTCCTGGCCGGGGACGCGGCGCACGTGCACAGTCCGTTCGGCGGGCACGGGATGAACACTGGGATCCAGGACGCGTACAACCTGGGGTGGAAGCTCGGGCTGGTGGTCCGGGGGCTGGCGCCGGAGGGGCTGCTCGACACGTACGAGAGTGAGCGGATGCCGGTGGCCCGCCAGATCCTCGCGGACAGTGACCAGCGGATGGGCAGCATGATGACGTGGCGGTTCGCCCGGCCGCTGCTCGGGCCGCTGCTGAAGGCGGGGTTCCGGCGGCGGCAGCGGAGCACGCGGCAGGATCATCCGGTCTATCCGGCCGGTCCGCTGATCGGGGACGGCGGCGGGGCGCCGATGCCGGACGGGTCGCTGCCGACCGGAGCCCGCCTGTCCGATCTGTTCCGGGGGTCGCACTTCACGGTGCTGGGGCCGGAGCCGGTGACCGGTTTCGATCCGGAGCTGGTGCACGTGCACCGGATGGCCGGGGACTATCGGGTGGTGCGGCCGGACGGGTATCTGGCGCTCACCGCGCCGACGGTGGAGCCGGTCCGCGCCTACTTCGACCGCCTGACCGCGGGCTGATCGTGCGCTCGGGCCGCCCCGCCGCGGGACGAGCCAGGGCAGGAGCAAGCGGACGGGTCGAGCCGAGGACGAGCAGGCGGGAGCCGGGCAGGGCGGGATGAGCCGGGGGAACGGGCGTCGGGACGGTGCCCAGGGCGTACCGAAAAAGGGGTTAGCGGGCGGTGACGGAGCGGCGGACCGCGAGCGGGATCGTGCAGGCCGCCAGGGCGAGGATCGCGCCCAGGACATACCACCCGGGGCGGCCGCACCCGATGCAGAGCCAGATCACCAGGGCCGGTCCGAACGTGTCGGCAAGCCCGGCGCCGAGACCGAAAACGCCCAGATACTGCCCGGTCGCGTGCACCGGCGCGAGCGCGAACGACACCTCGAACCCGCCGGCCGAGTTCCACAACTGACCGATCGCGTGGATCATCACCGCGACGATCAGGACGGTGGCGGCCACCGCCGCGGGCGGACCGGCCGCGAGCGGGATCAGCGAGCAGGACAGCAGAAACGCCAGCCCGGCGCGGCGATAGGCGCGCCCGCCCGCCGCCGGGGAATCGACGCCCCGGCTCGCCCGGACCTGAAAGAGCACCACGATCACCGTCGCGGTCGCCATCGTCGCCGAGATCATCCAGCGGGGCGCGGCGGTGAACCCGACCAGCCACAGCGGAATGGCCACGGTCAGCACCTTGAACTGCACCGCCATCACCCCGTCGAGCGCGGTCAGCAGCAGATAGGGGCGGTCCCGCAGCGCGATCCAGCGCTTGCCGCCGTCACCCTCGACAGGCCGCATCGGCGGGACCGTGGCCAGGATCGCCGCGGCGGCAAGGGACGCCGCCACCATGCCGACAACCATGCTCCGGTACGCCGGAAGCGTCCCCACCTGCACCGCCCACCCGGCAAGCGGCGCCGCGACCGCGATCCCGAGATTGGTGACCGCCCGCAGGAACGCCCGGAACTCCTGCGGCCGCTGTCCGCCGTAGTGCCGGATCAGCGGCGTCCGGGCGGCGAACCCGGCCGTCTTCGCCGACGCGGCCACCGTCACCACGACCAGAAACGTCGCGAAGTTCGTGGCCAGCAAAAACGCCGCGTCCCCGGCCGCCTGGGCCAGCAACGTGCCCAGGTAGACACCCCGGGCGCCGAGCCGATCCGCGAGATGCCCGACCGTGATCCCGGCGGCCAGCGAGACCACCCCGGCGATGCCCAGCCCGAGCCCGACCTGGGCGGCCGGCAGGCGCACGGCCTCGGTGAAGTAGAGGACACCGGCGGTCAGGTAGAGGCCGCTACCGATGGTGAAGGCGAAGTTGGCCGCCGCGAGGGCTCGTTGCGCTCCGATCACCCGGCTTCTCCCCCACGCGTGGGCCTGGTCAAGAACAGTAGGCTGCGACCGGAGGTGGGAGGAATCGTGGACGCCCGGCGCACCGACCACACCGCGATCGTCGGATGCGACCTGTTCGTCGACGGCGTCGCCGTCGAGAGCCCCGGCTCCGGCGCGGATCTGGACCGGCTCCACGAGCGGGCCCGGGAGCACGGCGGGTTCGTCTGGCTGGGCCTGCACGAGCCCACCGAGGCCGCGCTCACCCGGGTCGCCGAGGTGTTCGGCCTGCATCCGCTGGCGGTCGAGGACGTGCTGCACCGGGAGCAGCGGGTGAAGTTCGAGCGGTACGAGGAGGTTTCGTTCCTCGTCGTCCGCGCCGCCCGGTACGTCGAGCACCACCGGCTCACGGCGGGTTTCGTCCGCGTCTTCGTCGGCCCGCAGTTCGTCATCACGGTGGGGCAGGGCAGCGTCATGGAGCAGGTGCACGGCTTCGACGAGGTGGTGAACGCGCTGCTGCAGGCCCGCCTCACCCAGGTGAGCGTCGACCAGAACAACGACATGCGCAAGATCGCCTCCTGGGCCGCGATCGCCGCGGTGCCGACCGTGATCGGCGGCGTCTACGGCATGAACTTCGCGACCATGCCCGAGCTGGCCTGGCGCTTCGGATACCACGGCGCCATGCTGCTGATCCTGCTCGGCGCCGCCACCCTGTACTGGCTGTTACGCCGGGCGGGGTGGCTGTGACCGGCGGCGTCCGGGCCGGGCAGCGCGTCAGGAGTAGGTGCCCGGCGCCTGGGTCCAGTAGTAGGTGATGGAGCCGAGCAGGATGAGCCCGATCACCGACTGGATGACGGACCGCTGGCAGAACTCACGCCGCCGGGCAGGTTCGGTGGCCCGGCGGGAGCGTCCGGCCGACCAGGCGGCCTGCCCGAACGCGAGCAGCGGAATGCCGAGATTGGCCCAGCCGAAGGGGCCGACCTGGAAGCGCCCGGTGCCGGCCGCGACGGCCAGGACGAGCAGCGTGGCGAGGTAGGCGGCCAGCAGGAGCCGGGTGGCACGGGTCACCAACCGCAGCCGGGCGGGCACGGCATCCATCGACGGATCCCTTCGTTGAGGTGGCGCTCCGGTGTACGCGCGTGGTCCGGGACCGGTTCGAGATCGGCGACGGTCGGATCGAGGGCAGCGCCGCGGCGCGTGTGGGCTTAGCATCGACGGCTGTGACTCGCCTGTTGTGGGTTGTGCCGCTCGCGGCGTTGCTGCTGTGGGGCGCGGTGTCGCCGCCCTCGCAGTGGCGGGTGCTGGCCGGCTGGGCTTATCGGGATCCGGAGGCGAACGAGCCGAGCGACACGGCCTACCTGCTGACGCGGCTGGGCAACATCGTGGCCCTGGTCTTCCTGGTCTGCGCGAGCTTCGGCACCTTCGGCGGCACGGACTCCCCGCCGCGCGCGGACTCGTCGACTGCCACGGCCACGGCCACGGCCGACGTGCAGACGCGCGCCGACCTCATCGTCGACTTCGGCGCCGACCGGGCGCGGGTGGCCGTCGTGCCGCAAGCGTCGGCCGCGCCGTCGCCCGGGACGACCGCGGCGATGGAGGTCTACCGGCGCCGGGAGGTGAACCCGGCCTTCCCGCCGTCTTATCTGGGCCGGGCGCTGCCCAGCGGCGGGAGGAACTGGTTGCTGCTCGGCGTGCGCGGCGACGCGCCGCCGGCACTGGTGACCGTGCGGGAGACCGCCGGGCAGGTCATCGTCGGGGTCTACGGGCCCGGCACCGCCGCGCCCGGCGGCGCGACCATCTATCTGGTCCCGGCCCGGCTCGGGGCGCCACTGGCCGGGCGCCCGGTCGTCGACGAGGCGACCGGCCGCCCGGTGCCCTGATCAGCCGATCGGGAGGCGTTCGCGGAAGGCGCGCAGCCGGGTGCTCGTCAGCAGATCTGAAGGCGTTCGCGGGAAGCGCGCAGCCCGGTGCTCATCAGCCGATCTGGAGGCGTTCGCAGAAAGCCCGCAGCTCGGTGCCGCCGGCCACCCGGCGGGAGCGGTCCAGCAGGGCCCGGGCCGTCTCCTGGACCAGGGGCGACGTGTGCACGTGCTGCGGGGCGACGCGTTCGGCGGTGAGCAGGAAGCGCACCGCCTCCCGGTCGCGGCCGCGCAGCCGGGCCAGCGCGCGAGCGGTGTCCGAGTAATAGAAGACCTGCCGGAAGCCGACCGGCAACCGCGCCGGATCGGTGTCCTGGGCGAGCCGGGCCGCCCGGCCCGGGTCGTCGCCGTCGGCCTCGATGCCGATCCGCCAGATGTCGACGTTGGTCGGGCCGAAGTAGAGCCCCAGCGTGGTGGTCTCCCCGGTCTGCCGGGCCAGTGCGGCGGCCTCGGCGCACCAGGCGCGGCTGTCGTCCGGGCGTCGGCGGCCCCGGCTGGCGTACGCGCAGATCAGCTGCAACGAGCCGATCATCTCGGCGCCGCCGGGCCGGGCGGCGTGCGGGCGCAACGCGTCGACCGCCCGCTCGGCCAGGGTGTAGCCGCGCTCGAACGAGCCGCAGGCGTTGGCCGCGCCGGCCCGCGCGTACGCGGCGTATCCCTGCAGGACCGGGTCACGGGTGGCGTCGGCGGCGTCCCGGCAGCGTTCCGCGCCCAGCCAGGCGTCGGCCGGGTGCCCGAGGTTGCGCAGCACCGACGAGGCGACCGTCCGGGCCAGCTCGGCGAGCGGCGGCGGCGTGGAGAGGCCGACGTCGGCGGCTGTCTCGACGGACCGGGCCGGGGCCGAGAGGTCGAGATCGACCAGGGCCTGGCGGATCCGGTAGACGGCATGGTGTGCGGCCGCCGCCTCCCGGTCGCCGGCCGGGACCGCGGTCCCGGCGAGGTCGGCGGGCGAGCACTCCAGGGCCGCGGCCAGGTCGGACAGCATGAACCGGTTGTCCGCCGCCTGCAGCCCCCGTTCGATCCGGCTCCAGGTGGCGTGCGAGACGCCGGCCCGGCTGGCGGCATGCCGGATGCTCCAGCCCCGGCGCAGGCGGCGATCCCGGATGCGGTCCCCGATGCTCAGGTCAGGTGTCGGTCGTGGCGTCATGCGACGACGGTAAGTCCGGCACGCGCCACGAGTGGTACATGCCGGTACCACCCCGCACGGCGCAAGGCCGCACGGTGCGCGGACGGACGGCCGGCGGCTCCGGGCGTACCGTCAAGCGGCGGACCGGAGCCGCAGCGGGCCGTGAGGTCAGTGCGGGCCGACCGCGATGATCGTGATGGCGGCGCTGCCGGCCTCGTCGGAGGCGGCCAGGTCGACCGTGGCGTCGATGCCCCAGTCGTGGTCGCCCTCCGGGTCCTCGAAGACCTGGCGGACCGACCACACCGCCGGACCGGCCTCGATGTGCAGGAACGCGGGACCGCGAGCCGCCGGGCCGGTGCCCATCTCGTCGTACTCGTCGAAGTACTCCTCGACGGCCTTGCGCCAGCGCTCCGCGGTCCAGCCGGACTCGCCGTCCAGCTCGCCCAGCTCGTCGTAGCGGCCCAGGGCGGCCAGCTCGACCCGGCGGAACATGGCGTTGCGGACCAGGACCTTGAACGCGCGCACGTTGCGGGTGACCGCGGGCGGCTTGTCGTCGATCCGGACCTCCTCGACGGCCGCGCCCGGGTTGCGCAGCCGCTCCCACTCGTCGAGCAGGCTGGAGTCGACCTGCCGGACGAGCTCGCCGAGCCACTCGATCAGGTCGCCGAGCTCCTCGGTGCGGGCGTCCTCGGGGACGGTCTGGCGCAGCGCGCGGTAGGCGTCGGCGAGGTAGCGCAGGACCAGTCCCTCGGAGCGGGACAGGCCGTAGAACGAGATGTACTCGGTGAACGTCATGGCCCGCTCGTACATGTCGCGGACCACGGACTTCGGCTTGATCTCGTAGTCGCCGACCCAGGGGTGGCCGCGCCGGTACGTCTCGTACGCCGCCTCCAGCAGCTCCCGCAGCGGCTGCGGCCAGGAGACCTCCTCGAGCAGCTCCATCCGCTGCTCGTACTCGATGCCCTCGGCCTTCATGGCGTTGACCGCCTCGCCGCGCGCCTTCTGCCGCTGCGCCGAGACCACCTGGCGCGGGTCCTCCAGGGTCGACTCGATCACCGAGACGACGTCGAGCGGGTACTCCGGCGCCTCCTTGTCGAGCAGCTCCAGGCAGGCCAGGGCGAACGGGGACAGCGCCTGGTTCAGCGCGAAGTCCAGCTGGAGATCGTCGACCAGCTTGTAGAGACCCTCGCCGGTGCGCTCGATGACCCCGCCGGCGATCAGCGCCCGGGCGATCGCGATCGCCCGGCGGATGTGTTTGCGCTGCGCCGCCGGGTCCTCGTGGTTCTCGGTGAGCAGATGCTTCATCGCCTCGTACGGGTCGCCGCCGCGGCCGAGCACGTTCAGCAGCATGGCGTGCGAGACCTGGAACGACGAGGTGAGCGGCTCCGGCTCGGCCTCGATCAGCCGGTCGAAGGTCGGCCGTCCGTAACCGACCTGGCCCTCCGGCGGCTTCTTCCGGACGACCTTGCGCCGCTTCTTCGGGTCGTCGCCGGCTTTCGCCAGGGCGCGCTCGTTGTCGATGACGTGCTCGGGCGCCTGGACGATCACGGTGCCGAGCGTGTCGAAGCCGGCCCGCCCGGCCCGGCCGGCGATCTGGTGGAACTCGCGGGCCTTGAGCAGCCGCGTCTTCACCCCGTCGTATTTCGACAGGCCGGTGAAGAGCACGGTCCGGATCGGCACGTTGATGCCGACGCCGAGGGTGTCCGTCCCGCAGATCACCTTGAGCAGGCCGGCCTGGGCGAGCGTCTCCACGAGCCGGCGATATTTCGGCAGCATGCCCGCGTGGTGCACACCGATGCCGTGCCGGACCAGACGCGACAGCGTGCGCCCGAAACCGGCGGTGAACCGGAAACTGCCGATCGCCGCCGCGATCTTGTCCTTCTCCTCGCGGGTGCTCATGTTGATGCTCATCAGCGACTGGGCGCGTTCCAGCGCGGCCGCCTGGGTGAAGTGCACGATGTAGACCGGCGCCTGCTTGGTGGCGAGCAGCTCCTCGATCGTCTCGTGCAGCGGGGTCATCGCGTAGCTGAAGATCAGCGGGACCGGGCGCTCCGCGTTGCTGACCACGGCGGTCGTCCGGCCGGTGCGCCGGGACAGGTCGTCGACGAACCGGGTGACGTCACCGAGCGTCGCCGACATCAGCACGAACTGGGCCTGCGGCAGCTCGATCAGCGGCACCTGCCACGCCCAGCCCCGGTCCGGCTCCGCATAGAAGTGGAACTCGTCCATCACCACCTGGCCGACGTCGGCCTGGGCGCCCTCGCGCAACGCCAGGTTCGCCAGGATCTCGGCGGTGCAGCAGATGATCGGGGCGTCCGCGTTCACGCTGGCGTCGCCGGTCAGCATGCCGACGTTGTGCGCGCCGAAGATCTCGCAGAGGGCGAAGAACTTCTCGCTGACCAGCGCCTTGATCGGCGCGGTGTAGAAGGTGGTGCGCCCGTCGGCCAGGGCGGCGAAGTGCGCGCCGGCGGCGACCAGGCTCTTGCCCGAGCCGGTCGGGGTGTTCAGGATGACGTTGGCTCCGGTCGCGATCTCGATCAGCGACTCCTCCTGGTGCGGGTACAGGGTCAGGCCCTGCTCCTCCACCCAGGCCTGGAAGGCCTCGAAGACGGCGTCGGGTTCGGCATTGCCGGGAAGGCGATCGGTCAGCGTCATGATCCTGCAAGTCTGTCATTCCGGGGGCGGCACCGCGTCAAGGGGAGGTTGTAAGGTTTCCCGCCGTGGGACTTCCTGTGCCGGCGCCGGCCTCCGACGGTGACCGCGAGCGAGTGGCCGAGTTGCTCCAGCGAGCGTGCGGTGAGGGCCGGCTCACCCTGGAGGAGTTCAGCGTCCGGGTCGGCGCGGTGTGGGCCGCCGAGACCGACGTCGAGCTGGCGAGAGCGACCGAGGGCCTGGCCGCGCAGCCGATCGTCGGGTCGGCCAGCACGGTCGACAAGGTGGTGACGGTCTTCAGCTCGACCCGGCGGCGCGGCCGCTGGCGGCTGCGTGACCGGACGGTCCGGGCGACCACCGTGTTCGGCTCCACCGAGCTGGACCTGCGCGCCGTGCTGACCGGCTCGGACGTCATCGAGATCACCGGCCGGTGCGTGTTCGGCGAGCTGACCGTGATCGTGCCGGAGGGCGTCGAGGTCGACCTGACCGGGACGAACGCGTTCAGCGCGCACGACCTGCGGCTGGCCCCGGTGCCGCGGCTGGCCGGCACGCCGGAGGTCCGGGTGAACGTCGACGCCTGGTTCTCCGCCATCACGGTGAAGTCCAAGCCGCCGGAGATCACTCGCTGAGCAGGTCCCGCAGCAGCTGCTCGTCCTGGGCGTCCAGGTTGCCGACGAAGCGCCGCAGCACCGACGCCCGATCCGCCTCGACGGCGAGCAGCCGGCTCATCCGGTCGGCGACCAGGCCGGCCGGGCCGTCCGGCGCGCCGTAACGGAACGCGCGGCCGTCGCGGACCCGGGACGCCGAACCCTTCTCGTAGAGCCGGGTGAGCGTGGTGACCACGGTGCTGTACGACAACTCGCCGGTCGGGTCGAGGCGATCGCGCACCTCGCCGGGCGTCAGCGGCTGCTCGGCCTCGCCCAGCACGGTCATGATCTCCGTCTCCAGCTGGCCGGGCCGGCGACGGCCGCGCATCTCGCTCACGGGCAGACCCTATCGATACCTGCTGTGAACCTGCTCCGGTGCCAGCGGGATGGTCACCCGGCCGTTGCGGTCCCACCGCTCCAGCGTCCACCAGGTGCCCTGCCGGCGAACCGTGACCTGGACGTTCGTGGACTCGCCGTGCCAGGCCGCGCCGCCCGCGGTGACACCGAAGCGGCCCCGGGCGAAGATGCCGACCTTGGCGAGGACGGCGCAGGCCCGGCAGCGGCCGTCCTCGGTCACCACGCAGTCGCCGCAGGCCGCGCCCTGGCACAGAGCGCATGCGCGGACCGTTTCGGTGCAGGCGGCGCAGGTCGGTCGCAGGCAGTGCGTGCACCACTGGAGCACGCCGGCCAGGTGGTGGTTCCGGCAGGGCTGAAGGGTGCTGTGCGGCGTGCCGTCGGGGTCCAGCACGTATCCCTGGGTCCGGCCCGGGGCCACGTCGTAGACCACCTGGGCCCGGAAGCCGTCCGGCAGCTCCCAGGTCTCGGCGACGTGCAGCCCGACCGCGATCCGGACCACGTCGACGGGTGTGCGGCGCAGCCGGCGCAGCAGCGAGGCGGTCAGGTCCTCGGGCAGATCCAGCGGGGCGGCGGGAGCCTGGGCGGGTGGGGCGCCGACGGCGAACCGGGCCTCGGCGGGCTCCATCTCGTCGCCCTGCGGGTGCTCGACGATCCGCGGCACGACGAGTTGCTGGACTCGATGGGCGCCCGGGACGTGAATGCCGGTGAAGCTCTCCCGGCCGGTGACGGCGGTGACGTCGGCGAGGCGTCCCGGCGCCAGCAGGGCGGCGCCGATCGCGCCGCGGGACATGTCGTCCGGCGACTTGCTCAGGCCGTGCCAGGCGGGGCGGTCACCGTCGTGCCGAACGCCCAGCTGGGCGTGCCGGCCGACCCGGGCCAGGACGGCCTCCCACTCGCCGAGCCGCGCCTGCGCGACGATCTCCGGCTCCGGCAGCCAGTCCTCGACCGCCCAGGCCACCGGGCCCGCCGGCGCCTGCCAGGCGGCGACCGTCTCGCCGCGCACGAGGCCACCGTCGTCGATCCCGGTCGCGTCGTCGAGGATCAGGCGGCTCACACCGTCCGATCTTAGGGCGGGGCGTACGCGTACTGTGGGGGCCGGTCCTGTCCGCGTCCGGAGATCAGACTGCCCTAGTGATCGCCATTGTTCTCGCCCGCCGGCTGACGCACCCCGGCGTCGGCCGACCACGCCGTGCCGTGGCATGACGTCATCACCCCCGCCACCCGAGCGGACCGAGCCGGCCGCCCGGCCGGCGAAACCGCGGGGCCGGAGCGGGCCGCCACTGCCCATGCACCGGGCGGTGCTCGCGCTCGGACTGCTCTCGGCCGGGCCGCCGCTGGTGATCCACGACGGCTGGGCGGGCGCGCTGCCGGCGGCGGCCGCGGCCGGTTACGCCGTCTACCTGGTCGGCGGCAAACGCTGGCCCCGCCCGCGCCGCCGCCGGCGATGACGGTGGTCTTTCAGGGCTTGCCCTTGCCCTTGGCCTTGCCCTTCTGCTTGCCCTTGTCCTTGGCTTTCGGCGCGGGTTCGGGCTTCTTCGCGGGCTGCGCGGGCTTGGCCACCGGCCTCGGCGCGCCGACCAGGGTTAGCTTGACCGTCCGGGTGACCGGCGTGCTGACCGGCGACGGCACCGGGCTGCTCGGGGCCGGCGCGGCTGCCGCGGGCGTCGGCGTGCTGGGTTCGCCCGCATCCGCGACCGCGAGGCCGGTCACCGCGACCAGGGCGGCGGCCGTGCCGCAGACGGCCAGGGCGCGCCGGCGGGGCGACGGCGTCCGGACCGTCGCCGGCGGCCGGGCCGCGATCTCGCTCAGAGCCCGGGCCAGTTCCGCGGCGGCCGGCCGCTCGTCGGGCGCCTTCGCCAGGCAGCGGGCGACCAGCCCGGCCACGGCGGGCGGCAGTCCCGGCACGTCCGGCAGCGGCGCCGGCTCGGCGTAGTAGTGCGCCCGGAGCATCTGGGTGGCCGTCGACGCGTCCCACGGCATCCGGCCGGCCAGGCACTGGTAGAGCAGCAGGCCGAGCGCGTACACGTCGGTGGCCGGACGGACCGGGCCGCCACGGATCCGCTCCGGGGCCAGGTAGGCGGGCGTTCCCAGCACCTGGCCCTGGTCCTCGTCGGTCGCGCCGGCCGCGGCCGAGATGCCGAAGTCGACGAGTTTCACCCCGGACGGGCCGACCATGACGTTGCCCGGTTTGACGTCGCGGTGCACCACCCCGCGCTCGTGCGCGGCGGCCAGCGCGGCCGCCACCTGGGCACCGATCAGCACCGCCCGCCGCCAGGGCAGCGCGGTCCCGCCCAGCAGCTCGGTCAGGGTGCGGCCGTCGACCAGTTCCATGACGACGTACGGCAGCACCGCCCCGCGGTACGCCGTCTCGCCGTAGTCGTACACCTGCACCACCGTGGCATGGCGCAGCCCGGCCGCGGCCCGCGCCTCGGCGTGCAGCTGGCGCAGCAGCCGCGGGTCGGCGGTGAGCCGCGCCGAGAGCACCTTGACGGCCACTTCCCGCCCGAGCACCTCGTCCTCGGCGCGCCACACCACCGACATGCCGCCCTGGCCCAGGCGCCCCAGAAGCCGATACCGTCCGTCGATCAGCACACCGTTCTCCACGAACCGTGCCGTTGCCCAGCGCCCGCGCGTCCAAACCTCGCCGCCGACCGGCGAACTGCTCACACCATCCCCGCTGCCGCGACGCCGCCCGCCCGCTTCCGCATCATTTTCCGGTACGACTGGGCGTCCCGTGCGAGTCGGCTCGCCAGGCCGCCACCCCTCCGGACCGCCACGCGTGTCATGCGGGCCCGCTGCCCCTCACCGGCTGGTCCTGGTGGCCCTATCGGGCGTCCCGATAGGGCCACCAGGACCAGCCTTCACCGCAACGCTGCTGGCCGGCATGTCTGGCAGTGGATTCCGATCCACCAGTTCACCCGGGCAGTTGGGCGAGCCCGGCGCTCACGGCAGCAATTCGCGCACTTGCGCCCAGACCACAAGTCGATCCTTGGTGGCGCCGGGCCGGAGGAGGTCGACGAGTCTGTCCAGGTGTGCTGTCAGGATCTTCTGCCGGCGTAGCTCGCCTATCTGCTCGATCGGGAGGTCACGCCAGTTCGCGGACATGGTGCGAGCCCGCTCGGGATCGACAGTGAGCGCCGCGAGGGTGTCGGTGGCGAGGATTTCGGGATTCCAGTCCGGGTCCTCATCAGGGCCGAGATGCTGGATGACCCAGGCGCGCAGCATGAAGGCTTGGTTGGCCATCCGGACCTGTTCCCATGGGTCGTCGCCATGCAGCCGCTCGTTGGCGTGCAGGGACAGCTTGGCCCACCGCAGGCGAGCGAGTCTCGATGCGTCGGACCAGTAGGCGCGATTTTGGGCGATCACCCGGACCTGCTCCAGTTCCTCGCCGTTCCGCGCGGCGGTGAAGGCTTCGAGCCGATCGACTGGCCAGGTGTCGAGCTCTCGGATCGGTCCACCGTGACCAGCGTCCTTGGTCAAGGTTCCCCATTTCTGACCGTGGGCAGAGCGAGGCCGACGGTAGCGCTTCGAGCAGCAGGATGCCGGATCGCTTCCAGCAGTCACCGAACCTGTTGTCAGCGATACCGGCGTCGAAGCAGCGTAGTGTTCTGCCCCGGCTGCGGCCATGCGACGGCCGAGATGACAGAAGGAGTGATCGTGAGCGAGGCATTCGGCCTGGTCGTCCAGTTCACGTTGCATGATGAGCCGGCTGCCGCGGCGTTCGACGCTCTGGTGGAACGCACGGTGGCAGGTATCGCGACGCAGGAACCGGGCACCGTGGCCTACCTGGTGCACCGAGTGGCCGACCGGCCGCTCGTTCGTGTCTTCTACGAGTTGTACGCCGACAAGGCCGCGTTCGACGCCCATGAACAGCAGCCTCACACGGTGCGCTTCCTGGCCGAACGCGGCCAGTTCGTGAGCCGTTTCGAAGTGACCTGGCTGCAAGCGCCCGCGGGAAAGATGCCGGCGGTGTAAGGCCGCCGGGAAACTCTCGCGTATCCACCGGCCGCGATGGCGAGAAGCCGACGATCTCGCGCCGTTCCGCGGGGGCGCTTGGGCTTTTCAAAGGTTCCTGGGCTGGTCCCCACGGCCCTATCCGGCAACCCGACAGGGCCACAGGAGCCAGCCCACGTCCCTCGGCTGGTCACCACGGCCCTATCCGGCAACCCGACAGGGCCACAGGAACCAGCCCGCGTCCCTCGGCTGGTCCCCACCGCCCTATCCGGCAACCCAACAGGGCCACAGGAGCCAGCCCGTACCTGTGCGGCGCTGTGGTCACGGGTCGTGCGTGGACGATCGGGAGGACGGGTCCGCCCGGCCGGGACACACCCGTGGGTCGCGGGTCGGTCTGGGGTGGGACTGCCTCGCGCGTGCGGCGGGGCGGGGTGCGGCGGGGCCGGTGGGCAAGGGGGGGCGGTGCAGGGCGTACCGAAGGGTCAGGGGTTTGGGGGGCGGCGGACCCGGGCGTTCAGGCCGGCCGCGAGCAGGGTGGTCCGGGTTTCGGCGAGGCCGGCGGTGAAGTCGCTGCTGTCCTGGGTGTAGTAGCGGGCGAAGAACCAGCGTGGGACGCGGGCGGCGCGGCGGCGGGAGAGGAAGAGCTGGTCCTGGACCTGGCGGGCCATGCGGCAGAGGTCGCGGTTGGTTTCCGGGTCGAGGTTGGCGTGGGCCAGCTGGACGCAGCGGGCGCGGGAGTAACCGCAGACGCGTTTGCGGTCGGCGGCTACGGTGCGCTGGTCGCGGAACGTGTCCCAGCCGAGCATGAACATGCCCAGCGACGGGACGAACCACTGGACGAACAGGTCGGTGATGGTGGAGTCGCGGAGCATGCCGGTGACCAGGCCGAGCGCGGCCCAGCCGGCCATCGCGGCCATCACCACCTGGGCGTAACGGCGGCGGACGCGACTGCCCCAGGAGAGGTTCTGCTGCTGGCGGGCGAGGATGTCGAACGGGCGGGGCAGGTTCGGCATCTCGTAGTGGTCGCGGGGCGGATCGCCACGATACCGGCTGCTCAGGTGCCGGACGTCCTCCGGGATGATCTCGTCGCCGGCCAGGATGCAGTTCCACGGCAGCTGGAAGAAGCGCACCTCGAACGCCTCCTGCAGCAGGGCGGCGCGGCGCAGTTCCCGGTCGGCCCAGGACGCCAGGCCGAGCGAGTAGGCGAGGGCCCAGAGCACGCCGATGACCGAGAGGGTGACGCTCAGCGGGTTGCCGGTGACGGCGCCGAGGAAGACGGCGAACAGTCCGGCCGCGGCCAGCCCGGCGGAGATCACCAGGCGCAGCGCGTGGAGGCGTCTGACGCGGGCGTGCGACACGGCAGTGGCCCGGAGGAGATGACTCAGCGTGGGGTCGATCGGGCGCTGGCGAACGGCAGGTCTGCGGTCAGTCACGGGTGTCACCGCCTCGGACAGTGACATCAGGCAGGGCGCCCACGAATGGGCATACCCAACGATATCGCGAAATCCACCGATCATCGTCTATACCAGCAGCTCACGGTGCGATTACTGGATATTTAGCGCACCGTTGTCAACCAATTACGCACAGTGAGCGTGGCGCGGACGTCGTCCTCGTTGTATTGGAGGATTCGCTGGGCGGCGGCGCGGTCACCCTCGCGGGCCCGGCGATGCCACTCCTGCGACTGCAACCCGCCGGGATCCTCGTCGCGCCAGCGGAAGCCCGCGCCGTGCACCGCGACCGTCTTCAGGCCCAGCCCGGCGCGGGACTCGACCGTCGCGCGGACCAAGGGATACACGTCCACCCAGCGATCCGGGTGGGCGGCGCCGCGCGGCGGCGGGGGAAACGTGAGCGCCCGGGTCCGCTCCGGCGGCGTGTAGTGGAAGACCAGCAGGCTGCGGCCCGCGGCCTCGGCCGCCGCGGCGAGCGCGTCGAGGCGGTCCAGGCACCGGCGGGCCGGGTAGGCCTCGTCCGGCAGCACCGGGTCGAAGAACGACTCGTAGCGGCTGACGCCGTCCGACGTGATCAGCAGGCCCCACAGGTAGACCCGGTCGTCGACGCCCCACTCGGCGTCGATGTCGATCTCCACGTCGGCGCGCGGGACCGGGGGCAGCGGACCGTCCTTGATCCGCAGGACCAGGCCGTCCCGGGCGAGCTGCGCGGCGACCGTCGCCTTGCGCAGGCGATGCCGGTGCTGCCGCAGATGGTGGACCTCGCTGCCGTAGGGGCCGGCGAGCAGGGCGGCGGGTTCGCTGTCGGCCAGGCTTTCGACGGTACGCACACCGGTGTCGCGCAGCGCCAGGTACTCCCGGACGCTCAGGGTGCCACGCAGTTCCCGGCTCAGGTCGGTGGGTGGCAACTGCTCCACGCACACCGGCGCCCAGGGGCAGGTCTCGCACTCGGCGTGGCCGATCGGGACGACCAGTGGCTCCGGGTCGGTGGGCAGGCCCTCGCGACGGGCGGCCACCTCGGCGACCCGGACGCGGAAGGCGTGCTCGTGGTCGTAGCGGTCGAGGGCGCTGCGCTCGGCCTTGCCCCGGCTGCGGGAGAAGGTGAGGAATCGCGGGAGGCTCAGGTCGTACCAGACCAGGTGCGGGCCGTCGGTGCCGATGACCGCGGCCCACGGGGCGTCGGCCTGGTGGCCGCAGGCCTGGAGCATGCGCCAGTAGTGCGCGAGCTGGAGCAGGTCGTCCTCGTGCGCCTTGGCGCGGGCGTCCGCGCGGCGTGCCGCCGCTGCCAGCGCGGGTGCGTCGAGCGTGCTGACCAGGGCGTCCGTGCCCTTGGTGAGCACCTGGTGCGCCTTGATGTCGGCCGGGTGGTATCCACCGCCCGCGGCGCGCACCAGCAGGTCGGGCTTGCCGGTGCGGTGGCCGGGCTCGTCGTCCGGGAGACGGCCGCCGACGATCACGGTGGCCCGCGCCCGCATGGCGCCGATCGTCGCGCCGATGTGGGCGCGCTTGTCGCCGTCCAGGTCGCGCAGGTCGACGTAACCGGGCAGGCCGAGCGCGGCCCACGCGCCGAGCAGCTCGTCCTCGAACGCGGTGCCGGTGTCGAACAGCTGCTGGAGCTCCGGCGCGACGGTCGTCCCGGGCCGGGGCACGGTGCGGTCGTACCGGTTGTGCACGGCGCGCGGGCAGGACTTGGCCGCGTAACCACCCAGCAGCACCGGCCGACCGTTGATCATGCGCGATGCTAGATCACTCGGGATTCTCGGGCTCGTCCACCCCGGTGATCGATATCAGACTGACCGGCACGCCGGCGCGGGTGGCCCGGGCGACCAGCTCGGCGCCCAGCGTGGTGTCCTGGCCGGGCGGGCAGCGCCACCAGCCGCTGACCTGGTCGCTGCCGGGGAACAGCATGCCGCAGGTGGTCCAGCCGCCGGCGAACGGGAACGACCGCAGGGCCCGGGCCAGCCGATCGACCGCCGCCGAGCTCATCGCGGGGACCGCCAGGGTGGCCAGGACCAGGCGTTTCTCCGGCAGGTCGGCCTCGTCCTCGGTGAGGTCGAGGGTGTCGTGCTCGTTCAGCACGGCGGCCGCGATCCGGTGCATGCCGTCCAGGATCTCCCGGGCCCGCGCGTCGACCAGGATGGGCTCGGTGAAGCCGCCGTGCAGCACCAGTTCGGCACGCAGCAGCTCGACGACCTGAGCGCTGTCGGGGTCGGCCAGGATGCCGGGAATCGCCCGCTTCCACGTGGCGCCACCGAACGTCGGCGGGAATGCGGCCAGCACTTCGCTGAGTGGCATCCGGCGTACGGTCACTGGCGAAATGGTGCCATGCCCAGGTTGAGCTGCCTATTCACCGAAGGGTGAACAACAGTGTCGCCAATAGGACGACCGGGGCACAGGCCAGCGTGGTGAGGAAGATGGTGTCCCGGGCCACGACCAGGCCCGCGGTGAAGCGCTGGCCGTACAGGTAGACGTTCTGCGCGGTGGGCAGGCAGGCAAGAACGGTCACGGCGTACGTCTCCTGCGGCTCCAGACGGAAAGCGGTCGCGAGCAGGAAGGCCAGCAGCGGCATGGCGGCGGTCTTGAGCACGACCGCGGCGACGGTCGCGGCACGGTCCGGGCCGGGCGCCAGGACGCGGCGGCCGGAGAGCGACATGCCGAAGGCGATCAGGACCAGGGGCACGGCGGCGTGGCCGATGGTGATCAGGGGATCGAGGATCAGGCGGGGTAGGTGGAGGCCGGTCAGGGAGACGGTCGCGCCGAGCAGGACCGCGATGATCATCGGGTTCTTGACCGGGGCGATCAGGGTGTCGCGGAGTACGGCGCGTCCCGTTGCGGCGAGTTCCAGGAGGGTCAGCGCGATCGGGGTGATGATCAGAAGCTGGACCATGATGATCGGGACCACCAGGGCGGGGTCGCCGAGGATGTAGGTGGCGACGGGGATCCCGATGTAGTTCGCGTTGACGTAGCCGGAGGCCAGCGAGCCGACTATCCGAGTGCCCTTGTCAGTTTTCCTGCTGACGACGGGGTGCAGGGCGAAGCAGAGCAACGCGGCGGCGGCCGAGATAAGCAGCGGCTCGCTGAACAGGGCGGTCAGGTCCGCGGCGGCCACCCCGGTGAACAGCAGGCACGGGTTGAGCACCAGCCAGACCACCCGGGCCAGCACCGTCTCGGCGTTCGGCGGCAGGTCACTCCAGCGGCGCAGCCCCCAGCCGGCCGCCACGATCACCCCGATCAGCAGGAATCCGGAGAGCGCGGCGACCATGATCGCCGACGCTATCGGGCGACCGGTGATCGATTCGACTCCGGGGGGCGGCGGTCGGTCGTACGGTGACCGGGTGGGGGACGAGGCGGCGGAGTACTACGACCGGATGCTGGTGGACGCGGAGTGGGGCGAGGCGTTCTGTCTCACCTTCGTCCGGGGCCTCGACGACGCAGCGCTGATCACCGCCTTCGGCGGCGACCCGTCCGCGATGCTGCCGCAGGCGGATCTGGCGCAGGTCCTGGACGGATTTCCGTACGGCGAGGAGCCGGCCACCCTGGTCGTCGCGGAACTGGGCGACTGGCGGATCGGCATCGAGGTCAACGGCTGCCAGGGGAATCGCTCCGAGGTGCTGCGCCGGGCGGCCGCGGCCGGTGACGGGATCGCGTTCAACGTGTATCGCAACGTCAACGGGCGCTCCGAGTTCAGCTACGTCCGCGACGACCGCACCCAGGTGGTGATCGACCACATCCGGCCGGAGCGGCGTACCGGCGAGAATCCGAAGCTGCTCGACGAGCTGCTGGAGGGGCTGCCGTTCGGCTACGAGGACGACCTGATCCCGGAGGCGGCCGGGCTCGCCCTGGCCGAACGGCTCACCGGGGTCCGGCTGCCGTTCGACCTGATGGAGCGCGACCTGCCCGGGGCGGTGCTGACCCTGGTCCCGGACGATCTCGTGCCGGAGGGCGGGCGGGGACTGGCCGCTCTCGATCACCCCTTCGTGCAGCGGATGCTGGCCGCGCCGATCCTGGAGAACGTTCCGGCGATGGCCGCCTTCCGGGCCCGGCTGATCGCCGAGGACGCCGGGCTGATCGACGAGCCGGTGGTGCGCGACGTGCTGGCGGCGCTGGACGCCGGGCGGCCGCTCGGGCCGGACCTGCGGACGCGGCTGCGGGAGCTGCACGAACGCGTCGACGACGATCTGCGGGCGATGCACGCGGTGCAGGACATCGCGGCGGCCGCGGTGCCCTCCGGGGATCCGCGGGAGCGGTTCGGCACGACGTACGCGATCCGGGACAGCGACCGGAGTCTCCAGGCGGTGGTCCTGCGGCGCTGCGCGCTGCGCGCGCTGCACCACTTGCCGGCCGCGCCGCCGGTCCGGGCGGCGCTCGCGACGGCCGGTTCCGGTCACGGTGCGCCGACGCGTCCGGGCGGTCTCGGGCTGGGTTCGACCGCGGCGTACGGGGTGCTGGCCAAGGAGTTCGCGTCGTGGGACGCGGAGAAGCAGCGGGCGGCGGCCCGGTGGCTGGCGCGGCGGGCGTTCGAGGTCGCCGGGCTGGACGGGCTGGACTGGGCGCGCCCGGCGCTGGAGGCGCTGGACCGCGGGGAGCCGTTGCCGTTCCCGGACCGGCGGGCGGTGTTCCGGCTGATCTCGGCGGCGGCACTGGTGACGGCGACGACCGGGTTGCCGCTGGACCAGCTCGGGGACCGGCTGACCGAGGCGCAGCGGGCGGAGTTGCGGGAGCGGATCGATCGCGCGCCGATGGCGGTGATCACCATCTTCAACACGGTGAACCCGGATCCGGCGAAGGCTCTGACCGACACGTTCACCACCGCGCTGGAGACCTTCGACGGGCGCGACGAGGACCTGGTGACCGAGCTGCGGGTCCGGTTCGGCACGGCCGCCTGAGCGGTCCGCGGGTCGCGGCCCACCTCGGTGTTCTCCCGCTGTGACCGATCTGTCCACTCCGGATGGAAGATCGAGTACTACGATGCTGGGCAGATCCCCAGCCGGGAGCCGGCCGGGGATCGGCACGTTTCGCTCGGCTCGTGCTCGGCTCTGCTCGGTTTGAAGGAGGCGTCGGTGGCTGACCGGCGGCACGCACTGGACCGGATCGACACGACCGTGGCGCACCCTGCCCGGCGCTACAACTACCTGCTGGGCGGCAAGGACAACTTCGCCGCGGACCGGGCCTCGGCCGAGGCGATCGAGGCGGCCATGCCGACGATCCGGCTGGCGGCCCTGGAGAACCGGGCGTTCCTGCACCGTGCCGTGCGGTTCCTGGCCGAGCGCGGGATCCGCCAGTTCCTGGACATCGGGACCGGGATCCCGAGCGCGGACAACACGCACGAGGTGGCCCAGCGGATCGATCCGGCGGCCCGGATCGTCTATGTCGACAACGACCCGATCGTGCTCGCGCACGCCCGGGCGCTGCTGACCAGCACCCCGGAGGGGACGACCGCCTACATCGACGCCGACCTGCGCGACCCGCGCGGCATCCTCGACGACCCCGAGGTGCGGGCGACTCTCGACTTCACCCAGCCGCTGGCCGTGATGCTGGTGGCGGTGCTGCACTTCGTCCGCGACGACGAGGACCCGCAGGGCATCGTGGACACCCTGCTGGACGCGCTGCCGTCCGGCAGCTACGTGGTGGCCTCCCACTCCACCTGGGAGTACCTGCCGGCCGAAGCGATCGAGAAGCTGGAGGCCGCCAACGGCGACGGCCGGTTCCGGGCCCGCACCGGCGAACAACTCGAGAAACTGTTCACCCGCCTGGAACTGATCGAGCCGGGCGTCCAGTCCGTCGCCCGGTGGTGGCCGGAACAGGCCTCCCAGCCGCGCCCCGCCGTCGAGGACGTGGCCTTCAACGCCATCGTCGGCCGCGTCCGCTGAGGCACCGCCGTTTGATGATCACCGGTGTGGGCACTCGCCGCTCATGACCGACAGAGTTCTGCTCCGATCCGCTGTCCTCGGCGCCTCCGCCGGAGCGCGCAGCATGACCCCGCTGGCCCGGCTGGCCCTGCGCAAGCAGGGCTGGATCCGGATCGCCGCGGGCGCCGCCGCGCTCGGCGAGATGGCGTTCGACAAGTCGAGGAAGGCGCCCAGCCGGTTGCGCCCGGCCCCGCTGGCCGGCCGGGTGGCTCTCGGCGCGGTCGCCGGGGCGACCTTCGCCCGCCGCCGGGGCGTGGGCATCGCCGGTCCGGCGATCGTCGCCGGGCTGGCCGCGGCCGGTGCCAGCTATGCCGGGGCACGCTGGCGCGCCTACGCCGCGGACCACGACTTCGCGATCCCTGGGGCGGTCGCCGAGGACGCCGCCGCGGTCGCGTTGGCCTGGGCCTCCTCGCGCGACTGAGCCGTCGTCAGCGCTTGAGGTAGGCCCCGAGACCGCCGAGTTCCTCGTTGGCGATGAAGACGGACCGGACGTTGATGATGGCCTCCTCGACATGGGCCGGGCAGCCCCACGCCGAGTCACCCCAGGAGTCCGCGACCTTGATCTCCGCCGGCTCCCCGCACCCGGACTCGCCGCCGAGCTGGCAGCGGTCCGGATGCGGCTGGGTGGCCTGGGCGGCCGCGGCGGCACGGATCCGCTCGGTGAGCTGAGCGGCGGCGGCCGCGCGCTGCTCGGCCTCGGCGCGCAGTTCCCGCTCCGCGTCCAGGACGGTGGCCAGCTCGTGCTCGGCGGCCTGGCGGGCCTGCTCGGTGTGGTGCCGCTCGATGGCCAGGGCGGCCGTCCCGGCGAAGACCCGGGCCAGGGCCAGGTCGAACTCCTGCGGCACCCGCGGCGCGCGGTGGTACATCGCGAAGGTGCCCAGCAGGCCGCCGTCGCGGGCCAGGATCGGCGTGGACCAGCAGGCGGCCAGCCCGGCCCGGCCGGCCAGCTCCCGGAAGTCGTCCCAGTACGGGTCGGTCGCGATGTCGGTCACGATGACCGGCTCCCGCCGGTACGCGGCCGTGCCGCACGAGCCGACGCCGTCGCCGGTGGCGATCCCGTCGATGGCCTCGTTGTAGAACTCGGGCAGGCTCGGCGCGGCGCCGTGCCGCAGGTGCCGGCCGTCCGGGTCGGCGAGCAGGACCGACGCCAGCAGCTCGCCGGGCGCCAGGTTCTCGATGCTGCGGGCCATCCCGTCGAGCACCTCGGCCAGGGGCGCCTGCCGGGCGATCTGCTCCAGCAGCACGCGGTGCTCGGCCATCAGCCGCTGGGCTTGCTTGACCTGCGTGGTCTCCACGCCGATAAGGCGGATCCCGATCACCTCGCCACCGGCGTCCCGGCGCGGCTCCAGGCTGATGTCGACATAGGCCGCCTTGATCAGCTGCGTGTCCCGCACGGTCCGCGGCTCACCGGTGCGGTAGACCTCGTCCAGCACCGCGATCAGTTTCTGGCCGGCCACGTCGGGCATCAGCTCGGCGAGTCCCCGCTGCTCACCCACGAGGGCGAGAAACGCCGGATTCGCGGTCTCCACCACATGGTCCGGACCGGTCAGCGACGCGAACAGGGCGACGGACTCCCCGAACAGGGCGCGTACGTCCTCGGCGGCCGTCATGTCAAACCCTCTTTCGACGTCGGGGCGATCGGCCGATGACCCCGGCACCGGCAGAGTAGTGAAGCACGCGGCGTTTCGCCGGGCACGCGACCACCCCGGTCCGCCCTCTCCGGCTCAGCCCGGGAAGAGCCACTCCAAGGCGGCGAGGGACTTCTCGGCATAGCGGGCCCGACCGGTTTCCAGGCCGTAGGCCAGGTCCTCGATGACGGCACACCGCGCATAGAAGACGGCACGTCCGGTCAGATCCGGGTCGGTCCCGCGAAGCGCGGCCGGGCCGAGGTCGCGGAAGAGCAGGCCGTAGTCACAGGCCGGGTCGACCAGGGCCGCGTCGGACCAGTCGATCACGCCGGTGACCGTGCCGGACTCGTCGACCAGGACGTGCTCGATGCCGAGGTCGTTGTGCGAGAAGACCAGCGAGTGATCACCGGGCGGCGGCTCCGCGCGCAGGAACGCCTCGATCCTTGCCCGGTAGGCCGGCGGGACGTGGGCAGCGACCGCCGGATACAGCTCGGCGGTCTCCCGCAGCCACTCCCCCGGCGGCTGGTCGTCGGGTTCGGCCTCGCCGGGCCGGATGCTCCGCACGGCGGTCAGCAGCTCACCGAGCGCCGCGGTGATCGACGCGGCGTGGGCCGCCCGGAACTGCTGAGGCAGCTCCAGCAGGGGAACTCCGGGAAGCTTGTAGTAGGCGAGACAGCCGCGCTCCGGGATGACGAACGCCGGCGACGGCACCGGGAGTGGCGCGACCGCCGCGACCGCGGTCAGCAGGCGAGCCTCGCGGGCGGTCTCGTCCGGGTCAGGGGACTTGGCGAGGCGGACGATCAGGTGCCGATTGATTTCGTACGCCCGATGGTCCACTCCCTCGCCGAGCAGCGCGATCGCACCGATCTCGTAGCCCGGCAGGCCCTCGGCCACCGCGGCACGGACGTCCGCCTCGGTCATCGCTCCATGGTCGCAGGGCGAGGCGCGTCAGCTGGACTGTGGACCGAGGACATCCGGCGTGGCGGCTCCGGCCGGCGCCGGCTCCTTGAGCTCGACGAAAATCGAGTGGGTCGGCGTCTCCCCGATGTTGTGCCCGGCGTGCTCCTGGGCGCCGACCCAGCGCACGGCGCCCGCCGGCAGGTCCACCTCGACCTCGCGCCCGCCGTGGCTGATCCGCCGGCGGAAGGCAGTCAGCGTGAACATCACGCTGTCGGGATGCCGATGCGGGTGGGTCCGGTCGCCGGGGGCGTCCTGATACTCCAGGACCCTGACCCGCTCATTCTCGAAGACCACCTGGTAGAGCTCCGGGTCGGTGACGGCCGGATCGTCGCTGCTCATGGCACCCCTCCTCGCCTTCGTGGGACTACAGTACCACGAAGGCGCTCGAGATCCCACGGGCACGCCGCCACCGGCCCCGCTAGCCAGACCGCCACGCTGCTCGCGCTGGACTGGGACGCGGCGGGGGCGGCTCCGGCCGTACCGGAAATCGCCGGCCTCGCGGTGGATTGGTCCGGTGGCGATCCGCGGGCCTTCCGGGAGGCGATCCTTGCGTACGCCGAACGCAGCGCCCTCGCCGTCCCCGCCGAGCCGTGGATCTCCGGGCGGCTGGGTCGCCGCGCAGGGCGGCTGGCTCGATGTCACCGCGACGAAGCGCGCCGCCGAGCCCCTTGGCCGGGCGGAGGTCACCGCGACGCTGTCCCGCCTGCGTGATCTGGCGACGCGGCTGGACGCGTTGCTGGCGGCACTCCCGTAGCGGAGCCGGTCATCCGGCCGATCATCCGGACCGAGTTCTCCACCGTGTCGAAGCCGCGCGGGATCATCACCCGCTCGTAGGCCGCGACCGCGTCGCCCACCGCTCCCCCGGCCAGCAGTTCCCGGGCCAGGCTCGCCGCGTCGCGCAACGCCGCGTTGGCGCCCACCCCACCGGCCGGCGGCATGGTGTGCACCGCGTCGCCGAGCAGCGTCACCGGCCCGGACGCCCAGGGCTCCACCCGGTCACTCGCCCGGATCGTGATCGGGAAGAAGGAGCCGCTGTCGGCGTACGAAACGAGCTTGTGAATCTCCGGATGCCAATCGGCGGTCGCCTCGCCCACGGTCCGCCAGAGATCCGCGGGATCTCGCCGCTCGGGGTCGAACCGGCCGGCGGCCGCGACCAGAGCGATCATCAGGTAGCCGGGCCGCCGATCGCGGAACCGCACCGGCGCGAAGCCGGCGCCGAACCCGTTGTCGCCGGTGACCCAGCAGAATCCCCGCGCGAAATCGGCCGGGAGCGCCGGGCCGGACAGCGGCATCCGCCCGTAGACGCAGCGCAGTCCGAGGTCTCGTGGCGACGCCCCCGGCAGCAGCTGCCGCCGCACCGCCGAGCCGACCCCGTCCGCACCGACCAGCAGATCGCCCTCGTCGAACCCGATGCTGACCCGCCCGCTCGCGGTGATCTCGTAGCCGGTCACCGGGCGGCCGAACACCACCACGTCCTCCAGGCCGCTGAGCAGGCCCTGCCGGAAGACGTCCCGGTCCACGTTGGTGATCTCGCTGTCCGGGATGCCGGTGAACTCCTGCGCGTGCACCTGCCGCAGGCCGGAGGTGTAGAACGCGACGAGGTCGCCGTTGATCCCGCTGGTGTCCCGGACCCGGTCGAGGACCGCGGGCGGCAGGCACTCCCGCAGCCCGGCATTCCCATCCGGGTCGATGTGCAGGCGATAGCCCTGGTTGCGGCTCCGCGGGCCGGGCTCGCGCTCGTAGACGGCGACGTCGAAGCCGCCCTGTCGCAGTGCTTGGGCGAGCGCGAGACCACCGATCCCGGCGCCGCTGATGAGGATTCGCGTCATGCCCGGCACGGTATCAACCGCCCGCATGCCTTTGTCAATCAAATGATTACTTGACTGTGTCAGGCGGCGGTATGATCAGCCCGTGCCGTCATCACGTCCGCGCAGGTCACCCACACCGCAGGAGCGTCAGCGCGACCCGGAGCGCACCCGGCAGCGCATCCTGGACGCCGCGACCGTCGAGTTCGCCGAGCACGGCTTCGCCGGGGCGCGCACCCGGGCGATCGCCACCCGGGCGGGGGTGAACCAGCAGCTCGTGTCGTACTACTTCGGCGGCAAGGAGGGGCTGTATCGGGCGATGTCCGAGCGGTGGCAGCAGCGCCGGGCCGAGCTCGCCCCGGCCGGCGCCTCACTGCCCGAGCAGCTGCGGGCCTACGCGCTGGAGGCGCTGCGCAGCCCCGAGGGCGTGCGGATGTTCGCCTGGAGCGGCCTTCAGTATTCCGGCCCGGACGAGGACCCGGACCGCGAGTCCCGCACCCGGATGTTGCAGGGCGGCACCGCCGAGCTGCGCGCGCTCCAGGCCGAGGGCCGGCTGCCGGCCGAGGTCGATCCGGCCTGCCTCCAGGTGATCCTGATGGCCGCGTGCATGGCGACGACCACGCTGCCGCACGTGATCGAGGGGCTGTGCGGGGCGGATCCGCGCTCAGCGGAGTTCATCGAGCACTTCGCCGACCAGGTGGCGATCGTCGCGCGGCTCATCGGCTTGGACGGCGGCGCCGGCACCGCGCCGCGGTGACCGGGCGGTCCGGCCGGCAACCCGCCTCAAATCATCGCCAAGGGGACTGAACCGGGGCATGACGGGCCCATAATCAAAGCGCAGGACGAGATCCATTCGCATCGGCAGACGCCCGTTCACCGACCCCTCGGCCGGAAATCTCAGCATGATCCTCTCCTGACCGATCACGGGCATGGTGGCGTGGGTGTCGAGGTGAGGAGGACGATGATCAGCCGTTCGGCGATTGCTCGTCTGGCCCGCTCGGCCGGCTTCCTCATCGGGCTCCTGGTGCTGGTGACGAGCGTGGTCACCAGCGTGCTCGCGGCCCGCGACAAACAGGCCACGGCGCAGGACCACACCCTCGACCTGACCCTGGAGCAGCAGACCGCGGCGGTCCGCAACTACTTCGACCAGTCCCGGGCGATCGCCCAGGTGCTCGCGGACAGCCCGGTGTTCATCGACTTCTACAAGGCGCCGGGCACCAACAAGGAGAAGATCGCCGCCGGCGGGCCGCTGCTGGAACGGGTCAACGACGCGCTCGCCTACCTGGAGCAGCTGTATCCGGGGCGGGTCGGCGAGGCGTGCTTCGTCGACCAGGACGGCACGCAGATCGCCCGGGTCGTCGACGGCTACTCGTCCGCGGCCAAGGACCTGCGGCAGAACGAGGAGATGGCGTCGTACTTCGGGCCGACGATGGCGCTCGGCCCGGCCCGGGTCTACCAGACCAGGGCGTACCAGTCGCCGGACACCGGGCGCGCGGTGATCTCGAACTCGATCCTGCTGACCGCGTACGGGCACACCGGCATCGTGCACTTCGAGACCAGCCTGGACAGCTTCCGGATGCCGGCCACCACCGGCGACCGGGCCGCGTCGATCGTGGACGCCGAGTCCGGGCAGGTGTTCGTCGACTCCCGGGTCGAGACCACGATCACCGAGAACGTCGACCAGACGTTCGTGCCGCTCGTCCGCGCCGGCAAGCTCAAGGGCACGATGACCCTGGACGGGCGCCGGGTGGCGTTCCAGCGGATGCCGGCGACGCTGAACAACGCGAACGACTGGTACGTGGCGGTCTCCGCACCGTCGGCGGACGGCGGCTGGACCCAGGGTCTGAGCGTCTGGTCGCTGGCCCTGCTGCTCGGCGCGCTGCTGACGATCCTGGTGTCCGGGCTGAGCTGGCGCAGCCACGCGCTGTCGGTGCGCCGGGCGGCGTCCCACGACGCCCTGACGGGCCTGCCGAACCGGGAGAAGTTCAACGAGCGCACCCGGACCGCCCTGCGGGGCGGGCGGCCGGCCGCCGCGCTGATCATCAACTTGCAGGGCTTCCGGACCGTCAACGACGTGCTCGGGCACCGGCACGGCGACCTGCTGCTCATCCAGGTGGCGCAGCGGCTCACCGAGGCCGCGCCGTCCGGCGCCACGGTCGCCCGGATCGGTGCCGACGACTTCGCCGTGCTCCTGCCCGGCGACGACCTGGCGAGCGCCCGGGTCACCGCGGACCGGCTGCTGGCCGCGCTGCACCACACGTTCCTGATCGACGACTTCCACCTGGACGTGGAGGCGAACGCCGGGCTGGCCGCCGCCCCGGAGCACGGCACCGACGCCGAGACGCTGCTGCGGCACGCCGACGCCGCCCTGCACCTGGCCCGCGAGCAGGCGGCGACCGTGCAGGAGTACGACGCCGCGCACGACACCGGCGCCGACACCCGCCTGGAGCTGCTCGGCGACCTGCGCCGCGCGATCGGCGCCGACGACCAGCTGTCGCTGCACTACCAGCCGAAGGTGTGCCTGGCCAGCGGCCGGGTCACCGGCGTCGAGGCGCTGATCCGCTGGCAGCACCCGACGCTGGGCCGGATGGCGCCGGACCGGTTCATCCCGATGGCCGAGTCGACCAGCCTGATCCGCCCGCTCACCACGCACGTCCTGGACATCGCGGTCCGCCAGGCGAAACTCTGGGCCGACCGGGGCACCCCGCTGCCGATCGCGGTCAACCTGTCCACCCGCTGCCTGCTCGACCCGGGCTTCGCCGGTCAGGTGTTCGGCCTGCTGTACCGCACCGGGCTGCCCGCCGCCCTGCTCAAGCTGGAGATCACCGAGAGCGCGGCGATGGCCGATCCGGACCGGGCGCTGACCGTGCTGCGCGCCCTGCACGACGCGGGCATCAGCCTGTCCCTGGACGACTTCGGGACGGGGCACTCGTCGATGGCGTACCTCCAGCGCCTGCCGGTCGACGAGCTGAAGATCGACAAGTCGTTCGTGCAGGCCATGGCGAGCAGCCGGGCCGACGAGGTGCTGGTGCGGACGGCGATCACGCTCGGCCACAACCTGGGCCTCCAGGTGGTCGCGGAGGGCGTCGAGGACGAGACCGCGGTGGTCGCCCTGCAGGAGCTGGGCTGCGACATCGCGCAGGGCTACCACTACGCCCGGCCGATGCCGCCGGACGAGTTCGACCGCTGGCTGATCACTTACAGCGAGTCGCTCGCCGCTCTGCCCACCGCCTCCTGACCGCACCGCATCACCCGGATCATCGATCTACCCTATGTGTCATGACAACTTCTGCCGAGCGCACCATCGCCGCCCTGCGCGCCGAGCACGACAGTCTCGCCGCGACCGGCGCCACCCTCTCCGCGGACCGGCTCAAAGGCCCGTCCGGCGCCTCGGACTGGACCGTCGCCCAGGTGTTCTCGCACCTCGGCAGCGGCGCCGAGATCACGCTGGCCGGCCTGCGGGCCGCGACCGGCGTGGCGGACGCGCCGGGACCGGACTTCAACCAGCGGGTGTGGGACCGGTGGAACGCGATGAGCCCCGAGGCGCAGGCCGCCGGCGCCGTCGAGTCGGACGCCGCGCTGGTGGCCGCGTTCGAGAGCCTGACGCCGGAGCAGCACGAGACGCTCCGGATCAACCCGGGCTTCCTGCCCGCGCCGGCTCCGCTCGCGACCTTCGCCGGCCTCCGGCTGAGCGAGACGGTCCACCACGGCTGGGACATCCGGGTCGCCACCGATCCGGCCGCGCGCCTGTCGCCCGAGTCCGCGGAGCTGCTGGCCGAGCACCTCAACGGCGGGCTGAGCTTTTTCCTCGGCTTCATCGCCAAGCCCGAGGCGATCGGCGAGCCCGCGGTGGTCCAGCTCGACGGGACGCCGTACCGGATCGTGCTCGACGACAGCGCCCACTTCACCTCGGACGGTGCCACCGCCACCGCGGTGTTCACCGGGCCGCTCGAGTCCGCGCTGCGGCTGATCGTGGGGCGTCTCGCGCCCGAGCACACGCCGTCCGGGGTCGAGGTGGCCGGCAACGTGACCCTCGACGGGCTGCGCGCGGTGTTCCCCGGCTTCTGAGGGGCTGCGGCGGGCGTACCGTGAAATAGCTATTTCCTCCCGCCACCTCAACCGTAGCGCGGGAATGGGGGCTTGCGGCAAGGCCCCCACCGTGGCGGAGAATCGCCGGCGGAACGGCAATTACGGTGAAATGGCGATGGGGGCTTTTCGTGATTGACGTGATCATTGCCGGTGGCGGTCCGACCGGCATGATGCTCGCGAGTGAGCTGCGACTGCACGGCGTGCGGGTGGTCGTGGTGGAGAAGGAGAGCGAGCGGCCGCCGCACGTCCGCTCGCTCGGGCTGCACATTCGCAGCATCGAGATAATGGATCAGCGCGGCCTGCTGGAACGATTTCTGGAGGCCGGCACGCAATATCCGGCGGCCGGCGGGTTCGGCGGAGTGCACAAACCGGCGCCGGAACGGCTGGACACCGCGCACGCCTACACGCTCGGCATTCCGCAGCCGGTCACCGATCGGCTGCTGGCCGAGCACGCCACCGAGGCCGGTGCGGAGATCCGGACCGGCTGCGCGCTGACCGGGCTGACCCAGGACGACTACGGGGTGACCGCCGAGCTGTCCGACGGCACCCGGCTGCGCGGCAGTTTCCTGGTCGGCTGCGACGGCGGCCGCAGCACCGTGCGCAAGCTGCTCGGCGTCGACTTCCCCGGCGAGCCGTCGCGCAACGACGCGCTGCTCGGCGAGATGGAGCTGACCGCGCCGGCCGACGAGGTGGCCGCGGTGATGACCGAGGTGCGCAAGACGCAGTTGCGGTTCGGCGCCGGGCCGACCCAGGGCGGGCTGTACCGGGTGGTGGTCCCGGCCGCGGAGGCCGGGTCGGCGCGGCAGCCGACCATGGAGGAGTTCCGGGAGCAGCTGCGGGCGTACGCGGGGACGGATTTCGGGGCGCACTCGCCGCGCTGGCTGTCCCGGTTCGGTGACGCGACCCGGCTGGCCGCGGCGTTCCGGACCGGGCGGGTGCTGCTCGCCGGGGACGCGGCACACGTGCATCCGCCGCTGGGCGGGCAGGGCCTCAACCTGGGTGTGCAGGACGCCTTCAACCTCGGGTGGAAGCTGGCCGCCGAGGTCAACGGGTGGGCGCCGGCCGGTCTGCTGGACACCTACCATGCCGAGCGGCATCCGGTGGCCGCCGAGGTGCTGGAGAACACCCGGGTGCAGTCGGAGATGCTCAACAGCGCACCGGTGCGCGGGCTGATCGCCCGGCTGATGGACTTCGAGGACGTGCACCGCTACCTGGTCGGGCAGGTGACGGCGATCGACGTCCGGTACGACTTCGGCTCGGAGCAGGTCCTGGTCGGCCGCCGGTTGAAGGACGTGCGGCTCAAACACGGCCGCCTGTTCGAACTGATGCGAACCGGCCGGGGTCTGCTGCTCGACCAGTCCGGCCGGTTGTCGGTGGCCGGCTGGACCGACCGGGTCGATCACGTGGCCGACGTGAGCGAGGAACTGGACGCGGCCGCCGTCCTGCTCCGGCCCGACGGCCACGTCACCTGGCTCGGTGACGACCAGCAGGGCCTGGAGGCTCAGCTGTCCCGCTGGTTCGGCTCCCCCAGCCGCCCCGCATAGCGGCGCCCGCCCTCGTGCCGGCCCCAGCGGGCCAGGATCGCGGCTCGCCGGCCGGCCGGGGGACGGTGGAAATACAGCAGCTCGTGGGGTGTGTCGAGGCACTGCACCGGGCCGGACAGCCGGGCGCCCGTGGTGTCGTCGATGACCAGCAGGTCGGTGGTGGCGGCCAGCGCCGCGAGGCCGGGCAGGACGGCCCCGGCGTTCGCGTCGTCGGCCGTCAGCACCTGGCAGGCGACCGGGCGGGGCAACCGGCCGGCCAGGGCGCGGGCGGCGTGTTCGAACCGGCGCATCGCCTCCTCCCAGCCGATGTCTGGGCGCCCGATGACGGACTGGAGCGCCACCTCCGGGGCGTTGCGGTGCTTGTCGGCGAAGCGGCGCAGGTTGCGGCGCCATTCGGCGTACATCCGGGCGGTGATCCGCTGGGCATGCTGGTGGTGGACGAGCGCCCCGGGGTGGTAGGCGAACGCCAGTCCGCGTTGCCGGAGCCGGAATCCGAGCTCGGTGTCCTCCAGGCCCCAGCCGCGGAAGGACTCGTCGAAACCGCCGACGGCCAGCAGGTGCTCGCGGCGTACCGAGGCGTTGCAGCTGTAGAAGTGGTGCCAGCAGGTCGTCAGGTTGTTGAGGTTCGCCGAGAACTCGGCATACAGGGCTTCGCGGCTGTCCACCGCGACGACCCGGGGCGGGCCCTCGACCGGGCCGGGCGCCAGTTCGTCGCGGCGGCCGACGACGACCAGGTCGGGCCGGAGCCGGTGGAAGCGGACATGCTCGGCCAGCAGGCCGGGGGTGACCAGCTGGTCCGCGTCGAGCATCACGATCAGCTCCCCGGTCGCCCGGTGGATGCCGGCGTTGCGGGCCGCGCCCCGCCCGGACGCGGAGGTGCGGGGCAGGAACACCGAGTGCAGCTCGAACGGCCCGGAGAACCCCGCCAGCAGCTCGGCCGTACCGTCGTCGGAGCCGTCGTCGACGACGATCACCTCGTACGAAAGATCCGGGTCGTGTCCGGTCTTTCCCAGCGTGCGCAGGCAGCGCTCCAGGGCCGATCGCGAGTTGTAGGCGGGAATGACGACGCTGACGTTCACCCGAGGTCCTCGGCGCCGGGCGGCGTGTACGGCCGGGCGGCGACCGTCAGGATGTGGTCGATCGAGGTGCGCGGCAGGTCCAGCTGGTTGAGCCGGCGCTCCAGCTCGCGGGTCAGCTCCCGCGCGGTCCGCCGGGCGTGCGGGGTCTCGGCGTGGCCCCGCTGCTCGATGTGGACGGCCAGCGGCGCGCAGTGCTCCAGCACGTCCATCACCTCGTCGTGGTAGCCCTCCCGCAGGCCCTGGCGCAGCGCGTGCATGCCGTAACTGACATGCCGGGACTCGTCGCGGGCCATCGCGGTGAAGCCCGCTTGCAGACCCGGCAGCACCTGCCGGTGGCGCAGCCCCTTGATCAGGTTGCGCTGCCCGTTGAGGGCCAGCACCCCCTCGGTGATCAGGTGGAAATGGGTGACCGCGCGGATCCACCGGCCGTAGTCCGACGGTTTGTCGGCCAGCTCCCGGACCAGGTCGGCCTCGACGATGCTGAGCTCCCGGTGGGGGACGGTCATCTCGGCCCAGATCAGCGGCAGCATCGACCGCAGGTCGGGCTCCATCCCGAGCAGGTCCACGGCGATCTTGGCGAGCAGCACGGTGTGCCGCGACTCGTCGGCGACCTGGGTGCCGAGATAGATCAGGCCCTGCTCGTCCGGGCAGCCACCGAGGATCGGCCCGAGCAGGTCGAGGCCGGTGTACTCACCGACGACGAACGTGTTGACCAGCTCGCGGATCTTCGTGCGGAACAGCTCGGGCAGCGCGTCGAACTCCTCGCGGTCGGCCGCGAGCGGGACCGCCTCGGCCTCCCACTGCTGGGTCTCCCAGCGGCGGTAGAGGGCCATCGGGCCCAGTCGCTGCCCGAAGATCGACTCGGCGTGGGTGTCGACCTGCCCGATCGGGATGTCCGGCAACCGGGTCAGGTCGGCGGTGTCCATCAGCAGGGTGCTCCACCGTCTGCTCATCGGACGGTCTCCTCTCGTACGGCGAAACGCTGGGGCAGGGTGCCGAGGTCGACGAGCCGGCCGCCGGGTTCGAGCACGAACTCGCCGTCCGCGGCGGCGGCGAAGCCGGCTCGCAGGAACACGTCCTGCGCGGCGTGGTTGCGGTCGGTGCGCACGATGCGCCCGGTCACGCCTGCGTCGCCCGGGTGGTTGCCGAGGCAGGCGGCCAGGAATCCGGGGCCGACGTCGAGGCCGATCACCCGGCAGCTCACCGCCAGCGCCCGGACCGTCGAGCCGACGATGAGGCAGGCGCCGACCGTGCCGTACTCGGCGAAGCGGTCGGTCACCGCCATCAGGTACAGCTCGGCGCCGCCGGCGGTCAGCGCGGCGAGTTCCGCCTCGGTGGTGCGCCACGCGGTGGTGGTGAACTGGTTGGTCCGGTTGAGCAGCTCGGCCGCGCGCGGCAGGTCGGCCGGCTCGGCCCGCCACACCCGGGCCACCACGTCCAGCTCGCGCAGGAAGTCGGCGCCACCCTCCTCGATCAGCTCGGCGCGGCGCAGCATCGCCCGGGTCGTCTCGGTCCGCTGCCGGGCCTCGTCGGTGGCGGTCGCCGACTCCAGCCCCGGCTCGGTGAGCAGGAACTCGCGGAACTGCCAGACCGCCAGTTCCGGTACACGTACCCCGGGCAGGTGGCGGCGCACCTCGGCCCGCTCGACCGGGTTGTCGTCCAGGAACAGCGTCGCCTCCGGCGCGACGCCGAGCCGATCGCAGATGTCGGCGAGGTTCGCCGACTTCGCGTCCCAGTTGATCCGGTGCAGCACGAAGTCGTCGGGCCGCAGCAGCGGTCCGGCGGGTGCGGCGTCCCAGGCCCGCAGGGTGGCCGCCTCGGTGCCCTTGCTGCACGTGACGAGCAGTACGCCACGCTGGCGGAGCACCCGCAGCGCCTGGTGCAGTCCGAGGTGGATCCAGCGGCTGGTGGCGTCGCCGTCGACCCAGCCGAAGCCGTCGTCGGCGGCGATCCCGGGCCACAGCGTGTTGTCCAGGTCGACCACCACGCACTTGATCCGGTCCAGGCCGTGCTGGGCGAGGTAACCCGCGACGTACTCCTCCGCCAGCGCGTCGCCGAGGGCGGGCAGCTGGTGCGGCGACTCGATCGCCGGGTCGGGCCGGCCGCCGTGGTGGCCGAAGGGGAACAGCAGGTCGTCGAAGAGCAGCCCGGCGCCGTGCCGGGCCGCCAGCCGTTCCTCGTCGACGACCAGCAGCGAGGGGTATTGGCGGACCTGCTCGTCGATGTGCCGGTTGAGGTCCGCCACGATCTCCCGGTGGCTTGTCTCCTGGCGGAAGTCGTACCGGCCGAACGGGGAGACGGCCAGCGGCGCCACGTTGTGCACCATCCCGAGCCGGGCGCCGAGCGCCTCGGCGAACTCGGCGATCGCCGAGCTCAACGCGCGCTTCATCACGGTGAGGCGGCGGCGCCGCTCGCCCGGGCCGGCGAAGACGCCGTCGTCCCACAGACCGGTGAGGAACGGCTGCACGGTGGGCTGGAGGACGGCCACGTCGGGCTGGTGGCGGTCGACCAGCTCGCGGAGCCGGCCGCGGATGGCCGGCCACTCGTGCGTGGGCGTCACCGCCAGTCCGCGCCGCAGGCCGGCACGGACCAGCGCATCGGCCGCGAACTGCGCGACGCAGCCACCCACCAGCAGCGCTCTGACCGGCCGCAGCTCGGACTTGCCCGGCGCCAGGTCGGCGGCACTGATCGCGACGGGCTTCCAGTACGTGTCCAGGTCGCCGGTGGCCACCACGTCGGGCAGCGCGGCGTGTTGCCGGGTTTCGTGGTGAACGAGGAAGCCCCGCTGGAGGAGGAACTCGACGAAGGCCGCGGCGGCCGGCCGGTGCGCGGGGTCGGCCGACTCGGCGAGGTCGTCACGGGTGGCCCAGCCGGCCGCGGCCCGTTCGCACAGGCTCAGCCACTCGGCGGCGATGGTGATCCGTTGCAGCCGGGCCACGTCGATCAGCACGTGGTGCCCGGACACCGTGATCAGCCGGACCGCCTCGTCCAGCCGGAGCGCGCCGTTCATGACGCCGCCGACGCGAGCGGCACGTACGTCTCGTGGTTGGACTTGCCGCCCATGAAGTAGTTCACCGTCACCCGTTCCGTACACACGATGTCGACCTTGTCCTTGAGCAGCAGATAGTTGAGCAGCGCGTCGTCGCCCAGGCCGAGCTTCTGCTTCCAGCGGGAGAACTCCTCCGGGTACGGGATCCGGTCGAACAGCCGGCGCCGGACCATCAGCTCGTTGTTGTCCACCCGGCCGAGCAGGATGCCGTTCCAGGACATCCGGTCCCGCAGGATGTTGGAGCCTGGCGTCACCACCCCGGAGGCCACCAGCAAGGCGTACGACTTGGCGCTGCTCTCCGGGTCGTCGTTCCACGGGTCGAGGCCTTCGGGGATGAGATACGGCGACCCGTCGTCGTAGAGCAGCCGTCGCCAGCCGTGCGCCAGCTCGGCCGCCGGGTCGGCGCGCAGGCCGGCGACCAGCGAGCTCAGATGACCGGGGTCCCACGTGTTGTCGTCGTCGAGGTGGGCGATGAACTCCAGGTCGGTGGCGGCCGAGCCGAGATTGCGCAGCCGGGCGACCCGGGCCCACCGGTAGTCGTGCTGCACCCGCGGATGCGATCGCGGGGTGGTGTTGATGACCGTGACGTGCGGGAAGGCGTGGGTCAGCCGGGCGACGAAAGCGGGGTCGGCCAGCACGGGGCAGTCGTCGCCGACGATGACGTGCCGGATCCGGACGTCCTGTTGGGCGGCCGCCGACTCCACCGCCCGCCACAGCAGGTGCGGGCGGTTGCGGGTCGGCGTGACGACGGCGACTTCGGGGGTGCTCATGATCGCTCGCTCCGGTGTCCGGCGCCGGGCGCCTCGGCGAGCAACTCGTCGGCCAGCACGGCGGCGAGCCGGCGGCTCAGCGCCATCGTGGTCAGGGAGGGGTTGGCCGCGCCGATCCGCGGGAAGGTGGCCGGGCCGCCCGCGTACAGCCCGGCGATCCGGGCGAACTCGTGGTTCTCGGTGAGCACCCCGCCGAGCGGTAGCGTGCCGCCCTCGTGGTCCTCGGCGCCCAGCGCGCTGCACCACGGCTGCGGCACGCCGATCGGGTACTGCTCGCGGTATCTCGGCAGCACGGCGGTGTTGCCGAGGCGCGGCTCGTCGTAGCTGCCGAAGGCCGGCTCGCCGGCCAGCCCGAAGGCGCCGGCGACCGCGGCCCACACGTCGGCGAGCACCTCCTGCTGGGCGGCGACGACGGCCCGGCCCGCGGTGGACACGGTGGAGCGCACGGTGGTCGGCCACGGGTGGCCGGCCGACGGCAGGCACGCGACCTGGCTCTCCGGGTCGGGCGGCAACTCGCCGTTGATCTTGACGTCCAGCATCAGTTCGTCGCGGGACACCCGCCACAGCGACAGGAAGAGGATCGAGCGGGCCTCGGGCACCGGCAGGTAGTAGGAGCCGGGCCGGACCGGCAACGGCCGGGGGGTTCGCCGGGCGTCGATCCGGACGAAGAAGCCCTGCGCGAGGTGGTCGGCCAGGCCACCGAGCCGGGGTGGCGCCCCGGTCGCGGTGGTCAGCGCCTGGATGGCGAGCCGGCTGTTCTCCACCGTGCCGGCACAGAGCACGACCGTCTCGGCGGTCACCGTCGCCGGCCGGCCGGTCCGCCGGTCGTCCACCACGATGCCGGCCGCCCGGCCGTCGCGCAGCAGGACCCGCTGGACCGGGCTGTCCAGCAGGAAGCGCACGCCGGCCGGCGGCTCGCCGACGGCGCCGGTGGCCGGATCCCGCCAGTGGTCCAGCGGCGAGTACGCCGACCAGCGCCCCGGCCGGCCCGGGTGGGCGCGAGACGCCCGGGGCGTCGGCCGCAGGGTGAACCCGCCGACCCGCTGGGCCTGGCCGGTGCTCGCGATCGTCCCGTCCGCCCAGGTCAGCCCGAGGTCGCCGGCCACCCGCTCGTACAGCGACGGGCCACCGCGCCAGGACCGGGTCAGGTCGTCGGCGACCGCGGCGGGCCAGTGCTGCTCGTCCAGGGCCCAGGAGTCGATCGGCAGCGTGACGCCGTACCAGTAGAGCGACCGGCCGCCCAGCCGGGCGCGGATCCCGGCGTTGCCGGCGAAGTGCCGGTCGCTGTCCGAGCTCCACGGCCGCCGGTGGTACGGGTCCCGCTCGGGGTCGAGCCACATCTCGACGGCGGTGTCCGGGTCGTGGGCGACGTTGGTGTGCACCAGGTCGCCGACCGGGCCGCCCTCGACCACCAGGATGTCGTCGACGCCCGCCTCGGCCAGGTGCCGGGCGGTCTCCAGCCCGGCGAACCCGCCACCGACGATCACCACACGGGCGTGCTCCGGCGGCGGATGCCCTCCGGTCAGGGTACGAGTCGGTTCGGTCATGTCGGTCGGTCCCTCCGTTCTCAGTGGCCCATCCCGGCGCCCCCGTCCACCGGGATCACCGCCCCGGTCACGTATCCCGCGTCCGCTCCGGCGACGTACCGGACGGCCGCGGCCACCTCGGCCGGCGTCGCGGCGCGACCCGCCGGTATCTGGGCGAGCCAGGCGGTGCGGCGCCGTTCGCCGACCGCGGCGGCCATCTCGGTCTCGGTGTATCCCGGGGCGACCACGTTGGCGGTGATGCCGTGCGGCGCGAGTTCCCGGGTCAGCGAACGGGCCAGGCCGATCAGCGCGGATTTCGAGGCCGCGTAGTTGACCTGTCCGGCCTCGCCGGACAGCGCCACCGAGGACGACACGAACACCAGCCGCCCCCAGCCGGCGTCCACCATCGCCGGCGCGGCCCGCCGGGCCACCCGGTACGCGCCGGTCAGGTTGGTGTCGACCACCGTGGTGAAGTCGTCGTCGCTCATGCGTGCCAGCAGCCCGTCCCGGGTCATCCCGGCGTTCGCCACGACCACCTCGACCGGGCCGTGCCGCCGCTCCGCCGCGGTGAAGGCACGGTGCACGGAGGCGGTGTCGGTCACCTCGCACTCGACGCCGAACAGGTCGCCCGGCGGCGGCGCGGTGCGGTAGGTGGCGGTCACCCGGTCGCCGGCCGCGGCGAACGCGCGGGCGACGGCCAGCCCGATGCCGCGGCCGGCGCCGGTGACCAGGACGGATCGGCTCATGCCAGGCTCGCGACGGTCTCGGGCCGGCGGTCTTCACTCCGCGCCGGGCGCGGGGTGAAGAACGTGCGGGTGAGCAGCAGGATCGGCACCGCCATCATGAAGGCGATCAGCGCGACCGAGACCCCCAGCCGGCCCGGTGCCACCAGCAGGCCGGCCAGCGTCGCGCCGAGCAGCACGAACAGGTCGTTGGTCGGCAGCAGCATCGAGTAGTAGTGGGTCAGCTCGCGCTCGGTGAACCGGGCCTGCACCTCGGCCATGTAGACCGCCGTCGCGACCGATTCCAGAATGCCGCCCACCACGAGAATGCCGATGGCCACGGCGGGCTGGTGGGCGAGCAGCAGAAACAGCCAGCACACCGCCTCGAGAACATTTCCGAGAATGTACATGAGACCCGGGTTGAATCGCACCAGCCGGCCCGCCAGGAGCCCACCGGCCGCCCCACCGAGGCCCAGTGCGGCGATGAGGTATCCGAACATTCCGTCGATCTCCGGGAATCGGATGTGCGCGAATGCCGGAACGAATACCGAATTGAGGCCGACGACGAACACGTAGGTGAAGGCGGTGAGCGTCAGGCCGAGAACCATGCCGTCCCCGCGCACCATCGCGAACAGGTCCCGGGGATTGGTCACGAACAGCCTGCGCAGCAGGGCCGGCGGTGATCCGCCGAGCTTCGCCCGGGGTTCCGCGTCCGGCTCCGGCACGTCCTTCGACGCGGGGAACGGCCCGAGCAGCAGGGCCGCCGCGATCAACGCCATCACCCCCTCGACGAAGAAGAGGGTGGCGATGTCGGTGAGCACCAGGATCGGGCCGGCCACCAGCGGGCCGAGCAGCGAGGCGACCCGCTGGGCCGTGACGATCAGCCCGTTCGCGGCCAGCTCGCGGCCCTCGGGCGTCACCCGCGTCCGCAGCGCCAGCCGGGCCGGCGCCAGGAACATCGAGGTCAGACCGATCAGGAAGGACAGCACCTGGATCTGCCAGAGCGCGCCGGCGAACGGAATGGCGATCGCGATCAGGGCGCTGGCCACCGAGGCGAGCACGGCGACGACCCGGGCGTCCCGGCGCCTGACGACCTCGGCCACCACGGTGCCGAGCAGGATGTTCGGGATCAGCCGGACCGCGAGGGTGAGACCGAACTCGAGACCCATCCCGAACCGGTCCAGCAGGAAGATCGGCAGTGCCACGCCGGTCACCGCGCCACCGAGCTGACTGATCGTGAGGCTGCCGAAAAGGCGGGCCAGCCCGGGCGCCCGCCAGATCGGCGCCGGCGCCGGGCGCGGCGTCGCCGCGCTCTGCGGGAGTGGCATTTCTGGTCCCTCCGGTCTGCGGTAAATGCGTCGTCGAGGCCAGACGATACCGACGGGGAACACGGCGGGACACGATTCTTCGCGGTCTTAGGGGTGGAGACCCGGCGGAGCCGTTCTCCGGCCGCGACATTAGGGGTTATTAAGGGTGTTCAAAACGCCTGTCAGATCGATAGCGTTCCATGCAAACCGGCTGAATGGTCACTTCCTGCGAGCGACGGGGGTATTTCCTTGAACGTCAGCCACATTGGTGCGTCACACTACCGTCACCCGTCCCCTCGCGAATCCGGTGACCGGTACGACGTGGCGCGGCAGTGCCAGGACATCATCGATCTGATGCTGCGGCGGCAGGACGAGCTCGTCGGCGCGCTGACCGGCATCGCCACCCACGACAGCGCCACGGACGAACTGCACCGGTCCATCCGGGCGCTCGCCGGGGTGCGCTGGGAGTTCGCCGGCAACCGCCCGGACCCCCTGGACCTGCTCGGCGTGTTCCTGCCGTCGAACAACGTCCTCTACTCGTACACGCTGCTGTGTGTCATCCCGTCGCTGTACACCCGGCACGTCGCGATCCGGCCGTCCAGCCGGGTGTCCGGCGTGATCGAGACCGTGCACGAGATCCTCTCGCCCGCGGTGCGCGGACACGACACGTCCCGGGTGGCGCTCACCCGGGAGTCGCAGCGGGACTTCGTCCGGTCCTGCGCCGAGGGCGACGGTGTCGTCTTCACCGGCCGGTACGAGAACGGACTCGACATCGCCGGCCGGGTCTCCGCCCGGACGAAGCTGCTGCTGTTCGGGTCGGGTCCCAACCCGTTCGTGGTGGGCCCGGAGGCGGCCGTCACGACCGTCGTCGACGACCTGCTGCGCAGCCGGCTCTACAACTCCGGTCAGGACTGCCTGTGCCCGGACGCCGTGTTCGTGCACCGCGACCGGGTGTCCGAGGTGGTGACCCAGCTGACCGAGCGGCTGGCCGAGGTGCCGATGTCCGACCGGCGCGACCCGGCGGCCCGGGTGGTCCCGCTGGTGTACGACGACGCGGCCCAGGGCACGGCGGAGTACCTCGACCTGCACCGTGACCAGGTCCGGTTCGGCGGCACGGTGGATCTCGCGACGAACACCGTCACCCCGACGGTCCTGCTCACCGAACTGCACCCGCAGCTGCGGCCACCGGAGTTCTTCTCCCCGGTCTTCCAGATCTGCGTGTACGACGACGTGGCCCAGATCCACGAGTGGGCGAACACCCCGGCCGAACTGGCCCGGGGCATGTACCTCTCGGTCTACGGCGAGCCCGCGCTGCGCTCGGCGACCGTCGGCACCAGCATCGTGACCCGCGACTGCACCACCTTCGACATCGAGGACGGCAACCGCCCGTTCGGCGGTTTCGGGGTGCAGGCCAGCAGCGTGCACGAGCGGGGCCGGCTGATTCCCCGCCCGCTGCTGGTCTCGGCGGAGTTCGGCGCCGCCCGGCGCGGCCGGGTTCTCGCGGCGGCCGGTGCCGCGCTGGCCGGTGAGCCGGCATGACCGCGCCGCTTCGCACGTCGCTGGTGACGGTGGGCTCGCCCGGCTCGGCACCGCCCCGGCTCCCCTCGTTCGCCCCCGGCGCCGTCGTCCGCCGGCACACCGACGTGCCGGCCCCGGAGGTGCTGCGGCGGGCGCTGCGGTCCACGCTGGACCTGCTCACCGGCGCCGACCGGCGCCAGGCGCCGGTCTTCGTGGCCGCCGCGCCCTACGCGGCCTGCACGGCGACGTATTTCGCCGAGCGGCACGAGGATCCGTCCCGGCGGCTCCGGCCGTCGCACTCGATCCAGATGGAGTGCTCGCGGCTGGCCCAGGGCCTGGACCAGGATCTCGACGAGGCCGACCGCTGGACCGGGGAGCTGTTCTTCCTCTGCACGCCGGAGCACGACGTACGCCAGTCGATCCGGAGCGCACGAGCCGCCGTGGCCGGCGGTGTCCCGGCGGCGCTGGTCGCGGAGATCGCCGTCGCCGCGGGGACCGAGGACGGCAAGCCGGCCCTGTCCGCCGCCGCCCTGCTGCTGGTCGCCGAGTCCGGGGACCTCTCCACCGGGGATCCGGCATGAGCGCCCCGGCACTGGACCCGGCGGCGCCGGCGGCTGTCGACCGGGCGGTCACCGGCTGCTGGCCGGTGGCGGCCCAGGTGCTTCGCGAGGCCGGCTGTGAGCTGGTGTTCGGCTTGCCGGCGGACGAGCCGGGTCTGCTCGACGCGGCGGCACACACCGACGGCCTCACCCCGATCCCGGTACGCGACCAGCGGGCCGGCGCCTGCGCCGCGGTCGCCGCCGCGATGCTGACCCGCCGCCCGGTCGTGCTGGCGCTCACCACCGGTCCGGCGTTCACGAACGCGCTGACCGGGCTGCTCGAGGGCAACTCGCTCGGCGCTCCGGTGATCGTGGTGACCACCCGGATCGCGGCGGCCGAGATCGGCCGGGGCGGTTTCCAGGAAACCGATCAACGGTCGCTGGCCCAGTCGGTGGTGAAGGACCATCTCGTGGTCGCCACCGCGGAGAGCCTGCCGTGGGCGCTGCGCCGAGCCGCGCATCTCGCCCTGAACGGCCGGCCGGCGCCGGTCCTGGTGGAGATCACCACCGAGGTCGGCACGGCCACCGATCTGATCGTGCACCCCGGCGCCGGTGATCCGGTCCAGGTGGCCCGGTCGGCGCCCGACCCGGCCGACGTCTCCGTCGCGGCCGCCGTGCTGGCCCGGGCCAGCCGTCCGCTCCTGCTGGCCGGCGGTGGCGTCCGCGCGGCGGGCGCCACCGCAGCGGTGCGCGCCCTGGCCGCCGAGTGGGGCGCCGCCACCGCCACCACCGCCTCCGGCCGGGGCACCTTCGACGAGCGGCACCCGCACTACCTGGGCCTGGTCGGCCTGTACGCCACCCCACCGCTCACCGAGCGCATCGCCGAGGCCGACGTGGTGCTGGCGATCGGCACCGCGCTGGAGGAGACCGTCCGGATGGGCTGGGATCTCGACCGGGTCCGGCTGGTGCACGCCGACGGCGATCCGGCCGCCTTCCACCGGTCGGTGCCGGCCGAGGTCACCCTGCTCGGCGACGCGGGACTGACCGCCGCGGCGCTGCGGGCCGCGCTGGCCGGCGACGCGGGCGCCGCACGGCGTACCGGATGGCTCGGCTCGGTGGTGCGCGCCCGGCAGGCGATGGACGCCCGGGCCGCGGCGGTGACCTTCGCCGAGTCACCCACCCGGACGGTGCTGCGCGCCCTGGTGGAGCGGTTCCCGGACGCGGTGCTGGTGCAGGAGAACGGCCTGCACGACATCTGGGGCTACCACCTCTCGGCACTGACGCTGCCCGCCGACTTCCCGCTGGTCGGCCCCGGCGAGCAGACCATGATGGGCTTCGGGCTGCCGGCGGCGGTCGGCGCCTCGGTGGCCCGGCCGGGCCGGCCGGTGGTGGTGGTCTGCGGGGACGGCGCGTTCGCGATGAGCTCGAACACCCTGCCGACCGCGGCCGAGCTGGGCTGCCCGCTGGTCATGGTGGTGTTCGACAACGGCGGTTTCGGCTGGCCCCGCTTCCTGCGGCAGCAGGAGGGCGAGCCGACCACGACGGCGGACTTCGGCACCCGGCTGCCGATGGCCGAGCTGGTCGAAGCGCTCGGCGGGGTGGTCGCGACCGTGACCGACGCCGAGTCGGCCGGGTCCGCCCTGCGGGACGCCCGGGCCGCCGTGGACGACGGCCGGCTCGCGCTCGTCGTGGTGCCGGTCGACGACGACGACGTGCCGGTGGGCATCCGCCGGATCTGTGGCGTGGAGGGTCCGGCGCCATGGTGACCGGGAACCTGTTCCTCGACGGCGTGCCGGTCGAGGCGGCGACGCTGCGGCGCACGCTCGACGAGGTCGTGCGGCACTGCGGGCGGCTGGGCGCCGGTCCCGGCCGGGCGATCATGACGGCCTGCCGGACCGGGCTGGGCGCGCTGGCGGCGGTGGTGGCGGCACGCCGGCTGGGCGCCGCGGTCGCGTTCTCACCGCCGGCGCTGCAACTTGAGCTGTGCGCCCGGCTGGCGACGTACAGCGCCGCCGAGATCGTCGAGGGCCGGGACGGCATGCCCGAGGTGCTGCCGGTGGCCGGCCCCGGGCGGGCCACCCTGCCGGCCGAGGCCGCCGCCGTCTTCCCGACCTCGGGGAGCACCGGCCGGCCGCGGCTGGTGTTGTTGTCCCACGCGGCGCTCGAGTACCAGACGCGCGAGACCGCGGCCCGGCTGGGGATCGGCGACGCCGACACCATGCTGGTGCCCCTCCCGCTGGCCCACGCATACGGTCTGACGATCGCGCTGATGTGGCTGTCGGGCGGCGGCGACCTGCTGGTGGAGACGTCGTTCACGGTGGGCGGGCTCACCCGGCGGCTGCTGACCCGGGACGTCACCACGCTGGACGGGGTGCCGTCGATGTATTCGCTGCTGCTCGGCGCGGCGAGCCGGGAGCCGGCCGTCGCCGAGCGGCTGCGCCGGGTGCGGGTCCGCGGCATCGGCGGGGACGTCCTGCATCCGGCGCTGGCGGCCCGCTTCGCCGCGCTCGGGGCGGACCTGCACGACGGCTACGGGCTGACCGAGGCCGGGCCGAACGTCGCGGTCAGCGCGCCGGGGCTGACCCGTCCCGGCACGGTCGGCCTACCGCTGCACGGCACCGAGGTGCGCCGTGCGGCGAGTGGTGAACTGGTGATCCGTACCCCCAGCCGGATGCTCGGCTACCTCGGCGACCCGGAGGCCACCGCGGCGGCCCTGACCGCGACCGGGTGGTTGCGCTCCGGCGACATCGGCGAGGTCGATCCCGACGGGCACGTCCGCGTGCTGGGGCGCCTCAAGGAGGCGCTCATCGTGGACGGCGAAACCCACGCGCCCACCTCGATCGAGGACGTGCTGCGGACGATGTCCGGGGTGGTGGAGGCGTGCGTGCTCGGCGTCCGCTCGGCCGAGGACACCTCCGGTCGCGGCGATCGCGTCGTCGCGTTCGTCGAGATGGCCGAGCCGGTCGCGGTCGCCGACCTGCGCACCCTCTGCCGCCGCCACCTGCCTCCCCGGTTACGGCCCCGGGACATCCACATCGACGTGCCGCTCCCCCGCACCGGCACCGGGAAGGTGGACCGCGCGGCGCTGCGCCGCTGGGTGGCCCAGGAAGCGGCCGCCCGGAAGGAGATGACTCACCATGGCTGACCCCGAACTCGTCGTCACCGGCCTCGGCCTGGTCACCACGTTCGGCTGCGGCGTGCAACCGTTCTGGACCCGGCTGGTCGAGGGTGCCTCCGGGCTCACCGCGGCCGCGGTCGCCCCGGCGCCCGGCCCGAGCGACCGGCCGGACGACCCCGGCCGCCAGCCGTGGCTGGTGCGCCGTGCCCTGGACGAGGCGCTCGCCGACGCGGGGCTTCCGGCACCGCCGGCCCGGGCGGTGGTCGTCCTGGTCGGCCAGACCCCGGCCCTGGACCGGACGACGGGCCGCCGGCTGTCGATGCTGGGCGCCGATCCGCTGGCCACCGCGGTCCGCGGCGACGCCGAGCCGGTCTTCCTGTCGCACGCCTGCGCCTCGGTGCTGTTCGGCATCGCCCTGGGCGGCCACTGGCTGCGGGCCGGTCTCGCGGACACCGCGATCGTGCTGGGCGGCTGGACCGCCGGCGAGTACGGCGTCGCCTCGATGGAGGTGGTCAAGGCGCTCAGCCCGGAGGTGGCCCGGCCGTTCGACGCCGAGCGCACCGGCACCACGCTCGGCGAGGGTGGCGGCGCGCTGGTGCTGGAACGCGCGACCGACGCGAACCGGCGCGGCGCGACACCGCGGGCGGTGGTCGCCGGGGTGACGTGCCGCGTCGCCGGCACCGAGGCGGCCGCGTCCGACCCGGGCGCCACCTCCGCCGTCCTGACCGAGGCCCTGCGCCGGACCGGCGTACGGTGTCCGGATCACGTGCACGCCCACGCGGCCGGCACCCGCCAGGGTGACGAGGCCGAACTCGCCGGGCTGGACCGGCTGGCGCGCGACCAGGCCTGGCCGGCGACCACGGTCAGCAGCCACAAGGGAGCCGTCGGCCACCTGATGCACAGCGCCGGCTTCCCGGCGTCGGTGGCCGCCGTTCGCACCCTGGAAACCCGCACGGCACCGCCCACCGCCGGACTGCGCGCCCCGGTCGAGCGGGGCGGCCTGACCGTGCCGACCACCGCGCAGCGCCTGTCCCGGGTGGACAGCGTGCTGGTGAACAGCTTCGGGTTCGGCGGGAACACCGCCGCCATGGTGCTGCGCAAGCCATGACGATCGAGCCGAGGAGCCCGATGATGTCGTTACCTCTGGTCACCGTGGTGACACCCACCATGAACCGGCCGGCCGAACTGGTCCGGGCGATGCACTCCGTGGCGGCGCAGCGCGGTGTCCGCGTCGAGCACCTGGTGATCGGCGACAACTGCCCGGCGCTCACGGACGCGCTGGTCGCCGAGCTGTCGCGGCGTTTCCCGCACGCGATCGTCCGCAACGTCACGGGTGCCGAGCACGCCGCCCTGCCGCAGGACTACCTGCCGGCGCGGCTCGGCGCGCTCCGCAACGGTGCTGTCGCCGTGGCGTCCGGCGAGTGGATCGCGCAGCTCGACGACGACAACGAGTTCGAACCGGACCACCTGCGGTCCCTGCTGGACTGCCTGGCGGCCAACCCGGGAGTCGAGGTCGCGCACAGCTGGCGCCGGCTGGTCGCGCCGGACGGGTCGCCGTACGTGGCCGCGGAGAACCCGTGGCATCCCGACCCGGCGTTGCGGGCCTCGTCGTACGCCCGCCTGGTGGAGCTCGGCGTCTTCGAGCCCGGCTCGCCGGTGGTCCGTGACGCGCTGCGCGCCGGCGGCCGGGAGTTCAACGGCGTGGACACCAGCGAGGTGCTGGTCAGCCGGCGGCTCTACCGGCGCTTTCCGTACCCGACCGAGTTCTCCCGCTGGTGGCGCAAGCTGGAATGGACCGACGACTACGCCTGGTGTGTGCTGCTGGACCGCGCGAAGGTGCCGATGGTGTGCAGCGAGAGGGCCACCCTGCGGTACTACATGGGCGGATATTCGAACGCCGCGGTCCTGCGGTGAACGGCACCGCCACCGAGCTCCGGGCGCAACTGGCCGCCGGGGCGACCGGCGCCACCGAGGTGCTGGCCCGCCACCTGGACCGCCACGACCAGGTCGATGCCACGCTCAACGCCGTGGTGCTGACGGACCGGGCCGGCGCGGCGGAGAGCGCCCGGCGGGCCGACGCCGCGCCGCGGCCGGGACGGCTGCCGCTGCTCGGCATCCCGATGACGGTCAAGGAGCACATCGGCGTGACCGGCCTGCCGGCCACCTCGGGTGACCCGGGCCGGGCACACCTGCGCCCCGCGGACGCCCCGTGCGTCGCCCGGCTGCGCGACGCCGGCGCGGTCCTGATCGGCAAGACCAACCAGTCCGCGCACGGCCGTGACTGGCAGACCTACAACACGGTGTACGGCGTGACGAACAACCCGTGGGACGTCCGGCGTACTCCCGGCGGCAGCAGCGGTGGCGGGGCGGCCGCGGTGGCGGCCGGCGTCGTGCCGATCGACCTGGGTACCGACACCGCCGGTTCGCTGCGCCTGCCGGCGGCTTTCTGCGGCGTCTACGCTCACCGGCCGACCGAGGGCGCGCTGATCGGGGCCGGCCCGGCGCCGGCCCGGCGGCCGCCGGTGCCGCGGATGACCGAGGTGGGACCGATCGCGCGCTCCGCTGAGGATCTGCGCCTGGTCCTGGATGTGCTGGACGTGCTCGGCCCACCGGCGCCCGGCACGCACCGGGAAGCCGGCCGCCTGTCCGGGCTGCGGGTGGCGATGCTGGCGCCGCCGCCCTGGTTCGTCCTGCATCCCGACGTCGCCGACGCCTACCACCGGCTCGCCGACGTGCTGGCCGGACAGGTGCACCGGCTGGCCTGGCGCACGCCGGACCTGCCGGGCGGACTGTCCGCCCAGCACGACACCTTCCTGGCCGTGCTGGCCGCGCAGGGCGCCCGGTTGACGCCGCGCGAGGAGCGGGAGGAGTTCGCGGCCGCCCTGCTCGGGTCCGGCGACCCCCGCGACGAGGCCTGGGTGTCCGGCCTGTTCCCGACCGCGCACTGCCGGGCGCTGTGGGCCGAACACCGCCGCCGGCTGGTGACCGCCTGGTGCGCGTTCTTCGATGACTGGGACCTGCTCGTCGCGCCGGCCACCCCGGTCGTGGCGTTCGAGCACGACCCCGGCAAGGCGGCCGACTGGTTCTCCACCCTGGACCTCGGCGACCGGACCGGCCGCTACAACACCCTGTTCTTCCCGGGGTCGCTGGCCGCGCTGCCCGGCCTGCCGGCCACGGTCTTTCCGGCCGGCCGGTCGCCGGCCGGGCTGCCGATCGGCTTGCAGGTGCTGGCCCGGCCCGGTGAGGACCGGCTGGGCATCGGCTTCGCCGGTCTGCTCGCCGACGTGATCGGCGGCTTTCAGCCACCCGCCGACGGGTTCCCGGCTCCGGAGGTACCCGATTGACCGGTCACCGCCCGGCCTGCCCGTAGGCGGCGAACTGGTCGAGCAGACTCTGCGGGGCACGCTCGTCGAAACACAGGTCAAGGTTGCGGGCCGCCTCCCGGGCCGCTTCGGCGCTGCGCGGGAAGAGCGCTTTTTCGTACGCCATGAGCGCCCCTTCGACGTCCCCCGGATGAGCCGCGATCGCCTGCCCCAGCTCCGCCCCGTCCAGCATCGCCAGGTTCGCCCCCTCCCCCGCGAACGGCGACATCACGTGAGCCGCGTCCCCGAGCAGCGTCACCCCCGGCACCCGCTCCCACCGATGCTCGATCGGCAGCACGTTGATCGTCCGCGGGACCAGCGCACCCTCCGCCTCGGTGATCAGCGCGTGAAACTCCGGCGCCCAGTCGTGGAACTCGTCGACGAGCAGCGCCTTGGCCTTGTCGGCGTCGGTCCAGTCGATGCCCTCGACCCAGTCCGCCGGCTTCCGCAGCGCGATGTAGATGTGCAGGCTCCCGTCGGTCTCCTTGTGGGCGAGGAATCCGTTGCCGGGACCGAGCGCGAACAGCATCCCGCTGCCGACCGTGCGCGCCGGCCCGGGATGCCGCCGGTCCGCGTCGGGCAGGTCCACCTCGACGAACGACATCCCCGAGTACGCCGGCCCGGCGTCGGAGAGCAGCGGCCGGATCCGCGACCAGGCGCCGTCCGCGCCGACCAGCAGCTCGGTGGTGACCGTCGCGCCGTCGGCGAGGGTCAGCTCGTGCCGCCCGTCGCCGAGCGCCCGGACCCCGGTGACCTTGCTCCCCCACCGGACGGTGCCCTCGGGCAGCGAGTCGAGCAGCATCCGCCGCAGGTCACCGCGGTCGACCTCGGGCCGGCCGCCGTCGCCCTCGTCGTGCTCGTCGGCGTGCACGGTCCCCCGCTTGTCGAGGATCCGCATCGCCTCGCCGCCCGGGTGGATGATCGTCTGGAACCGGTCGAACAGGCCGGCCGCCCGGATCGCGATCTGGCCGTTGTAGTCGTGGATGTCGAGCATGCCGCCCTGCGTGCGGGCCTCCGGCGAGGCGTCCAGCTCGTAGACGGTCGCGGGGATACCGTGGACGTGCAGCACTCGGGCGAGGGTGAGGCCGCCGAGTCCGGCGCCTACGATCGTGACAGATGTGGTCATTGTGCCCTCCGGTCGGTTGGTCGTCGCATGGCTCTGCGAGCCATTCTGACGAACACGTTTCTGACGAACATGTTCTTCGGGGATATCGCAACCCACCCGCCGGTTCCGGCGGGCGGTCAGCTTCCGGTCGCCGCGGAAACTATTTCGGTACGGCCTGAATGCCCGCGATCAGCACCCGCAACGCCCAGGTGAACCGCTGCTCCCCGGTCCCGGAGAACAGGTCGTCGCGAGCCCCGGCGATGTGCGGGAACTCCTGCTCGGACACCTCCCGCAGCTCCTGCACCAGCAGCTGGTGCTCGCCGTCGGCGTCCACCGCCTCGCCGCGGGTGCCCTGCTCGGCCGCGGTCGCCGTGCCGAGCTGGAGCAGCATGTCGACACCCCAGGCGGCCTGCCCGACCGGCACCCCGCCGGCGTGCAGCAGGCCGAGCACCGCGTCGATGAGCCGCACGTAGTGCGGGCCGGACGGACGCAGCGCCAGCACCGAGCGGGCCAGGCTCGGCCACGCGATCAGCAGCCTGGTGTAACCGGCCATCAGCTCGATCAGCTGCTCCCGCCACGAGCCGGGGTCGGGCCGCGGCAGGTCCAGGTCGGCGAGCAACTCGTCGAGGATGGCGCCGTGCAGCTCGGCCGTGTTCTGCACGTAGACGTAGAGCGACGCCGGACCGGTGTCGAGCTCGGCGGCCAGGCGCCGCATGGTGACGCGCTCCAGACCCTCCTCACGCATGATCCGCAACGCCACGGCCACCGCGCCCGCCCGGCTCAGCGGTGGTTTCGCGGGCCGGTCGCGCCGGCTGACGGGTTCACGTCGAGGACTCATAACGCGATCGTAGCGAACATGTTCGTCAGCCGCCACCTACCCGGGCAGAGCCGCTGAACTGGCCGTCGGGTGGTTGACACTTTCGGTCATTTCCGGCGACAGTCATCCGGCACACCGGACGATCGCACAGCTTGGAGCACCCGCATGGCCCGCCGCCTGATCGCTGTTCTCGCAGGTGCGGTGACAGCCGTGGTCCTCGCCGCGTGCAGTGGCACCGCGGATGCGGCGACCACCACCGCCGCCGCTCCGAGCAGCGCCCCGGCGACGCCCGCGACCGGCTCGAAGAGCTTCAGCCATCCCGGCGTCCTGGTCAGCCAGGCGCAGCTGACCTTCGTGAAGGCCAAGGTCAAGGGAGACGCCCAGCCGTGGAAGAAGGCGTACGACGCGATGATGGCGAGCCCGTCCGCGTCGCTGGACTACACGCCGGCGCCGGTCCGGGTGGTGGAGTGCGGACCCTATTCAAAACCGGACATCGGCTGCGGCGCGGAGCGTCGTGACGCGTTCGCGGCCTACACCCTCGCGCTGGCCTGGTCGCTGACCGGCGACGACCGGTACGCCCAGCGCGCGATCACCGTCATGGACGCCTGGTCGGGCACCATCACCGCGCACACCAACAGCAACGACGCCCTCCAGTCCTCGTGGACCGCCTCGGTCTGGCCGCGCGCCGCCGAGATCATCAAGTATCAGTACAAGAAGTGGCCGAACGCGCCCCGCTTCGCCACCATGCTGCGCAAGGTCTACCTGCCGATGGCGCAGGCGGACCGCTCGTCGTGGAACGGCAACTGGGAGCTGACCCAGCTGGAGGCCACCGTCGGGATCGCCGTGCACCTCGACGACCAGGCGCTGTACGACAAGGCGATCGCCCGGTTCCGCAAGCGGGTGCCCGCCTACATCTACCTGAAGTCGGACGGCGCGCTGCCCAAGGCGCCGCCGACCACCACGATCGACACCCGCGCGGAGATCATCAAGTACTGGTACGACCAGACCACCTTCGTGGACGGCATCTCCCAGGAGACCTGCCGCGACTTCACCCACACCGGCTACGGCGTCGCCGCGATCAGCCACATCGCCGAGACCAGCCGCATCCAGGGCCACGACCTCTACCCCGAGGTCAAGGACCGGCTCCGGCACGCCATGGGATTCCTGTCCCGATATGCGACCGGCGACCTGCCCGCCTGGCTGTGCGGCGGCAAGGTCGACAACCGCTGGGTCGGTCCGGTCACCGAGGTCGGTTTCAACGCCCTGCACAACCGGATGGGCGTGCAGATGCCGGCCACCGAGAAGCTCACGCTGTCCCAGCGGCCGGCCGGCAACAACAACCTGATGTCCGCCTGGGAGACCCTGACCCACGCGAACAACCCGGCATAGGCCCCGGTCAGCCGTTGAAGGTGGCCGGGTGCGGGCCGGTGCGCCCGTCCCGGTCGAGCGCGTCGATCGCCGCGATCTCGGCGTCGGTCAGCGTGAACCCGAAGACGTCGAAGTTGGCGGCGATCCGGGACGGCGTGACCGATTTCGGGATCACGACGGTGCCCTTCTGGAGGTGCCAGCGCAGGACCACCTGCGCCGCGGTGACGCCGTGGGCCTCGGCCGCGGCCAGCACGGCCGGCTCGGTCAGCACGGCGCCCTGCGCGAGCGGGCTCCAGGCCTCGGTGGCGATGCCCCGCTCGGCGTTCGCGGCGACGGTCGCCCGATTCTGCAGGGCCGGGTGCAGCTCGATCTGGTTGACGGCCGGGACGGTGCCGCCGAGCGCGATCACCCGGTCGAGGTGCTCGGGCAGGAAGTTCGACACGCCGATCGCCCGGGTCAGCCCCTCGGCCTGCAACTCCTCCAGGGTCTGCCAGGCGTCCAGGTAGGCGTCGGTCGCCGGCGCCGGCCAGTGGATCAGGTACAGGTCGACGTGATCGAGGCCGAGCCTGTCCAGGCTGGCACGCAGGGCGTCGCGGGCGGCGGCGCGGCCGAGGTCGGCGATCCACAGCTTCGTGGTGACGAAGACCTGGTCGCGCGGCAGGCCGGACGCGGCGATCGCCCGCCCGACACCGGCCTCGTTGCCATAGGCGGAGGCCGTGTCGATGCTCCGATAGCCGACCTCCAGCGCGGTGCTGACGGCGGCCTCGGTCCCGGCGCCGGGGACCTGCCAGACGCCGAAGCCCAGCTGGGGGATCTCGACGCCGTTGTTCAACTTGACGGTATTCATGGATTCCTCCGGTGGTGGATCAGTGGTGCACGGGGACGGGTGTGCGGGTGGCGCGGGCGAACTCGCCGGCCGGGAGCCGGGTGGCCAGCGCGTAGATGAGCAGGGCGGCCAGGGTGACCGCGGCGCCGGCCCAGAGCGGCGCGCGGTAGCCGAGCCCGGCCGTGATGGTGAGGCCGCCGAGCCAGGCGCCGAAGGCGTTGCCGACGTTGAACGCCGCGATGTTCGCGCCGGAGGCCAGCGTCGGCGCCTGGGTCGCGTGGCCGAGGATACGCATCTGCAAGCCGGGCACGGTGGCGAAGCCGAACCCGCCCATCAGCAGCAGCCCGGCGACCGCGGCGACCTGGCTGCCGGCGCCGAGCGCGAACAGCGCCAGGACCAAGGTGAGACCGGCGAGCAGCGCGAGCAGGGTGACCGGCAGGTTCCGGTCGGCGGCCCGGCCACCGAGGAGGTTCCCGGCGAACAGACCGAGACCAAAGACGATCAACAGCCACGGTACGGCCGCGGCCGGGAAGCCGCTGACCCCGGTGAGCGTGTAGGCCAGGTAGCTGAACGCGCCGAACATGCCGCCGAAGCCGAGGACGGTCACCAGGATCGACAGCCAGACCTGGACGCTGGCGAAGATCCGGAACTCGCCGAGCAGGCTGCCGCCGCGCGGGGCGGGGGTGGCCGGGGTCAGCGCCGCGATGCCGATCAGGGCGAGCACCCCGATGCCGGCGATCGCCCAGAACGTGGCCCGCCAGCCGGCGGCCTGCCCGAGGAAGGTGCCGAGCGGCACGCCGAGCACGTTGGCGACGGTCAGGCCGGTGAACATGGTCGCGATGGCGGCGGCCTTGCGGTCGGCGGGGACCAGGTCGGCGGCGACGACCGAGCCGATGCCGAAGAACGCGCCGTGGCAGAGCGCCGCGAGGATCCGGCCGAGCAGCATGAGGCCGTAGGTCGGCGCGACCGCGGACAGCAGGTTCCCGGCGATGAACAGGACCATCAGGCCCAGCAGCGCGCGGCGGCGGTCGATCCGGCCCAGGGCGGCGGTGAGCAGGATCGCTCCGACGGCGACCGACAGCGCGTACCCGGAGATGAGGCCGCCCGCCACCGCCTCGGAGACCTGGAACTCGGCGGCCACCTCGGGCAGCAGGCCGGCGATGACGAATTCGGTCAGGCCGATGCCGAAGCCGCCGATGGCGAGGGCGTACAGGGCGATGGGCACGGGAGCTCCTCCAGCGCATGCAATAACCGGCGTGTGCAGTAGTTGCACACGCAACGGCTAAATAGTTGCAGGCGCGGTATATCCGCGCAAGGCGGTGTACGGTGAGGAGCGTCTCGGGGCCGGGAAGTGGAAGGGACGACGCGATGGGGATCAGCAACGACGCGGTGGAGATCCGCGCGCAGGGCTGGCGCCGGCTCGCCGCCCTGCACGGCCTCATCGAGACCGCCCTGGAGCGGGAGCTGGCGGCCACCCACCGGCTCTCGGTGGTGGAGTACACGGTGCTGGACGCGCTCAGCCGCCAGGACGGCTGGCACATGCGGATGCAGCAGCTGGCCCGCGCCGCCGCCCTGTCCAGCAGCGCCACCACCCGGCTGGTCACCCGCCTGGAGGACCGGGGACTGCTCACCCGGATCCTGTGCGCCGACGACCGCCGCGGCATCTACACCGAGCTGACCCCGGCCGGCCGCGAGCTGCTCGACGAGGCGCGCCCCACCCACGACCGGGTGCTGGAGGAGTCGCTCACCCGCGCGGAGCGACTCCCCGAGCTGGAGTCCCTGGTCACCGCCCTGCATCAGGCGTGACCGGCGGCCCGGCTACCAGGTGGCGAGGACGCGGGCCTGACCGCCGGAGCCGCCCTCGTACGGGATGAGGCCGACGAAGATGGTGGCGCCGTGGCGCGGGATCCGGTGCAGGTCGGCCAGGTTCTCCAGGCCGTACCGGTCGGCTCCGGTGAGCGCCAGGTGGGTGTCGAAGGTGGTGGAGACGCCGGGGTCGATGCTCAGGGTGTCGACGCCCAGCGACCGGATCCGCCGGCGGCGCAGCAGCCACTCGCAGGCGTCCACGCCGAACCCCGGGAAGTGCAGGGTGCCGGCCGCGTCGGTGCCCCGGTACGCGTCCGGGTCGCCGACCTTGGCGCCCCAGCCGGAGTACATCAGCACGGCGGCGTCGTCCGGGATGCGGCCGTGCCGGCGCTCGAAGGCACGCAGGTCGTCGACGGTCACGACGGTGTCCGGGTCGTGCGCGGCACGAGCCGCGATGTCGATGACCACCGCCGGGATGACCAGCTCGGCCGGGCGCAGCTCGGTCGACGTGCGGCCGCCGGCGGTGAAGTGCGCGGGCGCGTCGACGTGGGTGCCGATGTGCTCGATGATCCGCCACTCCTGCATGTAGTACCCGTCGGCCGGGATCGTGGTGACGGTCCGGCGCACCGCCTCCTCCCCCGGGCTGAACGCCGGCGTGTCCGGGCCCAGCGGGTAGGTGAGATCACGCAGCCCGCGTCCACCGGTGGACGCCTCGGCGGGCGCGCCGACCGCGACGGCGGCGGCGACACCCGCCCCACCGAACAGCGCCGCTCGGCGGGTCAGTCCGTGTTTGCCCGGCTCAGTGCACATCTGGTCAGCTCCCTCGGCTCGGCTTCAGGTCCGCCCTTCATCGTGCACATCGGACGGCCGCCGCGGCAGTCCACCGGGAAAACCGGCCGGGCGAACCCCCGGCAGCTCGCCTTGGGAGTGATCAGCCGCCGGGGCACTGGTGACCGCCGCTGAACTGCACACACCGGGAGACCCGCGGTGACGGCTCCGGGGCGGGCTCGGGCGACCCCCCGGACCCGGCGATCACCGCCCAGGCTAGGAACAGCGCCGCCATCCCGACCAGGGCGCCCTCGAACTGCCGTGCCCAGAATCGGTCGCTCAGCAGGCGCGCCAGGAGCAGACCACCGATCGGTACGACCAGGTCGAGCACCAGCGCGGCGGTCAGGTACCCGGTCGCCGGGAAGTCCTTGTCGCGCCGGATCAGCCCGACGATCAGCAGGAACGGGACGCCCCACATCCACCCGAAGAAGAGCGTGCCGAGGCCGGCCCGTGTCACCGGAGCACCAGCCAGGCGCCGCCCAGGCAGAGCCCCAGCACCGCGGAGCCGGCTGCGGCCAGGGTGCCGGCCAGCGGCGGCGAGCCGACGTTCCGGCTGATCGGCACGGCGAGCGCCAGCATCCCGCCGATCATGACGAGCACGGCCGGGCTGAGCAGGGTGAGTCCGAAGACGGCGGCGTTCGCGGTGGTCATGCACCAGCCCATGCCGCGTTCGCCGTCACAGGCGTGCGGGTCGCTCACCTGGAACATGCCGACCAGCCAGGCGGTGATGACCACGGCGTACCACCCGAGGCCGATCAGCGCCGTCCATCGATAGGGCGCCGAGACTGGCCGGTCGTCGTCCATGATGCTCCCTCGCGGTCACGAGGCAGTGATCGTAATCGACCTCCGCACCGCCTCAGCGGACGGCGTCGCTGATGGATTTGACGCCGCCGTGGGCGGTCAGGCCGCCGTCGACCGGGATCTCCGCGCCGGTGATGAAGGAGGACTCGTCGCTGAGCAGGAACAGGACGAGCGGGGCCACCTCGTCGACCGTTCCGGTGCGCCCGAGCGGGGTCTCGGCGACGTTCGCGGCGCGGAAGGCGGGCGCGGCGGACGCGGTCATCGGGGTCTCGATGTAGCCGGGGTGGACCGTGTTCACCCGGATGCCGCTCGGGCCCAGCTCCAGGCAGGCGGCCTTGGCCAGGCCGCGCAGCGCCCACTTCGAGGCGGTGTACGCGACCGGGAAGTGCCCGGTCAGCGCGGCCACCGAGCCGACCAGCACGATCGACCCGCCGGCCGGCATCAGCGGCAGCACCGCCTGAACGCCGAGCAGCGCGCCGGTCACGTTGACGTCCGTGACCCGGGCCAGGTCGGCCGGGTCCAGGTCGGCGAGGCGGGCCCGCCAGGTCACCCCGGCGTTCGCCACCAGGCCGTCGACCCGCCCGAACCGGTCCCGCACCTCGGCCACCAGCCCGGCCCACCCGGCCGCGTCGGTCACGTCCAGTTGCCGATAGCCGGCGCCGCCCAGGTCCTCGGCGGGCGACGGCCCCAGGTCACAGCCGACGACGATCGCGCCCTCGGCGGCGAGCAGCCGCGCTTCCGCAGCCCCTTGCCCCTGCCCAGCGCCGGTGACCAGGACGACCTTCCCCGCGACCCGGCCCTGACCGCCCTCCCCGAGCCGACCGGTGGCCCCGGCCAGGCCGGTCCCGGCCGCCATGACGTCGCCGGCGGCCCGGCCGGATCGCATCTCCCGCATCCGACCACGATCGGCCGGCACCGGGTGGCTCCGGAAGACGAATCTCGCGATACCCGTCATCAGCGCCACTGATGACGGGACGGACATCGACGCGCGTCTCCCCTAGGGTCGGGCGGGTGCAGGTGCTGCTGTTCATCCCGTTCCTGGCACTGACCGTGCTGCTGTTCGCCGCGGTGATCCGGCGGCTGCTCGGCGTGCCGGTCGGGCCGGGCCGGACGCTGGTCGCCGCGGTGCTCGCCACGCTGGTGCTCTCGCCGATCCTGGCCGCGCTCGCCCCGCCGGACCCGGCCACCGTGTCCACGGCCGAGGGAACTCTGCTGATGCTCGCGGCCGTCTGCGTCTCCGTGCTGCTCGCGATGGCCGCCCTGGTGGTCCTGGAGGTGCTGCTGCCGTCCGGGACGCTGCCCGGGCCGGCCGAGGCGTGGCGGGCCGCCCGGCGACGGGTCGCGCGGACCCGGCGGTATTCGTCGATCGTGCGGATCGCGCTGCGGCACGGGCTGGGCCGGTTCCTGCGCGGCCGCCCGCCGGCCGGTCCGGATTCGGCCGCGGCCCGGCGGCGGCTGGCCCGGTCGCTGCGCGCGGCGCTGGACGAGGGCGGGGTCACCTTCGTCAAGGTCGGGCAGTTGCTGTCCACCCGGCGGGACCTGCTGCCGGCCGAGTTCATCGAGGAGCTGACCGCGCTGCAGGACCGGGCCGCCCCGGTGCCGTGGACGGAGATCTCCGCGGTCCTCGACGCCGAGCTGGGCGACCGGGCGTTCGCCGAGATCGACCCGGAGCCGCTGGCCGCGGCGTCGGTGGCGCAGGTGCACGCGGCCCGGCTGGCGGACGGCACCGCGGTCGTGGTGAAGGTGCGCCGGCCGGGCATCGCCGCCGTCGTGGACCGCGACCTGGACATCCTGCTGCGGCTGGCCGGGACGCTGGAGGCCCGCACCTCGTGGGGCCGGGCGTTCGGCGCGCGGGGGCTGGCGCTCGGCTTCGCCGAGGCGCTGCGCGAGGAGCTCGACTTCACCGTCGAGCGGGACAACCTGCAAACCATGGCCGCGGCGCTGGCCACCACGCCGGAGCGCCGGGTCCGGGTCCCTACGGCGTACGCCGAGCTCAGCACCGAACGGGTCCTGGTGATGGGCCGGCTCCCGGGCACCCCGCTGGGCGCCGCCGAGCCGGTCCTCGCCGGGCTGGACGACGAGCGGCGGCAGGCGGTCGCCGCGGCGCTGCTGGACAGCCTGCTCGACCAGGTGCTGGTGCACGGGGTCTTCCACGCCGATCTGCACCCCGGCAACCTGCTGGTCGAGGCGGACGGCTCGCTCGGCATGCTCGACCTCGGCTCGGTCGGCCGCCTGGACGGGGTCACCCGGGCCGCGGTCGGCCGGCTGCTGGCCGCCGTCGGCCGCGGGGACGCGGTGGGTGCCAGCGACGCGCTGCTCGACCTGGCCGACCACGGCGGGGACGTCGACGAGCGTGACCTCCAGCGGGCACTCGGCGTGCTGCTGGTCCGCTACGCGGCGCCGGGCAGCTCGGCCGGGGTGGCGGCGGTGACCGCGCTGCTGCGGACGGTCGCCGATTACGGGCTCGGCGTGCCGGCGGCGGTCGCGGCGGTGTTCCGGGCCTTTGCCACGGTGGAGGGCACGCTCGGTCTGCTGCGCCCGGGGTTCGACCTGCTCGGCGCGGCCCGGGAGGCCGGCGATCGCCGGCTGGCCGAGATGTTCGGGCCGCGGAACCTGCCGCGCACCCTGGAGGAGGAGCTGGTCACGCTGCTGCCGATGCTGCGCGGCCTGCCCCGGCGGATCGACCGGATCGGGGACGCCGTGGAGAACGGGCGGCTGCGGCTGAACATCCGGCTGTTCTCCGACGAACGGGACCGGCGGGTGGTGACCGGGCTGATTCATCAGGTGCTGCTCACGGTGATCGGCGCGACCGCCGGCGTGATGGGCATCCTGCTGCTCGGCACCGGCGGCGGGCCGCGGATCAGCGCCGGCATCGGCCTGTTCCCCCTGCTCGGCTACGGCCTCCTGATCATCTCGGTCGTGCTCGTCCTCCGCGTCCTCGTAGTGATCTTGCGCCGCGACTGAGCCGATCGGCGCTCGCGGCGTCCGCCCGCCCGCATTGCCCGGTGCACGCTTTGCGGATCTCCACCGCCGGTAGCGCTCGTGGTAGCTCCGCAGCCTGTTCGCTTCCCGTGCAGACGCCCCATGAGGCGCCCGAGCCGCGCCTCCGCGGAGCTGCCGATGAGCGGATGCGGCCGTGGCCGAACGGACGTGCCAGTCTCCGTAGGACTTTGCTTACGTGTTTATGACCAGAACACGCAGGGCCCGCCCGGAACGCCGGCCCGAGACGGTGCCGTGCGGATGGCGCGGCGAAGACCGCCAACGCTGTGAGCGCCGCACACATGGGAGGCACCAGGATGGACCAGTGGGGCCGGCTGGAGAACGACAACCGCCGCCGGATCGAGCAGCAGCGCTCGGACCAGGCCGACTACATTCGCCGTTACGGCGGGGTGGGGGTGCCGAACGTCCCCGAGGTGCCCGGGCCTCCGCCCACCAAGGCCAGGGTCGTGGCCCGCGTGATCACCTTGCTGGGCCTGATCCTGATGGTATTCGTACTTTGCGGGGCCAGCGTCTACGTGTTCTTCGCTCGCATGCCCCACCCCTGACCGGCGCCTGTCCCGCCGGGCGTGCGCGCCGGCCCAAGGGGACAACGCTTCGCCCCGCTCATCCTGGCCGGACCGCGCCCGGACGAGCTGGTCTGCCTCGAAGGCCACCTGCGGTTGACCGCACACGCGCTGGCCGGGTGCACCGGGATCGGAGCACGACAGGCAGAGTGACTTGGCCGAGCCTCGGGTCGTGCGAGACCCGGATCTTGCGTTTTGCCGGGCAACACCTACCGTGTGCGCATGCCACCAGGAGTTGTGCTGATCACCGGGGCCAGCGCCGGCCTCGGCGAGGAGATGGCCCGGCAGTTCGCCGCGCTCGGCTACGACCTCGCCCTCTGCGCCCGCCGCACCGACCGTCTCGATCAGCTCCGTGACGAGATCACCGCCGCGCACCCCGACCGGCGGGTCAGCGTCCGGGCGCTGGACGTCACCGACGACGACGCGGTGTTCACCGTGTTCCAGCAGTTCGCGGACGAGTTCGGGCGGATCGACCGGGTGGTGGTGAACGCCGGGCTCGGCAAGGGCGCCCCGCTGGGCACCGGCCGCTTCGACGCGAACCGGGCGACGGCGATGGTCAACTTCGTCGGGGCGCTCGCGCAGGCCGAGGCGGCACTGACGATCTTTCGTACGCAAAAGCGGGGTCATCTGGTCCTGATCTCGTCGATGTCGGCGCTCCGGGGGATGCGCAAGTCGATGACCACCTATGCCGCGACCAAGGCGGGCGTGGCCGCGATCGCCGAGGGCGTCCGATCGGAGCGGGTGCCGGGGGTGGACGTGTCGGTGATCTACCCGGGCTACATCCGCTCGGAGATGAACGCGCACGTGAAGCAGAAGACGAAGTTCATGGTCGATACCGTCCCGGGGGTGCGGGCGATGGTGGCCGCGATCGAGAAACGCAAGGTCAAGGCGTATGTGCCGGCCTGGCCCTGGGTGCCCATCGGGGTGGCGATGCGTGTGTTGCCGCTGTCCGTCGTACGGAAGATGGTCTGAGAAATGGCTCGTCTTCTGCTGGTCCGGCACGGTCAGGCGTCCTTCGGCGCCGACGATTACGACGCGCTCTCCGAGCTCGGGCACGAGCAGGCGCGGACGCTGGGGCGGGCTCTCGCGGCCCGGAGCGTCAAGCCCGGCCTGGTGCTGCGCGGCACGATGCGCCGGCACGCGGAGACCGCGGCGGGGCTCCTCGACGGGCTCGGCGCGGACGTGCCGGCCACCGTCGATCCGGGGTGGAACGAGTTCGACTTCCAGCACGTCGTCGAGATCCACCGGCCGGTGTACCGGGACCGGGCGGCCATGATGGCCGAGCTCAACCTCGCGGAGCGGCCCGACCGGGCGTTCCAGGAGGTGTTCGACGCGGCGACGGCGCGGTGGTCGTCGGGTCAGTTCGACCTGGAGTACACGGAGTCGTTCGCCGGTTTCCGGCGGCGGGTCGCGGCGGCCCTGTCGTCGGCCGCGGACCTGTTGCGGCAGCACCGGGACATCGTGCTGGTCAGCTCCGGCGGCCCGATCGCGATGGTGTCCGCGCTGCTCACCGCGGGCCTCGACGCGCCGCTGGGCACGGTCGCGACGGTGTGGGCGGCGCTGAACCGGGTCTCGGTGAACACCGGGATGACCAAGGTGATCGCGGGGCGCAGCGGGTTGTCGCTCTCCACCTTCAACGAGCACACCCACCTGGAGGGCGACCGCCGGCTGCTCACCTATCGCTGATCCCGCGGATCGCCGGATCGGCCCGCGCCGGGAGCGAACCGTGATCGGGCTCACATCCACTGTGGCAAATTCCGGGTCTGCTCGATCGGTGGGTTCGCGTCTACAGTGGGCGTACTCGCGGGCAGGGGGCCGGAGTCATGAAGTTCGGGGCGTTGCTCTTTCCGTTTCATCACCCGATGGAAGACCCCACCCTGCAACTCGAAGGTGACCTCGACCTCGCCGAGCTCTGCGACCGGCTCGGCTTCGACGAGTTCTGGTTCGGCGAGCACCACTCCGGCGGCTGGCAGATCATCGCCTCGCCGGAGTTGATGATCGCCGCGGCGGCGCAGCGGACCCGGCGGATCCGGCTCGGCACCGGCGTCGCGACGCTCTCCTATCACCACCCGTTCCTGCTGCTGGACCGGATCGTGCAGCTGGACCACCTGACCCGGGGGCGGCTGATCTTCGGGGTCGGGTCGGGCGCGCTGCCGCTGGACGCCACGATGATCGGGCACGACCCGATGCAGGCCCGGCGGATGATGGCGGAGTCGCTGGAGGCGATCACCGCCCTGCTGCGCTACGACGGTCCGGTCACCCGCAAGACCGACTGGTTCGAGCTGGACCGGGCGGTGTTGCACCTGCGGCCGTTCCAGTGGCCGCTGGACATCCGGGTCGCCGCGTTCAAGTCGCCGTCCGGCCCCCAGTTGGCCGGGCGGTACGGCGCCGGCCTGGTCTCGTTCGGCGCGTCCGCCGCGATCGGGACCGGCTCGGAGAATCCGCTGCGGACCGCCGCCGGGATCGCCGAGACCGAGGCGCGGCAGGCCGGGCTGTCCTTCGACCGGAGCCGCTGGTCGGTGATGAGCCTCATGCACGTGGCCGAGACGGAGGCACAGGCGCGCGCCGAGGTGCGGCACGGCCTGACCGAGTACATCAAGTACATCCGCCAGATCCTCCCGATGAACGTGCCGGTCGACCTGGACGACCCGGAGGCGGTCATCGACGTGCTGATGACCACCGGCACCGCGGTGATCGGCACACCGGAGCAGGCGATCCGGCACATCGAGAAGATGTGGGAGCTCAGCGGCGGCTTCGGCACCTTCCTGATCGAGCAGTCGGACATCGCCGACCCGCACGCCACCCGCCGCTCCTACGAGCTGTTCGCCCGCCGCGTGATCCCGTACTTCACCGCCTCCACCTGGCCACGGGTGCAGGCCTATCAGGCCGAGCTCCAGTCGGGCGGCCTGACCCGCCGGACCATGGCCGCCGCCCAGGCCAAGGCCGGTGTGGAGTATTCGCACGAGGTCGCTGACCGGAGGACCCCGCATGAGCAGTGAGGTGTTCGCTCAGGTCCTGCTCAGCCTGGCGGTCATCGTGGCGCTCGCGCGGCTCGGCGGGTGTCCGCCGGGCTGATGATCACGACCCTGGCCACCGGCCCGCTGCTCTCGCTGATCGAGCGGCGGTCTGCGGCCGCAGTCAACCGGAAGGCAGATGAGGCATGGACAGGCGCGTCGACGTAACGGTTCTCGGCAGCGGCATCGGTGGCAGCACGGTGGCCGCGATCCTGGCCCGGCTCGGCATCTCGGTGGCCCTCGTGGACGCCGCGAGACACCCGCGGTTCGCGCTCGGCGAGTCCACCATCGGCGAGACGTCGTTCCTGCTGCGGCTGCTCGCCGCCCGGTACGACGTGCCGGAGCTGGCGCACGTGTCGACCAGCGGCGGGATCGCCGAGCACGTGAGCAGCCGGTGCGGGATCAAGACCAACTTCGGCTTCGTCTACCACCGGGAGGGCCGGTTCCAGGAGCCGTTCGAGGTGACCCAGTGCAGCGTGTCGGAGGGCCCGTTCGGGCCGGAGTCGCACCTGATGCGCGCCGACATCGATCAGTACCTGTTCGAGGCGGCGCAACGGTACGGCGCGCTGACCCGGGAGGGCGTCCGCGTGCAGGCGGTCGACATCCGGCCCGACGAGGCCGTGGTGACGCTGGACAGCGGGGAGACGCTGCACAGCGATTACGTGATCGACGCGACCGGGCGGACGTCGGTGCTGGCCGACGCGTTCGGGCTGCGCGAGGAGCCGTGCCGGTTCCGGACGAACTCGCGGACCATCTTCACCCACCTGCGGGGCGTGGTCCCGTTCGACGACGTCACCGAGTCCAGCGGCCAGCCGAACCGGTGGCACGAGGGCACCCTGCACCACGTCTTCGACGGCGGCTGGATGTGGGTGATCCCGTTCGACAACCGGCCGGGCAGCGAGTCCGACCTGGTCAGCGTGGGGCTCAACCTGGACGCCGAGCGCTGGCCGCAGCGCCCGGGGGTGACCGCCGAGCAGGAGTGGGGCGAGTTCCTGGAGCGGTTCCCGTCGATCGGCCGGCAATTCGCGAACGCGACGTCGGCGTTCCGCTGGATCTCCACCGGCCGCACCCAGTTCTCCTCGTCCCGCACGGTCGGCGACCGCTGGGTGCTGATGAGCCACGCGGCCGGGGCGATCGACGCCCTGTTCAGCCGCGGCATGAGCAACACCATGGCGGTGATCGAGGCGTTCGTGCCGCGGTTCCTCGAGGCCCGGGCTGCCGGGGACTACTCGGCCACCCGGTTCGCGTACCTGGAGACGCTGAACCAGAGCATCCTGGACAACAACGACAAGCTGATCGCCGGGTCGTACATCGCGTTCCGTGACTTCGACCTGTGGCGAGCCTGGTCGAAGATGTGGTACCTCGCGTGGAACCTGGGCGTCCTCCGGGTCGCCGGGACGTATTACCAGTTCCTGGAGACCGCCGACCCGGCGCTGCTGGACCGCCTGCACCAGGGCCCGGTGCCCGGCTCGTTCTGCCCGGACCTGCCCAGCGCGCAGGAGCAGTTCGACGCCTGCTTCGAGGTGCTGTCCCGGGTGCGTGACGGCGCGCTCACCCCGGCCGACGCGGTGCCGGAGCTGGCCTTCATCCTGGGCGACGGCGAGGCGTCGCCGTCCCCGCTGAACCTGCACGACGTGCTGCGCCGCTGGCATGACGGGTCGATGGAGACACAGCGGCTGATCTACCAGTGGGGCCGGACCGCCGCCCCGCTGCCGCTGCGCCCCTACTTCGACTACGACCGCGCCACCATCGCCGAGGCCGCCGACCTGGTCCGGTCGGTCTGACGGAGGGGCGGTGGCCGCGGGTACACGAAGTCACATCCCGACGGGGCGTTCACCGGGCGGCCAGACCGCGGTGGCGGTGGTGGCGTGGGGTGAGGTTCTGCCAACGCCGACCGACCGGGGCCGGGCCACGACGCTCAGGGCGGGAATGGGGCGACGGCCAGAGACCACGGACGGCGTAGGTCGCCTCCGCAGTGAACCGTGAGGGGGCCTTTCCCAGGAATGCGGCAGGGCAGGTGGTGCCGTCCGAGATCAGGACCGGACAGTGCCCGCCACGGCGTCCAGGTGGGACAGGAAGTGGGTCACGGCGGGTGGCCGGGTGCGGCCGGCGAGGGTGGCGGCGTAGATCCGGCGCGGCGACTGGTCGTCCGGATGCACCCGCAGCAGCACCAGGTCGGCCGGGGCCATGCGGGCCGCCAGCGCCGGCACCAGGGTCACGCCGAGCCCGGCCGCGACGCAGCCGAACTTGCCGGTCCACTCCCCCACCACGATGTCGATCCGGGGCTGGAAGCCGGCCGCGGCGCTGCCACCCAGCAGGGTCTCGGCCGGCCGCGGTGAGCTGGCCACGAACGACTCGTCGGCCAGCTCGGCGAGGCGCACCGTGCGGCGGCGGGCCAGCCGGTGCCGGCGGGACACGGCGACCAGCATCTCCTCGTCGAGCAGGTGATGCAGGTCGAACCGGTCCGGGCCGGGCAGCCCGGCCGGGGCGTCGCTGACGATCGCGAGGTCCGCGTCGCCGCCCGCGAGCCGCTCCAGCAGCGCCGGCGAGAAGCCCTCCACCAGGGACACCGCGACGCCGGGGAACACGGTCCGGAACGACGTGATGGCCCGTGGGACCAGGGCGGCGACCGCGGTGGCGAACGCGCCGACCCGCAGCCGACCGGCCGCCAGGCTGTCCAGGTCGCCGACGGCCTGCCGGGCGGCGCCGAGCCGGTCGAGGATCGCCTCGGCGTGCGGCAGCAGCGCGCGGCCCGGCTCGGTGAGCGCGATGCCGCGCGGCAGCCGGTCCAGCAGCCGGGCGCCGACCTCCGCCTCCAGCGCCGCGATCTGCCGGGACACCGCCGACTGGGTGAACCGCAGGCGGCGGGCGGCGGCGGTGATCGAGCCGAGGTGGGCGACGGTCCGGAACACCTCGAGCAGCTGCGTCTCCATCCAGGCATGCTATCTGGGCATGGCAGCCATGCCAGACAGTCGTTTGTCGCATGCCTCGGACGCTCCTAGGTTCGAGGCATGACGAACATCGCGGTGCTGGGCACCGGGAGGATGGGCAGTGCTGTCGTGCGGCGGTTGAGCGCGGCGGGACATGTGGTGACGGCGTGGAGCCGGAACCCGGCGCGGGCCGCCGCGACCGGCGCGAAGGTGGCGGAGTCCCCGGCCGAGGCGGTCGCCGGGGCCGACGTGGTGATCACGGTGCTGACCGACGGGGCGGCCGTAGCGGAGGTGTTGTTCGGATCGGGGGCGACGCTGCGGCCCGGGACCGTGCTGGTGCAGATGTCGACGATCGGGCCGGAGGCGACGGCGGCGATCGTCGAGCGGCTGCCGGGGGACGTGTCGTTCGTGGACGCGCCGGTGATGGGCAGCGTCGACGCGGTCGCGGCCGGGACGCTGGTGATCCTGGCCAGTGGCGCGGTGGAGGCGGCCGAGCCGGTGCTGCGGCACCTCGGCACGATCCAGCGGTGCGACGCGGCAAGCGCGGTCAAGGTCATGCAGATGACCGCGGCGCTGACCGCCATCGGCGCGCTGCACGACACGCTGGAGGTCGCCGCCGCGCTCGGCATCGACCGGGCGGCGGCGATGGAGCTGCTGGCCGCGGGGCCGCTGGCCGGCGCGCTGCGGCGGGCGACGAGCACCACGGCCGACTTCCCGGTCGCGCTGGCCGCCAAAGACCTCCGGTTCGCAAGCGGGACGACACCCGTCGTCGAGGCCACGCTGAGCCTGCTCGCGGCCGTGCCCGACCAGCAGGCCGACATCTGCGCGCTGATCGATCGGGAGTCCCGGTGAAACTCACCCTCGACAACCCGGCGACCGCGCCCGCGCCGTACGCGAATCGGTTTTCGCATGTCGCCCGCCTGGACCTGCCCGGCGGCGCCCTGCTGACCCTCTCCGGGCAGGTCGCGATCGACGACACCGGTGCGGTGCTCGCCCCGGGCGAGGCCGGTCCGCAGGCGGCCCGCATCTTCGAGGTCATCGGCGGGCTGCTCGCGGCGCACGGGGCGGGCTTCGGCGACGTCCTGCACGTGCGGACCTACATGCTGGACCTGGCGGACCTGCCGGCTTACGCGGCGGTGCGGCGGGAGGTCTTCACCGGTACGCCACCGGCGAGCACCACCGTCCAGGTCAGCGGCCTGTTCCTGCCCGGCCTGGTGCTCGAGGTCGAGGTGACCGCGGCGGTCGGTGACCGCACCTGAGGGTCCGGACGATGCCGGCCGCGGCTCCGCGACGAGCGTGCCATGACCCGGCGATCGCCGGCCGACGGCCGGATCGTGGCTTGACGCGGGTCCGCCGCGTGCGCGGTGGTTGTACTTTCCAGCCCGCCGGCTACGCAGTTCGGGAAGGGACCCTGATGTTCGGAAACCGCAACGATGAGCGCCTGCCACTGCAACGGGCTCTGGAGGCCGCCGCGTCCTTGAAGCCGGGATCGTGGGAGAGCGTCGAGTCGCTCGCGGTGCTCGCCATCGAGTGCAAGGGGACGCCCGAGGCGGAGCAGCTGTATCAGACCGCGTCCCGGGCGGCGGCGCAGCTGAAAGCGGGGACGTACGACGCCGTCCGCGCGCTGGCGTGGCTCAGCCGGGCCGGCCGCGAACTGCACGCGGTCTCCGGCCGCGGCGGCGAGCCGTGACACCAGCCGGTCGCCGATCCCCTGCTCGCTGTCGTCGCCGGGGTGCTGTCGCCGGGAAGCCGCTCGTCACGGCGCCGGCTGACCCGAGGTGGTGTGCGCGGGCTGCCCCGGGAACTCCTCGACGCCGAGGACGCGGAGCAGGTCCAGCCGCTCGCGGGCGTCGGCGTCGGCCGGGGTGAGGACCAGCAGTTGCTGGCCGAGATCCGGGGTGACCAGGGTTTCGCAGTCCACCAGGATGCCGCCGACGCGCGGGTGCACCAGCGTCTTGCGGTCGGCCCGGCGCAGGCCCACCTCGTGCGCGTCCCAGCGCGTACGGAACTCGGAACTGGCCTGTCGCAAGCGGGACAGCAACCCGGTGACCAGCGGATCCGTCGATCGCCGGCCGGCGACGGCCCGCAGGTCGGCGACCAACTGGCGGCCGTGCCGCTCCTGCTCGGCGGGCGGGTGGACGGCGCGCACCTCCGGCTCGGTGAACCAGCGGTAGATCGGGTAGCGCCGGTCGCCGGCGAGGCCGCTCTGGTCGCCGACGAGCAGGATCGACATCCGGTTCTGGGCGAGCACCTCGCCGAGGTCGGAGATCACCATGGCCGGGGTGTCGCCGAGCAGGTCGAGCATCCGGACCAGGCCGGCGCGGGCCAGCCGGGCCACCCCGTCGGCCGGTGGCGGCTGGTGCCCGGCCAGGTGGAACAGGTGGGCGCGCTCGTCGTCGGAGAGGCGCAGGGCCCGGGCCAGCGCGGTCAGCAGCTGGACCGACGGCTGGCTGCTGCGGCCCTGCTCCAGGCGCACCACGTAGTCCACCGACATGCCGGCCAGCATCGCCACCTCCTCGCGCCGCAGGCCGGTGGTGCGGCGCCGCGGACCGGCGGCGATGCCGGCCTCGGCCGGGCGGATCGCCTCGCGGCGGCGGCGCAGGAAGTCGGCGAGCTGCTCACGCTGCATGCGATCCATCCTGCCCCGGGTGCGGGCGCGCAGACAGGGAGCGGCGCTCCCACGACAGGCGCTCCGCTCCCGCCCGGCCGGTCACCGGCGCAGGGTGGACCGCATGCAGAAACGAACTCTGGGCACCACCGGACCGGCCGTCTCCGCGCTGGGCCTGGGCACCATGGCCATGTCCAGCGGCGCCTACGGCATCGCCGACCGCCGGGAGGCGATCGCCACCGTGCACGCCGCGCTGGAGCGGGGTGTCACCCTGCTGGACACCGGCGACCACTACGGCACCGGCCACAACGAGATGCTGCTCGCCGAGGCGCTGCGCGGCCGGAACCGGGACGACTACCTGCTGAGCGTCAAGTTCGGCGCGCTGACCGGTCCGGGCGGCGGCTTCCACGGGCAGGACAGCCGGCCCGCCGCGGTGAAGAACTTCCTGGTCCACTCGCTGACCCGGCTCGGCGTCGAGCACATCGACATCTACCGCCCGGCCCGGCTCGACCCGGCGGTGCCGATCGAGGACACGATCGGCGCGATCCACGAGATGATCGAGGCGGGCTACGTCCGGTACGCCGGGCTCTCCGAGGTCGGCGCCGAGACGATCCGCCGGGCCCACGCCGTACACCCGATCGCCGACCTCCAGATCGAGTATTCGCTGGTGTCCCGCGGGGTGGAGGCCGAGGTGCTGGGCACGGTGCGCGAGTTGGGGATCGGGATCACCGCCTACGGCGTGCTGAGCCGCGGGCTGATCTCCGGGCACTGGACCGCGGCCGGGCCGGGTGACCACCGGGGCCGGATGCCGCGCTTCTCCGGCGAGAACGCGCGGCACAACCTCGCGCTGGTCGAGGAGCTGCGCCGGGTCGCCGAGGCGAAGGGCTGCACGGTCGCCCAGCTGGCCATCGCCTGGGTGGCGGGGCGGGGTGACGACATCGTGCCGCTGGTCGGCGCCCGCACCCGCGATCGCCTCGCCGAGGCGCTGCCGGCACTCGATCTCACGCTGACGGCGGACGATCGGGCCGCGATCGAGCGGGCCGTGCCCAAGGGCTCGGCCCGCGGCGATCGCTATCCGGCCGCTCTGATGGCTTCGGTCGGCGTCGGCAACTAACTCTTTCGGTACGCCTACCCGCGGTTCCCGGGCCGGCCCGCGGATCAGCCGCGGGCCGGGGCGACCGAAGTCTCGGCCGGCGGCGGGGTGGCCGGGTCCGCGCTTCGCGCGGTGGCCTCGGCGGCGTCCTCGGCTTCGGCCTCGTCGTCGTCGGTCGGTTCGGTGCCGGGCGGCTCGCGGTCCGGGGTGGGTTCACCGGACGGGTGGTCGACCAGGTAGCGGATCGCGGTGTTCAGCACGGCGAGCAGCGGCACCGCGATCAGCCCGCCGACGATCCCGGCCACCACCACCCCGGCCGCGATCGCCAGGATCACCGCGAGCGGGTGCAGCGCCACCGCCCGTCCCATGATCAGCGGCTGGAGGACGTGCCCCTCCAGCTGCTGCACCGCGATCACCACGGCCAGGATGCTGATCGCGGTGACCGGGCCGTTCGCGACCAGCGCGACCAGCACGGCGATCGCGCCGGTGACGGTGGCGCCGACGACCGGGATGAACGCGCCCAGGAAGATCAGGGCGGCCAGCGGCAGGGCCAGCGGCACCCGGAAGACGAGCAGGCCGATGCCGATGCCGACCGCGTCGATGAAGGCGACCAGGACGGTGCCGCGGGCGTACGAGATCAGCGTGTGCCACGCGTAGTGCCCGGCCCGGGCGGTCGGGACGCGGGCGTCGCGGGGCAGCAGCCGGCACAGGAACGACCAGATCTGGCCGCCGTCCCGGAGGAAGAAGAAGAGCGTGAACAGCACCAGGAAGAACCCGGTGAGCACCTCCCCCACCGTGGTCGCGGTGCTGAGCGCCCCGGTGGTGAGCGACCCCTGGCTCGCGGCGAACTGCTCCCGCGCCTTCTCCAGGTATTGGTCGAGCTGCGCGTCGGAGAGGTGCAGCGGGCCGCGGTGCAGCCAGCTCTGCACCTCGGCGAGGCCGCCCTCGACCCGGGCCGAGAGGTCGTCGAGCTGGCTGATGAAGGTCCGCACGATCAGTCCCAGACCGCCGAAGACCAGCACCAGCGCGGCGACCAGGACCAGGCCGGCGGCCAGGGACTTCTTCATGCCGTTGCGGACCAGGGTCGCGCTGAGCGGCTGGAACAGGGCGGCCAGCAGGGTGGCGACGGCGACCGGGATGAGCATCACGTGCAGCAGCGCGACGACGCGCAGGAACAGGTAGGCGGCGACGACGAAGAGGATGAAGCGCCAGGCCCAGGCGCCGGCCGTACGCACCCCGCGGGGCAGGACGTCGGCGCTGCTCGGCCGGTTGTTGACCACCACCACGGGTGTGGTGGTGTCCTGCAACTCGGGACCGACCGTGAACGGCGGCGGAACGTTGCGGCTGGCCGCCGCGGCCAGCGTCGCCCGGGCGCGGTCCCAGACGGTGTGTGTCCAGCTCATCGACTTTCCCCTTCGGTTGCCGCTCAGATGCCCGGGGAAGCGTCGTTTCATGCTTGATCAGCCGGTTTAAGGTCGAGCCCATGTGGCGTTTCGGACGGTGGCTCCTGGTGGCGTTGTGGCTGTTCGCGGCGGTGACGGCCTGGTGGGGTGCGCCCCGGCACGCGGACGGCGACCGGGCGCGCACGGATCTCACCAGCGGCTATGTCGCGGCGTACCAGTGGGGCGAGCGGTGGACCGACCGGGCCCCGGACCGCTGGTTCGCGGTGCCGCACCTGGAGCCGCCGGCCACCGACCCGGCCCCGATCCTCGCGTGGCGCACCCCGGACGGCCGCGTGCACTGGACCGAGAACGACGGCTCGTTCGACGTGGCCGGCCAGGAGTCGGAGCAGGGCCCGGTGATCGTGCTGGGCAACCTGGTCAACGGGATCGGGCTGCTCTTCGCGGTGGTCTTCCTCGGTGTGCTGCTGGCCGGCCGCCCGCCGGTCACCGCCACCCGCTGGTACTGGTTCTGGATGTTCGCCGCGGTCCCGTTCGGGCTGGGCCTGCTCTACTGGACGTTCCGCGAGGTGCCCTGGACCCGGCCGCGCAACCTCCCACCCCTGAACCCGGACGGCTCGGAACACCGCCGCCGGGGCCTGCGCGGCCTGATCACCGCCATCCTCGTCTCCGTCGCCGTGTCGATCGTGCTCACCGTCCTCACCCAGGTGCTCGGCGAGCGCTGGGCCCCCGACCTGCTGAACCCCTGACCGGTCAGAGGGACGCGAGCAGGGAGGCCAGCTCGGCCGGGCGGGTGAGCATCGGCCAGTGACCGGAGTCGAGGTCGAGCATGTCCAGGTGCTTGACCTCGGGCAGCTCGGGCAGCTCGCCGGCGTCGAGCCATGCGCGGGCCTGGGCCGGGGTGTACTCCGGGCAGATCAGGGTGACCGGGATGTCGTACCGTCGCCGGCTCGCGTAGCGGACCGTGCCGCGCGCCACGGCCTCGGGCACCGGGACGGCCGCGGCGGCGAAGGCCTGACGCTGCCGCTCGTCCAGATCGGCGGCGTCGGCGCCCTCGAACGGGGCCCAGCCGGGGAACGCCATGAAGCCGTCGGCGATCGGGAAGAAGTCGGCGTAGGCACCGCCCTCCTTGGCGGGCCAGCCGCCGATCAGGGCGACCTTCGCGATCCGGTCCGGGCGGGCGTCGGCGGCCAGCCAGGCCAGGCCGCACGCGGCGGAGTGACCGGCCAGGACCACCCGGCCCGGGGCCTCCTCGACGGCCGCCAGGACCGCGGCCAGCTGGTCGGCCAGGGCGGTGTCCCGGTCGGCGGGCAGGTGCACCGGCACCGCCTCACGACCTCGCTTGTCCAGCTCGGCGACCACCTCGGTCCAGACCGAGGAGTCCAGCCACAGGCCACCGACGAGAACGATTCGTTCAGCACTCATGGGAGCAACCTAGAGGTGATTCCGGACGATCGGCTTCCGGTATCTTCGGCGGTGTGCCGACCGGTTCCAGCCCGACCGCGCGGGCTCTGCGCACCCTGGAGATCTTGCGGGCCCGGCCGGGGACGACGGCCGAGCAGCTGGCCGCCGCGCTGGCGGTGACCGAGCGGGCCGCCCGGCGCTATGTCGAGATCCTGCGCGAGGCCGGCATCCCGGTCGAGTCGGTGCGCGGGCCGTACGGCGGCTATCGGCTGGGGCGCGGGACGCGGCTCCCGCCGGTCGTGTTCACCGAGGAGCAGGCACTCGGGCTGGTGATGGCGGTGCTGGACGCGAGCAACGCCGACGAGGTGGTCGGCGAGGCGCTCGGGAAGGTGATCCGGGCGCTGCCGGAGGGAGTGGGGCGGCAGGCGGGGGCGCTGCGGGCGTACGCCGCGATCGCACCCGATCCCCGAGCGGCCCGGACCGATCCGGCCACCGCGAGCGCCCTGGTCGCCGCCGTCGCCGAACGGCGGCGCGTGATCGTCACCTACCGCCGCGAGAGCGGCGGCGAGTTCGACGCCGAGGTCGATCCGTGGGCGGTCGTGGTCCGCTACGGCCGGTGGTATCTGCTGTGCCTCTCGCATCGCGCCACCGCGATCCGGACCTATCGGATCGACCGGATCCGGGCGGTCCACCGGACGCCGCACCGGTTCACCCCGCCGGACGGCCTGGACCCGGTCGCCGCCCTGGAGGAGAACCTCGGCAAGGGCTGGCGGTTCGCCACCCGGGTGCTGTTCCACGCCCCGTTCGCGCAGGTCGCACCATGGATCCGCCCGCCGATGGGCACCCTCGCCGAGCACGGCGACCGGTGCCTGCTGACCGGCAGCACCCGCAACCCGGCGATGTACGCCCAGGAGTGGCTGGCCGCCGTCCCGTTCGACTTCACCGTCGAGGGCGGGCCGGAGCTGCGTGCCGCGGTGGCCACCGTCGCCGACCGGTTCCGCCGCGCGATCGAGGAGGTTGCCGGGCCCACGGCTGGGTAAGGCGGGTAGCCATGGGGCAGTTCGCGTGGCTGGGCATCGTGCGGCACGGGCAGAGCATCGGCAACATCGCGGCGGCGCGGGCGGAACGCGCCGCCGCGGAAGTGATCGACCTGGCCGAGCGGGACGCCGACGTGCCGCTCTCACCGACCGGGCGACATCAGGCCGAGGCGGTCGCCGCGTTCCTCGCCAAGCAGGACCCGCAGCCCGGCCTGGCGCTGGTCTCGCCCTATCTGCGCGCCCGGCAGACCGCCGAGCTGGCCCTGGCCGGCACCCGGATCCCGATGGTCGTCGACGAGCGGCTGCGCGACCGTGAGCTCGGCGTGCTGGACCTGCTCACCAACGCCGGCGTGCTGGCGCGGTTCCCGGACGAGGCGGTGCGGCGGGCACACCTCGGCAAGTACTACTACCGGCCGCCCGGCGGGGAGAACTGGGCCGATGTGCAGCTGCGCCTGCGCTCGCTGCTGCGGGAGCTGCGCGAGGACCACCCGGGCGGGCGCATCCTGCTCTTCGCGCACGAGGCCACCGTCTGGCTGATCCGGGCGCTCGCCGAGGAGCTGGCCGAGCCGGAGCTGATGGCGCTGACCCGCAGCGAGGCGATCGCCAACTGCTCGGTCAGCTCGTGGTGCGGCGACGGCGTCAGCCTGTCGCCGGAACGCTTCAACGACGTCGCGCACCTTCAGGACCACGGCGCGCCGCCGACCGAACAGGAGGAAGTCCGTGCCGACCCGGCCTGAGATCATCACTCCGCGGCTGCTGCGCGAGTGGCCCCTGCCGGATCCGCAGGGTGGCAAGGAGGCCCGCGGCACGGTGCTGGTGGTCGGCGGGTCCCGGTTCAACCCGGGCGCCGTGCTACTGGCCGGCGAGGCCGCGCTGCGGGCCGGCGCCGGGCGGTTGCAGCTGGCGGTCGCCGACGAGACCGCGATCCCGTTGAGCATCGCCGTCCCGGAGGCCAAGGTGGTCGGTTTCCCGTCCGGTGGCGAGCCGCTGCCGGAGCCGGTGACCGAGCTGGCGGCGGAGGCCGACGTGATCCTGATCGGTCCCGGCCTGGACGACATCGAGCAGACCGGCGCCCTGCTGCGGCAGGTGCTGGGCGCGGCCGGCCCGGAGGCCGGGGTGACCCTGGACGCGTACGCCCTGGGCGCGCTGAGCCGCGATCCGTCCCTGCTGCGCCAGCGCCGCGCGGTGCTCACCCCGAACCTGACCGAGGCCGAGCACCTGCTCGGCCGGCCCCCGGGCGACGACCTGGGCGCCGCGAGCCGCGCGCTGGCCGAGCGTTACCGGGCGGTGGTCTCGCTCTTCGGCCACATCGCCGACCCGGACGGCGGCCTGTGGCGGGAGGAGAGCGCCGACGTCGGCCTGGGCACCTCGGGCAGCGGCGACGTCCGCGCCGGGATCGTCGCCGGGCTGCTCGGCCGCGGCGCCGAGCCGGCTCAGGCGGCCTGCTGGGCGGCGTTCGCCCACGCGGTCGGCGGCCAGCGTCTCGCGCCGCGGCACGGCCGCACCGGATTCCTGGCCCGGGAGCTGGTCGACGAGGTCGCTTTCACCCTTGCCACCGTTTGAGAAAAACAAACACCCGCGTTTTTCGTACGTTCTCCGCGGCCCCATTTATCCGTGGTGTTCTACTCGTTTTCATGCGACGAATCTGGAAGTCCTGCGGCGGCGGCGCACTGTCCGCCGTCTTCCTGGTGATGACCTCTAGTCCGGCGGTCGCCGACGTCGACTATCCGAACTTCGGTGACGCCGGCGCGCTGAGCCTCAACGGCTCCGCCGCCGTGGTCCGGACCGGTCCCGGCCGGGTGCCGGTGCTGCGGCTGACCGACGGCGGTTACGAGCAGATGGGTTCGGCCTGGTCCGGCGCGCGGATCGACCTCACCGAGTCCTTCGACACGACGTTCGAGGTGCTGCTGGACGGCCGCGCGCCGGGTGCCGACGGCATCGCGTTCGTGGTGCAGGCGTCCGGGCCGCGGGCGCTCGGCGGCTGGGGCGGCGGCCTCGGATATCGCGGCCTGAAACACAGCGTGGCGGTCGAATTCGACGATTATCGGAATGCGCCGGATCCGAGCGACAATCACGTCGGACTGGTGGTCAACAACAATCCGGACCATCACCTGGTCACCGCGGAATCACCGGTCCCGTTGTTCGGGGCGCCGTTCCGGGCGCGGGTCGTCCACGACCCGGCGAGCCGGAAACTGCGGGTCTATCTGGGCGGGCCGGGTGGCGAGGCGGAACCGCACCTGGTGGTCGACCGCACCCTGGACCTGCGGGAGAGTGTCGGTGCGGCGACGGCCTGGGTCGGCTTCACCGGGTCCACCGGCTATGTCCACTCGACCCAGGACATCCTGTCCTGGTCCCTGACGACCACGTCCGGGACCGGCCGATAGGGCCGGGCCACGTGCCCCGGCCGCTGGTCACGGCCGGGGCGACGTGCGGGTCCAGGAGCGTTCGCCGCGCCGGCTGGTCGCCGCCACGCAGCGCGGGCAGACGTACCGGACCTGGTCCTCGGCGGTGATCACGTCGGTGGCCCGGAAGTCGAACGGCACGTGCGGGAACCGTCGCAGCCGGGTCCGGCTCAGCGCCAGGCCGCACAGCGTCTGGTTGAGGCCGGGGGTCCAGGCGTGCACCTCGCCGCCCGGCTGGCGGATCCCGTCCTCGCCGACCCATTCACTGGATGCCGCCACCGTCGCGGCGCGCGCTCTGGCCATGGTTACCGGGTGCCCGCTCCGGTCCCCGATACACCGTCAGGGCAGGAAGACGGCGCGGACGCAGTCGTCCTCCTTCTCCTTGAAGAGGCGGTAGCCCTCCGGCGCCCGGTCGAGCGGCAGCACGTGCGTGGCCAGGTACTCCGTCACCAGTTCACCCTTGGCCATCCGGTCCAGCAGCATCGGGATGTAGCGCTGCCCGTGCATCTGCGCACCGCGTACCGTCAAGCCCTTGTTCATCAGGGCGCCGAGCGGGAACTTGTCGACGAAGCCGGCGTAGACGCCGAGGACGAACACCGAGCCACCCTTGCGGCAGGCGTGGATCGCCTCGCGGACCGCGATCGGACGGTCGGTCTGCAACCGCAGCTGCAGCTTGATCTGGTCGTAGGCGAACTGCGGGCCGGACGTGTGCGCCTCCATGCCGACCGCCTCGATGCAGACGTCCGGTCCCCGGCCGCCGCTGCGCTCGCGCAGCTCCCCGGCGACGTCGGCCTTCTCGTAATTCAGGGTCTCCGCGCCGACGTGCTGCCGCACCTGCCGCAGCCGGTTCTCCAGGCGGTCGATGACGATCACCCGCTCGGCGCCGAGCAGCACCGCGGCCCGCGCGGCCATCTGCCCGACCGCGCCGGCGCCCCAGATGGCGACCACGTCGCCCGGCTTCACCCCGGACAGATCGGCGCCCATCCAGCCGGTCGACGCCGAGTCGGAGGCGAACAGCGCGCGCTCGTCGCTCACCGCGTCCGGCACGGTGAACGCGCCGACGTCGGCGAACGGCACCCGGATGAACTCGGCGTGGCTGCCGGCGTTGCCGCCCATCGCGTGCGAGTACCCGAAGCAGCCGCTGGGCGCCTGGCCCCAGAGCGTCTCGGTGATCGCCGGGTTGGTGTTGCCGTTGTCGCAGAGCGAGTAGAGCTTCTGGTCGCAGTACCAGCAGTTGCCGCAGGAGATGAACGAGGAGACCACCACCCGGTCACCGACCCGGTGGTTGCGCACGTCCGGCCCGGTCTCCACCACCTCACCGAGGAACTCGTGCCCGATGACGTCGCCCTTCTCCATGAACGGGATGTACCCGCCCAGCAGGTGCAGGTCGGAGCCGCAGGTCACGGTCCGCTTGACCTTGACGATGATGTCGCCCGGGTTGCGCAGCTCCGGATCCGGGACGGTACCGACGGCGAGCTTGTTGACGCCCTCCCACTGCAACGCCTTCACAGCAGTCCTCCCTCACGGCCGTGCCGGGTGGCCGCCTGCAACGGCCGGTTCAGGACGGTGGTCCGAGTGGTCGCCGGGCCGGAGGGCAGCAGCACGTCACCGGCCTCGATCAGCGAACGGGTCTCGCGCAGCGCGCGGCGCACCTCGCCGTCGCCGACCGGCGAGCCGTCCGGTATCCGTACCGCGATCTCGGTGCCCCGGCCGCCCGGCGCGGCGGCCAGGCTGATCTCCACCCGATCCGCGATCTCATGGAGCGAGCCGGGCAGCTGCGTCACCTCCAGCTCGGCCAACGGCTTGTAGACGGTCACCACGTGGCGGCGGCGCGGCACGGGCGCTTTCCGGCGGCGGACCACGGCCACCGCCGCGGCGCCGGCCGCGAGCGGCCCGACGAACAGAAGAGTGTTTCGTGTACGACCCATGGATGGCGCTTACCTCGGCAGCACCGGTCTAAACGGGCCGGCGGTTTGCGACCGGCGCCGGGTGGTAAGCGGGGATGCCATGCCGAACTCGTCACACGTCGCCGCCGCGGCCCGCGCCGGATGGGGCTGTGTCCTGCTGCTCACCCCGGAGTCCGTGCTGCGCATCGGTGGGCGCCCGGTGCCCGGCCCGGTCCTGACCCGGCTCGCCCGGTTGCTCGGCGCCCGGCAGCTCGTCCAGGCGGCCGTCCTCGCCGGGTGGCCGGGCGCGCCGGTTGCCCGGGGCGGGGCCGTCGTCGATGTCCTGCACGCGGCGACCGATCTCTGGTACGCCGTCGCGTCCCCGCGGCACCGGCCGGCCGCGCTGCTCGACGCGACGATCGCCACCGCTCTGGCCGTCGCCGGTGTCGCCGCGACCCGGCCACGGTACGCGCGCGGCACCGGGCTCGTCCGGCGGCGCGGATCAGCGGGCTGCGGGCGTACCGAAATGGGATCTTGATGTGGGCAGTCGTCAGAATGGGGCATGGACAGCGCCGAGTGGGACGGGTTCGGGCCGTGGGTCCGAGAGGTTTGCCGGCCGGATGAGGTGCCACCGCTGTTCCGGGGCGCCGGGATCGAGCCGGAGGACTGCCGCCTCGTGCTGAAGGTGCCGCGGAGCCTCGACCGGCGCAACGCCCGGCCGGACATGGACCTCTACGACCACCTGATCGCGGTCGAGGAGGAGACGCTGGCGGTGCTCAGCCGGCGCGACGGCGGCTACGACGCGGTGCGGCTGCCGTTCGATCACGTCGTCGCGATCGAGGACAGCGTCTGCCTGCTCGACGGGCGGCTCGGCCTGCACACCGCGGACGGGGGCATGCTGGTCATCCCCTACAACGGAGCGTCCCGGGCCCCGATGCAGCGGCTCGCCGGGATGCTGCGGGGAAGCTACCTGCCGTTCGGTCCGGAGCCGCTGCCACCCGGCGCCGCCGCCGGGCCCTACCTGGGCGGGGTGGAGACCGGGCTGGTCAACGCCTATCGGCGGATCGTCGCCCGGGAGCCCGAGTTGCGGCTGGTCACGGCGACCGCCCGGCGGCCCGGCCTGCGGTCCTCGATCACGCTGAGCGACGGCCGGGAGGTCCTGGTGATCCACCGCCGGGACTGGTTCGGCACCTCCGGCGACGACTACTCGGTCGTGGTCACGGTCGTGCCCCGGCCGCGGATCGCCGGGACCGAGGTGCGAGCACAGCCGCGGCGCCGGGGGGTGTGCCTGGTGTCCGTGCAGGTCGCCGGGGCGAGGCTGCGGTTCCCGGTGCCGGACGGCCCGGAGCTGGACGCGTTCCTGGCCGCCCTCAGCCACCGGGGACGAGCACACCCTCGGTGAGCAGCCGGCGGGCCAGCACCAAGCGGTCCGCGTCGTCCGGCAGCGGCAGGTCACCGACCCGGTGCACCCGCCCGTCGAGCGCGTGCCGCAGCGCCGCCGCACACCGCTCCGGCAGGCGCAGATGCCGCCCGGTGAGCTGGAGGATCACCTGGTCACCGGCGCGCTCCAGGGTCCAGCGCAGACCGGGCCGGACGGCCACCTCGTCGAGCGGGGTGAGCCCGGCGGCGAAGTCGTGCTGGGCGAGCGGGCGCAACGGCGCGGGGCGGGTCTGCGACCAGGTCCGCTCGCGCAGCCGTCCGGCGATCATCGCCGGGTCCGCGGTCGGCAGCCAGGCCCGCAGCGCGTCGATGGTCGCGGTGAGCTCGGTGGCGACGGTCTCCGGGTCGGTCAGATCCGTTCCGTACGCCAACCCCGCCCGCAGTCGCGGATCCGCGGCCGCGGCGAGCAGGAGTTCCTCGACCAGCGCGTACCTGGTCAGGCCCCGGATGCCGACGGTCAGGTGCAGTGACCGGGAGGTCTGCGAGCGGGCCGAGTGCAGCCAGCCGCGCGGCAGGTAGAGCGCGTCGCCCGGGTGCAGCACCACGTCCAGCGCCGGTTCGCCCTCGGCGGTGGCGGCGACCTCGTCGGCGTGCCCGCCCCACGGCTGCTGCTCCAGCGGGTCGGGGAGCACCGGCGGGTGGACGCACCAGCGTTTCTCGCCCTCGGCCTGGAGCACGAACACGTCATGGGTGTCGTAGTGGGTGGCGAAGCCCTGGCTGGCCGGCGGGGTCAGGTAGGCGTTCACCTGCAGCGGGCGGCGCAGCTGCGCGCCGAGCCGGTCGGCCAGGTCGACGATCGGCGGCCAGAGGCGGTGCAGTCCCTGGAGGACCAGGGTGGCGCCGCCGGCGTACAGACGCATCACCTGCTCGTCGTGGACCTGGTCGGCGATCTCGGCGCCGGCCCCGCCGCTGCCGGTGTAGCGAGTGGCGGGAAGCACCTTGCCGTGCTGGGCCACCCGCAGGAACGGGGTACGCAGGCCGCGCCGGCTCAGCAGTTCGTCGACGCCGTCGGCCGAGAGCAAAGCGGCGAAACCGTCCGGGCCGCCGAGGTCGGCGGCCCGGGACAGCAGGGGACGGCGCCCCCAGTAGGTGGCCGCGAACTCGTCCTGGTCGACGGCGACGACCTGGGCGAGAGCGGTCATCAGGCAGCGGGGCCGTCGGCGCCGCCGTCGTGACCGGCCGGGTTCGCGCCGCCGTCGGCCGGGCCCTCGCCGGAGGCGCCACCGTCGGCGCCGCCGTCGACCGCGGCCGGGTCGGCGCCGCCGTCGGCGGGACCCTCCTTGCCGGCGCCGCCGTCAGCACCGCCGTCGTGGCCGGTCGGGTTCGCGCCACCGTCGGCCGGGCCCTCGCCGTTCAGGCCGTCCGGGTCGGAGCTGATGATTTCCTGATCACTGAGTCCCATGACCCGCATGTACCCAGAGAGATCATCGTTAATCCCGGCCTCAGGTGGAGTCGCGGATGATCAAGTGCATGCGGATCGTGTCGACCACGCCGGGCTCGGCCGGCTCCTCGATCATCCGGTGCACCAGCGCGGCCAGCTCGGTGGCGGCGCCCAGCTCGATGCGCACCGAGGTGAGCGCCGGCTGGGCGATCCGGGCCAGCAGCAGATCGTCGGCGCCGGCCACCGACACCTCCCCCGGCACCGCACGGCCCACCTCCTGCAAGGCTCGGATCAGCAGTAGCGCGTACTCGTCGTTGTAGCCGAAGACGCCGTCGAGGCCCGGCCAGGAGCGGGCCAGCGCGAGTGCCTCATCCCAGTCGTAGCCCAGCGGGACGGGTGTCACCTCGACGTCGCGGCCCTGCGCGGCCGCTCGCACACCGGCCAGCCGCTCCTCCGCGAACACGTCGAGCCCGCGCTCCCGGGGCATCAGCACGGCCAGGCGCCGGCGGCCCCGCTCGATCAGGTGGGCGGCGGCGAGCCGGCCCAGCTCGTCCTGCCGGAAGATCACCGTGTGCGCGCCGGGCACCGGCTCGCCGCCGGTCGCGATGACCGCACGCACCCCGGCCGTGTGCAGCAGCTCGACGGCGGCCGGGCTGAGCCCGGGGCCGGGCGCGAGCACCGCGGCGGGCCGCATCTCCGCCCAGACCCGTGCCACCTCGACCGGGTCGGCGCCGCGGCCGCCGTGCAGGACCAGCGTGTAGCCGTGCTCGTGCAGCGCCTGTTGCAGGTCGTCGAGCCAGTCGCTGACCAGCCGGCCGATCGCCGCCTGGGTGGCCGGCATCAGCACCAGGTTGCTGCGCCCGGCGCGCAGGGCGCGGGCGGCGGCGTGGCCGACATAGCCCAGCTGCTCGGCGGCGGCCCGGACCTTGGCCCGGGTGGCGTCGCTGACCCGGCCGGGCTCGGTGTCGTTGAGGACGAACGAGACGGTCGCGCGGGACACCCCGGCCAGGCGGGCGACGTCGGCGCTGGTCGCGCGGGCGGGGTGGGGGGATCCGGACATCGTCCGCCATCGTGTCACGGCGATTCCCCTCTAGCGCGGCCGGGTTAAGCCGTGTTAAACACTGCGTTACACGAGTAACGTTACACGTGTAACCACGATGGGTGGTCTACCTCATGAGCCTCACCACAACCTCCACCGAGCGCGGTCTGCTGCCGCACCTGCTGCTCGGCAATGTCGCCATGTACACCGTCTACCTGGGCATCGGCGGCGTGCTGGTGCCCGCCCAGGTGGCGGCCATCGACCCGGCGCACAAGGTGACCAGCCTCGGGCTGGTCGCCGGCGTCAGCGCCGTCTTCGCCACGCTCTTCAACCCGATCGCCGGCGCGCTCTCCGACCGCACCGGCCGGCGCAACCCGTGGATCCTCGGCGGCGGGCTCGCCGCCCTGGCCGTCTTCGTCCTGCTCGGGCACGCCGGCACGGTGCTGCTGGTGACCGTCGGCTGGTGTCTGGGCCAGGCCGCGATGAACGTCTACCAGGCCGCGCTCACCGCGGTGGTGCCCGACCGGGTGCCGGCGCAGCGGCGGGGCGTCGCCTCCGCCGTCGTCGGGCTCGGCGTGCCGATCGGCGGCACGATCGGGGTGGCGATCGCCTCGGCCACGATCGGCACGCCGAGCACCGGATACCTCGTGCTCGGCGTGATCGTGGCGGGCGCGGCGCTGGTGTTCAGCCTGTTCACCAGGGAGCGCCGGCAGCCGCCGCGCGCCGCGGCCGGCCTCGGCGAGCAGGTCCGGGTCTTCCTGTCCTGCCTCGCGCACCACGACTTCCGCTGGGCCTTCATCGGGCGGGCGCTGCTGGTGCTCGGGTACTTCACGGTCAGCGCGTACCAGCTCTACATCCTCACCGACCACATCCGGCTGCTGGCCGGGCTGACCCCGGCCGCGGCGGTCGCCGTGCTCACCCCGATCTCGATGGGGGCGATGGCACTCGCCACCGTCGCCGGCGGCGTCCTCTCCGACCGGCTCGACCGCCGCAAAATCTTCATCGGTGTCTCGGCGGTGCTGGCCGGTGCCGTCATGCTGATCCCGCTGGTCAGCCCCACCTGGACCGGCATGCTGCTGTTCGGCGGCCTGAACGGCCTCGCCTTCGGCTGCTTCATGGCGGTCGACACCGCCCTGGTCACCCTGGTCCTCCCCCGGGCCGAGGACGCCGCGCGCGACCTCGGCGTGCTGAACATCGCCAACGCCGGTCCGCAGATCGTCGCGCCGTTCGTCGCCTCGGTGATCGTGACGGCGGCCGGTTACGGCGAACTCTTCCTGATCGGCGGCGCGCTCTCCGTGCTGGGCGCGCTCGCCATCATCCCCGTCCGCAGCGTCCGCTGAACCACGAAGGAGACACCATGCAGCTCAATACACGTACCTGGGGAGACGGCGAGAAGACCGCGCTCCTGGTGCACGGGATCATGTCCGACTCGCGGACCTGGCACCGGGTCGGCCCCCGGCTCGCCGAACTCGGGTACCGGGTGACCGCGGTCGACCTGCGCGGCCACGGCGGGAGCCCGCGCGGTTCGTACAGCCCGCAGGAGTGGGCGGACGACCTGGTGGAGACCGTGTCCGGCCACGTCGACCTGGCGGTCGGGCACTCACTGGGCGCGGTGGCGCTCGCGCTGGCGGTGGACCGGCTCGACTGCGCGCGGGCGGTCTACAGCGATCCGGCCTGGCTCGCGGCGCAGGCCGGGGCGCCGGTCGACGCGCGGATGTTCAAGAAGTTCAAGTCCGCGACCCGGCAACAGATCGTCGACTTCAACCCGCACTGGGATCCGGCCGACGTCGACGTCGAACTGGCCACCCTCGCCGTCTAGGACGAGAACACGGTGGACGCGGTCACCGCGGTCACCACCATCGGGGCGCCGGCCGACCCGCGGGTGCCGTCGCTGGTGCAGGTGGCAGAGCTGAGCTTCGGCAACGTGCCCGAGACGATCGAGAAGATGCGGCAGGGCGGCCTGACCGTCCGGGTCGTGCACGGCGCCGGGCACACCATCCACCGCGACGACCTCGACGGCTTCCTCACCTCGATGCAGGGCTGGCTCTGATGCGCACGCGCACCGCCGCGCTCGCGGCGTCCCTGCTGGTGGCGCTCACCGGCGCCGCTCCGGCCCAGGCGGCCCGGCCCGCCGGCCTGCGCATCCTGGTGACCGACGACGACGGATACACCGCTCCGGGCATCCGCGCGGTGGCCGCCGCCCTGACCGCCGCCGGTCACGACGTCACCATCGTGGCCCCGGCCGTGAACAACAGCGGCGTCGGCACCAAGCAGGGATACGGCCCGGCCGTCCAAGCCTGGCAGCCCGAGCCCAAGGTCTGGGCGGTCGACGGCACCCCGGGCGAAGCGGTCCTGTTCGGCCTGCACCAGGTCTTCGCCGCCGCACCACCGGACCTGGTCGTCTCCGGCGCCAACTTCGGCCCGAACGTAGCCGCCGTCGCCAACCACTCCGGCACGGTGGGCGCCGCCATCACCGCCCTCGACTACGGCATCCCGGCCATCGCCGTCTCCACCGACCTCGACCCGGGCGGCGACCCGCAGCCGACCCTGCGCGCGATGCCCTTGGCCGCCGCGTTCACCGTCCGCCTGGTCGACCACCTGCGATCCCGCTCCGGCCCACTGCTGCCCACCGGCCTCGGTCTCAACGTCAACTATCCGGTGGTCGGCGACGGCTCCCGGCCCGCTCGCGGCATCGAGCTGACCCGGCAGGCGCACCAGCCGATCTTCCGCCCGACCTACCGTCCGGACGGCCCCGGCCAGTGGAAGGTCACGGTGGCGATCGACACCGCGGCGGCCGCCCGGGGCACGGACCTGCACGCGCTGCTGGCGGACCGGATCTCCCTCTCCCCGATCAACGCGGACTGGAATGCCTCGCCGGGCCGGACCGACCTCGGCGACCGCATCCTGGCGGGTCTGGACAGCTGACCGGCGGTCACGGCACCTGACCGGGGGCCCTCCGGACCGCTCCGGAGGGCCCCCTGATCCGCGGCCGCCTCAACACCATTTTTCGGTACGACTTGGCGTCCCGTGCCCGTCGGCTCGCGATGCTGCGGCCCACCCCGGACCGCAGCGCGTGTCGTGCGGGTCCGCTCGGCGCCGCGACGCTGCGCCCCACCCCGGACCGCAGCGCGTGTCATGCGGGTCCGCTCGGCGCCGCGACGCTGCGCCCCACCCCGGACCGCAGCGCGTGTCATGCGGGTCCGCTCGGCGCCGCGACGCTGCGCCCCACCCCGGACCGCAGCGCGTGTCATGCGGGTCCGCTCGGCGCCGCGACGCTGCGCCCCACCCCGGACCGCAGCGCGTGTCATGCGGGTCCGCTCGGCGCCGCGACGCTGCGCCCCACCCCGGACCGCAGCGCGTGTCATGCGGGTCCGCTCGGCGCCGCGACGCTGCGCCCTACCCCGGACCGCATCGCGCCCAGGGGTCCGCTCGACTTACGCGATGCCCCCGCTGGCTCTCATCGCGCCCAGCGATCGGCTCGACACACCGATGTTCCGGCCCACTCCGAACCGCACCCCGCTCGACACGTCCGACGCTCCGGCCCACTCACCACCGCCCGCGCCTCGAAGCTCAGCTTGCTCCCACGGTCCTGCCGGCACGGCATAGGACCGCGAGGCCCGGACCGAGTTCCGGGCTGGGCCTCGTGGCCCTGTGCGGGCGGGCAAGCGCGGCGACCGGGCGGCGCGGACGGTTCCGGCGGCGCGGACGGTTCGGGCGGGAGGCGGGTTGGCTAAGGAAATATGCCGTAGGTGAAGGCGCGGAACAGGATGGGCCAGAGGGTCCAGAATTCTGGGAACGGGCCCTCGCCGGCGGAGAAGGCCATGACATAGAGCACGAGGATCGTGAACGGGACGAGGGGTAGGGCGGGGACGCTCACGATCCCGATGACCGCCCAGGGGCGGCGAGCCAGGAACGCGCCCGCGGCGGCGCCGAGGGCGGCCGCCGACATGGCCCCGAGCAGGGCGCCGACGCTGGACGCGGTGGTCGAGCGGTAGAAGGTGATCGTCGAGCTGTCGCCGTCGTAGGTGACCACCAGGTCGTCGCGCCAGGCGTTCCAGCTTTCACAGTGGAGACCGCCAGCATCGGTGAAGCCGGACCAGCCATGGGCGGCGGCGTTGACACGAGCATCCTGGTCGTCACGGCAGTCGGGCTCGCCCGCCGCGTCAGCATCGGTCGTCGCGTCGGCATCGGTCGCGGCGTCTGCATCGGTCGCGGCGGCATCGGTCGTCGCGTCGGCATCGATCGCGGCGTCGGTGGACTCCTCCGGCGCGTAGTAGATCTCCACGAAGCCGGGGCCGGACTCGTCGTCGTCGAGGCGGGATCCGAAGCGGAAGTCACGGCGGTCGATCTCCGCACCGGCGGGAATGTCCGGGACGATCTCCTCCGCCATCAGCAGGGCGGCGCCGTTGCCCGGGAGCGGACCAGGCTCGAGGCCGCCGAGCCACGACCCCGCCGTGGCCCCGGCGATCGCGGCCAGCAGGGCACAGATCACCGCCGCCGCGATGCGCACCCCTCGACTCACGCCCACCGAGTCACGCTGCTCCGGACCGCGGGGCAGCGGGTCGTCGCGTTGTGGATCGTCGTGGTCCGCAACGCTTGTCGCGGCCTCGGGCCCGTGTTGCCAGCGGCGTTCATGCCGCCAGAATCTAGACGATCTTGGAAGCCCGCGGCGGGCCAGCAGGCCGCCGAATCCGGTCGGCCAGCAGGCGCGCATCCCGGCACGCGGCGGCGTTCGTGGCGGTCATGACTACTACGAACGGGTAGGCACAGCCGCGGATCGGCTTGGAACTCGGCACGGCAGGGGCACGGTCAGGCGCCCGTCGTGGAGCCGGGGCGGACGATCATCAGGATGACGACTACGGCCCACAGCAGATTGAAGACTCCGGTGAGCATGCCGAGTCTGGCGAGCACCGGCCGGTGGTCGTGATCGGCCGGGGAATCGGCCGCGAGGAGCCGTCGCTGACCGGGAAGGATCAGCAAGGCCAGGACGGCGGCGGCGAGCGCGGTGAGGGCGATCGAGGTGAGCAGCCACGGATCGCCAAGGACGCCGAGGCTGCCGGCGGTGGCCAGGCCGAAGACCGGGACGGCCACGCCGAGCACGGCGTAGACGCGGCAGATCCGGTGCAACACCGACAGCGCGGAAGCACCGGCCGGACGATCGACGGCGGCAACGGCGGCGGGACCGACGGCAGCATTGTCGGCGGCGGGACCGAAGGCAGAACTGTCGGCGGCAGGACCGACGGCAGAACTGTCGGCGGCAGGACCGACGGCAGAACTGTCGGCGGCAGGACCGACGGCAGCATTGTCGACGGCGGGACCGACGGCAGCACTGTCGGAGGCAGGACCGGGGGCAGAGGTGCTGATGGTGCGATCGGCGGCAGGACCGGGAGAAGCGGCGCCGGGGCGGTCACCGGCGAGGGTGCGGCGGGCGAGGGCCGGGAACATGCTGGCGGCTACGGCTATCGGGCCGACGGTCAGGACGGCGGCCAGGACGTGCAGGCTGAGCAGGAGCTTTGTCACGGTTGGGGACGGTAGTCAAGCGGCGAGCGCCGGAGAACTGGCTGGATTGCCGCCCGCCGACGGGTTCTGGCCAACCTGGGAAGTAGGGTGACCGGCATGCACATCGTCGCCGTGCTGGCGCTGGACCGGGTGATCCCGTTCGACCTGGCCACGCCGCTCGAGGTGTTCAGCCGGGTGCGGCTCGCGGACGGGAGCGCGCCCTACGAGGTGCGGGTCTGCTCCACGGCCGGGACGGTGGATGCCGGAGCGTTCACGCTGCAGGCGCCCTGGGGGCTGGAGACCCTGCTCGACGCGGACACGATCATCCTGCCCGGGTGTGCGGACGGTGCGGTCGTCGTACCGGAAAGGGTGTTGACCTGTCTCCGCAAGGCGGCGGCGGGCGGTGCGCGGATCGCGTCGATCTGCGCCGGGGCCTTCATCCTGGCCGAGACGGGACTGCTGGACGGGCTGCGGGCGACGACCCATTGGCTCGCCGCGTCGCTGCTGGCCGCGAAGTATCCGCAGGTCGAGGTGGATCCCGGCGTGCTCTATGTGGACAACGGGCAGTTCCTGACGTCGGCGGGCGCGGCGGCCGGGCTGGATCTGTGCCTGCATCTGATCAGGCGGGACCATGGGTCGGCGGTGGCGGCGGACGCGGCCCGGCTGTCGGTGATGCCGCTGGAGCGGGAGGGTGGGCAGGCGCAGTTCATCGTGCCGGAGCAGCCGCCCACGCCCCGCGGTTCGGCGCTCGAGCCGCTGCTCCGGTGGATGCAGGAGAACACCGACGTCGATCTCACCCTCGGTGCCATCGCGGCGCGGGGCGGGATGAGCGTCCGGACGCTGAACCGGCGGTTCCGCGAGCAGACCGGGACGACCCCGCTGCAATGGCTGCTGCGCGCCCGGATCCGCCGCGCCCAGCACCTCCTGGAGGCGACCGACGAGCCGGTCGAACAGATCGCCGGCCGTGTCGGATTCGGATCACCCACGGCCTTCCGTGACCGCTTCAAACGCGTCGTCGGCGCCAGCCCGCAGAGCTACCGCGCGACCTTCCGCGTCTCCTACCGGAAGTAGAGGCCGTTCGAGGACCCGATTTCGTTACGCTCTGCGCCCGCCCCAACCGCACCGATCAGGTCCCGTGGCTCCCCGCGACGCCCAGCCCACCCCACGGCCCGCCCGGCGGTCGCCGTGGCCGGGCTAAAGCGCCCGCAGCCCGTCGGCGTCAAGCAGGTAGGCCGGCGCCAACTCGGTCGCCGGCAGGCCGAGCACCGCCGCGCCGGCGGACTCCGGGGTCGGGGCCGCCGTAAGCCTCGCGGCGAACGCGTCCCGGGAGATCCCTTCGGCCTGCGCATAGGCCCGGATGCCGGTTTCCCCCACCGTCGTCCCCGGAGTGAGCACCGGCAGCACCGCCGTCACCCCGATCCCCGAGTCTCGTGCCTCGCCGGCCGCATAGCCGGTGATCAGCCGGACCGTGGCCTTCGCGCCGGCATATCCACCGCTCAACGGCGAGCCGCGCAACTCCGCCGCGCTGCCGAACACCACGACCCGTGCGCCCGCGGGGAGCGGCAGGCGCAGGGCGGCCCGCAGCCAGACGAAGGCCATCCGCACGTCCTGGTGCCAGTTGACCGAGAACGACTCCCACGAGTGCTCGGTCAGCGGCCGCATCTCCGGCGCCGCGCCCGCGGTCAGCACCAGCAGATCGGGCCGGGTGTCGGCGAGCACCTTCTCGGCGAACACCTCGTCGGTCGCGTCGCCCGCCACGCCGTCGGCGGAATCCGGATGCCGGGCGACGACCGTGACGCGCGCTCCGGCCTCCCGGGCGGCGCGGGCCACCCCGAGACCGAAGCCGCGGCTGCCGCCGACCACCACTGCTGACTTACCTGTCATCGCTGTCATACCCGAGTAGATCCCGCGGCGGTGCCAGAGTCACCGGCTGGCCGAACATCGGGAACAACTCCGCATTCAGGAAGATGTGGATGCTCCGGATTCCGCCGGGATCGATCTCCAGGACGTGCAGGGCGTGTGCCTCCCGGTCGGCGTACATGGCGAAGGTCGGCTGGCCGTTCGCCGTCGGCGTCACCGGGAGCATCGTGAACTGGCCGGGGCGGCGCAGCACGTGAGTGGCGAGGAAACCGAGCACGTGACGGCGGCCGGTGAACCACGTGGCGTGCGGCGGCATCTCCAGGGTGACGTCCTCGCGGAGCACCGCGGCGAGCGCTTCGACGTCGGCACGCTCGAACGCGTCGACGTACCGAAGCAGTTGTTTCTGCAGGTGAGGGTGGTCCGGCTCGGTCATCCCGTCCGGGTCGGGCGCCAGGCGGCGCAGGCGGTCGCGGGCGCGCAGCAGGGCACTGTTGACCGCGATCGTGGTGGTGCCCAGGGTGGCGGCGACCTCGTCGGCGGGCAGGTCGGCGACGTCCCGCAGGATCAGCACGGCCCGCTGCTTGGCGGGCAGGTGCTGCAGGGCGGCGACGAACGCGAGCCGGATCTGCTGGCGCGCACCGGCCTCGTCGGCCGGGTCGACCGGCAGCGGGCTGAGCCAGCGGGTTTCCGCGGGCGCCGGCCGCGCACGCGCCTGCCAGTCCGCTTCCGCGGCACCGAGGCCGGCCGGGAGCGCCCGGCGGCCGCGCTGGTCGGCCAGGCGCAGGCAGACGTTGGTGGCGATCTGGTACAGCCAGGTGCGCAGCGACGACCGGCCCTCGAAGCGGTCGAAGCCACGCCAGGCCCGCAGGTACGCGTCCTGCACGGCGTCCTCGGCGTCGGCCGCCGACCCGAGCATCCGGTAGCAGTGCGCGAGAATCTCCGGCCGTAGCGGCGCGGCCACCTCGGCGAATCCCATGGCGAACCACCTCCTCTCGCCATACAGACCCACGGCGCACCCGAAACTCACCGGCGCTCACCAGCCGTACCGTAATTCGATGTACTCGATCGCGGCCGATACCGATACTTTGCCGGTGGATCGAGGCCTTGCCCAGCGCGCCACCGCGCTCATCGAGTCGGCGGGGTACGGCGACGGCGACCGGGTCGTGGTCGGCCTGCGGCACGGGGACGCGCCGGCCGTGTACGTCAGCCACGGCGAGCCGTTCACGACGGCCTGCGTCGCGTCGGTGTCGAAGCAGATCACCGCGGCGTGCGTGGCGCTGCTGGTGCGGCAGGGCCAGCTCGACGTCGAGTCGGCGCTGGCCAGATGGATTCCCGAGCTGCCGGCGTGGGCGGCCACCGTCCGCGTGCGGCACCTGATCCACCACACCGGCGGACTGCCCGAGGCCGGCGAGTTCTTCGCGCTCAAGAAGGCGGGCCGGGATCGGACCGTACACGGAATGCTGGCCGAGCTGGCCGGGCACGAGTCCCTGGAGAGCATCCCGGGAACCGCGTTCAGCTATCGCAACCCCGGTTACGCGTGCCTGTCGGTCATCGTCGAACGTGTCGCCAGCGAGCCGTTCCCCGATTTCGCGCGTTCGCGCCTGTTCGAGCCGCTGGGCATGGCCGCCACCGGATACTGGCCCGGCCCGGAGCCGTTCCCGCCCGGCACCACGCCGACCGAGCTGGGCTCCCCGGCGCCGCTGTCACTGGGCGACTGCGGTGTCTGGTCGACGGCGGCCGACCTGATGCGCTGGAACGAGGCGCTGGCCGCCGACGAGCTGGGCGTCTCCGGCCTGCTGCACACCGCGGGGCGGCTCGACGACGGCCCGCCCCTCCCCTACGGCTGGGGTGTCGACGTGCTGACCAGGGCCGGTTTTCCGCTGCACCGCCACGGCGGCGTGTGGGCCGGCCTGAGCGCCGAGATCGCCCGGTTGCCCGCGCAGCGTGCCGCGATGGTGGTGATCGCGCTGGATCATGCGGAGGCACGCACCAAACGGCTCGCCGACAGTGTGATCGACGACCTGATCGCCCGCGGCGAGACGTCAGCCGGTCAGCGGCGGTCGGCGGCCACGTAGGACGCCGCGGCGGTGGCGGCCGAGACCGCGAGCACCGACGGCCAGGCGCCGATCCTCTTGGCGAGCGGGTGGGACAGGCCGAACGCCCCCACATAGGTCGCCACCAGCGCCCCGGTCACCGCCGGGCTGGTGCGCCGCGCCCACTCGCGCCCGGCCAGCACGCCGCCGGCCGCGAGGACGACACCCCCGAGCGGCCGGATGCCGGTCCGCCGGGCGAGCTGCCAGCCACCGATGAGGGAGCCCGCGGTGATCACAGCGGTAGGAACACGCATGCCACGACCGTAGCGCACCGGTCCGGCCGCCTCGCCACAAGCCCGCGCGCCGGATCCGCTCCTCTCAGCCACTGGTGTCGATGACACCGGCGCAGGGTCAGATGAGCCCCGGCCAGGCAGATGAGGGTCCAGCCGGCGCTGACGACGATCACGGTGCTTCTCCCGGCCGCCGTCATCGGCAACGAGTCCTCCGCACGCCCACGGAGCGGGCCGTGACCAGCAGGCCGTCGCCGCCGGTCGACGAGAACTCCGCGGCGGGGGCGGCGGGCGGTCAGTGCCCGGCCGCCAGCGCCTCGCCCAGGGGTGTGCGGGTGTGCAGGACCCGGGTGCCGGCCCGCCTGCTGTCGACGAGGCCGGCATCGCGGAGCACGGTGAGGTGGTGCGACGCCGTGGACGCCGCCAGGCCGGTCAGCTCGGCGCACTCCGACGTCGACAACGGCTGCTGGAGCTCGACGACCAGGCGCGCGCGAGCGGAACCCAGCAGCGCGGTGAGCGCTCCGAGGGTGTCCGACACCGGACGGTGCCAAGTCTCCGAGATGCCGTGTGCCGGATAGAAGACCGTCGGCTGGGTGGGCGCCTCGTCCAGCACGAAGCACCGGTGGGTGGCCATCACCGAGGGCACCAGCACCAGCCCGGTGCCGCCGCAGTCGATCGTGTTCGCATAGTGCGGCAGTTCCACCCGGACGGCGTGGTCGAGCCAGGTGACGGACGCGTGCAGGGTGGCCGCCATCTCCGCGAGCCCGGCGTCGCTGATGCGCCGGGCCCGGACCGCGATGTCGGCGCGCAGCAGGCGGAGCATCTGCGGCCAGACCGGCGCCAGCAGCGTCGACCAGACCTCCTGCCAGGCGTCGGCGATCGCGGCCCGGGCCCGGGCCGGGTTCGCGATCAGCTCGCGGATCGCCTGCTGCCGGGCGCCGCTGGAACGCAGCACCATCTTGTCCAGGTCGGATCGCAGCAGGTCGTCCGGGACGCGGCGCAGCCGGTCCAGCTCATCCTCGGGCGTCATGTCACCGGACGGCGCGGAGGTGAGGAAGTCGGGAAGGTAGCCGTCGACACCGCTGATCATCGCCAGCAGCCGGAACGCCTCGCTCGCCGGCTCGTCCCGCAGGGTGCGGAACCAGCCCCAGTGCAGTGGCGCGACCTGGGGCCGCAGCACCACCCGGACCGCGTGCACGAGCTCGTACCCCGGGGAGATGCCGAAGCGGACCGCGGAGACGTCGGCCGGATCCAGCCGGAACTCGACAACCTTTCGATCCACATCGAAAGCCTAGTCGCCGGGGTGCCCGGTCATCGAAGGTGAAGTCCGCACAGGCGGCCTGACCGGCCACGACAGAGGAGAATCCGATGGCGCAGTACTTCCTGACCGTCCCCGGCGACGCGACCGAGGAGCCGACCCTGGCGTCCCTGCACGAGACGAATCCGGCCGAGCTGGAGGCTCTGGTGGCGGCCGTGGGGCGGGTGAACACCGACCTGCACGAGGCCGGTGTCTTCGTCCAGGCCGGCGGGCTGCACCCGCCGTCGACCGCGGTCACCATCGACGCCACCGGCACCGAGGCGAAGCGCGTCCCCGGGCCGTTCGTGACGGCGCCGGAGTACCTCAGCGGTTTCTGGATCATCGATGTCCCGGACCGGGAGGCCGCCCTCACCTGGGCCGAGCGGTGCTCGGCAGCCGCCCGGTCGCGGATCGAGGTCCGCGCGCTCCAGGGCGGCGCCGAGTAGCGCGTCGCCCGGCCATCAGGACCAAGACCAGAGAGAAGATCAAGAACCAGTTTCCGGTACGCCCGTAGAACGTTCCCGGGGCCGACGGTGCCACGGTGACCAGTAGTTGCGCGTCGCCGGCCGTGGCTTCGCCGAGCAGCCGGCCGGTGGGGCCGGAAACGGTCAGCCGGCCGAAGGCGGCGGCGCGGACCACGGTCGTGCCGGTCTCGACGCCGCGGACCACCGCCATCCGGCTGTGCAGCCAGCCGTCGCCGGTGAAGTCGAGGGCCGGGACGAGCAGCATGGTGGCGCCGTGTGCGCGGTAGCGGCGGGTCAGGTCGGGGAAGTCCAGGTCCTTGCAGATGGCTATCCCGTACCGGCCGTCGACGATCAGGTCGTCGTCACCGGGGGTGAGCCAGTCGTCCTCCAGACCCTTGATCAGGTGTTGCTTGGCATAGGTCCGGACGGCCGGGCCGAGTACGACGGCGACGTTGCGGGCGGTGCCGCCGTCGTGCTGGACGGCACCGACGATGACCTGGACACCGCGGTTCGTCACCGGCCGGAACGCCGCCGCCAGTGCCTGCGGGCTCGCGGTGAACACCTTCTCGGGCAGCACGACGATCGTGGCGCCCTGGCCGGCCAGGCTCTGCACGCGTGGCAGGTAGCGGGCCAGCAGCTCCTGCCCGGACGGCTGGTCGAGGGGCAGGCCGTCCTCGGTCTGTTCCAGGGCGACCAGGCCCACCCGCAGTTTCCCGGTTGCGGCGGAGGGGCGGGTCAGCGACCAGGTGGCCCAGCCGGCGGTCGTGACGGTGAGCGCGAGCAGGCAGGCGAGCGCCGGTTTCGTCCGGGTGGCCCGCTTGCCGGCGGTGAGCAGCGCGGCGAGGGCGATGGGGGTGGCGAGCAGCAGGTAGGTGACGCCCCAGACGCCGGTGAGGGCGGTCAGCTGGATGATCGGGCGCACGTCGGCCTGGGTGTAGGCGAGGCTCCACCAGGCGCCGTTGGGCATCAGCAACGACACCGTGTATTCGCCGAGGACCCACAGGGCCGGGGTGGCGAGGATGGCGGTCGCGGTCCGGCCCCGGCGCAGCAGCGCGCCCGCGAGGCCGATCGTGCCGGTGGCCAGGGCCGTGCCGTAGAGGACGAAGGCGATCACCACCGGGAGCGGGATCTGCAACGTGCGGTGGTAGTAGGTGGCCATCGCCAGCTGGCCGAGCGGCCAGGCGAGCAGGGTCGCGAACAGAGCCTTGCGGTGTGCGAAGGCGGCGAGCACCAGCAGGGGCAGCGGGGCCAGCCAGGTGAGTATCGGCAGGGGTTGCAGGCCGTATCCGCCGAGCCACAGGAGAGCGCTCAGGGCGGCGGCGACGATCGTCGACATGGCACTCAGGGTCCGGCGGGCCGAGGCGGAACGGATCGCCGCACGGGAGGGGTCCGATCTGGTCCCGTGGAGGGAAGCGGGCGGCGCGGGTGGCGGACGATACTGCCGACGTGAAGCGGTATGCGAACCTCGCCGTCACGCCGGCCGCGGTCGTGGCGACCGTGCTGCCGGTGGTGACGGGCGGGCCGGACGACTGGTGGGTGCTGCCGCTCGCGCTCGCCTCCTCCGTGCCGGTGCTGTGGCGGGACCGCGCGCTCGTGCCGGTCAGCCTGACCGTCGGGGTGGCCACCACGGTGTCGGCCTCGCTCGGCGCTCCCCCGCTGCTGCCGGTCGGGCCGCTGGTCTGCCTCTACACCTTCGCGGCGCGGGCCTCGCTGCCGCTGCGGCTGCTCGGGATCGTCGTGACGGCGGTGGGACTGCTGGTGTCGGTGCTGTTCCCAAAGCCGGACGTCGAGGTGATGCGGTATCTCACGCTGGCTTTCGTCTTTGCCTACGCGCTCGGCACGAGCACGCGGGCCCGGCGGGAGCGGGAGTCGGCATCGGCCGAACGGGAACGCCGGCTCGCCGGGGAGCGGGAGGCGGCGGTGTTGCGGGAGCGGACGCGGATCGCCCGGGACCTGCACGACATCGTGACGCATGCGCTCGGGGTGATGGTGGTGCAGGCGGAGGCGGGGCCGTTGGTCGTACGGAAAGATCCGGATCTGGCGAATGCGGCCTTTGCAGCGATCGCATCGACCGGGCGCGACGCGGTCGGCCAGCTGCGGCGGGCGGTCGGTGCCCTGCGGGAGCCCGCCGATCAACCACTCGACCAGCCCGGGCTCGCGCAACTACCGGCCCTGGTGGAGCGGCTGCGGGATTCCGGGCTGGAGGCCGGGCTGACCGTTTCCGGCACGCCGTTCGCGCCGCCCGCCGATGTCGGGGTCGCCGTGTACCGCATCGTGCAGGAGTCGCTGACCAACGTGCTGCGGCACGCCGAGGCTCGCTCGGTCCAGGTCGTCCTGGAATACCTGGCGTCGTCGCTGACGGTGTCGATCACCGACGACGGGCGGGGTGCGGCGCCGTCCGGGCCGGCCGGCTACGGCATCGTCGGGATGCGGGAGCGGGCTCAGGCATGCGGCGGCTCGCTGCGCGCGGGCCCGGTCGGCGGCGGTTTCGCGGTGACCGCGACCCTGCCGGCCGCCGGCGGCTCGGCGGCGCCGCCGCCGATGGAGGGACGCTCCGCGGCGGCAACGCCGGACGATCCGGGCTCCGCGGCGGCAACGCCGGACGATCCGGGCTCCGCGACGGCAACGCCGGAGGGCGGGAGCCTTTCGGGGGCGGCGCGGCGCGGGGCGGGGGCCTGATGGTGCGGGTGGTGCTTGCCGATGACCAGGAGCTGTTCCGGGCCGGGTTCGCGACGATCCTTGGTGCGGAGGCGGACATCGAGGTGGTCGCGGAGGCCGCGGACGGGGCGGCGGCGGTGCGGGCCGCGGTGGAGCACGCGCCGGACGTGGTGCTGATGGACATGCGGATGCCGGTGCTGGACGGGGTGGCGGCGACGCGGCAGGTGTGTGCGCGGACGCCGAGCCGGGTGCTGGCGCTGACCATGTTCGACAACGATGAGTACCTTTATGCGGTCTTGCGCGCCGGGGCCAGCGGGTTCCTGCTCAAGGACGTGCCGCGGGCCGAGCTGGTGCGGGCGGTGCGGGTGGTCGCGGGCGGGGAGTCGCTGCTCGCGCCGGCGGTGACCGCGCGGGTGATCGGTGAGCTGCACCGGCGGGGCAACCCGGACCCGGCGCTGGCCACCGCGGTCTCCGGGCTGACCGCGCGGGAGACCGACGTGCTGCGGCTGATCGCGGGCGGGCTGTCCAACGCGGAGATCGCCGCGCACCACCACCTGAGCGAGCACACGATCAAGACCCATGTCGGGAACCTGTTCGCCAAGCTCGGCCTGCGTGACCGCGCACAGGCAGTGATGGTCGCCTATGAGTCCGGTCTGGTGACCCCCGGCTCTGGATGATCACGCATAGAGTGGCGTGATGCCGAACGGGATGTCCTGGCTCAACGAGCCACCGCAGTGGTCCGACGAGGACGGCGTGGTCCGGGTCGTCACCGGGCTGAAGACCGATTTCTGGCGCAGGACCTTCTATGGGTACGTGACCGACAACGGTCACTTCTATCGTCGGTCGGTCGCCGGCGACTTCACCGCCGAGGTGGTCGTGGCGGCCGGGCACGCGGCACGCTTCGACCAGGCCGGGCTGATGATCCGGGCCGGTGAGCGGACCTGGCTGAAGTCGGGGCTGGAGGTCACCTCCGGTGCGGTGCAGCTGAGCACCGTGCTGACCCGGGAAGACTCCGATCTGTCGGTGGCGCCGCTGCCCGGGTACGGCGGGGAGCTGTCGCTGCGGCTGACCCGGTTCGGTGACGCGGTGTGCGTGCACCGCGGCGACGGCGCCGGAGGCTGGGACCTGGTCCGGCTCGGTCACCTGGATCTGCCGGAGACCGTGGAGGTGGGGCTGATGTGCTGCTCGCCGGAGCGGGCCGGGCTGGAGGTGACGTTCCGCGACTTCCGGGTCGGGGAGCCGATCTCACGGGACGGCCTCGAGTAGGACGGCGGCGCCATGCGGGGGTGGACCGTTGTCCTGTTCTCAATGGTCGGGTGGCTCGTGCTGGGCTGCGCGGCGAGACCGGCGCACGCGATCGCGAACGGCGCGTCGGTGCCGGACGGCAAGTACGGGTTCGCGGTCAAGCTGACCGACTACGACATCCCGGTGAAAGGCGGCGGGACGCGGGACAGCTCCTGCTCCGGTGGGCTGATCTCGCCGCACTGGGTGCTGACCGCCGCGCACTGCTTCCGGGACACGGACGGCAACCGGGTGTCCCGGCCGGTGGCCCGCAAGACGGTGGTGACCGTGGCCGGGAGCAAACGGACCGCCCGGGTGATCGCGGTGCGGCAGAGCGGGACGGCGGACGTGGCGCTGGCCAAGCTCGACAGGGCGATCACGGACGTGACGCCGTTGCGGGTCGGGCGGGACGCCCCGGAGGTGGGATCGCGCGTGCGGCTGGTGGGGTACGGGCTGCTCAAGGCGGGGACGACGAGGACGCCGGACCGGCCGCGGACCGGGGTGTTCCGGGTGTCCTCGGTCAGCGACCTGGAGATCGGGATGTCCGGGGTGGAGCCGCAGCGGACGACCAGCCCGTGCGAGCACGACTCGGGTGGGCCGTATTTCACGGTGGCCGAGGACGGGACCGCCACCGTCGTGGGGGTGGTCAGCCATGGGCCGGACTGTCCCCATGTCGGGGCGGACCAGGCCGGGCGGGTGGACGCGGTGGCGGGTTGGATCCGGTCGGTGGTGGGGAAGGACGGATCACCGGCGGCCACGCCCCGGGCTACGGCTCGGTCGTCCGCGCCGGTGGACGCACTGCCGGAGCCGGTGGCGGACGAGGAGGTCCCGGCGTCCTGGAAGCTGGCCGGGGTGGGGGCGGTGACGTTGCTGGTCGTCGCGGTGGCCGGGCGGTTGGCGGCGGGCGGCGGCAGCCGGCACCGGGGCAAACGGCGCCGGCGAGGGTAGAACGCGCTCGCGGGGACCGCACGGCGTGGCTCGATGTACGGGTGAGCAGTCGCGGGCGGACGCTTGACGGCGGCCTCGGGTGAGCACTCGCGACCGTGCCTCGGCTGCGGGCGGACCCGCACGGACGGTCAGCGGATGGGTGCTCATCGCGTACCGAAATAGGGGTTGATCGGAAATGGCGCCGGCGGGTGGGTCTTGTGGTGCGGGCGTGCGGTTTGCCGGGGAGCAACTAGCGTGAGGTGGCATGGCGGATGTCATTGACGATCTTGAGGCGGAGCAGGAGGCGCTGGCCGCGGTGCTGACCGGTTTGGCCGGGGCGGACTGGGATCGGGCGTCGGCGGCTTCCGGGTGGACCGTGGCGGACGTGGTGCTGCATCTGGCGCAGACCGAGGAGGCCGTGGCGGCCAGTGCGGGTGGTGACTCGCGGGCGCTCGACTGGCGGCGGTTCGGGCCCACGGTCGACGCGGCGATGGGGGCCATGGTCCGGGCGGAGGCGGGGCCCGGGCCGGAGATTCTCGCGCGGTGGCAGGCGGCACGGCGGGAGTCGGTGCGGGCGTTGCGGGCGGCGGATCCGCGGCGGCCGTTGCGGTGGGTGACGGCGTCGCTGAAGCCTCGGACGCTGGCGACCACACGGCTGGCCGAGCACTGGGCGCATGCGCTGGACATCGTCGGGCCGTTGCGGATCGACTATCCGGACACCGACCGGTTGCGGCATGTGGCGTGGCTGGGGTTCAGCACGTTGCCCTACGCGTTTCATCTGGCCGGGCGGCCGGAGGTGTCGGTGTTCTGCGATCTGCGCGGGCCCGGCGGGGCTCGATGGACGTTCGGGGATCCGCGGTCGGAGTCCGGGATCGCGGGAGCGGCGGGGGCGTTCTGCCGGGTCGGGGCACAGCGGCTGGCGCCGGGTGCGTCCGGGTTGCAGACTCGCGGGCCGCATGGGGCGGAGGCGTTGCGGCTGCTCAGGAATTACGCGGTGGTGTGACGGGCGGCGTCACCGGCAGTGGCGCGGGCCGGGAAGGCCGATGATCAGGGCCAGGCCGACGGTGAGGTGCATGCCGAGCAGGGCCAGGCGGGTGGCGGTGCCGACGGCGCCGAACAGCGGGCCGGTCAGGGACAGCAGCAGGACGATCGAGGTGATGATCCGGTAGGTCCGGACCGGGTGGCGGACGGTGCGCTCCAGGACGGCCAGCAGGGCCCAGGCGGCCAGGCCGGCGAGCAGGGCGGTCAGGACGACGGCGAGCGGGCCGACGTGCTGGAGGGTGCCGTTCTGACGGACGATCAGGTCGTGGCCGGCCCAGGGATCGTTCACGGCCCAGAGCAGGAGGGCGCCGGCGGCGCCCGCGGCGACGGTGATCAGGCGTCCGGTGCGGCGGTTGGTGTGCTGCGTGTTCGTCGTCATGCCGAAGAGATTCGCGGATCGGGGCGGGTGGACACATCGGACCGCGGATGGTGCGGTGGCCATCTTTCGGCAGAGCGGACCACCAACTTTCGATGGTGTCGGCGGCCCATTCGGGCCGGATAGCCTCGCCGGGTGACCAGCGTTCCCCCTGTCGAGCGGCCACCCCGGGCGGCTGCCGTCGTCGCGCTGCTCGGGTCGTCCGGGCTGCTCATCGCGCTGTCGTTCGCGGCCTGGTGGGCCGGGCGGCCGGTGGGTCCGCTGCTCGCGCTCGACCTGACCGTGGCGGTGCTGAGCTGGCTGCTGACGCCACTGCTGCTGTGGCGGCCGGTCGGCACGACGGCGGTGCTCGCCGTGCTGGCGGCGGTGTCGCCGATGGCCACCCCGCCGGCCACGATCGGGATGCTGCACGTGGCGCGGTGGCGGCGGTTCCCGGTGGCGGTCGCGGTGGCGGCCGGCGGCGTGGCCGCGCACGCGGTGCAGGGGCTGTGGCGGTCCAACGGCGGGATGGCGTACGGCTGGTGGCTGGCGCTGATCACTTTCGCGTACGGCGCGCTGCTCGGCTGGGGCGCCTGGGCGCAGGCGCGGGCGGCGCTGGTCGCGTCGCTGCGCGAGCGAGCCCGGCGGGCCGAGGCGGAGCAGGGGCGACGGGTGGCCGAGGCGCGCATGCTGGAGCGCCGCAAGATCGCCCGGGAGATGCACGACGTGCTGGCGCACCGGTTGTCGTTGCTGGCGACGTTCGCCGGGGCGATGGAGTATCGGCCGGACTCCGCACCGGAGCAGATGTCCCGGGCCGCCGGGGTGGTGCGCGACGGGGTCCATCAGGCGCTCGAGGAGTTGCGCGAGGTGATCTCGCTGCTCCGCGACGATGCGCCGGCCGAGCAGGACGGCATTCATCCGCAGCCGGTGCTGGCTGATGTGCCGCGGTTGGTGGCGGAGTCGCGGGAGGCGGGGACGCAGGTGGAGGTGCGGGACGTGGTGGTTTCGCCCGGGGCGGCGCCGGCCGGGGTGGCCCGGACGGCGTACCGGGTGATCCAGGAGGGTTTGACGAACGCTCGCAAGCACGCCGCCGGGCAGCCGGTCCGGGTCGACCTGCGGGGCGGGCCCGGGGAGGTGCTGGAGGTCGAGCTGCGCAACGCGCTGGCGCCGGAGCGGCCGGCGCCCCAAGGATGGTCCGGGGGCGCGGGGCTGGCCGGCCTCACCGAACGGGTGCAGTTGGCCGGTGGGCGGCTCGATCACCAGGCGGTCGACGGCGAGTTCCGCCTGCGCGCGTCGATCCCGTGGCCGGCATGACGCTGCCTGCTCCGTCGCCTCCGGCCAGCGACGGGTCGGGCACGGCTGGATAGCATGATGGGCGTGGATCGGCCGGTGCGGGTGCTGGTGGTGGATGACGACGCGCTGGTGCGGGCCGGGCTGACCATGATGCTGGACGGCGCGGCCGGGATCTCGGTGGTCGGCGAGGCCGACGACGGGGATCAGGTGCCGGCCGCGGCTGACGCGCACGCGCCCGATGTGGTGCTGATGGATCTGCGGATGCCGCGGGTCGACGGGATCACCGCGACCCGCCGGTTGCGGGCCCGGCAGCGGCCGCCCGAGGTGATCGTGCTGACCACGTTCGACACGGACGACAACATCCTGCACGCGCTGCGGGCCGGGGCGAGCGGGTTCCTGCTCAAGGACACGCCGCCGGCGCGGATCGCGGAGGCGGTCCGGCAGGTGGCGGCCGGGGAGCCGATCCTGTCGCCGCGGATCACCCGGCGGTTGATGGATCGGGTGGCGGTGCAGGCCGGGGCCTACACCCAGGCGCGGAGGGCACTCGGGGTGCTCAGTCCGCGGGAGCACGACGTGGTGGTGGCGGTCGGGCAGGGGTTCACCAACGCGGAGATCGCCACGGAGCTGGACATGACGCTGGCAACGGTGAAATCGCATGTCTCGCACATCCTGACCAAGCTGGACCTGGACAACCGGACCCAGCTGGCCCTCCTGGTCCACGACGCCGGCCTCGCCTGACCGCTGCAACTCCGCGGCGCGGCTCGGGTAGGGCCGGCCTCACCCGGCGGGCCAGGATTCAGAGTGAAGACATCCCATGTGCCAGAGGAGTCAAGCGGCGTGGCCCGATCCCGCGTCTGCCCAGGGCACCGAGGAGTGTCCGGCTGGTCCTGGTGGCCCTATCCGGGGCTCGGATAGGGCGCTGAGGACCAGCCGGAGAGTGCCGGGCTGGCCCTGATGGCCCTATCCGGGGACGGGATAGGGCGCTGAGCGCCAGCCGGAGAGTGCCGGGCTGGCCCTGGTGGCCCTATCCGGGGACGGGATAGGGCGCTGAGCGCCAGCCGGAGAGTGTCCGGCTGGTCCGGCTGGCCCTGATGGCCCTATCCGAGGCTGGGACAGGGCGCTGAGGACCAGCCGGGGAGCGTCGGGCTGGCCCTGGTGGCTCTATCCGGGGACGGGATAGGGCGCTGAGGACCAGCCGGAGAGTGCCGGGCTGGCCCTGATGGCCCTATCCGAGGCTGGGACAGGGCGCTGAGGACCAGCCGGGGAGCGTCGGGCTGGCCCTGATGGCCCTATCCGGGGACGGGATAGGGCGCTGAGCACCAGCCGAGGAGCGTCGGGCTGGCCCTGGTGGCCCTATCCGGGGACGGGATAGGGCGCTGATGACCAGCCGGGTTTTGATCTCCGGAACCAACCGCGGACAGTGCGGTGGACGGCAGGCGGGGCACCACGCTGGTGGTGATCGTTGCTGCGGACTGGCGGGAGTCGGTCCGGCGAGGGGAGGACCGGGGCGCGGCGCGCCGGAGTAACGGTCATGGGCCGCCGGGCGGGCCGTGACGGGGAGCGGGCCGGGCGGGCACGTCGGCACGGTGCTGCCGGTCGTACCGGAAATTGTTTTCAACGGACCGCGACCGCCCGCGGATCGCCATAAATCGTGTAAGCGAGCCTGGTCGGATCGGCGCCGCTGGTGTTCAGCGAACCGCGCGCGATCATCGATGCCTGGCCCAGCGGCACGCCCGCGGCGAACTCGCGATAGAAGGCGATCGCGAACCGGCGCGCTGCCGGTGAATTGACCGCCCAGGACGAGCCGATGAACGCGCCCGCCCCGGCCCGCAGGAACTGCTCGGCCCAGCCGCCCATCAGCGTGTCGTAGGAGCCGCCGTCCACGCTGCCGCACGCGTTGAAGAACACCAGCGGGCAGCGCTTCCCCAGCGAACCGGTCGCCGCCGCGCGGGCCAGCGAGACCGGCTCGAACGGGCCGTCGACCATCGCCACGCCCCCGGGCCGGCCGGCGTCCGGGTTCGTCTGGTGGCACGCCAGGTGCAACAGGTTGAAGTCACCGGCGTCGATGCGGGAGACGAGGGTCCGCTGGTCGTCCAGGCTGTGCGGGTCGCCGGCTGCGAAGAGCATCTCGTGCACCCGGAGGATCTCCCGCTCGGCGCCCGCGGGCGGGTCGGTGCCCAGCACGAACACCGGATCGGCCAGGGCCAGGGTGCGCGAGACCGGCCGCGTTCCGGTCTGCCGGACCAGCGGCACGCGGTCGACCAGGAAGCCGTCGCCGGCCGGGTCGGTCAGCAGTTCCCAGGGCAGCGTGCTGACGTCCGTGCAGAGGGTGAACCCGGTGACCGTGGCCGACTTGAGGCGTGCGGTGACGTCCTCGCGGACCGGGGGCGGCAGCAGCCCCCACAGGGTCGTCCCCCAGTCCTCCAGCCGGCGGCGGGCGGTGGGCGGGGTGAACGCGGACTCGCCGATCGCCATCCGGTGCGCGTCGCGCAGGATGTCGCGGATCAGCGCGGCCGGCAGCGGCGCGGCGAGCGCGGCCGGCGCATCCGCGCCGATGACGCGGCAGCTCAGACCGCCGACGGCGCGGTCGACCTGGAGGGTCACGGTGTCCGGGGCGGCGGCGAGGTGGTCCAGGCGGGCGGTCAGGGTGCGCGGTGGGTCGGTGGTTCCGGCGGGATCGACTTCTACGGTACGCACGGTCGCGCTCAGTTCCCCGCCCCCGCTCGCGAGGTAGGCGCGCACCCGCACCTCATGCCGCCCGGGAGCCGGCGCGGTCAGCACGAACAGCACGGTGTCCGAGTCCCGGTCCGGGTGGACTCGCACCTGCTGCACCGCGTCCGACTCGATCTCCAGGGTTTCCGAGGCGACGGTGAGCAGCACGTCCACACCGGACGGCGGGATCGGGAACGGGCGGGTCGGCACGCTGCCCGGGCCGCCGTCCCGGGTGATGGAGGCGTGCAGGGCGAGCCGCTTGCCGCCGCGGGCCCGGGCCGGCAGCGAGGTGGTCAGGTAGCGGGCCGGCGGTGCGGTGCCGGGCTCGGCGCGCAGCTGGCTCTCGGCGGTGCGCAGGGCCGAGCGGGCCCAGCGTTCCAGGCCGGGGTCGAGGCGCAGGGCGCCGTGCAGGGCGATCCTGGCGCGGGGGCCGGACGGGCGGGCCAGGGCGGCGTCGAGGGCGGCGGCGACGCGCTCCGCCGCGCCCGGGTGAGCCAGCAGTTCGGGGAGGCGTTCCCGGGCCTGCGCGGCGACCCGGCGGAGGGCGTCGTCGTCGGCAGTCATCGGTGTCAGCCTATGCGCCGGTGAAGGTGAACGCAGCCCAGGTGGCCGGCTCCGACCACGGGCGCCCACCCGAGTCACCGGCCGCGAAGACGCCCGGCAGCAGCGCATCGGCGACCTCCTCGGGCAGCCACGCCTCCCCCGCGTCCAGCGCCGCGCCCCACTGCTCCTCGACGTCGACCGGCGTGGCGTCGCGCAGCCACCGCTGCGCCACGGCCAGCGCGGCCGCCGGATCGTCCGCCGGGCGCCACCGGCGATAGAACTCGGTCATCAGCAGCGCCGTGGCGTGGTCGTCGACCGCCCACATGGAAGCCACCACCCCCGCCACCCCGGCCTGCAACAACCCGGTCGGCAGATTGATCACCTCGTCCGGGAGGGTGCGCCCCGGAACGAACGTGTCGCACGCGGAGAGCACCGCGAGCCGCAGCCGCAGCCGCATCGGAAGGACGTCGGCCACCCGCAGCGACGTGGCGGCGGTGAGCCGGATGGCGTTCTGCAACGGCTCGACGTCGACGGCCCCGTGACAGCCGAAGTGCGCGACGTCGGCGTTCGCGAGCAGGCCGGGCTCGAACTCCTCCCCGGTCCGCACCACGCTCTCGCCGAAAGCCACCGCGGCGGCCCGCCCCTCCCACCGGGCATGCGGCAGCCGCGAGTCGGTGACCACCAGCAGTCGGCGCGGCTCGGCCCCGGCGGCCAGCTCCCGCGCCGCGGCCAGCGCCCGCGCGTTCGGGGTGTACCCGGCGACCACGTCGTCGATCAGGTACCGGTACCCGCTCGGCCGGGCCGCGTCCGCGCACCGGGCCGCGTGCAGCGGCAGCAGCCCGGTGAGCCCGGCCGGGACCAGGGTGATCCGCGGCGCCCCGGGCAGCGCGTCGAGCAGCGGACCCGCGACCGCGTCCCAGAGCCAGCCGGTCAGCCCGGGCAGGTGCCGCCGCCAGCCGTCCGGGGCGGTGTGGCGTTCCGCCCACTCGTGCACCTGGCGGTCGGTGAGGCCGGGCAGCCGTACGTCGGTGACCGTGTCGCCGTGCACGATCAGGGCCAGGCCGGACTGCTCGGACGGGACCAGGTAGACCAGCGGGTGCCCGGCGGTGGCGGCGACGTCGGCGAACCGGGTCGGTGCGAGGAAGTTCTCGAAGCCGGGCACGTACTGGATCGCCTTGATCGCCGCGGCCAGTTCGGCGTGCGCGAGCTGGAGCTCATCCGGCGGCAACGTCGACCACCAGGAGGCTGAGGTTGTCCGGGGCGCCCTCGGCGTACGCCTCGTCGCGCAACGCCTCGGCCAGCTTGGCCGCGTCGTCCAGCCGGCACGAGCGGCGCAGTACCCGGTCGTCGAGCACGCCGTGCACCCCGTCGGTGCAGAGCAGGTAACGACCCTCCGCCGGGGTGTCCGCCACGTACGGATCGAGCCCGCCCGGCGCGTCGCCCAGCGCCTGGGTCAGCATGGACCGGCCGGACGCGTGGTCGACGCTCAGCTGCTCCAGGTACCCGTCGGTGATCCGGTAGACCCGGCTGTCGCCGACGTTGAAGACCCGCGCGCCGCCGCCGTGCAGCAGCAGCCCGGCCACGGTCGTGCGCATCCCGGCGGTGGCCGGGGCGCGACCCGCCGTGTGGTGCAGGTTCTCGCTGATCGCGATCAGCCCGGCGTGCATCGCCTCCGCGGTGTCCCAGCCGGGGTGGCGGGCCACCAGGTCACCGGCGGCCAGCCGGCTGGCCAGGTCGCCGGCGTTGTGCCCGCCCAGCCCGTCGGCGACCGCGAACAGCAGCGGCGGCGGCCCGTCGACGGCCAGTTCGACGACCCGCGGCTCGGCGGCCTGGCAGATCCAGTCGAAGGCGAGCACCGCGTCCTGGTTGCCGGAGCGGACCAGGCCGCGCCCGGTGAGAGAGGTGACCTTCACCCGGCTCATGCCGCCGCCCGCCGTACCCGGGCCCGGACCGTGCTGGAGAAGCGCAGCTCGTCGCCGTCGTGCAGCTGCCGCCGGTCACCGTGCTCGACCTGCCGGTCGTTGACATAGGTGCCGTTGGTGGACCCGAGGTCCCGGACGAACAGGTCGCCGCCCTCCACCCAGACGATCGCGTGCCGGCGCGACACCTTGTCGTAGTCCTTCAGCGACTGAGCGATCGCCCCCAGCTCCTCGGCCCGGCCGATCGGCACCTCGTCGCTGCCGACCGCGACCGGGCCGAACGGGAACTCGAGCCGGAACAGGCCGCTCTCCCGGGTCGTCGGCGGCGCGTAGGCGGCCGCCTCGGCGGCCATCGTCAGGCTGTGCAGCGGGCAGCTGCCGTCCGGATTGAGCGGGTTCCCGCAGCCCGGCTCGGGGCACACCGGTTCCGGTTGCAGGAACTCCATGCAGCCCGGCTGCGAGCACAACGAGCCGCCGCCGGACTGCGGGCCGTGGATCGGGCAGATCAGGGTCGCCATGACACACCTTCCAGTTCGATGCCCTGGGCACGCAGGACGCGCTGGACCCGGTCCAGGTCGCCGCGGCCGGGAATGCCGATCAGCCAGACCCGCTCGTCGTCGACCTGGAGCTGGAGCTCCGGGTGCTCCCGCTCGGCGCCGGCCCAGCGGGCATAGCGCTGCTCGCCCCGCGGCGAGCAGGGGATCAGCCGCTGGTTGGCCGAGCCGCGCCAGACCAGGGCGGTCGGCTCGGTGATCCGGAACGGTCCGGTGATCAGCGCGTCGATCTCCGGGTACGCCGCCGGGCAGCGCCGCCGGAACTCGTCCAGCTCGACGCCGGTGTAGCAGAGCACGTCCCAGTCCGGGTCGATCCGGCGCAGCCCGGTCAGCAGCTCGGCCAGCGCCTCCGGCTGCTCGGACGGCTCACCCCCGGTGATCGTCACCCCGGTGGTGCCGGCCGCCCGCTCCGCGCACCAGGCGAGCACGTCGGCCACCTCGGTGTCGTGCTCCGGCCCGGCGGTCCAGGTGTCCCGGGAGACGCAGCCGGGGCAGCCGATGCCGCAGCCCTGCACCCAGATCCCGATCCGCTGCCCCGGCCCCAGCGTGGTGACCGGATGATGCAGCCGGGCCAGCCGCAGGCTCACGCCATCACCAGCACGTAGTTCTGCCCCTGCGGCTCGATCGCGGCCACCCGCAGCGTCTGTCCCGGCACCGGCGGCCGGGCGAACAGCTCCCGGGCGAGCGGGTTGAGCAGGATGCTCTCGATGGTGGCCACGATGCCGCGCCCGCCGTTGCGCAGGTTGTAGGTGGCCTGCTGGAGCAGCTCCTCCCGGGCGCTGTCGCTGAACTCCAGGGTCGCCCCGAAGTTGCGGCGGACGGCCTCGGCGACCCGGCCGATGGTCCGGTCGGCGATCTCCAGCGCCGCCTCCGGGCGCAGGAAGTCGAAGACCACGATGCTCTGCTCGACCCGGTTGTAGAGCTCGGGCCGGCCGATCAGGTGCCGGAAGAAGACCTCGATGTACTGCCGGACCCGTTCCTCGATCTCCGGCAGTTCCATCTCGTCGGTGACGTTCTCGACCGGTTTGTTGTCCTCCCCGGGCACCACGATGCCGAGGTTGGTGGTGAAGACGATCAGCGCCTCGGTGAAGTAGACGGTGCCGCCGCGCCCGTCGGTGAGCCGGCCGTCGTCGAGGATCTGGAGGAACTTGTCGAGCAGCCGCTGGTGCGCCTTCTCGATCTCGTCGAAGAGCACCACCCGGAACGGCTGCTGCCGGATCCCGTTGGTCAGCTCGCCACCGGCGTCGTGACCGATGAAACCGGGCGGGGCGCCGATAAGCCGTGCCTCGGAGTGCTCCGCGGAGAATTCCGACATGTCGAAGCGCAGATACGCGTTCTCGTCGCCGAACAGCAACTCGGCGAGGGCCTTGGCCAGCTCGGTCTTGCCGACGCCGGTCGGGCCGGCGAAGAACAGCACGCCGCGCGGCTTGCTGGTGTTGCCGGTGTGCGCCCCGGCCAGGCCGGTGGCCGAGCGGGCCAGGATGTCCAGCACCCGGCGGACCGCGTCCGGCTGGCCCAGCACCCGGTTGCCGAGCTCCTTCTCCGCGGTCCGCAGCCGGTCCCGCAGCCCGGCACTCTGCCACGGGTTGTCCGGCACACCGACCCGGAACGCCCGGACCGCGTCGTCGATCCGGCCGCCCGGGATGCCGGCCGCCGCCGCCAGCCGGACCACGTCCTGCATGCTGCGCAGCCGCATCCCATGGCTGGCCTCGGCGAACCGGCGGGCGATGGCGTCGCGCTCGGCCTCGTCCGCGGGCATCTCCGGCAGCTTGGCGGCCATGTCGCCGGCGGTGGCCAGCCGGGCGCTCAGGTCCGGCTCCGGGATGCCGGTGATCCGCAGCGTGTGGTTGCCGGTCGCGAACCAGGCCGGCAGGTCGTGCTCCCGGTCGAGGACCCAGAAGATGGTGTTGTAACCGGTGCCGACCGGCAGCGCCCGGTACGCCAGCCGGTCCGCGGTGGCCAGGAACAGCCGTTCCTCCGGGGAGAGCAGCTCGCCGGTGAACAGCCGGGCCGCGTCGCTGAGCACCAGCGCGACCGGTGGCCCGGCGGCCCGGCGCCGGTCCAGGTCGGTCACCGCGGTGATCAGGTCACGGACCTGGGCCAGGTGCAGCGGGCGCCGCTGCTCCACGTCGGCCTCGCGCAGCACCCCCTCGGCCGCGGTCCGGCCCTCCGGCGTGGCGCTGATCAGCTCCACCCCGACACCGGTCGAGTAGGCGAGCAGGGCGCCGTAGCCGCGCGGCTGGGCGACGCTCCACAGCGCCTCGACCAGGCCCATGAACCGGACCCGGCCGGCGAACCCGGGGTCGGGCAGCCGGTACAGGTCGCGCACGTTGCCGGTGAGCAGGATCTGCGGGTGTGCGCAGAGCGCCAGGTCGATCTCCCGCAGCCAGGCGGGGTTGGTGGAGTTCTCCGGGTTCACAGTGTCCGCTCCCTGTGCTGATGCTGTCTGGCCTGCGCGGCCTTGGCCGGGATGAACTCGTCGGCGACGGCCTGCACCGGGCGCTTGCCCGGTTCCTGCCGCGCCACGTCGGCGACCTCGACGCCCTCCTTGCGCATCGAGCGCAGCAGCACGTCGTAGTCGTCGCAGAACTTGCGCTCGGCGCCGGCGTCGTCGGCGGCGCCCGCGTGGGTGCTCCGCGCCCGCACGACCTGGGTGCGGACCACCGGGTTGTCCTGGTCGAGCAGGACCTTCACGCCGTATCCGCGGCCGTCGCCCATCCCCGCGTAGGCCACGCCGTCGCCGGCCAGCCGCGTCTCGAACCCCTCGGTCACCTGGTAGCCGAGGTCGGTCAGCTTGGTCCGCAGCGCGTTCGCCATGGCCTTGCGCCGGCGTGCCCGGTCGGCCCGGTCCACCACCGTGTCCGCTTCGGCGCGCAGCCCGTCCGGCACCTCCAGGACCCGCTCGGCGATCAGCCGCTGGATGCGGGCGCGCAGCCGATCGGCCTCCTCCCCCGGGACCGTCTCCAGCGGTGCGGCGACCGCCAGCAGCTCGCGGCGGGCGCGGCCGACCTGCTCGTCGTCACGCTGCGCGTCGCGTACCCGTTTCTCCAGGTCGGTCAGCAGCAGCCGGACCCGGATCTCGGACGCGCCGCCGGCGATCTCGGCGGCGGCCGCGGCACAGGCCGCGCGGGTCTCGGCCGGCGCGCCGGCCGGAAGACGGGAGACCAGGTCCGCGGCCCGCTCGGCGTCCGCTTTCCGCCGGGCCGCCCGTTTTTCGGTACGCCGTGCCGCGCTCCCGTCCGTCGTCCGCACCGGCTCCGGAGCCTTCTCCAGGACCGAGTCGTCCCAGGTCCGCGTGGTGCTGACCGCCTCCGCCGCGGGTCCGGCGGCGAGCAGCCCGCTCACGTCGCTGCGCGAGGCGGCGCTGACCGCGGAGCGCAGCGCCTCCCGTTCCCGGCGGGCGAGTTCGCGCAGCTCGCCGGTGGTCGCCGCGATCTTGGCCGGGGAGTGCTTGGGCCGGGCCTGCCGACCGGCCGGCACCTTGGCGATCCGGTCACCGTAGACCGACCGGTACGCCTCCGCCTCGGCCCGCACCGCCTCCAGCTCGCCCCGCGCCTGCACGTAGCGTTCCCACTCGGCGCGCTGCTCGCGGGCCAGTCGCTCGGCCGCGGTCTCCACCACGTAACGCGCGCCGGTCATCGAGCTCATGCCAGGTCTCCTCTCACCACTGCCACCACACCTCGGTCGGGGACGGCAGGAACGGCACCGCGAACTGCTGCCACACCCACAGCGGCTGGACCAGGTAGAGGACCACGACCGCGATGATCAGGGCGGCCCGGATGCCGCGGACCAGCGAGCCGCCGTCGCCGGCCTCGGTCTGCCAGCCGCGGTTCACCAGCCGGCGGCTCAGCCAGAGGGCGGCGATCAGCATGCCGAACACGGCGTACGGAAAGATCTCGGCGAAGTTGCCGTTCACCGCTTGCAGCGGGTCGTGGAACGCGCTGCGCAGCACGATCGGGAACCGGACCAGGATCCGGTACTCGCCGTCGGCGACGCTGAGCACGATCGCCACGGCGAGCCCGAACAGCCAGCAGAACCAGCGGGCCCGGCGCAGCGCGACCGGCGGGTCGACCGGCCGGATCAGCAGGCAGCCGAGCACGATCAGGACCGGCAGCGCCACCATGGTCTGCACGTCGGTGACGTTGAGCAGGTACAGCGGGGTCCGGCCCGGGTTGAGGTCGTACGCCTCGAACTTGCTGACGGCCGCCCCGGCGAACGTGGTCAGGTAGGCCAGGAGGACGGCGAGCAGCAGGTTGACCGCGTCCCGCCAGAGGTTGCGGGCCGCGGTCCGCCCGGGTGCCGGGGCGAACCCGGCCGCCGTGGCCCGCTCGTTGCGCCGCTCCTGTTTGGCCTGCGCCTGCCGGGCCTTCTCGGCGGCCGACTCGGCGGTGGCGACCGGGATCAGCGCGGTCGCCACGGCACCGGCGGCCAGTTGCCGGTTGTCCGTCCCGCGGGCCTCATCGCGCAGGGCCGCCCACCACCCGACCTTGCCGGGAGCCTTCTGCCGGCGCAGCTCCGTGTGCAGGCGCTCGCGGTGGTCCGGGTCGACCAGCAGGCGGAACGCGATCGCGGCCGCGGCCGGCAGCGCCCGGTCCACCTCCGGCCGCCGGGCCGTGCCGAACCCGCCGGCGAGCCGGACCGCCAGCTCGTTGATCCGTTCCTGGACCGCGGCGGTGACCTGGTCGAGCCGGTCGGCGGCCTCGGTCAGCACCGCGCAGCCGGGCTGCGCGGCGGCGCACTGCGGGTGGTTGCGGCACCGGTGCCGGGCCAGGGCGCGCAACAGCCCGACGTTGAGGTTGCCGAGCAGGGCGAGCGCGGTCGGGTCGCCGGCCGCCGCGGACTGGCCCAGCACGGCGAGCCCGGGCGCGTCGGCGCGGCGCTGCTCGTAGACCGGCGGCATCTCGGGCGCCACCCAGGAGATGAGCCGGGTGAGCCGGGCGGCCGCGTCGGTGCGGTGGCTGACCTTGGTGCGCATCAGGTTCTCCGGCAGGTTGACCTCCGGGAAGTTGTCCCGGAGCCAGTCGGAGAGGTCGAGCTGCTGGGTGCGGTTCTCGAACAGCGCGATGCCGGCTGCCCAGTTCTCCGACAGCGCCGCGCCGATCTGCTCCGGGGTCCGGCAGACCCGCCCGGCCACCTCGAACGGCGCGACCGGCGGGGCGGCCGGCGGCGCCGGCTCGACGATCGGGGCGTCGTGCACGGCGGGCCGCTCGCCGCCCAGCCAGGCGCGGACCTCGGTGGCGCCCCAGCGCTCCTCCGGCGGCCGGGTGAGCAGCCCCTGGCAGAGCAGCCGCCACTCCGGGTCGGTGACGCCGTCCAGGTCGACGCCGTAGGTGGCGATGTGCTCGAAGACGGCGCGTTCGTTGGCCGCCCAGCCGCCGACGCCGCTGTTCGGGTTGCGCCCGGTGAGCAGCTCGACGATGACCACGCCCAGCGACCACCAGTCCTGCTCCGGTTTCTGGCTCTTCTGCCACCAGGTCTCCGGCGCCTGGTACGCCGGGGTGCCGGCCCGGCCGGTGGTGCGCCGGGTGGCGCGCAGCTCGGCGACCAGGCCGAAGTCGCAGAGCACCAGGTCGAGTGGGTCACGGCCGCGCAGCAGGATGTTCTCCGGCTTGATGTCGCGGTGCGCCATGCCGACCGCGGCGCCGTGCCGCAACTCGCCGTGCAGGTAGGCGAGGGCCTCGGTGACCTGGGCGAGCACCGTGCGGACCTGGTCGGGCGGGAGCGGGCCGCCGTGGTCGCGGGCCAGGGCGGCCAGCGAGCCGCCGGGGGCGTACTCCAGGACCTCCCAGCTCATCTCGCGGCCGTAGGCGCCGGACTCCTCGCCCCAGTCGATGACCCGGACGACGTGCCGGGCGTCGGCGGTGCGCAGCGCGTCGAGCAGGGCGGTGTCCGGGCGTACGGCGGTCGGGTAGACCTTGGCGACCCGCTGCTCGCCGGTCTCCCGGTCGCGGACCAGCATGACCAGGTGGGCCTCGCCGCCGGTAGCCAGGTCGGCCTCCGGGCGATAGCGGGCGAAGACCGCGCCGGGCAGGCCGCCGGAGTCCTCCCTGCCGGCGTGCCCCTCCGGGCTCTCCCGGGTGGTGGGCGCCGGACCCGACGCGCCCTCCCGCGTGGTTGCCGGGGCGCCCTCGCGAGTGGTCGCCGGGGCGCCCTCCCGGGTGGTCGCGGCCGCTCCCGGCGTGACGTCCTCACGCCGGGTGGTGTAGTCGCTCATGCCCCCTCCGTGGCCAGCTGTTCCTGGATGGCGCGGTCCTGGAGTCCTCGCAGGTGCTCCACGGCCCGCAGATATCGCTGACGGACAGGTTCGAGTTCCGGTGCGGTGAGGCCGACCAGGTCGCGGTCGAGCGCCGCGGAGAGCAGCACCGCGCGCCCGCCCTCCAGGGCCTCGACGGCCTCGGTGAGCCGGCCGCGGCGGGCCAGCGCGTAGGCCGCCCGGGCCGGCATGCCCTGCGCGCCGCGGCCCAGCACCAGCTCGCTCATCGCCCGGGTGAGCTGGGCCCGGACCAGCTGGTTGAGCACGTCCACGGCGACCAGGTAGGCGTCGCCGGCGTCGGCCATCCGCTCGTGCCGCCAGGACCAGTCCCCCCACCGGATCGCGGTGTCGTACGCCCAGATCAGGCTCTTGTCCGTCAGCTCGGCCACGGCCCGCCGGGACTCGTCGGCGGCGGCCAGCCGGTCCTCGGTGTACCCGGTCGCCTCGGCACGCATGTGCAGCCCGGCGGCGAGCCGGGAGCAGGCGATCGCGTGCGGCAGGCTCCCCGGGAGGTAGCCGTCCCGGAGCATCCGGAACAGCGCCACCCCCTCGTCGACGGACTCCAGGTCGCCGTCCCGGAACCCCTTGCCGATCAGCGCCTCGGCGAGTGAGCTGCGGGTGGCCCGGCGCACGTGCGGGGCCATCGCCTGCCCGGAGGTGGCCCGGCGCAGCAGGGTGACCGCCTCGTCCAGCACGTGCTGCTCGGGGCCGTCCATCCGGTAGCCGTCCAGCTTGCAGTTGGCCAGCACCACCCGGGCCTCGTCCTGGCTGTCCCGGCCCATCGCGAGCACCTGCGAGGCCAGGTGCTCGGCCTGCCGGCGGTCGGCGGCGGCGGAGGGGTCGCCGGACAGTCCCTTGGTCCGGGACCGCAGGTGGTACATGTTCGCCAGGGTGGCCAGCTGGGACGGGCGGTCGGCCTCGAACCGGTCGGGGTCGTCCAGCTCGGCCTCCATGTCGCGGATGCCGTCGTCGAGGGCGCGCAGGTCGCTGCCGGTGCCGTAGCGGCCGCCGACCTGGACGCCGCTGCCGGCCGCGCCCACGCCCACGCCCACGATGCCGCTGGGCTCGAACCCGGCCATCAACCGGGCCGCCTCCTCGGCCGGGCGCTGCTCCAGGCCACGCAGCTCGTGTGCCCGGACCAGGGTGTCGCCGATCGAGCCGACCAGCGGGGAGAGGCGGCCGGCCTGCTCGACGAGGCGGCGGATCCGGTCCTCGTCGCCGGGGTCGGCGTCCGGGTCGCCGGACCGGGCGACGAGCAGGGTGGCCAGGGTCGAATGGGCGGACGCGGCCGCGGTGGCGTAGACCTCGGCCACCTGCGAATTCGGCCGGGCCACCGCCGTCGCCCGGTCCAGCACCGGCAGCGCGCGTTCCATCCGGTCCAGCGCGTCGGCCAGGTCCTCGCGGCGCCGATACCGCAGGTACTGCGGGGCCAGCACGGTGGCGTACATGGTGTCCAGGGCGGCGTGCTCCGGGGTGCCCGGCCGCAGCCCGGCCTGCTCGCGGCGCAGTGTGTCCAGGGCGAACACGACGTCCTCCGGGCGGTTGCGCACCGCGAGGACGTTGGCCAGCCGGACGGTGACGCCGCGGCGCTCCGGCCGGCCGCGCGGGACCAGCCGCTCGGCCTCGCGGGCCGCGTCGATCGACCGGTCCAGGTCGTCGGCGGCGTGCCGGCACAGGAACCGGCTCAGCAGCGCGTGGGAGACCGCGAGCAGGGCCAGCACGCGCTGGGCGGGCGCCCGCCGGGCGGCCGCGGCGACCCGCTGCTGCGCGGCCTCGACCGCCGCGTCGACTTGGTCGCACGGAATGGTTCCGACTAATAGCGTCATGCAGTCATCCGAACGGCGGACTTGTCGCAGTCCAAAGTGGCAATGGGGTCATAATGTGATCCACGGGCCCCGACAGCCTTGCAGTCCGGCATTGCCCTCGTCAATGCGAAACGCCGGGCAATCCTGCGCGACGAAGTTGATGTTGGAACGGCGTCGGCCGATATGCCGACTGACATCCGGTGTTCCGGCATGTAATTGTCAGGCAGCAGGGAAAGGGAGCCGGCGGGCTCCGGAGCCACGGCGGCCCGGGACGGCCCGCTATTGATCATGATCGACGGGGTGACCCGGCAGCACCGCTCGATCCGGCTGACCGCCGATCCGTCCACAGCCGACACCGCTGGTCGCGCCGCGCTTCGCGCCGGCGTGAATACGAACAGGCAAAGGCGAACAACCGAATGGACGACCCCGTTGGTTGACATCGCTATTGCACGATCGGATTAATCTTTTTCCCGGCCGGTCGCCTTTTCCTTTTCGCAATGCCCCGGCTACAGTTCCACCCCTATCCCGGCCAAATCGCGCCAACTGTTGCGGATGGCCCACACCCAAAAACGGAGGGACGCGTGTCCTTGCAGAGCGCAGATCCGGCACGGCGCACCCGTGCCCGGGTCGACCGGTTGCTTCCCGGCATCACCGCGCTCCTCACCGACGGCGTGCAGCAGCGGGAGATCAACGAGGCTGCCGGGCGGGTGCTGCGGGCCGCCGGGGAACGGCCCGCCGTGGCGCTGCTCGCCGAGGCCGGCCTGGACCATCAGGTGGTCAGCCACCGGATGTGGGCGCCGTTGCTCGGCGACGGGGTAGCGGCGCTCACCCCGGCCCGGACCACCATCGGCTACGTCACCGCGGTCCGGCTGCATCCGGTGCCCGGTGACCGGACCACGGTCCGCAAGGCCACCGCCTCGTTCCTGACCGGCCCGGAGATCCTGCGCTGCCGGGCCCGCCTGCTGGCCCAGATCGGCGATCTGCCGGCCGGCGCCGCCGACGCGGAGTGGACGACCGTGCTGGAGCTGGCCCGGCACGTCTGGGACGCCGCGGACAGCGCGCGGCAGGCCGCGATCGACGAGCTGGCCGGCCTGTACCGGGCGCAGATCTTCGCCGGACGATTCCTCGGCCGCGACGGCGTCCCGGTCCGGCTGGAGGCGGTGCACCAGGCCACCATGCCGGTGCGGTGGAGCGACGCGGCCGCCGGGCGGCGCCCGTTCCCGGAGATCGGCGCGGCCGGTCCGTACGACGCCGACCAGGACCTCGGGCAGAGCGTGCTGCACCGGGTCTTCCCCGCGGTCCGCCGGATCGTGCTGGACGTCGACGTGCCGGACGAGCGCTGGCCGATCAGCGAGGACGGGCTCGACCTGATCGACCTGCCGATGCTGGACGGCCGGCTGCGGACCGGCCGGGCCGAGTGGCTGATCGAGACGGAGCTGGCCGGCGCCGGCGCGGTGGTCACCGTCGAGGGCCCGCAGCGCGAGGCGGAACGGCTGCTGGACCGGCTGCGCGGCCCCTCCCCCACGGTCCTGCGCGGCCCGGACAACTACCTGGTGCTGCGCGACGGCGGCGCCCTGGCCGACCTGCGCGCCGAGATCTGCAAGCAGGGCCAGGCCGCCTGCCTGGCCGCCCGGGCGCAGCGCACCGAGGCCGCCTACGAGGGCTTCCGGCAGACCGTCCGCCGGGTGGTCGCGGCGCTGGACGAGACCCCGCTGGCCGCCCCGCCGATGGCCTCGCCGCAGGAGATGGCGGTGCGTGACCTGCTCGGCCGGATCGGCGCGGAACTGTCCGCGATGACCGACGACGTGGAGCGCGGCATCGCCGGGCCGGCCGCGTCGCTCGCCGACGGGATCACCCCGTACGCCGCGCTGCGCCAGTGGATCACCACGCAGGTGTACGCCTGGCCGCAGTGGCCCGCGCTCTTCTCCGCCCTGCGCCACCACGTGCTGGTCCCCGGCGACCTGCCGAGCACACCCGGTCCCCTGCTGGCCCGGTTCGAACGGCTGGTCCACGACCTGCCGGAGGCCTGCGCCCGGGTGATCGACGCGACCGTGGAGAACTGGCTGCGCCACTGGTCGGTCCGGGTCGCCCCGCTCAAGAGCGAGTTCTTCGAGGTGATCGCGCCGCTGCGGGACGGCCCCAGCGACACGGTCGCCCAGCTGCGGCGCGGCGTGCAGTTCGGCTGGCTCACCGAGGCCCGCCCCGAACCGGCCGCCCCGCCGGACGACCAGCGGGCGAACGGCGCGGTCCGGGCGGCCTTCCCGCTCGACCCGCGGCGCAACCTGCCCTGGCACCAGGACGCCGACGACGCCGGCGGGCACGGGCGGCACCTGATGACCGTGATGCGGGTCCGCCGGGAGATGGTCGTCGCCGCGCAGCGGCTCGGCGAGGAGCGGCTCGCCGACGCCCTCGCCGCCCGGGTCGAGACGATCCGCCGCCGGCTGCGCCTCCAGCGGCAGGCCCAGCAGCAGCCGGACGCCCACGTCCGGGCGCTGCTCGGCGGCGGACCGGCCACCACCGGTGTGGCCCCGCAGGCCGCCGCCCGCCGGATCGAGGACCTCCTGGAACGCGCCGACTCCGAGGAAGAACACCAATGAGCGAGCTTGCGAGCGAATCGACAAGCACAGTCATCACCTCATCGCGACGCCGGAGCGCAGCGGAGGTGGCGCGATGAGCGAGGACTACATCGCCGCTGATCCGCACCGGCGCATTCAGCCGGCCCGGCGCCGGATTCGCGACCCCCGGCACAACGGCCTGGCCGCGGTCGACTTCGGCACCTCCAACTCGACGGTGACGCTGCACGACCCGAACCTGCCCCCACCGGTGCTGCCGATGCCCGCCGACCAGCGGGCGGTGCTCGGCCGGGCGGTGGTGCGGATGCTGCGCTCCGAGCCGCAGGTCGAGGAGATCATCGACCGAAGCGCCGGGCAGTGCCGCGCCGAGTGGGACACGCTGCGCACCCGGCTGGCCCGCGAGCTGACCGGCGGCGGCACACCGGAGAGCCTGGCCGACGCGGTGGAGGCCGAGGAGGGCGCCCACCACCCGCTGCTCTACGACGTGCTGCTGGCCCTGGAGCTCGCCCAGGCCGGCGGCACCGCGCCGTTCGCCGGCTGGCTGGCCGACCGGCTGCACGGCTGCTACGACGAGGCGTTCGGCACCCCGGCGCTGGAGCACTACTCGCTCTTCCCGGTACGCCTCGACAACGCCACCGACGAGGACGAGGTCCCGAGCCGGCTCGACATCACCGCGGTCGACCCGGACCTGTCGGTACGCCTGGGCCGCCCGCAGGCCCTCGGCTCCCCGCTCGCCGCCCCGCTCCGCGGCCTCAAACACCAGCTGGACAAGCCCGACTTCCGGCACCCGCTCAAGGGCGGCGAGCGCTGGGTGGAGCTGGAACCCCTGCTCGGTGGCGCGTTCGCGTTCCTGCTGGACCGCACCGACGAGTTCACCCACGCGCACCCGGACCGCCTGGAGGACGCCCCGATCGACCACGTGGTCGCCACCTACCCGACGATGGCGCCGCCCGCGGTCCGCCGCCGCCTGGAGTCGGTGATCGGCGGCCTGCTCGGCGTCGGTGAGGTGGACCTGCGGTACGACGAGGCGATCGCGGCCGCGCTCTTCTTCCTGATGCGCGACCTGGGCGCCAACCACACCATCGGGGTGGAGGCGCTGCGCGCCCGGTTCCGGGCGGTCCCCGGCGACGAGCGGCACCGCGCCGAGAACACCCTGGTGGTGGATGTGGGCGGGGGCACCACCGACATCGCGCTGATCACCACCCACCTGTACGACGAGACCCCGGAACTGCGGGACGCGCCGCCGGGCAGCACCGGCCGGCACTACCGGGTGGTCCCCCGGCTGCGCGGCACCAGCGGGCGCAGCCGGCGCGGCGGCGACTTCCTCACCCTCCAGGTGTTCCATCTGATCAAGGCGATGATCGCGGACCACCTGCTGACCCTGCCGGACCCGGGCGACGACGCCTTCGCCGAGGAGCCGGAGACCTGGGCCGTCTGGCGGCGCGACACGATCGCCCGGCTCGACCCGGCGCTGCGGACCGAGGACGGGCGGTACCGGCCGGGAAGCCTGGTCGCCCAGTCCCGGCTGGCGCTCCAGCGGGACACCGCGGTCGCCGAGCCGCCGGCCGGGCAGCGGGCCCGCGACAACGTGGAGCTGGTGATCGGCACCCGGACCGCCGGGTGGCACGCGGACGCCCTGGCCGCCCGGGAGAAGGCGTTCACCACGCTCTGGGAGCTCGCCGAGGCCGCGAAGATCGGCATCGGCCCGCACCGCGCGTACGGGTTCCCGGCCGACAAGGTGCAGGACATCGCCCGCGCGGTGGTCCCGGCGCCGGCCGGCCTGCCGCCCGGGATCGGCAGCGACCTGGACCCGCTGACCTACGAGGACTTCGAGACGGTCTGCCGGCCGATGCTGGAGGAGATCAGCCGGTTGGCCGCCGCCCTGGCCCGCACCCGGCTCACCGGCGGCGAGCGGCTGGACCGGGTGATCCTCACCGGCAAGGCCAGCCAGCTCGGCCTGGCCTCCGAGGTGGTGTCCCGGGAGCTGCGCACCGGGCAGGGGCCGCAGGGCCGGCCGGTGCAGGTGGTGGTGGAGCGGACCTATGCCAAGAACGCCGCGTCGATGGGCGCCGCCTGGGCCGCGTCGATGAGCTCGTACGACGTCGCCGAACCGGACGAGGAACTGCTCCGGCAGGGCGCCACCTCGGTCTCCATCGAGGTGGACAACCTGCTGCTCGACCTGCCCTGCACGCTGAGCATGCGCGGCTCCAGCGACCAGAACCGCGCGCTGCTCAAGGTCGGCACGCCGTTCCAGGAGCTGCCCGGCGGGCGGTTACGGGCGTACGCCACCATCGGCCTGCTGCCGAACCGGCTGGTGATCCTGCGCGAGGTGGACGGCGGCCAGCCGCTGCCGTGGGGCATGTTCCGCTGGTCGGACCTGAACGTGCGGCTCGCCGAGGAGAGCGGGCTCCGGCTCGATCCGCAGATCTGGCCCCGGCAGATCCGCTGCGGGATCGAGGCGGACGGCGGTCTCGACGTGTCGTTGCTGCTCTGGCGGGGCGAGCGCCCGGTCTACCGGGTGGATCGCACGTCGATGGCGGTCCGCATCCCCCTCGCCGACGGCGCGGTGCCGGACCTGGACCGGCTGGCCGACCGGATCCTGGTGGCCGGCGCGTCGGCGGCGCCGGCCCGCCCGGCGCTGCGCGGTGACCCGGCGCCGACCCGGGAACGGTTCGCCGACGAGGAGGGCGCGGTCCGCCCCGCCCTGCTCGGGCACGCGCCGCTGCCGCCGCCGGACGAGGACGGGCGCTGGGCCTTCCTGCTGCACGACGAGCAGGGCCGGCAGCAGCTGCTGGGCCGCCTGGCCGCGACGCCCGGCCCGCTGGTGCCGCACCTGGTCAGCGTGGACGAGGAGGGCGCGATCCGGGTGCACGCCGGCGACCCGCCGCTGTGGACCGGCGACTCCCCGATCGACATCGAGCACCGCCCCGGGATGGTGTACCGCCATCCGCTCGGCACGCCGAGGTCCGAGAACGACGACCACGACAACCCCTTCGACGGGACGCACTGATGACCCTCTCCAATCCCCCGGCCTCGCTCGAGGACCTGCTGCACGACGCGGCGCTGCACGACGGGCCGCTGGCGCGCGTGGTGGCCGACCAGCTGACCCGGCTGCTGGTCGCGGTCGACGAGATCAGTTACGGCACCAGCATCGACGTGGCCCGCGCGCAGGGTGCGGCGCGGCCCGACCAGGAGGCGACGATGGCGCTCGGCAACGCGCTGGTCCACCGGTTGAAGGGACTGTTCGCCGGACGGCGCGAGGCGGCCGGCCCGGTGCCCGACCAGCCCCCGAAGGTGACCCACCAGGTGGTGCCGACCGTGGCGGAGAAGCCGCGGGCCACCGCGACGGTGCGGCCCGGCGCGGTCGAGCGCGGCCGCATCGACGAGGGCATCCAGCAGGTGTTCCAGGACTTCGCGGAGAGCCCGCAGGTGCGCGCGGTCCTGGGCGCCGACCCGCTGCCCGGCCGGACGCCGGTGCAGGACTGGCCGGCGTTCCACCTCGGGCTGCTGCGCCTGCACCGCGACCAGGCCGAGCACTGGCGCGCCAAGCTGAGCCGGTACCTGCCGGTGGAGTTCACCCGGCCGGTGCGCGGCTGGACCGAGGTGCTGGCCGACATCGAGGGCAAGCAGGTGCTGATCCCGGCCTCGCACGACCATCCGGGGACGGTGGCCTGGCGGGACGCGCCGCCCCACGACATCGTGGGCACCGCGTTCGGCGAGCGGGTGCAGCAGCACCGCCGGATCGCCGGGATCGCCTCGCAGATGCTCTGGCTGGCCCGGGAGGACCGGACGGCACAGTACGCCACCCAGGGCGGCCTGGTTCCGGCGCAGCGCGCCTACACCGAGTTCCAGCGTGACGTGCGGGAGGGGCTGACGGCGTACCGCAGCGCCGAGAGCGGCACCGACGGCCGGATCACCGTGTTGCGCGCCGCCCAGCTGGCCGAGGTGCTGCGCTCGGTGCTGCACCAGCCGGTGGCGGCGCCGGGCAGCTGGTGGGCCGACGCGCGGGCCGAGGCGATGACCTTCGTGCGGGACACCGGTTCCGCGTACGCGCCGCAGCTGAAGGTGAAGGACCTGGGCATCCGCACGTCCTACCCGGAGCTGCGCGGCAGCCGGGAGGCGGATCCGGAGAGCGACATCCGGCTGCCGGTGACCGACCCGGCCGACTCCGGGCGGATCTTCGACTGCCTGCGCCCCGCGCTGCTGGAACCGAGCGGGATCTACCGCAGCGGCCGGGTGATCTACGGCGGGGACCTGGTGGACACCCGGGAGAGGAGACCGTCGTCATGATCGCCGCGCGACGGCTCCTGGCGTACGCAAGCCTGCTGTTCTTGATCGTGATGGTGCCCGTCCCGGCGCGGGCCGAACCGGCGCCGACGCCCCTGCCCGAGGTGCTGCGCGCCCTGCGCACCGACAATCTCCCGGCCGACTACGTGGTCCTGCTCGACGTCTCGTCGTCCATGCAGCCGGCCGGCGGGCCGGACCTCTACACCCGCGCCCAGCAGGCGTTACGTCCCCTGCTCGACGCCCTCGACCCGGTCGACCGGCTGCACCTGTTCGCCTTCGCCGACCGGCCGGACCCGACGTTCACCGCGGCGATCGGCGACGCCGGGGCGAGCGTGCTGAGCCGGTTGCCGGGCCGCGCCGAGGGCGGGCGGACCGACATCGGCGCGGCGATCGAGGCGGCGCTGGACACCATCGACCTGCCGGACGCGACCGATCCGGCCACCGTCGTCCTGCTCACCGACGGTAAGCAGGACGCGCCGGCGAACTCGAAGTACGCCGGGAACCTCGACGCGGCGATCGAGCAGCTGCGCAACCGGGCCGCCGGTGTCGAGCGGCGGCGCCCGGTCCGCGCGCTGGGCATCCCGCTCACCGGCCAGACCGACGTGGCGCTGCTGGACAAGGTCTTCGACGACACCGTGCTGATGGATCTGCCGCCCGAGCAGGTCGGCGACTACCTCAGCAAGGTCGGCGCCCGGGTGGCGGTGGCCAAGGCCGCCGCCCTGGTCGCGCGGGACAAACCCGCGATCACGCTGACCCCCGATCAAACCCGTCTTTCGGTACGCGATGAGCCGGTCACGGTCACCGTCACCGTCCGCAACAACGCCGCCAAGGTCCCGCTGACCGTGCTCCTGACGGCCGCCGCCGACGGCGTCTCCCTGCCGGTCGAGGTGCTCGCCGGGGAGACGGCCGTGGCGCCGGGCGCCGAGCAGCAGGTCCGGCTGCGGATCGGGCCGGCGAGCAAGACCGGCTTCTGGATCGGTGGCGAGCGCTCCACGCCGGGCACCCTGCGCATCGAGGCGGCGGTCGGCTCGCCGTGGCACGACGTGATCGAGCAGGACTTGCTGCTGAAGTTCGCGCCGCCGCCGGCCCAGGTCAGGCTGCCGCTGGAGGCGGTCGCGACCGGACTCTCCCCGTGGTATCTGGCGTTCCTGATCCTCGCCGTGCTCGTGGTGGCACTGCTGGGCTGGCGGGCCCGCCGCCATCACTGGCGGCCGATGGGCGGCGGCTACCTGACCATCACCGAGCAGGGCGCCGGCGTGCCGTACCGGCAGATGCTCTCCGGCCGCAAGGTCAGCATCCCGTCGACGCATGGCTCCGGCACAGCGCCGCGGGGCACCGGCACGGTTCGCGCCTTCCGGCAGAAGAAACAGGTCGGCGCCGGCAAGGAGCTGGTCCTGCGGATCGACTGGAAGCGGGCCGGCAAGCAGCACAAGGTCATCTGCCGGCCGCGGCAGACCAAGCCCCTCACCGACGGCACCACCTTCACCTACCAACCCTGACCTCGGAGGTTCCCTCGTGCTTCCCGCACTGGTGATCGGGCTCGGCGGCACCGGGAGCGCCGCCGCGGCCCACTTGAAGGCCCGCCTCGCGACCGAGCAGCGCTGGCAGGACCTGGACCGCGACGCGGCCGCGCCGGCCCGCGGCGACGGCCGCCCCTACGACTGGCCGATCCTGCTGCGCGCCCTGGACGTGGACCGGCGCAACCGGCCCCGGGTGGACGGGCTGAGCCTCGACGCGGACGTGGAGGACCTGTACCTCAACGGCTCGATCGGCGGCATGATCGACAAGATCCGGCAGGGCCGGGAGACCGCCCAGGCGTTCTACCCGACCGTGGTGCCGTGGTTCGGCCCGGAGGACGCCCGGCGGATCCGCGACGACGAGGCGCTCGACTTCCTCAGCGAGGGCGCCGGGCAGATCCGCTCGTTCGGACGGCTGTCGTTCTTCGCCGACGTGCTCGGCTCGGCCCCGGTGACCAAGCGCCTGGAGGACGCGCTCGACCAGCTCACCCGGGTGCACGCGGACGTCACGCCGAACATCTACATCATCACCTCGACGGCCGGCGGCACCGGCGCCGGCATCCTGCTCGACGTCCTGGCCACCTTGCAGCGGATGCGCCAGGCGCACGGCGCGGACTTCTCGGTCACGCTGTTCTGCGTGCTCTCCGGCGCGTTCCGGCGGCGGCTGGACGGCCCGCAGCGGCAGCGCAGCGAGGCCAACGGCTACGCGCTGCTGCGCGAGCTGGACCGGCTCATGCACGTCGGCCGCGAGCACCCGGCCGACTTCCGCTGGGCGCCGCGCGACGCGCACCAGATGACCGCCGCGCCGGTGCAGTACACCTACTTCATCGACGGCCGGCGCTCCCGTTCGGCGGCCCGCCGGCTGGAGGGCTTCGGCCCGGAGACGGTCTCCCCGGTCGCGGTCGCCGACGCGGTCTACGCCCACCTGCTGCCCACCGTCGGCGCCGCGTTCAGCAGCTACCGGGTCAACGCCCGGCAGTACCGGCAGGGCGCCACCGACCTGTACTCGACGTTCGGCGTCTACATGATCGAGTACGCCTGGGAGCCGGTGATCCGCGGCCTGGTCAGCCGGGCCGCGCTCGAGGTGCTCCAGAGCATGCCGGTCAAGGCGGCACGCTCGCTCGGCGACGACGTCGGTCAGTTCCTGCTCGGCGCGATGGACATCCCGGACGCCGGTGGGGCGCTGCCACCGCCGGTGCTCCAGGAACTGGACAGCGAACCGGCGCAGCAGGGCCTGCTCGGCCCGACGGTCAGCTGGCTGCAATCGCGGGACGGCGGCCAGCCGTTCCCGGAGGTGCCGAACCTGATGCTGCCGTTCGAGGACATCACGTCGTTCCGGACCGACCACCGCGGGCAGGTGGTGATCGACCGGACGCAGGAGACGGTCCGGGCGTTCTGGGGTGACCGGGACGTGCCGCTCACCACGAAGACCCGGCTCCAGTGGCACCCGGTCGCCGAGCACCACGAACGGCTCATCGGCCGGGACTGGGCGGTGGCGCTGCGCGGCGCGGTGGCCCGGGTGATGTCCCGGCGGGACGGCGGGCCGCGTACCGGGCTGGCCTTCCTCGACCTGGTGCGGGAGCGGCTGGAGACGTACCGGGCCCGGGTGGAGAACGCGCCGCGGCAGGACCCGGCGCACCTCAAGGCGGCCCGGGACTACGCCGAGGAGAAGGCCCGCGAGGACCGGGGTTTCCGGCGTGGCCGGCACCAGCTCGACTACCTGGGCGCCGAGTACGCCCTGCTGCTCGCGCACCTCCAGGCCGACTGTCACGAACGCACGCTGCGGATGCTGGACCGGATGACGCAGGAGGTCACCGCGGTCCGGGCGGAGACCGACCGGTGGCGCTCGACGGTCGACGACGCGGCGCAGGCCCTCGCCCGGTCGATCGAGGACGTCCGCAAGGAACGCCGGGACGCCGAGAAGTTCCCGCTGCGGCACGTCGTGCCGCAGGTCGACGACCAGGACACCGAGCAGTGGCTGTACGACCGGTCGGTGACCTCGCTGGACACCGTCGCCGAGGCGATGGCGTGGAAGGTCGACACCAGCGGGCCGAAGCCGGGCCTGGTCCTGGCCACCTCCCCGGCGGGATCGACGGCCTCGCCGCCCGCCTCCTCGTCACTGGTCGATCAGGTGGTCGGCGCGCTGTCCGGCCGGGCCCGGCCGATCTTCGCGCCGCTGCGCCAGCTGTCGGTGTTCGAGCTGCTGGAACGCTCGAAGCGGCCGGCCGACGACATCGGCAAGGAGCTCAAGGACGGCGCGGACTGGCTGGTCGACTACGACACCGACGAGCACCTGCGGCTGGTCAACCAGTCCCCGGACGACGACGACCCGCACCAGAAGATGCACTACGCGTTCGCCGCCCTGCCCGCGGCCGGGATGCCGGGCGCGCGGCTGAGCCGGGAGCTCTGGGAGTACCTGGGCCAGCAGCAGGTCGACCTGAACAACATCGTCCCGTCGGCCGAGTCGTCGGACCGCCCGGTCACCGACAAGATCATGCTGTTCGCCTCGTGGCACTCGCTGCGGCTGGGCGCCTTCGACGGCTTCAACGACCTGCGCCGCTCGTACGAGGACCGCCGGGCCGTCCCGCCGTCCCCGCACGTGATCGCCGAGGAGAAGAACGCCGCCCTGCTCGAGGCGAAGTCCGAGGACCTGGTCGGGGTCGGCGTGCTGCCCCGCCCGCTCCCCCGGCTCACCGGCGACAACCTGCTGCTCTGCCGCGACTTCGACCTGCTCACCGCGGCCGCGGTGGCGCTGGCCAACGAACGGCTCGCCCCGATGTTCCCGCCCGGCGACTCGGAGCAGGTGCTGGGCTGGCAGACCCGTTCCCACCGCGGCGAGCCCGGCCAGGACCTGGGCGACGAGGCCCGCCTCGGCCGCCTGCTGAAGAGCCTGATGACCGCCGGCACGAAACTGGCCGAGATCCGCCGGGGCGCGGTGCTGGCCGCTGCCGAGGAGGCGGTCCGCGACCTGGACTGGGAGTACGGGACGCAGCGCTTCTACGGGCTGCCGCCGGCGTACCGCATCGACGCGTCCCTCTGGCAGCTGCTGACCGTCGCCGCCTACGTCTTCATCGACAAGCAGCGGTGAACCCACGGTCCGGTCCCGGCGTGCCGGGACCGGGCCGCGTCACCTTCGCACCGCCGGCAGTAATTGCCGTGGGGTGTTTCCCGCCGGGTCGCGCGCGTCCTCGAACGCCCCGGCCGCGATCAGCGCCGCCATCGCTGCCGTGGAACCGGACAGCGCCGCGGTGTGCAGCGGCGTGTGTCCGGCCGCGTCGCGCTCCTCCAGCGACAACCCGGCCGCGAGCAGCACCGGCAGCACCCGCTCGTGATCCAGGTATCCGATCAGGTGCAGCAGCGTCCGGCCGCGGCCGTCGCGCAGCGCCGGATCGAACCCGGCCGCCACGTCGGCCAGCACCGCGTCGGTGTCGCCGTGGAACACCTGGGCGAAGATCCGCTGCCGCAGCTTGCGGACCTCCTTCGGCACCGGTTTCCGCCCGGTGCGAAACCCCGCCCGGGCCGCCGCGCACCCCGGCCCGGCATGGGACGTCAGCACGCTCGCCCCGGCCGCCTCGACCAGGTGCCACTCGCCGCCGCACCGCACCCGGAAGGACGCGTAGGGATCGTGCGTGATCGGCTGCCAGTCCTGCTCCCGCCCCGGGAACAGGGCCTCGTGCACCAGCGGATGCAACTCGTCCGGGCTCAGCCGCCCCCAGCGCAGCAGCGCGGCGTCCACCGGCGCGCTCGTCCCGAAGGCCAAGGGTCCGCCCCACCGGCTCGCGGACCCGCTCCGGGCCGAGACCAGCAGCGAACCGTCCGCGCGCGCCAGCACCTGCGGGCTGCCCCATGCGGTCGCCGGCAGGACCACGTCTCCGGTGTCCGGATCCCGCAGCAGGTCGCCGTACCGGAACGCCAGCCGGCGCGCCTCGGCCGCCAGCACCGGCAGCCGGTCCTGCAACCGCAGCAGCTCCTGCGGCAACCACCTCGGCCGCTCCCCCTGCTCGACCGCCAACCCGGCCGAGCGGTACAGGTCCTTGATCCGCCCCGGATCACTGCGGGCGAGCAGCCGTTCGAACTCGGACGCGCGATCCGGGCCGGCGAGATCCCCGGCCTGCCACGGCAGGCGGGCCGCCGACGCCCCATAGGCCCAGCGTCGCTCGGTCACCGCACCGGCGTGCCAGGCCCACTCGGGCAGGTCCACCCAGCGCTCGCGCAGCGAACCGGTCTCGATCACCCGGAGTTCCAGCCGCTGCGGCGACTCCCAGCCGGCCGGCAGGATGACCGCGAGCACCGGCGTCCCGGCCCGCAACCCAGGTTTCGCGAACGGGAACGGCCACCGGGACAGCACCACCAGCATGCCCGGCTCCAGCCGGAACGCCTCGGTGCGCGGCAGGTGCCGCCGCAGGTAGTCCGGGGCCAGCCCGGCCAGATCGGCCTCGATCATCTCGGCCGCGGCCGTCCCGAAGTCGTCGGCGACGTCCCGCAGGTCCAGGTTGACCTGCACGCCGGCTGCAGCACAGGCCGCCCGCCAGTTCCCGGCCAGCCGGGCCGCTGTGGCCTCCAGCACCATTCCGGCCGGGGTCGCGTACCCGAGTTGCCGCAGGTATCGCTCCCGGTCCAGTCGCCGTCCCTGGTCCACCCGTGCCTCACCGTTCACCGCCGCCGGAAGGTGTGGGCCGACCGGATTCGAACCGGCGTCCTCCTCACTGACAGAAAGGCGCGACTACCTCTGCGCTACGGCCCACCGCGGCGCAGTCTAGGTGTTCTGCTCACGGACGTTGGTAACGGGGCTGACTTGCTGAAATAGGTGAGGACCTCCGGGTGAGGTGGAGCTTGTCGAAGGTTCCACACCACACCCGGGAGGTCCTCGTGCCCCACGCTAACGCTCCGTTGACCGAACGCGGCCGATTGAGGCTGGCCCGGTGCGTCGTCGATGACGGCTGGTCGCTACGGCGGGCCGCGGATCGGTTCCAGGTCAGCCCGACGACAGCGAAACGCTGGGCCGACCGCTACCAGAGCGAGGGCGCCGCCGGCATGCGCGATCGGCCCAGCCGGCCGCGTCACAGTCCCCGCCGCACACCCCGGCCGATCGAACGACGAGTGTTGCATCTACGTCGCAGCCAGCGCCTGGGCCCGGTCCGGATCGGTTGGCGACTCGGCTTGCCCGCCTCGACCTGCCACGCGATCCTGCGCCGGGCCGGTGCTGTACCCCTGACGCATCTGGACCGGGCCACCGCCGAACCGGTCCGCCGCTACGAACACGAAGCGCCCGGCGATCTGATCCACGTCGACGTCAAGAAACTCGGCAACATCCCCGACGGCGGCGGCTGGCGCACCCAAGGCCGCGCCCAGGGCAAACTCAACCGCACCGCCACGACCGGGCACCGCACCGACAGGTTCGGCGGCGCCCGGCTCGGCTACGCCTACCTGCACACCGCCCTCGACGACCATTCCCGCCTGGCCTACACCGAAATCCTGGCCGACGAAACGAAAGAGACCGCCACCGCCTTCTGGCGACGCGCCCACGCCTGGTTCGCCGGCCACGGCATCAGCATCGCCCGGGTACTGACCGACAACGGCTCCTGCTACATCTCCCGCCTCTGGCGCGAGACCTGCGCCGAGCTGGGCGTCACCGTGAAAAAGACGCGTCCTTACCGGCCGCAGACCAACGGCAAAGTTGAACGCTTCCACCGCACACTGGCCGATGAATGGGCCTACTCCAAGCCATACACCAGCGAAAACGCCCGCCGCAAAGCCCTACCCCGTTTCCTGCACACCTACAATCACCACCGCTACCACTCCGCCATCGGCGGCTCACCCGCCAGCCGCGTTCCTAACCTCTCTGGGCAGAACATCTAGGGCTTGTCCTGCCGATCGAGCGAGGGCTGCCCCGCTTGATCGGCAGGACAGGCCCTCAACATGATGGGCCCATGCCCAACGAGCGCCAGATCGACAAGTGGAACGGTGACACCGCGCGGCGCTGGCTCGCCGAGCGGGAACGGCACGCCGCCGTGCGCGAGCCGCTGCTGCCCCACCTGCTCGCCCAGGTCCGGGCCGGTGACCGGGTGCTGGACGTGGGGTGCGGGTGCGGTGACGTCGCGGTGGCGCTGGCCGGGACGGCGGCCGAGGTGGTCGGGCTGGACGTCTCCGAGCCGCTGCTCGCGGTGGCCGCGCGAGCGCCCGGTGTCCGCTACGAGCGCGGGGACGCGCAGGTGCACCCGTTGCCGCCGGGCTACTTCGACGTCGTGGTCAGCAGTTTCGGGGTGATGTTCTTCGAGGACCCGGTGGCCGCGTTCCGGAACCTGCGCGGGACGCTCCGCGCCGGTGGCCGGCTGGCCTTCCTCTGCTGGCAGGGTGCGCTGGTCAACGAGGTGTTCGCGATTCCGCTGCGGGCCTGCGAACGGTACGGCGTGCACACCGGCGCGGTGACCGCGGATCCGTTCGCCGACCCGGGGTGGATCGCCGGGACGCTGACGGCGGCCGGGTTCACCGGTGCGCAGGTGCGCGGCATCCGGGAGCCGGTACGGCTGGGCGCCGACGCGGGCGACGTCCTGGCGTACGCGAATCGGACCTCCATGATCCGGGATCTCCTGGCCGGGAGCGCGGACCGTGATCGGATTCTCGCCGCGACAGCGGCGGACCTCGCCGCTCGCGAACGGCCCGGCGGCCTCTGGGTCGACGCCGCCGCTTTCCTGGTCACCGCCACTGTCGAGTAGGTTGGCGGACTATGCGCAAGCTCTGGATCGTGGTGGCCGCACTGAGCCTCGCCGCGTGCGGCGCCCCGGCGCCGGTGGGCACCGCCGCCGGTCCGCGGCCGGACCCCTCCGCGCCGGTGCTGCCGGCCGGATGGCGCTGGGAGTCCTACGGCGGGGTCGAGGTCGGAGTGCCGGGCGAGTGGGGCTGGGGCGACCGCGGCCTGCGTCTGGATGCCTGGTGCATCGACGGGCCGGGCGGCAAGCCGCCGGTGGTGGCCCGGCCCGGCGCCGGGGTGCCGCTGATCGCATGCATGGGTGCCGCGACCGACCTCGCCCACACCGGCACGGTGGTCGGGTTCGGCGACGCCGCGTCGGAGACGGACGGCATCACGCGGGACGGCGACCGGGTCACCGTCACCCTCGGCAAGGTCGAGGTCATCGTGCAGACACCGGCCGAGCTGCGGGAGCGCATCCTCGCCACGATCCACAAGGTCACCGTCGACGCCTACGGCTGCCCGGCGACCCACTCGCTGAAAACGCGGCCGACCGACGTCACCAAGCTGCACGACGTCACCGCGGTGTCGGTCTGCCGGTACCGGTTGTCCGAGAACGATCCGACGCTGCTGTCGAGTCTGCGGCTGACGGACGACGCCGCCGACCGGGCGATCCGGGGCATCGCGCAGGCACCGGTCGGCGGCGGGCCGAACCGTCCGCAGGACTGCGCGCCCGAGGTGGCCCACGGCGACGAGGCGATCGTGCTGGCGATCGGGTCGGCGGAGGTGCTGATCCGGTATGCCGGGTGCGTGGACATCGGGTACCACGACGGCACGGCGGTCCGCCGCGTGGACAGGGACTCTTTGAGCCCGTTCCTGGCCGGCCCGAACGCCACCCTGGCCTTCGTCGGCTAGGGCGTCTGAGGCAGCAGCTCGGCCAGCGGGACGGTGGGGTCGGCGAGGAGGGCCGGGACGACCCGGTGCCCGTCGAAGCCGGCGGCGATCAGCGCCTGGATGTCGTCGGTCACGTCCCAGACGTTGATGTTCATGCCGGCGATCACCCGGTCGTCCACCGTCCAGAACACGATGCACTCCCGTTTGCCGAGGTCACCCCGGATCACCAGGGTGGCGCCGGGCTGGAGCAGGCCGGCGTACTCCATGCCGAGGTCGTACTGGTCGGTGAAGAAGTAGGGAACCGCGGTCCACGGGCTGCCGCGGCCGAGCATGGCGCGGGCCGCGGCCGGGCCGGAGGTCAGCGCGTTGCCCCAGTGCTCCACGCGGATCCGGGTGCCGTACCGGGGATGCTCGACGTTCGCCACGTCGCCGGCCGCGAAGATATTCGGGTCGCTGGTGCGGTGGTACGCGTCGACCAGGACACCGTTGTCGACGGCGAGCCCGGCCGCCGCGGCGAGCTCGACGTTCGGGGCGGCGCCGACGGCGACCAGGACGTGATCGGTTTCCACGACGCTGCCGTCGGAGAGCACGACCCGTTTGTCGCCGAATTCACCGACGGTGGTGCCGAACCGGAAGTCGACGCCGTGCCCGCGGTGCAGGTCGGCGAAGACGCCGCCGATCCGGTCGCCGAGCACGCCCTGCAACGGGACCGGCTCCGGCGCGATCACGGTGACCTCGACGCCGGCCGAGCGGGCAGCCGCGGCGACCTCCAGGCCGATCCAGCCTGCGCCGACGACGGTCAGGTGGCCGCCCGCTCGCAGGACCTCCTTGAGCCGCACCGCGTTGTCGTAGGTGCGCAGGTAGAGCAGCCCGTCGCCGGGCAGCTCGCGGGGGCGGGAGCCGGTGGCGAGCAGCAGTTTGTCGTACCCGATCTCCTCCGCGCCGACCCGGGCCACCCGGCCCCGGCGATCGATCTCGGTCACCCGGGCGCCGAGCCGCAGGGTGATGTCGCGCTCGGCATACCAGGTCTCGTCGTGCAGGAACGGCTCGTCCGGCCCGGCGGTGCCGAGCAACAGACCTTTGGACAGGGGCGGCCGCTCGTAGGGCCGCCGGAGCTCCTCGCCGATCAGCACGATCCGGCCGGGGAAACCCTCCTCGCGCAGGGTCTCGGCGGCCTTGGCGCCGGCCAGACTCGCGCCGACGATGACGAACGTGTCCATGCGAACCTCCGCGCGGTGAGTCCCACCCGGATTCTTCCGCGCACCCCCGCCAATCGAAACCGCCACATTCAACATCCTCTTTCGATACGCCCTCGCCCCGCCCCAACCGCACAGCCCCGTCCCGAGCCTCGACGCCAGGCCCGGCCCCCTAACGACCGCGAGGCCGCATCCGGGCCAACCCCCTACCTCCCGGTGGTCCGCCCAAACCCCAGCCGCACAGCCCAGCCCGCCACCCCCGGCCGCCCCACCCCAACTCGTCATAGGCCCCTGAAGCCAGCCCGCCACCCCCGGCTGGCCCCCACAGCCCCATCCCGACTCGTCATAGGCCCCTGAAGCCCAGCCCGCCACTCCCGGCTGGCCCCCACGGCCCTACTCCGGCTCGTCATAGGGCGCTGAGGACCAGCCCGCCACGTCCGGCTGGCCCCCACGGCCCTACCCCGTCCCGTCACAGGGCGCTGAAGTCCAGCCCGCCACGTCCGCTGGCCCCCACGGCCGTATCACGACTCGCCGTAGGGCGCTGAGGACCAGCCCGGCACGTGCGGCTGGCCCTCACAGCCCTACCCCGGCTCGTCATAGGGCGCTGAGGACCAGCCCGGCACGTGCGGCTGGCCCCCACGGCCCCATCCCGACTCGCCATAGGGCGCTGAGGACCAGCCCGGCACGTCCGGCTGGCCCCCACGGCCCCATCCCGACTCGCCATAGGGCGCTGAAGACCAGCCCGCCACGTCCGGCTGGCCCCCACGGCCCCATCCCGGCTCGTCATAGGGCGCTGAAGACCAGCCCAGCACTCCCGGCTGGCCCCCACGGCCCCATCACGACTCGTCATAGGGCGCTGAAGACCAGCCCGGCACGTGCGGCTGGCCCCCACGGCCCTATCACGACTCGCCGTAGGGCGTTGAGGACCAGCCCGGCATGCGCGGCTGGACCTCACGGCCCTATTTCGGGCCGGGATAGGGCCGTGGGGGCCAGCTGGGGGTTTGGGGTTTGGCGGGTCGTGGCCACCCACGGGCGTCGCCCTGTAGGGGCGGGCGTTCGGGACGCGCCAGCGTCCTGCCCGGCCCGGAAGGGTCCCTGGCGGGAGCGACGATCAGTGATCAGCGCGGATCCGAGTCAGCATGATCTTGATCTTGGAGGCATTGCTCCGGATGCGTGCCGGCGACCTCGGCTCCGGCCCGCACCGAGCGGTCCGGCACCGCAGCCGGCGCGGTGATGATCGACGCACACCGGGCCGGAGCCGCAGCCGGCGCGGTGATCATCGGCGCACACCGGGCCGGAGCTGCAGCCGGCGATGATGATCGGCGCACACCGGGCCGGAGCTGCAGCCGGCGGTGAGGATCGGCGCACACCGGGCCGGAGCTGCAGGCGGCGGTGAGGATCGGTGTGCACCGGGCCGGGCCATCGAACTTTGGTTTGCGATGATCACCGGATGAGTGCAGCACCTGTGATCGCCGAGGTGAGCGGCCACCTGGGCCACCTGATCCTGAATCGGCCCCGGGCGATCAACGCCCTCACCCCGGAGATGGTCGCGATCCTGCGGCGGTCGCTGGCGGAGTGGGCGGACGACGACCGGGTGCGGACCGTGCTGATCAGCGGCGCGGGCGAGCGTGGGCTGTGCGCGGGCGGCGACATCCGGGCGATTCACGCGGACGCGGTCTCCGGCGGCACCGGCTCGGTCGACTTCTGGGCGGAGGAGTATCGGCTGAACGCGACCGTCGCGGGGTACCCGAAACCGTTCGTCGCCTGGATGGACGGCCTGGTGATGGGCGGCGGGATCGGCGTGTCGGCGCACGCCTCGGTGCGCCTGGTCACCGAGCGTTCCCGGCTCGCGATGCCGGAGGTCGGCATCGGCATGCACCCGGACGTCGGTGGTTCGTGGCTGCTCTCGCACGCGCCCGGTGAGCTGGGCACGCACCTGGCGCTCACCGGCTCACCGGTCGGCGCGGCGGACGGGATCGCGGCCGGTCTCGCCGATCACTTCGTGCCGGCGGGCGGCTTCGCCGAGCTGACCCGGGCGTTGAGCGAGCGGCCGGTCGAGGAGGTCGTCGCGGCGTTCGCCACGAGCGCGCCGGCGGGCGAGTTCGCCACGGCCCGGGGCTGGATCGACGCCTGCTACGCCGGGGACTCGGTGCGGGCGATCGTCGAGCGGCTGGCCCGGCATCCCGAGCCGGGCGCGCAGGCCGCGGCGAAGGAGATCGCCACCCGGTCACCCACCGCGCTGACGATCACGCTGCGGTCCCTGCGGACCGCCGCCGGGCTGCCCGATCTGCGGGCCGCGCTCGATCAGGAGCTGCGGCTGTCGGCGGCGATGCTGCGCCTGCCGGACCTGGCCGAGGGGATCCGGGCCCAGATCATCGACAAGGATCGCCGCCCGCGCTGGCAGCCGGCGACCCTGGACGAGGTGTCCGCGGAGCTGATCGACGAGATCTTCGAGTGAGGCCGATCAGCGCGGGCTGAGCGTGAGGCCGATCAGCGCGGGATGGAGGGCGAGGCCGATCAGCGCGGGATGAGGCGGAAGATGCGGATCGTCCGGTTCTGGGCGGTCTCGCGATAGCGCCGATACCCCGGCCACTGGTCGACGAACGCCTGCCACAGCCGCTCCCGATCGTCGCCGTACGCCTCCCGCGCCTCGACCGGGATGTCCCGCCCGCCGACGGTCGCCGTGGCGTGCGGCTGGGCGCTCAGGTTGTGCACCCAGGCCGGCGCTTTCTCCCCGCCCCAGTTCGACCCGACCACGACGAACGCCCCGTCGTCGGCGACGAACTGGAGCGGGCTCTGCCGCGGCTGCCCGCTGCGCCGCCCGACCGTGGTCAGCAGCAGCCCGGGCGCCATCCCGAGCGCGACGACCCGCCCCCGCGTCGCCCGGCTCAGCCACCGGTCCATGGCCACCATCCGCCGTGCGACCGGCGTGAAAAAGGGCGCGTCGCTGACCGCCCGCCAGAACTTTCTCCAGATCACGATCAAGAGCGTAAGCAACCGGACGGCACCCCGACGCCACCAGGGCGGCACTCAGCGGCGGTGATGGTCTTCACATGGCCACCACCAAGCAGGCCCTCGGGGCCGCCGCCGCCGTCACCGTCGCGACCGCCGCCGTCGCCGTCACCCTCGCCGGGTCCCCGGCGAACGCGGGGGCGACCGAGGGTGGGCCGTCCGCGAGCCCGTCGGCGTCCGCGCCGGCCGTGAAGGTTCCGACCGTCACGGCGATCACCCCGGCGGCCGGCCCGACCGCCGGCGGCACCTCGGTGACCGTCACCGGCACCGGGTTCTCCTCGCTGAACCTGGCCAACCCGGCCGCGGTGAAGTTCGGCTCGGTCAACGCGGCCTCGTTCACCGTCACCTCCGACACCAGGCTGACGGCGGTCGCCCCGGCCGGCACCAGCGGCTCGGCCAGGATCACCGTGGCGAACGGCACCGGGGCCAGCACCGGGACGCTCGCCTTCGCCTACCGGACGCGGCTCGGCGCCGAGTTCGAGTCGGTGACCGGGGTGAAGATGACCGGCGGCACCGTCGTGCCGGTCACCGTGACCGGCGGCACCGTCGGCGGGTCGGCCAAGGACTTCAGCGGCGAGAAGATCACCGCACGGGTCGGCGAGGCCGTCGCCACGGTCGCCTGGGTGGACGCCACCCACGTCAAGGTGACCGCCCCGGGCAGCAAGACCGCGGCGAAGTTGCCCATCACCCTGCTGCACGACGGGGTGGCCGGCGAGCCGTCCAAGGCCACGATCGGCTACGCCCCGGCCGCCACCACGGTCTCCCCGGCGAACATCACCACGGCCGGTGGCACCTCGGTGACCATCACCGGCACCGGGTTCTCCGAGGTGGACGTGAAGGACCCGGCCGCGGTGAAGTTCGGTGCGGCGAACGCGACCAGCTTCACGGTCAAGTCGGCCACCCAGATCGTCGCGGTGGCCCCGGCGGGCGTGAACGGGACGGCCGAGGTCACCGTGAAGACCGCCGGCGGAACGGGCCGGGCGACGGTCGACTACCGGTCACCGCTCGGCATCGAGGTTCCGGCCGGCACGGTCGCCAAGGCCAGCGGCGGGACGGTCACCCTCAAGGTCACCGGCGGCACGGCCGGGGCGACGCAGAAGGACTTCACGGCCGAGGCGATCACCGCCCGGGTCGGCGACGCGAAGGCCACGGTGACCTGGGTGGACGCCACGCACGTGAGGGTGGCGCTGCCGGCCTCGAACGCCCCGTCGGCCGGCGTGACGCTGCTGCACGACGAGGTGCCGGGCGCCCCGGCCACGGTCGGCTACGTGCCGGTGGTGGTGAGCCTGTCGGCCAGGAGCGACGTGGTCGCCGGGGGCTCGAAGGTGACCGTGAAGGTGGCCGGCGGCGACGTCGCGGCGGCGAAGAACTTCAAGTTCGGCGACAAGGCCGCCGAGTGCACCGCGCAGGGCACCGGGTCGGCCACGGCGTACCAGTGCGTTGTCCCGGTCGCGAGCCAGCCCGGCACGACCTGGGTCTCCTTCACCTCCAGCACCGGCGTCGCCAGCCGCTTCTCGGTCGCGGCGATCTTCGCGTACAGCGACCTGGACTGACCGGCAACACTCCCGTAACTTTCGACGAACATCAATCTGAGGTAACGTCCGCTGGGAGCGCTCCCACCTTCGCTTGAGAAGGAGTTCCCCCATGACCCGTTCCCTCCGCGCCCTGTTAGCCGCGGGCGTATTGGCCGCCGCCGCGATCACCGGAGTGATCGCGGCGGGTCCGGCCCAGGCCGACACCCAGATCTGCGAGCAGTACGGCTCCACCACCATCGGCGGCCGCTACGTGGTGATGAACAACCGCTGGGGCACCAGCGCCCAGCAGTGCATCAACGTCACCAGCACCGGCTTCGCCATCACCACCCAGCAGGGCGTCGGCAGCACCAGCGGCGCCCCGGTGTCGTACCCGGCCGTCTTCTACGGCTGCCACTACACCAACTGCTCGCCCGGCACCAACCTGCCCATGCAGGTCAGCCAGATCAGCAGCGCGACCAGCAGCATCAGCTACAACTACGTCTCCGGCGCCACCTACGACGCGGCCTACGACATCTGGCTCGACCCGTCGCCGAAGAAGGACGGCGTGAACGCCCAGGAGATCATGATCTGGTTCAACCGGCAGGGCTCGATCCAGCCGATCGGTTCCCGGACCGCCACGGCCACCATCGGCGGGCGCACCTGGGAGGTGTGGACCGGCAGCAACGGTTCCAACGCCGTCGTCTCCTACGTCGCGCCGTCCCCGATCGCCAGCTGGAGTTTCAGCGTCCTGGACTTCATCAACGACACCAAGACGCGCAGCTCGGTCACCAACTCGTGGTACCTGACCAGCATCCAAGCCGGCTTCGAGCCGTGGATCGGCGGCACCGGCCTGGCCGTCACCAACTTCTCCGCGGCGGTCAACGGCGGCGGATCCCCGTCCTCGCCGCCGCCGTCCAGCCCGCCGAGCGGCTCGGCGGCCTGCCGGGTCACCTACGCGACCAACGTCTGGAACACCGGCTTCACCGCCGACGTCACGGTGGCCAACACCGGCAGCGCCGCGATCAACGGCTGGAGTCTGGGCTTCACGCTGCCCTCCGGCCAGTCCGTCACCGGCTCCTGGAACGCCACGCTGAGCGGCACGTCCGGCGCGATCACGGCACGCAACGTCAGCCACAACGGCAGCATCGCGGCCGGCGCCAGCACGTCGTTCGGCTTCCAGGGCACCTACAGCGGCTCGTTCACCGCCCCGACCGGATTCACCTTGAACGGCACGGCCTGCACCCGGGCCTGACCCGGCGACCCGGTCCGGCATCGCTGCCGGACCGGGTTCAGCACTCGATGACGTTGACCGCGAGCCCGCCCCGCGACGTCTCCTTGTACTTGATCTTCATGTCCGCGCCGGTCTCCTTCATGGTCTTGATGACCTTGTCGAGCGACACGTGGTGCTTCCCGTCCCCGCGCAGCGCCATCCGCGCCGCGGTGACCGCCTTGACCGCCGCCATCCCGTTGCGCTCGATGCACGGGATCTGCACCAGCCCGCCCACCGGGTCGCAGGTCAGGCCCAGGTTGTGCTCCATGCCGATCTCCGCGGCGTTCTCCACCTGCTCCGGCGTCCCGCCGAGCACCTCGGCCAGCCCGGCCGCCGCCATCGCGCACGCCGAGCCGACCTCGCCCTGGCAGCCGACCTCGGCGCCGGAGATCGAGCCGTTCTCCTTGAACAGCAGGCCGATCGCGCCGGCCGTCAGCAGGAACCGGACCACGCCCTCCGGCGAGGCGCCCGGCACGAAGTCCAGGTAGTACCGCAGCACGGCCGGGATGATCCCCGCGGCGCCGTTGGTGGGCGCGGTCACCACGCGACCTCCGGCCGCGTTCTCCTCATTGACGGCCATCGCGTACGCCGTGAGCCACTCCATGGAGTGCACCTGCGGGTCCCCGGCGGCGCGCAGCTGGCGGGCGGTCGCCGCGGCCCGGCGCCGCACCTTCAGCCCGCCGGGCAGCACGCCCTCGGCGTCCAGTCCCGCGGACACGCACTCGTGCATCACCTTCCAGATGCCGAGCAGCCCCTCCCGCACCTCGTCCGCCGAGCGCCAGGCGCCCTCGTTGACGAGCATGATCCGCGAGATGGACAGCCCGGTCGTCCGGGTGAGTTCCAGCAGCTCGGCCCCGGAGGAGAACGGATAAGCCACCGCCGTTTTGTCCGGATTTATCATCGAACTTACGACAAATCCGCCGCCAACCGAGAAGTACTTCTTGCTGAACAGCTCTTCCCCACCGGCTCCGAGCGCCGTGAAGATCATCCCGTTGGGGTGCTCCGGCAACGCCCGCCGCCGGTGCAGCACCAGGTCGACGTCGAGCGAGCCGATCCGGCCGTCCGCCGGCGGCTCCAGCGTGGTGTCCACGGTCTCCGGATCGTGCCCCATCAGCCCCAGGAGCACCGCCCGCGGCGTCCCGTGCCCGTGCCCGGTGGCCCCGAGCGACCCGAACAGCTCCGCCCGCACCCCGCTCACCCGGGAGTCGAGATGCGCGGTGAACATCCGGGCGGCCCGCATCGGCCCCACGGTGTGCGAGCTCGACGGCCCGATGCCGACGGAGAAGAGGTCAAAGACCGAGACAGCCATGACCCCGCCCATCGGCCCGCGCCCCGGCGAACTGAGGTATCACGACGTCTCCCCCGCGATCAGCGCCTCGTACTCGACGTCGGAGAGCGTCACCGGCGTCCCGCTGATCCGCAGCCGGTACAGCCACCCCTTGCCGTACGGATCCGAGTTGATCAGCGCCGGATCGTCGACGACCGCCTGGTTGACCTCGACGATCTCGCCGTCGGCCGGGGCGTAGACCTCGCTCACCGACTTGGTCGACTCGATCTCCCCGGCCGGGTCGCCGGCGCTGACCACCGTGCCCACCTCGGGCAGCTCGACGAAGACGACGTCACCGAGCGCGTCCGCGGCGAACGAGGTGATCCCGACCGTGGCGATCTCCTCCTCGGTCAGCCATTCGTGATCCTTGGTGAAACGCATGGTCCGACCTCGCTATCGCTTGTAGAAGGGCAGGGAGACGATCTCGGCGGCCTCGCGGGTCCCGCGGACGTCGACCACCAGGGAACCGCCGGCGCGATCCCGGGCCACGTAGGCCAGCGCGATCGGGTGCCCGAGCGTGGGCGACGGCGCCCCGCTGGTCACCTCGCCGACCTTCGCCCCGGTCACCGCGTCGAGCACCGCGTGGCCGGCCCGCGGCGAGCGCCGCCCCTTGGTCACCAGCCCGACCAGCTCGGTCTCGGGCGTGACCGTCCGCAAAGCCGCCGCACCGACGAAGTCCGACTTGTCCAGCGCGACCACCCGGCCCAGCCCGGCGTGGAACGGCGTGGTGCGCACCGTCAGCTCGTGCCCGTACAGCGGCATCCCGGCCTCCAGCCGCAGCGTGTCCCGGCAGGCCAGCCCGGCCGGCTGGGCCCCGGCCGCCTGCGCCCACTCCCAGATCGCCTCGGCGTCCGCGTTCGCGCAGTAGATCTCGAACCCGTCCTCGCCGGTGTACCCGGTCCGGGCCAGCAGCACGTCCTTGCCGGCCAGCCGCTCCGCCTTGATCCCGTAGTACCGCAGGTCGGCGTGCTCCCCGACGACCCGCACGGCGTCCGGCCCCTGCACCGCGACGAGCGCCCGGTCCAGCGCCGTGATCGTCACCGCGAACCCACCGGAGTACTCCCCCAGCATCGCGATCACGATCGGCGCGTTCGCGGCGTTCGCCACCACCAGGAACCGCTGCGGCTCCAGCCGGTAGACGACCAGGTCGTCGAGCACGCCACCGTTGGTGTGGCACAGCATCGTGTACTTGGCCCGCCCCACGGCGACCGCCGACAGCCGCCCGACCAGGGCGTAATCCAGGAAGGCGGCCGCTTCCGGCCCGCTCACCTCGATCTGTCCCATGTGGCCCAGGTCAAAGAGCCCGACCGATTTCCGTACGCTGTGGTGCTCGGCGACGTCGCTGCCGTACCGGACCGGCATCTCCCAGCCGGCGAACCCGGTGAATGAGGCGCCGAGACGCTGATGAACGTGGTGAAGCGCGGTGCGTCGCAACAGGGAGGCTCCTTGACAGTCGGCCTCCCTCGCTCTGTCATGGGGCCTGAGAGGTTCACCGCCGGGGGCGGCTTGCACCTTGGGCGCAGCTCACGGGAGCTGACTTTCCAGAGTCGCCTGACCGTTGCGGTACGTGTGCCTGAGAGATTCTTGAGGGAGATTTGCTCCTTCGGCGACCCGTCTCGCTTCCCAGCGGACGAGTGCTCTCCCGCAGCGGCGTCGCGGCGAAGTCTTCTTTTGTGCTTCGGAAGCTATCAGGCCGCGCCGGAGCCATCAAGATCCACTGGCCGTGTCGCCCTTCTCCCCCGCCGCGGCCAGCCGGCCCAGCGCCGGCAACGCCCTGATGATCGCCTCGCTGTCGGCCGGCTCCAGCCGCGCGAACATGCCGTCCAGCGTCGCCGCGTAGTGCGCGTAGGTGCGGGCCAGCAGGTCCCGCCCGGACCGCGTCGCGCCGACCAGGACGCCACGCCCGTCGTTCGGGTCCGGCACCCGCTGGACCAGCCCGGACCGCTCCATCCGGCCGACCAGCTGGGTCATCCCGGGCTGCGACGCCCGGGTCAGCCGGGCCAGGTCGGTCACCCGCGCCGGGCCCTCGTCGCTGAGCCGGCGCAGCACCGAGAGCGCGATCGAGCTCGGGTTGTCCGGGCCCTCCAGCTGCCGCAGAAAACGGACCAGCTGCGCGAGCACCGGCAGCAGCTGCGATCCACGACTCTCGTCGCTCATGGGGAAGACCTCATCACGGCGGCACGGGTGAAACCTTCCAGATCCTTTCGTACGCCGGCCGCCGCCGTTGCCCCGCCCTCGACCGGGTCGGCCCTGCCCCAAAAGTCCGCCTTTAACCCAGACGGGACGTTAGGGGTAAGGAGCGTCTGGTTACCGCCGATAGGAACAGTGGATCCCGACTGCGGGCGGTCACGACGGCGTTGCCGCCGGGCGGGAGCATGCGGGGGGTTCACATGCGCTGGTTGAACGACCTGTCGGTCCGGTTGAAGCTGTACACGGCGGTGCTGGTGGCGGCCCTGGCCGCGATGGCGGTCGGCCTGCTCGGCCTGGTCCGGCTGCACTCCACCGCTGATGCGGCGGAGTACCTGTACAGCCAGAACCTGGTGCCGATCGCCCAGCTCGGCGTGGTCGGTCAGGGTGTGCAACGCTCCTGGAGCGAGCTGATGAGCCTGCTGATCAGTCATGACCCGGCCGCGCGAGAGGCCGACAAGCAGGCCATCGCCGCCGCGGACGCCGACGCCGACAAGGCCTTCGCCGACTACACCGCCACCGACATGACCGGCCGGGAGGCGGCGGTCGAACGGTTCCGCACCGCCCTGGTCACGCTGCGCAAGGCCCGCGAGGAGCAGTTGGTGCCGCTGGCCGCCGCCGGCGACCTGAACGGATTCCAGAAGGCCCGGGACACGGCCGCACGACCGGCATTGAACGCGGCGCAGGCCGCCCTGACCGAGCTGGTCGGCATCGAGACGCGGGTGGCGCAGGAGAAGCGAGCCGAGACGGCGGCCGACTACCACACCGCGCGTAACCAGATGATCGTGGTCCTGGTGATCGGGGTGGCGGCCGCGCTGGCGCTGGCGGTCCTGGTGGTCCGCGGGATCATGAGCACGCTCGACGCGGTGGGCCGGGTCAGCCGGGCACTGGCCGCCGGGGACCTGACGGTGACGGCGGCGGTCACCGGCCGGGACGAGCTGGGCCGGATGGCGACCGAGCTGGACACCGGCATCGCCGCGGTCCGCACCAGCGTGGACCAGATGGGGCAGGTGGCGGTCACGCTGTCGTCCGCCTCCGACGAGCTGTCCACGATCAGCACGCAGCTCCAGACCGGCGCGGCCGAGGCCGCCGAACGGGCCAACACGGCCATGGCGGCCTCCGAGGAGATCAACACCGGGGTGCAGACCATCGCGGCCGGCGCCGAGCAGATGAGCGCCTCGATCGCCGAGATCGCCTCCAGCGCGGCGCAGGCGGCCGAGGTGTCGCAGCAGGGCACCTCGGTCGCGCAGCGGACCACCGCGCAGGTCGCCGAGCTGGGCGTGGCCAGCGCGGAGATCGGCGACGTGGTCCGGCTGATCACCGCGATCGCGGAGCAGACCAACCTGCTGGCGCTGAACGCCACCATCGAGGCGGCTCGGGCCGGCGAGCTGGGCAAGGGCTTCGCCGTGGTGGCGGGCGAGGTCAAGGACCTGGCCCAGCAGACGGCGAAGGCGACCGACGAGATCACCGCCCGGATCAGCGCGATCCAGCTGTCCAGCAACAACGCCGGCGAGGCGATCGGCGAGATCACCGAGGTGATCGGGCGGGTCGGCGACTACACCACCACGATCGCCTCGGCGGTCGAGGAGCAGACCGCCACCACCGCCGAGATGAGCCGTTCGGTGGCGGAGGCGGCGACCAGCAGCGGCGAGGTCGCCCGGACCGTGTCCGGCGTCGCCGAGGTCGCCTCGTCCACGGCCGAGGCGGCCCGCTCCACCCAGGAGGCCGCCACCAGCCTCACCACCATGGCCACCGACCTCACCGGCCTGGTGACCGCCTTCCGCTACTGACCGATGGTCCACTTCTGGGCCAGGGTGCTGTTGCACGTGTACAGCTGCACCGCCAGGCCGGGCGACGGTGACCCGCCGGGCACGTCCAGGCAGAAGGTGGTGTCGTCCCGGCCCACCCAGCTCCGCAGGAAGGTGCTGCCCGGCACGGAGCCGGACGCCACCCACTGGGCGTTGCTGGGGGTTCGGCCGCTGCCGTCGCTGAGCGTGCAGTTGCCGGCGACCACGATCCCGTGGTCGATCGGAACGTCCCCCACCGAGATGCAGCGTCCGCCCGCCGCGTTGACGAACCAGTAGCGGCCCTTGCCGTTGCCGAGCACCGTCCAGGCCTGATTCGCCCGGCCGGTACAGGTCATCTGCAGGATGCGCGGATCGGGGTCGGGCTGGTCCTCCGGCTGCAGGCACAGGCCGTTGCCGGCATTCCTGATGCGATGCAGTTCCCCGGCCAGGACCGCCGGCCCGGCGTCGGGCTGCGCGCGGGCGCCGTCAGCGACCACGAACAGCCCGAACGATGCCATCAGCAGCACCAGCACCAGGCGAAACGCTCTTACCACCATGGACCTCACAACCTCTCCGAGAATCGGGAACGTCCTCGAAGCTAGGTGGCGATCGGGTGGCTCCGAATCGGTGAATCTACGGGGTTTTCCCGGCCGCACCGCCTACGTTCCGGTCCCGCCACCTGATCGAACTCGGTCACCGCCGGATCGCGCGGCGTCCGGGCACTGACCCACCTCACCCTGCACCAGCTCGGCCTCGGCGGCCCGCTGTCCACGATGGCCCACTTCCGCGGCAGCGTGGACCGCACGGTCGCGCACATGGCCCGCCGCCAGGCCACGACCCACCCGCCCGGACAGCTGATCGCCGCGATCCGCGCGATGGCGGGCTCGCGCCGGCACACCCTCGGCGTGACCTACCTGGTCACACGGCGCCGGCCCGGAAGTGCGCGGCCCGATGCGCGCCCTGCTGCTGACCATCGCGGGCCGCCCGGCCGCACTCCCCGAGCTGTCCGGCGACGGCGTGCCCGCGCTCACGGCAGCGCTGCTGGCCTGATGACCCCACCCGTTCCGGATCACCTGCCCGGATGACGCGAACCGGCCCCCGAGAATGGATCATGAATGGCGGCGACCATCCGGAACTCTCCCACGCGCTAAGGTCGAGGCAGTGCCTTCTTATATCGCGTCAACGATCCGCCGGAGCGCGCTGCGCGCCGGTCTCTTCGGCAGTGTCGTTCTCGGTGCGGTGCTGATCGGCTCGCTGCTCGCGCATTTCACCGTCACCGGCACCGCAGCCGTCGTGTCGGTGGTGGGCGTTGCCGCGTTCCTCGGCGGTGCCCTGCTCGGCAGGCGTCTCGGGGATGAGGAGACAACCGACCCTCAGCGACGGGCCTCAGCCCGCCGGGCCGACCACCAGCTGTAGGCACGAAGCCACGCCGCCCGGCCACCGATCACCCCGGCCCCCGCGGCAAGGAAGGCCGCACCGACGATCCCGGGCGCCTGCGGTGTCATGTCCAGCGGCAGCCATCGTGTCATGATCACGACTGCTACCAGGTAGACGGCGAACAGCACGACGAAGCCCACCAGCCACTGTCCCAGCCGGACCCAGGCGTCTTTACGCTTCTCCCTGCGCAGACGCTCGTAGAGCATCGCCGTCCGCACGTCGTTCGTCGCGCGGGTGTCGTGCCGGTCGTCGTAGTCGAGCTGGTTGCTCGGCGGCTCGTCCTGGCGCAGGATCACCTCGTCCGGCGTGGCAGGCACCTCCTTCCGGTCCGGCGCCGGGTTTCTCCTACGTTCCCGCCGGTCCGAGCCACCGGACCCGGGCTCTTTCCCGCTCATGACGCTTCTCCACCGAGCGCGGCGCCGGCCCGATCCTCCGCCGGGCCGCGCGACGCAGCCGGCTCGATCGCCGGTGCCGGCCGGCCGACGAAGTAGCCCTGGGCATAGTCGACACCCAGCTCACGCAGCATCCGCAAGGTCGCCTCGTCCTGCACGAACTCGGCGACGGTCTGGATCCCGTAGGCCTGGCAGACCTGGACCAGCGCCCGCACCAGGACCTGGTCCTGCGGGTTGTCCACCAGGTCCACGATGTACTCGCCGTCGATCTTGACAAGGTCGAGGGGGAACAGCCGGAGGTAGCGGAACGAGGCATACCCGGAGCCGAAGTCATCCAGGGCGAGGTGGCAGCCCAGCTCCCGGATCCGTTCGGCGGAACGCCTGGCCGCGTCGAAGTTCCCGATCAGCGCCGTCTCGGTGATCTCGAAAGTGAGCTGCTCAGGGTTCACTCCCGACTCTCGTACCAGGCGCTCCACCTCGTCGGCGAGCCGGGGCTCGCCGATCGACCGGCCGGACAGGTTGATCTGCAGTCGCATCCCGGGCTGCCCGGCGGCGAGCCGGATCGCTCGCTCCGTGACCCACAGGTCGATGGCGAGCACCTCGTCCCGGTCTTCCGCGGCCTCCAGCACCGCAGCCGGCGACAGTGGAACGCCGTTCCCGTCCCGCACCCGCAGAAGTACCTCGTGGCTGGCTGCCCGTCCGGTCCGGAGATCCATGATCGGCTGGAAGTAGAGCGCCAGCCGGTCGGTCGGCGCCTGTTCGACGGCGACTGAAATCTCGCTGTTCAGCGAGGTCGTGGCGGCGGCCTCGGCGAGCCGCTCCAGCGTCTGACCGTCGATCCCGTCGAGGCGCCGAGCCCGGCGACACATCTCCTGGAGAACGTCCGGATCCCGGACACTGACCAGGACCGCGGCCCAGAAGGAGGACGGCGGCAGCAACCCGGCCCGCTCGGTCCGGCCGATCTGCTCGACGAAATCGGCAAGCCGGAAGACCGGCTGCTCGGAGACACGTGCCCCGGACGGCCGCTCCCTGACCCGGACCAGGGGGCCCGACGTGCCCGCGCCGGGCGTGCCGGCCTCCCGGAGTGCGCTCTCCAGCCAGTCGTCGCCGAGGCGTTCCCACTCGAAGTCGTCGAGGTAGCCGGGGGCGGCCTGCTCGAAAAGGCGGTACGGCAGCGTCTCCGGATGGCCCAGCCGGCGGGCGTCGACGGCGGTGTCGAGCACCGCGCGCACCGGCGGTGGCGCCAGCCGGTAACGCTGGACCAGGGTCGCGGCGCCGGCCAGGTACTGGGTGATCCGGCCGTCTCCGGCCCGCTCCGCGGCATAGCGCAGACGAGGGTCGGCAGCGATCATGGCCGCCTCCAACTCGTACGGCGAGAACTGATCCGGGACATCGATCCGGTGGGCCACGGTAAGTAGGTGACGGGCCTGCGCATACCGGTCCGGTTCGTGGGCCGGCGGACGCGTGGCCAGGTCGGTCCACTGCTCCCGCCAGACGCTGCCGAAGACCAGAACCGGCCCGCGCCCGGCACCGGTCAGCAGGGTCCGGAGCCCGGCGGCGACCTGCTCCCCCAGCGCGGGATCAGCGGGGCGCAGGTAGGCGTGTACGTCGTCCAGCCACACCACGGTATGCGGCCCGACCCGGCCGACCCCCTCCGCCGCCGCCTCGGGCCGGGTCGGATCGTACGGGTACCACACCCGCCACCGGCCCGGATTCTCCTGGTCGAGGTGCCGCGCCGCCTCCCAGAGGGAACGCGTCTTACCGGTCGACGAGGCCCCGGCCAGCACCACGAACGCATTGTCACCGGCAGCGATGGCCTGCTCGACGATCCCGCGCAACCGGTCGTCGTGCTCCCGGGCGATGTACGGCGGCAGCCCTTCCCCCTCGGCGGACTCGGCCACCGGATGCACGCCCAGTAGTAGCGGATCCCAGTCACCGACCGGCTTACCTACCCGGGTGCTCAGGCTGCCCGAAGCCGGACTGGACGCGGCGGACCAGAGATCGCCGATGTTCCGCACCGCGTCGGGAAGGTCGACCTCACCCGTGGTCGCCAGCACGGCCGCCAGGGTGACCGCATCGGCTCTGCTCGGCATCACCCGCCCGGTGATGATCCGGTGAATCGTGTCGCGGCTCGGCGTGCCCGGCAGCGCATCGTTGTCTCGGATCCGGGCGGACAGCTCGGCCAGCGAGGGCGCACCGGCCCGGCGATAGAGGAAGAGGAGGGCATCGCGCAGATCCCGCATGGGCGAGGCCGGCAGGTCGACGGGCGCCAGACCGCGGGCCCGGCGGGTGCCTCGCCTGCTCCGCGCCTCGGCACGGGCCTGCTCGTACCAGGTCAGCCACGCCTCGGTGGGTGCGACGACCGCGCCCTTGGCACGACGGCGAAGGTAGTCGACCAGGAACCGAACCGCGCTCGGGTCGGCCGGCATGGTGACGCCCCGGAACCAGTCGCTCAGACTGCTGATCGACACCTTCAGCGGTGGCTTCTGCTGCGCGGCGTCGTGCTGCACCGTTTGCAGCGGAGGCCGGCCCGCCTGCTCGTAGAGCTGCTTGAACTCGCGTACGAATCTGCTGGCATCTGCCGGCGGCGACACCAGGCGCCGGTCACCGGGCCCGCCGCCCGGACTCGGCAACGCGCCGGCGAGGTCCTCCGCCGCGGAGGAACGTGCCATCTCGGTGCTCAGCCGGCGTCGCCGGCAACAGCGGAGCGGACCACCGATCCTCCAGAGTGTCATCGGCCGGACGGCCTTTGTTCATGATGGACTCCGGAGCCTCCGAGCGCTACGCCAGAAGCGCCTTTCGTGTGCCATTCCGGCCGACTAAGTCCCCCGAAAGAGAGTCACGACCACATCTCAGCAGCTCAGAGCAGATCGGAGATGTCTCGGAAAATCTGGGAGCTCGTCCGTAACCGAGGGTCAGTCGCGGGCGGCGAAGGCGGCTCGGGCTTCGAGGAGGTCGTCGAGGTGGTCGGTGCACCACGTGCGGGCGGCGGCGACCAGGGTGAGCAGGCTGCGGCCCAGCGGGGTGAGGGCGTACTCGACGCGGGGCGGATTCTCGTCGTACGCGAATCGGGTTATCAATCCGTCACGTTCCATCGACCGTAAGGTCGCGGAGAGGACCTTGGGGGTGACCGTGCGGAGCGGGACGCGCAGCTCGGTGAAGCGGCGCGGGCCGCCCTCCAGGCAGAGGACCACCATCGCGGTCCACTTGTCCCCGATCTGGAACGGCATCACGGTCGTCGGGCAGGCGGCGTCGAACATGTCCGGGCTCAGGCTGGCCGTCATCCGACGAGCGTAACGCCGGTTTCGTTGCGGTAACCGGGGGTGGGTCGCCTAGCGTCCCCGGCATGACCAGCATCGTTGTCTTCGGCGCGGGTGGCCGCGCCAGCCGCGCCATCGTCGCCGAGGCCCGGAGCCGCGGCCTCGCCGTCACCGCCGTCGTCCGGGATCCCGCCCGGCATCCCGACCTGCCGGACGCCGTACGCGGTGACATCACCGACCCGGCCGGCGTAGCCGCACTGGTGAAAGACCACGACGCCGCGGTGCACGCGGTCAGCCCGGCCTCGGGCCCGGAGCAGCTCGCCCGGCTCGACCTCGACCCGGACTTCTTCGTCGAGGCCGCCGACGCGCTGACCGGATCGGGCGTGCCGCGGGTGATCGCCATCGGACTGTTCAGCAACCTCGACGGCGCCGGCCCGCTGCCCGAGCCGTTCCGGGCCTTCGGTGACGCGCACACCGCCGGGCTGGCCCGGCTCCGCACCTCGGAGGCCGACTGGGCCATGCTGACGCCGCCGGCCTCACTGTCGCTGGACAATCCCAGGCTGGGCCGCTATCGGCTGGGCGGCGAGGCCGCCGTCGGAGGCAGTCTTTCGTACGCCGATCTGGCCCTCGCCGTGATCGACGAGATCGTGAAGCCCACCCTGCACCGCACCCGCGTGGCCGTGTTCAACGAGGACTGATCGTGGTCCGCCCGCCCGGCGCCCCGTACAACCACAGGGTGCCGGGCGGCGGCAGCGGCAGCACGCCCCGGAGCAGCGCGGCGAGGGCCCCGCCCAGCTCGGCGATCGGCCCCACGTCGTACGCGTGGTCGCCCCGGAAGACCAGATGCCAGTCGTCGGACTGCCCGGGTGTGCGGGGCGCCCGTTCCAGCAGGCGCGCGGCGGTGTCGTCGAGCAGCTCGGCGAACTCCTCCCGCTCCCCGGTGTCCAGCCCGAGCGCGACGTCGAAGAAGAGGTCACTGAACATCGCCTGGGTGCGGATCTCCTCCACCCGGGCCTCCCACCAGTCCGGACGATGCTCCGGCGGGATGCTCTCGACGTCGCGCAGGAGCTGACCGAGCAGGATCGCGAGGGCGCCGTCGTACGCCCAGATCTCCCGCCCCGGATCGGGTTGATCCGGCGGCGGCGCACCGTAGCAGCCGATCGACCTGGTTTTGCTCACCGATTCATGGTCGCTTATTCGCGGTCACGGCACGAGGATCAACCGGATCGGATTCCCCTCCTTCTCGTCCAGTTGGCGCACCGCGTCGGCGGCCTGGGCCAGCGGCACGGTGCCGCTCACCGACCGGGAGAACTCCACCCGGTTCAGCGCGACCAGCGACAGCAGCTCCAGCACGTGCTCCGGCCCGGAGCCGTAGTGCCCGCGGATCTCCTGCTCCAGATAGCTGAACCGGGTGCCGTCCGGAATGGTCAGCGGCTGGTCGGTGAGCCCGACCAGGGTGAGCCGGCCACCCTTGGACAGGGTCCGGGCGGCCTGTGAGCGGACCGCCCCGACCCCGGCGAAGTCGAACGCGTGCGCCAGCCCCACCCCGCCGGTGGCCTCGGCGACCAGCGAGCCGAACTCCGGGTCGCCCGGGTCGAGGGCCAGGTCGGCGCCGAACTGAAGGGCCCGCTCCCGGGCGCCGGGCAGCGGGTCGACCGCGATGATCGGCGCCGCCCCGATCACCCGCAGCAGCTGCACGGCGTGCGCGCCGAGCCCGCCGACACCCCAGACGCCGACCGCCCGGGCCGGCTGCACCGCGGCGGTCGTGGTGATCGCCGCCCACGGTGTGGAGACCGCGTCCGGGATGAAGCAGGCCTGCTCGAACGAGAGGGTGTCCGGGATCGGCACCACGGTCCCGGCGGTGGCCACCGTGTACTGCGCCCAGCCGCCGTCGTAGTCGACGCCGCGAGTCAGCACGGTCGCGCCGCGCAGCTCGCCGGCCTGCAACAGCACCCGCTCCCCCACGGTGAGCCCGGTGACCCCGGCGCCCACCTCGTCGATCACCCCGGCCGTCTCGTGCCCGAGCGTGACGCTCTCCCCGGTCAGGTGCAGCGGCTTGAGCATGCCCTGGATCAGGTGGACGTCGGAGAGGCACACCCCGGCCGCCCGCACCGCGATCCGGACCTGCCCGGGCCCGGCGTGTGGCTCGTCCACCTCCTCGACGGCGAACTTCCCGGACGACACGTTCAGACGGCCAGCCAGCATCGATTCCTCCACCTTTCGGCTTCCCGGTCCCCCAAAGGCCTACCACGAAGACATGGATCGCGGGTGGATCATCGGTGCATGCGGCAGCCACACGAGATCATCGGGTGCGGGCGTTCACCGGCGGGCGTGTCTGGTGGCCCAGTCCAGGGCGTAATCGGCCACCTGCTCCCAGCCGGGCTCGACGCCGGTGAAGTGGGAGCGGTCCGGGAACTCGTAGGTCTCGGTGAGCGCGTCGGAGTTGCGGTACTTCTTCGCGTTGGAGCGGATCACCGAAGGCGGCATCAGGTGGTCTTTGCCACCCATGATGAACAGCAGCGGGGCCCGGTCGTCCAGGTCGTAGTCGACCCAGGTCTCCTGGTGGCCGGGTTTCCAGTTCGCGATCAGGCCGTAAGCCCAGACCCAGTTGCCGGGCGCCGGGATGTGCAGCCGGTCGTATGCCGCGTCGGACTCCTCCCGGCTGACCGTGTTGGCGAACGCGTAGTGGAACTGCTCCTTGGTGAAACCGACCGCGCGGTGCCGGTTGGCCGGGTTCCGCAGAATCGGGAACAGTGACCTGATCTGCGACGGCGGGTTCACCCGCACGCCCTCGGGCGGCGCCGAGTCGATCGTCACCGCCGCGGCGCCCAGACCCCGGTTGACCAGGAGCTGGGTAAGGGTCCCGCCGAAGGAGTGGCCCATGATGATCGGCGGCCGGTCCAGGCTCTCGACGACCTCGCTGAGGTGCTCGAGCGTGTCGGGCACCGAGGCCTCTGCGATGATCTTGGGGTTTTCCCGCAGTGCCTCGACCTCGATCTCGAATCCGGGGTAACTCGGCACGATCACCTCGTGGCCCTTCGCCCGGTAGTGATCCACCCAGCGGTCCCAGCTGCGGGCGGTCATCCACAGTCCGTGGATCAGCACGATCGGCAGAGCGGTGCTCGTCGGCTCGGTCATGGCTCTCCTTCCGATGAGGGCTGCGGCCACCCTAGGAACCGCCGAGCGGCCGAAACCTCATCCCGCGGGGATGAGGTCAGCAGCACCCGCGTCGTGATCCCGCCTGGCCGGAACCGGTCCTGGAACTTGAGTGCACCCACCCACACGAAGACCGTGACCAGCCCCCATCGCGTGACCGCGAGCCCGAGGGAGGCCAGGTCGCGGTCCGATGTGCCTTCTGCGCTCATGTCTTCCTCTCCGGTTACCGGATCAGTGGGTCCCAGCCCCGCAGATGCCGCACGGACTGCCGGTACTCCCACTCGATGGCGTCCTTGAGCAGGTGGGCCAGCCGCCCGCCGCTGGTGAAGCCGGCGATGTCGGCGACCCCGCGACGGGTTCCGACCGAGACGACGAACCCCTTGTCGTGGAAGGTGAACGCCTCCAGTGCCGAGCCGTCCAGCTCTGCGTGCAGGTTGCGGGCCACCGTCTCGCCCTCCTCCAGCGCTACTTGCGCCAGCGGGGGCAGCACGTGGCCGCTGTCCGGATCGGTCACCGAGGCCAGGTCGCCGGCGACATAGATGTCCGGGTGGTCCAGGACGCGAAGGAACCGGTCGGCTTCGACGCGGCCGTTGTGGCCGGTCGGCAGCTCGGATGCGGCGACCAGGTCCGGTGCCTTGACCCCGCCGGCCCAGACGAACACGCCACCGGCCACCAGCCGCCCGTCCTCGAGGCGGAACGCCTCCTCGGTCGCGGCGGCGATCACCGCGCCGGTATGCACCTGCACACCCAGCTCGGCCAGGATCCTGGTGGCCTCGTCGACCAGCTTGGGCGAGGAGCCGGCCAGGATGGCCGGGCCCGCCTCGACCAGCAGGACCGCAGGCCGGTCCGGCGCCACACCGTGCCGACTGGCCAGCTCGGGCAGTATCTCGGCCAGCTCACCGGCAAGCTCGACCCCGGTGGCGCCACCGCCACCGACCACGACGGTCGCCCGGCGGCGCTGTTCCTCGGGGTCGGCGGTCAGCGCGGCGTCGTCGAGCGCCCGGCCGACCGCCGCCCACACCTGTTCGGCGTCATCGACCGAGTACACCGGCAATGTGCGCTGGGCCAGCCCGGGGATGGCGAAGTCGTTGGGCCGGCTGCCCAGCGCCAGCACCAGGCGCCGCCAGCCGATCGGCCCGGCCCGGGTGAGCAGCCTGCGGCCGGCCAGGTCGAGACCGATGATCTCGGTTTGGCGGAACCGGACCCGCTCGGCCAGCACCTCCTGCAGCGGGAGCCGCACCGCCCCGGCGGCACGGGTGCCGGCGGCGAGCCGGGGCAGCTCGGTGAGCACCTGGTGGTAGTCGTTGCGGTCGATCAGGACCAGCTCGACCTCGGGGTGCTTGTCCAACCTGGCCGTCAGGCGCAAGGCGACGTGCAACCCGGCATAGCCGGCGCCGGCGACCACGACCGAGCCGCTGTCGCCGGTGGCGAGTTCACCCATGGGAGGCCACGTCTCTGGCATCGGTCGTACTCAAGGAGGGGCTCCTTCCGTCCTGCCGGTGTAACACCACACGCCCGGCCGCGACTCATCCTCGCGGGGTGATGCGCCGCCGCCGGAGAGTCCCGAGGATGGACGCCACCCGTGTGACTAGGAAGCGTCTCTCGGATCACGTTGGCTCGTTGATGGAACGTGCCGGTTCGTCGATGGATCTCTGATGACATGTGGGCTCGGGTGGAGCCCCATCTGCCGGACCGGTCGCCGCAACGCGGCGGCCGGTGGGCTGATCACCGTGAGGTGATCGAAGCGATCGCGTGGAAGTACCGCACCGGGTCACCGTGGCGCGACCTGCCCGACGAACTGGGATCGTGGAAAGGGGCCTACTCCCGGTTCCGGCGCTGGACCCTAGACGGGACCTGGCAGAACGTGCTGACCGCGGTGCAGGCCGACGCGGACGCGGCAGGCGAACTGGACTGGTTGGTCACGGCAGTCGACTCGACCGTGGTCCGCGCCCATCAGCATGCGGCCGGGCTCAGGCCGGGAAAAGACCACGTCGGCGAGAACCCGCCGACCACGGCCTCGGCCGGTCCCGCGGCGGCTTGACCACCAAGCTTCATCTGGCCGCCGATTCCTGCTGCCGACCGATGAGCCTGGTGGTCACCGCCGGCCAGGCCGGTGATGCACCACAGTTCGAAACGGTCATGAACGCCATCCGCGTGCCCCGCCAAGGATCCGGACGGCCACGACAACGGCCACGGCGGGTTCTCGCGGATAAGGCGTACTCGTCGAGGGCGATCCGTTCCTGGCTGCGCCGCCGCGGCATCCGCGCAACCATTCCACAGCCGCGTGACCAGCAAGAACATCGTCTGCGGCGAGGCAGTCACGGCGGCCGTCCACCTGCTTTCGACCCCGTCGCCTACCGACAGCGCAACATCGCCGAACGCTGCATCAACCGACTCAAACAATGGCGCGGCCTGGCCATGCGTACCGACAAACTAGCCGTCCACTACCAGGCCGCACTCACCCTCGCAGGGATCCTGCTCTGGGCCAAACCATGATCCGAGAGACGCTTCCTAGGCGTCGCGAGCCGGTTCGACGGAGAGGAAAGCGGGACATGACCACGCCCGAGCAGCAGGCCGGCGATGTCATCCGGCCGTACACCGTACAGATCCCCAAGGACGCGATCGACGATCTCCAGCGCCGCCTCGCCGCGACCCGCTGGCCGACCAGGGAGATCGTCGGCGACCGCACCCAGGGAGTGCAACTGGCCACCATGCGGGCCCTGCACCAGTTCTGGGCAACACAGTACGACGGGCGGCGGGTCGCCGCCCGGCTGAACGCGCTACTGCAGTTCACCACGCGGATCGACGGCGTCGGGATTCACTTCGTGCACGTCCGGTCCGCGCACCCGGACGCGCTGCCGCTGATCATGACGCACGGCTGGCCGGGCTCGGTCATCGAGATGCTCGACGCGGTCGGCCCGCTCACCGACCCCACCGCACACGGCGGCACGCCGGCCGACGCGTTCCACCTCGTGCTGCCCTCGCTGCCGGGATACGGCTTCTCCGGCGAGCCGGCCGAGACCGGGTGGGACCTCGCCCGGACAGCGCGGGCCTGGTCGGAGCTCATGCGCCGACTCGGCTACCACCGCTACGTGGCTCAGGGTGGTGACGTCGGCGCCGGTGTCACCGATGCGATGGGCAGGATCGGACCCGACGGGCTGGCCGGTATCCACACCAACCTGCTGGTACCGGCCCTCAACGACCCGGCCTCGCTACCGCACGAGACCGACGCCGAACGCGCCGCCCTGGCCGCCATCACAACGTTCCAGACCAGCGGAAACGGCTACTTCGTGGAGATGGCGACCCGGCCGCAGACGATCGGGTACGCACTGCTCGACTCGCCGGCCGCACTCGCCGCCTGGATGATCGACCACGACACCGACGCCTATTACAAGATCACCCGAGCGTTCGTCGACGATCAGCCCTCCGGCAACCTCACCCGCGAACACATCCTGGACAACATCACGACCTACTGGCTGACCGGAACCGGTGCGTCCGCCGCACGGTCCTACTGGGAAGCCTACGGACCGGACGCACCCGCCGCGGGCAGCCGGCCCCTCCCGCCGCCCCGGATCCCGGTCGGTTTCAGCACCTTCCCCGGCGAGATCTGGCGGACACCACGCAGCTGGGCCGAGAAGTCATACCCCACCCTCAACTATTTCGGCGAAGCCGAACGCGGCGGCCACTTCGCCGCCTGGGAGGAACCGGAACTGTTCGCGGCGCAGCTACGAGCCGCCTTCCGCCCGCTGCGGTGACCGCGGACCGGCCAGGACGCGGTGGTCAGGCCGGCACGCGGCCGGGCCCGGGACCCGCCCCGGCCGACGTGACGCCGCGCGTGAAGCACCGGCCCAGCCACGGCGTGAGCTGGACGACGCCCCAGCTCACCTCGACGATCAGGAACGGCCAGAGGATGGCGCTCGCGCCGGCGGTGAGCCCATACGCCATCCAGGTGGAGAACAGCGCCCGGGCGACGCCGTCGTACGCGCCGTGCACCGGCAGCGTCCCGGCCAGACGCAGCACGGACCAGACGACGACCACCGAGCCCATCAGGTTCGCGTACAGAATCATCATCGGCTCCTGCGGCGGCAGCGGCCCCAGCCCGAGGCTGTCGCCGGTCGCGGACAGCAGGCGGTGCAGCAATCCGTAGGTCCACGGGGTCATGAAGCCGGCGGTGACGATCAGGTCGTACCACGCGCTGGCGCGCACGACGCGCCGGTAGGCGGGGCTGAACGGGTTGCCGAAGGTGCGCACGAACTACTCCCCGAGGCGTTCTGGACGGTGACGCCCGACGCTAAACCCTGGAGTACGCTCCAAGGTCAAATCTGTGGGCCGGGGGGATCGTGCTGATCGGCGAGCTCGCGGCGCAGGCCGGCCTGACCACGGACGCCGTGCGCTTCTACGAGAAGGTCGGCCTGGTGACCAGCCGGCGGCTGGCCAACGGCTACCGGGACTTCCCGCCCGAGACGGTCGCCTGGTTGCACTACGTGCGCACCGCACAGGCGCTCGGTTTCTCGCTCGCCGAGATCGGCCGCCTCGGCGAGGAGGTCCGCGACGCGCCGGACAGCGCCGAGCGGTTGTCCCTGCTGTTCACCGAGAAGATCCGGATCATCGACGCGCGGATGGCCGAGCTGGCCGCGATGCGTGCCGACCTCGCGGACCGGGTCGGCACCGGCTGCCCCCTGCGCCCGGAGACCTGAGCGGCGCCACCGCGAACCGGGGGTGCCGGCTCGTGGTGGCGGGATTCGTCAGGCCGTCGGTGGCCGGCTCGGGTACACGGCAGGGTCGCCCTGCACCACCCAGACCTGCGGGTTGTCGATCGGGATGAAGGATCGGTCGCCGCCGGGTTCCCGGGTGGCCGGCACGCTGTCGCCGCCCGGCTGGTGGACGATGAAGTTGACCGGCTTGGTGTCGTCGGCGATGGGAATGTCGAACTCGGCCCAGCCGTCCACGATCCGGGCCGGCGGCAGGGGCCGGTCCCAGGTCACGGTGGCCAGGGTGGCCGGGTCGACGGCGTCACCCCAGAGGTGCAGGCCCCAGCCGGTGTAGTCGCCGGCCGGCCGCAGGTAGCGCAGCGTGGCCACGGTCACCGGCGGTCCGGCGTAGCGGACGGTGCGGACCGCGCTGGTGACCCGGGTGCCGCCGGGTTCGGTGAGGATCGCCCGGTAGTGGATCGGGGTGCCCGCGGCCAGGTTGAGCGGGGCCAGGTCGTCGCGGACGGTGTACGCCGGCGAGGACGTGTCCCGGCCGATGCCGGTCCAGGCGCCGTCGCCGACGCTGCGCTCGAACCGCACCGCCTGGCCGGCCCGCTCGGGATCGGTGACCGCCCGCACCTCGACGGTGCCGCGGACCTGGCTGCCCTCGGCGGGGGACTCGATGGTGACCGCCGGCGGCGGGACCCGGGTGGCCCGGGTCCGGCTGGTGGCGGTGTGCCCGGCGTTGTCCAGCACCACCGCGCGATACTCCACCGCCTGCCCGGTACGCAGGCCGGACACGTCGTGGAACACCCGGTACGGTGCGGTGTCGTCGGTGCCGATCGGGGTCCAGCCACCACGCCCGGTCCGGGCGTAGAAGGTGACCTCGGTGAATGACGAGCCGGCCACCTCGGCGCCCACCTGCATCCGCCCGGACGAGGCGGCCACCGGAGTGGGCCGGGTCAGCGAGACGGCAGGCGCCGCCGGGGACGCCGGGATCCGGCCGGTGGACGCGTACACGACGGTTGACAGCGGCGGCACGGTGACCGTCAGGCGGCGGTCGGCGGCGGAGCGGGCCCGGTCGGGGGCGGTGCCGTACAGCTTCTGGAAGGTGCCGCCGGCCAGGTAGGTGGGGATGGCGGCGGTCCTCGGCTGCTCGCTGTCGTTGAGCGCGACCACGTACTCGCGCTGGTGCTCGCGGTCGATGCGGGAGAAGGCGTAGACGCCGGCCTGGGCGTCGGCGTACCGGTTCTGGTGTGCGCCGTCGCGCAGCGCCGGATACCGCCGGGTGAGCGCGGCGAGGCCGCTGATCGTACGGTAAAGCGGGTGTGAATCGACGAAGTTGTCCTGGGCGTGGGTGGCGTCGGTGCCGAGCAGGTCGTCCTTGAGGTATTCCGGCACCTTGCTGGCGAACATGCTCTGCCGCGAGTCCTGGCCCCCGCCGGCGCCGGTGAAGCCCTGCTCGTCGCCGTAGTAGACGACCGGGTTGCCGCGGGAGAAGTACAGCAGTTCGTGGGCGAGCCGGTCCCGGGCCAGCCATTCCGCGTCGCCGGCGCCCGGGTTGTCGGTGACCACGAAGGTGCCGATCCGGCCCATGTCGTGGTTACCGAGGAAGGTGGGCAGCTGGTAGACGTTGGAGTCGGCGTCGGTGTACCAGTCGTCGCCCTCGAAGAACTGGGCCAGGGCACCGGCCGGCCCGCTGCGCGAGGCGAAGGTGCGCGCCGCGTCCTGGAACGGGAAGTCGAGGACCGCCTGCATCCGGTCGGTGGTGGTGAAGTGCGAGCCGAACGGCCGGCTGGTGTCGTAGACCTCGCCGAACATGAAGAACTCGGGCTTGCCGTGCGCCCGGGCGTAGGCCAGCACCTCCGGGCCGAACTGCTGCCAGAACGCGTCGTCGACGTGCCGCATCGTGTCGATCCGGAAGCCGTCGACGCCGAAGTCGCGGATCCAGGTCTCGTAGATGTCGATCATCCCGCGGACCACCCGCGGATTCTCGGTGAACAGGTCGTCGAGGCCGAAGAAGTCGCCGTAGTACGAGTTCTCGCCGGTGAAGGTGGTGTCGCCGCGGTTGTGGTAGAGCGTGACGTCGTTGAGCCAGGCCGGCACCTTGAGGTTCCGCTCGGCCGGGTCCAGCACCGGGGTGTACGGGAACGACACGGCCGGGTCGAGCGCCGGGAAGCGGTTCGTGCCGGCGTAGTCCCGGTCGTCGAACGGCCGGCCGGCGGCGGTCCGGTACGGCACGGCGTCCTTGCTCACGTACGGCCGGCGGGCGCCCTGGGCGTACCCGATCACATCGGCGGTGTGGTTGGTGATGATGTCGAAGTAGACCTTCATGCCGCGCTGGTGCGCCGCGTCGATCAGGGCCCGCAGGTCCTCGTTGGTGCCGAGGTGCGGATCGATCTTGGTGAAGTCGGTGATCCAGTAGCCGTGGTAGCCCGCCGACGGCCCGTCCTCCAGTTGCACCGCCTTGTTCTTGAAGCTCGGCGTCAACCAGATCGACGTCGTGCCGAGGCCCTCGATGTAGTCCAGGCGCCGCCGCAGCCCGGCCAGGTCACCACCGTTGTAGAACCCGCGCTGGGTGGGATCGAACCCGGACACCAGCCGGTCGTCGCCGAGCCCGCCGGTGTCGTTGTCGGTGTCCCCGTTGTCGAACCGGTCGGCCATGACGAAGTAGAAGTTCTCGTCGGAGACCGGAGCCCGCACGGAGTGCCGGCCCGGCAGGTCGTTCCCGCCGGCCCGGGCCGGCGACGTCAGTGCCCCGGCCGTCAATACGGCCGGGAGCAGCATGGCCAGTACCGAACGTATGCGCATCGAACCTCCCCAGGAGACTTGCGATGAGATCGGTCAGAGCGGGACGTCGTCCGCCCGCGCGAGCAGGATCTCGCCGACCGCGGAGGCGAGATCCCGGTCCAGGTCCAGGGCTTGCAGGCGGGACAGGCGCAGCGCCACCGGGCCGGGCCCGGTGGCGGCCTCCAGCACCAGCGTCTTGGTCCGGTATTCGATCTGCGCCCGGTCCAGCAGGGTGAAGATCCGCTCGGCCACGTCGTTGCGGCCCAGCCGGGGGTCCGCGCCCACCTCGACCCGGAGGGTGGCGGTGGCCGGCACCTGGTCGACGGTGATCGAGGTGCGGCTGCCGTCGCGGTGGACGCGGGCCGGCACGGGCACGCCGTCCACCGTCGCCGCCGGGTCGGACACGAGCAGCGCCGGGAAGGTGAGCGTCCAGTCGCGCGCGGCCGGGACCACCTCGGCCGCCCCGCGTACCGGGTCGACCACCAGGGCTCCGCTGTGCTGGTGGAAGCTGATCCGGGTGCGGGCCGGGGCGCCGGTCGTGGTGTCGTCGTCCTCGATCAGCTCGAACGCGCCGTCGGCGCCGGCGACGACGAGCAGCTCCAGATGGCCGGGGTTGACCGGCGCGTTGCCCGGGACGGCGGCGCCGTCCAGCACCACGACGGCTCCGGCGGGCGCGAGGACCGGGATGGTGGTGAGGTCGCGGTGCAGGTGGATGGTGCGCCCGCCGTCGTAGACCAGGTCGGTGAACACGTCCACCCAGGTGCCCTCGGGCAGCCACGCCTTGACCCGGGCCAGACCGGTCCGGCGGTCGGCCGGCTCGGTGATCGCGGCGACCACCAGTTCGGTGCCGAACTGGTACTGGTTGGGGACCTGGTACGCCTCCTCGGCGGCGGGCGCGCGGTAGTACATGGGCAGCACCAGCGGGAGCCCGTCGGTGGCCGCCCGGTGGTTCATGGTGTGCAGGTACGGCACGAGCCGGTGCCGCAGCCGCAGGAACGCCGTCATCACCTGCTCGACGTGTGCCGGGAAGGTCCACGGCTCCTTGGTGATGAACGGGTTGTTCGACGAGTGCAGCCGCATGATCGGGGAGAACGTGCCGAACTGCACCCAGCGGGTGGTCAGTTCGTCGTCGCGGGCGCCGAAGAAGTGGCCACCGATGTCGTGGCTCCACCAGCCGTACCCGATGTTCGCGGCGGTCGCGGTGAAGTGCGGCTGGAACGCCAGCGACGCCCAGGAGATCACGGTGTCGCCGGAGAAGCCGATCGGGTACCGATGACTGCCCGGGCCGGCGTACCGGGAGAAGGTCAGGGCACGCCGCCCGTCGCGCCCGTTGTCCAGGTAGTGGAAGTGGTTGAGCATCCACAGCGGGTCGATGCCGGCGACCCGGGAGTGCGGGCCGGACTGCCAGTCCAGCCACCAGAAGTCGACGCCGTCGCGTTCCAGGCCGCGGTGCAGCACCTCGAAGTAGGCGGCGAGGAAGTCACGGTCGGTGACGTCGAAGGCGACGGGTTCGCCGTCGGCGGGATCCCGGCCGAGAGCGGCCGCCATCGCCGGGTAGGCCTCCTCGTACGAACGGACCCCGTCGGCCGGGTGGACGTTGAGGGTGACCCGCAGGCCGTTGTCGTGCAGCCGGTCCAGCAACTTCTCCGGCTCGGGGAACAGCTCGCGATTCCAGGTGTAGCCGGTCCAGCCGCTGCCGTGCGCCGGGTCGACGTCGGTCAGGTGCCAGTCCATGTCGATGACGCCGACCGAGAACGGGATGCCCTGCTGCTGGAACCGGGTCATCAGCGCGAGGTAGGACTCGGTGGTGTACCGGTGGAACCGGCTCCACCAGTTGCCCAGGGCGAATCGCGGCAGGACCGGCACCGGGCCGGACACGGCGTACAGGGCCCGCAGCGCGGCGGTGTAGTCGTGACCGTAGGCGAACACGTACAGATCGATGCGGTTGATGTTGTCGGCCGCGACCCATCCCTGGTCGTCGAAGAGGAACGAGGTCGAGTCGTCGATCACGGCCACCCCGGTGCGGGAGACGACACCCGGCTCGAGCGGGATCGGGCCGTCCGCCTCGTCCAGGGTGCGGGCGGTGCCGCCGAGGGTCGCCGGCTCCTGCCCGTACCGCCACACCGAGTGGTATGTCGTGACGCCGCCCCGGACGGCGAGGCTCAGCCCGCTGGTGCTGAACGGTCCCCGGTCGTAGGTGAGCCGGAACCGCGACGTCACGATCTCCAGGTGCCCGCCGCTCTCCAGCACCCGGAAGTCCGGCACCGGCAGCCGCCGGTGGACCGCGAAGGTGGAGGCACGGTCCTCGAAGACCCCGTCGTCGGCGTATTCCAGGCGTACCAGCCCCTCGGTCAGTACGGTGATCCGGTATCGGTCACCGCTGACCATCGCGGCCGGGTCGGCCTGCGGACGGAATCCCAGCCGGTACGGAAATGGCATGCGAGACTGCTTCCTCTCGGGGGTACGGCCGGTGGAACTCAACCCTTGACGGCGGCGCTGGCCGCCCCGGCGACGAATCGCTTCTGGAAGATCACGTAGACGATCACGACCGGGATGATCGACATGGTGGTCGCCGCGAACAGACCGCCGTAGTCGGTGCTGTACTGCCCGCTGAAGGTGGTCAGGCCGACCGCGAGCACCTGCTTGGACGGCGTGGTGAGCATGAGGTACGGCCACAGGTAGTCCTCCCAGACCCAGAGGAACTGGAAGATGGCCAGCGCCGAGACCGCGTTGACGCTCAACGGTGCCACGATCCGGTGGAAGATGTAGAGCTCGGAGGCGCCGTCGATGCGGGCCGCCTCCAGGATCTCGTCGGGCACGGTGTCCATGCTCTGGCGCATCAGGAAGATGCCGAAGGAGCTGATCGCGGCCGGGATGACGATCGACGCGTAGCTGTCCTGCAGGCCGGCGGCGGTGAACATCGTGTAGCGCGGGATCAGCACGACCGCCCACGGGATCATCATGGTCGCCAGGATCACCGAGAACAGCGCGCCACGACCGCGGAACCGGTATTTGCCGAAGACGTACCCACCGAGCAGGCTGGTGTAGACCGCGATCGCGGTGATCACCACGGACAGCAGCAGCGAGTTGGCGAACAGCCGCAGCACGTCGAAGTGCTCCTGGATCGACCGGTAGTTCGCCAGCGTCCACAGGTGCGGCAACAGATGCTGGTCGACCGCGGCGATCTCGTCGGCGCTCTTGAAACTCGACGACAGCATCCACATGAACGGGAAGATCGTCACCGCCGAGACGGCGAGCAGGCCGAGGTTGAGGCAGATCGAGGAGATCGTACGGCGCATCACTGGCCCTTTCCGCGCAACGGGCCGTTCTGCACCCGGAACGACACCACGGTCAGCGCCGCGGTGCCGAGGAAGAGCACGAACGCGGCCGCCGAGGCGTACCCGAAGTCGTATTTGACGAACGCCTGCTGGTAGATGAGGTAGGAGATGAGGCTGGTCGCGTCGCCCGGGCCGCCGTCGGTCAGGACGAAGACCTGCACGAACGCCTGCAGGTAGCCGATCATCGAGGTCACCACCACGAACAGGGTGGTCGGGCGCAGCATCGGCCAGATCACCCGGCGGAATCGCGCCCAGGACCCGGCGCCGTCCACCTGGGCCGCCTCGAGCACGTCCGCGGGCAGCGCGTACAACCCGGCCAGGTACAGGATCACCCCGAAGCCGAAGTCCTTCCAGATCGTCATCACCATGACCGCGGCGAGCGCGAACCGGCTGTCGTAGAGCCAGTTGACGTCGAGCCCCAGGATCGAGTTCACCGCGCCGAACTGCGGGTTGTACATCAGCCGCCACACGTACGCCACCGCGACCAGCGGGGTGACGGTGGGCAGGTAGAGCAGGGTGCGGTGCAGCGTCTTGGCCCGGGTCAGCGGCGAATGGATGGCGTAGGCGAGGGCCATGCCGAGCACCACCCGGCCGATGATCGCACCGGCCATGAAGACGACGGTGTTCACCGACGAGGTCCAGAACACCGGGTCGGCGAACAGCCGCCGATAGTTGGCCGTGCCCACCCAGCGGTAGGTGCCGTTGAGCGGGTTCCAGTCGTGCAGGCTGCCCAGCAGCGCGGCCACGATCGGCCAGACCACCAGGGCGAGGATCATCGCGACGACGGTCGTGACGACGATCAGGCGCAGCGGCCGCTCACCGTGCGCGGCCGGGGTCCTGCGCGAGCCGGCCGGTGGCCGCACCTGTGCGGCCACCTCCGGAGTCGATTCAGTGGTGATCATCGGACCCGGCCTCAGCTCGAGGGCGTGTAGGCGGGGTAGAGCTTCTCGGCGGTGGTGAAGTTCTTGCCCGCCAGATCGGCGGTGATCTTCTGCTGTGCCGCGGTCAGCGCCTTGGCCGGGTCGACCTTGTTGTAGAGGATGTCCTGCCACATCTTCGTGAAGTTGTCCTCGAAGGTGGACGGGACGGTGCCCGGCCAGATGTAGCGGCTGATGTCGCCGTACGCCCGCAGCGCCGGATCGGCCTTGATCTCCGGGTCGTCGGCCAGCGGCCGGTACGCCGGGAACACGCCGAGACTCAGATCGAGCGCCTTCATGTCGGCCTTGTCGGTCAGGTAGAACTTGAGGAAGTCCTGGGCGGCCTTCTGCTGGTCGGCCGGCGCGTTCTTGTTGAGCCCGACGGTCGACTCACCGTTGTAGCGGTCGAAGGCGTACGGCGTTTGGCCGGCGGTGGGCACCGGGGTGCGGAAGACCCCGAACTTGATCTTGGGGAACTGGGTGCGCAGCGTGCCCTCGTACCAGCCCCAGGCGTACACCATGGCGGTCTGCCCCTGGCCGAAACTGGTGGTGGCCTCGGTGCCGAAGTCCTTGGAGCCGGACCCGTCCGCGTACATCTGCAGGAACCGCTGGATGACCTGCATGTTCGCGGCGTTGTCGACGGCCGGCGTGGTGCCGTCGGCGGCGAACATGTTCTGCCCGAGCTGATAGGCCAGGCCGGACTGGAAGGCGCTGAACGAGGCGTTGAAGTTGAACCCGGCCTGCTTGAGCTTGGACCCGTCGCGCACGGTGAGTTTCCTGGCCACCGCGCGGAACTGGTCCCAGGTGGCCGGGATGTCCGCGTCGGTCAGGCCCGCCGCCGCCCACATGTCCTTGTTGTAGTAGATCGCGCCGCTCATCAGCCCCAGGTCGAGGTAGTAGATCTTGCCGTCGATCACGTGGGACTTGGCGTTGGTGTAATCCGCCGCCAGTTGGTCGATCGGGATGTCGTACGGCGCCATGTACTTGATGATGTTGTCGTGCTGACTGTTGTGCACATTGAAGATCGCCGGACCCTTGGGACCCTGGAGTTGCAGCGGCAATTTCGTCCAGTAGTCGTCCCACGGCTGGTTCACCACGGTGATGTCCACGTTCGGGTGGATCTTCTGATAGGCGTCGGCGATCGCCTGCATCTGCGGGATGTTGCCCCAGGCCCACCAGTCCAGGTGAATCGGCTTGCCATCGTTGACCAAGGTGTTCGGGTCGTATTTCACGGTGACGCCGGCGACCGGCAGCCCCTTGGCCGCCGAGCTGTCCTTCACCCCGTCTCCGCCGTTTGACGTGCTGGAACAGGCCGTCAGCGTCAGGGCGCCGGCCGCGAGGACGGCGGCCAGTGCACGCGTGGTCTTCATGGAACCTCCGCTGGAATAAGGCATGAAAAACCCACGGAATGCTCGGGGCGCATCCCGGGAGGATTAGGTTTACCGGTATACTTCGGGACGCTAGCGCCGCCACCCGGTGACGTCAAGATGGTTCGATGTATCGGTGCGGCCACCAGGGCGCGGAGAGGAACGACAGATGCCGACGCTGCAGGACGTCGCCCGCGAGGCGGGGGTCTCGAAGATGACGGTCTCCAACGTGCTGAACGGGCGCCGGGACCGGGTCTCCCCGGCCACCATCGCCCGGGTCATGGAGGTCGTCACCCGGCTGGGTTACGTCCCCAACGCCAGCGCCCGGTCACTGAGCGCCCGCCGGTCGAACATCGTCGCCCTGGCCTTCCCGAGCCGCGACGCCGGCGGGGTCACCCCGATGACCAACCCGCACGACTCACTGTTCCTCAGCGAGGTCGAAGCGCAGGTCACCCAGGCCGGCCTCTACCTGATGGCGCACTCGGTGAACAGCGTCGAGTCCACCGCGCACAGCCTGCGGTCCTGGAACGTCGACGGGGCCATCTTCCTCGGCACGCGGGCGGACGAGGTCGCCGCGCTGCACACCGCGTACGACGCGCCGATGGTCTTCGTCGACAACCACGGCACCTCGCCGCACATCAGCAACGTCGGCATCGAGGACCGGCTCGGCGGGCAACTGGCCGGCCGGCGCCTGATCGAAGCCGGGCACCGGCGGATCGGTTTCGTCGGGCCGCGGTTCGACGAGCCCGGTGTCGTCCGGGAACGGCACGCGGGCTTCGTGCAGGCGCTGACCGAGGCCGGGCTGAGCCTGCGGCCGGAACACGTGGTGCACTGCGACGCGGGCTTCGACCACGCGGTCGCCGCGGCGCGGCGGGTGCTGGCGGCGCCGCAGCGGCCGACAGCGGTCTTCGCCACCGCCGACATCATCGCCGCCGGCCTGCTGAAAGGCTTCGTCCGGGCCGGCTGCCCGGTGCCCGACCAGATGTCGATCATCGGGTTCGACGACCTGGAAGTGGCCCGGCACGTCTCCCCCGAGATCACCACGCTGCACCAGGACATCCCGGGCAAGGCCCGGGCCGCCGTCGAGGTGCTGCTGACCCAGCTCGCGCACTGGCCCGCGGCGCGCTCCGAGCGCCGGGTGCTCGGCGTCAGCCTGGTCGAGCGCGAGTCCGTCGCCCCGCCGCCGGCGAGCTGAGCCGGGCAGAGTCGCACAAGATTTACCGATAAACCAGATCGCGCGTCACCAAATTCGCGAAATCTGCTGGAAATCTGGCGACACAAACCTAAAATCTTGTTAACTGTACGACGGTCTGGCTATTCTCCCGGGCCATGAATTCACCATCGTCTTTGCCTGCGCGGCGCCCCTGGCGTCGTGCCCTGGCCGGGGCCGGCGCCGTCGTACTGGCGGCCGGTCTGTCGGCCACCGTCACCGACGCCTCCGCCGGCACCGTCGCCGCGGCCGCGGCGTCCTCCGGGGACGTCATCGCCAACCTGTTCGAGTGGAACTGGCCATCGGTGGCCAAGGAGTGCACCGACGTGCTCGGCCCGAACGGCTACGGCGGCGTCCAGGTCGCGCCGCCCCAGGACTCGATCAAACTGACCGGCTCGCACCCCTGGTGGGAGGTCTACCAGCCGGCCGGATACCAGCTGAACAGCCGGATGGGCAACGAGAGCGCGTTCCAGAGCATGGTCACCACCTGCCGGGCCGCCGGCGTGAAGGTGTACGTCGACGCGGTCATCAACCACATGGCCGGCAGCGGCGGCACGTCCTACTCCGGGAACGCGTTCACCGCCTACAACTACCCGGGCCTCTACATCTCCAACGACTTCCACCACAAGGGCGTCGAGTGCCCGACCGCCTCCGGGGCGATCGAGGACTTCAGCAACCTGCAGCAGGTCGACTTCTGCGAGCTGAGCCACCTGGAGGACCTCAAGACCGAGAGCGCGTACGTCCGCTCGGCGATCGCCGGCTACCTCAACAAGCTGATCGGCTACGGGGTCTCCGGGTTCCGGGTCGACGCGGCGATGCACATCCCGCACGCCGACCTCGCGGCCATCTACGGCGCCCTGCACCAGACCGCGGACGGCACCGCTCCCTACATCGCCCAGGAGATCTCCGGCAGCAGCGGCGCGCTCGCCCCGGCAGCCTTCGCCGACCTGGGCAGCGTGCTGGGCCTGTCCCAGTCAGCGCAGCTGAAGTCCGCGTTCCTGGGCACCATCGCCACCCTGAAGAACTTCGGCACGCGCAGCGGCGACGTCGCCTCGACCAAGATGCTCAGCTTCGTGGCGAACCACGACACCGAGCGCAACGGCAACTCGCTCAGCTACAAGAACGGTGCCACCACCACCCTGGCCACCCAGTTCCTGCTCGGCTACGGCTACGGGCGTCCCCAGGTCTACTCCTCGTTCACCTGGGCCGCGGCCGACGACTCGCCGCCGGCCGCCGGCAGCGGCATGATCACCGCCACCAGCTGCGGCTCGGCCTGGACCTGCTTCGACCGCAACCCCGGCGTGCTGGCCATGGTGACCTTCCACAACCGGGTGGGCACCACCGCGAGGGCCAACTGGTACGACGACGGGGCCAACCTGATCGCCTTCTCGCGGGGTGCCAAGGGCTGGGCCGCCTTCAACAACGGGACCACCGCCAAGACCCAGACCTTCCCGACCGGGCTGGCCGCCGGAACTTACTGCGACCTGATCACCGGCGGCACCGGCTCGGGCGCCTGCACCGGTACCAAGGTGACCGTCGGCTCCGGCGGCACCGCCACCGTGACCGTCCCGGCCAAGGGCGCGGTGGCCGTCGCCCCGGCCTGAGGCGGTGCGGGCCGCCTGGCCCGGTTCTCGTGTTTTCGCAGTTCAGGACCGGGTATCCGCGGTGAATGGGGGAAACCGACAACCGCATGGTGGCGCGCCGCACGCTCGTCGTGATCGGCCTGCTGATCGCCACCACCGCGCTGCTGATGCTCGGCTACGAGACCCGCCGGGTGCTGACCTGGATCGTCATCGCCGGGTTCTTCGCCGTCGCCCTGCACCCGGCGGTGACCTGGATGACGGCCAAAATTCCGTCCTGCCCGCGCTGGCTGGCCACCCTGCTGGTCTTCGTGGCCGGCCTCGCCGTGCTGACCGGGCTGATCACCGTGTTCGCCCTGCCGCTGGCACGCGAGGGCAGCCAGGTGGCCGCCAACCTCCCCACGATCATCGAGGACGCGCGCAGCGGCCGCGGACCGGTCGGCCATCTGATCGAGCGGTTCCACCTGCTGAAGTACGCGCAGAACAACACCGGCCGGATAAGGGAGTACCTGACCGGGCTCGGCGCGCCCGCGCTCGTCTTCCTCCGCTCGATCGCCGCCGGCATCACCGGCGCGGCGACCATCGTCGTGCTGTCCTTCCTCATGGTCCTGCAAGCTCCGAGACTCATCGACGGCTTCCTCGCCCTGTTCGCCCCGCACCGCGCCGAACACCTCCGCCGGGTCGGCCACGACTGCTCCCGGACGATCACCGGCTACCTCACCGGCAACCTGATGATCAGCGCCATCTGCGGCACCCTCACCTACGCGGTGCTGCGGGTGATGGGCGTGCCGTACGCGGGCCTGATCGCGTTGTTCGTCGGCTTCGCCGACCTCATCCCGCTGATCGGAGCCACCCTCGGCGCCGTCGCCGCCGGCGTCACCGCGTTCGTCCACTCCACCACCGCGGGCATCGTCGTCGTGGTGTTCTTCGTGCTCTACCAGCAGTTGGAGAACCACCTGCTGCAACCGATGATCTTCGCCCGGACCGTCAAACTGAACCCGCTGACCGTGCTCGTCGCCATCCTCATGGCGGTCGAACTGGCCGGGATCCTGGGCGCCCTGCTGGCCGTCCCCGCCGCCGGCATCCTGAAGATCCTCGCTCGCGACGTCTGGGAAAACCGCCACGGACGTCCGAACGCCGGACCCGCGATCGGCGAGGAGCGCACCTCGGCCCACGCCGCCGGGACAACCGACACCCGCGCCGCACTCCAGCGCGGCGTGGGTGCCGGCTCACCGGTGGCCACCGGCCACGCGCCGTCCCGGTGAGCGCCCGGACGGCGTCACGGGTGGACGATCTTGTCGCCGGGGCGGATCAGGTCGAAGTTGCCCGGCGGGTGCCCCGCGTGCGGGTTCGCCCTCTTGAGATCGGCCAGGCTCACGTGCCAGGCACGCGCGATACCGGACATCGTGTCGCCGCTGACGACGGTGTGGACCCGCGGCCCGGCGGGCGGCTTCTCCGGCGTGGTGCCGGTGACGGCGGGCGCCTCCCCCGCCGCCTCACGGTGCGAACCCACCGGAAGCCGCAGGATGACGTTCTCGTCGGCCTGGCCCTTGAACCAGCGGTTGCCGTTCTGCCAGATGTGCGCCTTGCTGACCTGCCGCACCTTCTCGGCGTAGTCCCGCCAGTCGGCGCCCGGCTTGTAGAAGTGACCGTTGTCCGACCAGGCGTCGCTCATCGCCCGCCAGCCGTATCGGATCAGGCCCCGTGAGCGCATCGCGGCGATCGCCACGTCGCCTGCGTACAGGTCGACGTGATATCGCCCGTCCAGGGCTTTCTGGTACGCGGTCAGGTAGGCGGCCAGCCTGTCGTGCTCGTGACGGTTGGGCTGGCCCTCGTCCCAGGAGACGTAGATCGACGCGCCGCGGGCCAGGCCGCGCTTGCGCCAGAACGCCAGATCCGCCGCGCCGTCGGCGGCGCCGGCCTCCCGGCCCTCGGTGACGCGCGACTCGTACCACTCGGAGTTCGCGATCACGTCGTACCCGGCGTCCAGGAGCCGGCGGAGCTCGTCCTTGCCGCACAGCTTCCACTGGGTCTTGGCCAGCTTGCTCCCGGCGCCCGCGCTGTAGCGGATGATGAACTTCGCCCCGCGGGCGGCCGGGCCGCCGATGGGTTTCGGGTCGAAGTCGGCGTAGTCGACACCTCGGTCGAACACGTGCAGTGCCATGGCATGGCTCCCTCGGTATGGCTCGGGTGGTTTCCGTGGCTCACACGGTCGCCGCCCGGCCTCCTTGCGGAACTTGCGGCGACCTTGTGACCCAGGTCAGCCGCGCCTCACTCGTTGCGGACGAGGTCCGCCGCTCCGGGCGCGACCTAACCTGACCGCGATGAGCACCGACGAGTACGTCTCGACAGGCTCGCTGCCCTCCCCGGCTCAGGTCCGGCTCTCGCTCGACGAGGCCTACCGGCGGTTCCGGGACGAGGGCGGCGGGGAGCCCTCGCACGTCTACCCGGCCCTGGCCCGCGTGCCGGCCCACCTGTTCGGGCTGTGCGCCGCCGGCACCCGCGGCGGCGTCCACCCGGTCGGCGACGCCGATCACGGGTTCACCGTCATGAGCGTGGCGAAGCCGTTCGTGTTCGCTCTCGTCTGCCAGGAGCTCGGGGCGGAGGCGCTGCGGCAGCGGCTCGGCGTCAATGCCACCGGGCTGCCGTTCAACTCGCTCGCGGCGGTCGAGCGCGGCCCGGACGGCCGGACCAACCCGATGGTCAACCCGGGCGCGATCGCCACCGCCAGCCTGGCCCCGGGCGCGACGGCCGCGGCCAGGTGGAAGTTCCTGCACGACGGCCTGTCCCGGTTCGCCGGGCACGACCTGCCGCTGGACGACGACGTCTTCGCCTCCGCCGCGGCCACCAACCACCGCAACCGGGCTCTGGCCGACCTGCTGGCGACCTACCGCATCCTGGGCTGCGACCCGATGGAGGCGGTCGACGCCTACACCCGGCAGAGCTGCCTGCGGGTCACCACGGTCCAGCTGGCCACGATGGGCGCGACGCTCGCCAACGGCGGGGTGCACCCGACCACCGGAGAACGGGTGGTGGACCGGGAGATCTGTCACTTCACACTGGCGGTGATGGCCACCGCCGGGCTGTACGAGACGTCCGGCGACTGGCTCTACGACGTCGGCGTGCCGGGCAAGAGCGGAATCGGCGGCGGCATCGTGGTCGTCTCGCCGGGCAAGGGCGCGCTGGCCACCTTCGCCCCACCCCTCGACACCTTCGGCAACAGCGTCAAGGGCCAGCTGGCGGCCCGATTCCTGTCCCGCCGGCTCGGCCTCACCCTGTTCGCCTCGGAACCGGATGCCAGCGGCGCGCCAGCCGCGTGACAGGGCACCGCACCAGACTCCGGGCATGAACGATGACGTCGCTCCCCTCAGCTTCGGCGACGGGCCGGGGTTGGTGGTGGTCCCGGGCAACAACCGGCGGGCCCATCACTACACGAAACTGGCCGAGCTGCTGCAATACGACTACCGGGTGACCGTGATCGAGCGCCGTGGCCGGGGCGCGAGCGGTCCGCAGGCCCGGACTACAGCATCGAACGGGAGGCCGACGACGTCCTCGCGGTGATGGCCGCGACCGGGTCGAGATGGCTTTTCGGGCACAGTTACGGCGGGCTGATCGCGCTGCACGCGGCCCTGCGACAACCCCCGGCCGGACTCGCCGTCTTCGACCCGGGCGTCAGCATCGGCGGCTCGTTCCCGGCGGCCTGGCTGCCCGCCTTCACCCGGCTGGTGGAGCGGGGCCGGCACACCACGGCGATGACCATGTTCCTCAAGGAGACCGGGCTGACCCCGCTCGGCAGGGCGCCGACGTTCGTCTATCGCGCGCTCGCCTACATGCTGCTGCACGGCTCGGACGGCGCGGACACCAGGGCGATGATGCCGACCACGCCGCGCGAGATCGGTGAGGTCGTCCGGCTGGACTCGGACGGCCGCCGCTACGCCGCGATCCGCTGCCCCACCCTGCTGCTCGGCGCCGGGCAATCACCGGCATACCTGACCGGGGTGCTCCCCCGCCTGGCCGAGCTGATCCCGGGCGCCCGCTACGAGATCGTCCCGGAACTCGACCACAACGCCCCGGACCTCAACGCCCCGGACACGGTCGCCGCCCACCTCGCCGCCTTCCTGCGATGAGCGGAAGCTGTGCCATGCTGGGCGGGTGAGGCAGGTGGTCCGGTTCGCCGCCACGCCCGCCGGCCGGGTCGCCTACGCGGTGACCGGCAGCGGGCCCGCCGTGCTGTGCCTGCCCGGCTGGGTGTCGCACCTGGGCCTGCTGTGGGAGTCGGCGGAGCACCGCCGGTTCGTCGAGGAGCTGTCCCGGACCCACACGGTGATCCGGTTCGATCGGATCGGGTGCGGGCTGTCCGATCGGGACCGCACCGACTTCAGCCTCGAGTTCGAGCTGGCCACGCTGAAAGCGTTGATCGCGCACCTCGGGCTGGACCGGTTCGCGCTGTTCGGGACGTGTGAGAGCGGGCAGGTCGCGGCGGCCTTCGCGGCCGCGGAGCCGGACGCGCTGACGGCGCTGATCCTCTACGGGACCTGCGCCCGTGGCCGGGATCTGGCGCCCGGCGACGTGCGGCGGTCGGTGCTCGGCATGGTGCGGGCGCACTGGGGGCTCGGCTCCCGGGTGCTCGCCGACATCTGGCTGCCGGACGCGTCGACCGAGTTGAGCGCGACGTTCGCCCGGATGCAGCGGGAGGCCGCGACCGCGGAGACGGCGGCGGCGCTGCTGGAGATGTTCTACCTGCTGGACGTGACCGACGTGCTGTCCGAAATCCGGGTGCCGACGCTGGTCGCGCATCGCCGGGGCAGCCGGGCGGTCCGTTTCGAGCTGGGCCGCGAGCTGGCCGCGCTGATCCCGGAGGCGCAGCTGGCCGCCCTGGACGGGCGGATGCAGCCGATCTACGCGGAGCATCCGGAGGCGGGCGCGGCCACGATCGCGGAGTTCCTGCACGCGACCGTGCCCGCACGGGCGAACACACCGCCGGCAGCGGCGGATCCACCGCCGACGGCCGCGCAGACGGCCCGGGGGCTGCTGACCGCGCGGGAGTTCCAGGTGGCCGACCTGATCGCGGACGGGTTGACGAACGCGGAGATCGGCCGTCAGCTCGGTGTCTCGATGCGGACCGTGGACGCGCATGTCGAGCATGTCCGGACCAAGCTCGGCGTCCGGGCCCGCGCCCAGATCGCCGTCTGGGCCCGTCAAAACACCTAATCGCGCGCCGCCCGGACTGCGGAAATGCCTAGGTAGTACTGCCGATTCGCGCGCACCGGCCCCGCACCTAGCGTCGGGACATGCCGACCTACGACATCGTCATCGACCCCGCCTTCGAGGGCCCGCCCGGGTCCGCGCACGGCGGCTACGCCTGCGGCATCCTCGCCGCGCACCTGCCGTCCGACGTGGAGATCACGCTGCGCCGCCCGGTTCCGGTGGGCGTCGCCCTGCGGCTCACCCCACAAGATCAAACCCTTTCCCTGTACGCCGGGAGCGAGCTGCTCGCGGAGGGCATCACGACACAGATCGATTTCCGTACGCCGGAACCGCCCACCTACGCTGAGGCGCTCGGCGCCGGCGTGGCGTTCCCGGGGTTCGGGGCTCATCCGTACCCTAATTGTGTCGGTTGTGGGACCGCCCGCACCGATCCCGCGGCCTTGCGGATCTTCCCGGGTCCGGTCCCCGGTCGCGATCTCGTCGCGGCCGTGTGGCATCCGGAGGAGGTCCGGCCACCCCTGCTGTGGGCCGCGCTGGACTGTCCGGGCGGCTGGGCCGCGGCCCACTTCGGCGAGGTCACCGGGCCGGCCGTGCTCGGGCGGATGGCCGCGCGGCTGGCCGTCCCGCTGGTGCCGCAGCCGGCCTACATCGTGGTCGGCTGGCTGGAGGCGGTCGAGGGGCGCAGGCTGATCGCCGGTTCCGCGCTGTTCTCGCGCGACGGTGTGCTGCAAGGTGCCGCGCGCCAGACCTGGATCAGGCTCGCCGAGCAGCGCCCGGCTCTCGCCGAGCAGCGCCCGGACCTCGCCGAGCAACGCTCGGACCTCGCCGAGCAGCGCTCGGATCTCGGCGTGGCGAAGCGCGAGGCGAACGATGTGGTGGAGCCCGTGGCGAAGGCCGGCGCCAAACCGGCCGCACGGGCCGGGGCCGGTCCGATTGCCGGCGCCGAACCGGCGGCACAGGCCGGGGCCGGTCCGATTGCCGGCGCCGAACCGGCGGCACGGGCCGGGGCGAGGGCGGCCTGATGCGGCGCGGACTGGGGTTCACCCCGATGGAGATCCGGCGGGAAGTGATCGTGCGGGCCGCGGCGCTCGCCGACGAGCTGGGGTTCGAGGTGTTCTCGGTGGCCGAGGGGTGGGGACTGGACGCCGCGGTGCTGCTCGCCGAGCTGGCCACCCGCACGCGCCGGATCACGCTGGTCTCGGGTGTGCTGTCGGTGTGGAGCCGCTCCCCCGCGGCGCTCGCGATGACCGCCGCCACGCTGCACCGGCTCTCCGGCGGACGGTTCGTGCTGGGCCTGGGCGCGAGCAGCCCGCAGCTCGTCGAGGGCTGGCACGACGTGCGCTACGAGCGACCGGCGGCCCGGCTGCGGGACGTCACCACCCGCGTCCGGGCGCTGCTCGACGGCGAACGGGCCACGCTCACCGCCGTGCCCGGGTCCCGGCCGCTGCGGCTGGGGCAGCCGCCGGCGCCGGAACTGCCGATCTGGCTCGCCGCGAGCGGACCGCGGACCATCCGGATCACCGAGGAGCTGGCCGACGGGTGGTTCCCGCTCTACCTGCGACGCGACCGGATCCGCGCGTTCGCGCCGGACCGGCCGGTCACCGTCGCGGCGGGACCGTTCGCGGTGGTCGACCCGGACGCCGCGGTGGCCCGGGACGCGGTCGCGGCGTGCACGGCGACCTACCTGTCGGCGATGGGTGACATCTATCCGCGGCTGGTGGCCGGGCAGGGGCTGGCCGACGAGGTGGACGTGGTCCGGACGACCCGGACGGTGCCGTCCGCGCTGCTCGACGAGTTCACCGCGTACGGGCCGGAGAAGGAGGTGCGGGAACAGCTCGCCGAGTGGGACACCCTGGCCGACGTGACGGTGGTCGTGCTGCCGCCGGGCCTGCCCTGGCCGCAGATCGAGGCCACCGTCCGGGCGGCCGCGCCGGACGCCTGAGCCACGGAAGTGTGCCGATCGATCCGTGTCGAAGCCGATCACCGTGCCAGGACGCCCGGACATGTGCTAAACCGATGCCATGCCGCATCCTGAATGGACCGGGCTCGCCCGCCGCGTCGCGGATCGTGCCGGGCAGGAGGCAGCCGCCCGCGGACATGCCGCCGTGCGCTCCGAGCATTATCTGTACGCGCTGCTCGACGTGGACCGGACCGCCGGGGTGATGCCGGTGCTGATCCTGGAGGCCCTCGACGTGCCGGTCGACGCGGTGCGGCAACGCCTCGACGAGGTGCTGCGCAGCCGGCTCCGGGACGGGTCGGACCTGCCCGGCCTGCTGCTCGCCGCGACCGCCGAGGCCGACCTGCTGGACAGCGACTATCTCGGCGCCGAGCACCTGCTGCTGGGCGTGGCGATCGTCGGCAACGACGTCCTCACCGAGGTCGGCGGCACGCCGGGCCGCATCCGCGACGGGATCCAGCGGGTCCAGCGGTCGCACGGCGGCGGGCCACGGGCGGTCACCCCGCCGCCGCCGGAGATCCGGAGCCTGGACGAGCTGCGCCGCCGCCGGGAGAATCCGGCGGGCGGTGAGGTGGAACGGCTCCGGGGCGAGGTGCGCCGGCTGACCGCCCTGCTGCGCGCACACGGCATCGAGCCGTGAGACGGTGCTCCGGGTGGCCGGGCCACCGCAGAGGAACTCGCCGCCGGGCCCTGGCCGCCGTGCTGAATCCAGCCGAACTGAGCGTGTCGTAGCATCCGGGAATGTTGCTCGGTGTGCGCGATGCGCCGCTGGACGGACTTCGGGTCGAGCACCGTCCGGCAGGGCCGCTGGCCGGCGCGGTTCTGGGATATCGCGGGTATCGGGAACTGGCGTCCGTGGCGCGGGATCGATGGGAGACACCGGCCGGAGACGTGATCCTGGTCCTGGGCCTGAGAGATCCGTTCCTGGCACAGCAACGTCCCGGCATCGGTCCGACGACTCGTTTCCGCTCGTTCGTCGTCGGTCTTCATGAGCAACCGCTGCGGACCAGGTATGAGGGGCTGCAGGTCGGTGTTCAGGTGCGCCTGACTCCGCCGGCCGCCGCCGTGCTCCTGGGCGTGGGCATGCACGAGCTGGCCAACCGGGTAGTGGATCTGGCGGATCTGGTGGGTGGCGCCGGCGAGCGGTGGGCGGCGAGGGTCGCGTCCGCCGAATCCTGGCAGCAGCGTTTCGACGTCCTCGACATGGTCATCGGTGAACGGGTACGGGCCGGTGACGGCCCCTCGTCCGTCGCGCACCGGATCTGGGCGGCGCTGCGCCGCGCCGGCGGCGCGGTTCGTGTCGAGGACCTGGTCGCTGAGGCGGGATGCAGTCACCGGCATCTGGTGGAGGTGTTTCGCCGGGAGGTGGGGCTGACCCCGAAGCGGGCGGCGCGGGTAGTGCGCTACGAGCGGGCCGCGCGGCTGCTGCGCGCCCGCCAGACCACACTGGCGGCGGTCGCGGCTGAGTGTGGTTACTGCGATCAACCGCATCTGACCCGTGAGTTCCGCCGGTTCTCGGGCGTCACACCAGCCGCCGTGCACCACGCCGGCAGCGGTCAAATTTCGACAAGACGCTGAGCAGCTTCATTCCCTACCGTCGAGGCCCGGAGACGGAAAGGGAGGCACAGAGATGTACGACCCGAAGCGGGGCTATCCGATCGTGGTGCCCTGTGTCCTGTACGACGACCCTGTGCGAGCGGCGACGTGGCTCACCACCGTACTGGAGCTGCGGCCGGTGGTCCGAGCTGAACTCCCGGACGGCTGGGTGGGACACGTCGAACTCGAACGTGCGGGCTCGGTCGTACTTCTCGGTCGCCGCGGCGGTCAGTTCGCCGGCACGGACAGCGTGACCCAGGTGTTCGTCGACGACGTCGAGGCCACCTGCCGGCGCGTTGCCGATGCCGGCGGAACGGTTGTCGAAGCGCCGCAGGACCGTCCATGGGGGGTGCGCCAAGCGACCCTGGCTGATCTGGAACATCAGCGATGGGTGGTGTGCGAGCACCTCCGCGACACCGAACCGGCCGACTGGTATGGCACCGTCCTGGGCCCGATGCCGGGCTGAGCCACCCGGAACCGACTGCTCCACAACCGACACTGAGCCTGGTCACCCACGGAAAACGGGTCGGGGGAAAGGGCTCGGGGCTGTTAGGGTTCGCCGCGGAAAGGGGAACACCGTGCCCAAGCTTAATCAGATCATCGCCGTGGAGAAGGGCGTCAAGAGCAAGGCGTTCGCCGATCTGAGCGATGCGCACCACGCCGTGCAGAAGACCGCGCCGCTCGCCGGCATCGCGCGCACCTATCAGCCGAAGGACGAGGAGGGCGAGCAGCTGCCCGCCGAGTCGACCCGGGTGCAGATCAAGGCCGAGGAGATCCTGCGGGACGTGGCGACCACGTTGACCCGGCTCTTCGACGTGACCGCGACGAAGGACTGGACGAATTGCGTGGCCCGCGCCGACGTGGTCGTCGACGGGCGCACCATTGCCAGTCAGGTGCCGGTGACCTATCTGCTGTTCCTCGAGAAGCAGCTCGTCGACCTGCACACGTTCGTGAAGAAGCTGCCGGTGCTGGACGCCGCCGAGAGCTGGGTGCGTGACGATTCCACCGACAGCTGGCGGACCGAGCCGGTGCGCACCAACCGCACCAAGAAGGTGCCGCGCAACCACGTGAAGGCCGAGGCCACCGAGAAGCACCCGGCGCAGGTCGAGGTGTACTACGAGGACGTGACGGTCGGCTACTGGACGACCGTGAAGTTCTCCGGTGCGCTGCCGGCCAAGCGGGTCAACGAGATCCTCGACCGGGTGATCGCGTTGCAGACCGCGGTCAAGTTCGCGCGTGAGGAGGCGAACAACACCGAGGCGACCGACCAGCGAGTGGGCGCGGCCGTCTTCGGTTATCTCTTCGGATGACACAGACTCCCCCGTGGGAGCGCGGGGGTGCGCCACACAGGCGCGAAAGCTGACAGCTGAAGCTGAAGCTGACCACGCCGGTGACAGTGCGGGTTCAAATCCCGCCCCCCGCATTCGCGCGGGGGTAGCCCAATCTGGCAGAGGCAGCCGGTCTGAAACTCAGATTCTCGCTCCAATGTCAGCATTTTCCACTGATCACCAGATCGACCGGGCAGGGACGACGACACCGGATGCCGGTTCAACTCCGGCCCGCCGCGCTTCGAGCGGCGGTAGTTTAAAGGCAAAACCCGGTGTCTTGACGAATGATCCACGCTCTTAAACGTGCTGGTGTGTGCAATTCAGTGGTACTGAAGAGTCCCGGCGGATGGCCATTCCGCCGGGACTCGCCACATCTACCGGAATCGCGCCCGGGCGGCCTCGGTCACCGGGGTGAACAGGTTGATCAGGTGGCCGGCCGGATCCCGCAGCAGCATCGAGCGGTTGCCCCACGGCATCGTGGTGGGCGGCATCAGCACGCCCGGCAGATCCCGATGCGCGTCGACGTCGTCGACGAGGAACTCCAGGATCGTCTCGCCGTCGCGGATCCCGTCAGGGACCGTTCCGGCGCCGGCGATCGCGAGCCGGGCGGCGCCGGTGCCGATCTCGGCGAACTCCGGGGTGAAACGGGTGGCGGTGAGGCCGGTGACCTGCTCGTAGAAGTCGACGAGCCGGGGTACGTCGGCGGTGATGACACGGGTGGAGACGAAGTTCATGCGGTGGACGGTAGGCTGGTTACCGGACAGAATCCGCCCGGTATTGTTTTCTTCATGGCTCGGCCGACGGCTCGTGTGCTCACGCTGCTGGAGTTGTTGCAGTCCGGTGGGGTGCGGACGGTGGGTGAGCTGGCCGGTCGCCTCGATGTCGACGAGCGGACCGTGCGGCGTTATGTGCGGCATCTGATCGACCTGGAGATTCCGGTCGAGTCGGTCCGCGGGCGATATGGCGGATATCGGCTGGCTCGCGGGCATCGGCTGCCGCCGCTGATGCTCTCCGAGGACGAGGCGCTCGCGGTGTTGCTCGGGCTCACCAGTCAGGCGGGTGGGACCGCCGGGGAGACAGCGGCGGCCAAGCTGAGGCGGGTGTTGCCGGCCCGGCTGGCGCAGCGGCTCGACGCGGTCCTTTCGTCACTGTCCTTCACCGCGACGGGGGCTGCGCCGGACTTCGTCGCGCCGGGTTCCTCGCCGGACTCCGCCGCGTCGCGGGCGGGTGGGACTCCGCATTCGACCGCGTCGCGGGTGGCCTCGCCGGACGGGTCGGTGCTGCTGCCGCTGGCCGCAGCGGTGCGTGACCGTCAGCCGGTGCGCTTGGCCTATGCCGATCGCGGCGAGCGGGTCTTTCATCCCTACGGCGTGGTCGTCCACTCCGGCCGGTGGTATGTGATCGGCCTGGATCCGGCGGCCGGCGAGGAGCGCACGCTGCGCCTGGACCGGATCTCCCAGGTCCGTGGGCTGACCGGCGCGTTCGTCCCGCCGGCCGACTTCGATCCGGCTGACCGGCTGGTCGCCGGGTTCGCGACGGCCGCCTATCGGCACGAGGTCCGCCTCCGCGTTCAGGCAACCCCCGCCCAGGTACGCGACCATTTTCCGGCCAGTGTCGCCGTCATCCACGAGGAGGCGGCGTCCTGGCTCCGCGTCGAGCTGCGCGCCGAGAGCCTTGACTGGATCCCGGCCCGGCTGGCCGCCCTGGATCACCCGTTCGTGATCGACCACCCAGCCGAGCTGCGCGACCTGGTCACCGCCCTGGCCGACCGGCTCACCTCCTCTGCCAAACGCTCCGACGCGTCCGCCTGACGCTGGTGGCCCCGACTGCGGCCACCGGACCCGGACGGCCCTGGCTGCGGCCACCGGACCCGGACGGCTCCGGCTGCGGCCACCGGACCCGGACGGCTCCGGCTACGGCCACCGGACCCGAGCAGCCCTGGCCGCGACCACCGGACGCGGCTCGCGGTAATCGCGGCTGCGCGGTTCGGGGCGCGGTCCTGGCTGCGGCCACCGGACCCGGGCAGCCCTGGCTACGGCCACCGGACGCGGCTCGCGATAATCGCGGCTGCGCGGTTCGGGGCGCGGTCCTGGCTGCGGCCACCGGACCCGAACGGCCCTGGCCGCGACCACCGGACGCGGCTCGCGATAATCGCGGCTGCGCGGTTCGGGGCGCGGTCCTGGCTGCGGCCACCGGACCCGAACGGCCCTGGCCGCGACCACCGGACGCGGCTCGCGGTAATCGCGGCTGCGCGGTTCGGGGCGCGGTCCTGGCTGCGGCCACCGGACCCGAACGGCCCTGGCTACGGCCACCGGACGCGGCTCGCGGTAATCGCGGCTGCGCGGTTCGGGGCGCGGTCCTGGCTGCGGCCACCGGACCCGAACGGCCCTGGCCGCGACCACCGGACGCGGCTCGCGGTAATCGCGGCTGCGCGGTTCGGGGCGCGGTCCTGGCTGCGGCCACCGGACCCGAACGGCCCTGGCCGCGACCACCGGACGCGGCTCGCGGTAATCGCGGCTGCGCGGTTCGGGGCGCGGTCCTGGCTGCGGCCACCGGACCCGAACGGCCCTGGCCGCGACCACCGGACGCGGCTCGCGGTAATCGCGGCTGCGCGGTTCGGGGCGCGGTCCTGGCTGCGGCCACCGGACCCGAACGGCCCTGGCCGCGACCACCGGACGCGGCTCGCGGTAATCGCGGCTGCGCGGTTCGGGGCGCGGTCCTGGCTGCGGCCACCGGACCCGAACGGCCCTGGCCGCGACCACCGGACGCGGCTCGCGGTAATCGCGGCTGCGCGGTTCGGGGCGCGGTCCTGGCTGCGGCCACCGGACCCGAACGGCCCTGGCCGCGACCGCCGGACGCGGCTCGCGGTGATCGCGGCTGTGCGGTTCGGGGCGCGGGCCAGATGTGGTCTGCTGGTGTCGGCCGCAGGCTGGGCAAGGGCCCGGGAAGGCAGCCGGGTCAGCGGGTACTGGTCAGCTCGCGGCGGCGGGAAGCCGGGGTGGCCGGGAAATCGTGCGGGCGGGCCGGGGCATTGCGAAGGCCGAGATAGGTGAGAAGGCCGACCGGCAGGATCAGCCAGAAGGAGAAGAGTCGGTAGGTGAGAACGGCGGCGGCCGCGACCGTCGGAGTGGTGCCCAGACTCAGGGCGGTGACCAGGCTCGCCTCGACGAAACCGAGGCCGCCCGGGCTGAGCGGGATCTGGCGGACCACCTGGGCCACCAGGTAGGCGGCGCCGACCACCGGCCAGCTCGCCGAGAGGCCGCAGGCCTGCGCCGCGGCGATCAGGCAGAACGCGTCGGCGGCCCAGTTCAAGGCCGACCAGAGCAGGGCCGCCAGGCCGTCGCGGGGACGGATGGAGCGGGCCGCGACGACGGCCGTCGCCCACTCCCGCCGGAGCCGAGTGAGAAGGGGCCACCCGGTGACGGACCGCGAGGAGCCGAGATCGGTGACGGACCGCGAGGAGCCGAGATCGGTGACAGACCGCGAGGAGCCGAGATCGGTGACAGACCGCGAGCGGTCCAGATCGGTGACGGACCGCGAGGAGCCGAGGTCGACAAGCGACCGCGAGCGATCCAGGCCGGTCAGCGGCCGTGAGGGGCCGGGCTGGGCCGGTTGCACGGTGCGGGGACGGGCACGGGCCACCGTCACCAGGGCGGAGATGAGCACCACGGCAGCTGCCACCGCCTCGTAGGACGCCGAGTGCCACCAGCTCACGACCGCGCCCGGCCCGAACGCCAGGGCGCAGACCAGCAGCAACCCGGTCATCGAGGCGAGCAGGGACAGCAGGGTCACCGTCGCGGCGGTCGTGCCGGTCGCGCCCCGGCGACGATACTGCTGGACCGCGTAGGCGGCCGACATCGCGGAGCCGGCCGGCAGCGCCAGGCTGATCGCCGAGCGGCTGTAGGTGATCGCCAGGGCGGCGCCCGGCGTCACCGTCACTCCGGCGGCGCCCAGCAGGCGGCGCTGTTGCATGGCGAAGGCGGCCTGGGACAGCACCTGCGCGGCGAGCGCGGCGACGATCCAGCGCCAGTCCGCCGTACGCAAAATGTCTCCGATGGCGGCCGGGTCCGGGAGGTGGCCGCGGACCGTGAGCCCGACGGCGGCCGCGGCGGTCAGGAGCGCAGCGGACCGCAACAGCCAGCGCCGTCCGCCCTCCCCGATGTTTCGCACCCCCACAGCATCACCCGAACTTGCACATCAGGCAAGTTTGCACTTTGAGAACTGGATCACGCACCACTAGGGTTGCGGTGTGGAGGAGAACCTCGGGCTGCGCGAACGCAAGAAGATGGCCACTCGGATGGCGCTGCACGAGGCGGCGATCCGGCTGGCCGCCGAGCGCGGGGCGGACAACGTCACGATCGACGCCATCACCGAAGCGGCGGGGGTGTCCCGGCGGACGTTCACGAACTACTTCGCAAACAAGGAAGAGGTCTTCTACTACCGGGACGCCTACCGGATGAAGCGGCTGTGCGAGTCGATCCGGCGGCAGCCGTCGGACGATCCGTGGACGGTGCTGACCACCGCGGCCACGGAGCTGCTGGACGAGGCGTCGGCGGAGACCGACATGTCCTGGGTGACCGAGCGGCGGCGGCTCTACCAGGATCCGAACCATCTGGCGCACCAGATCGCGGCGTACACCGCGATCGAGCGGGAGCTGGCCGCGGAGATCGCCGAGCGGTTCGGCGGGGCGGACGCGGAGCTGCGCGGGCGGGTGTTCGCGGCCGCCTTCATGACGGCGTTGCGGACCAGCGTGCAGTTTTGGATCGACCATCCGGAAACGTCCCTGCCCGAGACGTTCCGGAAGGTCGCCACGCTGGTCAGCGTTTCGCGGTGACGGTGATCCGGCCGGTGGCCAGGATGTGCCCGCTCATGGTGAACATGGTCACCGCGGGCGGGGTCGTGGCGGGCAGGTTCAGGGTCGGCACGTCCAGGGCGTACACCGTGATCTGGTAGTGGTGCGCGACGTCGCCGGCCGGCGGGCACGGCCCCAGGTAACCGGCGAAGCCCGCGTCGTTGGTCCCGGACACCGCGCCGGCCGGGACCGCGGTGTCCAGGCCACGGCTGCCGGCCGGCACGTCCCACTCCAGCCAGTGCCAGAATCCGCTGCCGGTCGGTGCGTCCGGGTCGAACATGGTGACCGCGAAGCTCGCGGCGCCGGCCGGCGCGCCGGCCCAGGTCAGCCGGGGCTGCGCGTTGCTGCCGGCGCAGCCGAAGCCGTTCGCGAAGTCGTCCGCCGGGAATCGGTGGTGCAGGTCCGGGCCGGCCACCCGGAAGTGACCCGCCCTCTCCGGGATGCCGTCCCGGACCGCGTGGTAGCCGAACGCGCCGGTGGCCAGGGCCGCCGCGCTGACGATTGCCGCTGCTGTTCTCATCATGGCGTCGACGATCGCCGGACCGGTCCGGCCGGGGGAGGCCGTCGCGAGCCTGGTGTTCCGAGTACCAGGATCAGCCGTCGACAGCGGCGCACCGCCCGCCGAGGATGGAGCACATGACGACGGGTGAGCGGCGGGTCGAGCTGGCCGGGTTCCTGCGGGCGCGGCGGGAGCAGCTGACCCCGCAGGACGCCGGACTCCCGGCCGGGCCGCGGCGGCGGACCCCCGGCCTGCGCCGGCAGGAGGTCGCTCAGCTCGCCGCGGTGAGCGTCGAGTGGTACACGCGGCTGGAGCAGGGGCGGGTGGGCGCGCCGGGCGCCGCGGTCCTCGACGCGCTGGCGTCGGCGCTGCGGCTGACCGAGGCGCAGCGCCGGCACCTGCACCTGATCGCCCGGGGTGAGGCGCCGGCCGTGCGGCACGAGCCGGCCCCGGTCCGCGCCTCGCTGCGGGCGGTGCTGGACGGCATGCCGCTGCTGCCGGCGTACGTGATGGACTTCCGCTTCGACGTGCTGGCCCGCAATGCGGCCGCGACCGCCGTGTTCGGCGACGCGCTGCGGGGCAACTCCGTCCGGCAGCTGTTCCTGGACGACCGGTTGCGGGCCACGCAGCTCGACTGGGCGCGGGTCGCCCGGGAGATGGTCGGCAACCTGCGCGCGAATCTCGGCCGGCATCCCCGCGACGCCCGGCTGCGCGAGGTCATCGACGAGTTGCGCGGCGCGAGCGCCGAGTTCGCCGGCTGGTGGGCGGACCAGACGGTCACCGAGCGCGCGCACGGCCACAAGCGGATCCGGCACCCGGAGGCCGGCGAGCTGGCGCTCTGTTACGACGTGCTGGCCAGCCAGGACGGCAGCGAGCAGTACCTGTTCACGGTCACCCCGGCCGGCCCGGCCGACGAACGGAAGCTGCGCGAGCTGATCGCCCGGCACAGCCGGTCCCGGCTGGTGGCGGTCTGAGCCGGCTCGCTTGCCCGGCGAACATCAGGCGAGCGCCGGTCGGCGCAATGGTTAACAGCGAATATCGTTTCCCAAAGAATGATCATGAGCCGTGTCCGGCCATTTTCGCCGGACGTTTCCTGTGCCACCCTGATGGGCCGGATCGGGGGCAGGGAGAAGCATGACCAGACGCGTCTTCGTACATGTCGGAGCGCCGAAGACCGGCAGCACCTTCATCCAGAACGTGCTGTGGAAGAACCGGGACACCCTCAAGCGCGCCGGCACTCTGCTCCCGGCGACGCGCGGGCAGCAGGATCAGGCGATGACCGACCTGCGCGAGGTGTCCTGGCGGGACAAGGACGCCACCTGGACCTGGGACATGCTGGCGGAGCAGGCCGCCAAGTGGCCCGGCGACGTGATCATCACGAACGAGGGGCTGGGCGGGGCGACCGTCGCGCAGGCCGCCCGGGCGGTCCGGAGCCTGGCGCCGGCCGAGGTGCACGTGATCGTGGTCGGCCGGGACCTGTGGCGGACGCTGCCGTCGATGTGGCAGGAGAACGTGAAGTCGCGCAGCATCGGCAGCTTCGAGAACTTTCTCAGTGCCATCGAGCGGGGCAAGAACGACGCGTTCTGGAACCACACCGCGAACCGGATGCTGCGCCACTGGGGCGACCAGGTCCCGCCGGAGCGCCGGCATCTGATCACCGTGCCGCCGCCCGGTTCGCCGCACATTCTGCTGTGGGAACGGTTCGCCGGTGTGGTCGGCATTCCGGACGGCCTCTGCGAGATCCCCGGGGAATCGGCCAACGCGTCGCTGGGCGCCGCCGAGATCGAACTGCTGCGGCGGCTGAACCGGCAGCTCGGGGACCGTTTTCCGTACCGCACGGCGTACCGTAAATATGTTTTGCAGCATTTGGTCGGCCCGGTCCTGAAGCAGGGCCGCAACGAGCTGCGTTTCGGCATCGGGATGGATCGCGCCGACTGGATCCTGGCACTCACCGAGGAACGCATCAAGGAGCTCCAGGAGTACCCGTGCACGGTGGTCGGGGACCTCGACGAGTTGCGGCCGGTCGGCCTGCGGGAGACGGTCTCGCCGGACGAGGTCACCGACGAGCAGGTCCTGGAGGCCGCGATCGAGGCGCTGATCGGCATGATCGAGTATTCCGACGGTTTGCACGAGCGCGCCAACCGCGACATCGTCACCCGGATCAAGGGCCGGGTCGCCCGTCAGGTCGGCCTCAAGCGTCAGTGACCACGCACGGCGTCATCACGGTCAGTCACCGTCCATCAGCGTATAAATATGCGGCCGGGCGCGAAAATGCCGCACGCCAGCGTGCAGGCGGGGCAGAACGGGCGTACCGTGCATCACACTGCGCTACCCCGGCACCGGGAATGGCAACCCGGAGCCGGTAGCCTGCCGCACCATGCGTGGATCCACCATCGCAGCTGTCGCCACGTGCACCCTCCTGGCGATCACCGGCTGCGCCAAGACCGACGACAACGCTCCCATCGCCACCGCGGGCGGAGCGACCAGTGTGGCGGGCCTGGACAAGGGCACCGCCGCCGCCTGCACCCTGGCCGAACAGGCCACCAAGGGTGAGGACGGCCGCGACCTCGACCTGGCCACCGCCAAGGACATCGTGGCCGTGGGCGCCACCTCGAAGAGCACGATCATCACGGCGGCCACCGACGTGCTGAGCGCCAGCCTCGCCAAGGCGCAGGCCGCGGCCGGCGAGCCGGACGAGGCGGTGCTGGTCGCCGAGGTCAGCTCGGCGATCCTGAAGGTCCGGACGGCCTGCCAGGACACCGACGCCGTCAAGGCCAGCATCACCAAGGCCGGCAAGGACTCCAGCGCTGAGGCGACCAGCGACAGCACCTCGGCCACCGACGGCAAGGTCAACTGACCCGATCCACTCCGGGCCGGGGAACCGTCCTCAACGATCCCCGGCCTGCCTGATTCTTGTCATACCGCTGCCCTACTGTCGCCGCATGGTCGACATCGAGGTTCGTGCCCGGGTCACCGGCAGGTCCGGCGACCTGCCCGCTGTGCTGGTGCGGCTGGAGCAGGAGCGGACGACGGCGCGGGAGCTGATCCGGCGCGCGGTCGAGGAGCAGATCCGGCTGCTGGACGCCGATGCGGCGCACTGCCGGCAGATGCTCGACCAGCACTATCTCTCCGATGCGGACATCCGTGAGCAGGCCGCCACCGGGACGGTTCGGTGGCCCGCGCGATCCGCGGGCGCGCCGGATCCCGAGATCGAGGTGACGCGGGCCCAGCGGGCTTTCGAGCGGGGCACCTTCGCGATCTTCGCGGGCGGGCGGCAGCTCTCCGGCCTCGATGCGGAGGTCACCGTGCGGCTCGGTGAGCCGGTCGTCTTCCTGCGCCTGGTCGCCCTGGTCGGTGGCTGAGCATGGAGATGCGCCACCTGATCGAGACCCGGCACCACGCGGTGGCCGAGGAGGCCCACCAGGATCTGCTCGCCGGCATCCTGGGCCGCGATCGCCACGGCCGCGTCGACCTCGACCAGGTGGGTGAGCACGCCGTCGCGACCGCCGACCTGAGCCTGCTGCGGGCGCTGGTGCTGGACCGATTCGGCGCCCCGCGTTCGCGAGACCTGCTGATCCGGATCCTGGAGACCCTCCATGACCACGGCCGGTTGGACATCCGGCTGGTCGATCGCGCCCACGTCATCGACGCGTACTTCGGTCATGGCCTCGTCACCGATCCGCCGACGCCGTTCATCGCCGCGATGCGGGATCACCTGGACGAGCTGACCTGGCGCCTGGTCAGCAGCCCGATCCCGATCGGCCGCCGGCAGGTACCCGATCGGCCCGGCCCGCGCGGCCTGCGCTTCGTCCGGCTGGCGATGACCTGGTCCGGTGATCCCGCGCTCGCCGATGTCCTCGGCACGGCCGAGCTGACCGATGCCGAGCGGGTCACCCTGCTCGAGCTGCTCCGTGATCGGCCGATCGCGGAGCAGCGGCAGGTCTATGGGTGGCGGCTGCGCGCCGGCGACGCCGACGCGCTGGCGCCGCTCGGCGGGCTGACCCGCGACGCGCCGCTGGTGCGGCTGATCCGGGCGATGCCGGACGGTCACGAGGCGTTCCGGCAGGACCGGGCGGCCGTCCTCGCGGCCGTCGAGCAGGCCGGCCCGGCCGCCACCAGCCTGTTCCTGCAACTGGAGCCCAACGAGTTGGTGTCCGCGGCCCTCGGGACGAACCGTGCCGCGGTGCTCAAGCGGGTGAAGAACAACGCGCTGCGAGGCATCGCCGCCTTCGGCATGCTGCCGCTGGCGCCGGGCGAGACCGTGCTGGACCGTTACCTGGCATTGCGGGAGTCGGCCAAGAGCGGCGCCAAGCTCGGGCCGCATCGGAAGCACTCGCACGCTGCCGCCATCGAGGTGGCGCTGGATCATCTGGCTCAGGTGGCCGGGTTCCCGGATGCGGGGCGCCTGGAGTGGGACTGTGAGGCGCGGCTGGTCAGCTCGACGCCCACGTCGGCGGAGATCGGAGACTATCGGCTCGCGCTGCGCACCGACGGCATCCTCACCGTCAGCCGCGCCGGTAAGGAGCTCAGGTCGGTGCCGGCCGCGGTCCGGGCGCAGCCCGCCTATCAGGAGTTGCGCGAGCATCAGGAACGGCTGCGGGAGCAGGCTCGGCGGATGCGGTCCGGGCTGGTCGAGCGACTGGTCGCCACCGGTGGGACCCTGGCGCCGGAGGAGCTGGCGCGGTTGCGGTCGCTGCCGGCCGGGGCGGCGATGCTGCCGGACCTGATCTGGCGGGATCGTGCCGGCGCGGTCGGGCTGCTGGACGAGGTGGACTCCGGCGGGCCGATCACCGCGGTCCACCCGGTCGAGTTGCTCGATCCTCCCACCGGGCGGAGGGGACTCGGCGGGTGGCAGGCGGAGATCGTCCGACGGCGGGTGAAGCAGCCGGTGAAACAGGCGTTTCGCGAGGTCTATGTGCTGACTCCGGCGGAGCGGGAGTCGATCGACCGGTCGTTCCGGTTCGCCGGGCACGTTGTCGCGGGCAAGGTCGCCGGGCAGCTCCTCTCCGGCCGGGGCTGGTTCCTGCACGGGGAGTCTGACGACTACGGCGCCGTTCGCCCGGTCGCCGGCGGGCTGGTGGCGGCGCTGCGGTGCGACATCCGCGGCTACTTCGGGATGGCGGACGTCGAGTTCGGCGCGCTCAGCTTCCTGCGCGACGGCCGGCCGATCCCGCTCGAGGAGGTGCCGCCCGTGACGTTCTCCGAGGTCATGCGCGACGTGGACCTGGCGGTCTCGGTGGCCGGGGTCAGCTCGCAGCCCTACGGGTCACCGGCGCAGGCGGCGTCCCGGGCGCAGATCCTCGCGGCGCTGATCGACGACCTGAGCCTGACCCGGGTCTCGATCGACGGCGGCTCGGCGGTGGTCCGGGGCGCCCGGGCCACCTATCGGGTCCACCTGACCAGCGGCAGCATCCACGTCGAGCCGGGCGGTTACCTGTGCGTGGTCCCGGCCGGATTCGGCTCGACCGCCCACCGGCGGCTGTTCCTGCCCTTCGCCGACGACGACCGCATGACCAGCGTGATCCTCAGCAAGGTGCTGCTGCTCGCCGAGGACGAAAAGATCACCGACGAGTCGATCCTGGCTCAGCTGGGGCGGCTGACGTGAGCCGGCGACGCTACACCGATGGCCGCCAGGGCCGGCGCGCGTCGGTGGGCTTGGCGTCGGCGGCGACCTCGACGGCGTAGGTGGGCCGGTCTCCCGGGACCGGCCCGAGATATCCGTGCCCGGTCAGATGGCACCACGCCGGCAGGTCGAGCGGCGCTGCGGGATCGGTGGCGATCAGGTGCACCAGCGCGCCCGGCGGGAGCGTCGCGATCAGCTTGCGCAGCTCGATCAGCAGCACGACGCAGCGCCGGTCCCCGCCGTCCAGCACGACCGGGCTCACCTGGGCATCCACCTGATCACTCCCTCCGACCATCCGTAGATCATCCCAACCCGCTACTCGGCCCGCCGCTTCCCCGCCCGGAGCCGCCAGGGTGTCCGCGTGTGCCCGACGCTACGACCGGTAGTTCCTGCCGAGCGGCGCCCCCGGGATCGGCTTGGCGATCAGCGCGACCGGCACGAAGAACATGATCTGCGCGATGACGATCGTCAACGTCCACAGCGCCTTCTCGTCGTAGTGCCGGGTGGCCCGCAGGTACAGCTCGTCCGGCACACGCTCGCCGGACGGGTTCGCGGTGAGCACCGCCTCGGCCAGCTCCAGGGCGACCCGCTCGGCGTCACTGAAGTACGGCGCGTCCCGCCACGACGCCACCGCCGTGATCCGTTCCTCGCGCTCCCCGGCCTTGCGCAGCATCCCGGTCTGCCGCACCGTGTGATACGTGTTGCCGACGAGCTGCCCCACCCGCAGCTGCACCAGCCCGATGGTGCTCGCCGGGATCGTCCCGTTGAGCGTGGCCTTGGTCAGATCGGCTGCCCACCCGCCCAGCTCCGGGAAGAAGGCGGCGGGGTCGGTCATCCGTGATGTCATCTCCATGGTTGGTCCGACGACACGGCACGCCGAAACGTCAGGCCCTCACATTCCGGCCGGCTGTCTCGTCGGAGAGGCATGAACGACCCCGAGAACGAACGCCGCCAGCTGATCAACGTGTCCTACCGGCTGCTCGGGTCGCTGGCCGACGCCGAGGACGTGGTGCAGGAGGCCTATGCCCGCTGGTACGCCATGTCCGACAGTGATCGGGCGGCGATCGACGTCCCCGGCGCCTGGCTCACCAAGGTCGCCAGCCGGATCTGCCTCGACCACCTGCGCTCGGCCCGGGTCCGCCGCGAGCGCTATGTCGGCGAGTGGATCCCGGAGCCGGTGCCCGAGACGGACGGCAGCGACCCGGCCGACCGGATCACCCTGGACGAGTCGGTCAGCATGGCGTTCCTGGTCGTGCTGGACGCGATGACCCCGGCCGAGCGGGTCGCGTTCATCCTGCACGACGTGTTCCGCTATTCGTTCGCCGAGGTCGCCGAGGTGGCCGGGCGTACCCCGGCGGCGTGCCGGCAGCTGGCGTCCTCGGCCCGGCGCCGGCTCTCGGCCGCCGGCACGACTCCCTCGCCGCCCGCCGAGCAGGCCCGGATCGTCCGCGAGTTCAAGCAGGCCTGGGAGGCCAAGGACATCGAGGCCCTGCTCGGTCTGCTCGATCCGGACGCGGTCATGGTCTCGGACGGCGGCGGCCTGGTCACGGCGGCACTGCGCCCGATCGAGGGCGGCGAGCAGATCGCGCGATTCGCGGCGATGCTGGCCGAGCGCGCGCCGGACCTGCGCCTGCTGGAGGGCACGGTCAACGGCGAGCCCGGCCTGATCACCCAGCACGGCGGCGTCACCACGGGCGTCATCGCGTTCGAGACCGACGGCACCCGCATCCGCCACATCTGGTCGGTCCGCAATCCGGAGAAACTCCGCCCCTGGCTACCCTGAAACCACACCGTCCGGGTATTGACAAATTCGACAATGCGAGCGCCACCCTCGCCGCCAAGGTGGCGAGCGCCATCGTCAACGGCGCCGCCAAACGTCGCGAGATCGAGCGCTGACCCACAAGATCAAGACCGGTTTTCGGTACGGCAACAGCCCCCGCCTCGTCACCAGTCGTGCACCGTCCCGTCCGTCAGACGGTTCACCGGCAGCGACGCCGCCCGGTACGGATAGCGCGCCGCCAGCTCCTCGTCGATGTCGACGCCCAGTCCCGGCGTCTCGGCCGGGTGCAGGTAGCCACCCTCGTAGTGGTACCCGTGCGGAAACACCGCGTCGGTCTCCGCGCTGTGCGGCATGTACTCCTGGAGCCCGAAGTTCGGGATCGCCAGGTCCAGGTGCAGCGCGGCGGCCAGGCAGATCGGGGACAGGTCGGTGGCCCCGTGCGAGCCGCTGCGCACCTGGTGCAGCGCCGCCAGGTCGAAGATCCGCCGCAGGTGGGTGATCCCCCCGGCGTGCACCACCGTCGCCCGGATGTAATCGACGAGTTGCCCGGTGATCAGCTCCCGGCAGTCCCAGATCGAGGTGAACACCTCCCCGACCGCCAGCGGCGTGGTGGTGTGCTGCCGGATCAGCCGGAAGCCGTCCTGCCACTCGGCCGGGACCGGGTCCTCCAGCCAGGTGAGCGCGAACGGTTCGAGATCGCGTCCCAGCCGCGCCGCCTCGATCGGGGTCAGCCGGTGGTGCACGTCGTGCAGCAGTTTCAGGTGCGGCCCGAACTCGGCGCGCACGTCGGCGAAGACCCGCGGGACATGGTCGAGATACCGCCCGGTGTCCCACACCGGCTCCGCGGGCACGCCCTCCGAGGCCGGCTCGTAGACCGAACCCGGCTTGCCCACCCCGTAGACCCCGGACAGCCCCGGCACCCCGGTCTGCACCCGGACCGCGCGATAGCCCTGACCCACATATCCGGCGATCTCCGGCATGAGTTCCTCGGCGGTTGCCGCGCTGGCGTGCCCGTAAACGGTCACGCCGTCCCGGCACCGCCCGCCGAGCAGCTGATAGACCGGCAGTCCCGCCACCTTCCCCTTGATGTCCCACAGCGCCGTGTCGACCGCCGCGATCGCCGTCATCGTCACCGGGCCACGCCGCCAGTAGGCTCCGCGATACAGGTATTGCCAGGTGTCCTCGATCCGGGCCGGGTCCCGCCCGAGCAGCGCCGGCACGACGTGCTCCCGCAGGTACGCCGCCACCGCCAGTTCCCGCCCGTTGAGCGTGGCGTCCCCGACCCCGGTCACCCCGTCGTCGGTGACGACCTTCAGGGTGACGAAGTTCCGGCCCGGGCAGGTCACGATCACCCGGGCCTCGGCGATCCTCACTCCGGGTCCTCCTTCACCCGGGCGACCAGTTGCGTCGGGTTGACGAACCGCAGCGCCGCCACCAGCAGGATCAGCATCATCAGGCAGTAGATGACGGCCATCGCGTCGACCGACTGCTGCGCCCGGATCCCGGCCGCCGACATCGAGTAGAACAGCGCCACGACCAGCGTCTGCGAATCCGGTCCCGCGGTCAGGAAGGTCAGCTCGAACATCCCGACGGTCCGGACCACCACCAGGATCGACGCGGCCAGGATCCCCGGCACCAGCAGCGGCGCCAGGATCGAGGCGAACACGTGCCGGGTCCGCGCCCCGCACATCCGGGCGGCCCGCTCGATCGCCGGGTCGATCTGCTCGATGAACGGCGTCATCGTCAGGATCACGAACGGCACCGACGGCACCAGGTTGGCCAGCACCACACCGGACAGGTGCCCGGCGAACCCGTACTTGTAGAGCACCGTGGCCAGCGGGATGCCGTAGGTGATCGGCGGCATCAGGATCGGCAGCAGGAACAGCAGGTACATCAGCCGGCTGCCGGGGAACCTGCGGCGGGCCAGCACGTAGGCGGCCGGCACCCCGACCAGCACGGAGATCCCGGCGACCAGCAGGCAGACGACGAGCGTGACGGTGAGCACCGGCAGCAGCGTGAAGTCGTGCCACGCCTGGCCGTACCACTGCGTGGTCCAGGCCCGCGGCAGCCAGGTGTCGAACCAGCGCACGCCGAACGAGTTGACCACCACCGACCCGATCACCCCGGCCAGGACGGCGAAGAAGATGGCCACCAGGCCCCACACCACCCAGGCGCCGGGGCTGGCCACGATCCGGCGTCTCATCCCTTGCCTCCCGCCGTCGAGCCGGTGTAAAGCAGGCTGCGCAGCCCGAGCACGACGGTGATCACCATCAGCTCGACCGCGCCCATCACGATCGCGGCGGCGGACGCGGCGGCGTAGTCGTAGCGCACGTAAGCGGCCTCGTAGGCGGCGATGCTGATCACCCGGGTGCTGCCGGACGGGTCGCCGACCAGGATCGCCGACGGGAACACGCTGAAGGCCAGCACGAACGTCAGGCAGAAGGTGGTCGCCAGGCCCGGCGCGAGCAGCGGCAGGGTGATCCTGAAGAACCGCTGCGCCCAGCCGGCGCCGAGGGTGGCGGCGGCCCGTTCCAGGCTCGGATCGATCCCGGACAGGTAGGAGAGCACCAGCAGGAACGCGAACGGGAACCCGGTGATCACCAGAGAGAAGAACACACCCCAGTAGTTGTGGGTGAGCGTGAGCGGGCGGTCGGCCAGCCCGGCGGCGAGCAGCATCCGGTTGAGCCAGCCGGTCGGGCCGAGGAAGTTCAGCAGTCCCTCGGCGGTGAGCACCGTCCCCAGCGTGATCGGCACCACGAGAGCCGCGGTGAGCAGGCGTTTGCCGCGGAACCGGCCGCGCATCCGGTAGGCGATCGGCACCGCGGCGAGGACGTTGAAGAGGGCGGCCGGCAGCGCGATCGCCAGGGTCGTGCCGATCGTGTCGCGCTGGTAGGCGTCGGTGAAGAAGGTGCGGTAGGCGGCGAGCGCGCCACCCTGAGCGGGCTGGAGCGAGACCGCGACGCCGTAGCAGAACGGGTAGACGAACAGCGCCACCACGAAGACCGTGGCCGGGACCAGGAGCAACAGCTGCCGGTCGATGCCCCGCTCGGCGAGACGGTGCCGGACCGCGAGCGTGGAAGTCGTCACGCGGCCTCCTCGGAAGGCAGGTCGTCCGCCGGGAAGATCAGCAGCTTCTCCGGCGGGAAGGTGACCGCCACCTTGTCGCCCGGGGCCAGCCGCTGCGGGGTGCGCAGATGCAGGGTGAGGCCGTCGGCGGTGCGGGCCTCGGCGGCGATCTCCCGCCCGTGGTACTCGGCCACCTCGACGGTGACCTCGACGCCGCCGCCGAGTGTGATGTCCTCGGGACGGATCGCTGCCACGGCCGGGGCGCCGTCGCGGATCGTGCGCACGGGGCTGCCGGCCGTACGTACCCCCAATCCTTTGATGTTGATCGTGTCTTTTTCGAAGAACCCGGGCAGCAGGTTGCGGAATCCCAGGAAGTCGGCGACGTGGCGGTTGGCCGGGCGGGTGTGCACCTCCTCCGGCGTGCCGATCTGCTGCACGCGGCCGGACCGCAGCACCACCAGGCGATCCGCCATGGAGAGCGCCTCCTCCTGGTCGTGGGTGACATAGACCGTGGTCAGGCCGAGGTCCTGGTGCAGCTTGCGGATCTCGGTGCGCATCTCCAGGCGCAGCTTGGCGTCGAGGTTGCTCAGCGGCTCGTCCATCAGGACCAGCGACGGCTCGATCACCACGGCACGGGCGATGGCGACCCGCTGCTGCTGCCCGCCGGAGAGCTGGCCGGGCAGCTTCGTGGCGTGTTCCTCGAGGTGCACGAGGCGGATCGCCGCTTGGGTGCGGCGCCGCAGCTCGGCGCGCGGCACGCCGCGCATCCGGAGACCGAAGGAGACATTTTTCTGTACGGACAGGTGCGGGAACAGTGCGTAGTTCTGGAACACCATCCCGAATCCACGACGCTCCGCCGGCAGCGTGTCGAGCCGGGTCCCGTCCCGCCAGATGCTCCCGGCGCTGAGCGGCAGCAGGCCGGCCAGGCAGTTCAGCGCGGTCGACTTGCCGCAGCCGGACGGGCCGAGCAGCGCGATGAACTCGCCGCGCCGGATCTCCAGGTCCAGCCCGGTCAGCGCGTCGGCCCCGGCGAACCGGCGGGTCACCCCGTCGAGCCGCAGCGTCTCGAAACCCGTCACTTCTTCACCTTGGAGCCGCCGATTTCCCGGTCCCAGCGGTCGAACGCGGCGACCAGCGCGGGCGCGCCGAGCGGCACCTCGAGCGGGTGGTCCGCGATGAGCTTCGGATACTCCGGACGGCCGTAGTCCCGGATGGCCTGCTGGCTCTCCTCGGGCGCCATCGTGATCGGGACGTCGGCGATCGCCGGGCCGGGATAGAAGTATCCCTTGTCGTACGCCTTCGCCTGCTGTTCCGGGGTGAGCATCCAGGCGAGCAGGAGCAGCACGGCGGCCTGCTTATCGGTGGACACCCCTCTCGGGACGGTCGCGTAGTGCGCGTCGGTGACCCAGTGGAAGCCGTTGAGGGTCCCGATCTGGGCTTCCTTCGGCACGGTGCCGAGCACCCGCGGGTTGATGTCCCAGCCGGTGGTCGACGCGATGATCTTCGCCGAGCCGTTGGCCAGGTTCTTCATGGTCTCGCTGGTGGTCGAAGGGTAGAGGGTGATGTGCTCGCCGAGCTGCCTGAGGTAGTCCCAGGTCTTGTTCCAGCCGTTGACCGGGTCCTTCGGATTCGAGTCGCCGAGCAGGTAGGGCAGGCCCATCAGCAGGGTGCGGCCGGGGCCGGAGTTGGACGGGCGGGCATATTGGACCGCGCCCGGGTTGGCCTTCGCATAGTCGAGCAGGCCCTGCACGGTTCGCGGCGGGACCGGCACCTTGGCCGGCAGGTACTCGATCAGCGGTCCGGAGGGGTAGTAGGTGACGGTCACCCCGAAGTTCCCGGCCAGCTTCTGCATCGCGGCCGCGCCGACCAGGTAGTTCTTCATGCCCGGCAGCCGGCTCAGGTAATCCGGCAGCAGCGGCACCCAGAGTTCCTGGTCGATGCTGGCGGCCAGGCCGTCCACGCCGGTCAGCACCAGGTCGATGTCCACCCGGTTGGCGGCCTGCTGCGCCTTGATCTTGCCGACCAGCTCCGGGGCGGTCGCCTTCTGATAGGTGACCCGCTCGATCACCCCGGTGTTCCCGGCGACGAAGTCGTCGATCATGCCCTGGGTCAGCTGGAGGTTCCCGGCGACGTCCAGGATGTTGAGGGTGACCGCCCGCGCCGGCTTGGCCGGGACCGGGCCGCTCGCGCCGGCGGACGGGCTGGTGGTGTCGGGCGGGCTGCACGCGGCGACGGTCACGGCGGCGGCGCCGAGGGTGAGGAGTTGACGGCGGCTGGGAGACATGGGTTCTCCTTACTTAGACAGTGGGGCCTGTCGATCCGCGCACGATGAGCTGGGTGGGCAGCACCCGTCTGGTGACGCCGCGGTGCACCGGGCCGGCCATCAGCTCCAGGAGCAGGTCCACCCCGACCCGGCCGATCTGCTCCGTGTCGATCGCGACGGTGGTCAGCGGCGGCCCGAGCAGCCCGGCGACCGGGATGTCGTCGAAGCCGATGACGCTGAGGTGCTCGGGGACCCGCACGCCCCGGGCCTGGAACCGTTGCAGCAGGCCGAGCGCGACCAGGTCGTTGTAGGCCAGGACCGCGGTGACCGGTGCGGCCAGGACCAGGTCGGCGGCGGCCGCACCGCCGTCCACGGTGGGCGCGACGTTGCCGACCTCGACGAGCCGCATGCCGCGGGCGGCGGTGGCGGCGCGCAGACCCCGCTGCCGGTCCCGGTGGGACCAGGAGGTGCGCGGACCGCCGACGTACGCGACGGCCCGATGACCCAGCGCGGCCAGGTGCCCGACCGCCTGCCGCATCCCGTCGGCGTTGTCCGCCGTGACCGACGGGAACGGGGTGATCCGCCGGTTCAGCACCACGACCGGCTTGTCCCGGGCGTTCGACCGCAGCTCGTGGTCGGACGCCCGGGGCGAGCAGAGCAGGAACCCGTCGACCTGCATGGCGAGTGCCCGGATGGCCGGCACCTCGACGGCCGGATCCTCGTCGGTGTCACTGAGGAAGACCGCGTAGTCGAACCGGCGCGCCTGCTTCTGGATCGCCTTCACCACGGTCGGGAAGAACGGGTTGGCCAGGTCGGGCAGGACCACGCCGAGGTTCGCGGTCCGGCCGGTGATCAGGCTGCGGGCCGCCCGGTTCGGGCGGTAGCCGAGCTGCTCGGCGGCGCTCTCCACCCGCTCCCGGGTGTCCGCGCGGACCCGCGCCGGATCGGTCAGCGCCCGGCACACCGACGACGGTGACACCCCGGCGAGCCGCGCGACGTCCTTGATGGTCACCGCCACGCCAGACCCCTGATCTTTCGATGAACATCGATTGATGAAGCCAGTCTGGAAACGTTTCCGGAAAATTGTCAAGGCTCCCGCGCCGCGGTACCACCCGTCCCCGGTCCCCGCCCGCGCAGACCCCCATGGTGGTATCCCGATCCACGAGACCCTCAGCGCCAGCCAAGCACACCGAGCTGGCCCTAACGGCCCTATCACGGGCCGCGAAAGGGCCACGAGCGCCAGCCGAGCACACCGAGCTGGCCCCGACGGCCCCACCACCGGCCAGGAAAGGACCATGAGCACCAGCCGAGCACAACCAGCTGGCCCTGACGGCCCTATCACGGGCCGGGAAAGGGCCATGAACGCCAGCCCAGTACAACGAGCTGGCCCTGACAGGCCCACCACCGGCCGGGAAAGGGCCACGAGCACCAGCCGAGCACACCGAGCTGGCCCTGACAGCCCTATCACGGGCCGGGAAAGGGCCATGAACGCCAGCCAAGTACAACGAGCTGGCCCTGACAGGCCCACCACCGGCCGGGAAAGGGCCACGAGCACCAGCCGAGCACACCGAGCTGGCCCTGACAGCCCTATCACGGGCCGGGAAAGGGCCATGAACGCCAGCCCAGTACAACGAGCTGGCCCTGACAGCCCTATCACGGGCCGGGAAAGGGCCATGAACGCCAGCCGAGCACAACGAGCTGGCCCTGACGGCCCTATCACGGGCCGGGAAAGGGCCATGAACGCCAGCCGAGCACACCGAGCTGGCTCTCACGGCCCTATCACGGGCTGGGAAAGGGCCGTGAGCGCCAGCCGGGTTTTGCGCTTGTGCGGCGGGATCACCGCTCCGGGTGCGAGGCGGCATCCGGGCGGCAGGGAGTTGCCGGACGACACGGTGAGTGGTTGCGCGCATAGTGGCGGCGTGAGCGACCCGAGATTTCTGGCGGAGGTCGTGGTCCGGCTGCTCGGGAGCGGCGGGCTCATGGCGGGCGGCCAGGAAATCCAGGTCGCAGGCCCGGGCGGGGACGCAGGCCCGGGCGGGGACGCAGGCACGGGCGCGGGCGGGGACGCGGGACCAGGCGCGGGCGGGGACGCGGGACCGGGCCCGGGCGCGGGCGCGGGCGGAGACGCGGGCGCGGGCGGGGACGCGGGACCAGGCGCGGGCGGGGACGCGGGACCGGGCCCGGGCCGGGACACGGGCGGGGACACGGGCGGGGACACGGGACCGGGCGCGGGTGCGGGCGCGGTAGTGACCCGGCTTGCTGAGGCGGTCGGGGCGCGGTTTGCAGGGGACGTCGTGGCGTCGGGGCTGGTGGCGGCGGTCCGGGGCGGACGCTCCTCGCCGGACGAGGTGCTGGACCTGCTCGGCACGGTGCACCGCCGGATCCAGGCGGATCCGGTGTTCCGGGAGGAGGCGCGGCAGCTCGTGGTGGCGGCCTACGCCGACCCGTCGATCGCACCGATGCTGCCGGACCCCTCCCCCGGCCTCTGAAGCCGGTCCTCGAACGCGGTCTGCCCGACACCGGTCGCCGCCGAAGCCGGTCGCCGCCGGCCCCTCCGCGGGACCCTACGGCTCCGCGGCACCTTCCGGCTCCGCGGGAGCCTCGGCGAGAGGCGGAAGGACGGCGGTCAGGTGGCGGACCAGCTGGGTGCGGGAGTTCAGCCCCAGCTTCCGGTAGGCGCTGGACAGGTGGCTCTCGACGGTCTTGCGGGAGATGAACAGGGCCGCCGCCACCTCCGGATTGCTGCGCCCCTCGGCCACCGCCCGGGCCACCTGCAACTCCTGCGGCGTGAGCAGGTGCATCGGCGATTCCGTACGGACCGGGGAACGCTCGCCGGCCGCGGCCAGCTCGGCGGTGGCCTGCCGGGCGAACGGCACCGCGTCCAGCTGTTCGAAAACGGTCAGCGCGTCGCGGAGCAGCGGGCGGGCCTCGGCCCGGCGACGGTTCCGGCGCAGGGTGCGGGCCAGCAGCAGCCGGGTGCGGGCGGCCTCGAAGGGCTGGGCGACCCGCTCGAACCGGGACAGGGCGGCCCGCAGGTGGGCTTCCGCCTCGGCCGGGTCGTCGGCCAGCAGCGCCCGGCACCGGTCGACGGCCGCCCGCACCCCGGTCAGGCCGAACCCGGCGGTCCGGGCGGCGAACTCGTCGAGCCGGTCCCGGGCCGGCTCCCGCTGGCCGGCGCACCGGTACGCCTCGACCAGGTCGGCCGCCCACGGCAGGAAGTCCGGGAAGTCCAGGCCGGTGTGCGCGCAGAACTCGCGGACCGCTTCCAAGCAGGCGACCGCCTCCTGGGGCTCGCCGGTGGCCAGGTGCAGCGCGCCCCGGGTGGAGCCCTCGAACGGCAGCAGGCCGGGCGTGCCGAGCGGCCCGGCGATCCGGCGGGCCTCGGCCAGCCGCCGCGCCGCCGGCGCCGGGCGGCCGCGGAACGCGTCGAACCGGGCCAGCACCACCTGGGCGAATCCGGCGCTGGACACCTCTTGCAGCTCGCGGGCCAGGCGTAGGGACTCCTCGGCGGCGACGTACCCGGCCGGCCAGTCGCCGGTGCAGCGGCGTAGCTCGGCCTCGAAGGAGAGGGCCCGGATCAGTGGGCTGAGCGCACCGGCCCGGCGGGTCGCGGTGATCACCCGGGTCAGCAGCCGGTCGGCGGCCCGGTACTCCTCCAGCCAGCACAGGCACAGCCCGGCCAGGCTCAGCGGGTGCGCGTCGGCGACCGGGTCGAGCGTGTCCAGGTAGGCGGCGTGGGCGTGCAGCACCGCCCGGCTGGCGGCGAGGTCGCCGGTGAACATCCGGGTCTGCGCGAGGGCGATCCGGGCGGCCGGGTCCTCGCCGGCCAGGTCCGCGGCCCGGCGGGCGTATCCGTACGCGTCCCGGAACCGCCCGTCGATCAGGGCCGGGTCGACGGCCGCCCGCAGCAGGGTGGCGGCCCGCCCCGGGTCGGCCGGCAGCACCGCCTCGGCCGCGTCGACCAGCACCCGCTGCGCGATCGACGGGGTGCCGCGGCGGGTCAGCACCGATCCCTGCGCCAGCGCGATGTCGGCCGCCGGTCGCGGCTCGGTGACCAGCAGCCGGGCCTGCCCCAGCCAGGTCGCGGCGTCGCTCAGTCCACCGGCGAGCTGGGCGTCCGCGGCGGCCGCGAGCAGCAGCCGGCTCCGGGCGGCCGGGTCGGCGGTCAGCTCGGCGGCGCGGTGCAGGGCCCGGGCCGCGTCCCCGTACGCGGTCCGGCGGCGCATCTCCCCCGCCGCGAGGGTCAGCTCCCCGGCGGCCCGCTCGTCCGGGCCCAGCACGTCGGCGGCCAGGTACCAGGCGCGTTCGCCGCCGGTGGCGGTCGCGGCCAGCGCCTCGTACGCCCGCCGCCGCTCCTCGACGGTCGCGCCACGCTGCACCGCGGTCCGCAGCAGCGGATGGGTGAAGCCGAGCCGCCGGTCGTCCCGCCGGATCAGGCCGGCCGCCTCGGCCTCGGCCAGCGCGCCCCGCCCGGCGCCGAGCGACTGGACGGCGGCGTGCAGGAACGCGGTGTCGGCGGAGGCGCTGAGGGCGACCGCGAGCAGGGCGGACCGGGTCGCCTCGGGCAGCCCGGCGACCCGGGTGGCGAAGGCCTGCTGGAGTCCGGCCCGGATCGGCAGCGGCTCGGGCAGCGGCGCCGCACCGGCCAGCTGGCTGTCGGTGAGGGCGTCCGCGGCGTCGGCGAGGGCCAGCGGGTTGCCACCGGTGGCGCGCCAGAGCTGGTCGGCCACCCCGGGCGCGGTGTGGCCGGGGCGGTGCCGGTCGAGCAGCCGGGTGCTCGCATCCCGGCTCAAACCGGCCAGGTGCAGCGCGTCGCACCCGGTGTCGATGGCCGGGTCGTCGCGGGTGGCCAGGACCATGGCGACCGGGTCGGCGGCGAGGCGGCGGGCGGCGAACAGCAGCGCGGCGCGGGACGGCTCGTCGATCCAGTGTGCGTCGTCGACCACCACCAGCACCGGTTCCCGTTCGGCGGCCGTGGTGAGCAGCGCCAGGGTGGCCAGGCAGACCGCGTACGGGCTCAGGTCCCGGTCCTGGTCCGCCAGGGCCAGGGCGGCGCGCAGCGCCCGGGACTGCGGGCGGGGCAGGCGCGGGACCAGGGTCAGCAGGGGGTGCAGCAGGTCGCCGAGGCCGGCGTAGGGCAGCGACGCCTCGGACTCCAGGCCGGTGGTGGCCAGCACGGTGACGCCGGTGGCGCCGGACATCAGGTGGGCGAGCAGCGCGGTCTTGCCGACGCCGGGTTCACCGGTGAGCAGCAGCGCGCCGCCGGCGCCGGAGCGGGCCGCGTCGAGCAGGGCGCCGAGGGCCAGGCAGGGCTGTTCCCGGCCGACCAGTTCGGCCACCTCGGCACGGACGCGGAACGGCATCGCCGGCCTCCGGAGAGCAGCGGTAACGAGCAACGTGGACGATTCGCCCGTGCTTCACCATGGCTGGTCGAAGCAGATCAAGTCCACCGGCCGTTCGTATCCGGGACATCGGCGCAATCGGGGAACTCCCCCGGCGTACGCGAGGAGAACCGGACGTTGACAGCGGTCCGGAACCGGTCGGCTCCGCGCAGCGGCCGCCTCCCCGCCCCGGGACTTCCCGGAAGCGGGCGGACGCCGCGCAACCCGAGGATTTCTCCATGCATGTCCGACCGGAGGCGTCACGGTGAACGACTTCGCCGCGATCAAGACCGTCAGCCGGGCGCTGCGGGAGCTGCTCAAGCAGCACATCACCGACAGCCCGCTGACGGAGCTGAACGGCGTCCCGATCGACCTGCGTTCACCGAAGGAGCTGCGCGACGCGACGAAGCCGCCGAGCCCGCCGACCGGGGTGTGCCTGTGGCTGTACCGGGTGGCCCGCAACGCCGACGCGCTCAACCTGCCGCCGCGCGACGGGCAGTGGCCGGCCGCCGTGGTGGACCTGCACTACCTGGTCGCGCCGGTCACCGAGGACACCCTGGCCGAGCAGGCCTTGCTCGGGCGGGTGTTGCAGGTCTTCGGCGACCACGAGCGGCTGCGCCCGGCGGAGACCGAGCTGAGCGTGACGATGGAGACGCTCGGGCTGGAGGAGCTGACCCGGGTCTGGACGGCGTTGCAGGAGCCCTATCAGCTGAGCGCGTCGTTCCTGGTGCGCATGGTCGAAATCGGTCCCGGTCACCTGACCGCCGTGGCGCCGCCGGTGCACGAGCGGATCAACCGCTACGAGCAGATCGGCACGCCATGACACGCCTGGACCTGGTCGCGGTGTACGCGGCGCTGATCGAGGTGCGGGCCACCGACGAGGTCACCGGCGAGCGCGTCCCGGTGCCCGGCGTCACCGGTGACCTGGCGAGCCTGCCCCGGCGGATCCGCCTGACGGTCACCGCGCCCGGATATCGGCCGCTGCCGCCACGCGACCTGCTGGTGACCGCGCCCCGGATCGAGACGGTGACGCTGCGGCCGCTGCCGGTGCGCCTGCAAGGCGTGGTCGTCACCGGGCAGCTGACGCCGGAGCCGGTGCCCGGCGCGCTGGTCACCGTCGCCGCGGCGCAGGCGGGGGATCCGCCGCTGCTCGCGCTCCGCTCGCCCCTGCGGACCGCGCATCAGGCGACAGCTTCGGTACGCGACCCCGCCGGCCCGTGGCAGACCACCCTCGCCCACGCCGTGGACCCCGGCGACGCCCTGCTCCGGCTGGCCGCCGCGCCACCTCCCGGGATCGCGGCCGTCGACGTGGACGGCGAGCAGCGGGCGGTCGGGGCGGTCAGCGGCGCCACCGGCGATTACGTACTCCGCGGGATCGGCGGTGTCCGGTCACTCCGGATACGCGCCGCCACCGGGCCGGAGATGACCTGGGACGTCGCCTACGGGCAGGTCAACGACGTGGAACTGCGGGTCTGACGAGGAGACGTGATGGCCGAGTACCTGAGCCCCGGGGTCTACCTGGAGGAAGCCGACACCGGCGCGCGCCCGATCGAGGGCGTGTCGGTCAGCGTCGCCGGACTGGCCGGCGTCACCGAACGCGGCCCGGTGAACCGGCCCACCCAGGTGATCAGCCTCGCCGACTTCACCCGCCGGTTCGGCGGCACGATCAACCGGCGCGCGGTGCCGGACCCGGCCGGACCGGCCTGGGTGCTGCCGCACGCCGTGGAGGGCTTCTTCACCAACGGCGGGAGCCTGCTCTTCGTGGTGCGGGTGCTGCCCGACGAGGCGACCTACTCGACCGTGCTCCTGTACGCCACCGAGGACGCCGGTTACTCCGGGGCGCCGGTGGCGCTCGCCCGGCGCGGTGACCGCCTGCTGGTCGTGGCCGACCCGGCCGGACCGGCGCCCGGCGACGTGGTGCGGATCGAGGACGACACCCGCACCGAGTACGTCACGGCCGGCACCGGCACCCCGATCGCGCTGACCGCGCCGCTGACCGCCGCCGCCCCGGCCGGGACCACCGTCGTTCCCAAGGCGGCGGGCAAGCCGCCGGGCACCACGCTGGTGCACCCGGCCGCGGCCGGCGACCGGCTGCTGGTGGTGCAGGACGCCACCGTCCTGCCCGCCGCCAAGGACGTCGTGCTCGGCACCGATCCGGCGCAGCAGCTCGGCCGGGGCGCCCTCGCCACCGCCGCCCTGAGCGGCCCGCTGACCCTGCGGCACGACGCCGGCACGCCGGTGGAGAAGCACACCGTCGCCGCCGAGACGACGATCACCGCGGTCGGCTCCGGCTCCCTGGAGGTGGCGGCCGCCGCCGGGCTCGCCGCAGACGACTGGGTCCACCTGGCCGGCGCGGCCGGCGACGAGTTCGCCCAGGTCGCCACCGTGACCGCGGCCGCACCGTTCACGATCACCTTCACGGCGCCGCTGCGGCACGCCTACGCCGTGAACGACAAGGTCCAGCGCCTGGCCGGGGGCGGCAAGCCCGCCACGCTGGTCCGGGACGGCTCTCCTGGGGACACCGCGCTGGTGCTGACCGGCGCGGTCGCCGACGGTGACCTGGTCCGGATCGGCTCCGCCCAGCGCGGCGAGTTCGCCGACGTGGTCGCGGGCGACACCGGTCTGCTGGTGCTGGCCGGACCGCTGACCGCGGCGCACGCCGTCGCCGGGGTCACCCTGACCGCCGTCACCCCGGTGCTGCGGCTGCAGGCGCTGCACCGTGGCGGCTGGGGCGACAACGTCCGGGTCACCGCCCAGCGCGAGCCCTCGCCGACCGTCGACACCACGACACCGGGCGGCTCGGCGACCGCACCGACCGTCGACCTCGACACCGGCGTCGGCCTGGAGCCCGGCAGCCTGCTGGAGTTCTCCGACGCGAACGGCGTGCTGTTCCGGCAGAAGGCCGAGTCCGTCCAGGGCACCACCGTCACGCTGCCCGCCGGCGGCCTGACCGCGGACGTCCCGGCCGGCACTCGGGTCCGCACCACCGAGTTCGCCCTCACCGTCGAACTGGTCCGCACCGACCCGCGGACCCGCCGCGAGACGATCGCCCCGGGCGGCTCGCAGACCCTGCGCAACCTGGTCCTCGACCCCCGGCACAGCCGCTGGGCGCCGCGCGTGATCGGCGCGATCCCGGCGCTGGACCAGGCCGGCGAGGGCGAGGCCGATCTGGTCCGGATGGCCGACCCGCGCCCGGCCGCCGCCGCCCGTGCCGCGCTCACCCCCTGGCCGGATCTCCTGACCAGCGTCGACCCGGCGCTCGGCGAGCGTCCGCTGGGCCGCCGGATGAGCGGCGGCGCCGACCACCTGGAGAAGCTGACCGACGACATCCTGATCGGCGCCGACTCGATCGAGCCGGCCGAGCGCACCGGCCTGCAGGCGCTGCGCAACGTCGAGCAGATCAGCATGGTGGCCGCGCCCGGCTGGACCGGCGCGCGGGTGCAGCAGGCGCTGCTCACCCACTGCGAGCAGATGCGGTACCGGATCGCGGTGCTGGACTCGCGGCGGGGCGGCCCGCCGTACGGGCTGCGGGTGGACGAGGTGCTGACGCAGCGCGGGAACTACGACTCGCGGCACGGCGCGCTGTACTACCCGTGGCTGGTGATCGACGACCCGTACCGGGACAACCCGGCCGTGCCGTCGCCGGTCTGGATCCCGCCGAGCGGCCACGTCCTCGGCGTCTACGCCCGCACCGACGTGCACCTGGCCCCGGCCAACGCCACCCTGACCGGCGTCGACGGCTTCCAGACGCGCCTGGTCAAGGCGCAGCAGGACCTGCTGAACCCGCGCGGCGTCAACGCGCTGCGCGACTTCCGCGACCAGAACCGCGGCCTGCGGGTGTGGGGTGCGCGCTGCGTGACCAGCGACAGCGACTGGAAGTACGTGAACGTCCGGCGGCTGTTCAACTTCCTCGAGGCGTCCATCGAGAACGGCACCCAGTGGGCGGTGTTCCGGCCCAACGACCGGCCGCTCTGGTCCCAGGTACGGCAGAGCGTCTCGGCGTTCCTCACCTCGGTCTGGCGCGACGGTGCGTTGCAGGGCCGGACCCCGGACGAGGCGTTCTACGTGCGCTGCGACGAGACCACGATGACCGGCGACGACATCGACAACGGCCGGCTGATCGTGGTGATCGGGGTGGCGCCGGTCAAGCCGGCCGAGTTCGTAGTGATCCGGATCGGCCAGTGGCCGGGCGGATCGATGGTCCAGGAGGGGTGAGCCGCGATGGCCGTCGGTGAGCGCAAGGACCCGTTCGCGGGGTTCAACTTCCGGGTGCGGTTCGACCGCACCGGGCCCGACGTGGCGGCGTTCCGCGAGGTGACCGGGCTGACCTTCACCACCGCGCCGATCGAGTACCGGGCCGGCACCGACCCGGCGCTGCACGTGCGCAAGCTGACCGGGCTGCGCACGTTCGGCAACCTGACGCTGCGCCGGGGCATCACCACCAACCGGGAGCTGTGGACCTGGTATCGCAACGTGCTCAACGGGCTGCCGGACCGGCGCGGCGGCGAGATCGCGCTGCGTGACGAGCAGCAGGCCGACGTGCTGGTCTGGACGTTCGCCGACGCGTTCATCTGCAAGTGGCAGGGCCCGGCGCTGAACGCCACCACCAACGAGATCGCCATCGAAGAGGTGGAGATCTGCGTGGAGCGGGTGGAGCTGCAATGACCACCGTCCCGGGCGTGCACCTGGAGTTCGCCGAGCCGGCCCGGCCGGCGTCGGTGGCGCGCACCGACGTGGCCGCGTTCGTCGGGGTCAGCCCGCACGGGCCGGCCTTCGCCGCCGTCCCGGTGGACGACCCGGCGGCCCTCGCCGAGACCGGGACGCTGGGCGACACGGTGAAGGCGTTCTTCGACAACGGCGGGCGGCGCTGCTGGGTGGTCCGGGTGCCGGAGCCGGACGGCCTGCTCGACGGGCTCGGCGCACTGGAGACGGTCGACGAGGTGTCGCTGGTGGCCGTCCCGGACGTGCACTGGCGGCCACCGCGGATCCCGGCCACCAGCCCGCTGCCGCAGCCGCCGCCCGACCCCTGCCGGCCGGGCCCGCCCGGGCCGTCGGCCTCCCTGGTGCGACCTGCGCGGATCACGCCGCTGACGGAGGCCGAGGCCCTCGCGGTGCAGCGCCGGCTGGTCGGCGACTGCGAGCGGCGCGGGGACCGGGTGGCGCTGCTCGACCCGCCGCCGGGGCTGGACGTCGACGAGGTGCTGGTGTGGCGGGGACGCTTCGACACGTCGTACGCGAGTCTCTATCACCCCTGGGTGCGCGTGCCGGAACCGTCCGGGCGGACCCGTCTGGTCGCGCCCAGCGGCTTCGCCGCGGGCGTCTGTGCCCGCGTGGACCGTGCCTCCGGCGTGCACACCGCCCCCGCCAACCGGGAGCTGAGCTGGGCGGTCGGCCTCGGCGGCGAGGTCGGTGACGCGGAGCAGGCGGTGCTCGACCCGGCCGGGGTGAACTGCCTGCGGGCGCTGCCCGGGCGGGGTATCCGGATCTACGGCGCCCGCACCCTGGCGACCGATCCCGCCTGGCGGCACCTGCCGGTACGCCGCTGGTTCGTCGCCGTCGAGCGGGCCGCCGCCGTGGCCTCCCGGCAGTTCGCCTTCCAGCCCGCCGACTTCGTCCGCCGCCAGCTGCTCACCGTCGTGCTGACCGGGCTCCTCGAGGAGCAATGGCGGCGCGGCGCGCTGGCCGGCGCCACCCCGGAGGAGGCGTTCTTCGTGCGCTGCGACACCGGCGACGACCGCCTGCTGGCCACGGTCGGCGTGGCGGTGGTCCGGCCGGCCGAGTTCCTGATCTTCCGGATCGGCCGGGTCGAGGGCGAGCTCACCATCCGCGAGGAGGCGCCGTGACCACGCCGTTCCCGGCCTTCAACTTCACCGTCGCGCTGGTCGACACCGGCGGCCCGAGACTGCGCACGCTCGCCGTCCTGGCCACCTCGGTGGTGGCCGGATTCAGTCAGTGCGGCGGCCTGGAGAGCAGCATCCAGGTCGAGGAGTACCGGGAGGGCGGACGCGCCACCACCCTCAAGTTCCGGCGGCACGCCACCGCGGCCAACCTGCGGCTGCAACGCGGGATGGGCCTCTCCGACGACCTGTGGGCCTGGTACGCCGGCTACCTGAGCGGGCGGGGCCGCCGCCGGGACGGCGTGATCATCCTGCAGAACGAGCTGCACCTGCCGGTCAAGGCGTGGCGGTTCCGCAACGGCTTCCCGATCCGGTGGACCGGGCCGGCCCTGGACGCCGCCGCCAACCGGCTGGCCTTCGAGGAGATCGAGATCGCCCACGACGGGTTGGAGATGGTCTGACGATGGAAGTCCGGATCGGTCAAGTCACCACGACCGTGGAGCCCGCCGCGGGGCCCGAGCCCGCGGACCTGGAGCGGCTCGTCCGTGAGGCCCTCCAGCGGCACGAGCGGGACCGCCGCGCCCGCAGCCTCACCGAGGAGGCGAAGTGACCCTGGTCAAGGCGCGGTTCACGCCCCAGGACGAGAACGGCAAGCTGCTGCCGGACGACGCCGTCGAGGTGCTGTTCAACCCGACGGAGTACACCGCCGCCAAGACCGCCCAGTTCGCCGAGCACGCCGTCCCGGGGCTGGACGCCCCGCTCGTCCAGTACGTCCGCGGGCAGGCGGAGACCTTCACGATGGACCTGTTCTTCGACACCTCGGACAGCGGCGAGCCGGTCACCGAGCGGACCGACCGGATCTACCGGCTCGTCAAGGCGCACGGCAACCGGCACGCCCCGCCGGTCTGCCTGTTCACCTGGGGCGGCCGCGGCTTCCCCGGCTCCGGGCTGGACCGCGAGATCGGCAGCCAGCGCCGGTCCGGCTTCACCTGCGTGGTGGAGAGCGTCCAGCAGCGGTTCACCTTCTTCGCCGAGGACGGCGCCCCGCTGCGCGCGGTGCTGACCGTCCGGCTCCGCGAGTACCGGACCCTCGCCGAGCTGCTGCCGAAGATGGACCGGCAGTCCGCCGACCGGACCCGCTACCACGCGGTCCGGGAGCGCGAGACGCTCAGCGCGATCGCCGCCGACCGGTACGGCGACCCGGCCGCCTGGCGGCGCATCGCCGAGGCGAACGGCATCACCGACCCGGCGCGGCTGGCCGCCGGGACCCTGCTGCTGATTCCGCCGGCGCCATGAGCGGCACGTACGTGCCGGCGTTCACGGTCCGCCGGGTGCGCGAGGGCGGCACCGCGGCGGTCGTGCGCAGCAGCACCGACCTGGACGCCGAGCTGCTCGCCGACGTGCTGTCGCTGACCGTGGTCGACGACCTCGCCGAGATCGACACGTTCACCCTGCGGGTGGCGCGGCACCCGGACGCCTTCGAGGTGGGCCAGCGCTACGACATCCACCTGGGGTACCGGGACGACCTGCACCCGGTGATGACCGGCTACGTCACCGCGGTCACCGCGACGTTCCCGCAGTCCGGCGGGCAGACGCTGACCGTGCAGGGGCAGGACGTGTTCTTCCGCGGCGCCCGGCGGGAACAGCACAGCGACCGCTGGCTGCAGAAGACCGACAGCTTCATCGCCGGCGCGCTGGGCGGCCGGCGGAACCCGGCCAAGCCCGGCTTCGACTGCCCGGTCCGGATCGACGAGCAGACCCGGCAGGGCGAGGCCGAGCACCCGCGGGTGGTGATGCGCAACCAGTCCACGCTGTCGTTCCTGGCCGAACGGGCCCGGCTCAACGGGTACGCGTTCTTCGTCGGTCACGACGACACCGGCTACTTCGTGCACTTCGGGCCGTCCGAGCGGCTGCCCGGCCCGGGACCGGAACTGCGCTGGGGCCGCGACCTGCTGGCGGCCCGGACCGCGATGCGCCTGGACACCGCCGCCCGGTCGGTGGAGGTCCGCTGGTGGGACCGGCAGCAGCGCAGGGACCGGCGGCTGCGGGCCACCCCGGCGAGCGCCGGCCTCACCGTCAACCGCGACCTCTACGACCTGCTCGACGCGGCCGGCGAGGACCGGACGATCAGCGACCGGGTGGTGCGCACCGCCGCCGAGGCCCGGCAGCTGGCCCGCAACTACCTCGCCGAGTCGGTGAAAGGCCTGGTCGAGCTGGACGCGACGGTGGTCGGCCGAGCCGATCTGCGGGCCGGCGGCGTGGTCCGGATCGCCGGGCTGGACCGGCGGGTCGACGGCCGGTACTTCGTCACCCGGGTCACCCACCACCTCGACGAACAGGGGTACCGCACCGAGCTGTCGGCGCGCCGGGAGGTGGTGTCCTGATGGGCGCGGTGCGCGGGGTGGTGATCGGGATCGTGCGGTCGCTCGACGACCAGAAGCACCGGGGGCAGGTCGAGGTGGAGTTCCCGGCCGAGCGCGGCGAGCAGACCGTGCCGGTGCGGGACTGGGCGCGGGTGGCCACGCCGTTCGCCGGGCCGGGCCGGGGGCTGTGGCTCATGCCGGAGGTCGGGGACGAGGTCCTGGTCGCGTGCGTGGGCGAGGACCCGGCCGACCCTTACGTGATCGGCGCCCTGTGGAGCGAGCCGCCCGGCACCGTGGCCGCGCCACCCGCCGGCGCCAAGCCCGGGCAGCGGCTGATCCGCTCGGTCACGGGACACACCGTGCTGCTCGACGACGACGGCGACCGGGTCGAGGTGCGCCACCAGGGCGGCGCGCGGATCAGCCTGGACGCCGGACAGGTCGAGCTGGTGATGGGCGGCAGGCGGATCCGGATGACCGGCGACGCGATCGAGTTCAGCTGAGAGGGGGACCGCGATGCCACGGGTGATGACCACCAACGCGACCGTCCGCTGCCCGCACGGCGGCGTCGGGACCAGCCGGGCGGTGGGTCCGCGCGCCGCCCGGATCGCCGGCGGCGACGTGCTGCTCGACGGTGACCAGGGCACGCTGACCTGCACCAACGTGCCGCCGTGCGGGTCGTACCAGCTCCGGTCGATGGGGCTGACCGAGGTGACCGCGGCCGGGCGGAAGGTCATGCTGGTCACCGACTTCGTGCGCGGCGCCACCGGCTACCCGCTGACGATCACCGAGTCGCATCCGGTGCACGACCGGACCGTCGCCGACCCGGCCGAGGACGATCAGCCCACGGTCGTGGTGACGCCACCGGCGGCGCCGTTCTCCACGGTCACGTTCGGCAGCACCGGGCAGCCGGCGGTCCTGCCGTTCACGTTCACCCTGGCCGGCGCGTACCCGCTGCGCTGGCTGCTGTTCAAGGCCGGCCGCCTGGACTCCACCAGCGACTGGACGGGTCCGCTGACCGTGCCGGTGACGGTGACCGGGGCGGAGCTGGTGGCGCTCGGGCCCGGCCTGCACGCGTTCGTGGTCACCGCGGTCAACCGGCGCGGCCGGGCCGCCTTCGCCGAGGGGAAGGTGACCGTCACGTGAGCCGCGACTTCCTCGGGCGGGGCTGGCGGTTCCCGCCGCAGATCGACGAGCGCGGCCGGATCGCGATGTCCGCCGCCGAGGACGACATCCGCGAGGCGATCGGCATCGTCATCGGCACCGCGCCCGGCGAACGCCCGATGCAGCCCGACTTCGGCTGCGGCGCCCACGACTACGTCTTCGCGCCCGCGTCCGCGCTCGGCGAGCTGGCCTACCAGGTCCGCGAGGCGCTCACCCGCTGGGAGCCGCGGATCGACGTGCTCGACGTGGCGCTGAGCGGCGACCCGCGGCGCGACGACGCGGTGCTGATCCGCGTCGACTACCGGATCCGCGCGCACAACACCGTGCACAACCTGGTCTATCCGCTCTACACGACGGAGGGCGGCGCCTGATGCCACTGGAACCCCCGCCGCTGGACGACCGCGACTTCGACCGGCTCGTCGCCGAGGCGATCGCGCTGATCCCGCGATACACCCCGGAGTGGACCGACCACAACGACACCGACCCCGGCATCACCCTGGTGAAACTCTTCGCCTGGCTGACCGACCAGCTGATCTTCCGGGTCAATCAGGTGCCGGAGCTGCATTACGTCAAGTTCCTCCAGCTGCTCGGCATCGAGCCCGCGCCGGCCCGCCCGGCGACCGCCGGCCTGCGCTTCGCCATGGATCCGGACGGACCGCCGGCCGCGATCGTGCCGCTCGGCACCCAGGTCGCGGTGGCCGGCACCCCGCTGCTGTTCGAGACCGACCACTCACTGACGGCCCTGCGGGCGACGATCAAGACCCTTTCGGTGTACGACGGGTTCACCGTCACCACCGTGACCGAGCCGTTCCACCCGTTCGGGCGCAACCACCGTGACGGCAGCGCCCTGCACCTCGGCTTCGCCGATCCCGGCCCGTTCCCGGCCGACCCGATCGAGCTGGTCGTGCTGGTCACCGCGCCGGCGACCGCCGACCCGGTGGCCGGTTTCACCGACCTCCCGCCGCCGGCTGACGTGCTCTGGGAGTTCCGGCACGTCGACGGCGAGTGGCGGCCGGTCGACCTGATCCGGGACGAGACCCGCGGCCTCACCCGCAGCGGCCGGGTCCAGTTCACCGGCCCGGGCGCGACCATCCGGCGCGACCAGGACCAGTACTGGTTCCGCGCCCGGCTGCGCACCGGACACTACGACCGGGCGCCCCGCCTCGACGCCGTGCTCACCAACACCGTGCGGGCCACGCAGGCCCAGACGGTACGCGACGAGGTGCTCGGCGGCAGCGACGGCGCGGTCGGGCAGGTGCTGCGAGTGGCCCGCACCCCGGTCGTCGGCGACCTGGACCTCCAGATCGACGAGGGCACCGGCTTCGCGAGCTGGACCGAGCGCACCGACCTGTACGCCTCCGGCTCGGACGACCGGCACTTCCGGCTGAACCGGACCACCGGCGAGGTGCTCTTCGGCGACGGCACGCACGGACGGATCCCGCTGCACAACCCGCGGCTGCCCGAGTCGAACGTGGTGGCCCGCCGGTACCGCGCCGGCGGCGGATCGGCCGGCAACGTCGGCGCCGGCCGGATCACCGACGTGCAGTCGCTGCTGCCGGACGGGATCACCGGCGTGGACAACCCGCGCCCGGCCACGCTCGGCGCCGACGAGGAGACCGTCGAGCAGGCCAAACAGCGGGCCCCGCGGGAGTTGCAGAGCAAAGGCCGTGCGGTCACCGCGGACGACTTCGAGCAGCTCGCGATGACCGCGCCGGGCGCCCGGATCCGCCGGGCCCGGGCACTGCCGCTGACCCACCCGCGGTTCCCGGGCGCGCGGGTCCCCGGGACGGTGACCGTGCTGGTGGTGCCGGACGCCGACGGCCCCCGGCCCACGCCGGACGAGACCACGCTGCGGGCCGTCGCCGCGCACCTGGACGCGCACCGCCTGATCACCACCGAGCTGTACGTGTGCCCGCCCACCTACCGCCGGCTGCACGTCGAGGCGGACGTGGTGGTGCTGCCTAACGCCGACCTGGCCCAGGTGAAACGGGACGTGACCGCCCGGCTCGACGCGTTCTTCCACCCGCTGGGCTGGGAGTTCGGCGCGGACGTCTACTACTCCGACGTGGCCCGGACGGTGCTGGACGTGCCCGGGGTGGACCGGATCCGGGACAACGACCTGTTCGTCGTCCTCGACGGCGAACGATACGGGCCGTGCCAGGACGTGGAACTGGGCGCGACGGATCTGCCGTACACCGAGGCACACGAGATCACCGTGAGTTACCGGGAGCGGCAATGAGCGGTGAATTCCTGCTCCTGGACGGCCGGGTGGGCTGGCGACCGGCCGGGCCGCACCCCGACGTGCTCGCCGACCGCGACGGGCTGCGCAAACGGCACACAACGAGGTCCGGGGAGTTCCTGGCCGGGCCGCTGGACAGCGGGATCGGCGGCTGCGAGTGGCACCGGGTGGTGCTGGACGCGACGGTGCCCGACGGCGGCACCCTGAAAGTCGCCACCGCGACCTCTCCCGGCGTTTGGACCGACGCCCCGTCCGGCCCGGACTTCCTGGTTCTGAGCCCGCCCGGGCAGCGGCTCTGGCTCCGGCTGACCCTGACCGGCGACACCGTGGTGCACGCCGTCCAGGTCTCGTTCCCGCGCGCCACCTCGCTTCGCCACCTCCCGGCCATCTACGCCCAGGACCCGGCCGCGCGGGACTTCCTCGCCCGCTTCCTGGCCATCTTCGACACGATCCGGGACAGCGTGTCCGCACGGCTCGACGACTTCCCGGCGGTGCTGGACCCGCGGGCCACCCCGGCGGAGTTCCTGGACTGGCTGGGCGGCTGGCTCGGCCTGGCCGCCGACCGGCGGATCCCGGATGCCCGTCGCCGGCGGCTGCTGGCCGAGGCGCACCACCTGTTCCACCTGCGCGGCACGCTCGCCGGCGTGACCCGGCAGGTGGAGCTGACCACCGGGATCCGGCCGCGGATCCTGGAACACTTCCGGCTGCGCCGCTGGCTGTACGAGGGTGACCGGCTCGGCGGCACGCTGTGGGGGCCCGCCGTCGCCGGGCGGCTGCAGATCGGCGAGCACTCCCGGATCGGCGACTTCCGGCTGGTCGACACCGGCGAGCCGGATCTCGACCCGTTCGCGGTGCCGGCGCACCGGTTCACCGTGTTCGTCCCGGCCCACGCCGATCGGGACCTGGTCGAGCGGGCCGTGGACACGGCGAGCCCGGCGCACACCGAGGCCGAGATCCGGCTGGTCGCGCCACGGATGCGGGTCGGAATACAGGCCAGCGTCGGGCTGGACACGGTGATCGGCGCCCGGCCGGCCGGGATCGTCCTCGGCGCCCCGGACGCACGGACCGGCACGCTGCTCGGGCCGTCCGAGGACGAACAGAAGCGACCGTCGATGCGGGTCGGCCTGCGGGCCACCGTCGGCGCCACCACACGGATCTGAGGAGGGCGGCCATGCGACAGCGGGACTGCGGGTGTCACCCCGCCACCGCGCCGGCCCGCAACCACTACTTCACCGGCAAGCTGCTGCTGGAGCGGGACTTCCAGGACGAGCAGGCGTACCTGATCGGCCGGGGGCGGCGGCACAACCAGGCGTTGCACGGCTGGGGCGTGGCCTGCGGGCTCAAGGTTCGGCCGCATCCGGAGCCCGGCTGCCGGGACCGGTGGCTGGTGGTGGAGGCGGGCACCGCCATCGACTGCTGCGGGCGGGAGATCCTGGTCTGCCACGAGGAGTACGTCGACCTGCTCGCGCTGCTGCCCGGCGACCTGAGCGCGGGAACACACACGCTGCAACTGTGCGTACGGCACCGGGAGTGCCCGGACGAGCTGATCCCGGCGAGCTGGGACGAGTGCGGGTGCGACGACGGCAGCCAGCCGAACCGGGTGATCGAGTCGTTCGCCTTCGAGGTGATCGTGGATCCGGTGCTGCCGGAGGAGACGCCGCCGGCGTCGTGCGCGGAGCCGCTGGAGCGGCTGCTCGACGAGTGCCCGGGGTGCGCCGGCGGGGACTGCGTGGTGCTCGCGACGATCAGCGACTTCGAGGCCGGGGTGGCGATCGAGGAGGAGGACATCGACAACCGGCTCGGGCGGCGGTTGCTGCCCAGCACCGGCGTGTTGACCGAGGTGATGCTCTGCCTGCTGGAGAACGGTGGTGGAGGGCAGGGACCCAAGGGCGACAAAGGGGACAAGGGCGACCCGGGCCCTGCCGGACCCGCCGGGCCTGCCGGTGCTGCCGGTCCCGCCGGCGCTGACGGTCCTGCGGGTCCCGCCGGGCCTGCCGGTCCCCAGGGAGACAAGGGAGACAAGGGAGACAAGGGCGATCAGGGCATTCCGGGGCCGCCCGGCGCCGGGCGGATCACCGGCGACCTCGTGGTGGTGCCGATCCCCGCGAAGACCGACGTCGCCACCCTGACCGTCGACCACAACCAGGCCAAGACCCCGGTATCCATCGTGCTCGGCCTGGCCGAGCAGGAGCACTCCTTCGACTACTACGAGGCGATCAACCTGCGCGGCGAGCGGGACTACGCCACCCCGGTCCGCTTCCTCGCCGCGCGGGTGCACAACAAGCCCTACGACGGCAAGTTCGACATCGAGGTGCGCATGGAACAGCCGTCCGATCTCGAGCGCCGCGTCCTGGTCCGCTGGCACGCCTTCGGGGCCTAGGAGGAACGATGACCACCACCGCCCACTGCGCGACCTGTGGCACCGCCGCCACGACGGCCGGCGGCGTCCCCGGGCCGGCGCTGCGCCCGCGCTACTTCGCCGGGCAGAGCCTCACCGAGGCCGAGCTCAACGCCGCACAGGAATACCAGCTGGCCAAGAACCGCCTGCACAACCGCTACCTGCACGGCGCCGGCGTGGTCTGCGGCCTGCAGGTGGTCTGCGTCGCCGACCCCGGCGCGGTCCAGGTCCACCCCGGGTACGCGCTCGACACGTGCGGCAACGACCTGCTCCTGGACGCCGCCCGGACCGTCCCGCTGCTGTCGATGATCTCGGCCTGCCGGGACGCGGACGACCGGGCGTGCGCGCAGCCGTGGCGGCCCGCCCCCGCGGCGCCGGCCGGACCCGAGCGCTGGTGCCTGACCATGGTCTACACCGAGCAGCCGACCCGGCCGCGGACGCTCCTGACCACGGGCCGGAAAAGCTGCGGGTGCGGCGGGCGAGCGGCCACCGGCACCTGTGGCTGCGGCAGACGCCCGGTCAACGGCTCCGGCGGCTGCGGCGGCTGCGGCGGGCAATCCGCCACCGGCACCTGTGGCTGCGGGACGGCTCCGGCGTACGAAAAACTGCCTCCCGGATGTGAGCCCACCCGGATCGCGGAAAGCGTCCGTTTCGAGGTCTGCCGTGCCCCGGACGGACCGTGCCAGGACGCCTTCTGCGACCCGCAGGCGACCCTGGCCGGCCAGATCGTCGCCGCCTACGAGGAGTACCGGCGCGTCCTGCGCGCCCACCTCTCCCCGGAGCACGGCCAGGTGCTGCTCAGCGCGGCGTTCTTCGCGGACACCCCGTTCGAGCCCGGCTTCGTCCACGAGTCCTGTCTGCGCCTGCACGACGCGATCGTGGATCTGGAGCGGCGGCAGCCGTTCCCGGTCACCGGCGACCCGGCCGCCGTGCTGGACGCCGTGGTGCTGCCCGCACCGAGCGGCGATCCGGACGAGTACCTGCGGCTGGCCCGGACGGTGCTCCAGCGGCTGGAGGCGGCGCTGGTCCAGTCCTTCGCCGATCGGGTGTCCGGACTGCTGCTGCCGCCCTGCCCGCCGGAACCGGCGAGCGACCGGGTCGTGCTGGCCTGCGTGACCGTCCAGGCCGGGAAGATCGTCCGGATCTGCAACGCCTGCCGGGCGACCGCCGGAGCGTTCCCGGCGCAGAGTCACCGCCTGTCGATCCTGCCGCTCGCCGCGCTGGCCCGCAGTGTCACCGAGTGGCTGACCTGCCGCCCGCTGGTCACCACCGACGGCAACCCGCTGGCCGACCTGCTGAGCACACTGGATCCGACCTTCCGGCGGGGCCGCTGGCAGGCCGGCGGCTATCCCCCGTTCCCGCAGGTCGCCGACCTGGTCCGGCGACTGTGCGCGCTGCTCGGCGGCGAGCAGGACGCGGACACCCTGGGCATGCTGCGCGGCTGGTTCGAGAGGGTGAGCGATGACGGCCCTGAGCATTGAGCGCCTGCGGTACTACCAGCAGCAGTACCTCGGGGTGGGTGACTTCGAGGCGGAGCAGGAGTATCACCGGACGATGCGGCGGCGGCACCAGCTCGGGCCGCACACCTGGGGGATCGTGGCCGGGCTGCGGCTGGACGAGCGGCTCGCCGGCGGCGTGGTGGAGATGTATCTCCTGCCCGGTTACGCCGTCGACGGCTTCGGGCGGGAGGTCGTGGTCGGCGAGCCGGTGCGGATCGACCCGGACCCGGTGCTGTTCAAGGGGGTGCACGAGCCGGGGTACGTGCCGATCTGGATCACCTACGACGAGCGGGACACCCGGCCGCCGGCCAGCGGGTACGCCGGCTGCGCGGGCGGGACCGAGACGACCCGGGTGACCGAGGGGTGGCGGCTGCTGGCCGGGCCGCCCGGGGAGACACACCCGGACGTGATCGTGGCGGGGCTGCCGGACCGGGGCCCGGCCGACGGGTCGGTGCCGCACCAGGAGTTCCCGGACGGTACGCCACGGTGGCTGATCCGGGTGGGTGCGGTCAACTGGGACGGGCAGGGGTTCGCGGTGAGTGACCCGGCGCAGCGGGACGGGCAGCGGCCGTACGCCGGGCTGGTTGCCGCCGCCGTCCTCGCGCCGGCCGGCGTCGTCCGGATCGCGCCGCGATTCCCGGTGCCGGACCCGGCCACCGGACGCCCGGCGGACGTCGCCGTGGTGGACGGGCCGCTGCGGGTCGCCCGGCACGCCACGGTCGGCAACGACCTGCTCGCCGGTGGCCGGATCGGAGCGGGCACCGACCAACCGGCCGACCGGCTGCAACTCGGCGCCGGGCTGGGGCGGATCGTGGCCGGGCGGTCCTACCTGGGGTTCAACGCGTCCCGCGGCACCGGCGCGGACCCGCCGTGGACGTTCACCGGGGACGGCACCGCCAACGGCGGGGCGGCGCTGGTCGCGGCGGCCGACGGGGCGCTGCGGGTGATCGCGAAGGGGTCGACCGGCGCGGCCGACGACACGGTGCCGGACTCCCAGCTGCGGGCGCGGACCGGGCTGAGCGTGACCGGGACCGGGCGGGTCGGGGTGGGCACACCGGATCCGGATCCGGGGCGGGCGCTGACCGTACGCGGCCGGGAGCCGCTCGCCTTCCAGGACCCGGACAGCGGGGTGACGGCCTGGAACGTCAGCATGCCCGCCGGCGGGCTGAACGTCGCCGAGACCGGAGTCGCGGACGGGCGGCTGTTCCTGCGGGCCGGCGGCAACGTCGGGGTGGGCACGACCGGGCCGACCAACCCGCTGCACGTGCCGGCGCCGACCGGGATCCGGCAGGGCAACCAGTACCTGTCCGGGCGGGACTCGTGGAGCAGCCTGAGCTTCAACGCCCACCACAACGCCACCAACAGCGACTGGGTCTTCCCCGACCCGGACCGGCTGGCCGCGACCATCGAGATGGACGCGCCGGCCGGGCTGCTGGGCGGGCGGTTCGAGGTGTGGGGCACCACCCGGGCCGCGCCACGCACGTTCACCAACCGGCTCCACATCGACCTGGACAACGGCGACGTGCTGCTCACCCCGAACGGCGGGCGGGTAGGCATCGGTCCCGGAGCGCCGACCCATCCGCTGCACGTCAACGAGGTCACCGGGATCCGGCAAGGCCTGCAGACCCTGTCCGGCAACGGGGACTTCGCCACCCGCGGCCTCAACGTCTACCGAGCGGACGACCTCGGTTTCGCCTTCCTCGACCCGGACCGGCTCGCCGTCATGGTGACCATGGGCGCCGGAATCGGGCGGGCGCCGGGCCGATTCGAGATCGCGGGAACGACGCAGGCCGATCCGCGGGTCCCCACTCGCCGCTTCTTCATCGGCATGGAGAAGGGCGAGACGATCCTGAACGGCACGCTCGGCACCAACAACATGCACCCGATGGTCGGGATCCCGAACGGCTGGGGCGGCGGGCTGCACACCTGGGACGTCTACGCCGAGGGCACCATCGCCACCGGCAAGAACGGCAACGAGGCGGTGACCATCGGCTCCGACGGCGTGATCAGCGCCGGCAAGATCAACACCGGCGAGATCAACTCGCCGAACAAGCACTTCCGGATCCCGCACCCGGCGCGCGCGGACACCGACCTGGTGCACGGCTCCGTCGAGGGTCCGGAACTCGCTGTCCTGTATCGAGGCACGGCCGTGCTCGGCGACGACGGCGCCGCCGAGGTGGCCCTGCCGGACTATTTCGAGACGCTGACGCTGCCCGAGGGGCGGACCGTGCACCTGACCCCGGTGTTCGCGGAAGGGTCACGGCCCGCCCGGCTCGCCGCCGGTCCGGTCGAGGGCGGCCGGTTCATCGCGCACGGCGGCGCCGGGCAGACCTTCCACTGGCTGGTGATGGCGGTCCGCGCCGACGTCCCGCCGCTGCGACCCGAACAACCGAGGAGGAACCCGTGACCACGCCGATCGACAGACGCCTGGGTGAACTGCGCGCGGAACGGGAGGCCGGGGAGGCGCTGCTCGCCTCCCTGATCCACCAGGAGAACGAATGCCGCGAAACCCTGCTCCGCATCGCCGGCGCCATCCTGGTCCTGGAGGAACTCGCCGCCGACCCGTCCTTCGCCGGCCCCACGCCCTCCGCCCCGGCCGCGCCGGTGTCATGAGCCCGGACCGGCTGGTGATCGACCGGCTCGACGTGGCCCAGGCCGGCGCGCGGGGTGATCCGGCGCTGGCCGCGACCGATCTGGATCAGACATTCCGGATCCGGCTGCCGGCCGCGCTGGCGGCCGAGCCGGATCTGGGCGGCGAGTCGGTCTGGCTCATCCGTGACCTCCGGGTGTGCCTGGCCGACGGGGAGGACCTGGCCCGGCGCTGCGCGCGGGCGATCATCGACGCGGTCCGGGAGGCGATCATGTCCGGGCCGGACGGCGTACGGGTGAAGCACTTCCCCACCCACGCCGAGCACCTGGCGTGGTTCCTCGACCAGCTCGCGGCGGGTGCTTCTCCCGAGTCGTGGTGTCGCGCCGGCGCCGACCTGCCGACCGGCCTGCCCCCGGGAGCGGCGATCCGCTGGCTCCTGCTCGCCGAGCCCCGCCCGGTCCGCCGTGCCGTCCTCACCGCCCTGGCCGCCCGGTCCCGCCTGCGCCCGGTCCTCGCCACCCTCCCCGAACCGGACGCCGAAGCCGTCGCCCGAGCGGTCTTCTCCCCCGAGGCCTCCTTCACGCTTCCCGCCGTGCGGGAATCCCTGCTCACCGCGTGGGCCGCCGGGCACCTGCCCGGCGCGGCCGACCGGCCCGGCGCGGCCGCCGTCCTGGCTCTCGCCGTCGAGGCCGGCGCCGGATGGCATTCGGCGGCCTGGCGCCTCGCCGAACGCCTCCTCGCCATCGCCGCCGACCCGGTCCACGCCGACAGCCCCGCTGCCGTGCGCGCCGCTCTGGGCGCCACCCTCGAACTCCCCGCCATCACCGCCGCAACCCGGGAGCTGCCGGGCCGGCTCACGATCGCCACCCCTTACGCGTCGGCGTTCCTGCTGTTACCCGCCCTGGCCGAGGTGGCACCCACGGATCCGGTCGGCGTCCTGGAACGGGCCCTTTGCGGAGGTCGCTCGCCCGGCCTGCGCTACGACCCCGCCCTGCGCCTGGCCCTCCCCCCGCCCGATCCCGCCACCTCCACCACCGCGCCACCCACCGCTGACCTCGCCACCTCCACCACCGCGGCACTCACCGCTGACCTCGCTACCTCCACCACCGCGCCACTCACCGCTGACGGCGCTACCTCCGCCACCGCGGCCCGCACCGCGGACACCGCCACCTCCACCACCCCACCACTCACCGCTGACCCCGCCACCTCCACCACCGCGGCACTCCCCGAAGACCTCGCCACATCCACCACCAAGCCCCGCGCCGCAACCTCCACCACCGCCTCACTCACCACTGACCCCGCCACCTCGAGCACCGCGTCACCAACCGCTGAGCCCACCACCTCCAGCACCGCGGCACTCATCGGCGATACCGCCATCGCGCAGCCCTCGGAGGCTCACTCGGCCCCGGCCGGTGAGTCGGTCCAAAAGCCGGCCGACGACCTGTTTTTCGGCGCTCCGCCGGTCCAGAACTTCGCCGCCTCGCCTGTGGTGCGTCTGGTCGCCCGGCTGGTCACGGCCGGGCGGGCGCGGGCCGACGCGATAGTCGCGGAGCAGGTGGCGCATCCCTCCGGAACCTCGCTGCTGCTCCTGCGCGACCTGCACACCGACGCCTGGCTGTCCCTCACCGCCGGGAGCAGCCTCGGCGGCGCGCTCCGCTCGGTCGTCGCCGCCACCGGCCGCCGCCCCGAACTCCTGCTCCTCGCCGACGGCGTCTCCCCACCCCGATCCCCCGAGGCCGCGCCGTCGGCTGCCTCGACACCCCAAAGCCCGGCGGCACCGCCAGCCCAGACCGCACCGCAAACCCCCGCAGCGCCGCCGACCAGAGCCGCACCCCGAACCCCACGAGTACCGCCTGCACCGGTACCGCCCCAGACCAGCACCGCACCCCCAACCCCACCAATACCGCCTGCAGCCGCAGCGCCGCGGACCGAAGCCGGGCCACTGTCGTCGCTGGTGGAGCAGGTCGGATCGCTCACCGATCCGGCACATGCCGAACTCGCCGGACCCTGGCTCGCCCGCGCCCGACCGGCCGCGCCCGATGTGGCCGCGCTCAGCCCGCCCGGTTCCGGCACGGATGAGCTGCCGTTACTGCTGGAAGCGCACGCTGTCGTCCGCGGATTCTGCGCGGGGTTGCCCGGGTTCGATCGGAGCGCGGTCCGCTACGTGCAGGACACCTTCCTGGCGGGGCCGGGCATGGTCGTCAGCGGTCCGGGGTCACTGGACGTGTTCCTGCCCGGTGGTCCGCTGCGGATCGTGCTGCAGCTGGCCGGCGTGGACGGGCGCCGCTACACGCTGCCGTGGCTGCCCGGCACCACGGTCACGCTGCACCTGTCCGACGCCGCGCCCGCCGACGACGCTCAGCCGCCGGAGTCGTGAGATGACCACGGGAACGGCGGCACGGGCGGACGCGGCGAGCCTGCTGCTCGCAGAGCTGGCCTGGCTGGGGCCGGTGCTACGGCGGGAGGTGCGGCGGCTGCGGCGGGCCAGGTTGCTGCACGAGGACGAGCTGCGCGGGCTCTACATCCCGGATCCGCTGGTCGACGCGGTGCTCGACGACCTGGGTGGCGAACCGGAGGAGGCCGGCTCGATCGCCGCCCGGGCGGTCCGGGACCCGCAGACGCCGATCGGGCGGCTGGCGCGACGGTTCGCGTTGTCGGCGGCGGAGACGGACGTGCTGATGGTGGCGGTCGCGCCGCAGGTGGACGCGCGGTGGCAGACGGTATACGGGTTCGTGCAGAACTCGGTGACGCTGCGGCGGCCGACGGTCGACCTGATCCTGCGGCTGCTGGTGCCCGAGGCCGCGGAGCGGCTGGCCTGCCGACGGTGGTTCCACCCGTCCGGGCCGCTGGTCCGGCACGCGCTGGTCCGGCTGGTGGCGGAGCCCGGCGATCCCGCCCCGTCGCTCTCGTCACGCACCCTCGCCGTGGACGACCGGGTCATCGCCCACCTGCTCGGCGACGACACCATCGCGCCTGGACTGTCCTCCTGGGTCGCCATGCACCCGCCCCGCGACCTGGACGAACTCGTCCTGTCGCCCGGCCTGCGAACCCGGCTCCGGGAGGTTGCCGACACGCTGCACGGCAGGACGGTTCGCCATCACGGCCCGGCCGGGGACGGGGTGGGCGGCATCGGAGGTGCAGCGCCGCTCGGCAGCGGGGCGCCCGAGCATCCCGCGATCAGCCCCGATGCCACAGCGCGACTCGGCGGCACGGCGACCCACCAACCCACGAACGGCATGCGCGCGACCGCGAACGACCCCGACGCCACAGCGCCGCTCGACGGCGCGGCGCTCGAACATCACCTGGACGGCAATCGCGCCACCCCGGACAAGGCCGACGCGACAGGGCGCCGCAGCGGTGGAGCGGCTCGGGGGGACGACGGCGCCGGGGACGGAATGGTCCTGCTGGACGGGGCCGCGGGGGGTGGACGGGCGACGATCGCCGCGGCGCTGAGTGGGGGGCGGCCGCTGCTGGTGGCGGAGGTGGGCGGCGCGGGTGGGCTGGACGCGGGTGAGGCCGGGGTGCTGCTCGGGCGGGAGGCGATGCTGCGCGGGGCCGCGGTCTACCTGACCGGGCTGGACTCGCCCGGGGGCGCGGCAGTGCTCGGGGCGATGGCCGGGCGGGGTGTGGTGGTGCTGCTCGGGGACGGTGCTCAGGTCGTACGGGAAAAGGGTTTGATCTTGGAGAGGGTGATCCTGGACGGGCCGGGATCGCTGGAGCGCGGCGGTCTCTGGGATCGCGCGCTGCGCGGGCGGTCGCCGGGCGGTCTGGAGCGGATCGCGGACCTGTTCCCGATCGGGCCCGGGGCGATCGAGCGGGCGGCGGCGCGGGCAAGGCGGCGTGCCGGGCGGCACGGGCGGGAGCCCACGGAGGACGACGTGCGACAGGCGGTCCGGGAGGAGTGCGGGACCGGACTGGACGGGCTGGCGCGGCGGCTGCCGGCCGGGCCGGGGTGGGAGCGGCTGGTGTTGCCGGCGCGGACCATGCGGGAGGTACGGCTGGTCGGGGCGGCGGTGGAGCAGCGGTGGACCGTGCGGGAGGCGTGGGGGTTCGGGGAGACGCAGCTCGGGCGCGGGGTGACGGCGCTGTTCCACGGGCCGAGCGGGACCGGGAAGACGTTCGCGGCGCGGGTGCTGGCTACCGAACTCGGGCTCGACCTGTATCGGGTGGATCTGTCGACGGTGGTGAGCAAGTACATCGGGGAGACCGAGCGGAACCTGGCGCGGATCTTCGCGGCGGCGCGGGCGGCGCACGCGATGGTGTTGTTCGACGAGGCGGACGCGTTGTTCGGGCGGCGGTCGGCGGTGCAGGACGCGCGGGACCGGTACGCGAACATCGAGGTCGCCTACCTGTTGCAGGAGCTCGAGGGGTACGACGGGGTGGCGCTGCTGGCGACCAACCTGAGCGGGAACCTGGACGACGCGTTCGCCCGGCGGCTGGGGCATGCGGTGGAGTTCCCGTTCCCGGGGCCGGAGCTGCGGGAGGTGTTGTGGCGGCAGGCGGTGCCGGGGCGAGCGCCGCTCGCGGCGGACGTCGATTTCGGGGCGCTCGCGCGGCTGGAGCTGGCGGGCGGGCACATCCAGAGTGCGGTGCTGGCCGCGGCGTGCCGGGCCGCGGCGGCGGGGCGGGCGGTCGGCATGCCGGAGTTGGTTCCGGCGGCCGGGGCTGAGCTGCGGAAACTGCATCGGATGCCGGACCGGGCGGACTTCGGGGCATATTTCTCGCTGCTGGCTGAGGACCTCTGATGAGCGGCCCCGGCCCGGAACCGGCGCAGCGGGCACCCGAGCCGGCGGTGCCCTGGGTCGGACCGCTGCCACGAGAGCCAGCGGCGCCCGCCCTCGTTCCGGTGTCGACGCCTGCCGCGGCGACGGCGCAGCTGGTGGCCGCTGCTGGGCCGCTGCCCAACGACACCGTGCAGGCGCTGGCCGACCGCAACTACATCCCGCCGGTGCGGGAGGCCGCCATGCAGTTGCGGGCGTGGCTGCACGGCGCGGCGGCGGCTCGCGAGGACATCTTCCGGGTGCTGCTGCTCTTCCGCGGGCGGGGGGCTGAGCTGCAGGCCGCCTATGCCGAACGGTATGGCCGAGAGCTCAAGCAGGACCTGGCGCGGATGCCCGACCCGGCCGACCGCCTCCGGGCCTACCGCTACCTCGACAAAGGCGAACTGCTGCTCGCCGACTACCTGTACCTGTATCCGGCGAACGTGGCCTGGGTGATCGCCGCGGCCGGTGACAAGCCCGCCACCTGGCGGACGATCATCGAGCAGCAACTCGACCAGGGCTTCAAGAGCGGGCTCTACCTGGCCGAACGCCGGAAGACCGGCCGCCTGCCGGACGGCACCACGGACAGTCTGGCCGCCGGCCTCTTCGACCAGTTGTGGGGCGCCGAGGAGCAGAGCGCCGCCAAGTCGCTGTATACGTTCGGCACCCGGCCACCGCCCCTCGACAAGATCAATACTGGCCTGCTGCACCGGGACCGATCCCTGTTCTTCGAGGGGCTGCGGGAATACTTCGCGGCGCCCGGCCGCACCGAGCAGCAGCTGATCAAGTCGATGTCGGACATCTACCAGGTGGACCTGCAGGACCAATTCCAGATGATGTTCGAAAACGACCTGCTGAGCTGGCAGCAGTACCAGCTGACTGTCGCCGGCGGGCTGGCCGCGATGAAGCGCGTCCAGTTCGCGCTGGCCGCCGGCGACAAGCAGGAGCTGTTCGCCGCGCTGGCGAGCGCCGACCCGCAGACCCGTGCCGACCTGTTCCGGCAGCTCACCACCCGGACCGACAGCGAGATCTCGCGCCGCTTCCACGCCTGGTTCAACGGCCTGACCAGTGACGAGGAGGCCCGGGCGGTCGCGCTGGTGGAGGATCCGGCCGTGGTCGACCCGGCCGTCCACCGCATCCGCGCGCTGGGCGGTGCCGACGGTGAAGCGCTGGTCCAGGCGGCGATGTTCAGCCTGCCGACCGACTTCGATCTGTTCCACCGGAGCTATCGGTACGGCACGCCGTTCTACCGCTACGTCCGGGAGCACACCACCAGCAAGGAGGAGCTGCGATTCGCCGCCGTCGTCGAGCCCGACCTGGAACACCGGTTGCGGAGCACGATGACAACCTTCGACAACCCGGGATACCTGCTGCACCTGTTACGCCATTTCGTGCCCGACGACGCCACCCGAGGCAGGATCCGGGCCGACACCAGCGTGCTGAGATGGTTGTCCGGCACCGAGCGTGACGAGGCCGAGTTCCTGCTCGCCCCGGTGGCACAGCCGCTGCAACGGGCCGTCTTCACCGTCCGTCAACTGGCCTCGGAACGGTCCGTGTTGACCGACTGGCGAGCCGTCGGGGCGGCGTTGAGCGACGCCACCCGCGAGCTGAACGCGACGACGGAACGCGCCGCGGCGGCGCGGACCGCGGGCGAGCGAGCCGCGGAGATCGGCCGGCTGACGGCCCAGCAGGAACGGGCCGAACGGATCCGGGTGGATTACGTGCAGGCTCGCGACACCGTCAACGGCTTCGCCAAGATGGTGGTGCAGGCGGCGGTGGCGGCGATCCTCGAAGTAGCGTCAGCCGGGGTGCTGACCCCGGCGGCGGCCGAGATCGTCATGGTGCAGGTCGTTCGCGTCGCCGTGGTGGGCGGTGCCAGCCGCCTGATCACCGAGCTGGCGACGGAGCGCAACGTCACCGGCGGACAACTGGGGGATGCCTTCGTCGCCGGCGCCGCGCAGGGCGTGATCGACCTGGTCGGCGCTTCCGCGGCGGAACACCTGCTCACCACGGTGCGGGCCGCCGCCTCGGCCGGCTTCCGGCAGTCCGGCGGCGCGATCGAGCAGGCCATTCAGTACGGCCAGACCGCTCTCACGAGCGCGCTGGGGGCAGCCGTCGAGTCCGCCGCCAATGACCGGACCTGGGCCGCGAGTCCGGAGCAGGGCTTGACCACCATCCGTGACGCGATGGCCCAGGCTACGCTGTTCGGCCTGGCCGGGCACGCGGCCCACCAGGCTTTCCGGCAGGCTTGGCACGGGGGTGCGGGTGGCCCGCCGCCGGGCGGCGGTGGCCCGTCCGATCCCGGCCGCACCCCACCGGACCCGATCCGGCTGTACGCCTCATCGGGTCCCGGATCCGGCTACCCGGTGTGGTACTCCGGGGGGAAGGAGGTGCCGCCGCCCGGCCCGCACCCCGAGCTGATCACCAGCACCGCGAGCCCGCCCAGGCCGGACCTGGTGATCCACCGACCCGGCGAGGTCCCGCAATCAAACGCCGCCCCCGCGCTGCTGAATCGGTACGGCGAACCGCTGAACCCGGCCCCTCCACCAGCCACGTCGATCCTGCTCGTCAGCGGCGACCGGCCGCAGTTCCGGCCAGTCGGCCCGGCCGAGAGCGCATGGCGGATCGATTATCTGCGAGCACGGTTACGCCAGGTGCTGGAGAACCGCTCCGGCCGGCCGCCGACGGCACCGACCGCCGCCTTCATGAAAGCCGTCGAGCACATCCAGGATCCGGTGCTGGCCCGCGCGGTGTGGGTGGCCTATCAGGGACTTCGCGATCCCGCCCTGATCGCCCACGTCGTCGCCCGCGTCATGCGACACGCCGAAGAGCTGCGCGCCGCGGGGCGCACCACCGTGGTCAAGACGTTGGTGCGTCCGCCCCACGAGCCGCCCGGCCCGGCAGCACAGCTCACTCTCGATCTGACCCGGCGCAACGAGGCGTTCCTCGCGGCACTGATCGACCTGTCCGAACGTGTCAGCGGAAGACCGGTCACCCTGTTGGGCGGCCACCGCCAATTCCAAGGGGACGAGTACTTCACCCTGGTGGCCGGCGAAAATTACCGGTACCTGGACGTGTCCGCGCTGGTCATCCCAGCGATGGACGCCTGGACGCACGGCGCCAGCACCCACCTGCTGCAGGAACTGATCGTGGACAGGGCTCTCGCCATGCACGGGCTTGACCTGACCGCCACGGACCTGCGGCGGCGACTTCCCGGCATCCCCGGGTCTCCCTCCCAGGTAGCCGGGTTGGAGACGAAGCCGTCCGGGCAGTGGATCTGGGAAGAGGTCTGGGACATCCTGAAACGGGAGCCGAGCAACCCGAACTACCTGAATCCGGTGCTGCGGCCGTTCACGGGGGATCTCGACGCGCCACTCACCGCGGTGGATCCGGACTGGGCCGCGAGGCGTGCCGAACTGCTGGAGAAAGGCGTCTATTTGAAGGATCCGCGAGAGCGGCGAAAGTTGTACCGGATCGGCCGATGAAACGACCCGGTGTGGGATGCTGCGCGGCATGCTGGAGACCGCTCGCCTCGCCGGATTCTTCGCTGCCCACGGGCTGTGGTCCGTTGCGGACGGCGGCCCGCTGACGCCGCTGCTCGGTTTCGACAAGCCGGACGGCGGGCGCGGCATGACCCGCTACGCCGCCCCCGAGCTGGAGATCGGCGTCAAGGCCGGGCAGGACGCCCTCGCCGCGAACCCGGACGGGGCGGTGCGCGCGGCCCTGGTCTACGACGCCTTCCTGCACCTGCCGTCCGGCCGGATCGACGCCCTGGTGATCGAGGCCGTCGAGTACGGCCCGCAGGAGCGGATCCTGCGGATGGGTGTCCCCTACCGCCCGGAGCCGTTCGCCGTGTACCGGCCGAAGTTCCTCGAGGTCACCGGCGTCGACCGGCCGGACTGGGCGGTCCTCGGCGGGGCCTTCTTCGAGGGCGTCGACTCGCACGAGCAGGCCGCCGCGATCTGGAACGCGCACCTCGGCGAGTCACTCTGACCGGCGGCGCCGGGTGGTCGCGGTCAGCACCAGGCCGAGGGCGATCAGGGTCGCGCCCGAGCAAGCCGACGAGACCCACTGACCGCGGAAGCCGGCCCTGGCCAGGCTCCCCGAGTCGTCCCGGCGCTCGACCGGGGCGGGTGACGGCGACGCGGCCCGGGCGGGCATCGGTGACAGCGCGAGCAGGCAGACCAGCACAGCGACGAGCCTCATGTCCGGCTCAACGCCGGAAGTCACCCGATCGGCGCGGGCAGCGAGGTGGCGAGCTGGGCGCGGCTGCTCACCGACAGCTTCTGGAAGATGTGGGTCAGGTGGGTCTCCACCGTCCGCCGGGTCACGAACAGCTGGTCGGCGATCTCCCGGTTGCTGTGCCCGAGCGCCGCCAGCACCGCCACCCGGTGTTCGGCCGGGGTGAGCGCGCCCGGCCCGGTCGTCACGCTGCGCCGCGGGCGACCGCCGGCCGCCAGCAGCTCCTGCCGGGCTCGGCCGCCGATCAGCCGCATCCCACCGCGATCGGCCAGCTCCAGCGCCCGGACCAGCGGCTCCCGGGCCGCGGCCCGCTGGTTGGCCCGGCGCAGGGCGGCGCCGAGCTCGACCAGGACCCGGGCGTGCTCGAGCTGGGCCGGTGAGCCGGCGAGCAGGTGCGCGGCCTGGGTGAGCAGCGGCACCGCCTCGGCCGGGCCGACCGTGCGGGCCAACGCGCGCAGGCCGGCGCCGCGCGGGCCGGGCAGCCCGACCCGGGCGGCCAGGTCCAGGTGTTCCTCGGCGAGACGCCGGGCGGCGGTGAGGTCGCCGAGCGCCGCGAGGGCGGCGCTGTCGTCGACGCGCCAGGCGGCGAACCCGGCGGTCGTCACGCCGAGCGCCTGCCAGGTCTCCGCCGCCGCGAGCAGGTCGGTGTGCGCGTCGGCCGGGCGGTGCCGGGCCAGCCAGAGCCGCGCCCGGCGTTCCAGCAGCATGGCGGTGCGCAGCTTGCCCGGCACCGGCTCGTCTGCCCCGGTCCGGCGGGCCGCCGCCAGGGCCGCTTCGGCGCCGTCCAGGTCGTCCGCCTCCACCAGCGCGTCCAGGAGCGGGAACAGTGTCCACACCAGGCCGGACGCGGGCGGGTTGGCGAGCTTGAACTCGAACGCGTACCGGCCGTCGGTGACCGCCTCCCGGACCCGCCCGGCCTGCACCAGCGCATGTGCCCGGACGAAGCTGCCGTGGGCGAGCGCGGTCATCCACCCGCGCGGCCGGGCCACGTCGATCAGCTCGTCGCACAGCGCCCGTACGGCGTCCAGCTCCTCCACCGCCGCCAGGTCGAACTTCAGGAACGTCGCGAGCAGCGAGTCACTCTCCACGTCGAGCGCCGTCCGCAGCAGGGCGATCGCCTCGGCCGCCGGTCGTCCGTCACAGATCGCCCGGTGCGCGCGGTGCACGGCCCAGAACCGCTGCCCACCGCCCCGGTCCGTGCGGTCCCGGGCGTCGGCCACCTCGGCGGCGTCCAGCCACGCGTTGCAGACCAGTTCACCTTCGAGACGTTCGAGCAGCTCCGGGTCGGCGCCGGCGCCCCGGGCCAGCACCCGCCGGGACAGGTCCAGCGCCTCCTCGGCATATCCGGCCAGGCCCAGCGCCCGGGCGCCGGCCAGCCCGATCCTGGCCCGCTGCTCCGGGTCGGCGGCCAGGCCGACGGCGTCGGCGAGCAGGTCGTACGCCTGTGGCTTCTCCTGCTCGGCGATGACCAGGCCGAGCTGGCCCAGCAGCTCCGCCTCGTCGTAGGTGGCGATCGGCGGCTCGGCCAGCGCCCGCCGCAGGAAGGTCGCCGCGTTCTGCGGGGCGCCGCGCCGCCAGGCCCGGTCGGCGGCGGTCCGCAGCGCCGTGACGGTCTCCGGTTCCCCGGCCGGCTCGGTGCGCAGCAGGTGCAGCGCGACCGTCTCCGGGTCGGCCCGTCCGGTGGTGAGCAGCCGCGCCGCCCGGGCATGCCACAGGGCGCGCTCGCCGGCCGGAAGTCCGTTGTAGAGGGCCGCCTCGACCAGCGGGTGCACCAGCGCGTAGCCGTCCGCGCCGCCCTCGACCAGGCCGGCGCCGCGCAGCCGGTCGGCGAGCCGGCAGGCCCGCTCCTGATCGAGCTGGGCCAGGTCGCGGGCGTGCCGCAGTTTCGCCCCGCGCCCGAGCACGGCGAATGCCCGGGCCAGCTCCGCGGTCCCGGCCGGCAGCCGGGCCAGCTGCCGGTCCACCGCGCGGGCCACCTGCTCCGGGCCGAAGCCGCTGAGCCCGGCCGCCACAGCGTCGGTCGGCTCGACCCGCTCGGCGAGCAGGTGGTCGAGCAGCGCGCCGAGCAGGAACGGGTTCCCGGCGGTGGCGGCGTGGCAGGCCTGGGCGAACGCCGGCCCGGCCGCGGGCAGCCGATCCCGCACGATGGTCCGCACGGTGGCCGGCGCGAGCGGGCTGGGCCGCACCGGCGCGCCGGCCGCGGCGAGCAGCTCGGCGAGCAGGTCCGGTTCGGCCGGCGGCTCACCGGAGCGGACCGCGCACAGGATGCCCAGCGGCAGGCTGCCCAGACGCCGGGTGAGCTGGCCGAGCCAGCGCAGCGACGGCGCGTCCGCCCAGTGCACGTCGTCGACCAGCAGCAGGGTGGCGACGCGGGCGGCGAGACCGCAGGTCAGCCAGGTCAGCCCGTGCGCGGCGGCGTGCATGGCGTCGCCGGTCGGCGCCGGGGTGGCCCCGTCGTCGTCGAGCGCGCGGCGGGCCGGCGCGGCCGCGCCGACGGCCAGGGTGTCCCACTCCGGGCTTTGCCGGACCGGGGCGAACAGCTGCCGGGCGATCCCCCAACCGGCGTCGCGTTCCAGCGGGCCGCCCCACGCGGAGAGCACCCGCAGCCCGGCGGCGGCCGCGCCGTAGCCGGCCGCGGCCAGCAGACTCGACTTGCCGATCCCGGCCGGGCCCTCCACGACGATCACGGCGCCGGTCCCGGATCGCACCTGAGCGACCCGGTGGTCGAGCATCGCCAGCTCCGCGTCGCGTTGCAACAGCACGCGCGGCATGCCGCCGACCGTACGTCGTGGTCCCGACACGCGAAACCTCGTGGTCGGATCCACGATTCAACGCATCCGGGAAATCCGCAGCATCAGGACATGGAAACCACCGATTACGCATTGGGCCGCACGGCCGAGGAATACGAACGCGTCCGGGCGCAGGCCCGGCTCTGGGAGCCCGACACCGCTCGGCTGCTCGACCGTCTCGGCGTCGGCGCCGGGGCACGCTGCCTGGACGCCGGTTGCGGTCCGGGTGAGACGATGCGCCACCTGAAGGATCGGGTCGGCCCGCACGGCACGGTGACCGGGCTCGACCTGGACACCGGGATGGCGGCGGCCGCCGAGGCCTACACCGGCTGCCGGGTGCTGATCCACGACGTCACCAAGGACGAGCCGATCCCCGGCGGCCCTTACAACCTGGTCTACGCGCGGCTGCTGCTGTTCCACACGCCGGATCAGGAGGCGGCGCTGGCCCGGCTCTGGGCGGCGGTCGGGCCCGGCGGGCACCTGCTGGTGCAGGACTACGACCTGCGTACGGTCGGCGTGGTGCCCTCGCTCGACATCGCCGAGCGGATGAGCGGCGTGGTGACGCAGGCGTTCGGGGCGGCCGGGTGCGACGTGCGGGCCGGCAGCCGGTTGCCGTACCTGATGGCCCGGGCCGGGATCGGCGCGCCGGACGGCACCGACGTCGCCGGACGGCTCGTCCCGGCCGCGGCCGGCACCCCGATCCTGGAAAGCGTCTACCGCAGCCTGCTGCCGGTCGCCATCGCCAACGGCATCACCACCCCGGCCGAGTCGGAGCGCTCGATCGCGACGCTGCACGCCGAGACCGCTGCGCACCCGGACCGGCACGTGCTGCTGCCGCTGCTCAACGGGGCCTGGAAGAAGAAATGACCGACACTCTGGACGTCGAACGGGTCCGCGCGCACTTCGACTTCGCGCGGACCGGGCGGGTGGTCACCAACAACGCCGCCAGCACCCAGCCGCCGCGGGAGCTGGTCGAGCTGTACCGGGACCTGGTCCCCTGGTACGAGAACGTGCACCGGGGCCAGTCCGCCGCCTCCCTGTACACCACCGAGCTGTTCGAGACGGCGCACGACACCATCGCCGACTGGCTCGGCGCACCCGACCGGACCTGGCCGCGGTCCGCCGGGTCGCGGCCGGCAGCGGGTACCGCCAGCCGACCGGCGAGTGCCGGTCACTGCTGCTGGTCGACGCCGCGCAGCTGGTGCCGTCCGCGGCGGTCGACGTGCGGGCGCTCGGCGTGGACTTCCTGGCCTTCTCGTTCCACAAGCTGCTCGCGCCGTTCGGGTCCGGGGTCCTCTACGGCCGCGCCGACCTGCTCCAGGCGGCACTTCCTTTTCTGTACGGCGGGGACATGGTCGCCGAGGGTGGCGTCACCGCCGGGCACGTCACCTACAACCGGCTGCCGTGGAAGTACGCGGCCGGCACCCCGAACGTCCTCGGCGTGATCGTCTCGGCCCAGGCGCTGCGGCTGCTGGCCGACCTGGTCGTCCCCGCGTCGCGCGGGTACTTCCGCAGCAACCGGCCGCTGCCGCGGAGCACGATCGAGGAGACGATGCGGCGGGTCGGGTCGCACACCCGCGACTTGACCGCGCGAGCGCTGGATGCCGTACGCCACATCGACGGCCTGATCCTGCACGGCCCGGACCACGCGGCGGACCGTGCCCCGCTGATCGCCTTCAACCTGGTCGGGCGCAGCCCGGCGAGCGTGGCCGAGGCCCTGGACCGGCACGGCGTGGAGTCCCGGGCCGGCTGCCACTGCGCGACCCTGGCGCACCACGCGCTCGGCCTCGACCCGCCGGCCAGCTGCCGGCTGAGCTTCGCCGTCTACAACACCGTCGAGGACGTCGATCGCGCGACCGGCGCCCTGCACCGCGTCAGTCGAGCTGGACGCGGTCCATTAGCCCGGCTGCGGTGAACGCCTTGACCAGCGCGTCGTGGCCCTCGGTGAAGTGCGCCCAGCTGTTGAAGTGCACCAGCACGATCTGCTGGGCGCCGAGGATCCGGGCGGCCTCGGCGGCCTGCTCGCTGTCCAGGGTGAGCAGTGCGCCGTCGAACAGCCCGGTGCGCACCGCGCCCGCGAAGATCAGCGCGGTGCCGATCGGGCCGAACCGCTCGGCGATCTCCTCGACCCGCTCCAGCGACGCGTTGTCGCCGCTGACGTAAACCGGCTGCGATCCGTCGGCGGTCAGAACAAAACCGGTCACCTCGCCGGTGATCGGCTCGCAGCCCTCCGGGCCGTGCCGGGCCGGGACGGCGGTCACGGTCACCGCGCCCAGCGTGATCGACTCCCAGGGTGCCAGGCCGCGGGCGGTGCCGCCGAGCCGCTGCGCGCCGTCCGGGGTGGTCAGGGTGAGCGGCACGTCGGCGAGGAGGGCGCGGCCGGAGTCGTCCAGGTTGTCGGCGTGCTGGTCGTGCGAGAGCAGGACCGCGTCGATCGGCTGGTCGGGGCGGCCGGACGACGGCGCGAGCTTGGTCAGCTTGGTGCCGCTCGGGGAGACGTAGTCACCGGGCTCGTCGAATGTCGGGTCGGTGAGAAAGCGCAGGCCACCGTATTCGAAGAGCGCGGTCGGGCCACCGAACGTCTGCACAGTGATCATGTCAACCTCACGGATAGATGTGCTGTCATCCGTGAGGCTAGTTGTTTGTCACGGATAAGCGCAAGGCGTACCGTGAGGTTCGTGATCGACAGGGCACCCGGCGCGGACCTGCACCCCGGCCTCGACGTGGCCAACAGCCGCCTGGCCATCCCCGGGCAGCCGGCGCTCGACCTGCTGGAGAGCCCCGAGGCGGCCACCCGGTGGCTGATCGATCGCGGACTCGCTCCGGCCGACGCCGTGCTGCACGAGATCTGCGCGGAGCGGCTGCGGGACATGCGGGCGCGGATCCGGGAGCTGTTCGAGGCGCACGTGCGGCAGACCGCTCCCCCGCCGGCCGCGCTCGCCGCGATCAACGCGGCGATGACCCGGGTGCCGACCGCCGCCGAGCTGCGCTGGGATCCGGATCGAGGGCTGCACCGGGCGACGCCACACCCGACCGATCAGGTGGTGGACCGGGCGCTCGGCGTGCTCGCGGCTGACGTGGCCGACCTGCTGACCAGCGCGGAGGCTTCCCGGCTGGCCGCCTGCGACTCGCCTCCGTGCGTGCGGTTCCTGCTGCGTGGCGGTCGGCGGCAGTGGTGCTCGGTGCGCTGCGGCGACCGGGCCCGGGCCGCGCGCGCCTACGCCCGGAAATCTCACTGACCGCTTGCGCCTCACGCGACGTCAGGCTGGATAGTCCTCGGTGTGGCAGAGCACCTGACCGTGGGCCGCGTCGCGGAGCTGACCGGCGTCAGCGTCCGCACCCTGCACCACTACGACGAGATCGGCCTCGTGCACCCGTCCGCCCGGACACCGGCCGGATACCGGGCCTACGCGGCGGCCGACGTGGAGCGGCTGCGGGAGGTGCTCGCCTATCGGCGGCTGGGCTTCGCGCTGCGCGAGATCGCGGACCTGGTCGACGACCCGGCCGTCGACGCGATCGGCCGGCTGCACCGGCTGCGCGGCCTGGTGCTGGACCGGCGCGACCGGGCGGCGGCCATGGTGACGGCCATCGACCGGGAACTTCAGGCCCGGGCAATGGGGATCGAGACGACACCGGAGGAGAAGCTCACGATGATCGGCGCGCAGCTCTACGACACCATCGGGTCCGCCTACCCGGCGACGCGGCGGACCGAGCCGCGGATCGCCGCGCGGGTCTGGGACGCGCTCGGCGACGCCCGGACGGTCCTCAACGTGGGGGCCGGCACCGGCAACTACGAGCCGGTCGACCGCGAGGTCACGGCGGTGGAACCATCGGCGGTGATGCGGGCCCAGCGCCCGGTCGGCGCGGCGCCGTGCGTGGCCGCAGGCGCGGAGCGGCTGCCGTTCGAGGACCAGTCGTTCGACGCCGCGATGGCGTTCAGCACCGTTCATCACTGGCACGATCCGATCGCCGGGCTGCGCGAGATGCGGCGGGTGGCCCGGCGGGTGGTGGTGTTCACCCACGACGCCAGCGAGGCCGGCTGGCTGCGCCGGTTCTGGCTCACCCGCGACTACCTGCCCGAGGCCGGCACGCTGGTCCGCGGGCGGCCACCGGTGGAGCGGCTGGCCGAGGAGATCGGGGCCCGGATCGAGCCGGTGCTGATTCCGTGGGACTGCGCCGACGGGTTCTTCGAGGCGTATTGGCGGCAGCCCGAGGCGTACCTGGAGGAACGGGTCCGCCGCGCGGTGTCGATCTGGACGCGGGTGGGGCCGGAGGCGGAGCGGCGGGCGGTGGCCGGGCTGCGCGACGACCTCGCCTCGGGGCGGTGGGCCGAGCGCAACCGTGAGCTGCTCGCCCTGGACGCGGCGGAGCTCGGCCTCCGCCTGCTGGTGGCGACCTAGAGGCTGATCGGGCGCTCGAAGAAGGTCTCCAGGACGACCACGGTCTGGGTGCCGGTGACGCCGTCGATCGTGTAGATCTCGCGCAGGGTGGCCTGGAGTTGCTCGGTCGTCGCGGTGCGGATCTTCACGACCAGGGACGACGTGCCGGCGACCACGTGCGCCTCCTGGATCGCCGGGATGGCCAGCAGCGACTCCCTGGTCGGCGCGTCACCCATCCAGGCGTTGGCGTCGATCATCACGTAGGCGGCCACCCCGCGGTCGACGGCGGCCGGATCGACCTCGATCGTCGTCCGGCGGATCACTCCGCGGTCACGCAGTTTGCGGACCCGGTCGTGCGCCGACGCCGCGGACAGACCCACGGCGCGGCCGAGCTCCGCGTACGACCGCGTCGCGTCCTCCTGCAACTGCACCACCAGCTGCCGATCGATCTCGTCCATCCGTGCTCCTGATGACATTCGGCTATTCGAGATTCTGACCATATCAGGTTAGGCTCCGGCCATGATCACTACCGAATTCGTGATGCTCGACGAACGGTTCCGCTACCTCGACGGCGACTTCGTGGTGGAGCGCCTGCACACCGGCGACCGCAAGACCGAGGGACCCGCCTACTTCCCGGCCGGGCGCTACCTGGTGTGGAGCGACATCCCGAACAACCGGCTGATGCGGTGGGACGAGACCACCGGCGCGGTCGGGGTCTTCCGGGCCGACTCCGGTCACGCCAACGGCAACACCGTCGACGCGCAGGGCCGCCTGGTCACGTGTGAGCAGGGGAACCGCCGGGTGACGCGTACCGAGCACGACGGGACGATCACCGTGCTCGCCGACGCGTACCGGGGCAAACGGCTCAACAGCCCGAACGACGTGGTGGTCCGCTCCGACGGCACGATCTGGTTCACCGACCCGGTCTACGGCATCGCCAGCGACTACGAGGGGCACCGGGCCGAGAGCGAGTTCGGCGGTGACTGCTACGTGTTCCGGCTCGACCCGGCCACCGGCGACCTGCGGATCGTCGCCGACGACTTCTGCCGGCCCAACGGGCTCGCCTTCTCCCCCGACGAGCAGCGCCTCTACATCGCCGACACCCGGCAGGAGCCGAGCCACCTGCGGGTCTTCGACGTGCTCGCGGACGGCTCGCTGGGCGGCGGGGAGATCTTCGCGACCTGCGACTTCGGGCGGTTCGACGGGCTGCGCGCCGACTCCGAGGGGCGAATCTGGGCGGCGGCCTGGGACGGCGTGCACTGCTTCGCCCCGGACGGGACATTGATCGGTAAGCTGCTGGTGCCGGAGCCGGTCGCCAACCTGACGTTCGGTGGCCCGGCGCTCAACCACCTGTTCATCACCGCGGGGACCTCGGTGTACACCCTGCGGGTCACGTTCAACGGAGCCCGCTGATGATCGCGCAGGAACTGCACGTCGCCGCCGAGTTCGACGCCGCCCGGGAGATCGAGCGGCGGGTCGGCTTCCTGGCCGAGGCGCTGATCAGCACCGGCGCACGCAGCCTGGTCCTGGGGATCAGCGGCGGCGTCGACTCGTCCACCGCCGGGCGGCTCTGCCAACTGGCCGCCGACCGGGTCCCCTCGGCGGAGTTCATCGCGATGCGCCTTCCGTACGGTGTTCAGCTCGACGAGTCCGACGCGCAGGCGGCCCTGGAGTTCATCCAGCCGGATCGGGTGCTGACGGTCGACGTACGGCCCGCCGCGGACGCGGCACTCCAGGCGCTCCTCGACGCGGGCCTGACCACCCGGGACGCGGCTGAGCAGGACTTCGTGCTGGGCAACATCAAGGCGCGGGAGCGGATGATCGCCCAGTACGCGGTGGCCTCGGCCACCCGCGGGCTGGTGGTGGGGACCGATCACGCGGCGGAGGCGGTCACCGGGTTCTTCACCAAGCACGGCGACGGGGCGGCGGATCTGGTGCCGCTGGAGGGCTTGACCAAGCGGCGGGTGCGGGCGGTGGCGGCGGCGCTGGGCGCGCCGGAGTCGCTGGTCAAGAAGATGCCGACCGCGGATCTGGAATCCCTCCGGCCCGGGATCGCCGACGAAGAGGTCCTAGGCTTTTCGTACGACCAGATCGACGACTTCCTGGAGGGCAAGCCGGTCCCGGCGGCCGTGGCAGCGGCCATCGAGAGCCGTTACCAGCAGACGGCGCACAAACGGGCTCTTCCCCGAGGCCCCCACTAAGCGCCCGGCCCGCCTGCACCTTTCCGCCCAGCCGCTCCCCCATTCCCCGCTCCTTGCCGTCCGGCCCACAACCGCACCCGGCACGTCTCTGCCCAGCTCACACCGCACCCACCCTGCCGCTCAGCTCGCCGCGGTGTCCCGCACGTTCCCATCCAGCCCGCCACACGCCGTCCGCGCCGCCACCGCAGGCACCCCCGCACCCACCGGCACCGCAGACACCACCGTCCACTCCGCGCCCCCGGCCCACGCGCGTCCCCACCCACGGGCACCGCAGACACCACGGCCGCCCACTCCGCGCCTCACCCCACGCACCTCCCCACCCACCGGCATCTCAGACACCACCGCATCCCGGCACCGGAGACACCACGGCCCCCTGCGCGCGCTCACCCCACGCACCGCAGACACCACGCCGCCCACTGCGTGCCCTCACCCCACGCACCTCGGATCCCAGACACCACGCCGCCCGGTCCGCGCCCCTCCGTCGGCTGGCGCATTGTCCGCGTCCTGCGCCTCCCTTCCCGGCTCGCACCGCACGCACCTTGCCGCCCCAGCAAGCACCCGCCCCTGCCGCCGGAACCCCGCGTCTTCCGGCCCATCCCCAGGCATGCCCGGCGACGAAGAGCCGCGAGCCATCCGCACGGCTCGGTACGCATGCCAACGTGCCGCGGTCGCTCCCCATCACATCAACCACCTCGCCGGCCTCCCGGACCCGCGAATACCGCTGGTTACCAAACCATCCCCAAGCCACACGGTCCTTTCTCGGCGGCAGTCGGATTTGCGGAAGATTGGTGTTGGAATTTCTTTGTTTTGGCATGATCAAATACTGACGTGGCGGACTGATGGGCGGGGACAATGGATTCATGAGGCAGTTGTCGCTGTTCGGCCGGAAAGAAATCGCGCAGATGCGGGATCGGACCGCGTCGCGCAATTATTCACCTGTCAAGGATGAATTCCGTCGCGAGCAGCAGCGGCGCCGCGATTGGGGTCTGCGGTGCCGGCACGCCGAGAAGTTGCGACACCTCGCGGAGCGTCGCGCGCTCGCGTCCGCCACCGCAAATGATCCGGTCCAGCCCACGGACGCCGCGGTTCGACCACCGGCAATGCACTCTCTTACCCCGTCAGCGAGACCACGGCCGCTGCGGCAGACATCGCAAGCGGCGCCCCGGCCCGCACCGCAAGCCGCACCCGAGGCCCCACCCCAACCCGCGCCCCAGCCCTCACCGCAGGCCGCACCCGAGGCCGCACCACAGGCCGCACCGCAGGCCACGCCCCGGCCCTCACCGCAGGCCGCACCCGAGGCCGCACCGCAGGCCGCGCCCCAGCCCGCACCGCAGGCCACGCCCCAGCCCGCACCGCAAGCCGCACCGCAGGCCGCACCGCAGACCGCACCGCAGGCCACGCCCCAGCCCCCACCGCAGACCGCACCCCAGGCCGCACCACAGGCCACGCCCCAATCCCCACCGCAGACCGCACCCCAGGCCGCACCGCAGACCGCACCCCAGCCCTCACCGCAGACCGCACCCCAGCCCTCACCGCAGGCCGCACCCGAGGCCGCACCGCAGGCCACGCCCGAGGTCGCGCCGCAAGCCGCACCCGAGGCCGCGCCCCAGGCGATTCCGACACTCGCGCGGCGGGCCGTGTCCCAGGCGGCTCCCATACTCACGCTGCAGGCCACGCCACAAGCGGCACCGACACTCACGCCGCACGCCGCGCCCCAAGCGACTTCAAGCCCCACGCCGGAGCCCACCCCACAAGTCGCAACCCCGACCGCGCCGCAGCCCGCACCGGACGCGGCACGCCACGTAGCTCCGAAGCTCACACCGCGACTCGCGCCCCAGTCCCCACCTCAACATCACACCGCCCTGAAAGACACCCCGGATCGCGATGCCTTGCGAGTATTGTCGGGCCAGGATGCATTTTCATCGAATGAGGTTTATCGCGGCAGTTCGGTGGTTGAGGCGGAACTCAATGTCACCCCGACCCAAAGGGCTAGCGGAAATCCCTGTCGAGCCGCCAGGGTCAAATCACATAAACCTCAGATGATTTCATCGCCGGGCCACGACGAGCGAAACAATGCGTTCCCGATTGAAATCTTTTCAAGCAGGCAAAGATACGGGTTAGCGAGCCGCAAGGAAAGTCCAGCCGCGGGCACAGCCGGGTCCCGGGACGGCCGGAGCGGGAGCACGGCCGCAGCACACGCGCCGCCGGAGCGGGTGGAGGGATTCCGAGCACGGGCTCACGGTTCGGGAAGAGTGGCCGATGGGTGCAATATGAGTGTCGGGTTCCGGGAGCGGCTGGACGGCCAGTCGCTGGAGCTGCTTGCGCATGCCTTCGGTCGCAGCCCTGTGCCCAAGCTCGTGCTCAGCCTGATGCCGGACGAGTATGGGCAGTTCATCACCGTCAACGATGCGTTCTGCGAGCTTGTCGGGTATTCGCGCGACGAGCTGGTGGGGCGGTCCTGTCTGATTCTGCTGGACGAGGAGAACCTGGGGCCGGTGATGGCGGCCTTCGACGCGATGGTTCGTGGGGAGCGGACCGTGGTGGCGATGGAGCGGGTTCTGGTGCGGCAGGACGGGTCCCGGGTCTGGGTGTTCAGCCAGAACGTGATGGTGCGGGACCGGGCCGGGCGGCCTTTTCTGGTGGCGGAGGTGGTGGAGAGCAGCAGCCGGCCGGCGCTCGCGGACAGCGAGGCCCGGTTCCGGACGTTGGTGGACTCCTCGCCGATCGGGATGGCCGTGCTCAACACCGATGGCGCCTGGCTGCGGGTGAATCCGGCGGTGGCGGCGCTGCTCGGGTACACCGGGGCGGAGCTGGCCGCGCTGACGCTCGGGACGGTGACGCATCCGGACGATTCCGCGGACTGTGCGGCGATGTTGCGGGATCTGGCGAGCGAGGCGAGCGCCGGGTTCGAGGGGCGGTCCCGGCTTGTGCGCAAGGACGGCGAGGTCATCTGGTGCCGGCTGTCGGTGACGCCGTTGCGGTCGGAGTCCGGGGCGCCGCTGCAACTGCTCGCTCAGCTGGCCGACGTGACCGCCGAGCAGCGCGGTCAGGAGTTGATCGCCGCCGCTCAGCAGCGGCTGGAGCGTAGTGAGCGGCAGTTCGCCGAGGTGGCGGACAACAGCCCGATCGCACGGATCGTGATCGGGCTGCGGGGCGACGAGCGCGGGCGGATCATCCTGACCAACCCGGCGTTCTGCCGGCTGTTCGGGTTCACCGACGCGGAGGCCGTCGGGATGCCCTTCCAGGTGTTGCAGCACGGGGATGCCGGGGAGCTGGACCGCAACCTGGACCGGATGGCGTCCGGCGAGCGCACCCGCGGGCAGGGCGAGCTCACCCTGCACCGCAAGGATGACACCCCGCTCACGGTGGCCGCGCACACCTCGGTGATCGCCGACGAGCACGGCCCGGCCACCGCGGTGGTGCAACTGCTCGACGTGACCGCGGAGCGGGCCGCGCGGCGGGCCGCCGGGGATGCCGCCGAGCGGGAGGTGCGCCGGCTGCGCGGCACCCTCGCGGTGCAGCGGGCGGTGACCGCGGCGGCGACCGACCGGGACTCGGCCGTGCGGGCCGTGGCCGACCGGGCGGTCGAGCTGTTCCCGGCAGCGGATGGGGCCGCTGTCGAGTTGGTCGAGGGCGACCAGTTGGCCTACGTCGCGACGGCCGGCACCCTGGCGCCGTTCACCGGCACCCGGATCCCGCGGGCCGGGTCGCTGAGCGGGATCGCGCTGGCCACCGACGCGCCCGCGCACTGCCCGGACACCAGACACGACGCGCGGGTCAATCAGAGCATGTGCGAGCAGCTCGGGATCGGCGCCATGCTGATCGCGCCGCTGCACGCGGAGAACGACGTGATCGGTGTGCTGAAGGTGGCGGCCGGCGCGGCGAACGTCTTCGACGACACCGACGAGCAGCAACTCGCGCTGCTCGCCGACAGCCTGAGCGCGGCGCTCCAGCACGCCGACGACGCCAGCCGCAACGCCGAACTGCTGAACGAGCGCACCCGGGCGCTGGCCGAGCTGTCGATCAGCGAGCAGCGGTTCCGGCTGACCTTCGACAACTCGCCGCTCGGGCTCACCCTGTGCAGCCTGCGGCCCACCGACTTCGGGCGCTATCTCCAGGCCAGCCCGGCGATGACGACGATCACCGGGTACACGCCGGACGAGCTGACCGGGATGACGTTCGCCGACCTGACCCATCCGGACGACGTGGCGAGCACCCGCGAGTATGCCCGCCGGTTCGTCGCCGGCGAGCTGGACACGGTCAGCCTGGAGCGCCGCTACCTGCACAAGGACGGCCGCACCATCTGGGTCACGCTGCGCGTCGCGGTGGTCCGTGACGACGACGCCCAGGTCCGGTACGCGGTGATCCAGGTCGAGGACGTGACCGCGGCCCGCGAGGCGGACGCGCAGCTGCGCCGCTCCGCCCGGCTGTTCGAGCTGATCCCGGCCGCGGTGATCGTCCGCGATCTGGACGGCACGATCCGCTGGTGGAACGACGGCGCGACGCGCCTTTACGGCTGGCCGCTGGCGGCGGCCACGGGCAAGTCCGCCCACCGGTTGCTGCACACCACTTTTCCGTACGAGGGGGGCGCCGCCGAGCAGCAGGAGTCCCTGCGCCGCGACGGGTACTGGAACGGGCACCTGGACCACATCACCGCGGACGGGCGTACCGTCAATGTCCTGAGCCGTCAGGTGTTGCACCACCCGGACCCGGACAACGCGCAGGTCCTCGAGGTGAACTCGGACGTGACCGCGGCCCGGGCCGCGGAGCGGGCCCTGGCCGAGAGTGAGGCGCGGCTGCGCGCCCAGTTCGCCAACACCGGCGTCGGTCAGGTCATCTCGGCCCTGGACGGCACGCTGATCAGCGCGAACCGGACCTACGCCGCGATGATCGGCCGCGCCCCGGAGGAGCTGCTCGGCCGGCACGACCACGAGCTGGTGCACCCGGACGACATGGTCGAGCACCGGCGGCTGCTGGCCGGCCTGTTCGCCGGGGAGAGCGACGCCTACACCACCGAGGCCCGGCTGGCGCACGCCGACGGCCACTGGGTGCCGGTCGAGTGGACGATCTCGCTGGTCCGGGACCCGGCCGGGCACCCGAAACTGCTGGTCGGGGTGCTCACCGACATCACCGCGCGGCGCGCCGCCGAGCAGGCCCGGGACGCGGCCGCCGGCGCCCTCGCCGAGCGCAACACCGAGCTGGAGGCGGCCAACCAGCTGAAACTCGACATCATCGGGATGCTCGGGCACGAGATCGGCAACCCGCTGACGTCGATCCGCGGCAACGCGGAGATCCTCACCGACGACTGGCCGGCGCTCTCCGACGAGCGCCGGGGGCGGGCCATCGACGCGATCGCCCGGCAGGCCCACACCCTGGACGAGATCGTCCAGGAGGTCCTCGCCATGGTCACCATCGAGTCCGGCAAGATCCGCGCCGAGCGGCGGGCGCTGCGCCTGCGGGAGGAGATCGACCGGGCGCTGTGGGCGGTCGACGCCGCCGAGTCGATCCCGGTCGGCGGCCCGGATCCGGAGGTGCTCTGCCATCCCGGCCATCTTCAGCAGATCCTGGTGAACCTGCTGTCGAACGCCCGCAAGTACGGCGGCGGCGCCACCGCGGTCCGGGTGTCAGCCATGCCCGGCCTCGTCGAGATCACGGTCGAGGACGACGGTCCCGGTGTCCCGGAGGAGTTCCGGGACCGTCTGTTCGAGCGGCTGGCCCGCGCCGACCGGGACGCCGCCGCGGTCAAGGGCACCGGCCTGGGCCTGTACATCGTGCGCGGGCTGGCCCAGGCCAATCACGGCGACATCCGCTACGAGCCGAATCCGGCCGGCGGCTCCCGGTTCATCCTTTCTCTGGAATCACCAGGATCTGCCCGGGGATGATCCGGTCCGGGTCGTCGATCACGTCCCGGTTCGCCTTGAAGATCGCCGGCCATTTGCTCGCGCTGCCCAGCTGCGCCTTGGCGATGCTGCTGAGGGTGTCGTTCTTCTTCACCGTGTACAGCTTCGGGATGGTGCCGACCGGTGTGGTCGGCGGCAGGGCGAGCACCTGGCCGGGGAAGATCTGGTTCGGGTTGCGGATGATCGCCCGGTTCAGCAGGTAGATCTGCGGCCACCGGTCGGCGTTGCCGAGCTCCGCCTTGGCGATCCCGGCGAGCGTGTCACCCTTCTTCACCTTGTACGTCCGCGGCTTGGGCGCCGTCCCGCCGAGCACCCCCGCGAAACGCAGCAGATCGGCCAGCTCGAACGTGCCCGCCTTGGCGGCCGGCAGATGCGGTTTCCATCCGGCCTGCCGCAGGATCGAGTCCTGGCTGCGGCGGACCAGGCCGATCAGCACCTCGGCGACGAGCGTGCTGCCGACCGGGCCGAGCCGCTGCCCGTTGTGGAAGTGCGCGGCTTCCGCCAGCACGTAGTACCAGAGCGGGGTGCGTGACTCGAAGCCGCCGGCGGTCAGCGCCGCGACCTGCTTCGCGTCACCGGCGGCGGCCAGCACCTCGTCCTTGCTGAGCACCGGCAGGTCGAGCAGGTGCGCGACGGCCTGGCCGGTGGGCAGCCGCATCCGGTAGCCGCGCAGCAGGTTGCGCACCGGCAGCCGGGCCGCGTCCGGCGGGGTCTCGGTCTCCCCGGTCAGCGTGCGCAGCCCGAACAGCGCCTCGTCGTCCTTGGTGGCGATGTTGGTGTCGAGTCGGCGGGCGTTCGAGACGTTCGGGCCGGTCCCGATGACGTTCTCCCACTCGATGATCCAGTTCTCCGGGATCGTCTTGAAGTCGCCCACCTCCCCGCTCAGCGCGGTGAAGGTGAACAGCAGTCCCAGGCTGGCCGGCACGCCGCCGTGCAGGTTGAAGTTGAGGTTGAAGTTGTAGGCGGCGCGGACCATCGTGTGCCCGAGCCGGTATCCGGCGAAGGAGAACTCCAGCGGCATCCGGAACGGCTCGGCGGCCGGGTTGAACCAGCGGTTGCCGTGGCTGACGATGTCGTCCACGACGGCCGGCTCGGCGATCCGCTTGAGGAAGTCGTGCACCACGATGTGCTGGTAGTGCTGGCGCAGTGTCCGGCTCGCGTCGTTGAACGACAGCCCCTGGGCGACCAGCGCGTTGTGCGCCTTGAGGAAGGCGACGTGCAGCTGGGCCACGATCAGGTTCTCGTCGTTGCGCGGGTCGCCGATCAGCGCCGCCCGGTCGTGCTCGATGTTGCCGGGGGCGGCCGGCTCGCGCGGCAGGTCGTTGTCGTCGGTCTTGCCCGGCGGACGCTTGAACGGCGGCTGGGTGTTGTCGGTGAGGGTGGTGACCTTGCCCAGCTTCATCTTGGCGGCGTTCTTCGGATCCCGGGGGCCGGCGCGCCGTAGACGCTGTCCAGGTCGAGGTTCCCGGTCCGGATGTTGCGGACGGCGCCGCGGATGTCGGCGAGCGACAGCGGCGTCAGGCTGTCGGCGAGCAGCTCGGCCACCGTCGCGGACCCGGACTCCAGCGTGATGTCGTGGTCGACGAACTGCCCGAAGTACGTGTACGCCGCCGGGATCGGGCTGTCCGCGCCGGGCGTGTCGACGTCGACCATGCTCGCCCCGAGCTTTTTCAGCAGCGCCGGCATGGTGGCGGTCTGCGGCAACAGGTTCGCGTCGTCCTCCTGCAACGTGGGGAACAGGAAGTCGAAGCTGTGCGAGTCGATCGGCTTGGTGAGGGCGAATCGGGCTGGTGATTGGGCGGTGAACTCGGCGAGGTCACCCGACGCCTGGTTCAGTTCCTCTTCGGTGACCATCCGCCCGTGCAGGAGACGTGGCATGACCGTTCCCTTCCCCGTAGAAGTCGCGGCATTGACCGGTGACGATCCTGGCCACCATAGGCCGGTCATCCGGACGGGTGAGTCAGAAACCAGACAAACACCATGATCAGGAAATCTGGGGACGATCCGCGAGGCCCGCATTCTGCAACAAACCTGCAAATGCAAATTGTTGACTCCCGTCTCGCGACGGTGAGAGATTCGGACGCGTCCCCGAAAACCGCCGGCGCGCCATCCCCTTTTGTTGCTGCAAATAATGCGGCCCGCGAATTGCCGGCGGGATCTCTTTGTGACAGGAGATAAATCGCATGGCACCATCCGTACGCGCGCGCCGCCTGGCCGGTGCGAGCGCCCTGATCACCCTGGTCACGGCGGGTCTCGCGGTGGCCGTGGGCACCGCCGAGGCGGCCACCGCGTTCAGCGCCGACTTCGAGTCCGGATCGGCCACCGGCTGGTCGAAATCGGGCGGCACCTGGTCGATCGTCACCGACGGCAGCAAGGTGTTGCAGCAATCGGACACCACCAGCCAGCGGGCCCGCGAATTCGGCGGCACCAGCTCCTGGACCAACTATTCGGTGCAGGCGCGGGTCAAGGCGACCGCGTTCGGCTCCAGCAGCGGGGTGGTGGCGCTGACCGCCCGGGCGGCCGGGGCCACCAAGATGTACCGGCTGTCGCTGACCGGCGCCGGCAAGGTGCAGCTGGAGACGATGAACGGCAGCAGCGTGTCGGTTCTGGCCAGCCGCGCCCAGACCATCTCCGCCAGCACGTTCTACACGTTGAGGCTGACGGTCGACGGCAGCACGATCAGCGGCTCGATCGACGGGACCAGCGTCGGCTCGGCCACCGACTCCACGATCACCTCCGGGCGGATCGGGCTGCTCACCGAGTACGCGGCCGGCCGGTTCGACGACGTCGTGGTGGACGACGGCGGGACCGGCACGCCGACGTCCAGCCCGACCAGCCCGCCCGGTCCGTCCGCGTCGGCCAGCACGCCGCCGGTCACCGGCGCGCTCTACGTGTCCCCCACCGGAACCGACAGCGCGGCCGGCACCCCGTCCGCGCCCACGACGCTGACCTCGGCGATCACCCGGATCGGCGCGGGCGGCACGATCTACCTGCGCGGCGGGACGTACTCCTCCGCGCAGACGGTCACCATCGCGGCCGGCAACAACGGCACGCCGGGCGCGCTCAAGACGCTCTCGGCGTACCCCGGAGAAGTTCCGGTCTTGAATTTCTCGGCACAGAGTGAGGACCCGGCGGCCCGCGGGCTGGCCGTGAACGGCAACTACTGGCACCTTTACGGCATCGTGGTCGAACGCGCCGGCGACAACGGCATCTTCGTCGGCGGCAGCAACAACGTCATCGAGCGCACGGTGACCCGGTTCAATCGGGACAGTGGACTCCAGATCTCCCGGATCGCGTCGGACACACCCGCCGCGCAATGGCCGTCGAACAACCTGATCCTCAGCTCGGAATCGCACGACAACGCGGACTCCGACGGCGAGGACGCCGACGGTTTCGCGGCGAAACTGACCGTGGGCACCGGCAACGTGTTCCGCTACACGGTCTCGCACAACAACATCGACGACGGCTGGGACCTGTACACCAAGACCGACACCGGAGCGATCGGGCCGGTGACGATCGAGGACTCCCTGTCGTACGACAACGGCACGCTCACCGACGGCTCGCAGGCCGGGGCCGGTGACCGCAACGGCTACAAGCTGGGCGGCGAGGACATCGCGGTGAACCACATCGTGCGGCGCAGCATCGCGTACCACAACGGCAAGCACGGGTTCACCTACAACAGCAACCCGGGCTCGCTGACCATCTCGAACAACCTGAGCATCGACAACGGCCAGCGCAACTTCAACTTCGACGCCGGCACCTCGGTGTTCCGCAACAACACGTCCTGCCGATCCGGCAGTGGCACCAACGACCGGATCATCGGCGACTCGGACAGCTCGAACCAGTTCTGGTCCGGCACCAACGGCGCCCGCTGCGCGGCCTACAGCGGCGCCCTGGCCTGGTCCTACTCCTCCACCGGCGTCCTGGTGGTGACGATCGGCGGCAAGACCGTCTCGCTCTGAGACCGTGCGGGGCCGGTGCTGCGGAGCACCGGCCCCGCACCGATCAGGCCTTCGTGCCCTTCGCGGGAAGCTCGACGATCTCGCCGGCGGCCGGCGCGACGATCTCCGGGAACGCGGCGCCGAACTCGGTGAACAGCACGGTGTCGATGCCCTTGCCACCCATCTTCAGCGGCAGCGGCTGGCCGGTCGTCGCGATGTACAGCGCGCCATCCGACTCCGACTCGATCAACTCGATGACCGGACGGCCGTTGGAGATCGTCGTCTTGCCCTTGGTGAGCTTGCCACTCGGGGACAGGATTCCGCCGCCGGCCAGCCCCTCGAACATCGCGGTGGCCGACTTGTCGCCGGGTGCGGGCTTGAGCCACTTCGACGCCAGCACCTTGGCGCCCAGCTTCGCCGTCGCCGACTCGCCGACCACCATGGCCAGCAGGCTCTCGTCGGCCCGCAGATACTTCTGGCCGCCGACGGCGAGCATCTCGATCCGGCCGCCGGCCACGGTCATGCTGCCCAGCACGTCGTCGCCGGAGATCTTGAAGTCGACCTTCATCGGCTCGTCGTCCATCACGATCGTCCCGGCCATGTGGTACGACTTCGCGTCGGCGAGCGCCTGCTTGGCCCGGGCGAGGATCTCCTCGGCGGACAGTGCGGCGATCCCGTTGTCGGCCGGTGCGGACGACACGGCCGGCTTCGGCGGTTCCGCGGCCTTGGTGCAGCCGGCAAGCAGCAGGACAGCGGCGGTCAACACCGCGGCGACGGCTTTCACAGGTGGACTCTTCCCCCGGGAGCTGAATCGAAGAATGCCACTGTATCGTCCTGATGATCTTGACGGGGAACCAGGACCGGATATCTTGCTCGGATGGAGCGCACCGCCCTCGTCACCGGAGCATCGTCGGGCATCGGCCTGGCCACCGCGGCCGCCCTCGTCTCCCGGGGCTACCGCGTCCTCGGCACCAGTCGTGATCCCGGCACGGTGAAGAACCCGGTCGCCGGCGTCGAATACCTGGCGCTGGACCTCACCGACGACGCGTCCATCGAGGCGCTCGCGCCGACCCTGCGGACCGTCGACGTGCTGGTCAACAACGCCGGCGAGAGCCAGTCCGGGCCGTTCGAGGAGCTGCCGATGGACGCGCTGCGCCGGCTCTTTCAGGTGAACGTGCTCGGCCCGGTGCGCCTGGCGCAGCTCGCCCTGCCCGGGATGCGCACGCGCGGTTACGGCCGGGTGGTGATGGTCGGCTCGATGCTCGCCTCGTTCCCGCTCTCCTACCGGTCGTCCTACGTCGCCACCAAGGCCGCGATCAAGGGGTTCGCGAACGGCGCCCGGCACGAGTACTCCCCGTTCGGCGTGTGGCTGACCACGGTCGAGCCGGGATCGATCAACACCGGGATCAGCGAGCGCCGGACCAGGTACATCGCCGACGACTCGCCGCACCGAGCCGACTTCGATCGGATGCTGACCGCGCTCGACCGCAACGAGAAGGCGGGCATCTCCGCCGGTCAGGTCGCCGACACCATCGTCACCGCGATCGAGGCGGACAAACCGAGGCAACGGTACGCCGTGGGCAGCAACGCCCCGTTCGTCTTCGCCCTGCGCCGGGTGGTGCCCGCGGGGCTGGTGGAAAAGATCACTCACCGTAAGCACGACCTGAGCCGGTAAGCTTCTCGGGTGCTGCGTACGGGTGGGTTGTTGCTGGTCCTGGACGGGAACAGCCTGCTGCACCGGGCTTACCACGCCAGTGACGGCTCGCTGGAGCCCGCCCCCGCGCTGCGCGGCCTGATCGGCTATCTCGCCCGCGCCGCCGCCCACCTGCGGCCGGACGCCGTGCTGGTCGGCTTCGACTGCCCGGTCGACTCGGCGCGCCGCACCGACCACCCGGACTACAAGGCGCACCGCCCGGCGAAACCGGCCGAGCTGACCCGCCAGCTCGCCCTCGCCCCCGACCTGCTGCGGGCCGCCGGGGTGGGCACGGTCGTCCCGCCGGCCTACGAGGCGGACGACGTGCTGGCCAGCAGCGCCACGCTGGCCCGCCGGCTGGGCTGGCGCTCGGTGCTGATGACCAGCGACCGGGACGCGTTCGCGCTGATCGACGAGAGCACGTCGGTGCTGCGGGTGCGCAACGGCGGCTTCGACCGGTCGGTGCTGGTCGACCACGAGTCGCTGCCCGCGATGTACGGGGTGCGGCCCGAGCAGTACACCGACTTCGCGGCGCTGCGCGGCGACCCGTCCGACAATCTGCCGGGCGTGCGGCGCTTCGGGGCACGGACCGCGGCACGGTTGCTGGCCGCGTTCGGCTCGGTCGACGCTGCGTTCGAGGCGGACGCTGACGCCGTACGGAAAATTGTCGGTGACCTCGCCGCCGCGGCCCTGAGCGAACCCACGGCCCGCCTCGTCGTCGACCGCAACCGCAGCCTCATGCGGATGCGCCGCGACCTCCCGGTCCCCAGCCCGGACTCGGCCCGCCTGCCGCTCGACTACCTGGTGATCCGCCGCGCCCTGCGCGAGCACGGCATCAACCTGGGCCCGTCCCTGTGGGCCCTGACCGGCGGCGACGCACCGGCCATCCCGGCTCAGGCGGAACCGGAGCCGGCCTGGGCCGCCGTCCTGCAGCCGCGCGTGCTTCGCGGGTCGATGTCCGGCCGCCGCGACCCCACGCCCGGTCAGGGTGCTCTCTTTTAAAACCAGTATTTGGTACGTCCTCGGCCTGCCACAGGCGCAACAGCCCGGTTCCGTGGCTTCGCGCACGGTGACCCCGGTGCCGGGCCGCGAGGCCGTGCCGGGCTGAGCTCGCGGGGGCCGCTCCCCCGAGGACCCGGCCGCGCCGCCGGCCCGCTCCCCCGACGACCCGGCCGCGCCGCCGATCCCCGGCCGGGCTCGCAACCTCCGCTCCCCCGAGGACCCGGCCGCGCCGCCGGCTCCCACGGCGGGCCCGACGCGGCGCCGGCAACCGTGGAAACGCGGCGGGAGGGGACGGCTCGGGCGTACCGAAAAGGGGTGTGCCGGAGCCGCGCTCACCGCAACCGGGTCGCGATGCCGGCCCGCAGCTCGTCGCGGCTCGCCGCGTCGCGGATCCCGTCGTGCTCGATCCAGACGGCGAAGTGGAGCGCCTCCATCAGCGACACCTTGAACTCCCGCCGCAACGCCCGCGCGGTCCGCAGGCACCCACGCCCGCCCCAGCCCCGGGCGATCGCGATGTCCGCGAGGTCGACGACGTCCCCGCCCTCGTCCACGACCCGGCGAAAGACGGCCCGCATCTCCGCTTCGTCGATCACGGGTCGCACGCTACCCCCTACATCGGCGATCGCCGATCGCCCGCGATGCCGGATGAGGGGCGCTTTGGCGGAATACGCGCTGGGCGATGCTTACCTCGTCACGAGCGGTCGCCGTCGCCGGTCCGCAACCGGCTGGACTAGCCTCGCAGGTGACGAACGGGGGCTCGCGCATGCGCAACGTCACGCTCTCCGCCGGCACCGTCGAGTACGACGACACCGGCGGTGACGGCCCGGTCCTGGTCTTCCTCACCGGCATCTTCGCCGGCGTCACCCTCTGGCGGCATGTGGTCGCCGACCTCAAGGACGGCCATCGCTGCGTCGTGCTGGAGGTGCCGCTCGGCGGCCATCGCATCCCCATGAACCCGGACGCCGACCTCAGCGCGCCCGGCCTCACCCGCCTGGTCGCCGAGTTCCTCGACAAGCTCGACCTGCGCGACGTCACCCTGATCGGCTGCGACTGGGGCGGCGCGCAACTGGTCGCCGCCCACGGCCTCGGCAAACGCCTGGCCCGGCTGGTGCTGCTGCCGCAGGAGTCGTTCGAGAACTATCCGCCCGGCCTGCCCGGCCGCGCCCTGTACCTGTCGTCGAAGGTGCCCGGCGCCACCTTCCTGGCGTTGCAGACGCTGCGGATTCGCGGCCTGCGCCGCTCCCCGATGAACTTCGGGCTGATGTCGAAACGCCCGGTGCCGCACGACATCATGGACGCCTGGTTGCGGCCGTCCCTCACCTCCGGCGAGATCCGGCGAGACCTGCGCAAATATTTGCGTACGACCCGGCGCGACGAATACACGGACGCTGCCGCCCGCCTGTCCACCTTCGACCGCCCGGCCCTGGTCCTGTGGGCCCCGGAGTCGACGATGATGGTCCCGGCCAACGGCGCCCGCCTGGCCCAGGCGCTGCCGCAGGGCCGCCTCATCGAGGTCCCGGACAGTTACACCCTGATGCCCGAGGACCAGCCCGCCGCCTGCGCCACCCACATCCGCGAGTTCGTCGCCACCACCTGACCACAACTGGCCCTGGCGCACTCTGACATCCATCGGCGCGGGCCGGAAGGCCTGACCGACGCCGCCCAGTTGCAACGCCGAGCTGCGGACCCGCGGCTGGCGCGGCACCCTGCGCACCGTGCAGCGCTACCTGCGACCACTACGTCCAGGCCACCACACCCCGGCCTGCGCCGGGGCCGAAACCACGCCGGGTCACCAGCTGGACCATGACCAAGCCCGAGCATCCGGCCACCGAGCACAGCACGGCGCTCACCGGTATCCCTGCCCGCTGCCCGGCCCTGCGGGCGGTGCGCGACCACGTCAACCTCGACCTACTCCGTCAACGCATCCTCATACCGCACTGAGATGTCGCCTCAGCGCCATGCAGGTCATACAGCGAAGACTACGACCGAACCCACTCAGCTGGATGTATAAGGGTGGCGTGATTGAGCTCGCTGCGAGGGACGTAATGGTCCGTCGAGAAGACCTTGCGAGCTTTGTCCGTGGCCCTCTTGCAGCCGCTGGGCTTGCCGTCGTGGTACCCGACGTGGTGCCGCCGGTGGGAAGTGCCGGCGCCTAGGTAAAGGCCGATAAAGTCGCAGACTGCCACGCTCCGGTGATGGTCCGCTGGCGAACCGATCGCGCGTTGGAGGACGCGTTCCAGCACACCATGGCGGCGGGGGACGACGAGCCGGCTGCCCGGCACTAAATGGTCGTCGTCGAGAGCATGCTCCGCACCATGACCGCCGCCCACGCAACCTCAGCGAACCGTGCTCGGCAGCGACGATCTCGGTGAGTCCTTCGTGGGGCCCGGATCGGCTACAGGGTTCCGGACTCCGGCCAGTGGGACCAATGCGTGTTGGGCGGCATGTCCGGTGCGTACCGTTCCCTGTCGCCGGTCGCGAGCACGTCGGCGAGCTGGCGGAAGGTCGTCGACTCGCTGGGGAGTTCGTCGACAGGGTGGTGCCATGCGTCCAGCCGCATGATCTCGGGCAGGTCGGCCGGAATCCGCCGCCGAAGCTCAGCCTCGTCAGCCAACAGGAGCTCGCGGTGCTCGGGGGCGAGCCGGCGAAACACGTCGACCAGGTCGTCGCCGACCTCCGCGGCCGTCTCCAGCCGACGACCGCGGATCACGATCGGCGTTCCGCGGAAGGTCTCCGGTTCGTCGGCGTCCTCGATCTCGTCCCAGTTGTCGATGCGGTCGAGGAAGTCGCCGTTCTCGAAGCCCGGTTCGCCGCCGGTCAGGCAGTTGCCGAAGACGTGCAGGACGTCCGTGAGGTTGCCGGCCCGGGGCGAGTAGCCCACCGTCTCGACGATCAACGCCCACCGCCGCGCGTCGCGGTAGGCATGGAGCCGGGCGTCGACAGCGTAGTAGTAGCCGTTGTTCAGCTCGGGAAACACGGCCTCGTCGGCCGCGGCGTCGAGCTGGCCGATGATCTCAGCGGAGTCCATGGCCGTGCAGCGTAACCACAGGCCCCCGGGAAGCGGTGCCCGAGACCGGAAGCCGTGACGTCCCCTCTGCCGCAGCGCGGAGAGTGGTGTGGTGTGCGGAGGTTGATCTACTGTCGGGCGGTGAGCGACAGCACGGATCAACCCCAGCGGGTCAGGCAGCTCCGCCTGGTCGTCGAGGCGGAGGACTTCGCCGAGGCGGTGAGGTTCTACCGGGACGTGCTCGGCCTTCCGGAACAAGCCGCTTTCGCGGGTGAGGGCGACGCGAGGGTCGTGATCCTCGACGCCGGTCGCGCGACGCTGGAGATCGCCAACCCGGCGCAGAAGCGGATGATCGACGAGGTCGAGGTCGGGCGCCAGGTGGCACCGCGGATCCGTGTCGCGTTCGAAGTCGATGACACGGTCGCGCGCACGGCCGAGGCCACGGCGGCCGGCGCGGCAGAGGTGGCGCCGCCGACGCGTACGCCGTGGAACTCGCTCAACTCCCGGCTCGAGGCGCCCGCCGAACTCCAGATCACGTTGTTCCAGGAGCTGGGGCCTCAGGACACCACAACGGACTAGGCGAGTCCGACCGCCGAGGCGCTGCCGCCCAACTGCTGGCGGATCTCGCGTTTGAGCAGCTTGCCGGAGGGGTTCTTGGGCAGGGCCGGGACCAGGTGCACCGACTTGGGGACCTTGTGCGCGGACAGCCGCTCCCTGGCGTACGAGATCAGCTCCTCCGCGGTCACCTCGCCGCGCGGCACCACCACCGCGGTGATCGCCTCGATCCAGCGCGGGTCGGGCAGTCCCACCACCGCGACCTCGGCCACCGCCGGGTGGGCGTACAGGACGTCCTCGACCTCGCGGGAGGCGACCAGCACGCCGCCGGTGTTGACCACATCCTTGATCCGGTCGACGACGAACAGGTAGCCCTCCTCGTCGACCCGGACCAGGTCACCGGAGTGGAACCAGCCACCGGCGAACGCCTCCGCGGACTCCTCCGGCTTGCCCCAGTACCCCTGGCACAGCTGCGGTGACCGGTAGACCACCTCGCCGAGCGCCACGTCGTTCATCTCCGTGTCGACCACCCGCGCCTCGACGAACAGCACCGGCCGCCCGATCGAATCCGGCCGGGCCGCATGCTCCTCCGGCCGCAGCACGGTGGCCAGCGGCCCGATCTCCGACTGGCCGAAGCAGTTGTAGAACCCGACCTCGGGCAGCAGCTTCTGCCACTTCTGGAGAACCGGCACCGGCATGATCGACGCGCCGTAGTACGCCTTGCGGAGGCTGCTCAGATCGGCCTCGGCCACCCCGGGGTGGTTGCCGAGGCCGACCCAGACCGTCGGCGGGAAGAACAGCGAGGTGATGCCGTCGCCCGGCACCCGCCGCAGGATCTCCTCGGCGACCGGGGCTTCGAGCAGGTGGTTGGTCATGCCGACGGCCAGGCCCGGCATCAGGAACACGTGCATCTGCGCGGAGTGGTACAGCGGCAGCGTGTGCAGCGGCACGTCGTCCGGCCGCAGGTCGAGGGCCGCGATGCAGGAGGCGTATTCGTGGACCAGCGCCCGGTGGGTCAGCATCGCGCCCTTCGGCTGCGAGGTGGTCCCACTCGTGTAGAGCAACTGCACCAGGTCGCCGTCGGCCACCCCGGCCTCGTGGTGCACCGGGCCGTCCGGATCGCTCGCCCAGGCCAGGACGTCGTGCAGGGTCCGGCGGGGCAGCCCGGCGAGCTCCTCCTCGATCGCGTCGAGCGGGGCGGACAGCGCCACGTCGCCGAAGACGGCGGCCGGCTCGGACTGGGTGAGCAGGTACCCGAGCTCGCCGCCGACAGCGTTGAAGTTGACCGGCACGTGCACCAGACCGGCCCGCGCGCAGCCGAGGAAGAGCAGAAGATAAGAATCAGAGTTCTTTCCGTACGCCGCGACCCGGTCGCCGTGCGACAGCCCGAGCGCGAGCAGCCCGGCCGCCACCCGCCCGACCGCGGTGTCCAACTCGGCATAGCTCCAGGTCCGGTCGGCGAAGGTGAGCGCGATCCGGTCCGGGGTGCGCCGCGCGCTGCGCTCGATGATGCGTCCGACGGTGCTGGCGTGATCCATGACTCACCTTGCCCCGGTATCGGGCGGGCAGGCAAGCCCTGCTCGCCCTGGTCGAGAAGGCCCTCGCCGGGGGACATAATCGTCGGCGTGCGAGAGCGGCCGGTGGGACTCGACGAGGGTGATCTGAGCGCGGCGCTGGCCGCCGGTTGGGCGATCGAGGCCGCCGCGATCGACTACCTGCCGGTGGGCGCGGGCAGCTTTCACTGGTCGGTCACCGACGACCACGGGCGGTCCTGGTTCGTGAAGGTCGACCGCGACGGCCCGGACCTGCGCCGATCCTTCGCCACCGCACTGGCCCTGCACCGCGCGGGCCTCGATGTCGTCGTCGCCCCGGTGCCCACCCTCGACGATGCGATCGTGCACCCCCTACCCCGGGGTTATGCCGTGACCGTGTTCCCGCTGCTCGACGGCACCCCGGGCGACTTCGGCCCGCACCACCCGGAGGACATTCCCGAAATTTCCGGCATTCTCACCGCCCTGCACCGGGCCACACCAGCCGTCGCCGACCTGGCCCCACGCACCGACCTCCGACTCCCCGGCCGCCACGATCTGGAAGCCGCCCTGAGCGACCTGGACCGGCCGTGGACCAGCGGCCCGCACGCCGAACCGGCCCGCGCCCTCCTGCACCGCCACGCCACCCGGATCCAGGACTGGCTGGCCGAGTTCGACCGCCTCACCGAAGCCGTCCGCGCCACCACCCCCACGTGGGTGGTCACCCACGGCGAACCCCACCCGGGCAACGTCCTGCGCACCCCGGCCGGCCCCCGCCTGATCGACTGGACGACAGTCCGGATCGCCCCACCCGAACGCGACTTCTGGATGCTCACCACCATGCTCGGCGCCGAACCCGTCGACCTGGGCCTACCGCTCTCCCCGACCGCGACCGCCCTCTACCGCCGAGCCTGGATCCTCGCCGACGTCGCCGCCTTCACCACCGACCTCCGAACGCCGCACCGGGACGACGCCGACACCGCCGCCGCCCTCACGTACCTCACCGGCTACCTCGACTAGCCGATCCGGGAGCAGAGGATCAGGCCGGTGCTCCAGGTCAGTTCCACGGCGTTCAGGCCGGGGTGGGTGAGCAGCGTCGTGGCGACCTCACCGGTGAGGCGCTCGTGGTCCGCGCTGCCCCACCGCTCCGGCCGCATGTCGTCGACCAGCAACAACCCGCCCGGCGTCAGGGCAGCGATGGTCCGGTCCAGGTCCGTCCACTTCCCGCCGGGCGCGTCCGCGAAGATCAGGTCGAACGAGCCCAGCACCGGGTAGAGGTCGTGCACATCGCCGAGATGCAGCCGCACCCAGGACGGCCACTCCGCAGCCGCCGCCAGCGCGTGGATCGCCGGATCCAGCTCGACGCTGTGCACCTCGACGTCACTCCGGCCGCCGAGCCCCGCCACGATCCACCCGAGTCCCGCCCCGCTCCCGGTTCCGATCTCCAAGATGCGCCCACCGGGCCGCACCGCCCCGGCCAGCACACCGAGGAACCGCCCGCAGCTCTCCTCGGACGACATCGTGAACCCGGCCGCCCGGGCCCGTTCCTGCGCGGCACTGACCGCCGCCGGCGTATTCATGGCCCGATCCTCGCAGCCCCGTCCACCGATATCAGCAGAGCCCAAGCCGGCGGACATCGGTGGCACGGACCGAGTCAGGAAACGCTGGACCGAGCCAGGAGTTGATCCGCGAGATCGGACCGCCGGTAGAGCACCGACCGCCCATGCCGCGCGCTGACCAGCAGCCCAGCCGCCCGCAGAGCCCGGAGATGCTGATTGACCGCTGTCGCGGTCACCCCGAGCCGGACCGCCAGTTCGGTCGACGACGCCGGCGTGGCCAGCTGGATCAGCAGACCGGCCCGGTGCGCGCCGAGCAGGCCGGCGAGCGCACCGGGAGCGGGCAGCGGCTGCGGCTCCCAGAGCGTGCCCAGCCCCCGCGCCCGATAGATGATCATCGGAGGTTCGTCCGGCAGGATCGGGGCGGAGGCGCTGCTGGTCCACATCGACGGAACAAGGGTCAGCCCGCCGGTCGCCGGACGCGTGTAGTGCACCTGCGAGCGTACGAAAACCTCCACCGTGTCCCCGGACAACCGCACCCGTCCGGCCAACCCGGCGAACATCGCGGCCAGCCCGTGCTGCGCGATCTCCCGCCCCCGGAAGGTCACGTCGCCTTCCAGCAGCGCCCGCATCCGTGACCAGTGCGGCGCGAAGCACCGCTCCCAATACCCGGTCAACGCGTCCAGGATGCGGTCCAAGACGTCCGGGCCGCGCAGCGGCGCCGGCAATTCCCCGGGTCCGTGCAGCAGCCGCAGATCACGATCGACAACCCCGTTTCCGGTACGCCGAATCGCCGCCAGCTCGTCCTCCAGCCGGGTCAGCGGCGACCACGGACGCGGCGTCAAGAAATCCGGGGTCCACAGGTCGTCGTTGACCAGCGCATCCAGCACCGCGTCGTCGAGCGACCCCCGCACCCGCTGCATCTGGCGGATCCACGGCAGGTGCAGCGGATAGCGCCCGGGATCCCGCCACGCGTGCAGCGACAGCACCAGCTCGTTCAGCGGCGAGATCGCGAACCGCACCCCGCCCAGGTCCTGCCCCACCAGCTGATATCGCACGACCATGAAGCAGCACGCTACCTCCCCGCGGGCGGGAACCGGACCACCACGTCCAGCCCGCCCTCGGCTCGGGCCCGCGCCTCGATCTGCCCGTCGTGCGCGGTCACGATCGCCGCCACGATCGACAGCCCGATGCCGAGCCCCGCACTGCCGTCCCCTTTCCGGAACGGCTCGAACAGCGCCTGTTCCACCACCGGCGGCCCCGAGTTGACCACGCGCAGCACCGCCCACCCGCGGTCCGTCCCGGTCCAGATCCGGATCCAGCCGCCCGGGACGTTGTGCCGCGCCGCGTTGTCGATCAGGTTCCCGACCAGCCGCTCGATCAGCGGCCGATCGCCCATGGCCGGCGCCGGATGCAGCTCGGCGGCCACCTCGAACCCCTCGACCACCCACGCCAGGTCGACCGGTTCCCGCCGGTCCAGTCCGCGCTGGCTGCGGGCCAGGGTGAGCAGCGCCTCGATCAGCCGCTCCTGCTGCCGGTTCTGCGCGAGCACCCGCTCGCACGTGTGCCGCAGGTCCGCGTCCGGATCCGCGAGCGCCACCTCGAGCAGGCTGCGTTCCACGGTCAGCGGCGTACGCAGCTCATGCGACGCGTTCGCCACGAACCGCCGCTGCGCCTCAAACGCCCCTTGCAGCCGCCCGAGCAGCCCGTCGAAGGTGTCGGCGAGATCCTTCACCTCGTCGCGCGGGCCGCTCAGGGCGAGCCGCTGGTGCAGGTTGCGTTCGGAGATCTGCCGGGCCGCGCCGGCCATCGTGCGCAGCGGGCGGAGCGCCCGGTCGGCGACCAGCCAGCCGAGGCCGCCGGCGAGCAGGGTCATGCCGGCGAGGGCTGCGCCCTCCGCCCGCAGCAGGCTTTGCAGGTCACGGTCGCGCTGGAGATCGATGTCAGTTCTCGGTACGACCACGTGCACTCCCCCGGGCACCGCCGGCTCCTCGACGAGGTGCTGGCCGGTCGTGATGGCGTACGTCAGGAGCAACAGCGCGGCGCCGGCGATCAGGAACAGGACCGCGAACAGCAAGGTCAGGCGGAGTCGGAGGGTCTGTCGTCTCATGCCGCCGCCAGGCGGTATCCGGCCTGCGGGACGGTGTGGATGAGCGGCGGGTCGCCGAGCTTGCGGCGCAGCCGGCTGACGGTGACCTTGACCGTGTGGGTGAACGGGTCGGCGGCCTCGTCCCAGGCGCGTTCCAGCAGCTCCTCGGCGGGTACCGGACGGCCGGCGGCGGCCATCAGCACCTCCAGGACGGCGAACTCCTTGGGCCGCAGGTCGAGCCGGCGACCGGACCGGGAGGCGGTCCGCAGGTTCGGGTCGAGGCGCAGGCCGGCGTGGCTGAGGACCGGGGTGAGCGCGGGCTGGTTGCGGCGGATCAGCGCGCGGATCCGGGCGACCAGCTCGGCGAAGGCGAACGGTTTCGGCAGGTAGTCGTCGGCGCCGCAGGTGAGCCCGTCGACCCGGTCCTCGATGCCGGCCGAGGCGGTGAGCATCAGGATCCGCGCCGGGTGACCGTTGCTGATCAGGGTGCGGCAGACCTCGTCGCCGTGCATGCGGGGGAGGTTGCGGTCGAGGACGATCACCTCGTACCGAAAGGTCGCGGCGCGGTCCAGCGCGGCTGGGCCGTCGGCGGCGAGATCGACCGCGAGGCCCTCCCGGCGCAGGCCGGCGGCGATCGTCTCGGCGAGTTCTCGGTGGTCCTCGACCAGCAGGATGCGCATGCCCCGATGGTGGCGGGACGGGCGTTTCCCCGGCGTAACCGTCGCTGTTCCGCTGGGGTGACCGGGCGGCTGGTGGGCTGAGTCCCGACAGCGAACCGGTTCGGAAGGAGTGTCCATGAAGAACGGACGATGGGTGGCGGGGGTTGGTCTCGGCGTGGCGACGCTGGCGTTCGGGACCGCGGTTTCCGCTGCGGGCGGTCCGGAGGTCGCCGTTGCCGCGGGCGGCGGGGATCGGGCCGCGGCCTTCACCGCGTGTGTGCGGGCGAACGGGGTGGCGGACTTTCCCGGGGTGACGATCACCGCGGACGGTCGGGTCCGCGTCAACGGGTCGGTCTCCGTGCTGGCGGACGACTACCGCAAGGCGGTGGCGGCCTGCCGGGAGCTGCTGCCGAGCGGCAGCGCTCTCCCGGCCGAGCCGGAACTCTCCGCGCCGAGCGGGCCGTCCCTGGGTTTCACCTGCGCCGGAACCTGCCCGAAGGCGCCGGCGGCCCCGGCCCGCCCGAGCTGATCCCCGGCCGATCCCGGCTCCCGGCCATCGTCCGGTTTATGAAGCGATATCCTTCATCAATCGCACGGCCCGGAGCCGGCTGGCAGAACGGGGGCGTGATCCTCTCTGCTGAACGGCTCGTCGGCCGCAGTCCGGTCGAGCGCGCGCTGACCCTGTCCATCGCGGCGTCCTCGCTGGCCAAAGGCGTGCTGTTCGGAGTCAGCGCGCTCTTCTTCACCACCGTGATCGGATTGTCGCCGGCCACGGTCGGCGTCGGGCTGACCGTGGCCGGCGGGGCCGGGATGGCGGCCGCCTTCGGATCCGGTTATCTCGCCGACCGGGTGGGCGCGCAGCGCGTCCTGGTCGCGGCCACGGTCACCCAGTCGGTGGCGCTGGCCGCGTATTGCTCGGCCGCCTCGGCGATCACCTTCACGCTGATCGCGTGCGCCGCGATCGGGGCTCAGGGCGCGCAGCGGACCGCTCAGGCCACGCTCCTCGCCCTGCACTTCACCGGGCCGGACCGCGTGACGGTCCGCGCCCGCCTGCGGGTGGTCACCAACGTGTTCGTCGGTCTCGGGTCGGCCCTCGCCACGGCCGCCCTGGCCACCGGCACCCCGGCGGCCTATGTCGTCGCCATGCTCACGGCATCCGCCCTGGTCCTGACCTCGACACTGCCCCTGCGCGGCTTCCCTTCGCCTCCGCCGTCGCCCTCGACCTCCGCGGGGATTGCTTCACGCGCGGGAGGGCCGCGGCGGGCGGCACGCTCTCCGTTGCGGGATTTCCGGTACGTCGGGATCGCGGCGTTCTACGGGCTCCTCACCGTTCAGTTCGGGCTGCTCACCGTGGGGATGCCGCTCTGGGTCACCTTGCACACGCGGGCGCCGGCCACCGTCGTCGCGCTGCTGCTGGTGCTCAACACGGTGCTGGTCGCGCTTTTCCAGCTTCCGGCGGCGCGGCTGGTCACGGACGTGCGGGCGGCTGGGCGTACCGTACTGGCGTCTTCCGGTTTTCTGGTGTTGACCTGCCTTTTCTATGCCGGGGCGGCACCGCTTCCCGCGCTCGCCGCGGTCGGCCTGCTGCTCCTCGCGGTCGTCGCCGCGAGCGCCGCCGAAGTCCTGTCCGAGGCCGGTGAGTGGTCGCTGGCCTTCGAGCTCGCCGACTCCCGCAACCCGGGCGCCTATCAGGGGATCAGCCAGACCGGCTTCGCGGCCGGGACGATGCTCGCGCCGGTGGTGGTCACCTTGACCGCGATCGCGCACGGGACCTCGGGCTGGTTGCTGCTGGCCGGCATGTTCCTGACGGCCGGCGTCGCCACCGACCGCCTGGCCCGGTACTCACCACTGCGGGCCGCGGGCGAGGCGGATGGGGCCGGTCGCGGTGGCCGGGTCGACGTCGGCTCCGTGTTGGCGGACGGAGACGACGCCGGCGCGGGCCAGTGCGGCGGCCACCTCGCGCGCCGGGACCATCAGGTCACGCCATGACTCGCCGCCGACGATCCGGGCCGCCTCGCTCGGGCAGATGGTGGCGTCGGCACGGCGGTGCCGCAGCAGGGTCCGGATCGCCGCGGCCAGCCGGGTCCGCCGGCCGGCCGGCGTCGGCTCCCACCACGGGTCGCCGCGTTCGCCGAGCGCCACCTTGGCGTCCCGCACCCGGGGACGCGCCGTCTCCGGGTCGGTGCGGACCAGCCGGCGGCTCGCCATCAGTTCGTCCACCAGTTCCTGACGCAGCGGCTCTGGGATGCCCGGGTCGGCGGCCCGCCACCGCCGGCCGGAAACGATCAGGTACCGGCCGTCCGCTGTCAGCGTGGCGTCGTTCCGCGAGCCCATGCCGCCATGGTTCCCGCCGCCGCGGCCCTGAACCCTTCCGCCGGCTGGTCGGCCTCATCGCATGGCGAGCAGCCGAGACCGTATCGGGGGCGTGCCGGCCCCCCGCCCGTCGGGATCTTCGCCGGTCGCGGGCCGAATCGGGGTGACGTGCTGCGCCATCGAAGCCGTCGACGGGCGCGAGCTGACGGTGACCGGGCTGGACGCGGTCTCCGGCACACCGGTCATCGACCTGAAGCCGACGATGGCTGATTACTTCCGGCCCTGGCCTTGGTGAGCCAGGACATCACGTCCATGGCGTGCGAGGGCGGGTCGGGGATCGGGTGGAAGACATGCTCGATCACGTCGTCGCTGACGATCAGGGTCAGGCGGTCGTAAAGGGCCAGGTCGCCCGAGGTCAGGGTGGGCAGGCCGGTGGCGGCGGCCAGGGTGAGCTTCGGGTCGGGGATCAACGGGTACGGCAGGCGCAGCCGATGGGCCAGCTCCCGCTGGTATCCGGTGGACTGCGCGGACAGGCCGTAGACCCGGGCGGCGCCCGCGGCGAGCAGCTCGGCGTGGTGGTCACGCAGCCAGATGGCCTGGTCGGTGCTGCCCCGGGCGCCGTGCACCTCGAGCAGGCCGCGCGGCAGGTCGACGCCGGGGCGACCGGTGAGCGGATAGACGAAGATGACCGTCCGGCCGGGGCCGAGCGCGGCCAGGTCCACCGGCCGCCCGTCGCTGGCATAGAACCGCAACCCCGGCAGCGTCCCGCCGACCAGGCCGGCGGGGCTGGTGAAACCGGCCGGGACCCCGGTCACCACCGACCGCGCCGCCTCGTCGATCCGGGCGTTGAGCGCGTCCCGCTGCGCGGTCAGCTCCCCGATCCGCCGCTGCAACCCGGTCACCGTGCTCCGGAACGTCGCCAGCGTCGCGGCGCACACGTCCTGCGAGCCGTCGGCGATCGACTCGACGAACGGGCGGGTCTCCTCGACGGCCAGGCCCAGCGCCATCAGCTCGCGGATCTGGGCGACCTGGCGCTCGGCGATCGGGTCGTACTCCCGGTAGCCGTTGCTGAGGCGCCGGGGCACGACCAGGCCGACCGACTCGTAATACCGCAGCGCCCGGATCGTCGTCCCGGTCCGGCGCGCCAGCTCACCCACCCGCATGCCGTGAACCCTAAACCCGCACCCTGGGGTACGGGTCAAACCGGGCCCGCTCCCCCAGCTCCTCCTCGATCCGGATGAGCTGGTTGTACTTCGCCGTCCGGTCACTGCGCGACAGCGAGCCGGTCTTGATCTGCCCGCACCCGGTGGCCACCGCCAGGTCCGCGATCGTGGTGTCCTCGGTCTCGCCGGACCGGTGCGACATCACCACACCCCACCCGGCGGCCTGCGCGGTGCGGACCGTGGCCAGGGTCTCGGTCAGCGTGCCGATCTGGTTCACCTTGATCAGGATGGCGTTGCCCAGGCCGTCCGCGATCCCCTGCCGCAGCAGCGCCTCGTTGGTGCAGAACACGTCGTCGCCGACCAGCTGGCAGCGCTCGCCGATCGCCTCGGTGAGCGCCACCCACCCGGCGTGGTCGTCCTGCGCCACTCCGTCCTCGATCGACACGATCGGGAACGCGTCGACCAGCCCGGCCAGGTAGGCGACGTGCTCGGCCGGGTCGCGGTGCAGGTAGCGGCCGTCGGTGAAGAACTCGGAGGCGGCCGGGTCGAGCGCGATCGCCACGTCGGTCCCGGGGCGGTACCCGGTCGCCTCGATCGCCTCGGTGACGAACGTCAGGGCCTCCTCGGCGGTCCGCAGGTCGGGCGCGAACCCGCCCTCGTCACCGACGTTCGTGTTCTGCCCGGCCCGCCGCAACGCCCCGCGCAGCGTGTGAAAGACCTCCGACCCCATGCGTACGGCCTCGGCGAAGGTCCCCGCGCCGACCGGGGCGATCATGAACTCCTGGAAGTCGAGCGGATTGTCGGCGTGCGCCCCGCCGTTCACGATGTTCATCAGCGGCAGCGGCAGCAGGGTGGCGTCCGTCCCGCCGAGGTAGCGGTACAGCGGGAGCCGGGCGCTGTCCGCCGCGGCCCGGACCAGCGCCAGCGAGACGCCGAGCGTGGCGTTCGCGCCGAGCCGGCCCTTGTTCGCGGTACCGTCCAGCTCGATCAGCACCCGGTCGGCGCCCTCCTGGTCGCCCGCGTCGTGCCCCTTGAGCGCCGCGGCGATCTCGGTGTTGACCGCCTCGACCGCCCGCCGCACGCCCTTGCCGTGGTAGCGCCGCGGATCCCCGTCCCGCAGCTCGACCGCCTCCTGAGTGCCGGTCGACGCCCCGGACGGCACGGCCGCCCGCCCCCGAGCCCCGTCCGCCAGCACCACGTCGACCTCGACGGTCGGGTTCCCGCGGCTGTCGATGATTTCCCGGGCATGCACACTGGTGATCACGTTCATGCCCGGGACGCTAGACCCGCACCCCCGGGTACAGGTCAAGCGCTGATCGCTCACCCCATCGGCGATCGAGGGCTCAGTCCGGGATGAGTGACTGGCCGTAAACGTGCGTCACCTGGAGGGTCAGCAGGACCCGGCGGTCGGCGACCATGACCGCGCGGTACTCGTCCCAGTTCGGGTGTTCGCCGGCGGCTCGGCGGTAGTAGTCGACCAGCGCCTCGACCTCCGGGCCGTGCGGGTCGGTGCCGGGGCCGATCAGGGTGGCGTCGCCGTCGGCGGTGGCCCAGGCGCGGCCGTCGGCGCTGGTCACCTCGATCGCGGCGCGCGGGTCGCGGCGCAGGTTCGCGGTCTTGGCGCGGCCCTCGGTCATCGAGACGTAGATCGTGCCGGCCTCGCGGTCGTAGAACGGCAGGATCGGGGAGAGCTGCGGGCGCCCGTCCTTCCGGATGGTGGCGAGGATGCCGAGCCTGCTCTCCGCGAGCAGGGCGTGCGGATCGAAGGTAGTCATGTCTGTCGCCAAGTCCCTTCCCTGGGCCGGTATTCCGGACGTCACCGTTCGCCCCGCGCTTCCAGGACCGGTTTGACGTCGAGGATCGGGGTGCCGTCGAGGGCTTCGAGATCGGCGACCTGGATGCGCAGCCCGTCGACGGCGAGGACGGTGACGCGGTGCAGGCCGATCGGATTCGGCCGGTCCGCGGAGCGGGTGCTGAAGACTCCGGTCAGCGGCCGGGTCGCGTCGCCGCGCGGGCGGACCTGGAGCACGCTGCGGTCGGCCCGGTCGAGCCAGGTGAGGATCAGCAGTCCGGCGCCGGGTTCGAGGTGGCTGAGCGCGTCCGCGTACTGCTCGGCGAAGACCAGCCAGGCCGGTGGGGCGCCCTCGTCGCCCTGCCGGGGAGCGGTCGCGCGATCGGTCAGCGGCGACTCGACCCGGCCGACGGGCGTCACCGCGAGGTCGCTCATGCTGACAGACCTTACGGTACGCCCGGCAGCGCAAGACAGTGATCTCCGTGTATTCCCGGTGGTGCGGATCGTCTTCGCTGCCCGCGACGGCGCGTTTCTCCGACGCGGAACCCCGGCGGAGGATCTCCGCCTGATCCGGCGGCGGCGCGGGGTGGGTGCCGATAGCCTCGGGCGGTGCATTTCGTCTATCGGTCGCATTACGCGGGGCCGCTGAGCAAACTGGTGCGGCGGTTGCCGGATGCGACGGTGCTGGATTGGTTCCGGCGGCACTGGGGACGCGCCGAGCCACGGAACTGGATCGCGAACGAGCTGGGCGCGGACGTCTACGGGCTGAGCTCGATCTTCGAGGCGGCGCGGGAGCATCGGCTGCCGCCGCCCGAGTCGACCGATCAATTGCGGACCCTGCTGCATGAGCACCTGTATGTCGAGGGGGACGCCGACTACATCCGGCTGGACGAGCACAGCCTGCGGGTGCGGACCGACGACGACGAGGTCGAGCTGGCCTACTTCTTCCTGGACGACCGGGTGGTGGCCGCGGCGCCGGACCGGCTCGCCTACCTGCTGCACGAGTCGTGGCCGCTGCCCGAGGACGCGGAGAAGGACCCGCCCGGCGAGCCGGCGACGTACGCGACGTTCCTCACCTACTACGACGGGGCCAGCCTGGACGGCGCCGACCAGGTGACCTTTCCCGGCATCGAGCTGGCCGAGCTGGCGAACCACCTGCCCCGCGCGAGCCGGCACGGCTGGCCGCCGGAGCTGCACGTGCTCGCCGCGCTGGTCGCGCCGGGCGAGAAGTCGCTGGCGCCGGCGCTGCACCGGGCCAACCTGTGGCCGGGCTTCAGCCTCGACGCGGACGCGCCCTGGCCGGACGAACTGGCCCGACGGGACGACCCGCACGCTGCGGCCCTGGCGCTGGTCGAGGACCCGGTGCTCGCCGGCGGCCGGCGTCCGGAGGCGTCACTGGTTCAGGTGGGTGGGCACCTGGCCCAGTTGGCGATGCATTGCAGCGGGGCATTCGGATTCCAGCAGTGGTATCTGTTCGACAGCTTGTGGGTCGCCTCGCACCCCGATCTGGCGGCGTCACTCACGCATTACGCCGCCGACTGGGATCCGCTCTCCTGACCGGCCCACAGCCGGGATCACCGTTCGGCGACCGGGTCCAGGTAGGCACGGACGAAGTGTTCGCCGACGACCGCCCGGTGCAGGTGACCGGCGACGATCAGGCCCTCGCCGGCCAGCGTCACGTGCACGTGGACCCGGCCGTCGATGACCTCCCCGGTGCCGGTCAGCTCGAACGGCTGCTCATAGGATTCGACGAGATCGGTACGCGCGTCGTCCTTCTTCATGATCGAGACGGTGGCCTCGTGGACCGCGCCGATCAGCGTGATCGACGCGGCGGTGACGCCGCCGGTGGTCACGGCGGTCTGAATGGTGTGCAGAACCTCTTCGCCACGGTTGGCGGTGATCAGGCGCACGATGCTCGCTTTCGTCGGGTTCGTCGATGCCCGCCACCTTCCCACGACGCGGCCCGGATGACGATGTCCCTTCTGGGTGATCATGTGACTACTGGCGACGGGCGTGAGTGGCGGCGCCTGTCGGTCGCGGTCAGTGGATGAGGCAGAAGGGGTGCCCGGCCGGGTCGGCGTAGACACGGAAGCGGTCGGTGCCGGCGTTCAGCGACCGCGCCCCCAGCGCGACCGCGCGGGCCTGCGCCGCGTCCAGGTCGGCGGTGAGCAGGTCGAGGTGGGCCTGCTGGGGGTGGCCCGGGTCCGGCCAGCGGGGCGCGTTGTACTCGTTGACCTGCTGGAACCGCAGGATGGCCGGGATGCCGCCGAGCAGGCCGGCGTAAAAGCGCTCCAGGACGCCCGCGTCCGGGGCGTCGACCGTGACGGTGAACGGGGTGGTGCCGCCCGGCGCGCCCAGGTCGAACGGGTGGCCGGCCGGATCGGCCAGGGTGATGCCGCCCGGGCCGTCGGCGAGCAGCCGGGCGCCGAACTCGATCGCCCGGGCGGCCTCGGTCCGCGGGTCACCGATCCGCAGGTCCAGGTGGAACTGCTGGGGCCGATCCTGTCCCGGCCAGCGCGGCGGGACGTGATCCGGGGCGTACTGAAACTCGATCTCCTGCCCGCTCGGGTCCCGGATCCCGAACCGGTCGGCCTCCTGCCGCACCACGTCCCACCCGGTCAGCCTGGCGTAGAACGCGCCCACCGCATCGATGTCCGCCGCGTCGAAAATCACCAGGTCGAGCCGGGCCACCGGGTCCATGTCACCATCCTCCTCCTGGCAAGCTGGCCGCGTGACACCCCAACTGCTGAACACGCGCAAGTTGCACGCCTCCGCGGTGGTGGCGAGCCGCGGCACCGGGAAGCGCTGAGCTGGGCGTGCTGGCTCGCATCGCGCGGTGGCTGGCGCCGGGTGGGCGATTCGTCGCCGGCGCCAACTACACGGGGCAGCCCGCGGTGAACTCGTACTACGAGGGGTGACCTGGGCGTTCCGCCGGTGCCCGCCCGCCCGGCTTGGCATGCTCGATCGGGTGCGGGCCGGTCTGCTTCTCACCGTCGCGGCGCTCGCCGGGTGCGGCACGGCGCCCCCGGCACCGCCCGCGCAGCCGACGGCCGGCGTGAGCGTCCCCTCGATGAGCGCGACGACCTCCGCCGCGGTCACCGCGCCCCGCCCGAGCCGGCAGGTCAGCGGAGGCTGGGAGATCACGGTCTACTACACCGCGGTGGAGCGGTTCCACAGCGGCGAGCCGACGCGGGTCACCGGCTGCCCGAAACTGGACTGCGCGCACGGCGACGACGACCTGGGGACGTATCCGGCCGACTTCGTGCAGGCCGTGACGGACGAGGGCACCGGGCGCACGACCGCCGGGCAGTACCTGAACTGGTCCTACGACGTCGGGTTCTGGCTGGACTCGGCGCCGCGGGACACCGACGGGGACCGGCTCACCCCGTTCGTCTCGGCGGCCGCCGATCCGAGCGTGCTGCCGCACGGCACCCGGTTCCGGATCGCCGCCTGCGGGACCCAGGACGACGGCTCCGCCCCGCCGGCCACGATCTGCGCCACGCTGCGCGACGCGGCCTGGCTGATCACCGACGAGTTCACCCCGGGCCTGGGCGGCTCGCACCACATCGACGCCTACATCGGCCCGGAGACCGGACCCGGTTTCACCGACTCGCCCTGGTACCTGACGCTCACCGGCGCCGGGATCACCGTCGACTGAAGGTGTCAATTCAAGGACCGCCCGGTATCTGCCGAGCCGGCCCGCGCTCCCTACCTGGTACCCGCAAGCAGCGCAGAGGAGCGACCATGACCGAACTCGTTGACGCCCGACTGGTGTCCGGCGCGAACCCGAACGCCGGGAGCGACGACGCCGCCAAGGGCACCCAGCAAGACATCTACTTCTTCACGTCGATCGAGGACTTCCCGCCCGGGGTCGGCGACCTGAGCCTCACCCACGACGACGCGCAAGGCTTCTACGACTACGTCAAGCAGTTCAACACACCCAACGGCTGGTACCGGGACGGCAACGTCGGGCAGTGGATCTACGAGGAGACGTACGACAACTGGCAGGACGACTACGGTTTCGACGCGGCCAAGGTGGTCTATCACTCCGGGCACGGCGGGATGGCCAGCAACGGCGTCTTCTCCATCCCGGTCGGCAACGACTGGGGCGGCGACCACTGGACCAGCTCCAACGACATGCGGCTGGGCAACGAGTACGCCCGGTACGTCTTCTGGTCCACCTGCGAGTCGGTGCGGGTCAAGGGCGGGCACAGCCCGATCCGCACCTGGTCGACCGCGAACCTCGGGCTGCGCATGATCCTCGGGTACGAGACGACCAGCGTGGACAACGGCAACTACGGCCGTTACTTCTTCGAGGAGTGGAACAAGGGCAAGTCGTTCAGCACCGCGTTCCTGGACGCCTCGTGGCGGATCAGCCACGGGCAGGAGCCGGCCGTGACGGCGTGCGGCGCGACCCAGGCCGAGGCCACCGACCGGCTGTTCAACGAGCGGCTGTTCGACGCCGGCCGGGCGAACACCGCCTGGTGGTGGTGGCGCTGGTACGACCGGGCGACGCTGCGCGCCCGCACCCTCGCCGTGCCCCGCGGCACCCGGTCGGCGAAGTTCGGCCGGGCCGCGGCGCACGACCTTGCCGCCGCGTGGACCGACCGGTTCGGCGGCGCGGCCAAGGTGGTGCTCGGCACGAGCGGGTCCCGGGAGATCACCCTGGCCGCGCCGGCGCAGACCGACCAGCAGCTCACCGACGACGAGGCGGTCGCGGTGGCCCGCCGGGCGATCGAGCGGTACCGGCTCTCCGAGCACGCCGAGCTGGCCGTCGATCACATCCGGTACGACCGGCACGCCGGCGCGTCCGCGGACGAGCGGGTGGAGCCGCGGATCCGGGAGCGGACGGTCGGGTTCGTCCAGCTGATCGACGGAACCCCGGTGGTCAGCCCGGACCGGGGCCGGTTGCAGGTGCGGGTCGACAACGACCGCAACGTGACCGGCATCCTCGACTCCACCCGGCCGGTCGCCGACCTGCGGGACGCCCCGGCGGCCCCGCCCGGCGGCGCCGACCGGGACGTCGAGGAGCTGTTCGGCGCAGCGTTGCAGCGCCGGCTGCGCCGGGCCGCGTCGAGCGGCCGGGTGCCCAGCGCGGTGCGCGAGGTGCCGGAGTCGTCCGAGGTCGGTTACGCGGTCCGCGGCGACAGCGCGGTGCTGGTGGCCCGGCGTGAGGTCGAGGTCGACTTCGGTGGCGGGCTGGCCAAGCGTTACGTCCTGGAGGAGCCGATCACCTGACTACGGATCCCGCAGGTGCCCGAGCCCGGCGGGCTCGGGCACCTGCGGCCGGCCGGTCAGCCGTAATAGGTCACCAGGTCCTGTCCGGACTCCATGACCCGCTCCAGGGCGTCGATGACGGTCCGCACGACGTCGCCCTCGTCGGTGTCCGGGTCCGGCAGGTCCGCGCGGGCCCGGCCGGTCAGTGCGGCGTGGATCTCGGCGTTGCGCACCCAGCCGACGCTGGGGAACTCGTCCCAGGTCAGCCCGGCCAGCGGGCGCGAGAGCAGGTGCCCGGCCAGGTCGGCGCCGAGGTGTCCGGCGATCGGGCCACCGATCACGTCGTCCTCGAACCAGTCGCCCGCCGCCGAGCTGTGTTGCACGGAGTCGATCGGGCGACCGGCCACGGCCAGCCACGACGCCACGATGTCGAGCTGGGCCGGCGTCGCCTGCTTGCCGGCCGGGTCGTCGTCAGCGCCTCCGGCGCCCAGCCGGGCCGCCAACTCGTCCACGGGCGCGGCCCATAGCTCCAGCGTGTAGCTCACGGTTCCTCCTTATCGGTCGTCCATGACGGTGACGGTCGCGTGGGTGTCGTCCGGCTCGACCTTGGTCGAAACCGCGAGGTATTCGATCTTCCCGCTCTCGATCGCGTTGAGGATGGCCTTGCCGACCAGCGCGCGCCGGTCCTGGCTCTTGGAGGCGCACATGGAGTAGGCGATGTCGATCAGATACGCCAGAGTCCGCTGGCTCACCCTCGGCGGCGAGGCCGACTGCCGGAGCTTCTGCGGATTCATCTGCGCGGTGTCGGGATCGTACCGCTGGATCCGTGCGCGCATGCCGGTGCTCAGCGCCGAGCCGCCCCCTTTCGCCTCCACGATGTGCAGCAGCGCGCCGTCCCAGTAGGTCACGTCGGTGACGTTGGACCCGTGGAACGCCACGGCGTCCGCCCACGGCACGCCAGGGCTGAAGCTCCAGGTGAACGGCCTGGAGACGGTCGGACGGGAGAGGTTGATCCGGCGCTTGGTGCGGGACCTGAGCCAGGTCACCGCACCGCTCTCGCCCATCGCCTCGCTCGCCTTGCGTTTGGATCGCTTGTCGCCGGCCGCCAGGTACTGCCTGACCGAGGGATCGGACAGGCTCCGGGTCACCGTGTGCCCGGCGTACTTTCGTTGCACGCCCAGGATCTTGGCCCGGGTGGCATCGCGCGTCGTCTTGCTGATCACCTTCTCCGTGGCGGTCGTGGTCGGGCGCTTCGTCAGACGCAGATCGGTCGCGATCGGCGTGGGCTTGCCACGCCTCGCCACCTTCTTCTGATGGGGATGGGACATTCAGATTCCTCCTTGCCGCACGCCGGCCCGGTCAGGTCGTGAGCAAGACGCGTCACCACCCGCGGCAGATACCGCCGGTCCGGAACTTCGCGGACGGGAATCCGACTGATGAGTTTTCCTGGGCGCACCCGTCACACCTGCGTCGGGACACGATGAGCCGGGAGGATGACGTGATGGGTGCGGACACGATGCTGGGCGAGGTCGACGAGCCGGCGTTCACCGGGGTGGCCGAGCGGCACCGGCGGGAGCTGCACGTGCACTGCTACCGGATGCTCGGGTCGTTCGAGGATGCCGAGGACACCGTGCAGGAGACGTTCCTGCGGGCCTGGCGGCGGCGGGAGACGTTCGAGGGGCGGTCGACGTTCCGGGCCTGGCTGTACCGGATCGCCACCAACGCCTGCCTGGACCTGCTCGCCAAGCGCCGCCCGGAGCCGGCGACCGGCGGCGAGGTGCGGTGGTTGCAGCCGTACCCGGACCGGCTGCTGGACGAGCTGCCCGCGGGTGACGCGGACGCTCCGGAGACGGCGGCCGTCGCGCGGGAGACGATCGAGCTGGCGTACCTGGTGGCGGTGCAGCATCTCGCGCCGCGTTCCCGGGCCGTGCTGATCCTGCGGGACGTGCTCGGCTGGCCGGCGAAGGACGTCGCGGAACTGCTCGGCGACTCGGTCAACTCGGTGAACAGCGCGCTGCAACGGGCCCGTGCCGGGATGCGCGAGCACCTGCCCGCCGAGCGGCAGGACTGGACCGGCGGCGAGGAGGACGCCGGGACGCGGGAGCTGGTGCGCCGGTTCACCGACGCCAGCGTGGCCACCGACATCCCGGCGCTCGCCGCGATGCTGCGCGACGACGTGCGGTTCTCGATGCCGCCGACGCCCGGCCTGCATCTCGGCCGCGACGCGGTGCTGAGCAACTGGGCCGAGGAGGGCTTCGAGGGCATGACCGGCCTGCGCGCCGTGCCCACCTCCGCGAACCGGCAGCCGGCCGTCGCCTTCTACCTCTGGAACGCCGGCGAGCAGGCGTACCTGCCGCTGACGCTCGACGTGCTGCGGGTCACCGGCGGGGCGATCGCCGAGATCACGACGTTCCACAGCGACCGGTTCGCGCGGTTCGGGCTCCCGGAGCGCCTGGTGGCGGGCGGCGCGGCATGAGGAACACGATCAGGAACGGACTGCTGGCCACCGTCGCGGCGATGGTGGCCACCACGCTCGGCGCGGCGCTCGCCATGGCCGCCGGCGTCGACTTCGAGACACCGGACGGCGGCGAGGCGATCCCGTTGGCCGGGTTCGCCACGATGACCGGCGTCTTCTCGCTGGTGGGGGTCGTCCTGGCGGTGACCCTGCGCCGGTACTTCCGGTGGACCGCGGTGGCGCTGACCGCGCTCTCGCTGGTGCCGCCCGTGCTCACCGGGGCGAACGCGGCCACCGTCGCCACCCTGTGCGGGCTGCACCTGATCGCCGCGGCGATCATGATCCCCACCCTGGTGCGGAGCCTCCGTCAGCCGGCCCGGACCAGCTCACGTGCGGGGGCGGTGGCGCGGAAGCTGACGACAGCCAGCAGCAATCCGGCGCCGGCCAGGGCCACGCCGAGCCAGGCCGAGGAGCGGTAGCCCCAGCCGGCGGCGATCGCGGCGCCGCCGACGGCCGCACCGAGGCTGTTGGCCAGGTTGATCGCGGACTGGTTGATGGCGGCGCCCATCAGCTGAGTGTCCGGGGCAGCGACCATCAGCTGGCCCTGCAGGGCCGGGACGATGAACAGGCTGGCCGCGCCGACCAGGAAGGCGCTGACGAACAGGCCGGCCGGGTGGGCGGCGGTCAGGGCGAACAGGGCGACCGAGGCGACCAGCCCGGCCAGGCCCCAGACCACGGTGCGGCGCAGGTCGCGGTCGGCGGCGATGCCACCGGCCGCGATCCCGGCGGTCATGCCCGCACCCATCACGGCCAGCACCCACGGGACCAGGCCGGTGGCGAGGCCGGTGACGTGCGTGGTGACCGGGGCGACGTAGCTGTTGACCGCGAAGAAGCCGGCCGGGCCGACGGCGACGACCGCGGCGGCGAGCCAGACCCGCGGCGAGCGGAAGGCGGCCAGCTCGGCGCGCGGGGAGCCGCCGGGCGCCGCGGGCGCCGCCGGGACGACCAGGGCGGCGGCGAGCAGGGTGAGGGCGAAGACGGCGGCGACCGCGAGATAGGCCGTCCGCCAGCCCTGGGCCTGCCCGAGACTCGTGATCAGCGGGACGCCGACGATGTTCGCCGCGGTCAGGCCACCGATCACCAGGGCGACGCCCTTGCCCTGGTTGCCCGGGCCGAGGATGGACGCGGCCAGGATGCCGGCCGCACCGAAGTAGGCGCCGTGGGCCAGGGCGGCGAGGAATCGGCCGGCCAGCACCAGCTCGAAGGTCGGGGCGAGCGCGGACAGCGCGGTGCCGCCGGCCATCAGAGCGAGCAGGCCCAGGACCAGGCGCCGGCGCGGGACCCGGGCGGTGAGCGCCGCGATGGTGGGAGCACCGGCGACCACGCCCAGGGCATAGATGGTGATCATCCAGCCGGCCCTGGCGACCGTGTCCGGGGCCGCGTCGCCGTAGAGGTCGCGGGCGATCTCCGGGAGCAGGCCCATGGCGACGAACTCGGTGAGGCCGAGACCGAAGCCGCCCAGGGCGAGAGCGAGCAGGGCCGCCCAGCGGCGACCGGCGGTGAGCGTGTCCACGGCTCGGCACTCTAGAACGTTCTAGTAGCGATGAGCGATAGAACGTTTCAGGCATCACATCGCTAGGATCGGCGGATGCGCAGGCCCACCCTCGCCGACGTGGCAGCCGAGGCCGGTGTCTCGGTCGCCCTGGCGTCGATCGTGATGCGCGGCGCGCCCGGGGCCGGCGCGGCCACCCGCGAGCGGGTGCTCGACGTGGCCCGCCGGCTCGACTACCGGCCGGACACCCGGGCCCGGCTGCTGCGCAGCGGCCGCAGTCAGCTGCTCGGGGTGATGTTCGACGTCCGGCACCCGTTCCACGTCGACGTGCTGACCGGGCTCTACGACGCGGCCGGACGGGCCGGATATCAGCTGACGCTGAGCGCGGTGACACCCCGCCGCGCGGAGCGGACCGCGATCGGCGAGCTGCTCCAGGACCGGTGCGAGGCGCTGGTGCTGTTCAGCCCGGAACTGCCGGCCGCCGAGCTGGCTGCGCTGGCGCGGAGCCGGCCGGTGGTGGCGATGATGCGGGCGGTCCGGCGGCGGGACGTGGACGTGGTGCGCACCGACGACGCGCTCGGCTCCGGGCAGGCCGTCGATCATCTGGTCGGGCTCGGGCACACCCGGATCGCCCATGTGGACGGCGGCACGCTGGCCGGTTCGGCCGAGCGACGGCGGGGGTATGAGGAGGCCATGGGGAGGCACGGGCTCATGGCGTACCGAAAAATCATCCCGGGCGGACCCGGTGAACAGGACGGCGCGCGCGCCGCGGCGGCCCTGCTCGACGATCTGCCGACGGCGGTCACCGTGTTCAACGACCTGAGCGCCACCGGGCTGCTCGACGTGGTGCGCGGACACGGCGTGCGGGTGCCGGAGGATCTGAGCGTGGTCGGTTACGACGACAGCAGCGTCAGCCGGCTCGGTCACATCGACCTGACCACCGTCGCGCAGGACATCGAGCGGATGACGACGGACGCGGTCACCCGTGCGGTGGACCGGATCGAGGACAGGACGGTCATCGGGCGGGATATCGTGGTGCCCCCACGATTGGTCGTCCGCGGCACCACGGGCAGGGGGAGACAACACAGGTGAGCGACGTCTTCGCCGCCGATCCCGAAGTCGGGCAGGACCTCGCGGCGGTCGACTGGGCGCGCACCCCGGTCGGGCCGCCGGAGCAGTGGCCGCAGAGCTTGCAGACCGCGGTCAGCATCCTGCTGTCGTCACGGTTCCCGATGTGGATGGCCTGGGGTCCCCAGCTGACCTTCTTCTGCAACGCCGCCTATCGCCGCGACACGCTGGGCCGCAAGTATCCGTGGGCGCTCGGCCGCCCGGCCAGTGAGGTGTGGGCGGAGATCTGGGGCGACATCGGGCCGCGCATCCAGAACGTGCTCGACACCGGCCAGGCCACCTGGGACGACAGCCTGCTGCTGTTCCTGGAGCGCTCCGGCTACCCGGAGGAGAGCTACCACACCTTCTCCTACAGCCCGCTGCGCGACGACGACGGCGTGCTGGCCGGCTTCCTCTGCGTGGTCAGCGAGGACACCGACCGGGTGATCGCCGAGCGGCGGATGGCGACGCTGCGCGACCTCGGGTCGGACCCGAGCGTGATCCGCACCGAGCAGGAGATCCTCGACTTCGCCAACCAGCAGCTGGAACGCAACCTGCGCGACCTGCCGTTCACGCTGACCTACCTGTACGACGAGACCGGTCGGCCCCGGCTGCGCTCGTCGTCCGGCATCGCCGCGGACCACCCGGCCGCGCTCGGCGTGCTCACCGCCGCGCCGCGGGCCGGGCTGGTCACCCTCGACGATCCGGACCTGCCCGCCGGGGCCTGGCCGGACCCGCCCCGGGAGGCGCTGCTGGTGCCGTTGCTGCGGCAGGGCGACGAGCCGTACGGCTTCTTCGTGGCCGCCCTCAACCGTTACCGGCCGGCCGACGACGCGTACCGCGGCTTCGTCGAGCTGGCCGCCGGGCACCTGGCCGCCGGGATCTCCGCCGCCCGCAGTTACCAGGCGCAGCAGCGGCGGGCCGAGGAACTGGCCGAGCTGGACCGGGCGAAGACCACCTTCTTCTCCAACATCAGCCACGAGTTCCGCACCCCGCTCACCCTGATCATGGGCCCGCTGGACGAGCTGCGGTCCCGGCTCGACGGCGCCGACCAGCAGATCCTCGACGAGCTGGACGTGATGCACCGCAACGGGCTGCGGCTCGGCAAGCTGGTCAACGCGCTGCTCGACTTCTCCCGCCTGGAAGCCGGCCGGATGCAGGCCCACTTCGAGGCGGTCGACCTGTCCGCCACCACCGCCGAGCTGGCCAGCGTCTTCCGCTCGGCGATCGAGCGGGCCGGGCTGACCTTCGAGGTGGACTGCCCGCCGCTGCCCGAGCCGGTCCCGGTCGACCGGGGGATGTGGGAGAAGGTCGTCCTCAACCTGCTCAGCAACGCGCTGAAGTTCACCTTCGACGGCTCGATCCGGGTCACCGTGCGGGCCACCGCCGACCACCGGGCCGAGGTCGTCGTCGCCGACACCGGCATCGGGGTGGCGCCGGAGGAGATGCCCCGGCTGTTCGAGCGCTTCCATCGCATCGACAGCGCCCGGTCCCGCTCCCACGAGGGCAGCGGCATCGGGCTGGCGCTGGTCAAGGAACTGGTCGGGCTGCACGACGGCACGATCACCGCGGAGAGCGCGCCGGGGCGGGGCACCACGTTCACGATCCGGCTGCCGTTCGGGTCCGGCACGGTGGTGACCGCGGCCGCGGTCTCGGCCACCGCCGAGCCGTTCCTGCAGGAGGCGAACCGCTGGCTGCCGGGTGATCCGGTCGTCGAGGCGCCGGTCCCGAGCGGCACCGGGGTCGACGTCCTGGTGGCCGACGACAACGCCGACATGCGCGATTACCTGGGCCGGCTGCTGCGTTCGGCGGGGCACCGGGTCACCACCGCCGGCGACGGCCGGGAAGCGCTCGACGCGATCCGCGCCGACGCCCCCGACCTGGTGATCAGCGACGTGATGATGCCCCGGATGACCGGCCTCGAGCTGGTCACGGCGCTGCGCGCGGACAGCCGTACGGCCGGGGTCCCGGTGCTGCTGCTCTCCGCCCGGGCCGGTGAGGAGGCGTCGATCGAGGGGCTGGAGGCCGGCGCCGACGACTACCTGTTCAAACCGTTCTCGGCGGCCGAGCTGCTGGCCCGGGTGCGCGCCAACGTGGAGCTGGCCCGGCTGCGCAACCACCATGCCCGGTGGCGGACCGCGCTGGTCGACTCGTTGCAGGAGGCGTTCTTCGTCTGCGACGAGGACGGGGCGGTCATCGAGATCAACACCGCGTTCACCGACATGATCGGCTTCGGTCCGGAGGGACTTCCGTACGCCCCGGTCCACCCGTGGTGGCCCGACCCGTCGACCGACGCCGAGGCGTACGCCCAGGTCTCGGCGGCGTTCGACCTGCTCGTGCAGCACCGCCACGGCGACTACACCATCCCGGTACGCCATCGCGACGGTCACCAGCTGTGGGTGGCGGCCGCGTTCAACCACGTGCGGGATCCGGAGAGCGGCCGGCGGGTGATCGTCGGGACGTTCCGGGACGTGACCGACGAGCACTACGCCATCCAGCGGGAGTCGGCGCTGGCGGCGCTGAGCATGCGACTGTCCGAGGCGGACCACCTGGGCGACGCGGTGGCCGGTGCGCTCGACGAGCTGCGCGGCCTGTGGCAGGCGTCCTACGTGGTCGCCGCGGTCTTCGACGGCGACCCGCCCACCCTGATCAGCACCGACCCCGGCCTGCGCTGGGACGACCTGCCGCAGGACCGGCTGCTCGCCCTCAGGGACAAGCCGCTGCTCACCCCGGACGGCAGCGGGATCACCCTGGAACATCCGTTTGGCACCATGGTCGTCTGGGTCGGGCCGAGCCACCGCCCGTTCACCGAGCAGGACCAGACGCTGCTCGCCCTGCTCGCCGGGCACCTCGCCCAGGGCCTGCGCCGGGCGCACCGGATCGACCAGCAGCGGGAGACCGCCCTGGCCCTGCAACGCGCCATTCTCGGCCCGGCCCAGCTGCCCGCCGGGTTCGCGGTCCGCTACGAGCCGGCCACCCGCCCGCTCAAGGTCGGCGGCGACTGGTACGACACCATCCCCCTCCCGGACGGCCGGATCGGTCTCGTGGTCGGCGACTGCGTCGGGCACGGCCTCCAGGCGGCCACCGTGATGGGCCAGCTGCGTTCCGCCTGCCGTGCCCTGCTGCTGCAGAACGCCAGCCCGGCGCAGACCCTGACCGCGCTGGACCGTTTCGCCGCCCTGCTGCCCGGGGCCAGCTGCGCCACCGTGTTCTGCGGCGTGCTCGACCCGGCCGGCGGGCACCTGCGGTACTCGGCGGCCGGGCACCCACCGCCCATCGTGGCGCTCGCCGACGGCACCGTGCACCTGCTCGACCAGGGCCGCTCCCGGCCGCTCGCGATCCGCCCGGATCAGTCGCGCGAGGAGGCGGAGTACCACCTGCCCGCCCGTGCCACCCTGCTGCTCTACACCGACGGCCTGATCGAGCGCCGCCGCCAGCCGCTGACCGTCGGCATCGACCAGGCGGCCGCGGCGGTCCAGCTGGGCCGCCGCACGCCGATCGACGACCTGGCCACCGAGGTGATGGAACGGCTCGCCCCGACCGGCGGCTACGACGACGACGTGGCACTGCTGCTCTACCGCCAGCCCGGGCCGCTGGAGCTCGAGTTCCCGGCCGAGTCGTCCCGGCTCGCGCCGATCCGCACCGCCCTGCGCGGCTGGCTGGAACGCTGCGCGGTGGACCCGGTGACCGCGCAGAACGTGCTGGTCGCGGCCGGCGAGGCGTGCGCGAACGCGATCGAGCACGGGCACCGCGACCTGACCGGCGGGCTGATCCGGCTGCGGGCCGCGGCGACCGCGGACAGGTTACGGCTGATCGTGACGGACAGCGGCCGCTGGCGGCACCCGCAGCCGGGCGACAACCCGCACCGCGGACGCGGCATCATGCTGATGCGGGCTTTCATGGGTGAGGTCACCATCACGACCGGCACCGCCGGGACCATCATCGACATGCAGACGAGGATCGCCTCATGACCACGCCGCTCACGCTGACCACGGGACAGGACGCCCTCGGTACGCCGATGCTCACGGCGGTCGGGGAGATCGACATGAGCAACGCGGAGACGTTCGCCGCGGCGATCGGCGCGGCGGTGCCGGTGGACGGCGGACCGCTGGTGGTGGATCTGACCGCGGTGGAATACCTGGACAGTGCCGGCCTGGCCACCCTGTTCCACCATGCCGACCACGTCGAGGTGGTCACCGGGCCGCTGCTGGCGCCCCTGCTGACCGTTTCCGGTCTCGCCGACCTCACCACGGTCCGCACCAATGTTAGTTAATGTTCGTTTGCCACTGTTATCCACCCGTTAGCGCCGCTCGGCTTGACGTCTGCCGCCCGGCACGGGTTGACTCTGCCTGTTCGTGAGCGAACACGTCACAATATGTTCGAGCCCAGAGGAGGCCGGATGCGCGCGGCCCTCACCGCCAGCCGCTCGATCACCGTCTCGACCGGCGACGGACCGCTCTTCGTCTACTCCTACGGCGCCCCGCGACCAGGCCTGACCGGCGGCTCGTTGCCCACCCCGATCACCTGGCTGCCGCCGCTCACCGAGCCCGGGAGCGCCACTCACCTGGCGCTCACCGAGCTGTCCGCCACCCCGGACGCGGCCACCATCGCGCACCACCTGCGCTGGCCGGCCGTCGACGAGTGGCGCTCGCTGACCACCGTCCCGGCCGGCGACGCCTGGCTGCTGCTGTTCGAGAACACGGTCACCGACGTCACCGGCCGCCCACTCCCCCTGACCGGCCCGTCGCTGCTGCTGCCGGGGATCACCGCCCCACCCGCGGCCCGCGCCGAGTGGCGGGCCGCCCACCTGCCCGCCGCCACGGTGGTCGTCGTCGACGACAGCGCCAACCTGGCGCATCCCCCGCACTGGTCGGCCGGGCTGAGCCCGGCGCCGTCCGGCGCCCTGCTGGGCGCGCATCGCACGGCCGCTTTCCGGTACGCGCTGGTCATCGCCCCACCCGGCCGCCCCGTCGCACCCCTGGCCGCCCTGGGCCGCGCCGCCCTGGCCGGCCCGGCGCCGGCCCGCGCCGTGGTCTGCCCGGGTGAGCGCACACCCCGCCGGCGCCCGCACTCACCCGGCGCCACCCGGCCCGCGGCCGCCCATCACCGGGCGCCTACCGCGCGACAGCGTTGCGCGCCTCGATGGCCCTGACCGTGTTGTGCAGCGCCTTGCCCAGCGCGGCCTTCGCGACCGTGCCGAGCAGCAGCCCGGTCACCTTCCCCCGGAAGTTCTTGCCGTCACGCACCACCACCGCGTCCAGCCGGGTCGTGCCGTCCGGCTGCGGCGTCAGCGTGTAGGTGTGCCCCGACGCGCCACCCCACAGGTTCGAGTCGGTGGTGGTCATCACGATGCGGCGCGGGTCGGACCAGTCGTAACGCAGCCGCTCCCAGACGCCGCCCGCGCCCTCGGTGACGTCGGCCCAGCCCGGGCCGGACCCGTGCACCCGCAGGTTGGCGTCCGCGCTGTTCGCGAAGAGCTCCTGCCGCCCGGGCCCGAAGTCGGTGATCCCGGCGAGCAGTTGCTCGGGGGTCGCGGTGCTGGTCTCGGTGAAGTGGATGGTGGACATGTCCGGCTCCTCGGGTCGGGCTCTCTCACTGGCACCCACGAGACTGCCCGCCGTCCACCCCGCTTCGAGCCCGTGCCGGTCCCTGGTCACCCCCGGGCCACACCCTGGCCGATCCCCGGCAGGTCCCGCACGAAGGCGTCGATCGCCACGGTCACCGTCCGCAGCGCCGCCACCGACCGCACCGGATCGCCCGCGAACTCCAGGCTGTGATCGGCGCCCAGCACCTCGCACACCGGCTGCCCGAACCCGCGCGCCGCAGCCGCGTCCCAGGCCGGGTCCGCATCGCTGCCGACGAGCAGAAACGGCGCCGTCGCGGCGCGCAAATCATCGACCAGCGGCGAATCGTTCAGCACCGGGGTCAGCCAGACCGCGGGCAACTCCCGCTCCGCGGCCAGGGCGGCCGCGAAAGCGCCCATCGACTTGCCGGCCAGCGCGACCCGGGACGCCGTCACGCTGTCCAGGATCGGAGTCAGCTGGGTACGGACGAAGGACCGCTGCTCGGTGAACCACTCCGCGAAGTACCGGCCGGCCCGGCGCGGTGGCGGCTCGGACCAGCTCACCGGCCGGATCTGCCAGCCGCGACTCGCGAACACCGCGCCGGCGAAGTGCAGAAGCGGCCGCTCCGCGGAGTACGCGAGGCCGGGAATCAGTATCGCGACCGGATCCACGCCGCGATCATAGGCGGAATGCCCGCCCAGCTCGGGACGGGCATTCCGGACACGGGCTCAGGGCCGGGTGTCGCCGTCACCGGTGCGGCGCTGGGCCTCGTCCACGGCCTTGGCGATGTGCTGGCTGTATTTTCCGCCGGTGCGATCGTCGATCTGCTCGCCGGCCTTCTCCAGCGCCTGGTCGACCTGCTTGTCGTGCTTGTCGATGAAGTCTTTCGCCTTGTCCAAGAAACTCATGATCGAAATCCCCTCGACGCTCTGACCGGCAGGTATGCCCCATCGGGGCAGACCCAAACCGCCACGCCGCGTGGCGGCGCCCGGACGCGCCGCACATGGCGTACGCAATAAGAAGGGTGACAGAAAGACGTGCCCCGCCGCCCTCTAGAGTTTGCGGCGGTTCGGCAACGCGGTGTGGAAACGAGGCGACATGCGCTGGTTCCGAGGGCTCGGCAAGAAACGGATCGAACAGGATCCGATCCGGCAACAGGAGTTGCTGGCCGAGCTCCGGCAACGGTTCGGCCCCCACGCCCCCGGCAAGCTCGCCGCGCAGGCCGGCCAGGCCGCCTCCCTGCTCACCGGCATCGATGGTGTGGCCGTCGCCGCGACCGTGTTGCGAGAATTCGCTGACGGCGCCTATGCGAACGTGGCGCACCAGAGCGCCGCCCTCGGGATGCCCGCCGACCGGCGCAACTACCGGCCGCTCTGGGAGTCGGCCGGCAAGCGCCTCAGGTCACCGCTGTTCACCACGCCGCACGGCCTGCACCCATATGTGCAGGTCGCCGCCGCGGTCCAGGCCATCGGCGCCCAGCCGGCCGACACGATCCTGGTCACCGCGCCGGTCCCGCTGCTCACGCACATGTTCGAGATCCTCGACCTCACCCTCGCCGGCTGGGAGTACGGCCGCATCCTCGTCGACGTCGACGGCGCCACCCTCGCGGTCAACCTGATCACCGCCGCGACCGCCGTCCGCAACGAGATGTCCGACCCGCCGCCGCTCCCCGCCCCGGCCCGCACCCAGATGCGCAGCAACAAGAGCGTCAACGTCCTCGACCCGGCGGTCAGCCGCATCGTCGGCCAGTGGAACCCGGGCAAGCAGATGCGCGAGTGCCTCCTGGCCTAATTCCCCATTGTGTACGCTCTCGTGCCACCACACCCGCAGCAGCCCCGTCCCGTGGCTCGACGCCCGGCGGTCCCGGCGCCGGACCGCGAGGCCGCGCCGGGCTGAGCCGGTCGCGTCACCCCCGCCGGACCCCGCCGACCCGCAGCGCCGGACCCAGGTCGTTGACCCGCGCGTCCCGGCCGTACCGCGTGTCCAGCGGCGCCAGACCGTACTGCCGCTCGATGGTCCGCAGGATCGACGTGGTGTCGTACGACGTGTGGTCCACCCCGGACTCCCGCAGCGACCCGGAGATCAGCAGCGCCGGGATGCGGGTGCCCGGCCCGTACTCGTCGGACGGCCCGGCGGTGGCGTGCCGCCCCTGGCCGGGCGGGACCACGTGGTCCCACTGGCCGCCGAACTCGTCGTAGGTCACCAGGATCAGGGTGCTGGCGGCCTGCGGACCGTGCTGCACCGCGGTGATCAGGTCGACCAGGTGCCGCTCGCCGTTGTCGGTGCTGGCGTACCCGGGATGCTCGTTCTCCGCGCCGTACGGCTTGACGAAGCTGACCGCGGGCAGCGTGCCCTGCCGGGCCGCGGCGAAGAACGCGGTCTCGTCGCGCAGGTGGTCGCGGGGGTGCTCGCCGGTGCGCGGGTCGACGTAACCGGGCGCGTACCGGGCGAAGTAGTTCAGCGGCTGGTGGTGGTACTGGAACAGCGGCCCGGGATGCCCGGCCGCCGCGTCGTCCCAGCCACCGGCGTACCACGCCCACGGCACGTTCCTGGCGGACAGCTCGTCGCCGATCGTCCGCCGGTAGTCCGGCGCGGCCGGGTCGACGTTGTTGATCAACGGCAGCGTGTTCGCCCCGCCGGCGCTCGGCGGGTTCGCCGGCTGCACGGTGTTGACCGCGTAGTCGCCGCAGGCGAAGCCGGGCCGTCCCGGGCATGCCTGGGTGACCGGCCCGTCGTTGAGCGCCGGGTCACTGCCGTGCAGCGGGTACGCCCCGGTGAGATTGGGGTTCGGGAAGCCCTCCGCGTCGAGCACCGAGTGCGCGCTCGCCGGCGCGCCCGGCCACGGCGGCGCCTGCGCGGCCACCAGGTACTGATGGTTGAGGAACGAGCCACCGAACGCCGCCTGGAAGAACCGGTCCGCGATCACGTAGTGCGGCGCGCCGGCGGCGTGCAGGTACTCGTAGATCGGCAGCTGGCGGGTGTCGTAGTAGCCCTGGGTCAGGCCCGCCGCGTCGCTCCCCGTGCTGTACCGGTCCATCCGGCCGCCGTCCAGCTGGTACTGCTCCTGGTAGAACCGGTGCACCAGGTCCCGGGTGCAGCCGCCGGGCGTGCCACCCGGGCAGGTGAGGCTCTCCGGGGTGATGTAGTCGTTGATCGCGAACGGCCGGTTCGGGAAGTGGCTGGTGTAACTGAAGCCGTTGCTCGCGGTGTCGGCGCCGCAGGCCGCGTCGAGCGGCGGCGTGGTCAGGCTGGGATCGTTCTGGTCGAGGCAGCGATACCGGGTGTGGTCCTGCCGCACCTGCGCGCTGCGGCCGGCGTACCCGGGCCCGCCGCGCCCGTCGACCCACTGCCGGCCGACCCGTCCCCACCCGGCGTACAGGTTGTCGAAGCTGTGATTCTCCTGGTAGATCACCACGAACTGGGTGAACGGCCCGAGCGGACCGGGATGCCGGGGATGAGCCTGCGCCGGCGCGACCGCCGTCGCCAGAACCAGCAGGATCCCACCGAGCAACACATCGACACGCCTCATTACCGCAACCTAACCCCGCGCCCCGGTGCGCCGGACCTGTCGCTCGTGGCACCCAGCATCGATTGAGGCGACCCGGGCAGGCCGGAAACCTCAACCGGGACCGCCGGGTGCCGATCTTCGCGGCAGTCCACGGAAGGAGACGACATGGCGCAGGACGCACCACGGGGCGTGCCGGCGCGCGCCGACGGCTGGCGACCCCAGGACGCGGTGCTCAACGGCCTGATCCACAAGTGCATCGAGCAGGCGTACCGGCGGAACTCGGAGAGCGGCAGCATGACCGCGTTCTTCGGGGGCGGGCTGGTGCTGCTGATCCTCGGAGTGATCATCGGGGTGGGCAGCGGCAATCCCGGCATGGCCGTCATCGTGGTGGTGGCGCTGGCCGTCGCCGGGCTGTTCTACACCGGGATGAACGCTCCGGAGCCCAAGGTGGACCCGATCCGCGTTCTCGACGTGCTGGGCGGGCCGGGCAACCTGCCGGCCGGCTACCTGGTGCACCCGCCGGCGTGGCGGGCCGGCATGCCGGAGTACCTGGCCAAGGTCAGTGACCGGCAGCTGGCGATCGCGGCCCGGCTGTGCCGGGAGCACCCCGGCTCGGTGGCCGACCTGATCCGGCTGGTGATGACCGCCGAGGCGCACGCGCACGAGCACTCGTTCGGGCACGGGGTGACCGAGTCGGACATCTTCCGGGTCGCGCACCGCGCCACCACGGAGTGGGCCCGGGTCGCCCCGGCGCCGATGCTGGTCGAGCAGTCCTGACCGGGATCGGTCAGTCCTAGGGCGCGGGCTCCGCCCGACGTGAAGCGAACGGCCGCCGGCGTCAGCCGGCGGCCGTTTCGTCATGTCAGGTGCCGATTTGCGGACAGAAGCCGGCCGCGACGGCCGTTACCGTCGAGCCATGACGATTCTGGTAACCGGTGCAACCGGGGCAGTCGGGCGGCACGTGGTCACCGCGCTCGTGGCGGCCGGCGAGCGGGTGCGGGCGACCAGCCGCAAACCGCAGGACACCGGCCTTCCCATGGGGGTCGAGGTGGTCGGCCCGGACGGTGACCTGTTCGACGACGTGGACCGGATGTTCGTCTTCCCGCTGCCGCACGGGGTCGACGACCTGGTCACGGCGGCCGTCGCCGCGGGCGTACAGAAATTCGTCGTGCTCTCGTCGCTGGCCGCGGCCGGCGAGTTCGCCCGCGACCTCGGGTCGGCGAGTTACACCCACCACCGCGCGATCGAGGAGTCGGTGACCACGCGCACCGGCGAGTGGACCATCGTGCGGCCCGGCACGTTCGCGAACATTCTGCTGTCCTGGGCCTGGCCGATCCGGTCCGGCGCGCCGATCCGGGCGCCCTACGTCAACTCCGCGCAGGCGCCGATCCACGAGGCCGACGTCGGCGAGGTCGCGGCCGCGATCCTGACCTCGGACGGTCACCGCGGCGCGACCTACCCGCTGACCGGCCCGCAGTCGCTGACCCGGGCCGAGCAGGTGGCCGCGATCGCCGCCGGGATCGGCCGCGAGATCAGGCTGATCGAGATCACCCCGGACGAGTTCCGCTCCGACATGCGGCAGCTCCACGTGCCCGACGACATCGTCGACATGCTGCTGGACTACTGGTCGGACACGGTCGCCGAGCCGGACCGGGTCCGCCCCGGCGTCGCCGACCTCACCGGGCACGCGGCCCGCACGCTGACCGACTGGGCCCGCGACCACCGCGCCGACCTCACCTGACTCGCACTCACCTGCCGATCGGGCCTCACTTGCCGATCGGGATCGTGGCCTGGAGGAAGATCGGCTCGTCCACCGCCCACGCGCAGTCGCTTGCCGGGACACCGGCCGGCTGGTACATGACCCGCAGCTGGTAGGCGTCCCCCTCGGCGCGCAGCAGGAACCACCAGGGGCAGCCGCCGGTCTCCTTGGTGGCCGAGTACAGATAGTTGCTGTACTCGAACGGCTTCCACCCGGACCGCTGGGCGAGCTGGGCGTAATACCGCGCGACCTCGGCACCGGAGCCGGTGTCGGTCGGCGGCTTGGTGAGCCGCCGGCTGACCGACCCGAAGGAGCTCGGCGACCCGCAGGTGAGCCCCTCGACCGCCTCGTCCATCCGGGTCAGCCGTGGGTTCTGGGTGAGGATCTGCTCGGCGCGGATGGCCCGGATCGCGGCGGGGTCGGCACGGCAGCCGTCCGCTTTCGCCGCGTCCTTGTCCGACGGCAGGTAGACCGCGCCGGCGACGGCCCCGACCAGCACGAGGCTGACCAGGACCGGACCGGCATAGACCCGGATCCACTTCGGAGCGCTCACTCGGCTGTTTCCCCCGGCGACGGCGATCATCGACAGCCGAGATGATAGGCGTCGATTCCACTCAGGAGTACCGGCTGACCGGGTCGAGCAGGTGAGCCGGGAAGACGCTTGCCGATTACCGGCGAGCTTGAGCCGCGGCCGGGCCTGATCGCCGGCGGCGCCGGCGACGTACCTCTCCGGCCGGTCGGGCATCTCGACGCGGCGCGGCAGGCATGTCAGGATGTCGATGCAAACGTTTCCACAAATTTTCACCGAGAGCGGGAAGGCGCCCATGCCCGACCTTGCCGAAGTCGCCCTGCTGCTGCGCCGGGGAGACGACGTCGCCGTTGCCACCCGCGATCTGACCGAGGGACTCGTGCTGCGGCACGACGGCGGCGACCTGACGGTCCGGACCGCGGTGCCGCGCGGGCACAAGATCGCCCTGCGGGATCTGGCCGAGGGGGCGCAGATCCACAAGTACGGGCAGGTCATCGGGCGGGCGACGACAGCGGTCCGGGCCGGCGAGCAGGTGCACGCGCACAACCTCGGGATGGATGCCGTCGAGCACGACTACGAGTTCGGGACCGCCGCGGCCGGCATCGCGCCGGCCGCCGAGACGCGGACCTTCGAGGGCTTCCCGCGAGCGAACGGCACGGTCGGCACCCGCAACTACGTCGGCATCGTGACCTCGGTGAACTGCTCCGCCTCAACCGCCCGGATGATCGCCGACCAGTTCCGCGGCCCGATCATGGACGCCTGGCCGAACGTGGACGGTGTCGTCGCGCTCGCCCACGACTCCGGCTGCGGCATGGTCCCGGCCAGCGAGGGCGGGCAGATCCTGCGCCGGACGCTGCGTGGCTACGCCGGCCACCCGAACATCGGCGGACTGATCGTTCTCGGACTGGGCTGCGAGATGCTCGGCGTGCAGACGCTGCTCGACGACCTGAACGCGCCGGCCGACACGCTGATCGAGCGGATGACCATCCAGGAGACCGGCGGCATCCGGGCCACCGTCCGAGCCGGGTCCGACGTGGTCCGCGCCATGCTGGACCGGCTCGACGAGCGCCGCCGCCAGACCGTTCCCGCCGCGAAACTGGTGCTCGGGCTCAACTGCGGCGGCTCCGACGGATACTCCGGGATCACCGCCAACCCGGCCCTCGGCCACGCCTCCGACCTGCTCGTCGCCCAGGGCGCGACGACCGTGCTGGCCGAGACGCCCGAGGTGTTCGGCGCGGAGCACCTGCTCACCCGGCGCGCGGTCAGCCGCGAGGTCGGGCAGCGGCTGCTCGACCGGATCGCCTGGTGGCACAAGTACGTGGAGGCCGGCGGCGGCACGCTGGACAACAACCCGTCGCCCGGTAACAAGGCCGGCGGCCTCACCACGATCCTGGAGAAATCCCTGGGCGCGGTCGCCAAGGGCGGTTCCGCGCCGCTGACGGCGGTTTACGAGTACGCCGAGCAGGTCACCGAGCCCGGCTTCACCTTCATGGACACTCCCGGCTACGACCCGGTCTCGGTCACCGGGCTGGTCGCCGGCGGCGCCACCGTCGTCTGCTTCACCACCGGCCGCGGCTCGGTCCTCGGCGGCAAGCCCGCCCCGGTCATCAAGATCGCCACGAACTCGGAGATCTTCGAGCGGATGCGCGACGACATGGACCTGGACACCGGCGGCATCGTCACCGGCGCCACCACGATCGAGGCGGCCGGCGCGGCCATCTTCGAGACCATCCTGGCGGTCGCCTCCGGCACAGTCACCGCCAGCGAGGACCTGGACCTGGGCCGCGACGAGTTCGTCCCCTGGCAACTGGGCGCGGTGACCTGATCGCTCGATCGGGAGCGGCCGCGGGCGCGGCGTGAACCGTAGAATTTCGGCGTGTCGCTTGCGGACGCCGAATGGCTGAATGTCGCCGACAAGTTCGGCTCGATCGTCGGCGCCCTGACCGGCGTCACCTCGCTGGTGATCACCCTTCTGGCGGCGCGGCAGCACCGGGAGTCGCCCGCGACCGCGCCGCGGCGTGCCCGATTCCGGTCACTGCCGGCGGCGGTGCTGCTCCCCGCGTCGCTGGCGGTTGCCGTGTCCTGGGCGGGTCCGGCCGTGGCCCGGCGCCTCGAGGTGCCTTCGTTCTACCCGCCGGTTCTCGGCGCCGCGCTCGGCCTGATCGCGCTGCTCCTGCTGCTCACCGGGCTGGTCCGCTGGTTCCGCGCGCCGGCCGCCTCGGACGAGCTGCGCACGCTGCTCACCGCGCAGTTGGCCGCCGCGCGTGACCAGATGTACGACCTGATCGGCACCGCGGCCGACCCGCTCCACGCCTACGTGCGCCAACTGGTCCGCGGTGCCCTGGAGGCGGGTGAGCCGCCGATCCGCGCCGAAGCCATGATCGACCGGCATCGGCACGTCGTCCTGACCGCCGGCCCGGGCGGCGGCAAGTCCACCCTGGCCGCACGGCTGGTCGCGGCCACGACGGCCTGGTGGCTCACCGCGCCACGCTGGCGGATCCGGGTCCGGCCGCCGTTCGACGGTGTGGTGGCCCTGCGGATCCCGGCGACCGCGCTGGTCACCGCCACGCTGGAGGAGGCGCTGGGCGTGACCGGGCTGCTCAGCCGGGCGCCCTTCCCCGGATCCGCCTGGCTGCTCTGCGTCGACGGCGTCGACGAGATCGTCGACTCGTCCGACCGGGCCCGGGTGCTGCGGCGGCTGACCCACGAGGTGACGTCCCGCCCGCGCTGGGTGCGCTTCCTCATCACCTCACGCTCGTTGCCACCGGGCGAGCTGCCGCTCCTGTTCGACGCGGGCGCCCGGCACTTCCAGCTGGAGGAGTTCGACACCGAGGGGCTGGCCCTGTTCGCCACGGCCTGGTTCACCCACCAGGCGCCGGCCGGGGCGTCGCCCGCCGAGATCGCGGCGGAGGCGTCCCGGTTCCTGGGCCGGATCGAGGCGGCCGGGATCGGCGGGCTGGCGCGGAACCCGTTGATGGCCACCATGGCCGCGACGATCTATCAGAACGATCGCGGGGCGGACCTGCCCACCGACCGGACCGACCTGTACCGCGGTTTCGTCCGGGTGCTGCGCCGGGCCCGGGCCACCCCGCTCGACCGGGTCTCGTCCGGTGTCCCGCCGGTCACGGCCACACCGGAGCTGACCGCGTTCGCCACCCGGGTCGAGGGGCACATCGACGAGTTGCTGGTCGAGTGCGCCACCGCCACGCTCTCCGCCGAGAACCTCAACCCGCTCGCGCGAGCCGCCGCGCGGACGGAGGCGTTCTGCCCCCGCGCCCTGGTGTCCGGCACGACGCGGCTCGACCGGCTGACCACGCTGCGCCAGCGGCTGATCGCCACCTCGCTGATCGTCCCGCAGGGGCAGGAGATCGCCTTCATCCACCGCAGCGTCGCGGAGTACCTGGCCGCCGACCCGGCCGTCGGGGCCTTCGACGAGGCCCGGTGGCGGCTCGACTTCGCCGACCCGACCCGCCGCAGCTTCGCGCTGTTCTGCCTGGCACGCCGGGCCCCCGACGTCTCCGGGGTGGTGACCCGGCTGCTGACCGGGGTCGCCGCCGACCCGGTCGGGGCGGGACGCATCCTCGCCGACGGCATGGCCGTACGCCCCGAGGTGGAGAAGGCGGTCGCCACGGCCTTGATCGCCCGGACCAGGGACGACCACGAGACCAGCGCCGACTGCCTGACCGTCCTGCTGGGCATCGCGACGGCGCGGCCCTGGCTGCGCCGCCGCCTGGAGGAGTTGCTCGACGACCGGGCGGAGCCGCTCGCGCTGCGCTGCAAGCTGGCCGCCGCGCTCTTCGACCGGGAGCCGCTGCTGCATCGCCGGGTGATCCGGGAGCTCAGCGTCGAGGCGCTGCATTCGATGGACGCCCGCGCCTACCTGATCGGCCGGGTGGAGAAGCTCGACCCGGAGTTCGCCGCCTTCCTGCTGCGCAGGCTTCCCCGCCCGCGGGCGCTGCCGGTCAGCGCCCCGGCGCCGGCCAACGTCCGCGAGGTGATGGCGGCCTGCGCCCTGCACGGGACCACCCTGCACGCCCGTTTCGAGGCCGCCCTGGTCTCGCTCGGCGAGCCTGGCGTCCGCGAAGCCCTCGAAGAGATGCTGCACACCAGCGCGCTGACCCCGACGGAGCGCGCGCAGGCCGCCGCCGCGCTGGACACCGGCGACGCCCAGCTGACGATGGCGGTGCACCGGCAGAACCTGCACGACGAACGGGCCTCGACGAGCGAGCGGCGCATCGCCGCCCAGGCGCTGTCCGTTTACGGCGACGAGGACGCCATCCAGGTGCTGCACCGGATCGCCCTGGACCGGACCGCCCGGCCGATCGACCGGTTCGACGCGATCGAGGCGCTCGAACGGTTGCAGGATTCCCTCGCGTTCCTGGCGCTGGAACAGATGTCCACCGACCGGGGACTCGGGCAGGCCGACCGGAAGCAGGCGCAACGCCGCCTCGACGAGCACCGCGCCCGGGCGCGGCCCCCCTCGGTCCGGGCGGTGGCCCGCGAGCCCGGCGGCAACCCGGCGGAGACCGTCTCGCAGCAGCTCGACAAGGCGTGGCAGTTGGCGAAGGTCAATCCGGCCGAGGCCGTCGAGACGATCCGGACCATCGCCGCCGACCGGGAGCAGCCGACCACCTGCCGGACGGCCGCGGCCGACATGCTGGTCCGCCTCGGCGACACCTCGGCTGGTCCGACGCTCCGCGAGCTCGTCCTGGCCGATTACCTCGGCGACGAGGTCCGCGTCGAGGCCGCCGCCGCGCTGCTGTTTCTTGACGAGCGGCTGGGCCGGCAGACGCTGGTCTCGGCGAACGGACCGCGGCCCCGCGGCCCGCGACGCCGGGAGGGCCGCCGGCGCGAGATGTTCGACGGGCTCTGACCGCCTAGGATCGCCGGATGATCACGGCGGTTCCCGATATCGTGCGGCGGCGGTTGACGAGCCTGGACACCCGGCTCGACCCGTATTCGTGGCTGGTCACCGGGGTGATCGTGACGATCGCCGCGATCCTGCGACTGAGCGGCATCACGTACCCCCAGAAGTTGATCTTTGACGAGATCTACTACCCGACCGACGCGTGGGACATGCTCCAGCACGGCGTCGAGTGGGACGAGAAGACCAACGGCCCGGGGTACGTCGTGCATCCGCCGCTGGGCAAATGGCTGATCGCGCTGGGCGAGAAGGCGGTCGGCAACTCCTCGCTGGGCTGGCGCCTGCCGGCCGCGATCGCCGGCACCCTGATGATCCTCATCCTGATCCGGGTCGCCTACCGCCTGTTCCACTCGATCGTGCTGGCCGGCCTGGCCGGGCTGCTGATGACCCTCGACGGGTTCCAGCTGGTGCTGTCCCGGACGTCGCTGCTGGACATCTTCCTCGGGCTGTTCGTGCTGGCCACGTTCGCGGCGATGGTCCTCGACCGCGATCACTACCGGCGGGGCCTGCTGCGCGCGCTGGAGACCGGGACCAACCGGGTGATCGTGCCGTGGTGGCTGTTCGTCGCGGGCGTCCTCTTCGGCCTGGCCTGTGCGGTCAAGTGGAGCGCCCTGTTCTTCCTGCCGGTGTTCGCCGTGCTGATCATCGTCTGGCGGGTGAAGGCTCGCCGCTCCGCCGGGGTCCGCGTCACGATCCTCGGCGACCTCGGCTGGGGCCTGACCAGTTTCGCCCTGGCCGCCGTCTTCTACCTGGCCACCTGGACCGGCTGGTTGGTCACCGGCACCGGCTTCTACCGCCATTGGCGGGCCGACAACGGGATGAGCGAACCGCCGGTCCTGGGCGCGCTGCTCAACCTCTGGCACTACCACTCCGAGGCGTACCGCTTCCACAGCGGACTGACCAAGCCGCACCGCTACCAGTCCTGGCCGTGGCAGTGGCTGCTGCTGGGCCGGCCGGTCCCGTTCGACTTCGCCACCCCGGGCGGCTGCGGCGCCCCGAAGTGCGCCCAGGAGATCCTGCTGCTCGGCACCCCGATCCTCTGGTGGTCGTTCCTGCCGGCCCTGGGCGCCCTGGTCTGGCTCGGCATCGCGCACCGCGACTGGCGCGCCTACGCGATCTTCGCGAGTGCGATGGCCGGCCTGCTCCCGTGGTTCTACTACGCGGTTCGCGACGGCCGGACGATGTTCTCGTTCTACGTCCTGCCGGCGCTGCCGTTCCTGATCCTCGCCGTCGTCTACGTCCTCGGCGCCGTGATCGCCCGCTTCCGGTCCACCGGCATCGCCGTCGCCGCGGTCTACGTCGTCGCGGTGGCGCTCTGTTTCGCCTACTTCTACCCGATCTTCGTCGACGCCGTGATCCCCTACGACAGCTGGTGGGCCCGCATGTGGCTGGGCACCCGCTGGGTCTGATCCGGCGATCAAGACCGGTTTTCGGTACGACCCCGGCACGCGCGTTCCCGTGCGCGCCGGGGCCCTCCCGCGCTCGCGGCACGGGAGCCGGGCGGCAGTCAGCCGCCGATCGGGGACGCCTGCGCGGTGGCGACGATCTGCGCCGCGTCCGGCGGCAGCAGGTAGCCGGCGGCCACCGCGGCGTCGGCCGCCGCTCGCACTGCCGCGACATAGCGCGCGTGCGTGGGATACAGCGCGGTCAGGTCCGGCTCGGGGCTGACCGGCGCGACCGGGTCGGACGGGTCGCCGGCGTCATGGCGGTCCCACCCGTCAGCGTCGGCGTTCCACGGGTCGTGCGCTCCGTACAGTCCGCAGAACGGTCCGCCGCCGATCGCCCGCAGGCCGCTCAGCGTCCGGGTCGGCACTGTCACGTCGGGCAGCCGCAGGCCACCACGGGCCAGCCCGGTCGTCGCGTCCCGGATCACCACGCCGCCGAGGACGGTGACCGGCGAGGCCGCCGGGGGCGCCTGGCCACCCTGCGCCCAGGTGGTCAGGTGCGCCAGCGCGGCGGCGACGCCGTAGTGCCCCGGCCCGTCGTTGGGCGGGGCCGAGCCGGCCGGGCAGTCGGGCGCCGGCGTCTGGCTGCCCAGCGACCGGCGCAGCGTCGGATCGCCCAGGTCGAGCGCCCACTGGTCGCCGTGGGCGGTGCCGGCCAGTTCCCAGGTGTGCACGGTCGCGGTGTCCGGCTGGCGGGCCGGCGCGTGGCCGACCACGTCGGTTTCGGTGAGCACGACGAACGTGGGCTGCTGGAGGTCGGTACGGATCCGGACGGCCGGCGGCATGCCCAGCCCCCGCGCGTCGATCGGGGCGGCCAGGGCGCTGTTGCTGTGGATGAGGAAACCGTCGTACACCTGGGCGACCGGGTGCACCGCGTTGACGTACGTCGTCATGCGCAGCGCCGACTGCGACTCCCCGTCGGCAAGGACCGTGCGTATGTCGAGGCCGGCCAGTGGGTTCGGCCCGTCGGGCGTACGAAGGGCCTGCCCCGCCTGGGAGAAGATGTCGTACGAGAACTGGTCGCCGGGGTGGCTCAGTGTCGCGTACCGAGCCGGGTCCCACTGACGCAGCCCGGGCAGGTCGCCGATCCCGCCGTCCACGCCGACCTTCTGCGCGGACACGCCGACCCAGGCGTACCCGGCGCGCAGCAGCTCGTCGTGGGCGAACCAGTAGTCCGGCGAGAGGTCCACCTGGCCGCTGACGTTGAGCCACTCCACCACCACGGTGCCGTTGAACCGGGCCGGATCGGCGGGTCGGCGCACCAGCATCCTGGTCCTGTACGCGGCCCGCCCGGCCACCGCGACCGGCCAGCGCCCGCTCGGGCCGAGGACACCGAGCCCGACGTACGAGGACGCGACGCCGGAGAGGAAGTACTCGGACTCGGTGTACCCGGCCGCGGCCAGGTTCTCCGCTTCGGCCAGGAACGGGAAGCCGTGCGTGCCGGCCGGCGGGACGGTGATCGCCGGGCTGGGGACCAGGGCGGGCGCGGCCGCCGCTACGGCGGCGCCGGGCACCGGGCCGGTGCTCAGCGCGACGGCCGCGACGGCCATCGCGGCGATCAGCTGAAGCCGGCGGCGGGGCCGGTGCGGGACGGACGACGGGGTGGTCATCGCTACCTCCTCGGTCGGGGACGTCCGCCGGGCCCGGGCCGGGTCGACCGTCCGCGAGGACAGCCGGGTGGCGGATTCCGCCAGTCTCGCCACGCCCCTCCCGCGCCGCATCGGCGAAATCACCGCTGTCGATGGAATCCCTGAAGAGGTGTGGTGGTACCGATGCGGGATTAGGGTGACGACGATGGGCGACGACAGAATCGGCCTGCGCGGCGACCGGGGCGCGGTCCTGGGCGCGATGATGCTCGCCACCGGGCTGATCGCGATCGATGCGACGATCATCGCGACCGCTGTGCCGTCGGTGGTGCGCGACATCGGCGGCTTCCACCAGTTCCCCTGGCTCTTCTCGATCTACCTGCTCGCCCAGGCGGTGTCGGTGCCGGTCTACGGCAAGCTCAACGACATGTTCGGGCGCAAGCCGATCATCCTGTCCGGCATCGCGCTGTTCCTGCTCGGCTCGATCTTCTGCGGCGCCGCGGCGAACATCTGGCTGCTCATCGCCTTCCGCGCGGTGCAGGGCCTGGGCGCCGGGGCGATCCAGCCGACCACCATCACGATCATCGGTGACCTGTACTCGGTGGCCGAACGCGCCAAGGTGCAGGGCTACGTCGCCAGCGTCTGGGGCGTCTCGTCGGTCGTCGGACCCACCCTGGGCGGCGTGTTCAGCGAGTACGTCAGCTGGCGCTGGATCTTCTTCGTCAACGTCCCGCTCTGCCTGCTGGCGGCCTGGATGATCCTGCGCAAGTTCCACGAGGATCGGGACCGTGCCCGGCCGGTCGTCGACTACCGGGGCGCGGCGCTGCTGACCGTCGGGCTGACGCTGCTCATCCTCGGTGTCCTCGAGGGCGGCCAGGCCTGGGGCTGGACCTCGCCGGCCGGCGTCGCGATCCTCGGGCTCGGCGCGCTGCTGCTGATCGCATTCGGGTTCGTGGAGCGCACCGCGGCCGAGCCGGTTCTCCCCCTCTGGATCTTCCGCCGCCGCCTCCTGGTGATCAGCGGGCAGCTGTCCCTCGGTATCGGCGCCGTCCTGATGGCGCTCAGCTCCTACGTGCCGACCTACGCGCAGGAGGTGCTCGGCGCCGGGCCGCTGGTGGCCGGTCTGGCGCTGGCCGCGTTCACCCTGGGCTGGCCGGTCGCGGCGAGCCAGTCCGGCCGGGTTTACCTGCGGTTCGGCTTCCGGGTGTGCGCGCTGACCGGCGCCACGCTGGTGCTCGCCGGGTCGGCTCTGCTGCTCCTGCTCGGCCGGCACTCCAGCCTGGTCGAGGTGGCCGGCATCTGCATGATCATCGGGTTGGGCATGGGTCTCACCGCGTCGCCGACGCTGATCGCCGCGCAGTCCAGCGTCGGCTGGGCGGAGCGGGGCGTGGTCACCGCGAACAACATCTTCCTGCGGTCGGTGGGCAGCGCCCTGGGCGTGGCCGTGTTCGGCGCGGTCGCCAACGCGGTGCTGGGTTCCGGGGCGGTCACCGCGGCGGGCCTCACCACGGCCGTCCACCGGATCTTCATCGGTGTGGTCGTCGTGGCAGCGCTGATGGTGGTGCTGGCCGCGCTGCTGCCCGCCGACACCCCTCAGCAGCCGGCCGCGTCAGCCGAGGACGCCCGCGCGGCCCCGCCGAGCACCCGGCCGCGGGGGCGGTGAGTCCGAGGTGCGGCCGGCCGCTACCCGGACCGGCCTCCGGCCGGGAGCCGCTCGGCGGCCCCGGGCCGGGACTGCCGCGCGCGGGCGGGGCTCGGCGGGACGGAGGCGTACGAAAAATGGGGTCAAGAGAGTTTTGAGTTGGTGATCCGCGGGTTGCCGGAGCCGAGGTAGAAGATGCCCGGGAGGCCGTCGGTCTCGAAGCCGGCGCTCGGGTTCCGGCGCAGCCGGGAGTTGCGGATGATCAGGGTGCCGGTGCGGTCGTTGCTGACGAAAAAGATCGCGCCGCCGCCCTCGACCGCCTTGTTGTTCTCGATCACGGTGCCGTCGAGGGTCAGGGTGAACCTGTCGCCGTCGAGGTAGATCGCGCCGCCGCTGCCGCCGCCCGGGGTGCCGGAGCGGGCCGGGTTCGCCCCCTTGCCGACCGCGTTGTTGCCGGAGAAGTAGCTGTTCAGCACGGTCCAGGAGACCCCGATGCTGGACAGCGCCGACCCGTTGGAACAGCTCCCGCCGGTGAACGTGCTGCCGACGACGTAGACCGGGGAGTCACTGCCCTGTTCGAGCACCCGGATCGCCGCGCCGCCCAGGTCCGGGCCGGTCCGGTCGCAGCGGTTGCCGGTGAACCGCGAGTTGATCACCTTGAGGTGGCCACCGCGGACGAAGATGGCGCCGCCGCCGCCCTGGGTGCCGTCGCTCGTGTCGCCGGTGCTGTTGCCGCGCGTGAAGGCCATGTTCTGCACGGTGAGGCGGGGCGTCTCCTGGTCGTAGCAGTGCGAGGTGGTCCAGCCCTGCTTCTCGTCGCACGCGTTCATGTAGAGGATGCGGCGCTTGCCGTCGCCGCTGAGGGTGACCTTGTTGCCGCCGTCAAGGACGATCTTCGTCTTCGCGTTGAAGACCTTCGCGGTGGCGGTCATCGTGATGGTGACCGGGGCCGGCCCGCAGTCGAACGTGATGATGCCGCCGGCCGCGACCGCCTTGACCACGGCGGCCGAGGTGCAGCTCGCCGGGGTGCCCTTGCCGACCGTGCGGTCCGGCTTGCTGGTGTCGACGGGTTTCGCGGCGGACGGAATGCTCGCCTTCCCCGCCGGATTGCCGGGTTGGGGCAGGGTGGTCTCCTTGACCGGCTTCGGCGACGCGGAGGGCGGCGGGGAGGCTGACGGGGAGACCGGTGTGCTGGGGGCGACCGACACCGGCACGCCGGTGGAGGGGTCGGCGATCCCCGGGGCCTGGGTGGCGGCCGCGAGATCGGCGGGTGGGTCGTCCTTTCCACAGGCGCCCAGGGCCGTCACGGTGAGCAGGCTCAGCGCCCCGGCAATCAATCCACGTCGCATTCGCACGGCGCGATGCTAGCCGTTCTTGCTGATCAAGGGCGCACCACGCCCGACGAGGCGCGCACCACCAGGCTGGCCGGCAGCACGACGGGCGCACCGGTGCGGCCGAGTAACAGGTCGAGCGCGACCGATCCTGATCGGTCCTTCGGAACGGCGACGCTGGTCAGCGGCGGATGGCTCATCACTGCCAGGCTCACGTCGTCGAAACCGACCACGCTGACCCGGTCCGGCACCGCCACGCCGCGGGCCGCGAGCCGGTGCAGCAGCCCGAGCGCGACGAGGTCGTTGTAGGCCAGGACCGCGGTGGCCGGGCCGGCCAGCACCAGGTCCCCGGCGACCAGACCGCCCTCGAAGGTCGGCGCGACCGCGTCGAGGATCAGCACCTCCGGGACCTCGGTCAGCACGGTGAGCCGCTGCCGCGCGGCCCACGAATCCTCCGGCCCCCCGACGTACGCGATCCGGGTGTGTCCCAGAGCGATCAGATGCCGGACCGCCTGCCTGATCCCGCCGGCGATGTCCGCGACCACCGACGGCAGTCCGGGCACCCGCCGGTGCAGCAGCACCGTCCGCTCCGGATCGGCCGCGGTCAGCAGATCGGCGTCGGCCGATCGGGGCGAGCAGAGCAGCACCCCGTCGGTGTTGCGCCCGAGCGTGGCGAGCGCCTCCAGCTCGGCGACCGGATCCTCGTCGGTGTCCGTGATGAACACCCCGTGGTCGACCGCGCGGGCCCGGGCCGTCACCCCTTTCGCCACGTCCGCGAAGAACGGGTTGCGCAGGTCAGGAACGATCAACCCCAGGTTTCCGGTACGCCCGGTGATCAGTCCCCGGGCAGCACGGTTGGGCTGGTACCCGAGCCGCGCGGCGATCGCGCGCACCGCCTCCCGGGTGCTCGGACTGACCGTGCCGCCGGTCAGCGCCCGGGACACCGTCGCCACCGACACGCCGGCCTCGCGCGCGACGTCCTGTACCGTGGTCCGCCCCACGTGATCACCTCTCCGGCCCCGACCAGCGTGAGCATAACGAGAAGTTGATCCCCTAGTATTTGCCGCATGGCAAACAAAGCGCTGGATGTCTTGATCGTCGACGACGATGACGCCGACACCCTGATGATCGAGGAGGCGCTGCTCACCGCCGAGCCGCAGCCGGCCGTTCACCGGGTGGCCGACGGCAGCGAGGCGATGGACTACCTGCGCCGCCAGGGGCAGTACGAGGACGCCGCCCGGCCCGATCTGATCCTGCTGGACCTGAACATGCCCCGGATGAACGGGCACGAGGTGCTGGCCCAGGTGAAGAGCGACGACGCGCTGAAGAGCATCCCGATCGTGGTGCTGACCACCTCGACCGCGCTGCCCGACATCACCGCGAGCTACACCCGGCACGCCAACGCCTTCGTGACGAAACCGATGGATCTGGAGGGCTTCGAGGAGGCCGTCCAGAAGATCAAACGGTTCTACAGCGAGGTCGCCATCCTGCCGTAGGGCGTGAAACAGGTCACTCACCGTAAAGGTAAGGCGAGCCTTACAAGCCCACCACCTGCGGAAACATCTGCCGCGCACCGACCCTGCGCGAAACGGGCCGTGAGACGAAACTTGATCTGAACCTAGGTTGAAGTTTTACAGTTCCCCTTCACCCGCTGGCCGATCTTGGTTGGGCGGCTGTTGCACGCGACGAGTGAGTGAGGGAACGCGACCATGGACCGCCCCCTGAGGGTTGCCGTCATCGGAGCCGGCCCGGCCGGCATCTACGCCGCCGACCACCTCATCAAAGCCAACCCGGACGTCACCGTCGACATCCTCGACAAGCTGCCCACGCCGTACGGCCTGATCCGCTACGGCGTGGCCCCGGACCACCCGCGGATCAAGGAGATCATCACCGCGCTGTTCCGGGTGCTGGACAACCCGCGGATCCGGTTCATCGGCAACGTGGCGTACGGCGTCGACGTCAAGCCGGAGGAGCTCAGCCGCTTCTACGACGCGACGATCATCGCGACCGGCGCCGAGAAGGACCGCGCGCTCGACATCCCGGGCATCGAGCTGCAGGGCAGCTTCGGCGCCGCCGACTTCGCCTCCTGGTACAACGGGCACCCGGACGTCCCGCGCGACTGGCCGCTGGAGGCCAAGGAGGTCGCGGTCATCGGCGCCGGCAACGTCGCCATCGACGTGGCCCGGATCCTCGCCAAGACCGCCGACGAGCTGCTGGTCACCGAGATCCCGGACAACGTGTACCAGGCGCTGAAGCAGAGCCCGGTCACCGACGTGCACCTGTTCTCCCGGCGCGGCCCGGCGCAGGTCAAGTTCACCCCGCAGGAGCTGCGCGAGCTCGACCACTCGCCGAACGTCGAGGTGATCATCCACCCGGAGGGCATCGAGTTCGACGAGGGCAGCCTCGAGGCGATGCGCCAGACCCGGCACGTCAAGATGTGCGTGGACATCCTGCAGAACTGGGCCGTGCGCGACCCGCGGGACCGGCCGCGCCGCCTGCACCTGTACTTCCTGCAGGCGCCGGTCGAGGTGCTCGGCGAGGACGGCAAGGTCGTCGGCCTGCGCACCGAGACCCAGGAGCTGACCGGGGACGGCTGGGTCCGCGGCACCGGCGAGTTCACCGACTGGCCGGTCCAGGCGGTCTACCGGGCCGTCGGCTACCTGAGCAGCGCGCTGCCGGACCTGCCGTTCGACACCAAGACCGGCACCATCCCGCACGCCGCCGGCCGGGTCCTCGACCTGGACGGCGAGCACATCCCCGGGATGTACGTGGCCGGCTGGATCAAGCGCGGCCCGGTCGGCCTGATCGGCCACACCAAGGGCTGCTCCGGCGAGACCGTCACCAGCCTGCTGGAGGACCTGGACAAGCTGGACCAGGCGCCGCGGCACGACCCGGCCGAGGTGATCACCTACCTGGAGCAGCGGGGTCTGCCCTACACGACCTGGACCGGCTGGCAGAAGCTGGACGCGCACGAGATCGCGCTCGGCGAGCAGCAGGGCCGCAAGCGGGTCAAGGTCGTCCCCCGCGACGAGATGACCGAGATCGCCAACGGCTGATCTGATGGGGGCCTCTCACCGGAGGCCCCCCTTTTTCCTACTCGATCTCGATGATCTGGCCGCAGACCTTGGCGCGGAAGTCGGCCAGAGTTTCGAAGAGCACCACGCTGATGTCGACCGCGCCGAACCCGTCGAACCGCGTCGGATAGCCCGCGAGGAACCCGGTGCCGTCGCCGCAGTACTGCCACATCGCCACCGAGTCGAGGTCCCACCCGGCCCGCTCGTAGATGTTCTTCGGCAGCAGCGCGGTGTACCGCGGCACCCAGAGCCAGTCGCAGCCCATCCGGTCGGTGATGCCCTTGTCGCGCATCGCCCCGTTGCCGTACAGCATGGTCTGCTGGTTCGCCTGCGACCGGATCCGCTCGGCGAACGCGGTGGTGCACTCGACGATCTGCTCGGCGGTCGCGGTCTGGTTGCTGTTGCTCTCGCCGCCGAGCTCGACGTCGACGATCGGAATGATGTCGCCGACGTCGAACCCGCCGGCCTTCTCGATGGTCCGGAGATAGAAGTCCGCCTGCGCCGCCCCGTCCTGGTTGAACTTCAAGAAGTGGTAGGCGCCGCGCAGCCAGGTGTCGCCGTAGCGGTCCGGGACCAGGTCGTGCACCGCCCGCCAGTTCTCGTCGAACCAGGACGTGCTGAACGTGGTGCCCTCGGTCGCCTTCAGGATCGCGCCCACCACGTTCGGCGCGTCGACCAGCGCTTCCCAGTTGGGTTTGCCGCCGAGGTCACCGGAGTAGACGTCGACGAGCAGATTGCGTTCCGACATGCCCGTCAGGCTAGGCCTCGAACCCGCGGGCGGTGCGGGTCAGAAGGGTGAAGCCGCACGCGGTGAGGAAACCGGCGTAGTCGACCTCCTTCTCGTCGGCATAGTCCAGCAGCCGGGTCACTCCCCCGAGCTCCAGCCAGCCGGCCGCCTGACCGAGCAGCCACCGGCCCACACCGCGGCGGCGGTGCTCCGGCTCGACCCACAGGTTGCCGACGTCCGCCCAGCTGCCCACCCGGGACACCCGGGGCCCGTTGTCGAGGTTGGTGTCCACTTCGACATATCCCACCTCGGCGCCGTCCAGGACCGCGGTGAACCGGGTGCCGTTGATGCCCATCGTCCGGCGAGCGGTCAGTCCCCCCACCGGATCCGCCGGCCGGGCCAGGTCGCCGACCCGGATGACAAACACGATTTCGGTACGCCCGGAGTGCCGGAACCCGATCCGCCGGTAGAGCGCCTCGATGTGCGGCCACTGCTCCGGCACGCCGTAGACCCCCGGAGCCGGCAGCGCGCCGTCGGCCAGCCTGCGGGTGACGCCCCACCGCTGGAACCGTGCGTGGCAGGCCACCGCGAGCGCGTCACCGGCCACGGTCGCGTCCGGCCAGATCGGCTCGTCCAGCGAGCACACCAGCCAGCGGATCTCCCCGGCGTCCCGCAGGTACTCGTCGATGTCGTCGCCGTCCGCGTAGCGCAGCAGGTGGGCGGCGGCCACCACCCGGCCGCGCTGCTCGGCGACCAGGGTGATCCGGTCTCGCACCCAGCGGTCGACGAGGTAGTCACCCGGCTCGCCCTCCAACTGGCTGAGCAGGGCCTGCACGGAGACGGAGACGCCGGGCACGACGGCGGCGATGTGCGCGTTGACCAGGCCGGTGACCTGCTCCCGGTCGGCGCGGGTGAACGGGCGGATGACGATCTCGGGCATGGGCGGACCTTCCACGCGGGCGCTGAACGCGCTTGCCACTGGACGACCCGCTACCGAGCGGTACCGCCTCACCGTACAACCTGGACCGCTCCCGGCGTCAGTCCGCTTCCTCGTGGCCCGGCTCGTCCGCCGGTCCCAGGAGTCGCTCCAGCGCCAGCCGCACCGTCTCGTCGCTGACCGCGTCACCGGTGATGGTCACCGCGGTCGAGCCGTCCGGCTGCTCGGCGCGCGTGACCGTTATCGATCGGCGACGGTCACGGGCCAGCCAGGCTTTGAAGACGGCGGTCACTCCGGCGATCCCCGCCGGGCCACTGAGCGACAGCGCCAGGTCGGTCTGCCAGCCCTTGGTGTCCGGTGCCGGGACGCGCTTGTCGCGTACCGAAATCCGCGCGGCGCGAAGGTCGGCCCGCAACTCGCCCTCGGCCAGGAGCAGAGCGGAGTGGTCTCGGGGAAGGGCCGCCAGGCCCGGGACGCATCGCAGTTCGACTGGTGACATCGGACTCCTTCGGCGGACCTGCAGTACATTGGGCCAGGGCGGACCGGGGAGGTGTTCGGGGTGTACCGGGCGCTGCTCGTGTGCAACTCACTCTACGAAGCCGACACCACGACGTTCCCGCCGCTGAACAGTCCCGCCACCGACGGCGCGTCGCTGCGGGACGCGCTGCGCGATCCGGCCGCCGGGCTGTTCGAGAGCGTCGAGCTGTTGCTCGACCGCAAACGGCAGGACCTGGCCGAGACCGCGAACCGGTTCTTCGCCGGGGCCGACGCCGACGACGTGCTGCTGTTCTACTTCAGCGGGCACGGCCTCTCCCGCAACCAGCACTTCTACCTGTGCACCCGGGACACCGACCCGCAGTTCGTCGCGACCGCCCTGTCCGGGCACGACCTCGCGTACTACGTCGAGGAGTCGGTGGCCCGCTACAAGATCCTGATCCTGGACTGCTGCCACAGCGGGGCGTTCAAGAGTCCGGTCGCGGGCGCGATCGCCGAGCAGTTCAGCGGCGCGGGCCGGTTCGTCATCACGGCGACCACCGCGAGCGGACTCGCCCGCGACGGCGCCCACCCGAGCCTGACCAGCCCGTTCACCCGGGCGCTGGTGCACGGGCTGCGGGACGGCGCGGTCGACGCCGATCAGGACGGCTTCGTCGACCTGGACGATCTCTACGCGCACCTGCGCGCCGTGCGGCCCGGCGGCGAGCTGCCCCAGCAGAACTTCGACGGCTCCGGGCAGGTACGGATCGCCCGCCGGGGCTGGCCCGCGCCCGCCCCGGCGCCGGATCCGGAGCCGGCCGCCGCCCTGCCGTTCCTGGACACGCCGACGGCGGCGACCACGATCAGCCCGGAGCGGATCAGCCGGTTCCGGGCGAACCTGCGATCCGACATCGCCGCCCGGATGCCCCCGGAGCTCACCGCGACCGAGTTCCTCCAGCGCGCCCATCTGCTCGCGGCCGGGCGGCTGACCCGGGCCGGCGCGCTGCTGTTCGGTGAGAACCCGACGGCGGTGCTGCCCACCGCCGTCGTGCAGTGCGCCCGCTTTCACGGCACCTCCAAGGGAGTGCCGTTCGACAAGACGGATCTGGACGGCTCGGTGGCCGAGCAGATCGTCCAGGCCATCGAGTTCGTGGCAGCGCAGTCGCAGCGCGGCGAGACGCCGACCGGCGACTCGCCGATCGCCCGCCCGGTCTTCCGCTACCCGATGGTCGCGGTCCGCGAGATCGTCGCCAACGCCGTGGTGCACCGCGACTACGCGAACGAGGTGGCGTGCGTGCACGTACGGGTCTTCGACGACCGGGTCGAGGTCAGCAACCCGGGCGGCTGGACCACCGGCGCGATCCCGGAGGGCGAGAGCCACCCGCTCGAGGGCCTCGCCGGCGACTCGCACCGCCGCAACTTCCGGCTCGCCCGGACCCTGACCTGGATGCGGCTCGTCGAGGGTGAGGGTTCCGGGATTCCCCGGGCGGTCGGCGAATGCCGCTCGGTGGAGGCGCCCGCTCCGACCGTCAGCCAGCGCGACGGCATCGTCACGGTGACCATCTACCCGCGCAACGAGACACCCGATCCGGTGGCCCTCGCCGCGATGAGCGTTGCCGAGGCGGCGGTCGTCCTCGACCGGATGGACGCCGAAGAGGCCGTCGAACGGCTTCTCCCGATGCCCCCGGAGCGGGCGGTCCAGATCGTCGCCGCGATGCGGCAGGCCAAGGCCACGGCCGTGCTGGAGCGGATGGACCCCGCCGACAGCGCGCGGCTGGTCCGGGAGCTGGCACAGGATTCCCGGAGTCTGCTGCTGCGGCAGCTCTCCGGCGTGACCCGCCGGGCCGTCGAGGAGTCGCTGCGGCGCAGCGCCACCTCGCCGGGCGGCGGCCACCTGATCATCCAGTTCGAGCACTACTTCGGCGGCGACGACAGCTACATCGTCAGCCAGTGGCACGCCTGGGACGGCCCCACCTGGCAACCGGTCCGCGGCGAGGACCGCCAGGTGGAACGCGATGACCTGGAACGGGTCGTGGAGAGCGTCGTCACCGAGACGGAACGGCGCTGGGCCCATCTCAGCGGTCCGATCACCGTCGAGTTCGTCCTGCCGTCCGACCTGCTCGACGCGCCGGTCGAACGGTGGGCCCGCCAGGCGGGCGGGGACTATCCGGTCGTGGTGCGCAGCCTCGAACGGATGCGGAGTGTCCACTGGCACCGGGTGTGGCGCAGCCGCTGGCGGGTGCTGTCCGAGACACCGGACCGGGTGCTGACCCATTTCGCCGGCCGGGACGAGTCGCTCCAGCACCTCGAGCTGACCCTGAAGCTGGACTCCGCGATCGGCGTCCTGGTGCTCGAGGGCACCGACAACGCCGACCGGATCGTGGCCGGGCTGCGGTCCGGCATCCCCGCGATCCTCTGGCACCGCCGCGGGATGAGCGCGGACACCCGCGCCGCCGTGGCCCGCCTGCTGGCGCCCGGCAGCGTGAACCGCCTGCCCGCGCTCGTCTGCGACCTGCAGCTGAGTGCCGCCCTGTCGGAGCCGGACCGGCTCGACGACGGGCTGGTGCTGCTGTGGGACGATCCGGACCGCATGCCGTGGAATTTCCATCGCCCGGATCCGTCGGATCCGGTCCCGCCACCACCGGGCGATGCCCCCGTCAGCGGGTGACGCCCAGCACCGCGACCTCGGTGATCCCGGCGTCCTGGGCGGCGCCGAGCCCGGCGATCCGATAGCTGGCCAGTACCGGCAGCCACCAGTCCGGGAGATGGCCGCGGCCCGGGTCGCCGACCAGGACCCGCGCGCCGCGGGCGGTCACCCGCAGCAGGAAGGCCAGCATCCGGGCGGCCAGGTCACGGTCGTAGAGCCCGTCGCCGACCAGCACCACCTCGGCGTCACCGCCGTCGCCGTCGAGCAGGTCGCCCTCGACCAGGCGCAGGGTCACGGTGTTGGCGTCCGCGTTCATGGCGGCGGCCGCCAGTGCGTACGGGTCGATGTCGTTCGCGGTCACCTCGGCGGCGCCGGATCTCGCCGCGGCGATCGCTGCCACCCCGCCGCCGCAGGCCACGTCGAGCACGCGACGGCCGGCCACCAGGCCGGGGTGGTCCAGCACGTACCGTGCGAGGGCCTGGCCGCCGGCCCAGGCGTTGGTCCAGAACGGGGTGTGGCCCGGCCCGACCTGCGACTCCAGCCGGGCTTGCAGGACGATGGCGTCGTCGGCCAGGTGCAGGCGCAGCTCGGGCAGGAACGGTGGTCGCACCAGCCGCAGCCCGTCGTAGCCCTCGGGGTGTGAGGCGACGAATGGTGTCAGCACGCTTTCGTGCAGGGTCGGCACGGCAGGCTCCGATCGGCAGGGCCGCCGTCCGAGCACGGCAGATGCGCACCACCCTACACGGATAAAATACTCGAAACCGGCGAACACTCCCGTGGATCCGGCCGGCGGCCGGATCCACAACTCAGGCGGCCACGGACGGGTTGTATTGCAGGGTCCAGCGATACGCCTGGACCAGGCGGGTGTCGAACCCGGACGCCGACCCCCACAGGAAGATCCGGAACCGGCGGTAGAGCTCCTCGCCCCAGCGCGCCACGATCTCCTCCCGCCGGGCGTCCAGGCGCTGCGCCCAGGCCCGGCAGGTGAGGTAGTAGTTGTGCCGGTCGTCCTCGACGTTGAGCAGGTCGAACGGGGAGCGCGCGACCTGCCGCAGGTACTGGTGCAGCAGCAGCGGGGCGGAGCGGCCCGGGTAGACGTATTGCTTGAAGAACGTCGACGCGGTGTGCTTGCGCCGCATGGCGAGCGCGTCCAGATAGACCCGGCCACCGGGCTTGAGCAGCCGGGCATAGGTTTGCAGCGTCGCCCGGTAATCGGGCAGGTGCTCGGTGACGCCCATGTTGACGATCGCGTCGAACGGCTCCGGCGACTCGTACTTCAGGATGTGCTGCCGGACCACGGTGACCGGCAGCCGCTCCCGCGTGAACAGGTCGTTGAGGAACTTCTCCGATTCCACCGCCAGGGTGACCGTGGTGACGTCGATGCCGCGCCGGGCGGCGTGCTCGGAGAACGCTCCCCAGCCGCCGCCGACCTCGAGGACCCGGTCACCCGGTTTCACCCCGATGTCGCCCAGGGCGATGTCGAGCTTGCGGGTGATCGCGTCCTCCAGGACGTCGTCGTCGCCCGCGAAGACGCCCTGGGTGTAACAGCGGTGCCGGGTGTCGAGGAAGGTCAGGAAGAAGTCCGAGTCCTCGTCGTAGTGGTGCGAGATGGTGCGCCGGTCGTGGTCGGTGCGGCCGTGCCACAGCGACGGCGCCCAGCGGCCCAGGAACGCGACCGGATGGATGTCGGAGAAGAACCTGCGCATGTTCAGCAGCGCGCCGAGGTCGCCCTCGCAGTCGAGGTGCCCCCGCAGGTATCCCACCGCGACCCGCAACTGGTCGAGTGACGCGAGGGCGTCGTGTCCCGCGTCGTCGCAGACCACGATGCGGAACCGGGCGGGTGTGGAGCCGGTGACGCCGAAGGGGAGGATGGCGCCGTCCCGGGTCTGGATCTCGAAGGGAATCGGTGAGCGGTCACGGAAGAATTCGTCGTAACGCCGGCTGAAGACGTCGGCCAGATTTCGCCGCCTCATGCCGTGATCCTCTCACCGATATCCACGTCTATCCAGGTCTGGCGATCCTCAGCGGACGGCGGCGGCCGGGGCGGTCTGCTCGCGGATGGCCCACGGCGATCCGTACGCGGTGAGCAGGTCCAGGAACGGCCGCGGCGGGAACGCCTCCGGCCCGAGCACGCCGGCGCCCGTCCAGACGCCGGTGGCGACCAGCTCCAGCGCGACCACCGGGTTGATCGCGGTCTGCCAGACGACGGCCTGCGAGCCGTACTCGGCCATCGACCACTCGTTGTCGACCACGTGGTACAGGTACACCTCGCGGGGCGCGCCGTCCCTGGTGCCCCGGACCCAGGTGCCGGCGCAGGTCTTGCCGCGCATCCGCTCGCCCAGCGTGGCCGGGTCGGGCAGGCTGGCCGCCACCACGTCGCGCGGTGACACGGTGACCGGGCCGTGCGGTCCGGGAACGATCACCCCGTCGGTTCTGTCCAGGCCGATCTGGTGCAGGGTGCGCAGGGTACGGATGAAGTCCTCGCCCAGCCCGTACTTGAAGGTGACCCGCCTCGCGCCGACCCAGCGCGGAATGAGCAGCACCTCCTCGTGCTCCACGTTGACGCACTGCACCGGCCCGATCCCGGCCGGGAAGTCGAACACCTCGGGCTCGCTGAACGGCGGCGTGGTGAACCAGCCGCGGTCCTTCTCCCACACCACCGGCGGGTTCAGGCACTCCTCGATGGTCGTCCAGATGTTGAAGCTGGGAGCGAACTCGTAACCGTCGACGGTCAGGTTGGCGCCGTCGCGGACGCCGATCTCGTCGATCTCGTCGAACAGCTCGTCGGCGGCGTACCGGGCGAACACGTCCGAGAGCCCCGGCTCGACGCCCATCCCGACCAGCGCCAGCGCGCCCCGGGCCGCCCACGCGTCGTGCTGGGCGAACTGGGCGTCGCCGAGCTTGACACCGGTCCGTTCGTACGGCGCCTCGGGGTGCGGCTGGGACAGCGACATCGCCATGTCCAGATAGGTCGCGCCGGCCTCGCCGGCCGCCTCGAACAGCGACACCACGAAGCGCGGGTCGGTGGCGTTGAGCAGCACGTCACAGCCGGTCCGGCGGAGCAGCGCGACCACGGCGGCCGGGTCCGAGGCGTCCACCCGCGCGGCCCGGAACCGGGGGTCGCCGACCGAGGTCACCGCGGCCCGCGCCCGGTCCAGGTCGTAATCGGCGACCACCATCTCGTCGAAGAACGGCCGCCGCGCCGCGATCCGGGTGATCGCCGTGCCGACGCCGCCCGCTCCTACCAGCAGGACACGCATGACCTGCTCCTTTCCTTGCCTTTCCCGTCATGGAGTGGGGCCCCGCCACAGATCAAACTGTCCGCGGTGACGTAAGGTCAACTGTGTTGGCATAAGAAAGGCAGGGATCCGCGATGCCGAAGGCCGTGGTCAGCGAGGGCGACCGGCGACGCCGCCGGCCCACCCGCTCCGGCACCGTGCTGTCCGAGCGGCTCATCGTCGACACGGCGTTGCGCCTGCTCAGGGAGCACGGCAGCGCCGGTCTGAGTGCTCGCCGGCTGGGCCTGGCGCTGGACTGCGACCCGAGCGCGCTGTACCGGTACTTCCGGGGCATGGACGACCTCACCCTGGCGATCGGCGACACCCTGATCGGGCAGGCGCTGCACGGCTGGTCACCCACCGGGGTGTGGCGGGACGACCTGCGCACGCTCGGGTTGCGGTTCCACAGCGCCTACGTGGCCCACCCGCAGGCGGCGGTGCTGACCACGAGCCGGGTCACCGGCCGGGCCAACGAGCTGGCCGCCGACGAGGCGGTGCTCGGCGTGCTGCGGACGGCCGGGCTGCCGGTGCCCGAGGCGGTCCGGATCTACCACGCGTTCATCGACCAGACCCTGGCGTTCGCGGCGCTCGACGCCGCCTCGCTGGCGCTGCCGCGGGCCGCGCTGCGGGCCGAGGACGAGGTGTGGCGCTCGACGTACGGGCGGCTGCCGGCCACCACCCACCCGCACGTCGCCGAGGCCGCTCCGCTGCTCGCCGCCGAGATGGTCGAGAGTGCCTACCCGGCCGCGCTCGACCTGCTGCTGGACGCGGTCGCGGCGCGGCTGGCGGCCGGCGTCACGGAGCGGACCGCGCGGGCCGGCAGCGGTGCAGCTCGGGGGCGGGCTCGCCGGTCCTGAGCTCGGTCGCCAGCAGCCGGCCCACGGTCGGGGCGAAGGTGATCCCGGCGTGCAGGACCGCGACGTACCGGCCGGGCCCGACCGCGCCGACCAGCGGTCCGCTGGCGGGCGCGGCCCGCAGCACCGTCCCGCAGGAGAGCGGCCGCAGGGTGCCGTCCACCCGGAAGATCTCCCGGAACCGGTCCAGGCAGGCGGCCGGATCGCCGCGGGTGATCAGCAGATAGCGCCCGGGACGCGCCTCCCGCACCACCAGGCCGGGCGCCGCGACGATGTGCCGGACCAGCCCGGGCGGACCGGCGAACCGCATCCCGAAGGCCGCCGAGGTCCCGATCGGAAGGTCCACTCCGGCCACCTCCGGAGTGGACACGCCGGCTGCGAAGATCACCGTGGCGCCCGCCGGGACATCCTGCTCCCGGTACGGGGTGTGCGGCCGGTACCGCGCGCCGAGCCGCTGCGCCGCCCGGAGAATCGCCGGAACGGCGGTGAGCGGGTCCAGGCCCGCGTCGGTGGGGATGTGCAGCGCCGCCTCGGGCACCTCGCGCAGGTGCGGCTCCATCGCCGCGACCGTGTCCCGGTCCACCAGGCGCATGCCCGGTGCGATCACCGCCGGTGGCGGCCAGTCCAGGGAGCCGGTCCACCGGTACGCCGCGCCCGGCACCTCGGCGGCGAGCCGGCGGTGATCGTCCAGGACCAGGTGCAGCAGGTCCTCCGAGCCGCGCGGCCAGGTCCCGCCGGAGACCGCGCCGAACCAGGCGAGCGAGCGCGCGGTGGCCGGCGGAACCCCGGCCGAGCTGTCCAGGATCTCCACCGGCAGGCCGGCCCGGGCCAGCTCGTAGGCGACGCAGACGCCGACGAAACCGGCGCCGACCACGACGAAAGACACCCCGGCTCCGTTCAGATCGCGGTACCCGGCGGGGACTTGAGCATCCCGGCCGCCTCCGCAAGGTAGCCGCCACGGCCCGCGCGCGCCGCCCCGGCGGCCATCCGGACGAGGTCGATGTTGACGCCGGCGGCACCGCTCGGGTCGTGCACCACCAGGCGCACGTCGAGACTGACGGCGGTGCCCGCCCAGCCCTGCGCCTCCAGGTTCAGGTGGGCGATCTTCTGCGAGCCGAGGTGCGGCAGGTACCCGAGCGGCGCGATCTGCACCTGCGCCGAGCCGAGCGCGTTCACCTTGGACTGGTGCTTGGTGTTCGGGTTCGCCACCAGGTTGCGGAAGTCCTCGGTCCCGCCGAGGTTCACCTGGTAGGAGCTGGTCAGCGTGATCCCACGCTCGGCGAGCAGGCGCAGCAGCGTGTGGTGCAGCACCGAGGTGCCGAACTGGCTGGCCAGATCGTCGCCGATCAGCGGCAGCCCGGCCGCCTCGAAGCGCCGCAGCAGCTCCGGGTCCCGGGCCACCGGGTCCGACGTGGTGTTCACGAACGCGGCGCCCGCCGTCAGCGCCACTTCGGCGTAGGCGCGGGCGATCTCCGGGCGGCCGCTCGGCGCCGAGTAGAGCAGCACCTCCGCGCCCTTCACCAGGCCCGCCACCCGCTCGATCCCGCCGTCGTCGACCAGCCCGCGCTCGACGACGACCCCGGACGGCGCCAGGGCGTCCTCGATCCGCGGGAAGTTGTTCGGCGCCGCGAAGATCGCCTCGTGCAGGTCCCGGCCGACCTTGTCGCCGGAGAGCGCGAACGCCGCGACCACGTCGACGTCACCGACCCCGATCCCGTCCACCTCCGGCCGGCCGATCCCGACCCGGCTGCCGGTGCGCCGGTAGAACGAGATGCCCTGGACCAGCGCCGACGTATTGTTCCCGACCCCGACCACCGCGAGACGCACTTTGTCGATCATGGACCTACCGTAGGCGGCCTGCGCCAGCCGGGAGCCTGCTGGCACGATGGCGCGATGATTGGCCCGCCCCGCGCATGGATCGCAGATCTGCACCCCCGGCTGCGGCCCGTGCTGGCGGCGATGCTGGCCGCCGGCGTCGCGCTCACGGTCCTCGGCGTGGCCGCCGACCTGGCCGGGCTCTGGTCGAGCCTGCCGTTCCTGACCAACCTGGTCTCGGCGCTGACCGGTGCCCTGTTCGGCATCCCGGTGGCCGTCGCGGTGGTGCAGCGGCTGCTCCAGGCGCAGACCGACGCGACCGATCGGGCCGCCGCGTGGCGGCAGGCCACCCGGTCGGTGCACGAGATGCGGATCGCGGCACACGCGCTGTCCCGCGCCGACGGCGCGGCCGCCGATCTGGCCCGGCACCTCGCCCGGTGCGACGCCGCTCTCGGCGAGGCCCGGGAGTGGGCGGACCGGGCTCTCACCGCCAAACCGCGCCCGCGGCGGGCACGGGCGAGCATGTACCAGCGCACCTACCTGCGGCAGGTGCTGGCGCTGCACGAGGCGGCCCGCCAGGCCCTGGACGTGTACGCGTCGACCGGCCTGGCCGCGCCGACCGCCGGGAGCACGCTGGAGCGGATCCGCTCCGAGGCCGTGTTCCTGCACCACCAGGTCCGGCCCGCGGTGCTCCGGCTGGGCGACCCGTGGCTGCCGCAACCGCAGGCCGCAGCGATCGAGCAGGTCGACGACACCTTCCCGGCCGGGCTGTCCCGGACGGGAGCGACCCGGGTGCGCGCCGTCGAGCAGTTGCTCGCCGCGGTTCCGGCGGCACAGCTCGCGGCGCTGCTTCCGGAGGCGGACGAGGCCCGCGGCGGCCTGCCCGACCCGGACCGGCCGCTGCCGCTGCCCACCGTGCAGACGCTGATGGAACTACGCGCGGGCCTCGGCCTGCTGAGCACCCAGCTGGACCGCGCCCGGCGGATCACCGAGGTCGTGGACGGCATCCAGCAGGCGGTCGACGACAGCTGTCGATCATCACGGAGGGCTACCACTGGGTAACACGCGCGGGTAGCCTGGCGGCCAGGCACCGTCCGCCGTCGGAGGGATGTACACCGATGACCACGACGAATGGGAAACCGGCAGACGTCTCCGAGAAGCAGGCCCGGCAGGTCGCCGAGGCCGCCCGGGAGTCCGAGTGGCGCAAGCCCAGCTTCGGCAAGGAGCTGTTTCTCGGCAAGTTCCAGCTGGACCTGATCGAACCCTGGCCGAGCGCCCCGGACAGTCCGGATGCGGACGACTTCCTGCGCAAACTGGACGTCTTCGTGCGCACCGAGCTGGACGGCGACCTGATCGAGCGGGACGCCCGGATTCCCGACGAGGCGTTCCAGGGGCTGGCCCGGCTCGGCGCGTTCGGCATGAAGATCGACAAGGAGTACGGCGGGCTCGGCCTGTCGAACCTGCACTACTGCAAGGCCCTCACGCTGGTCGGCTCGGTCAGCGCGTCGACCGCGGCACTGCTGTCGGCGCACCAGTCGATCGGGGTGCCACAGCCGCTGAAACTGTTCGGATCCGCCGTACAGAAAAAGGCTTTCCTGCCGCGCCTGGCCGCCGGCGAAGTATCGGCCTTCCTGCTCACCGAGCCCGATGTCGGATCCGACCCGGCGCGTCTCGGCACCGTCGCCGAGCCGGTCGAGGGTGGTTACCGGCTCAACGGCGTGAAGCTGTGGGCCACCAACGGCACGGTGGCGACGCTGCTGGTGGTGATGGCGCGCGTGCCGGGCAAGGGCATCACCGCGTTCGTGGTCGAGGGCGACTCCCCCGGCATCACCGTCGAGCGGCGCAACGCGTTCCTCGGCCTGCGCGGCCTGGAGAACAGCGTCACCCGCTTCCACGACGTCTTCGTGCCCGAGGCGAACGTGATCGGCGGCCTCGGCAAGGGCCTGCGGATCGCGCTGACCACGCTGAACACCGGCCGCCTGTCGCTGCCCGCGATGTGCGTCGGCGCCGGCAAGCGCGCCCTGACCATCGCCCGCGAGTGGTCCGCGGACCGGGTGCAGTGGGGCCGCTCGGTCGGCACCCACGAGGCGGTGGCCAAGAAGATCGCGTTCATCGCCGCGACCACCTACGCGATGGAGTCGATGCTCGACCTCTGCTGCCTGATCGCCGACGACGCGCGCAACGACATCCGGATCGAGGCCGCGCTGGTCAAGCTGTTCGCCAGCGAGATGGGCTGGCAGATCGCCGACGAGCTGATCCAGATCCGCGGCGGCCGCGGTTACGAGACCGCCGAGTCGCTGCGGGCCCGCGGCGAGCGCCCCGCCGAGGCCGAGCAGATCCTGCGGGACATGCGGATCAACCGGATCTTCGAGGGCTCCACCGAGATCATGCACCTGCTGATCGCCCGGGAGGCGGTCGACGCGCATCTCACGGTCGCCGGCGACATCATCGACCCGGACGCCGACCTGGCCCGCAAGGCCCGCGCCGGGGTGCGAGCCGGCGGCTTCTACGCACGGTGGCTGCCCACCCTCGCGGTCGGCAAGGGCCAGAACCCGGTCGAGTACGCCCGGTTCGGCCCCCTCGCGGCCCATCTGCGGTACGTCGAGCGCGCGTCCCGCAAACTCGCCCGTTCGACGTTCTACGCGATGTCCCGCTGGCAGGGGAAGCTGGAGCGCAAACAGGGCTTCCTCGGGCGGATCGTGGACATCGGCGCCGAACTGTTCGCGATGTCGGCGGCGTGCGTGCGGGCCAACGCCTCGCAGCAGCGCGCCCAGCTCGAACTGGCCGACCTGTTCTGCCGGCAGGCGCGGCTGCGGACCGAGGCGCTCTTCGCCGGGCTCTGGGACAACACCGACTCGCTCGACGTGACGGCGGCCAAGCGGGTCCTGGACGGTCACTATGCGTTCCTGGAGGAGGGCGTCGTGCACCCGGCGTCCGAGGCGGCGTGGGTGGCGCCCTGGCTGCCCGGCGCGTCCGGCGCGCAGGACGTCCGGCGACGCATTCCTCCTGCTCAATGAGGTTGTGATGACTCTCGGGTAGGGTGGGGAGGCGTAAAGACGAGCGAAACGGGGAGCCGTCCGGGGTGGGAAAGACCGATCACTTCGCCATGGCGTACGCCCGGCGGATCCGCCGCCCCGAAACCGACAGTCACGACCTGCTTCGCCCGCCGAGTCGGCACTCCGGCCGCAACGACGGTCGGTGGGGCTTCTGGTCGCCGCCGGTGGACCGCTCCGGGCGTACCGTAAAACTCGCCCGCGAGGCGGAGCGGGTCGAGCTCAAGGTGGTCTCCTCGGAGCGGCAGTGCCGCGCGCTCGACCTGGAGCGGCACGCGGTGCGGACCCGGCGGGTCTTCTTCCTGGACACCCCGGACCTGGCGCTGGACCGGCACGGTCTGATCGTCCGGGTCCGGGACATGGGTGGGCGTCCCGACGACGCGGTGGTCAAGCTGCGCCCGATGGCCTCGCACACGCTGCCGAAATGGCTGCGCCGGAGGAACTCGCTCGAGGTGGAGATCGACGCCATGCCGGGGCGCCGGGTCTGCTCCGGCTCGCTCAAGGCCCGGCTGGGCCGCGGCACGGTGGCCCGCACCCTGGCGGCCGGGCGTCCGCTGGCCAAGCTGCTGCCGCAGCCGCAGCGCCGGCTGCTCGCCGCGTGCGGCCCGACCGGCCTGTCGCTGGGTGACCTGGTGATGTTCGGCCCGGTCGAGGTGCACAAGTACAAGATCCAGCCGGACGGCTTCGACCGGCACCTGGCCGCCGAGCGGTGGACGTACCCGGACGGCTCGACGATCCTGGAGCTGTCCACCCGCTGCCCGGTCGGCAAGGCGCCGGAGGTGGCCGCCCACCTGACCGAGGTGCTCGCCGCGCACGGCATCGTCCCGTCCGAGCCGCAGCTCACCAAGACCGACATGACGCTGCGCTTCTTCGCCGAGGCTGCCGCGTAACCCCGGGGTACTACCAGGGATCTAGCTCCACGGGATGATGTCCACTCGGTAGTCCTACCGCGACACTCCACCGGACAGACGTCCGGAGGAGCAGCGATGGCAGGAATCCGCCGCAATGTGACCGGTTCCATGATGGCGACCGTGCTGGTCTGCCTGTCACTGACCCCGTCACTGCTGCCACGCACCTGGATCACCCAGGGGATCGTCAGCGGTTTGTGCGCGGTCACCGGGTACGCCCTCGGCTGCCTGCTGAGCCGGTTGGCCGGGCTGGTCGTCGAGGTGCGCGTGCCACGCTGGGCCTGGCCGTCGTTCATCGCCGTCGCCGTGCCCACGACGGCGTTCTTCACCTACCGGGGATGGTGCTGGCAGCAGGAGATCAGCGGGCTGATCGGGGTGCCCGGGCCGTCCCCGGTGACCTGGCCCGCGCTGCTGCCGGTGACCGCCGCCATCCTGGCCGGGGCGGTCGGTGCCGGACGTCTGCTGCGGCGCGTCGTGACCTCCCTCCAGCACCGGGAACACCGGCATCGGGCCGCCGCCGCGGTGGTGGCGTTCTGCACGCTGGCCCCGGCCGGAGCGGTCGGGGCGCCGGGGCCGCTCGACACCCTGTCCCAGGCGCTGGACCGCCGGGTCACCGGCGCGGTGGCGCCGGTCGAGGCGACCCGCTCGGGCAGCCCCACCTCCTTCGCGCCGTGGGACACGCTGGGCCGGGAGGGCCGGTCCTTCGTCACCAGCGGGCGGTCCCCGCACGCCACGCAGCCGATCCGGGTCTACGTCGGACTGCGGACCGCGCCGACCGCCCGGGACCGGGCCCGCGTCGCCGTCGCGGAGCTCCAGCGCACCGGCGCCTTCCGCCGCAAGGCGCTCTGCCTGGTCATCCCGACCGGCACCGGCTGGATCGACGAACCGACCGTGCAGGCCCTGGAGGCCGAGTACGACGGCGACACCGCGGTCGTCGTCGTCCAGTACGGCGCCCTGCCCAGCTGGCTCTCCCTGCTCACCGAGCCGGACCAGGCCGAGGAGTCCGCACACGACCTGCTCGACGAGGTGCACCAGGTCTGGTCGCGGCTGCCCGCCGGCACCCGGCCCAAGCTGCTCCTGTATGGCCACAGCCAGGGCGCCCTCGCCGCGCAGTCCCCGTTCGACTCGGCCGGCGGTCTGCTCGGCGAGGTCGACGGGGCGCTGATCAGTGGCCCACCGAACGCCAGCCCCCTCTGGAACGGCCTGGTCGGCGCCCGCAGCCGGACCTCGACCGAGGTCGCGCCGGACCTGCCCGGACAGCCCGGCGTCCGGTTCGCCACCGGGCCGGCCGACCTGACCGGCCCGTCACACCCGCGCCTGGTCTTTCTCCAGCACTCCACCGACCCGGTGGTCTGGTGGTCGACGGACCTGATCCTGCGTCGTCCGGACTGGCTGCGGGAGCGGCGCGGCGCCGCGGTGCTGCCGGCCGTGCGCTGGATCCCGCTGGTCACGTTCTGGCAGGTCTCCGGCGATCTGCTGAAGGCCCTCGACGTCCCGGCCGGTTACGGGCACGGGTATGGCGACGAGGCGCCCGCCGCCTGGCGCCTGATCATCGGTCGAACGTCCGCGGGCTGATCACCCTCCGTTGATCACCGTGCGGCCGGCCCGAAAACGCCGATCACCGTGCGGCCCGCCTGGGAATGTCGATCACCGTGCGGGCGGCGCGGGAACGGCGGCCACGGCGGCGGCCGCCACGGCGTAGGGCACCAGGGCGACGAGGCCGTAGAACCAGCCGGGTTGGACGGCACCGCCGGGGATCAAGGGCTGGACGAGCAGCAACGCGACGCCCAGCAGCGTCCAGGCACCGAAGGCGGCGAGCCCGGCGGGACGGACGCCCACCAGGCGCATGCCCAGCCAGTTGGCGATCGGCACCCCGATCACGTAGGCGCCGAGGCCCATCAGCAGCGTCTGAAAGCCCCGGAAATCGCCGGTCTCCTGGCGATGGTTCGCCACCAGAACGGCGGCCACGACGGTGATCAGCACCAGGCCGTACCCCGCGGCCAGCACGGTGACCGTGGCCAGCCGCATCAGATGCCGCGGCCCGAGGGCGGCTTTCGCCGATCGCCAGGCCATCAGCCGCCGGACGCAGAGCACCGCGAAGACGATCGCGCCGAGGTAGATCACATCGAACAGAATCACATTGTTGATCATGACGATCCGGGCTCCGTCACCGGACAGCGGGCCCCCTTGCCCGGTTTAGGATGGCCGTCCTAAACTCTTGCTTCGGAACGGCGTCGGGCTCCGGAGGCGATGGTGGACAAGAGTGTGGCGACGCGGGCGCAGATCGTGACCGCGGCCGACCGGCTGTTCTATCAGCACGGGTTCGAGCACACCTCGTTCACCGCCATCGCGGAGGCGGTGCGGATCTCGCGGGGGAATTTCTACTACTACTTCAAGACCAAGGACGAGATTCTCGCCGCGGTGATCGAGGAGCGGCTGGCCGCGACCCGGGAGATGCTCCGGCGGTGGGAGGCTTCCGACCCGGCCGGGCGGATCCGGTCGTTCATCCGCATCGTGGTGACCAACGGGCCGGACATCCAGCGTTACGGCTGCCCGGTCGGCACCCTCACCACCGAGCTGGCCAAGGTGGAGCATCCGTCCCGGCCGGCGGCCGTCGCGCTGTTCACGCTGTTCCGCGAGTGGCTGGCCGAGCAGTTCACCGCGCTCGGACGCGGCGCCGACGCGGACGCGCTGGCCCTGCACGTGCTCGCTCTCAGCCAGGGGATCGCCACCCTGTCCCACGCCTTCGGCGACGACGATTTCGTACGCCGGGAGGTGGCGAGCCTGGAGACCTGGCTCGCCACCGTCATCGACCGACCGGAAGGAAACAGATGTTCATCGTTCTGCTGAGGTTCGCCGAGAACAGGGGCGCCGCGGCGCAGTACATGGCCGGGCACCGGGCGTGGCTCGAGCAGGGCCTGGACGACGGGGTGTTCCTGCTGGCCGGCAGCATCCAGCCGGGGCTGGGCGGGGCGGTCCTGGCGCACGGCGCCGACCGCGCCGAGGTGGAGCGCCGGGTCGCCGCCGACCCGTTCGTGGCCGAGCGAGTCGTCGACGCGGAGATCATCGAGATCGCGCCGGGCCTGGCCGACAAGCGCCTCGACTTCCTGCTGACCTGAGAGGCGCGCCCCGGCAGAACGTCGAATGCCCGATCTTTGCCACTATGTCGGGCGTACGCTGACTCCCGGGCGGACAGCGCCGGCCTCACGACATCCAGGGACCGCACATGCCCTCGCGATCAGCACCGGTGTACTGCTCGGGCACCGTCGTCGGCGACCCCGGCCAGGTGCTCGCGGTCGCCCTCCAGGCCTACATCGCGATCGAGCCGACCGGCCGGGTCATCGGCTGGAACCCGGCCGCGGAGAACACCTTCGGATATCGGCGGGGCGAGGCCTGCGGCCGCGACCTCGCCGACCTGATCATCCCGGCGCGGCTGCGGGACGCGCACCGCGCCGGACTGGTCCGGCTCGCCGCCGGCGGGCCGGCCCGGGTGCTCGGGCAGGCCCTGTCCCTGGTCGCCGTTCACCAGGACGGCCACGAGTTCCCGATCGACCTGATGCTGACCGCCACCGACGAGTCGTGCGGGACGGTCTTCCACGCGTTCGTCACCGACACCACCGTCAGCCGGCGCGTGAGCCGGTACGCCGCGGTGGAGTCGGCCGTCAACCGCGGTCTCGCCGAGGCCGGCACCTACGCCGCGGCGGCCGGCCGGGTCGTCGAGGCGCTCGGCGTGCACATGGACTGGCCGGTCGCCGAGCTGTGGCTGGCCGACACCGAACGGCGGCTGATCACCTGCATCGCCCGGCACACCGCACCCGGGCTGCGGCTCGGCGCCTTCGCGTTCACCGAGCTGGAGCCGGGTGTCGGCCTGCCCGGCACCGTCTACCAGCAGTCCCGCCCGCGCTGGATCCCCGACCTGGTCGCCGACCGGACGTCGCCGCGCAGCCGGATCGCCGCCGCCATCGGCCTGCACGTCGCCGTCGGCGTCCCGGTGCACGGCGGCGGACACACCCAGGGCGCGCTGTGCGTTTACGGCAACCGGGCCGAGCACCCCGAGGAAACGCTGATCACCCTGCTGTCCGGGATCGCCGCCCAGGTCGGGCAGTACCTCGAACGGCGCCGCGCCGAGGAGCTCGACATCGAGCTGGCCCGCACCAAGGACGAGTTCCTCGCCCTGGTCACCCACGAGCTGCGCAACCCGCTCGCGGTGATCACCGCGACCACCGCGCTGTTCGACGAGGAGATCGGCACCCTCGACGACGACGGGCAACGCAAGCTGGTCCACACCATCGCCGGCAGCTCCCAGCGGCTGACCGTGCTCGTCGACGACCTGCTCGACCTGGCCCGTCTGGAGTCCGGCCACCTGGCCCTGCACCCCACCCACACCGACCTGGGCCACATCATCCGGGACGCCGCCCAGGACCTCACCGGGCCGCTCGCCGGCAAGGGCCTGACCCTGATCCTGCACGTCCCGGACCCGCTGCCGCTGTACGCCGACCCGGACCGGCTCCGCCAGGTCGCCGACAACCTGCTGTCGAACGCCGTCAAGTACACCCCCGACGGCGGGACGATCACCGTCACGGCGGCCATCGACGCTGTCCACGAGGAGATCACCTGGACGGTGACCGACACCGGCATCGGCATCCCGGCCGGCGAGCGGCACCGGATGTTCCGGCGCTTCTACCGCGCCTCCAGCGCCATCGACCGGCGCATCCCCGGCACCGGCCTGGGCCTGGTCATCACCCGGGCCATCGTCGAGGGCCACCACGGCAGCATCACCCTCGGCGACCAGATCGGCCCGGGCACCACGTTCCGCCTCAGGCTGCCGGTCAAGGCCCCGCTGGCCGGCTCCTGATCAGCGGGGCTGGTCGAACTGCCGGGAGATGACGTGCACGCGGTTGGCGGTGTGGTCGGCGCGGACCGTGTCCAGGCCCTTGCGGTCCAGGTCGGCCGCGTAGTCGCCCTGGCCCGGGGTGAGCGCCATCATCGCGATGTGCTGGTCGTGTGAGAAATCCGCGAGGTCCTCGGCCATCACGGCCTTCATGAGCGCGTCCGCCACCGGCTGCGCGCCCTCGTCGACCGCGATCTGAACCATAAGGTGCTCCTGACCGGTGTCGGCCCACCTCGCGTGCGCGATCCACACGCACCGCACCTGCGGATGCCGCAGGATCCGCGCCGCGAACGCGTCCCGCAGCGCCACCGCGACCGGATGCGTCGACCAGGTCAGCATCACGCTCCGGCCACCCGGATCCTGCTGGATCAGCGCGTGGCTCACCAGGGCCAGCGGGAGCCTCGCCCACTCCCGGGTGGCGAACAGGGCGAGCTTCTCGACACCGGTCGCCTGGTGGATGTCGATGAGCCGGGCGGCGTCGCAGTGCACGGACCCGGCGGCTTGCGGCTGCCACTGCTGCCGGCAGGCCTCGCTGGTGTAGCCGGGCAGCATCGGGCCGGAGTCGCGGTCACCGATGAACTGCACCTTGCCGCCCTCACTGACCGGCACGAACACGCCGCCGGCGAGGAGCGCGGCGAGCAGGGCGTCGGCCTCGTCGCCGGGCCGGCCGCGGTCGAGGACGGCGGCGAGGTCATCGTTGGAACCGGACACGGGCTGATCGTAAACCGTCGATCAGCGTGCGGGTTGCCCCGGAACGCCGGCCGCCACCGGCGACGGCGAGCTGCCGGCCCGCGTCGTCGCCGGTGGTGGCCGGCGTTCCGGGGGCTCAGCTCACCTTCTCCTTGGCCGGCTCCCCGGCGGCGCCGTCGAGGACCCGGTCGTGGCGCAGCGAGGTACGGGCGGTCTCCTTGGCGAACAGCACCGAGAGCACCGTGAGGACGACGGCGACGGTCATGTAGATCGCCACGGCGGTGGTGTTCGGGGCCGCGGTGTCGCCGAGCAGCTTCAGGGCGATGATCGGGGCGAGCGCGCCGGCCAGGATCGAGGCCAGCTGGTAGCCGACCGAGGCGCCGGTGTAGCGCACCGAGGTGCCGAACAGCTCGGAGAAGAAGGCGGCCTGCGGGGCGTACATCAGGGCGTGCAGGATCAGGCCGACCAGGATCGCGAGGATGATCTTCGGCTCCGACTTGCTCTCCAGCAGGCCGAAGAAGACGTACATCCAGAGGCCGAGGCCGATCGCGCCGGTGAGGTACAGCGGGCGGCGGCCGACCCGGTCGGAGAGCGCGCCGAACAGCGGGACGATCACGAACTGGACGGCGGAGCCGATCAGCAGCGCGGTGAGGATCTTGCCCTTGTCCGAGGCGGTCCCGGCGAACGTGGTCAGGTAGGTGATCGAGATGACGGTGACCAGGTAGTACCCGATGTTCTCGGCGAGCCGCATGCCCATCGCCAGGATGACCTCACGCGGGTACCGGCGGACGACCTCCAGCAACGGCTGGTGGTCCTTCCTGGTGGCGGCCCGCGCCTCCTGGAAGACCGGGGACTCCTCGATGCTCAGCCGCACCCAGAGGCCGACCAGCACCAGGACCGCGCTGAGCAGGAACGGGATCCGCCAGCCCCAGGCGTTGAACGCCTCGTCCGACTGGACCAGCGCGAGCAGCCACAGCACGCCGGTGGCGAGCAGGTTGCCGAGGGCGACGCCGGCCTGCGGCCACGAGGACCAGAAGCCGCGCCGGGCGTCGTCGCCGTGTTCGGCGGCCATCAGCACCGCGCCGCCCCACTCGCCGCCGACCGCGAAACCCTGGGCCAGGCGGCAGGTCAACAGCAGGATCGGGGCGGCGATGCCGATGCTGGCGTACGTCGGCAGCAGGCCGATCGCGATGGTCGCGACGCCCATCATCAGCAACGAGACGACCAGCATCTTCTTGCGGCCGACCCGGTCACCGAAGTGCCCGAAGACGACGCCGCCGAGGGGCCGGGCGGCGAAGCCGAGGGCGTAGGTGCCGAACGCGAGCAGGGTGCCGGTGACCGGGTCGGACTTGGGGAAGAACAGGGTGCCGAAGACCAGGGCGGCGGCCGAGCCGTAGAGGAAGAAGTCGTACCACTCCACGGCGGTGCCGACCAGGGAGGCGAAGACTACCTTGACTATCGGGGCACGTGTCGCGGTGGCGGACATGTGGCTCCTCTCAACGAATCTCAACGACGTGCAGTGTGACGTAGGTAACGGGACGCTACGTCCTCGCAGGTCAGGAAGCCCATGGGTGGCATCCACACATCGCCATATCTCTAGGTGTGGTCCGGCTCCAGGGGTGCCCGGAGCCGGTGCAGGCGCAGGGCGAGCTGGAGATCCAGGACGCGGCGCGGGTGCTGCCAGTCGTCGCCGAGCAGCTGGGCGACCCGGTCCAGGCGCTGGGTGACCGTGTTGACGTGCACGTGCAACGCCTCGGCCGCCTTGGCCAGGCCGCCGCCCTGGTCGAAGTAGACCTCCAGGGTGGTGATCAGGGCCGTGCCGCGGCGGGCGTCGTAGTCGATGACCGGGCCGAGGACGGCGTGCACGAACCCCGGGACGTCCCGGCGTTCGCCGAGCAGCAGGCCGACGTACCCCAAGTCTTTGGTGCCGGCCCCGGACCCGGCACGACCGAGAGTGATCAGCGCACTCAGACACTGATCCGCCTCGCGGAACGCGGGCGCGACCGCGACCGCGCCGCGGGCCGGACCCGCGCCGCCCGCGGTGACCGGCCGTCCCAGCGCGCGGCTCAGCTCCTTGGCCACCTGTTTCGCGGTGCCGGCCGGATCCTCCCCGGGCAGCAGCAGGGTCACCCGGCCGTCGCGGGCCATCGCCAGGCCACGCCGGTTGGCGACGAAGGTACGCGCCCAGGAGACGGCGCGCTGCCGCAGGCCCTCGCCGGGGTCGTCACCGGCTGCCACGATCACGTACGGCGCGTCCAGGTCCAGCCCCAGCCGCGCGGCCCGGTCCCGCACCGCGTCCGGGTCGCGCACCGGGCGGCTGATCAGGTCGTCGAGCAGGTCGCCGCGGACCTGCGCCTCGGCCTCCGCGACGGTGCGCCGGAACAACAGCAGCAGCGCGGTGACCTGCGCGGCCCGCTCCAGGATCCGCTGGTCGGCGGGCTCCAGCGGCTCGGCCGGCCGGAAGACCAGCGCACCCAGGTTGTCGGCGCCGGCCACGATCGCCGCGATGATCAGGTCGTTGCGGCGTACGCTGCGCCCCTCCCCCCGGGAGGCCGCGACCGCCTCCCCCACCGTGGTCTCGTCCGGTTCCGGCATCAGCACGTCCCGCCCCGGAGTCCGCGCCGTGGCCAGCGTCCGCCCCTGCGCGTCGATCACCAGCAGCGCGCCCTGGAGCACGTCGACCAGGTCGGCCGCCACGTCGTCGACGCCACCGCCGCGCAGCACCACCGAGGTCATCCGGTCGTGCGCGGCGGCCGCCCGTTCCACCGACTGGCTGTGCGCCCGGATCGTCGAGTTGGCCGCGGACAGTTCGCCGAGCGCGGTCTGCGTCTCGCTGAGCAGCCGCGCGGTGTCCAGCGCCACCGAGGCGTGCGCCGCCAGGGACAGCAGCAGCGCGACCTCCTCGCGGGCGAACGGCCGCTCGGCCCGGTTCGCCGCGAACAGCACGCCGATCACCGTCGACCCGAGGCGCATCGGCACGCCGAGGATCGCGATCAGGCCCTCGTCGCCGACACCCATGTCGATGTCGGTGGTGTGGGCGAACCGGACGTCGCGCGGATAGTTGGCGGTCGCGTACGGCGTGCCGGTCTGCGCGACCAGCCCGCCCAGGCCGGCGCCCGGCGGCAGCCGCAGCTTCTGGAAGCTGGCCGCCACCGACCCGTCGGTGATCCGCATGTAGGTGTCGCCGCGCTCCGCGTCGTTCAGCGTCATGTAGGAGACGTCGACGTTGAGCAGCGTCCGGACCCGGTGCACGATGGCCCGCAGCACCGCGTCCACGTCACGCAGCCCGGCCAGGTCACCGGCCGTGTCGTAGAGCGCGGACAGCTCCTCCTCGCGGCGCCGGCGGCGCTCGAGCAGTGCCCGCACCCGCAGGGCGAGCAGTTTCGCCTGCTCCAGTTCGTCCAGCTCGGCGGTGGAGGCGCCGGCGGCCCGGGCGGCGATCAGCGGCCGCTCGAACTCCACCAGGGCGGCCTCCCGGGCGAGCAGGTCCAAATAGTCGATGCCACCCACCCGCGCGTTCATGGCGACACCCTAAAGGTCGACGTGCGCGACGTCACATGTGTGATGTGTCCATGCCGAGCACGGCTGATGTAGGTCACATCCACAGGTGATCAAATCCTTGGTGAGCGAGCCGGCCCTGCCGATAGGCATGCCATGCGTCTGGTGTCCCAGCCCGTCCGTGTGGCCGGCCTGCTCGTCGGCCTGGCCGGCGGCTCGCTGGCGGCCGGTCTGCTGCTCGGTGTGCTCGGCACTCTCGTCGCGGTGCCGGCCTGGGTGCTCTGGCCGGTCGCCCTCGTCGCGACGGCCATCACGGTCGCCGCCTGCTGGCTGGCCGCCGCCACCGGGACCGGCGCGGGCCGGACCTTCTGGTGGCGGCTCGGCGCCGCGGTCGCGCTGCTCGGCGCCGGCACGGCCGGCCAGGCCGTCGACTCGGTGCGCCGGCCGGACGAGCTGGTCCCGATGAGCCCGCCGACCGGGATGCTGTTCCTGGCCGCGGTCGGGCTCGCGACGTTCGCCATGCTGCGCCTGCCCGGGCAGCGCCGCTCCTGGCGGGCCGGCGTCGCGGTGCGGCTGGACACCACCATCGTGGCGGTCGCGTCCGGCCTGATCATGCTCCAGGGCATGGCCGTGCTCCCGGTGCCGGTGCCCGGCGGGGCCCTGGCGACCGCGCTGCGGATCATCGTGCTGGGCACCGCGTGCGCGGCGGTCACCGCGATCGTCAAGGTCGGGTTGAGTGGGAGCGGGCCGGTGAACGGGCGGGCGCTCTGGATCCTCAGCCCGGTCGGCCTGCTCGGCCCGGCGGCGCTGCCGCTCGCCTCCGCCTTCCACAACTGGCCGCACCTGAACGCCACGGTCGCCGTGGTGCCGCCGTTCGCGATCCTGCTGACGCTCTCCGCGCGGGCGCAGACCCGGGCGAACGTCACCGGCGTGCTGACCGCCCCGGTGCTCGACGGCGACGCCGCGAAGCCGGGGATCAGCCGGGTCCCGTACGTCGCGGTCGGGGTGACCGCGACCATGCTGCTCGCCGTGACCCTGCGCGCCGGTTATCTGCCGGCCGGGCTCGCCGCCGGCGCCGTGGTGCTGATCCTGCTCGTCCTGGTCCGGCAGCACGCCGCGCTCAGCGACAACAGCGTGCTCGTCGACCGGCTGGCCGACCAGGCCCGCTTCGACGACCTGACCGGTCTGCCGAACCGGCGCTCGTTCACCGGCACGCTGCACCGGCACGACGGCCACGCCACCGTGGCGGTGTGTGATCTGGACTCCTTCGCGGCGCTCAACGACCGGCTCGGCGACGAGACCGGCGACGAGATCCTGCGGCAGGCGGCGGCTCGGATCACGCTGACCGCCGGCGGGTCGGCGCTGGTCGCGCGGCTGCTCGGCGACGAGTTCGGGGTGCTGCTGCCGGCCGACCACCCGCTCGCCACCGGCGACCGGCTGGCGGTGGCGCTGGTGCAGGCTTTCCAGGCGCCGCTGCCGGTGGGCGAGCACGATCTGCTGGTGACGGTCACCGTCGGGTCGGCGGCCGGGGAGGGCGCGGACGTACCGGATCTGCTGCGCCGGGCCGAGCTGGCCCTGCAAGCGGCGCAGCGCGTCGGCGCCAACCGCCAGCAGCAGTACACCGCCGACCTGGACGCCTCGGCGCAGCATCACGCGGACCTCGCCGCGGCCCTGCGCCGCGGCCTCGACCAGGGCGAGTTCCGGCTGTTCTACCAGCCGATCGTGGAGCTGCCGCTGGGCCGGATCACCGCGGTCGAGGCACTGATCCGCTGGTTCCCGGACGGTGGCACGCCGGTCTCACCCGCCGAGTTCATCCCGGTCGCCGAACAGACCGGCATGATCGTCGACCTGGGCGCCTGGATCCTCGACACGGCCTGCGCCGACGCCGCCGCCTGGCGGGACCGCTTCGGCGACGCCGCCCCACGGATCAGCGTCAACGTCTCGGCCCGCCAGCTGCTCGACCCGGAGCTGCCGGCCCTGGTCGCCGACGTGCTGCGCCGGCACGCGCTGCCACCGCACCAGGTCACCCTGGAGATCACCGAAACCGCGGTGTTCGCCGGTGGCCCGGCCCTGCACACCGTCCACGCGCTGCGGAGTCTCGGCGTCGGCATCGCCCTGGACGACTTCGGCACCGGCCACTCGTCGCTCACCCTGCTGCGCACCTGCCCGGTCACCACCCTGAAGGTCGACAAGTCGTTCATCGACGAGCTCAACGGCAGCCCGCAGCAGGAGGCGATCGCGGCCTCGCTGAGCGGGATCGCCGCCACGCTCGGCCTCCGCGCGGTCGCCGAGGGCGTGGAGACCCAGGACCAGGCCGACCGCCTGCACGTGCTGGGCTACCGCTTCGCCCAGGGCTACCATTTCGCCCGCCCGCAGCCCGCCACCGAGATCGACGCGTCCCTGCTCGCCACCGCCGGCGCCGCCTGACCCCAGGCCCGCCCGGCGGCGCGAGGCGCGCTACATTTCCCCACCCCGCTTTCGGTACGCACGCCAGGAGCTCTCCCCATGGACGTCCTCCAGCACGGCGAACCCGGCGCCGCCCCGAACCGCCCGTCCCGCCGCGCCGTCATCACCGCCGTCGTGGTGGCGGCCGCCCTCGCCGCGGTCGCCCTCGCCTGGCACCACCACGGCCGGCCCGCCGCCGCCCCGGCATCGAGCCCGTCACCCACGGCGAGCCCGATCCGCCTCGACTTCCTCGGCGACTACCACCTGAACCAGCAGGACGACGGCGAGTTCCTCCTCGGTTTCGTCCTGCTCAACAACACCGGCCGCGACGTCACCGTCGAGCCGGACCGGGTACCCGCCATCCCCGGCATCACCGACGCCACCGCCACCCTGCTCCCCGCCAACCGCCTCGGCGGCGCCGCTCCCCCGGACCCGCGCCCCACCACCCTGCCCCGGGGCGGAAAGGTCACCTACGCCCTGCAGGGGCACCTGAGCTGCACCGCCGAATCCCCCACCCCGATACCCGCCCACCTGCGCGTCGACCAGGAGGCCGTCACCATCCCCCTCCCGGACATCGACGGCCAGGACTGGGCGACCTTCCTCCGCACGACGATGTGCCCACTGCCCTCCGCCCCGTAAAGACATCCCATGTGCCCGGGCTGTCAAGCGGCTCGGCCCGATCCCGCGTCTCCCCAGAGCGCCGAGCACCAGCCAGCAGTCCCCGGCTGGCCCTGGCGGCCCTATCCAGGAACAAGATAGGGCGCTGAGCACCAGCCAGCAGTCCCCAGCTGGCCCTGGCGGCCCTATCCAGCAACGACATAGGGCGCTGAACACCAGCCAGCAGTCCCCAGCTGGCCCTGGCGGCCCTATCCAGCAACGACATAGGGCGCTGAACACCAGCCAGCAGTCCCCAGCTGGCCCTGATGGCCCTATCCAGCAACGACATAGGGCGCTGAACACCAGCCAGCAGTCCCCAGCTGGCCCTGGCGGCCCTATCCAGCAACGACATAGGGCGCTGAACACCAGCCAGCAGTCCCCAGCTGGCCCTGATGGCCCTATCCAGCAACGACATAGGGCGCTGAACACCAGCCAGCAGTCCACAGCTGGCCCTGATGGCCCTATCCAGCAACGACATAGGGCGCTGAACACCAGCCAGCAGTCCACAGCTGGCCCTGGCGGCCCTATCCAAGAACGACATAGGGCGCTGAGGACCAGCCAGCAGTCCCCAGCCGGTGCAGCGTTCGCGGGTGCCTTCGTCCAGTGGCGGGTCCGGGCGGATCGGGCCGTCACGCGAGCAGCCGGAGTAGCCGATCACGGTCTTACAGTCCCCGGTGAAGGGCAGTAGGTTTTGGTGGTGAGAGCGCTGATCGTGCGTGGGGGCTGGGCCGGACATGAGCCGGTGGCGTGTACCGACTTGTTCCGCGACGTGCTGGAGGAGAACGGATTCGAGCTGCGGGTGGCGGACACTCTGGACGCCTACACCGAGAGCGGCGACCATGAGCTGATCGTGCAGTGCTGGACCGGGGCCCGGTTCACCGCGGAGCAGGAGAAGGCGCTGGTCGCGCGGGTTCGTGCGGGTGCCGGTTTCGCCGGCTGGCACGGCGGGATCGTGGCGACCGGATATGAGGCGCCGGATTATCAGTACATGGTGGGTGGCCGGTTTCTCTGCCATCCCGGGGATTTCGTCGACTATCGCGTGGAGATTGCCGGCGAGCATCCGATCACCGCCGGGCTCGGCGATTATGACGTGCACACCGAGCAGTACTTCATGCATGTGGATCCGACGCTCGACGTGCTCGCGACGACCACGTTCCGCGGGGAGCACGGCGCGCCGGAGACGGCCGGGGCGGTCATGCCGGTGGCGTGGACGCGGCGGTTCGGGGCCGGGCGGGTGTTCGTGCACACGCTCGGGCACAGCCCCGCCGATCTGCGGGTCCCGCAGACCCGGACGATGATCGAACGCGGTCTGCTCTGGGCCGGGCTCGGTGCCACCGGGTAGGAGCCACCGCGATCCGATCGCCACCGGCTGGCGGCTGACCGGCAGACTGGGCGTGTGCCGCGACGCATCGACGAATTCCGCACCGTCTATCGCATCCTCGAAGCCCTGACCCGGTTCACCGCCCGCACCATCACCATGATCCCGCTGATCTCCGCGTTCCTGCTCGGCCTGGTGGTCAACGAGGTCTCCGACCCCGGCAAGCGTGACTTCGGCGACGTGTTCGCCGGGCTGTACGGCCTGGACCGCGGCCCGATCGTCTGGATCAACATCGTCGCGACCGCCCTGCTGATCCTGGTGCCACTGCTGCACGTCACGCTGCGTTCGGTCACCGGCAACACCTCGCAGGTGGTGCGGCTGTCCCGGCGGCTGCCGGCGTACGTCGACCCGTCGGTCCGGCAGTTCAGCGAGGGGCGGATCGCCTGGGGCCCGCAGCTCGTCCTCCAGAGCTGCCCGAAGATCACCGAGGGCTGGCGGTCACCCGAGGTGCGGATCACGCTGGATCCGACGGTGTTCGCGTTCGCCCGGGAGGACGACGCGGCCGGCTTCGAGCGGTGGCTGGCGGCGTCCGACGACGACCGGGTCGCCCGGGGCGAGAAGTTCCGGCTGATGGAGAACCCGGACTCGTTCGTCGACGATCCGGGGCTGCGGCTGCGGGTGCAGGAGACGACGTACGCCCAGGCCGTGTACGTCAACCGGGACGTGTCCACCGACGACGAGCAGCGGAACCGGCTGATCGGCGAGACGTTGCACGGCCGCCTGCGCCACCCGCACATCTTCGCCCTGCACGCCACCGTGGTCACCGCCGACGGCTGGATCCTGCTGACCCATCGCAGCCACAAGGTCGCCTACGAGCCCGGCACCTGGTCCTGCTCGATCGAGGAGCAGCTGGCCAAGGACGACCTCGACGCGGCCGACGCCGAGGTGCTGGACCGCTGGGTGCGGCGCGCGCTGATCGAGGAGCTGGGCCTGTCCGCCCACGAGGCGCGGCAGAGCCAGGCCCGGGCGCTCGCCGTGTTCCTGGAGGGCCACCACCTCAACATCGGCCTGGTCACCCTGGTGCACCTGCCGATCGACCGGGAGGAGCTGAATTCGATCCTGGCCCACCGCCCGCGTCAGGACTACGAGTTCCAGGCGTGGGACTTCCTGCGCTGGTCCCAGCTGGCCGCCGAGCTGGTCGAGCCGACCCGGGTGTATCACACGTCCGCCGGGCTGCGGATGTTCTTCGCCGGCCTGGTGAAGTTCGGCGTCTTCGGCTTCCACGAACGCATCGATCGGGCCCTGCGCTGACCCGCGCCGGGTCACGGGTTGCGGTGCGTGATGTCGTGCGGGAAGTGCAGGCGGACGGTGGTGACGCTGTCGGTGGTGTGGCTGGTGACGGCGTCGGCGAGCTGACGGGCGAGCCACAACCCCCGCGGGGCAGGCGCCTCGCCGCCGGGTGGCAGGTAAACGGCCCGGGGCGGCAACGGGACGCCGCCGGCGTCGTCGACCTGCACGATCAGCGTGTCCGCCTACCGCCAGCCCCGCACCCGGACCGGTGGCGCGCCGTGCACCAGTCCGTTGGTGGCGACCTCGGTCGTCGCATCGACCACGTCACGGGCCGCGGTGGCGGCGAACTGGTGGGCACCGGCCCAGGTCAGGACCGCGGTGCGCAGCGTGGTGAGATCCTGCAGGTCGAGCAGGCGCAGGTCCAGGCCGACCACGGGCGGCGGCGGCTCCAGCGCGATCTCGTTGCGGCCGGCCAGGTAGTCGGCCGGCGGGACGTAGTCCGGGTTGGGCGCCGGCCCGGCGGCGGTGAGCACGTAATTGTGCAGGCTGCGCACCCCCTCGACGACCCGATCAGCGCGGTGTGCACATATCCGGAGGTCGCCCGCGGGAGGCCGGGGCCCGCCGGGTTCATCGCCGTGCTCCCGGCCCGTCGCCGTCCGCCTCCGCCCCGGCCGCGGTGATCATCAGCAGTGTGTCGTCACCGTCCAGGCCGCACAGGTGCAGGACCCGGAGCACCTCCGGTGAGCAGGTCAGCCGCAGGATCCCACCCCGTTCCCGGCACACGTCCCGGCCGGTCAGCAGTGCCCGGATCCCGACCGCCCCGCAGTAACTCACCGCGCTCAGGTCGAGGTGGGTGACCCCGGCCTCGATCTCCGCCACGATCCGTCCGCCGACCGTGGACACGTTCAACTGGTCGATTTCGCCGCTCAGCCGCAGCACGTCACCGTCACGCTGCACCGAGCACAGCTCGGCGCGCGGCGGTCCTGACGACGCCGACACGCGATCACGTCCCTTCCGACGCGTCCCCCGGTCCAGGCTTACCCCGCAAAGCACTACCGGGCAAACGTTCCGCGAGTGCCACGCCGCCGGCCCCGATCAGACTGCCTGCTCAGGTGGCCGGGGCCAGGCGGGACAGGGCGAAGATCAGCTTGTCCAGGACGCCGGGGAACGGGGACTCCGTGACCGACGGCAGGTGGTGGCGGACCGCGACCAGGTTCGGGTATTCGCTGGCCGGCAGCGAGTCGTACGCCCGCTGCAAGCCCTCCTGTTCCGCCTGCTGCTGGGCCGGGGTCAGCTCGACCGCGTCGATGGCGGCCAGCGCCAGGACCGCGTCGATGAAGTCGGCGAAGTGGCGGACCGCCTCGGCCGGTGGGAAACCGGCGCTGAGCAGCAGGCCGATGCCGATGTTGTCGGCGCGCAACTCGTTGGGCCCGATGGTGAAGCGGCTGGCGCGCAGGGTGGCCAGGCGCGGGTGCCGGACGATCGAGTCGTGCACCCGCTCGCCCATCTCGCGCAGTGACGCCGCCCAGTCGGGGCCCGGATCGAAACCGGACAGACTCTCGCTGATCAGCCGGTCGGAGATCGCGATCAGCAACGCGTCCAGGTCGCGGAAGTAACGGTAGATCGCCGACGGGTCGGCGCCCAGCTCGACGCCGAGGCGACGCACGGTAAGCGCGTTGCCGCCCGGGGCCTCGATCAACCGCAGCGCGGCATCGATGATCATGTCTGGGTCGAGGACCACTCCGCTGCGGGTGGGCCGCCGCCGCACCCGGACGCCACTGCCCCGTGTCGTAGCCATCGCCGAAACTCCTTATGTCAACGCATTGACCTAAGCATAGCCGGTTCGCTTTCCTAGAGCCCTGACCAGGGAGGATCAGCATGCGGGCGGACACACCGGCCTACGACCTTGACATCCGGACCGACGAGAAGCGCATTCGCGCGGCTCTCGCCGACGCTGCCCAGACGCCGTTCTGGCTCGAGGATCCCGGTCGGCCCACCCCGCAGGCCTCCCTCATCGGCAGCCTCGACACCGACCTGCTGATCATCGGCGGCGGTTACTGCGGGTTGTGGACCGCGTTGCAGGCCAAGGAGGCCGATCCGGGACGCGACGTGGTGCTGGTCGAGGGCTCCGAGATCGGCTGGGCGGCGAGCGGCCGCAACGGCGGCTTCGTCGACGACAGCCTCACCCACGGCCGGCAGAACGGTCAACGGTACTTCGCCGAGGACCTGGCCGTCCTGGAGACCCTCGCCCAGGAGAACTTCGCCGGCTTCCGCGACTCGCTGACCAGGCACGGCATCGACGCGGAGTGGGAGGAGGAGGGCTCGCTGGAGGTCGCCACCGAGCGGCACCAGCTCGACGACCTGCGCGAGATGCCCGGCCGCCACTACAACCGGGAGGAACTGGCCGAGCTGGTCCGCTCGCCGCTGTACCGGGGCGGCGTGTTCAAGGAGTCCGGCGCCGCGCTGGTCCACCCGGCCAAGCTGGCCTGGGGCCTGAAGGCGGCCTGCCTGCGGCTCGGCGTGCGGATCTTCGAGCACACCCCGGTCACCAAGCTCACCGACCGGGGCCGGACGGTCCGCGCCACCACCGGCATGGGCACGGTCCGCGCCCGCCAGGTGGTGCTGGCCACCAACGGATTCCCGTCGCTGCTGCGCCGGAACCGATTCCTGACCATTCCGATCTACGACTACGTGCTGATGACCGAGCCGCTCACGCCGGCGCAGCTGGACGCGATCGGATGGCACGGCCGGTTCGGCATCGGCGACGCCTCGCGGCAGTTCCACTACTACCGGAAAACCGCGGACAATCGCATTCTCTGGGGCGGTTACGACGCGGTCTATCACCGCGGCGGCGGCATCCGGCCGGAGTTCGACCAGCGCCCGGAGACGTTCGCCCGGCTGGCCGACCATTTCCTGCGCACCTTCCCTCAGCTGGGCGACATCAGGTTCACCCACGCCTGGGGTGGCATGATCGACATGTCCACCCAGCTGGCAGCCTTCCAGGGCCTGGCGATGGGTGGCAAGGTCGCCTACGCCGGCGGTTTCACCGGGCTCGGCGTGGCGGCGACCCGGTTCGCCGGCACCGTCATGCTGGAATTGCTGTCCGGCGCCGACACGCCGCGCACCCGGCTCCGGATGGCCACGAAACGCCCTTTACCGATCCCGCCCGAGCCGATCGCCTACCCCGCGGTCCAGGTGATCCGCCGGGCCATCGCCCGCTCGGACCGTAACGGCGGCCGCGACGGCCTCATCCTCAAGACCGCCAATCTCCTGGGCTTCTCCTTCGATTCCTGACGCTCGCTGTGGTCGCGGCCCGCGCATTTCCCGCCGGGTCGCGACCACAACCATTTTCCGGTACGACTCGCAGCACCGTGGCAGCCGGCTCGCGAGACCGCGGCCACTCCGGACCGCCGCGCGTGTCGTGCGGGTCCGCGGGTGGCCGGGACACCGCCCACCGGTTCACGAATAGGCCTCGGCAACCGCCGCGAATGCCTTTTTCGGCTCCCACTCCTCGCCGTCGAACACCCTCACGATCCCGTAACTGGCGAGATCGAGCTCGCCCGTGTGGTCGAAGAGCGCGAACGTGAAGACGAACGCGCTGTCCACCCCGCCCGCCTCGAACTCGGCAAGCAGCTCCCGCAGGTATTGCGCCTGCCCGTCCTCGTCCCGCTCGTAGGTGCCGTTCATCCGCAGCGGCGCCCGCGTGACCGGGTCGTAAACGACCGCGTCCAGCGCCTCCGCGCCCCGATCCGCGGCACCGCGATAGGTCGCGCACCCGAACTCGGTGATCGCCACCGGCTTACCCTGCGCGACCAGGGTCCGGACCCCCGCCGCGAACTGGTCCGCGATCGCCGCCGACCGGTACAGATCCACCGACAGGATGTCGAAGATCTCCCAGTCCACCTGCTCGACCGGCACCGCCGCGTAGGTCACCGGCCCGGTGAACCGCTCCCGCACCACCGCCACCGCCCGGGCCAGGAACCCGTTGACCCGGGCACGGACCGTGGTGAGGTGCTCCCGCATCCCGGCGACCCGCTGCATCACGTCGTCGCCCGGCAGGAAGCCCCGGTTCATCAGGCTGATCTCGGCGCCGGCCACGAACACCACCGCTGCTCCCCGCTCCCGCAGCCGCTCGGCCCGCTCCGCGCACTCGGCGAACAGCGCCAGCATCTCGTCCTCGGTCAGCTCCAGCGGATAGGGCGAGAACCACACCTCCAGCCCCAGGTCCGCGGCGATCGAGGCGGCCAGCGCCAGCCGGTCCGGATCGCCGCCCATCACCCGGACGGCGGTGCAGTGCAGCTCGTCCCGGATCACCCGCAGGTCCCGCTCGACGGTGGCCGGCCCGAAGCCGGGCCGCCCGATCCGCTCGCCGAGCACCCAGCCGGTGTCGTAACTGATCCCGTTGCCCCGCATCCCAACCTCCTTAGGGTACGTCACGTACCCTAAGCCCATTCCGACGCCGAAGACAAGGTGTGGCGCAGGGTACGATGCGTACCGTGACGGGACAGAGCCGGCGGCGCGGCGCGGCGCTGGAGGAGGCGATCCTGCAAGCCGCCGTTGACCAGCTGATCGAGTCGGGATACGCCGGACTGACCATGGACGCGGTCGCCAGGCGGGCCGGCACCAACAAGAACGCGCTCTACCGGCGCTGGCCGGACCGCCTGTCGCTGGGCATCGCGGCCTATCGCCAGATCGCCCGCGCGGTGCAGCCGCCCGACACCGGCACGCTGCGCGAGGACGCGCTGGAGATGCTGCGCCGCGCCAACCGGCACTGGAGCTCGCCGCTCGGCGCGATCCTGCGCGAGCTGCTGGCCGCGACGGGCGGGGCGACGGCCCAGCTCACCGACCAGTCCGCGGACGCGCTGGCGGCGCCGTGGCTGATCATCCTGGGGCGGGCGATCGCCCGGGGCGAGGCGTCGCCGGAAGCCCTGCACCCCCGGGTCGCCACGGTCGCGATGGTCCTGCTCCGCAACGAGTTCATCACCCGAGGGGTGCCCACGGCGCCCGATGACGCCCTCGTCGAGATCGTCGACGAGGTCTACCTTCCGCTGATCCGGAACCGGTCGCTCTGAGCAATCCACCGTGCGGGCCCGCGGACCCGCACGACACGCGTGGCGGTCGTGCGGGGGCCGGGCCTCGCGAGCCGACTGCCACGGGACTCCGAGTCGTACCGGAAAAGGATCCGGAAACGTGCCGGCGGTGTCGCGGCAGCGAGGGTGGTCTGCCTATGTCTGGGCTTGCCAGGCGGTCCAGCGGGTGACTTCGACGCGGAGGAACGGGCCGGGCGGGGGCTGCGTCGCGTATTGCGGGTAACGGGCGAGCAGGGCCGGCTCGGGCTCGTCGGTGATCGTGGCGAGACCGTCGGCCCGGACCCACCAGAGCTCGGACCAGTCGTCGGCGTAATGGTCGGCGAGGACGCTGACCCGGGGCTCGTGCTCGATGTTGGCGAGCCGCCGGAGCCGCCGATGCCGTTTCGGCTTCCCGTCGACCGCGGTGTGGATCACGTCGCCGGCCAGGGCGAACACGATCGGCACCAGGTGCGGGGCGCCGTCCGGGGTGACCGTGGCCAGCCGCGCCACCCGGACGGTGGCGAACCGTTCGGCCGGGGTCATCGGCGGGTGTACTCGCCGATCGCGCGCTCCCACTTCTCCAGCGTGCCCTCGATGACGCTCCACGGCCCGGACGGCAGCCACGCCGAGGCCCGGTGCACCCCGGCCGCCTCCAGCTGCTCGAGCACCTTCGGATCGGACGGGACGCCCATCACCTGCACCTGGATCGGCCGGTCGGCGCGGGCGCGCAGCTCGGCCATCCGGTCCAGCAGGTCACCGTCGTTGTAGTTCGGGAACCACCCGTCACCCCAGGCCAGCACCCGGTCGAGCACGGTCGGCCCGTAACCGCCGACCAGCACCGGCGGCCACGGCTTCTGCGCCGGTTTCGGCCACGACCAGATCCGCTCGAAGGTCACGAACTCGCCGCTGAACGACGCCTCGTCCGCGGTCCAGATCGCCTGCATGGCCCGGACCCGCTCGGCCATCAACCGCATCCGGGTACGCGGGTCGGTCCCGTGGTTGGCCATCTCCTCCCGGTTCCACCCGGCGCCGACCCCGAACTCCAGCCGGCCCCCGGACAGGTGGTCGACCGAGGCCACCTCCTTGGCCGTGGTGATCGGGTCCCGCTCGACCACCAGGCAGACCCCACTGCCGATCCGCAGTCGCCGGGTGGCCGCGGCCGCGTCGGTGAGCGCCACGAACAGGTCATAGGTGTGCCAGTACTTCCGCGGCAGCTGCGGCCCGCCGTCCCACGGACTCTCCCGGCTCGCCGGGATGTGCGTGTGCTCGGCGAAGAACAGCGCGTCCTGCCCGCGCTCCTCGACCCGCCGCGCCACCTCCCCGGGCCGGACCGCGTCGTGGGTGGGGAAATAGCCGACACCGAACTCCATCCCGTCACCCTACGACGGCTCGCCGTCCGCGCGTGGCCGCTCCGACAGGCGGTCGTGCCGGAGCCCCGGGTTCCACAGGCCGTCCTCGTCCTCGGCGGACGTGACGGGCGGCGCCGGCGGCTTCGCGGGCCGGCTCGGCGGCGCCGGATCCGGCTCCGCACGCCGGGCCGGCGGCCGGGCGAAGCCGAGCAGCAGCGCCACGACGTTGCCGAACAGCCCGATCGTGACGCCGGCGCCGATCGCGCGGTCGCGGCAGTCCTCCTGGACCCCGTCCGGGAGTCCCCACGGCGCGGACCCGATGTAGTCGCGCATGTCGTTGGGGAGCACGTAACTCAGCGGCGCCGGGCAGTCGTAGCCGGAGCTGAATCTGCCCGGCCGGTTGCCGCGATCCGAGATGGCCGGCCCGTGCAGGGCCAGGAAACCACTCCAGACGGCCAGGACCACGGCGATGATGCGGGCGGCAACGGTGCGGTTGGAGGCCTTCGTCACCCGCGGCACGATAACCGGAATCGCTCGCGGCCGTGGTCCCGGCCCGGCGGTCAGGCGAACGTGGTGAACGTGTGGGTGGTCCGGGAGGAGTACGTGTCGCCGGGCCGCAGCACCGTGGACGGGAAGTCCGGGCGGTTCGGGCTGTCCGGGAAGTGCTGGGTCTCCAGGGCGAACGCGTCACCCTGGCGGTACTGCCGGCCGGACGGCCCGCGCAGCCTCCCGTCCAGGAAGTTGCCGGAGTAGAACTGGAGCCCCGGCTCGGTGGTCTCGATGGTGAGCTGGCGGCCGGAGCGCGGGTCGCGGACCACGGCGGCGTCCGGGCCGGCCAGCACGTAGTTGTGGTCGTAACCGAGGCCGAAGCCGAGCTGCGGGTCGGCGTCGCGCAGCCGGGCGCCGATCGGCCGGAACGCGCGGAAGTCGAACGGCGTGCCGTCGACCGGCTCCACCGCACCGGTCGGGATCAGCGTCGCGTCGATCGGCGTGTAGTACGCCGCGTTGATCCGCAGCAGATGGTCGTTGATCGTGCCGGCGCCCTCGCCCGCCAGGTTCCAGTACGCGTGGTTGGTCAGGTTCACCACGGTCGCCCGGTCGGTGGTGGCCCGGTAATCGATCCGCAGCCGGTGCGCGTCGTCGAAGGTGAAGGTCACCGCCGCCGCGACCGTCCCGGGGAAACCCTCCTCCCCGTCCGGCGAGGTGTAGCTCATCGTCACGCCGCCGTCGGTCGCCACGGCCGACCAGACCCGCTTGTCGAAGCCGCGCACCCCGCCGTGCAGCGCGGTCTCCCCCTCGTTCTGCGAGATCTTGTACGTCTCCCCGTCCAGCGCGAACGACGCGCCCCCGATCCGGTTGGCGTACCGGCCGATCGTCGCCCCGAAGTACGGATTGGCCTCGTCGAGATACCCGTCCAGGTCGGCGAAGCCGAGCGTCACGTTCGCCAGCACCCCGTCCCGGTCCGGGACCAGGACCGACTGGATCGTCGCGCCCCAGGTGAGGATCGACACCGCCGCCCCGTCCGCAGCGGTCAGCGTCCACTTCTCGATCACGGTGCCGTCGGGGAACTCGCCGAAGGCAGTGCTGTCGATCCTCGTCATGATCTCCGTTCTACGCTGGTCCCCGAACCGCTGACAACGGAGGGCCCTGATGCGTGCGCTGGTTTTCACCGGGCCCGGCACCGCCGAGGTCCAGGACGTCCCGGAGCCGCAGGCCGGCCCCGGCCAGGTGATCGTCGAGGTGGAGCGGGTCGGCGTGTGCGGCACCGACGTGGAGCTGTTCACCGGGACGATGAGCTACCTGCACACCGGCGTGGCGTCGTACCCGCTGCGGCCCGGGCACGAGTGGGCCGGGACGGTCGTCGCGGCCGGGCCCGGGGTGGACGCGGGCTGGGTCGGGCGGCGGGTCACCGGGGACACCATGATCGGCTGCGGGGAGTGCGCCCGCTGCCGGGCCGGCCGGCACCACGTCTGCCCGCGGCGGCACGAGCTGGGCTGCCGGGACGGGTTGCCGGGCGCGCTCGCCGAGCGGCTCGCGTTCCCGGCGGCGTACCTGTACGAGCTGCCGGACACGGTGGACGCCACGCTGGGGGCGCTGGTCGAGCCGGGCGGGAACGCGCTGCGGGCGGTCCGGGCCGCGGCCGTCGCGCCGGGTGAGCGGCTGCTGATCATCGGGACCGGGACCATCGGGCTGCTCGCGGCGATGTTCGGCCGCGCCCGGGGCGCCGAGGTGCACCTGCTGGGCGAGCAGCCGGCCCCGTCGGTCTGGACCCGGGCGACGCTCCCGGATCTGCCCTGGGACGGCGTGATCGACGCAACCAACGGCGCCGGGATCCCGAGGCTCGCGGTGGACCTGGTCGAGCCCGGCCGGACGGTGGTCTACATCGGGCTGGCCGGGACACCGAGCCTGGTGGACACCCGGGAGATCGTGCTCAAGGACGTGACCACGGTCGGCCTGCTCGGGGCGTCCGCCGGGCTGGGCGGGGCGATCACGGCGTACGCGCAGGGGCAGGCCGATCCGCGACCGCTCGTCGCCGGCACCGTCAGCCTGGAGGAGATCGTCGGCGTGCTGGCCGGGAAGCGCCCGGAGGGCGCCGGTCCCGGCCCGAAATTCCATGTGGACCCGCGTCAGGGCAGGTAGATCTGCTCCAGGCGGACGATCCGGTTGGCGTCGATGCGGAACGAGATCACGCTGTCCGGCGGGACGTCGCTGAGGAAGGTCTTCAGGTCGACCTTCTTCATCTCGCCGTCGCCCATCATCCCGATCAGCGCGTCCGGGTCGACGGTGAGGGTACGCAGCTTCGTGTTGTGGTTCCGGATGTACCAGCCGGTGCAGTGATCGTTCTCGGTCCCGGTCTCGCCGTCCTCGGCGCAGGCCTTGACCGCTTCCTTGCCCTCGTACCACTCGACCAGGTCGTAGGTGACCTGCCGGGTGGAGGCCTTGCCGGACCGCAGGAACGCGTACTGGTCGCCGAACGCGGGATCGCCGGACCCGGACTGCTTGGCCTTGTTCGCGCCGGCCTTGTTCGGAGCCGCGGAGGACGACGTCGAGGTCGGCTTCTTCGAGTTGCTGACCGGCGCCGCGGAAGTGGCCGGGGTCGCGGTGGTGGCGGCTGCCGGCGGGGCAGCCGTGCCGCTGCCGCTCTTGCCGGTGCAGCCGGCGAGGGGAAGCAGGAACAGAATCGGTATGAGGGCAAGCCTGCGGCTCATGGGTTCATCTCCGGGCGACGTGGTGTGCTGCATGGAAAGGTAGGTCCCACCCGCCACTCTCCCCGGTGTGCACCACCTCCAGGCGTGACACGGCCCTGGTCAGCACCACGTACAGCCGATGAATCCCGCGCGGTTCGGCGGCGACGATCTCGTCCGGCTCGGCCACCACCACGTGATCGAACTCCAGGCCCTTGACCTCGGTCGCCGGCCGCACGCTCACCCGTTCGCCGCACCCGTCCAGAGCCGTGGCCAGCGAATTCACGCGTTCCGCCGAGCAGATCACCGCGATCGAGCCCGCCAGCTCCAGCGCCGCCCGGACCCGCTCGACGACGGCCGCGGTGAGGTCCGAGGTCCGCCGGACGTCGAGCAGACCGTCGCCACGCACGGACCGCACGACCGGCACGGTCACCTTCAGGTGCGGCAGCAGACGATTCGCGTACGCCAGAACGACCGCCGGCACCCGGAACCCGAGCGTCAGCGCGGTCACCGTCGCATCGGGTTTCCCCAGGTGGCCCAGCTGCACCCGCCAATCCGCCGCGGCCCACGCGCTGGTGCCCTGCGCCAGGTCCCCGAGCACGGTCACCGACCCGTGCCGGCTGCGCCGCGCCAGGACCCGGCACTGCATCGGCGACAGGTCCTGCGCCTCGTCGACCACGATGTGCCCGAACCCGGCCGGGTGCTCGATCGCGCCGGCGATCTCGTCCAGCAGCACCCGGTCGGCCGCCGTCCACCTGGCGCTCTTCCAGCTGCGCGGCGGCCGGGCCCAGAGCAGCGCCTGCTGTTCGGCGTCGGACAGGATCCCGTCGGCGGCGAGCTTCAGCGCGTCCGCGTCGCCGAGCAGCCCGGCCAGCACCTCCTCGGGCCGGACCCGGGGCCAGCACCGGTCGAGGATCGCGGTGACCGGCTGGGACCGGCCGGTCTTGTCGAGCCACTTCCGGTTCGGGGACTCGCCGTGGTACTCCAGTTGCCGCTGGAGGAGGGCGACGATGCGGGTGCGGAGTCTTTCCCGGCCCAGGGCGTACGGCAGGTCCTCGGTGGTGATCCTGGCGAACTCGCGCGCCAGGGCGGTGGCCGTGACCCGCAGACGGTAGGAGCCGTCGGTGAGCACGATGCCGTCGGTGGGTTCACGGAGGCGGCCGACGAGCGCGCGCCGCAGCACGGCGGCCGTCCGGACGTCGTGCTTGACCAGCGCGGCCTGGTCGGCATCGGTGGCGCGCGGTTCCGCAGAGGTCAGCAGGCCGTCCAGGGTGCGCTGCTGGACGTCGACCTCGCCGAGCGCCGGGAGGACGGCGGCGATGTACTCCAGGAAGGTCGGGTTCGGGCCGACCACCAGCACCCCGGTGCGTTTGAGCTGACGGCGGTGGGCGTAGAGCAGGTAGGCGGCGCGGTGCAGGCCGACCGCGGTTTTGCCGGTCCCGGGACCGCCCTGGACGCAGAGCGACTGATCGAGATCGGCCCGGACCAGCTCGTCCTGCTCGGGCTGGATGGTCGCCACGATGTCCCGCATCGGGCCGACGCGCGGGCGTTCGATCTCCTCGGCCAGCAGCCGGCTGGTGGTGCCGAGCTCCTCACCGCGGTCCAGGTGCTCGTCCTCGAAACCGGTCAGCCGGATCGGCGATCGGTTGCTCCAGCCGTAGCGGCGGCGGACCGCGACGCCGTGCCGATCGGTGGCGCTGGCCCGGTAGAACAGCGACGACACCGGCGCCCGCCAGTCGATCACCAGGGGCGGGCCCTGCTCCTCGGTGATCCGCCGCCGCCCGATGTAGTACCGCTGGTCGCGGTGCTCGCCCTCGGTGAACGTCAGCCGCCCGAAGTACGGCGCGCCCTCGGGCTCCTCGGCCAGCTCCTTGACGTGGCTCTTCAGCATCCGGCCGAGGGTCTCCGCGGTGTACCGGTCCCCCGCGACCTGCGCGCCGGTCGCGACCCGCATCCGCGCGTGGTCGAGCATCCAGTCCTGCGCCGCCCGGACGCGGGCCATGTAGTCGTGTTCTTCTGCCAGGGTCGCCATGTCCTGCAACCTAGTCATAAACGTTACTTGGTTACAAGTTTGACCGGGTGATAGGTTGACCCGGTGAGGGAGACGGGATTGCGGGAGCTGAAGAAGCGGCGCACGTTCGACGCGGTCTCCGCGATCGCCATCGGGATGTTCCTGGAGCAGGGCTTCGACCGGGTGTCGGTGAGCGACATCGCGGCGGCGGCGGAGATCTCCAAGCCGACCCTGTTCCGCTACTTCCCGTCGAAGGAGGACCTGGTCCTGCACCGGATCGCCGACCACGCCGGCGAGCCGGCGCGGGTGGTGGCCGCGCGGGCGCCGGGCCAGTCCCCCGTCGACGCGTTGCATCGGCGTTTCCTCGACGGGCTATCGAGCCGCGATCCGGTGACCGGGCTCAATGACGTACCGGAAGTGCTGGCCTTTCATGATCTTGTCTTCTCGACGCCGAGCCTGGCCACCCGGGTGCACGACTATCAGGTGCGCGACGAGGAGAGCCTGGCGGCGGCGCTGCCCGCGGCCGATCCGCTGACCGCGCGCCTGGCCGCCGCGCAGATCCTCGCGGTCCAGCGGGTGCTGGCGCGGGAGAACTGGCGGCGGCTCTCGGCGGGCGAGTCCGCGGACGCGCTGTATCCGGCGGCCGTGCGGGCGGCGGACGCGGCGTTCGGGCAGCTCCGCGGCGGGATCGATCAGGTGTAGGTGACGTTCACCTTGAAGTTGGTGGTGAACAGCGCCCACGACTTCGGGTCATGGGTGTCCATGACCTGGCTCCGCAGGCTGTCGACCAGGTTCGGGCCGGTCGCGACCCGGGCATCCAGTTCCGGGTCGTACGCGGTCGGCGGCAGGCCCCAGATCGCGCCGATGGTCCGGTTGACCGTGCTGAGCCCGATGTAGTCGCTGGGATCCGCCGGGTTTTTCGGCAGGCGTCGCTGCCCGCCCGCCACCTGGTCGGGGTTGTGCAGGGTGGCGAGCTGTTTCGCCGAATCGGCCAGCCCCTCCCAGATGCCGCCCTCCGCGGTGTTGGTCTCCAGCAGATCGGTGAACAGCTTCCGGTTCTTCTTCCGCCACCCGGTCTGCGAGTTGCTGCGCCCCAGGATGTCCTTGGCCCATTGCCGGCCCTCCTCCTGGAGGTCGAAGCTGACGAGCAGCGAGCGAATGGCCGCGGGGTCGTCCTCGACCTTCTTGAGTGCCGCGATCGCCGCCCGGAGCCGCCTGCCCTTCTCCGGGCCGAGCCCTCGGCTCCCGGCCAGCGCCTCCTCCTCGAAAGCCCGCTGCAAGAGGACCTGATGCAGCTTGAGGAGGTAGCCGTCGGGCCGCTTCTTGGGCCAGTCGCTCCAGTTGACCTCCTCTTTCCAGGCCTGGAACAGGTCGGTCGCGATGAACCATTCGTCGAGCGGCTTGTTGTTCAGCTCGCGCTCCTGAATGGCGAGCTGACGGTCGAGCTCGGCCTTCCAGCGCTTGGTCAGAGCCTTGTCCTTCGCGTATTTTTTCGGCACGGCGATCCGGATGTCGACCGTCTTGAGTGGCATCGGCTGGACCTTGCCGAGCTCCGCGAGGCTCTTCGCCCTGGTCCTCGTCTTCAGGCCCAGGAAGGCGTCGAGCGTGGCCTGTTTCTCCTTCGGCCGGCCCTGCTGGACGCGGAGGATGTTGACGTCCTCCTCGCTGGAGATCGACTCGCCGGCTTCCTCGAAGAGCTCGACGACGTCCCGGCCGAGCGGGAGCACCTCCCCGCGCTTCTCGGCGAGCAGGCTCTTCACCGGAGTTCCGTCGCCGTCGACGAACGTCCCGGTCTCCCGGTCCTGCTGGAGCAGCAGATCGACGAAGACCGATTGCGGTACCGGATCGAGGACCCGCGCGACGGTGTCCTCGTCCGCGTCGTCCATCGCCACGTCGGGGGCTGTCGGCCGGATGGTGGTGGGTGCGACGATCTCGCCGCTCTTGGTGCGGAACGGCCGGAAGCCGTCGCTGCCGCTCTCCTCCAGGCTGTTCCGCTTCGTCTTCTTCTTACTGATCGTCACCGGCTTCGGCTTGGTGCCGCTGGACAGATGCGACTCGGTGGCCTTGCGTTTCCTGATGCCTTGCATGGCGCTCTCCTTCCGGTCGGGGGGGGGGGCCGGGGCCCGGGGGCCCCGGCCGTTTCGTCACGCCATCCGGGCCTGGTAGGTGAGCACCAGGCCGACGTCCGCCAGCGCGGACCTGTCGCCGTCGACGGTGAACTCCCAGGTCTTCGAGCCGTCGTCGGAGACCGAGAGCCCGGGTGTCGGCAGCAGCTTCGCCGGGGCCAGCGTCAGCGCCGGGTCGCCACCGAGCACCAGCTCGGCGGAGCCGCCGTCGGCCAGCTCGTAGGCGGCCAGCGCCCCGCCGATCTGGCGGCTCGCCATGCCCGGGAACAGGTCCGTGGTCAGCGGCAGGACCAGCCGGTCGGCGCCGTTCAGGAACTGCTCCCAGGCCTCCGGGAACTCGCGGGCCACGTCGAAGAACCGCGCCGCCGGCCGGGGCCGCTGCATGCCGCGGACCGCGTTGGCGAACGCCTCGCCGCCGTGCTCCGCCGTGTACTTCACGGTGACCAGCACGTCGTAAAGCTCGCCGCCGTGGAACATGGTGCGGTCCAGCCGCCAGGTGGAGACCGCGCCGGTGCCCTCGAACGGCAGGTAGCGCTCGTCGTCGAACCGCAGCTCGAACAGGCCGTTGTTGTCCCGGCCGCCGTCCGGCTGGGACAGCGCGATCTGCTGGCTGGCCCGCCAGTCCGCGCGGATCGACTCCGGCGCGGCGCCGGTCGGCGACAGCAGGTGCTTGACCGCCCGCGGGTCGGCCGCCAGCACGGTCTTGTGCCCGAGCTGGGTGAGCGTGCCGTTCAGGCCGAGCGGCTGGCCCTCCTGGTCGAGGAAGGTGACGGTCACCGTACGGATCTGGCGCTTGAAGTGTCCCGGGAAGTCCTCGTCGAACAGCGCCTCGGTGAGCGCGAACTCGCAGTTGCCGGACTGCCGCAGCCGCAGCATCGCGATCGGGTCGAGGTCCAGCAGCGAGATCTGCTTGGTGATCTCCAGCCCGCGGGCGCCGCCGTCGAGCTGCGCCTTGCCGAGCCGTTCCAGGTCGACGCCGAGCGAGGCCCCGGCGAGCAGGCCGTTGCGGCGGTTGTCCCAGTACACCGGCCGGATGAAGCTGTCACTGACGCCGTTCTCGAACTGGTACGCCCGCTCGGCTGCCTTCGCCGTCTCGTACGCCAGGTGGTACAGCTGGAAGTAGAGCCCGGACGCCCGCCCGGCCATCCACCCGTAAAGCTGCGCGCTGGGGAACTTGTCGGTGAGGAACGCGCCGACCGCCTTGCTGTGCGCGATCTCCTGCGCCTGGAGGTCGGCCTCGCGCCGGGCCACCGCGACCTGCTCGCCGGCCGCCGCGATCCGGTGCACCAGTTGCTCGCCGTCGTTCCTGGCGGTGGCCAGTTGCAGGTCCCAGTCCTGGGCGGTGCGCTGGAACTGCGCCTGCACGCCGAGCGTCTCGCCGACCATGCTGTACGCCTCACCGAACGCCGACAGCACCTGCCCGGTGGTGTTCAGCGCCTCGCCGACGTTGATCCCGCCGGCCTCGGTGCCGAAGTTGAACACCCCGATCTTGATCTGCGGCAGCGCGTACGCGATCGCCGCGCCGACCTGGAGCCAGCCGGAGTCCATGTGCAGCTCCGCGGCCTTGCTCATCATCTCGATCTGGCCGCGTTCCAGCGCCGACATGCCGTCGTCGATCAGCCGCTGGTAATGCGCGACCCGGGCGGCCGCACCCGCCTGCCCGGCGAGCAGCTCGCGCACGTTCGCCTCGGCGATCTCGATCTCGCTCTGCTTGAGCGCCACGGTCATCGCCTGGATGGCCTGCTCCTGGCGGTTCTGGAGCAGGCTGAGCTCCTCGGCGCTGCCGCGTTCCAGCACGGACAGCAGCTCGCCGCCGTACTGCGCGACCTTCTCGGCCAGTTCCTGCGCCCGGCGGAACATGGTGGCGAACCGGTACGCCGGCGGGGCCACCGCCTGGTCGGCCACCACGGTGTCCGGCGCGGCCCCGGCCGCGGCGGCCTGGACCAGCGCCATGGGGTCGATCGGCGGGGCGAACAGCGGGAGCGGCGCCGCGACACCGAGGATGGTCAGCGACTCGCGGATCTTGTGCAGGCGGTCCTCGACCCGGGTCCAGTACTCCTGGAACAGCGCGTTCTCCGGGATCGCGAAGTACCGGTCGGCCACCCCGGCGTGCACCGAGCCGGCGCCGGCGAGCAGGTCCCCGCCGCCGGTGAGGTAACCGACCAGATCCAGGTCCGCCAGGTCCAGGTCGGCGTAGGTCTCGGCGCGCGGCAGCAGCCGGGTCCCGAGCCGCTCCGGCGGGGCGCCGAGCAGGTCGTACGCGAACACGTACAGCATCCGCGCCTGGTCCACGCTCTCCGGGGTGTACTGCCGGAACAGCAGGTCGGCCCAGTCGAGCAGGTTGTCGACGTACCCCATCACCACGGCCCGCCGGTACGCGGCCGGGCGCAGCTCGGCGATGGCGTGCGGGTCGAACGGCCGGTCCCGGTACGCCTCCAGCAGGTTCTCGTGGTCACCCAGCGCGCCGAACACCTTCTCCAGGTCCGCCGCGATCAGCGAGTGCTCCGTGAGCATGCCGACGATCTCCCGCTGCGCCGGTGTCGCGGGGTTCAGCCCGGCCAGCGCGGCCGCCACCGCGGCGTGGTTCGCCGCCGTGGTCAGCACGGTGTAGCCGCCCAGCTCGACGTCCCCGGCCGGCTCCCGGTTGCCCAGCACGGCCGGCGCCACGTCGCGCAGCGCCGTGATCACCGTGGTCAGCGCGGGGGCCAGCCTGTCGGCCACCGGCAACCCGGCCTCGACGGCGGCGGCCAGCGCGACCGTGAGGTCGGCGGCGAGCGCCGGCGGGTCGGTGGTCAGGAACGGCAGGAATCGCCAGTACGACCGGAGGTTGGTCGGGTCGAAGACGTACTGGTACCACTTGCGGGCGTCGGCGAACCGCTGCCCGTTGTTGAGCGCCTGGGCGATCAGCAGCGGCGCGTGGAAGAAGACCTCCCAGTAATACATGCCGTTCGCGCTGCGGAAGTCCAGGTGCGACCCGGTCGGCAGGCGCCCGGGGTCGACCATGCCCGACCGGACCCGGACCGCGTCGGTCGCCGTCTCCGACGTGCTGACCAGCACCTCGTCGGTCTGCTGGGTGGCCAGGTCGAGCAGGGCCGGCACCCCGCCGGAGAGCAGCCGGCGGCTCAGCTGCGAGGCGGTGCCGCTGGTGAGCCGGATCAGCTCGAACGGCAGTGACGACAACTCGTACGGCCGGCGGACGGTCAGTGTCGTGGAGTGCCGGTGGAAGCCGGCGCCGGTGAACAGGTAGAGCCCGGTCTTGCTGTCCAGCACCCCGTCGAACGGCGTGCCGGGCCGGGGCATCTCCGCCCACGCCCCGGTGATCAGCTGGGACACCGGCAGCGTGGTCGGCTCCTGGGTGACCGGCACCCTGGTGTAGCGGTTGGCGCTGAACACGTACATCTGGTCGTCGCGCTGGAACACTCCGCTGACGCCGCGCGGCAGCTTCTGCGGGTAGGTGTCGTCGACGAACCGGCCGATGGCGCTGCCGTTGAGGGTGTAGCGGTACAGCTCGCGCACCGTGCCACCGGACGCGCTCAGGTACAGCTTGCCGCCGGCCACCCAGGCCGCGTCGATCGCCAGCCTGTCCGGCAGGTCGGTCGTGACGTGGTACGGCCGGGTGACCCTGCTGGTCCCGGTGACGGCCAGGTACGTGCGCTTCTTGTTGTCGAAGAAGTACGCGGTGCCGGCGTGCCAGTGCGCCTCGCTGATCACGAAGTCGGTGGGGATGCCCTCCTGGTTGCCGCTCAGTGTCCCGAGGCTCAGGCTCGTGGTCTCCCACCACTGCTTGTCCGAGGCCGACGTGGGGAGCGGGAACTTGGCGTACTGGGTGCCGCCGATGACGTACGTCGCCTTGTCGGTCGTCATGATCGTGACGATCTTGCCGAAGTCGGCGGGCAGCCCCAGCTGCTCGCGCTGGGTCTTGATCGGGATCGGCTTGCCGATCCCGTCGGCGGTCGAGATGATCACCGACTCGTCGGTGTGGTGGTAGAAGTACTCGTTCTTCTTGGCGTCCGTGAACGCCACGTCGATCCTGTCCAGCTTCGGCAGCCTGTCCTCCGGCACGGCGCCGATCGGCTGCGGGTAGCCCGGGTCGATCTGGCCGAACGGGGTGCCGGTGCTGCGCACGTACTGGGCGCCGTAGAAGACGAACGTCTGGTTCCCGCGGGTGAGCACCGCGTCGATGTCGGTGGATTCGGGCAGCATGGTGGGGATCAGGCCCCAGCGGGTCGCGTACCCCGACGGATCGGTCGCGGTACCGTCCGGCGCGATGCTCAGGAACTGCCGGTCGCTGTTGCGGAAGAAGTAGCGGGTCCCGTCGGGCAGCTCGACCGCCGCGTCCACCCGGGTCCACGACTTCGGCACCCGCTCGGTGCCGGCCTCGGCGAACGCGACGAACGGGGCGTTCTCCGGTTCCGGCGCGGTCACCGGCCGGCACAGGAAGCTGCCGCCCTTGACGTCCACGCTGAACCACGGCCACGACTCGGCGCCGGCCGGGGTGTGGAAGCGCACCACGTCGGCCGGGTTCACCGGGTCCTGGAAGATCTGCGACACCCGCTCGGTGGTGGCGGCCGCGTTCACCGACGACTCCAGGTCGTCGGCGATCTCCAGGGCCTTGGCGGCCGGGTCCTTGGCCGCGGTCACCTCCGGCAGGGCGTCGGCGTACAGCTCGGGGTTGAGGTCGAAGAGCACGGCGGCACGCCGGCCGGTGGCGCCGGCCGCGGTCGCGGTGTAGGAGCAGGACACCCGGATCGACATCCGGTCGCCGGTCATCTGCGGGCGGACCAGCAGGGTGATCCCGGTGATCGTGCCGTTCTCGCCGGCGCCGGTGCCCAGCTCCTGGGCCGGCATCCACTCCTTGTTCAGGTTCTCGAACGAGTAGAAGATCTTGACGCGTTCCTTCTTGGCCTGCGCGGAGACGGTCTGCTTGTCGCCCTCGGTGTGCGCGGTCACCACCGCCGTCGACGGGTCGTCCTCGCCGACCGGCTCGGACACCGCCCAGAACACGAAGACCCGGCCGAACGCGTGCACCGGATGCACCAGGTCGGCGTCGATCCGCAGGTCCACCGGCGACCACGGCTCCCACTGCGCGGACAGCTTCTCCCGGCTGCCGAACTCGGCCCGCCGGTAGTAGTAGCGCCGCGGGTCGGTCCTGGTCCGGCCGAACACCACCAGCCGGCGCGGACCGGCCGGGTCCTGGTCCTTGGTGTACACGTAGCCGCCCGCGATGGTCAGCCGGGACACCTCGGCGTACTCGTCGAGGTAGCGCTTGTACGCCTTCTCCACCGCCGCCGGGGTGATCTCACCCTGCAACAGGTCGCTCTCCAGCTGGGCGAACGCCGGCGTCTTGTCGGTACGCAGCTCGGGCCGCAGGTAGTTCTCCGGGTACAGGAACACCTTGCGGTTGGCCTCCCAGACCCGGTAGTCGTGCATCCACTCCCACCAGTCCTTGATCTTCTGGCGGAACGCCTCCGCCGCGGCCGCGCCGCCGTCGCCGTCCTCCAGGCCGAGCAGGTAGCGGTGCAGGTAGAGCTGCACGGCGGCGATCGCCTCCCGGACCCGCGAGGTCATCCCGCGGCTGCCCATGTCGACGTCGATGAGGAACCGGTCGAACAGGTCACGCGAGTCGGTCAGCCCCAGCTCGGCCAGCACGGCCGGCACCAGCGCCGACCGCCGGGCCAGGTTCAGCTCGTCGTGGATCTGCCGGGCCAGCACCGGCCAGCCGGCGCCGGCCTTGGCGGCCAGCAGCTCGTTCAGGCTGCCGCAGGCCCGGTCCAGGTCGAGGGCGTCCCGGTCGAACAGCGGCGTCCAGACGTCGGCGAACACCCGGGACGGTCCGGCGCCGAACCGGTCGGCCAGCGCGAACAGGCCGGCCGCCGCCAGCAGGAACTCCAGCTCGAACCGCTCCTCGTCGGCGGCGCCGCCGGTCAGGAAGCGGCTGTTGCGCCGGCACCACTTCAGCTCGCCGGCGTCCCAGCCGAACGCGTCGGCCACCCGCTGGTAAGGGTCGGTCACCGGGTCGAGGCCCGGCAGCAGGAAACCGTCGAGGCCACGGCCACGCAGCAGCGCGGTGAACCGCTCGATGGCCCGCACGTCGTCGATCCGGTAGTCGGCGCCGTCGCTGAACCGGTGCCGCAGCAGGGCCGGCCGGACCGGGTGGGCCGGGTCGAAGTCGTCGTCCTGGTATCGCACGAACTGCTCGCCTGCGGTCAGATAGACGCGGCCGTGCAGCCGGAACCCGCCGTCGAAGGTGGTCTGCTCACCCCACCGCCCGGCGATCCGCAGCGGGTATCCCTCGTCGGCCGTCTCCGGTCCCCGGGAGTACCTGAGGTACTGACCGCCGCGGAAGGCGTACAGCTCGCCGCCCGCGGTGACGAAGGCGGCGTCGATCGGGCGGCCGGCGCCGAACTCACTGTCCACCACACCCCATCTGCCCGCGACCGGGGCGGCGGTGCCCCCGCTGAACCAGGTGCGCCCGGTGAAGAAGTGCAGCGCGCCGTCCGGCGCCTGGAACGCGGCGTCGACCCCGTCCTGGAAGGCGGCCGGCAGCGCGGCCGGCTCGAAGTCGGCGATCGGCTTCGGGTAGCCGTCGTCGACCAGGCCGTACTCGCCGCCGGTGTAGCGGACGACCTGATCGCCGGAGAACAGGTAGGTGTGCCGGCCCTGCACCAGCGCGGCGTCCACCCGCTGCCGTTCGGCGATGGTGTTGCGGATCCGGCCGAGCCGGTCGATGTCGTACTCGGCGGTGGCCGCCGTGTCGACCGAGTGGCAGGTGCGGCCGGTGAACAGGTACACGGTGCGGCCACCGGCGACCGCGGCGTCGATCATCGAGCGGCTGCCGTCGGCGAACCGCTGCGCGACCTCGTCGTCGAAGGCGACCGGCAGACCGGTGAAACCCGCTTCGGTACGCAGGTTGCCGACGATCGCCTTCGGGTAGCCGTCGTCGGCGTACCGGCAGTCGGCCGTGGAGTACCGCACGTACTGGTCGCCGGAGAACAGGAAGGTGTGCTCGCCGGCCACCACCGCGGCGTCGACCACGTCGTCCCCGCCGCCCAGGAAGTTGTTGCGGGTCAGCCCCCAGTACTCACGGATCGCCCGGCGGGGCTCGGCGACGCCGGCGGCGTACCGGGTGAACCCGTCCGCGAAGAAGAAGTAGGCGGCACCGTCCGCGCCGGTGAACGCGGTCCGCAGCCCCTCGGCCTCGCCGAGGCCGCGCCACATCCGCTCCAGCGGTCGCGGGTACGACCACGTCCCGGTCGCCGGGTCGTGCTGCAGGAACCTGCCACCGGTCACCACGAGCTGGGTGTCGCCGCTGGTCAGGACCGCGTCCGGCATCCGGAAGCCGGCCACTACGTACGCCTCCGGGATGCTCCAGAACTCCGGGCCGGCCGGCTGCGGGCCACCCGCGTCGGGCGTCGTGTAGTCGGGACCGGAGTAGCTGACGTACCGGGTCGTGCCGTCGGCGCCCGGCGGCTCGAACAGGTAGGTGACACCCCGGCTGAGGTAGGCCAGCGCCACGGAGGTGAGCCCGCCCCAGTGCTCGGCCACCGGGCGCGGGCCCTGGTCGGCGAGGACGCCGGCGTACCGGCTGCCGGTGTAGGTGACGAACTGGTCGCCGCGGAACACGTACGTCCGCCCGTCCGCCCCGACGAACGCGGCGTCGACCGCGTCGTCGTGGTACACGTTGTTGCGCGGCCGCCCCCAGTCCTCGGCCAGCGGGAAGTCCCGGCCCAGCCGGGTGTCGTAACAGGTCGCCCCCGGAACAGGTAGACGTTGCCGTCCCGGGCGGTCAGGACCGCGTCCAGGTCGGTGCGGAACGCCTCGGGCACCGCCCGCAGCGGCCGCGGCCGGTCCTCCGCCGAGCCCAGGGCGAGGCCCTCCAGCGCGCTGAGGTGCCGCCAGCCGCCGGACAGCTCGGCGCGGATGCCGCCGTCGGACAGGAACGCGGTCCGCAGCGGCTCCGGCGCCAGGTCGGCGTAGCGGCGGTAGACGCCCGACGACACCGCGTGCATCGTCGTCCCGCTGATCAGGTAGACCGTGCCACGATCGGCGAACGCGGCGTCCACGCTGGTCAGCGTCGCGGTCAGCCCGGCGAAGCGTGGCTCGGCGGCCAGCTCGGACAGCCGGCGCGGATACCCGTCGTCGACGGTCCGGTACGCGTCCCCGGTGTAGCGCACGAACTGGTCGCCGGAGAACAGGTAGGTGTGCTCGCCGGCCACCAGCGCGGCGTCCACCCGCCCGGTCCGGGTGATCGTGTTGACCACGTTGCCCCAGAACGGCCGGATCGTCGCCGGGTAGCGGTCGTCCAGGCGGGTGTAGGTGCCGTTGGAGTAGCGGACGTACTGCCGGCCGCTGAACACGTACGTCTTGTCGTCGGTCCCGACGAACGCCGCGTCCACCGTCTCGAACGGCAGGCTGTCCCACTGCTCCTTGATCGCCCGCGGCTGCGACCACCAGCGCCGCTTGTTGTCGAAGACGACATACTCGCCCTCGCGGAACAGGTACGTACGCCCGTCCCGCCCGGTGAACACCGCGTCGACCTCGCCGAACCGGCCGGCGAGCTCGTCCGGCAGGTTCCAGAACTCGTCGGTCGCCGGCCGCGGGAAACCGGCGTCCGGCACCGTGTAGTCGCGCGTCGAGTAGCGCACGTAGAACGGCCCGTCGCCGCGCACCTCCAGCGTGGTCGCGGTCCGGTCGAGGGTGATCACCAGATCCCGCTCGGCGGTCACCCGCCACCCGGACTCGGTGGCGGTGACGGCCGCGTCCCCGGCGACCCGCACGCCGTGCTCGCCGAGCCGCCCGCGGATCGCCCGCGGCAGCCGTCCGGCGCCGAGCTCCGCGGCGTCGTCGCCGCTCACCGGCAGCGGCAGGGTGAACAGCGTCGCCCCCGGCCCGAACAGGTACGTCGCCCCGTCCAGCACGAACGACGCGCCGACCCGGCGCAGCCCGCCCCAGTCCCCGGCGATCGTCCGCGGGTAACCGACATCGGCCACCGCGTAGTCCGAGCCGGTGTAGCGCAGGTACCGGTCGCCGCTGAACAGGTAGGTGTGCCCGTCCAGGCCGACCATGGCCGCGTCGACGGTCCCGCCGGGCAGGACCTCGCCGAGCAGCCCCCAGCGCTCCGCGGACGGGACCACCTCGGCGCCGGTCGTCAGCGACACGGTCCGGCCGTCCTTGAACAGGTGCACGGTGCCGGAGGCGTCGGCGAACGCGGCCTCCACCCCGCCCTCGAACTCGACCGGCACGTCGTGCAGCGCCGACTCGATCCGCCGCGGCCAGCCCTCGTCGACCCGGACGTCGTCGTTCTCCACGCTGTCGCTGTAGCGGAACACCTGGTTGCCGGCGAAGACCAGCAGCGCCGCGCCGGCCGCGAAGGCCGCGTCGACGCGCCGCTCGCCGCTGAGCGTGTTGGCGACCCGCCCCCACGCCTCGGCGACCGGCCGCTCGGTCACGTCGCCCTGCTCGCCGCCGAGCGACAGGGACTGCTCGCCGCTGAACAGGTGCAGCCGCCCGTCGAGGCCGTGGAACGCCGCGTCCAGCGCGCCGCGGAACCGCGGCGGGATCGGCGCCCGGTGCTTGTCGCCCTCCCACCAGTCACCGATCCGGCGCGGGTAGCCCTCGTCGACGTGGTCGTAGCCGGGACCGGAGTAGCGCACGTACTGGTCGCCGGCGAACAGGTAGGTGCGGCCCTCGTCGTCGACGAACGCGGCGTCGATCCGGGCCGGGTCGGCGAACGCGTTACGCACCGTCCCCCAGCTCTGCTCGCGGGGCAGGAACGCGGCGTGCCCGGCCTCGCGGGTGAACGACCGCGACACGCCGTGGTCGTCCCGCCCGACGATCCACTCGGTGCCGGACGCGTCGACGAACGCGGCGTCCACCCGGGCCAGCGCCTCGAACCGGGCGGCCAGGTCGGTGATCGGCCGCGGGGCGGGCGAGGTCAGCGCGTGGGTGCCCGTCGCGTAGGTCCAGTACTCCTTGCCGCGGAACAGGTGCACCGTGCCGTCGGCGCGCTCCAGCAGCGCGTCGATCCGGTCCACCCCGGCCGGCAGGGCCAGCGGCTCGCCGAACTTGCCGGTCAGGTCCTGGTCGTGGAAGGCCGCGGTGACCTCGGTGCCGCTCAGGCCGAGCTTCGCGGCCAGCCGGGCGAAGGCCCGGATCCGGCGTACCGCCCGCGGCACGTCCGGGTCGGCGGTGCCGGCCGAGCCGTCGGCGGGCGCGGCCACCAGCATCTCGATCGCCGCGGTGGCGCTGCCGGCGACGGCGGCGCAGATCGCCTCGACGGCCGGCGCGGACACCTCGAACTCCTCCTGGAGGGCGGCGAACAGCGCGGTGCGCTGCTGCGCGGCCCGGGCGGTGACCACGCCGGTGATCTCGGTGATCGCCGCGGTGGCCTCGGTGGCGGCGGCGTGCAGCAGGAAGAACACGTCACGGCTGTAGTCGGCCAGACCCGGCAGCTCGTAGTCGAGGGCGTGGTGCAGGTAGCCGAAGTAGGCGTGGTGCTCCGGCCGGACCACCAGCTCGGGGGTGATCTGCCCGGCCTCGACCAGCGCCGCGATCAGCTGCTCCCGCTCCGGCTCGGCGAAGCCGAGCGAGGCGAAGTCCGCCTGGTACGGCCGCCCGTCCGCGACGATCTCGGCCAGCCGCCCGGCGATCGTGGCGCTCTCCTCGTCGGTGAAGCCGTCGACGGTCAGGATCAGCTCGGTGTCGTCGACCAGCCCGGCCGCCTGCGCGCTGATCCGGCCCTCGAAGGTGTGCACGCCCTCCAGCCGGTCGGCGACCCACTGGGAGACCCGTGCGTCGACCAGGTCACGCAGGTCCTCGGCGGTCACCGTGAGCAGCCGCGCGCGGGCGTCGGACACCTGTGCCTGGATCGCCTCGAGGACCCGGGCACGCAGCGGGTAGAACTCCAGCGCCAGCTCGACCTCGCGCGGCGTGCGGGCCAGCAGCCCGGCCGGGTCGCGGTAGTCGCCGTCCGCGGTCACGTACCCGTTGAACCGCAGGCTCTCCAGCAGCGCCGTCAGCCGCGTCTCGGGCAGACCCAGCCCCGCGAGGATCGCCGCGTCCATCGGGATCGGCACCTCGGTCAGCCGCGCCGCGATCACCCGCAGCCGCGCCAGCACCGGCTCGGCGAACTCGTCCAGCTCGGCGTTCACCAGGAACACGCCGGGCGCCTCGGCGCCGGTGAAGAACTCCGGCCGCAGCACCGTCCCGTCCGCGTCGAGGTACCCGTGGAACACCAGGTTGTCGTGCAGCTCCCCGGCCTCGGCCTCGCTCAGCGGCGGTTCCAGCCCGGCCAGGTCGGACGGATAGCACGCGGCCGGCTCACCGTCCGCCGCGGCGCACAGACCCACCACAAGATCAAAAACCTGATTCGCGTACGCCGTGAAGTCGCCGGCCAGGCGCAGCCGCGCGGCATCGGCCGGCAGCCGGTCGGCCAGCACCTCACCGGCCGGGCCGAGGTATCCGCCCAGCGCGAGGTTGGCCAGCAGCTTGTCGGTGAACCGGCCGTCCAGGCCCAGTCCCTGGAAGTCCTCCGCCGCGACCAGCGACAACTGGTCGACCGCCGCGCAGGCGGCCGCGGCCAGGCCCTCCGGCGTGGTGCTCAGCAGCCGATCGTCGACCGGCGAGCAGACCCCGTCGCCAGATCCGCGCAGCACCTCGGCGATCACCTGGGCGGCCCGCGCGCCGAACCGGTCCGACGTGAACAGCTCGGCGGTCAGCGTGGTCTGCTCCAGCTGCTCGGCCAGCAGCGCACCGGCCGCGCCGGCGTTCGCCGGGGTCTCCGCGCCGCCGCCGAGGATGCCGCACAGCTCGGCGCCGGTCAGGTCGGCCGCGCGCATCCAGCGGACCAGCCCGACCAGCGTCTGCACCAGCCACAGCAGGTCCGGGACAGCACCCTCGGCCAGGGTCGTGAACGGGTCGCGGTCGCCGGCCGGCACGTCGATCAGCGCGCCGAGCGCCTGGTACCGCCGGATCGCCGGGTCCCGCTCGATCGCCTCGACGGTGTCCAGCAGGTCGGCCACGGTCACGTCCAGCGCGGTCGCCAGCCGGGCGACGCGGTGCAGCAGCGACAGCATCCGCAGGCCGTCGGCGCCCCGGTCGAACGGGCCGGCCTCGCCGTGCGCGGGCCGGTCGCGGAACCGCTCGACGACGGTAACGATCGCGGACTCGTCCACGCCGACGGCGGCCGCGACCCGGCGGCGCCAGGTGGCGGCGGCCGGGGCGAGCACGTCACCGGCCGGGGCGAGCACCGGGCGGTCGGCGTACCCGGGGAACACGGTGGCCGGGGCGCGCAGCACGCCACCGTCCGGGAACGGCGCGTTGAAGGTCCGGTTGAACAGGTCGGCGGGCTGCTCGCCGTCGCCTGCGCCGAGCGTGTTCATCGGCGCGACCAGGCTGACCACCACGTCGACCGGGAGGTCCAGGGTGCGGTGCAGGTGCCGGACGACGGCGAGGGCGCGCAGCGCCGGGCGGTCGATCACGGTCCCGCAGCAGGTGCGCAGCACCAGGTCCAGGTCGGTGAGGGAGAACTCCAGCATCCGGGCCAGCCGGACGAACCGGTTGACCCGCTCGAACCAGGCGACCGGCACGTGGTCCCGGTACTGCCCGCAGACCAGCCGTTTCCCGTCCTCGCTGAGCACCACCGCCTCGCCGCCGTGGTGCACGAAGAACGCGGTGGCCTCGGCGCGCTCGCCGATGCCGAGGTCGCCGTGGAGCAGCTCGCGCACCTGGGCGCCGGTCAGCGAGGTGACCCGCTGGAACGTCTCGACGAGCTCCAGGCTCGGGTACGGGTCGTCGCCCTCGAGCGGCAGCCGGTAGCTGTTGCGCAGCGTCTCACCGTCGGTGAGCACCGTGGTCACCAGGGCGGCCTCGTCCTCGGTCAGGCCGAGGGACTCGCGGGCGAGCACGTCCGCGTCGATGCTCGTGGCGAACGCGCGGTACAGCTCCACCGGGTCGGCGCCGAGGTGGCGCAGGTATCGGTCCAGGCGCTCATGGCGTACCGAAAACGGCAGTTGAAAGGGGTTTTTGAGCTTGCTGCCCAGAGCCTCGTCGGCGGCATGGTGGCTGGTCCGCTCCAGTTCGCGGGCGAGCACCTCGTTGACGATGTCCAGGTAGGGCACCTCGGTGTAGATGTGCTCGGCGTCGAGCGGGATGCCGGTCAGGTCCGGGCGGCGGCTGGTGAGATCGGCCGTGTTCGGATCGTCCGCGTCACCGACCAGCTTCAGCAGATCGGCCAGGTAGGCGGCCGGGGAATAGACCGCCCGGGATTCGTCACCGGCCGGGACGTCGAGGTCACCGAAGAGATCCGCATAACTGGGCAGCGCCTTGTCATCAAGCATGTCACCCTCCAAATACGCAGGCCAGAGCCCCATCCGGCTCGACCGGACGTGAAGGTGACGTGGTGACCGTGCCCGCTGATACGTCGCGATCAGCGAGTGTCGCGGAGCCGACTTCCCGACGAGGGTGGGCAGCGGCGTGCCCACCGGGGATCTCAGGGCCGGTGGACCCGTCCGAACCGTGCGCCGAGCCCGACCTCGCTGCCGGCCGGATCGGCGGGCAGCTCACGGGCCAGCACCTCGCGATAGGTCGGGTGGGCCTCGGCGTGCCGGGCGCGGCCGGCCTCGGTGAGGAACACGTTGATCCCGCGGCGGTCGTCCTCGCAGAGCCGGCGCTCGATCAGCCCCTGCCGCTCCAGCCGGCCGATGAGCCGGGACAGGGCGCTCTGGGTGATCGACACGACGTCGGCGATGTCCTGGACCCGCGGCTTGGCCCCCTCGGCGCACTCGGCGAGCTGGTCGAGGACCTCGAACTCGTGGCAGCTCAGACCGTGCCGCTGGGTGAGGACCTGCTCCAGGGCGTTGCTGATCCGCACCTGGCGTGCCGCCAGCCGCCGCCACTGGTCGACGAGGTCCTCCACGGCGCGACCCTATCACATGCACCTGCACTAGGTGCATGCTCATTTAGTGCTTGTGCATTAGATGCATGTGCACTTAACCTCCCTCGATATGAGCCTCACCCTCCGGCACACCGAGCCGGCCATCTGGTCCCGCAATTTCCGGTACTACTTCACGGCCCGCAGCGCGGGCCTGCTGAGCTGGGCCATGCTGCCGGTCGCGGTGGCCGCCGGCCTGCTCAGCGACGGGTACGCCCTGGACGTCGTGGGTTATGCGATGGCCTTCCTGATCGGCCCGTTCGCCGCGCTGGTGCTGTTCGGCGGCGTGCTCGCCGACCGGTTCACCGCCCGCCGCATGATGATCGCCGCCGACCTGGCGAACCTGGTCGCCCACCTGCTGCTCGCGGTGCTCTTCCTGCACGGCATCGACCACCTCTGGCAGCTCTACGCGCTGCTCGCGGTGGCCGGCACCGCGAACGCCATGTTCCAGCCGGGCGCCGCCTCGACGGTCCCGCTGGTCGCCCGCGACGTTCAGGGCGCGAACGGCGTGCTGCGCACCTCCGAGGCGCTCACCGGGCTGGCCGGTCCGGCGCTGGCCGGCGTCCTGGTCGGGTTCGGCGCCACCGGCGGGGTCATGCTGATCTCCGCGGTGGCGTACGGGACGAGCGCCGCGTGCCTGCTCACCCTCCGCCTCGGCGCGGTGCCCGCCCCGCCCGCCGGCGAGAGCCTGTGGCGCAACCTGGCGGCCGGCTGGCGGGAGTTCCGCTCCCGCGCGTGGCTCTGGGGCGTGATCGTGATCTGGATGTTCTTCGCGGTGCTCTCCTGGGGCCCGCTGCTGCCGGTGGCCGCCGGCGTCCTGGTGCCCGAGCACGGCGCCACCGCGTTCGGCCTGCTCAACTGCGCGCTCGGGGCCGGCACCGTGGCCGGGGGCCTGCTGGCGATCCGCTACAAGCCGGCCCGGCCGCTGGCCGCCGGCGCGGTGGCGATGCTGGCCTTCCCTCTCTACCCGCTCGGCATCGTGCTCGGCTGGCCGGTAGGCCCGCTCGCGGCCGCCCAGGTCGCGGTCGGCGCCGGCCTCGGCTTCTGGGGCGTCATGTGGGCCACCAGCGTGCAGACCCAGGTGCCGGGCGAGGTCCTGAACCGGGTGCACGCCTACGAGGTGGCCGGCTCGGTGGGCATGTTCCCGATCGGCAGCGCCCTGGCCGGCCCGGCGGTGACGGCGTTCGGCACCGACCGGGTGCTCCTGGTCGGTGCCGCGGTGGCCCTGCTGGCCGCGCTCGCCCTGCTGGCCGCCCGCCCGATCCGGACCCTGGGCCGGGCGGGCAATGTAAAGTCGACTTGACGTCAAGAAGTCTTTACGCGAGGATCGCCTCATGACGGTCTCAGTAGTCGACCGCGTGGTGCGGTGGAACCTCGACATCGGCGGCGACCTGTACGGTGACGAGCGCGAGCGCTTCCGGTGGTATGAGGGGATCGCCACCGCCTCGGCGCTGCACTCGCTGCTCATCCCCTGGGCGGCGGCGGTCATGGTGTGGTCGCTCGGCGAGGCCGCCGTGCTGCCGCTCACGATCGTCCTCGTCCTGCTCTTCGGCCCGATGGTGCTCTGCGCGGTCTACGTGCGACGGCGCAAGGTCGAGACGGACCCGCGCGGGTGGGGGTCGAAACGGATCCTGATCACGGCACTGACCGTGTCGCCCTACGTGGTGTTCCTGGTCGGTGCGCTGCACGCCGACGACCCGGCGGGTGACGGCTGGATCGGCGCGGCCGTCGGCGGCGTGTTCGGGGCGATGATCAGCATCCTGGCGGCGCTGCGCAAGGCTCGGCAGTGGCAGCAGCGCGAGGCGCTCGCCGAGGACGAGGACTGATGGCGCCACCCTCCGGCCCGGTCCGCGCCCCGGAGGCCGGCGGCGCGGCGGGGGCGCGGATCCGGGCCGCGCGCAAGGAGGCCGCACTGACCCAGCAGGGCCTGTCGGCCGCCGTCGGGGTGAGCCGGCAGACCATCATCGCCATGGAGACGGGCGACTACGCTCCCTCCGTCTACCTGGCGATCAAGATTGCCCGGGCGCTGGACGTGACGGTCGAGTCCTTGTGGGGCGACGAGACCTGAGCTGTCACTGGTTGGCGACCGTCTCGCGGAGGACGCCGAGGGCCGCGGCACGGACTCCGGCGAGGACCGGGTCGGCGGGCAGGGCGGCGGGGCGCACCGGGATCTCGCGGGGGGACCAGGCGGCGGCCGCGACGACATCGCCGAGCAGGGCGGGACCCCACGGGCCGCCGACGACGATCTCCTGCGGGTCGGCGAGGGCGATCAGGGCGGCGATCACGCCACCGACCGCGACGGCCAGCGCCGGATGGGCCTCACGGTTGCGCAGGAGGCGGTCGACGTCGATCGCGGTGGAGTCCGGGTGGCGCAGGCCGAGCTCGGCGAAGAGTTCGATGAAACGGATCGCCCGGCCGCCGGGGCCGGGGACGAAGAGGTGGGCGATCTCGCCGGTCAGGCCGGTGCGGCCACGGCGGATCTCGCCGTCGTTGACGATCGCGCAGCCCAGGCCCTCGCCCAGGTAGAGATAGGCGAAGTCGCGGAGGTCGCCGGCGCTGTCACGTTCGGCGAGGGCGGCCCAGTTGACGTCGTTGTCGACCGTGACCGGGCCGGCGACCAGCGGGGACAGGACGGCGACCGGGTCGAGCTCGCCGACCAGGAACGGGGAGTCGGGCAGGTGGACGAGGCGGCCGGTGGCCCGGTCGACCGGGTCGGCGGCACCGACGACGGCCACCCGGATGGGATCCGCGGCCAGTTCCGCCGCGACCTCCCGCAGGGCGGCGGCGACCCGGTCGGGGCGGGCCGGGCGGTCGATCTGCCGGGTCGCGCGGGCGACCGTGTCGCCGTAGACGTCGAGTCGCTCGGCGACGACCCCCTCCGGCGCGATCGTCACGGCCAGGGCCGCACCCACCTCCGGGGCGAGCGCGTAATAGGAGCCGACCCTCCCCCGGCCGCGCCCACCCGGCGTCCGCTCGCCGGTGTCGGCGACCAGCCCGCGTTCCGCGAGCCGGCGCACGCTCTCCCCCGCGGTCGGCTTGGAGATGCCGATCTCGGTGGCCAGCTCGGCCCGGGTCAGGCGGCGGTGCCGGATCAGCGCGCGCAGCACGTGCTCGTCGGTCACCGAGCGCACCAGCTCCGGTGACGGCTTGGCGGAGTCCACCCGCCGATTCTAGTCAGGAGCCTTGCCTGGGAAGGGGACCGCGTCCTACAGTCATTCAAGTAAGGAGACTTGACTTGAAAGGATCGAGGCCGTGACCAGCACCCTGCCGCATTGGGAAGCACCGCCCGCCGACCTGAAGGCCGCCACCCGCGAGATCAAGACCGCGCTGCGGGAGCGGATCGCCGCCTCGGGCCGCAGCGTCGAGGAGGTGTTCGCGGTCGTCGAGCAGCGGGTGCAGGCCGCCGTCGACGACATCGCCGCGGCACGCCGGCGCGGCGAGAGCGTCTGGCCGGTCATCGACTACACCGACATCGCCGCCGGGACCGTCAGCGCCGAGCAGCTCGCCCTGCTGCGCCGCCGCGGCTGCCTCGTGGTGCGCGGTCACTTCGATCGCGACCAGGCCCTGCAGTGGGATCAAGACATCGTTGATTACGTCGAGAGCAACCAGTTCTTCGAGAACTATCGCGGCCCCGGCGACGACTTCTTCGGCAGCGTCGGCTCCAAGCCCGAGATCTACCCGATCTACTGGTCACCCGCGCAGATGCAGGCCCGCCAGAGCGACCGGATGGCGGCCGTCCAGGCGTTCCTCAACAGCCAGTGGAAGCACGAGTCCGACGGAGTGCAGTGGTTCGACCCGAACCGTGACTCGCTGTACCCCGACCGCATCCGCCGCCGCCCCGAGGGCGCCGACTCGGCCGGTCTCGGCACGCACCTCGACCCGGGCACCCTCGACCTGTGGATGACCCAGGCGTACCAGCAGGCGTTCCGGCACCTGTTCGACGGCAGCGTCGAGCAGTACGACCCGTGGGACGCCGCCCACCGCACCGCCGGCCCGCAGTACCCGGGCTCGACCATGTGCTCGGCGTTCCGCACGTTCCAGGGCTGGACCGCGCTGTCCGACATGGATCACGACCAGGGCGTGCTGCACACGGTGCCGATCCCGGAGGCGATGGCCTACCTGATGCTGCGCCCGCTGCTGAGCGACGTCCCGGACGACGACATGTGCGGCGTCACCGTGAACCAGGTCTTCCCGGCCGGCCACAAGTGGCACGCCCCGCTCATGGACGCCCTGTCCGGCATCCCGGACGTCCGCGCCGGCGACTCGGTCTGGTGGCACTGCGACATGATCCACAGTGTCGCCCCGGTCGAGGCGCAGCGTGGCTGGGGCAACGTCATGTACATCCCGGCCGCCCCGTGGTGCCCGCGCAACGAGGAGTACGCGGCGTCCGTCCGCCACGCCTTCCTGACCGGCGAGAGCCCCACCGACTTCCCGGCCGAACACTACGAGCGCGACTGGCCGAACCGCTTCTCGCCCGCCGACCTCAACGAGACCGGCCGCCGGGGTCTCGGCCTGCCCTGATCGCGGCGCGCTTCTGGAGCAGGTCGGCCGCCAGCATCCCGGCCACCCCGATCGCCAGGCCGACGAACGTGTAGAGGACCCGCTCGCCCTCGGCCGCCAGGTCGTCCGGGTGGGGCAGGTCCATCGCGATCAGCACGGTCGCCGCGACCGCGCCGGTGTACAGCGCGTAGTTGACGAATCGGATGCAGACCGCGACCGAGGCCAGGACGATCAGGGCGACGCCCAGGGCGACCTCGCTGTCGACGCTGAGCAGCAGCGTCGTCGCCAGCGCGGCGCCCAGGATCGCGCCGGCCAGGCGCTGCGCGGCCACCAGCCGGGACTGTTCCAGCGACGGCTTGAGCGCGACGATCGTGGCGATCGGCAGCCAGTCGGCGTTGGGCGCGTGCAGCCCGAACGCGATCGCGACGGCGCCGGCCACCAGGACCGCGCGCAGCACCGCGAAAATGATCACCGGCCGGGTCAGCGGCCGCGGTGACGTGTCGCCGGGGATCTCCGGGAACGGCGAGGTCCGGACGACACGGCCGCGGGCCAGCCAGAGCAGCCAGGTGGCGGCGACCCACAGCGCGAACCCGGCCAGCCAGGCCAGCGCCTGTGCCCAGGGACGGGACTGCCCGGCCGCGGCGCCCGCGCCGAGTGCGACCAGGAACCAGATGTTCACCAGCAGCGCGCCGACGAAGCGGTGCACGCCGAAGGTCACCGCCAGCCCGGCCAGACCGGTGATCAGGAAGGCGGCGAGCGTGACCAGTCCGCAGGCCCACGTGCCGGCGGCGAAGCCGAGCGCGGTCAGCGGCGCGCCGACCACCCCGACCAGCGTCATCTCCCGCAGCCGGGCCCGGTAGGGCCCGCCGGGATCGCTGAGCGCCACGAACAGCACGCCGAACACCAGGCTCAAGGCGTACGCCTGGAGGTCGAGCGCGTGCAGCGCGGCCAGGAGCACCGCCAGGATCACGATCGCCGCCAGGCCGCGGCGCACGGCCAGCCCGGCCCGGTTGAGCGCGAACACCCGGGCCAGGCGCTGTCGCCAACCTGTGCCGGTGAGCTCTGAGCCGGCCATCACGTCACCTCCGGTCGATATCAGCATCGACCGGAGCGCCCGGCACCGCATCACCCGATCGGGGTTAGCGGCGGGCGTTCCGGGCCGGAACCGGGCACGGCTCACTCCATCAGTGGCGCGGTGTCCAGCAACGCTGCGGCGATCTCCGCGGCCGGTCCGGCGAGACGCGCGTTGAGCTGGAAGAACAACTCCTGCGCGGAGGCCGCGGGCCAGTCCGGGGGCAGGTGGGAGATGGGCAGGCGGGGGTCCTGGCGGATGATCTGGAGCCAGTCCGTGATCAGGCGCAGTTTGGCGGCGAGAGGATCGCTGCCGGACGTCGGTGGGGCCCATCGCGTACTGAAATCGGTGTAACGCGCCGCGAGTGCCGGCAGGTCGTAGGCGTGGGAGATCATCTCGGCGACGTCGGTCGCCTCGTCGGCCGTGGCCCGGAAGATCCGGATGTGGGGGCCGAGCCCGAGGTCCGCCAGGATCGGTCGCACGTCGGGGTGCCCGGGCGCGATCCAGAGCCCGCCCTGCACCGGCCCGAACCCGGCCCACGCCAGCTGGGCCCGCAGGTCGTGCCGCTCCCGGCGGCGCTCGCCGGGCAGCGAGAAGGCGAGCAGCGTCCAGGTCCCGTCCCAGTCGTGGTTGACCGCGCCGGTCTCCCAGAGGCGGACCGCGCCGTCGCGCAGGATGCGGGTGGAGCGGTCGGTGAGCCCGAAGTACATCTTGCGGCCGTGCCGCTGACGGCGCAGCAGACCGCGGGCGGTCAGCCGGGTCAGCGTGGAGCGGGTCGCCTCGGCGGAGACGCCGGCGCGGCCGAGCACGTCGATCACGCTGCCGGAGTAGACGCACACGCCGCGATCGAGCAGGTGGTCGCCGAGAAACGTGAGCATGACCGACGAGGAACGCACGAGCGCACGGTACCGGGGATGTTGGCGGCATGTGCAGCGATGTAGGGCAATTTCTTGACCAGTGTCACATCCACGCCTAACTTGGCCGCAACCACAGCTTTCGATGAAAGCGGGCGACATGAAACGACTCTGGTCATCCCTCGCCGCGCTCCTGCTGCTCACCACGGCCACCGCCTGCGGCGACGACTCCGACGACACGAACACCCTGAAGATCGGCGCGATCCTGTCGCTGACCGGCAACTACGCGCCGCTGGGCAGCGAGGACAAGAAGGCGGTCGAGCTGGCCGTCCAGCAGATCAACGCGGCCGGCGGGCTGCTCGGCCGGCAGATCGAGCTGCTGGTGCGCGACGACAAGAGCCAGCCCGAGCAGTCGGTGCTCAGCTTCAACGAGCTGACCGGCAGCGACGTGGCCGCGGTGATCGGCTCGCCGTTCTCCAACTCGGCGCTGGCCACGATCCCGCAGGTGGATCGCGAGAAGATCCCCTACGTCTCGCTCACCCCGGCGGACGAGCAGGTCAACCCCGTCCATCCGTACGTCTACGTGGTCCCCGCCACCAGCGCCACCTACGCCGACCGGATCCTGCAGTACTACCAGGCGCAGGGGTACACGAAGATCGCCGTGGCGCACGACAGCCGCAGTTCCTACGCCAACGCCGGCGCCGCCGGCACCAGGTCGAAGGCCTCCCGGTACGGCATCACCCTGGTCGCCGACGAGGAGTTCCAGACCACGACCACCGAGTTCAGCGCCATCCTCAACCACGTCAAGGCGTCCGGGGCGCAGGCCCTGACCGTCTGGTCGACCGGCGCCCCCGCGGTCGCCTTCGCCAAGCAGTACGCCACCGCCGGCCTCGGCGTCCCGCTGATGTTCACCGGCTCCCAGGCCAGCACCCTCTGGCTCAAGCCGACCGGCGCGGCGGCCGAGGGCGTCTTCGTGGCCAGCTCGATCGCCGTCGTCGGCGACCAACTGCCGGCCGGCCAGCAGCGGACCGCCGTCGAGGAGCTGTCCACGCCGTTCACCGCCCAGTACGGGTACCCGCCGCCGCAGTTCGCGGCCGACGGCTACACCGGCGTGAAGCTGCTGGCCGCCGCGGTCACCGCGGCGAACAGCACGGACGCCGACAAGATCCGGGCGGCGTTCGAGGGACTGACCCTGACCACCCCGAACGGCACCTATCACTACTCGGCGACCGACCACGCCGGACTCACCGCCGACTACATCTCGATCAACGTGGTGAAGGGCGGCACGTTCGTCGCCACCGACTGGGCGAAATCGAAGCTGGCCAAGTGACCGCCCTGCTCAGCGCCGTCGGGCTGACCCGCCGATTCGGTGGCGTGCACGCCCTGCGCGACGTCGACCTGGACGTCGCGCCGGGCGAGACGCACGCCGTGATCGGGCCGAACGGCGCCGGCAAGTCCACCCTGTTCAAACTGATCGGCGGGCAGCTGCCGGCGACCGCGGGCACGATCGGCTACGACGGGCGGCGCATCGACCGGCTGGCGCCGCACCGGCGGGCCCGGCGCGGGATCGCGATCGCGTTCCAGGACGCCCCGGTCTTCCGGGGCATGACCGTCGCGGAGAACGCCATGGTCGGCGCGCACGCGATCACCCGCGCCGGGCCGGTCGCCGCCGTCCTGCGGTTGCCGCGCCATCGGCACGACGAGACCGTCATCCGTACGCTCGCCGCCCGCGCGCTGAAGAAGACCGGTCTGGACGGCTGGGCCGACCGTCCCGCCGACGACCTGCCCCTCGGCCAGCAGCGCGCGCTCCAGGTGGCCCGCGCCCTGTGCGGCCGGCCCCGGCTGCTGCTGCTGGACGAGCCGGCCTCCGGCCTGCGCGGGCCGGAGCGGACCGCCCTCGCCGGCCTGATCGAGGAGTTGCGCGGCGAGGGCCTGTCGATCCTGCTGGTCGAGCACGACGTCGGGTTCGTCGCCCGGCTCGCCGACCGGGTCACCGTGCTCGACCTGGGCCGGGTGATCGCCAGCGGCCCGTTCGCGCGGATCCGGACGGACCCCGCGGTGATCAAGGCGTACCTGGGTGGCCCGGATGATCATTGAGGTGCGTGACCTGGTCGTCGGCTACGGCGCCGCCACCGCCCTGGACGGCGTCAGCCTCGACGTGGCCGAGGGCGAGATGGTCGCGCTGATCGGGCCGAACGGCGCCGGCAAGTCCACCCTGGTCAACACGCTCTGCGGGATCCTGGCCGCACGACGCGGCCGGGTGCGGGTGACCGGCGACCTGGCGCTGGTCCCCGAGGGCCGGCACCTGTTCGCCCCGCTGACCGTCGACGACAACCTGCGGCTCGGCGCCTGGCGCCGCCGCGACCGGGACACCGCGCACATCTACACCCTGCTGCCCGAGCTGGGGAGACTGCGCGACCGCCCGGCCGGCCGGCTGTCCGGCGGCGAGCAGCAGATGGTCGCCCTCGGCCGTGCCCTGATGAGCCGCCCGGACGTCCTGGTGATCGACGAGATGTCGCTCGGCCTGGCGCCGCGCGTCGTCGCGAGCCTCGCCGCCCACCTGCGCGACCGCAACGCCGCCGACGGGCTCGCGGTGCTGCTGATCGAGCAGAACGCCCGGCTCGCCCTCGACCTGTGCTCGCGCGCCTACGTGCTGGAGGCCGGCCGGGTGGTCGCCGCGGGCGCCTCCGCCGAGCTGGCCGGCAGCCCGCAGGTCGCGGCCGCCTACCTCGGGCTGGAGGCGTGATGGCCGAACTCGTCCAGTACCTGATCACCGGGATCGCGGCCGGTTGCGCGTACGCCCTGCTCGGCAGCGGCCTCGTGGTGATCTACCGGGTGACCCGGGTGGTCAACTTCGCGCAGGGCAGCTTCGCGGTGCTGGCCGCGCTGACGGTCACCACGCTGCTCGCGGCCGGGCTGCCGCACGGCCTCGCGGAGGCGCTCGCGGTGCTGCTCGCCGCCGGGATCGGTCTGCTGATCGGGCTCGTCGCGACCGGAAAACCGGGGACCACGCCGCAGGCGGCGCTCATCGTCACGCTCGGCCTGGGCGTTCTCGCGTACGCCGTGGAGATCCTGCTCTGGGGCGACCAGCCGAGATCCTTCCCCGGCCTGGGCGGCTCCACGACCGTGCTGGGCGCCCGCCTCCAGACGCACTACCTGCTGATCGTCGCGGTCACCGCGGTCGTGCTGGCCGGCACCACGCTGCTGTTCGCCCGCACCGACCTCGGCAAGGCGCTGACCGCGACCGCCGCCGACCCCTACGCGGCCCGGGTGATCGGGATCAGCGTGCTGCGCATGGGCCTGCTGGCGTTCGCGCTCGGCGGCGCGCTGGGCGGCCTGGCCGGCGTGCTGATCACCCCGGTCCAGCAGGTCAGCTTCGACAGCGACGTGGTGCTCGTGGTGAACGGCTTCTCCGCCGCGATCCTCGGCGACCTGACCCGGCCGGGCCTGACCCTGGTCGGCGGCCTGCTGCTCGGCATCGTCCAGGCGCTGGTGGCCGGATACGGCAGCACCGCCTACCAGACCGAGGTGGCGCTGATCTTCATGCTGGCCGTGCTGATCGCCCGGGCCGGGCGCCGGGAACTCGTGGAGGCGGCATGAAATGGCTGGTGCTGGCGGTCGCCGCGGTGCTCCCGGCGGTGCTGACACGCGGGCAGCTGACGGTGTACATCCTGCTCGGGCTGGCGGCCATGGCGGTGGTCGGGTTGTCGCTGCTGATGGGGTACGCCGGACAGGTCTCGCTGGGCCAGGCGTCGTTCACCGCGATCGGGGCCTACACGGCCGGGCTGCTGGCCGTGCACGACGTCCCGCCGTTGCTCGGTCTCGTCGCCGCACCGGTCGCGGCGGCATCGGCCGCGGTCGTGGTCGGGGTGCCCATCCTGCGGTTGCGCGGGCATCAGCTGGCGTTCGCCACGCTGGCGCTGCAACTGATCCTGCTGTCGGTGCTCGGCGACGCGGACTGGGCCGGTGGGGCGATCGGGTTGCAGGGCCTTCCCTATCTGTCGGCCGGCGGGGTGGAACTCACCGGCGACCGGGACTACGCCTATCTGGTGCTGGCCGGTGTCGTCGTGACCACGGTGATCGCCTCGCTGCTGGTGCGGTCCCGGGTCGGGCGCGGTTTGCGGGCGCTGGCCACGGCGGAGGTCGCGGCCGAGGCGAGCGGGGTGCCGGTGGGGGCGTACCGATTGCTGGTCTTCGCGGTGTCGGCCGCGTTCGCCGGCCTCGCCGGCGGCATCTACGCGTTCTATGTCGGCTATCTGGCGCCGGGTTCGTTCCCGGTGCTGCTCTCCATCGAGTACGTCGTGATGGCCGTCGTGGGTGGCCTGGGCAGCATCGCCGGCGCCCTGCTCGGCGCCACGCTGATCACCGTCGTGGTGCAGGTGCTCAGCACGCTCGCGACCCGGCCGGGCATGCCGAGCTACGCCCCGAGCGTGCTGTCCTACGCCGTCTACGCGCTGCTGCTGATCGCCGTCGTGCTCTTCCTGCCGAACGGAATCGTCCCGGCGCTGCGCCGGAAACTGCGTCGCGGGCCGGAACGGACGGCCGATAGGGTCGCGGCGTGACCGGGACATTGCTGTTCATCGTGGGACCGCCGGCCGTGGGGAAGATGACCGTCGGCGAGGCCGTCGCGGCCCGGACCGGGCTGCGGGTCTTCCACAACCACATGACGATCGAGCCGGTGCTGAGGTTCTTCCGCTTCGACAGCCCCGCGTTCGGGCGGCTGGTCGGCGATTTCCGGCGCAATCTGATCGCCGAGGTCGCCGCCAGCGACCTGCCCGGCATGATCTTCACCTTCGTGTGGGCGTTCGACCACGAGGAGGACGCCGCGACGATCGAGGGGTATGCGGAGTTGTTCCGCAGCCGCGGCGGCCGGGTGCTCTATCTCGAGTTGCAGGCCGACCAGGCGGAACGGTTGCGGCGCAACGAGGGCGCGTCCCGGCTCGCCGCGAAACCGTCCAAGCGGGATCTGGAGTGGTCGCGCGCCAACCTGCTCGAGATGGACGCGGATTACCAGCTCGACTCCGGCGACCGGTTCGCCGGCCGCGACGACTACCTGCGCCTGGACACCACGCACCTGAGCCCGGACGAGGTGGCCGCCACGGTCATCGCGCACTTCGGCCTCGCGGTGCTGCCCGAGCCGGCCGCGACCCCGGCATGACGGAGGTCGCCGGGTGGACCGTGCCGGAGTTCGCGGCGGTCCGCGACGAGTTCGCGGCGTTCGTGGCGGGTGAGCCGGCCGGCGCCGGCTCGCAGCTCGCGGTCTATTGGCACGGCGTGCCGGTGGTCGACCTGTCCACCGGCGACCCCGGCGCGCTGACCGGCGTCTTCTCGGTCACCAAGGGCGCGGCGTTCCTGGTCGCGGCGATCCTCGTCCAGGAGGGGCGGCTCGACCTGGACGCGCCGGTGCGCAGCCTGCCGTTCCCGCTGAGCGTGCGGGAGCTGCTCGGGCACCGGTCCGGGCTGATCGGGGTGGACGGCGGTTTCGGCATCGAGGAGGCCGCCGACGACCGGGTCATCGCGGCCCGGCTCGCCGGGCAGAAACCGTTCTGGGAGCCGGGCACGGCGTGCGGCTATCACGCGCTGACCATCGGGGCGCTGCTGGACGCGGAGGTGCGGGCGGTCACCGGCCGCTCGGTCCAGGAGTGGTACGCCACCCGGATCCGCGAGCCGTACGCCCTGGACCTGTGGCTCGGCCTGCCCGAGGAGCTCGAACCGCGGTTCCGGCCGCTGCTGCCGTCCGCCGAGCCGGCGCCCGACTTCGACCCGGCGTCGCTGGTCGCGGTGGCGCTGAACACGGCCCGGTTCGACCTGGTCGCGTTCGGGAACACCCGGCGGGCCCGGGCGCTCGGCCAGTCCTCGGTCGGCGGGGTCGGGAACGCGCGCGGGGTCGCCCGGATGTACTCGGCCGCGATCAGCGCGGTGGGCGGGCGGCGGCCGTTGCTGCGCCCGGAGACGATCACCGAGTTCGCCCGGTCGTACTCGCTCGGGGCGGATCTGGTGACCTGGCAGGCGGATCACTTCGCGCTGGGGTTCGAGGATCTGAGCGCGACCCGGTCGTACTGCGGGCCGCGGGCGATCGGGCACGGGGGCGCGGCCGGGGCGGCCGGCTGGGCGGATCCGGACACCGGGCTCGCCTACGGCTATGTCCGCCGGCGGTTCGGCCGCCCGGACGCGGACCTCGACCGCCTGGCCGCGGCGGTGGTCGCCGCGGCACGCCCCGGACCGGGCTGATCGTCCGGCAGGGAGCGGCCGGCCGGTTCGGTGCCGTCGGCGACGCCGCTCAGAGCAGCGCCGCCATCGCGTCGTTCTCCGCGGTCTGTTCGTTGACGACGTGCTTGGCCAGGCTGTGGATGTAGGCGTTGCCCTCGGGCCCGGCCAGCAGCGACCGGGACATGGTGATCGCGCCCCGGTGGTGTTCGATCATGAGCCGGAGGAAGACGGCCGGCGCCTTGCGCGCGTCGGCCCGGTCCAGGTCACCGAGCTGAGCCGCGCTCAGCATGCCGTGCTCCGCGCCGCTGCCGGCCGGACCGGCGGCCGGCTCGTCCCAGGCGGTCAGCCACTCGTTCGTCTGGTCGATCTCCAGCTGCTGGTCCTGGATGATGAACTCGGCGATCAACCGGACCCGTTCCGGGACGCTGCCCTTGGCGAGCAGGGTCCGGCTCATCGCCACCGCCTGCTCGTGATGCAGCACCATCATCTGCGCGTAGTGCACGTCGACCCCGGACGGCCGCGCCTCGGTCTCGGCGGCGACGGCCGGTTTCTGCTCCGGCGCGTGGCCGCCGCGCAGCAGGACCGCGGCGACGCCGGCGACCAGCAGGACCAGTGCCGCGGCCAGACGACGGAGATTCACGATCAAACCCTTCTTCGCGTACGCCCAGGGCCCGGTGACGTGGTCACCGGGCCGAGTGCGGTCTAGTTCTCGCTCTGGTTGCCGTTGCGGCCGGCGAGTCCGGCCGGAGTCAGCGGGTTCATCTCGGTGAAGTCCCGCGGCACCATCTCGAAGCCCTGCCAGTGCAGCGGCATCGGGCTCTGGTCCTCGTCGCGCGGCACGTGGTGGAAGCCGACCCGCACCCAGGCCACCGGGTCGGTCAGCGTCTCCTTGTTCTTGACGAAGTCCACGACCGTCTGGATGTTCAGCGGGCACTCCGGGTCGGAGGCGTTGTCGCTGGCCCACTTCTCGCAGGCGTTCTTCTGCGAGAACGTGATGTCCGGCTTGGTCTCCGGGTGCCCCTCGTACCGGTCACCGCCGGTGGTCACCACCTCGTACGACCGCTGGTGCCCGTCCGCGTTCTTGCTGGTCGGGCTGACCACCCGCCACCACCGCTGGTTCACCTTGCTGAAGGTGCCCTCCTTGGCGATCGCGGTCTTCGTGGTCTTCAGCTTCGCGGCCACGGTGCCCCGGCCGTCGGTGGTGGTGTCGTACTGCTCGACCTTCTCACCGCCCTTGCCGGCGATGTTGAAGTCGACCCGCCAGAACGCGTTGTGGTAGTGCATCGTCGAGTAGTCGCGAGCGGCCTTGCCGATCGGCCAGCCGGTGCTGCTGGTCGAGTACTCGCTCGGGGCCAGGTCGCCGGTGGCGCCGAGGCGGGCCGAGATCTGCCCGTCGTCGTGCAGGCGGTACTCGGTGACGTACTCGTACCAGCCGAGCTTGCTGATCGTCCGCAGCACCAGGTCGTGGCCCTGCTGCGAGTAGACCTTCTCGGTGCTCTGGTCGGTGTTCGGGTCGTACTCGTAGTCGTGCAGCCGGTAGGCCAGGCCGCGCGGCTCGGCGCTGACGCAGAGCACCTTGCGCTGCTCGGGCTCGCCACCGCCGTCCGAGCCGGTCCGGATCGAGCCGCCCTTGCAGTCGTCGCCGGTCAGCGTCTCCATGCCGTAGCCGCCCATGCCGATGGCGGTGAGGTCGTTGTACTCGGTGTCACCGGTGTCGTAGGGCACGTTGAGCTGCGCGAGCCGGATCGAGTCGAGTACCTGCACCGCCTGCGGGTACTTCTTGGTGCTGATGAAGACGTGGTCCAGGACCAGGCCGGCCTTGTCGTTGATCCGCCAGCAGAGCTGCCAGGTCGTCCCGTTGGGCAGGGTTTCCTTGACCATCGCCGAGGAGCCGCACGGCGTGGTCGCCGCGGGCGCCGCCTGCGCGGTGGCCGGCACGGTCGCCGCCAGCGTGGCCGCGGTCAGGAGCGCGGCGGCGCCGGCGATCATTCGGTACGTCATGCTGCTGCGAACCCCGTTCACTTGAGGCGGGCGACCTTGCGCCCGGACAGGTCGACGACGAGGTCGGTCACGTTGATGAAGTGGCCGTCCGCGGTCTTCACGATGAGTTGCACACACCGGCTCTTGCCGCACTGGCTCGCGCCCTGGTCGGCGGGCTTGGCGGTGTAGATGTGCGCGATCGGCTCCAGGCCGGTCGTACCGTCAAGGGTCTTGCCGGTGGCCTTGTGGTAGGCCTCCTTGAAGTCGGCGCTGAGCGGGTCGGCGACCAGCAGCTCGAGCGCGACCTTGGCCTCCTGCGGGGACGCCGGCGGCTGCATGCCGGTCGCCGCGTAGGACTTGACGAGCTTGCCGGTCGTGAGGTCGATGACCTGCTTGTAGAGCTTCTCGGTCTTGTAGTCGTAGTAGTAGAGCTCGGCCTGCCGGCTGCCGTCCGCGTCGAGCTCGGCGGCCAGGTACTCCGGGCCGGTCTTGCCGGTGACGTCCTCGGCGCTCGCGGCCAGTGCCGGAGTGACCGCGGCGGCCCGGGCCTTGTCGACCTCGCTGGTGGTCAGCGGGTCACTGCCGGTGCCCGAGGCGGCCTCGGGCACCGGGCTCGGGTCCGAGACCCGTGCCTGCTCGGCCGTCGGCGCCGCGGTCGGCGATGTGCTGGGTGCGGCGTTCGCCTGCCAGGAGGCGATGGCGAAGGAGCTCACCGCGGTGATCGTCGCGATGCCCAGGCCCCAGCCCCATTTTCGGTACCGATCCACTGTTGGCATTCCTCCCCGTCGCTTGGTGATGCGCGGAGGACACTCCCAAGTGGAACGTAAAATTTTCGTAAGGGAGCCTCTGAACAGGCAGTTAACCATTCCCGATTGATCGATGTTCTGTTAACAATTTTGCCGGTGCAACCGTTCCGCACCCGATTCGGTCCCCGCACGGAAACCGCCGCCGGGTGTCATATCAGGCCATGAGTAGCCGGTTGATGCGGTGTTATATGGTCGTCGCGGCGATCGGTCTGGCCGGTTTTCTGGCCGTGCCCGACGACAGCACGCTCCAGCTGATCTGGCAGGTCGGGTGCGGCTGGTTCGCGGCCGCGATGATCGCCGTCGGGGTCCGCCGGACCCGGTCCGCCATGGCCGCGTCGTGGTGGCTGTTCGCGCTGGGCGTGGCCGGCAACTCGGGCGGCATCCTGGTCGAGTACATCCTGACCCGCACCCAGCTCAACCCCGGGTTCCCGTCCTGGGCCGACGCCGCCTACCTGTCGCTGTACCCGGCCGTGGCCGCGGGCATGTTCCTGCTGATCCGCCGGCGCGCCGCACACCGGGACTGGTCGAGCCTCGTCGACGCGACCACGCTGACCACCGGCGTCGGCCTGCTGGCCTGGGTGTTCATGGTCAAGCCGGCCGCCTCCGACCCGACGATCGGCCTCCTCGGGCACATCGTCAGCGTCGCCTACCCGCTCGGTGACGTGGTGCTGCTGGCCATGACCGTGCGGCTGCTGCTCAGCGGCGGGCGGCACAACGGGTCGTTCCGGCTGGTGTCGGCCGCGCTGATCTGCTTCCTGGCCGGCGACGGCACCTGGGCGGTGATCAACCAGATGGCCTGGGAGCCGGGCCCGATGGCGCACCGGGTGCTCGCCGACGTCTTCCTCGCCGGCTACCTGCTGTTCGGCGCGGCGGCCGTGCACCAGGACGCCCGCTCGCTGGCCCGGACCGTGGCGCCGCGCCCGGCCCGGATCAGCCGGCCGCTGCTGGCCGCCCTGACGTTCGCCTCGCTGATCGGTCCCGGTCTGCTGATCGTGCAGGCCACCCAGCACCGGGTGACCGACGTGCTCTCCATCGCGGTGGGGTGCGCCGCCCTGTTCCTGCTCGTGGTCACCCGCATGTCGCAGCTGCTCACCCAGCTCGACGTGCAGACCGAGAAGGCACGCGAGCTGGCCGTCACCGACGAGCTGACCGGCCTGCCGAACCGCCGGGCGTGGAACACCGAGCTGCCCCGCGGGATCGAGCGGGCGCGGCGCAGCGGCTCCCCGGTGACCGTCGCGGTGATCGACATCGACCATTTCAAGAAGTTCAACGACGCGTACGGGCACCCGGCCGGTGACCGCCTGCTCAAGGAGGCGGCGGCGGCGTGGCTGGCACAGTCCCGCGAGGTCGACCACCTGGCCCGTTACGGCGGCGAGGAGTTCGTGCTGATGCTGCCGGACGCCACCGTCGACCAGGCCCGCGAGATCGTCGACCGGATGCGGCTGGCGACGCCGCTGGGCCAGACGTTCTCGGCCGGCGTGGCGCAGTGGGACGGCACCGAGACCTCCGACGAACTGACCGCTCGTGCCGACTCGGCGCTCTATGTCGCCAAGGCCGACGGCCGGAACCGGATCGCGGTGCCGGTCCAGTAGTCAGGGTGCTTCCCGGGCCGACCGGGATCTCGCACGGTCAGACGGCCGCGCCGGCGAGCCGGCGCGGCCGTCGCGGCTTTCGCGCTGAGCCGACCTGGAGCCGGGCGCTCACGTGCGCGGCGCTCCTGCGGGGGCGTCGGGCGATGGCCCCACCATGAGACACCGGACTGGTCGCGACGACGCCACACCGGATTACGGCGGCGCCGTGCCGTCAAGCGACCGCGGCCAGTCGGAACGCGCCCTTGCCCGCGCACTTGGCCTCATACATCGCCTGGTCCGCGGTGTGCAGCAGGGCCAGCGCGTCCCGGCTCGCGTCGAGGGAGACCGCGCCGCCCACGCTGGCACGGACCCGCGCCTCGGCGCCATCGGCGAGCGGGCACGGCTGGTCGAGAGCCCGGACCACCCGATCCGCCACCGCGGCGAGGTCATCGGCGCCGCACCGGGCGATCAGCACCGCGAACTCGTCGCCGCCGAGCCGGGCGACCACGTCGGCCGGGCCGACGCAGCCGCGCAGCCGCTCGGCGCTCTGCACCAGCACCGCGTCACCGGCGGCATGCCCGTGGGTGTCGTTGACCGGCTTGAAGTCGTCGAGATCGATCAGCAGGACACCGACCGGGGTGTCGAGGTCGCCGAGCGCGTCGTCGAGGCGGTCGAGGAACTGCGCGCGATTGGCCAGGCCGGTGAGGTTGTCGGTGAACGCCATGGTGTGCAGCCGGGCGGCCAGCGCGTCCCGTTCGACCAGGAGTTCCTCGTTCGAGACGAAGGAGATGAGCTGCCGGGCCACCACGACGCCGGTGATGGCCGCCAGGCCGGCGACGGCCGTCCAGGTGCACGGGCCGGAGCCTCTGACCACCAGGCTGACCACCAGCAGCGCGAAGGTGAGCCACAGCGCCCCGTAGGGCAGCATGCTGAACGACCGCTTGCGGCTCGTGCCGTGACGTTGCTTTCCGGCGCTGCCCGACCGGTACTGGCCCCAGGCGGCGGTCATCAGCAACGCGTGCGAAGCCACGGTCATCGTGAAGATGACGCCGGGACGCCCGGCGGCCACCAGATTCGGGCCGAGCGCGCGGGCGATGGCCTCCACGACGGCGGCGAACGGGCCGATGACACCGATGTGCCAGTTGAACGGGGCGACGTTGCTCAGATACAACCGCCCGATGGTGAACGCTGTCATGATCGCCACGACCGGCCCGGCGATCACGGTGGCGAGGTCGTCCGCCATGATCGTCTGCTGGTCGCTGGCCGACGTCACGCTCCAGTAGACGCCGTACGTGCCGGCGGCGATCACCACGGTTGCCAGGTCCAGCAGGTAGCAGATCCGTTCCCGGGCCGATCGGTGCGGGATCGGATAGGAGAGCACCACGGCCGTCAGCCCCAGGCAGCCGAGGGCCAGCGCCGTCGTCCGGGCCGGCCCGGTGCCGGTCAGGGCGGGCAGGCTCAGCGGGCTGACGATCGCGGTGACCACCTGGGCCCACTCGCCGGCACCGAACACGGCGGCCGCGATCGCCAGCGCCGACCAGAACCGGCGCTGCTGGTTGCTCGGGTCCATCTGCCGGCTGGCCCGGAAGGCGAAGTACGACATCGAGGAGGCGAAGACCGCGACTGCCAGCCAGCAGCAGACCACCTGGAACCGCAGCCCGGCGGTGGTCACGTTGAACCAGCAGGCCAGCACCACGGCGACCACGGCCGCGGCGGCGGGCACCGCCGTCCCGGCCCGAAGCTGGGGATTCACGTCGTGGCCCATGCCACCTCCGATCGCTCCTATCGACAGCTCACCAGCAGCGCTGAGGCGCCCCGGCCGGGTTCACGCGACCGCGGCCCGGCGCTGGCCGGCGAGCAGCTCGGTGATCCGGTCCGCCTCCATCGGCCTGCCCAGGTGGTAACCCTGCCCGGTGGTGTAGCCCAGCCGGCGCAGCTGCCGTACCTGCTCCTCGTTCTCGATGCCCTCGGCGACCGCCTCCAGGCCGAGCGCGCCGGCCAGTTGCCGCACCGCGCGGGCCACGGCCTGCCGTGCGTCGGTCTCGGGCGTGCCGGGCCGGCCCACCTCGATGCCGTCGACGAACGACTTGTCGAGCTTGACCATGGCGGCGGGAAACGCGCGGAGCAGGCTCAGCGACGACTCGCCGGTGCCGAAATCGTCGAGCGCCAGTCGTACGCCGAGATCGTGCACCTCGTGCAGGACCTGTGACACTCGCGGGCCGCGCAGCACGGCCGACTCGGTCAGCTCCAGGACCAGCCGCTCGGCCGGCAGCCCGCTGTCCGCCAGCGCCGCCCGGACGTCGGCGACGAAGTCGGGGTCGTGCAGCTGCCGGACCGAGACGTTGGGTTCCACCTTCTCCAGGGCGTCGGGGCCGAACTCGGTGAGCCAGGCCGCCGCCTGCCGGCAGGTCTCGCGCAGCACGAACCGGCCCAGCGGCACGATGAGACCGGTGCGTTCGGCCGCCGGGATGAACTCGAGCGGCGGGATCATGCCGCGCTGCGGGTGGTGCCAGCGCACCAGCGCCTCGACGCCGATCACGCGACGGTCCCGCAGGTCGACGATGGGCTGGTACAGCAGGCGGAACTCGCCGGCGTCGAGTGCCCGGCGCAGGTCGCCGCCGAGCCGGGCGTCGGCGTACACGGGCTGTTCCAGGTCCGTGGTGAACCGCACCCAGTTGCCCTTGCCGCGCTGTTTCGCGGTGTGGACCGCCATGTCCGCCTCGCGGAGCAGGCCACCCACCGGAGCACCGGCCGGCGCCGTCGCGATGCCCACGCTGGCGTGCACCAGCAACCCGTGCTCGCTGATCGGGACCTGGATCGCGGTGATGACGCGCTGCGCCACGAGGTCCGCGGTGCCGGCCGGACCGGCGACCAGGACGGCGAACTCGTCCCCGCCCAGGCGCGCCACCCTGCCGTCGTCCCCGACCGCACCGCACAACGTCTCGGCGAAGGCGACGAGCAGCACGTCACCGACGTCGTGCCCGAGCGAGTCGTTGACGGCCTTGAAGTCGTCGACGTCGACCAGCAGCACCTCGACGTCGCCGGTGTGCAGCGCCGCGTCCAGCCAGTCCCGGAAGAGCACGCGGTTCGCCAGGCCGGTCAGCGGATCATGGGTGGCTTCGTAGCGCAGGCGCAGCTCGGAGGCCTGCCGGTCACGCAGCAGACGGGTGTTCTCCCGGATCACCAGGTACTGCCGGATCATGACCAGCGCGATGACCAGGACCGCGATCGCGGCGACGACGAGGGGCGACGCGGCAGTCCCGCGCGCGAGCGCGTCCACCACCGGCACCTGGACCGCCGCCACCGCCAGGTATGGCAGCCAGGTGTTCGGCCGGCGCGACGAGCTACCGGTGGTGACCTGCTGCCGGTAGGCGGCGAACGTGACGAGCACCGGGACGACCGGCAGAACCACGGCCTGGGTCACGATCGGCCAGTCGGAACCGGCTTCGATCGCGAGCAGCGCCACCACAGCCCCGGTCAGCCCGGTCGCCGCGAGCAGCCGCACCGCGATCCGGTCCACCGGGCCGCCGCCGATGTAGGAGACCTTCGTGATGCTGGCCGCCGCCAGCACGAACGCCATCAGGACCATCGCCGTGAGCGGGAGGTCCCGCGGCCCGGAGCGGTAGATCAGCGGAACCAGCCCGAAGTGGTACAGCACGGCGGCGCAGCCGAGGAAGGCGATGGCGCGATCGAGCCACTGCCGGCCCAGCTCCTGCCGGCTGGTGACGCCCAGCGGCACCCGCGCCACCGCGTAGATCGCGGCGAACACGCCGGCGCAGACGCAGAAGGTCGCGGGGACCGGCATCTCCGGGTAGGCCGGGCTGCTCCGGACCGCCGCGACGGCCAGCAGGCCGTACCCGGCGGTGAGGAACGCGCAGGCGCCGGACAGCCGCATCCAGAAACGCCGGGCCGCCGGTGCCCGCTGACCGCCGCGCACCACGTTCATGGTCGCGAAGGCGGCGATCGCCATGCCGGCGGGCACGAACAGGTAGGCGGCCGGCCGGGGACCGGCGCCGGCGGCGCACCACCAGGCGAACCACGCGGTGCCGGCCAGCAGGACGCCGATCGTTGCGCCGAGATGGCGCCACGGCGCTGGGGCGACGTTCCTCATGCCAGCTCTTTCGACATCCGTCCGACCGAACAAAGCGGCGGTCCCGCCGTTCCGCTTATCGGCAGATCATGACGGCATCGGAGAAAAACCGCGGTCCGATGATCGGCTTCTCGTCAGCCGCCGGCGCTCGGCGACGGTTTCGGTTTCGGTTTCTGAGCCTTCTCCACCGCGGCGATCGTGGCCGCGTCCACGGTTCCGGTGGGCTCCACGCCCAGCGAGGTCTGGAACGACGTGAGGGCCGCGGTCAGCTCGTCGGTCCAGGTGCCGTCGACCGGGCCGGTCCAGAAACCGGCCAGTTTGAGGGTCTGCTGCACGGCGGCCGTGGACGCGATCGCCTCGTCGGCAGCCGCGCCGCCCTTGGCCTTCAGGTCGGCCTGGAGCGCCGCGTCGGTGGCCTTGTCGACGGTGCCGGTCTCGGGCAACTGGTGGGCCTTCTGCAACGCTTGGACGGCCGCGACCGTCGACGGGCCGTAGACGCCGTCCACCTCGTTCTTGTAATAACCGGCCGTGGCCAGCGACTTCTGGACGGCCAGGGTGTAATCGCGAGCCTGGCGGAGCTGGTCCTCGCTCAGGCAGCCACCCTCGGCGAGCAGGCTCAGCCAGGACATCTCCAGGGCGACGGCCGCGGAGTTGAACCGCTCCGAGGCCTGCTTCAGGGGTGTCTGGTCGGTGACGCCCGCCTGGGCCGCGGCGAAGTCGGAGTCGGCCTGCTTGACCCGGTTGACGGTGGTGCTCTCGATGGCCGGCGGCGTCTCCTCTCCCGCGGACGCCGACGCGGAGGGGGCTGTCTCCGCCAGCTCCTTCTCGGCCTGCGCCAGGTCCTTGCGGGCGGTGGTGACCTGCTCGGCGGCGGCGATCACGTCGTCCCGCGGCTCGATCAGGTCGGCGCCGGCCTGCTTCACGTCACCGACCGTCGGCGTGGTCCGGCTGATCAGGTCGCCGTAACGGTCCAGCGCGGTGACGTAGGAGGCGCCGGTCCGGCAGAAGGCCTGGATCTGGGCGGTCAGGTTCGCCTGCGCCTCGGCCACCGCCTCCTGCTTGTTCGCCAGCCGCTTCTGGTCCACCCGCTCCTGGGCGTCGCCGTCGCCGCAGGCCGCGAGCGCGAGCAGCACCGCGATCGGCAGCACGCCGAGCCGGGCCTGCATGTCAGCGCTGGCCGTTGCGTTTGCGAAGGATCACGATGATGCCCGCGACCACCAGCAGCAACGGCAGGAACAGTCCCCACATCAGCCATCCGTTCATGCGGGCCAGGGTCCCAGCCCTTCCGGCGCCGGGGATCATCCCCGTCGAATGAAGGTTCGCTCTCAGCCGGTCCACAGTCGACGCGGGCGAGGATGGGGCATGGCTGCTGAGACGAAGGCGCCCTGGGTGCCGCCGCGCTGGTTCGAGCTGATCGCCTGGAAGATCCACCGCGGGTACTACCGGATCACCGGCGGCCGGCGCGGCCTCTGGCGGCCCAGGCCCGGCCGCTGGGGCGCGTTCCGCCTGACCACTGTCGGTCGCCGCAGCGGCGAGCCGCGCAGCGTCATCCTCGCCTACTTCGAGGACGGGCCGAACGTGGTCACCCTCGCGATGAACGGCTGGCAGCCCGGCCAGCCCGCCTGGTGGCTCAACCTCCAGGCGAACCCGGACGCGACGATCGAGCTCAAGGACGGCCCGCGCCGGGTGCACGGGCGCGCCGCGAGCGACGCGGAGCTGCCACACCTCTGGGACCGCTGGCGCGAGCTGAACGCGGACCTCGACGGTTACGTGCGGAACCGCTCCACCGACACGGTCATCGTGGTCCTGGAACCGCGCGCCTGATGATCTCGGCCGCCCGTTCGGCGATCTCCGCATCGGTCCCGGCCCACAGGGTGCCGAGCCAGTGTCCGGCGAAGAGCCCGACCAGCGTCGGGGTGCCGTCGGCCTCGGTGGCGTCCAGCCACTCACTGATCGAGGTGCGCTCGGGTCCGTGCACCCGGTAATAGCCGTGCGCCGGCCAGAACCGCTGGTCGAACCGGAGGATCACCTTCTCCACCCGCCCGGCGCCGAGGCGGGTGAGCGCGTCCCGATGCGCCGGGGGCAGCGGCGGGTCGAAGGCGATGGTGCCCGCGGCGAGCACCGGCAGCGGCGCCGTCACGATCACCGCGTCCGCCTCGTGCTCGTCGTTGAGCACCACGCGGTCGTCCTCGATCCGGATCCGCTCGATCGCTTGGTGAAGCCGGATGTCCAGTCCGCCGGCGAGGTGCTCGGTGAGCAGGCGGTATCCGCCCACGATCCACCGGTCCCCCTCGCCGACGCCGGGCTCGAAGCCGTACCGCGCGCTGAGCCACCCCAGCGGAGCCCCCGTGTCCATCACGATCTCCGCGTCCACCAGCCGATGAATCTCGTCCGCCGTCCACGGCGCCGGATCCCGCAGCCAGTCGTCGATCACGTCCGCGATCCCGGCGTCCGGGGCGGCCACGGCCAGCCGCTTCCGGAGCTCGTCCTCGAGGTTCTCGGGAACCGGTGGGCCCGCCAGCACCAGCGGATCGTTGAAATCGGTCACCACCACGGTCAGGCCGAGTTGTTCGGCGAGCCGGGCCAGCACGTTCTCGTCGTACTGCTGCAGCCAGTTGGCGCCCAGGTCGAAGCCGCTTCCGGCCACGTCGACGCCCGCGGTCCGCCCGCCGATCCGGTCCCGCGCCTCGAAGATCCGCGCCTGGACGCCACGCTCGGCGAGTGTCCGGGCCGCGCCGAGGCCGGCCATCCCGGCGCCCACCACGGCGACGCGGGAATGCCCCAGGTCCGCTGCCCATCGGGCCGCTTCGGCACCCTTTTCGTACGCCCCGTGCGTCATGCCGGCCCGCGTCGCGTGCGTCGCCTCCCCGGCGATCCGCAGCCGCTCCCCGGCGGGCGCCCCGAGCGCGATCCGGTCCTGCGGCGTCCCGTGCCGGCCGATCAGGCTCCACGACCCGCGCGCCCACGGGTCCTCACCCCAGTGGGACACCGCGGAACCGAGCAGACGAGCCGTGATCGACATGCGCGGCAGGTTAGCAGCGCCCCGGCCGCCGCTTCACACCGAATTCCCACGAGGCCACGAGGCGGCTTCCGATCGGGGCGGGGTGCGGCGGCCGGACGGCGTCGACCGTGCTGTGCGCGTACACAAACAGGGTTTATGGGATGGTGAAGGTGCTGGTGTAGGGCTTGCGGATGGGGACGCCGCCGGGGCCGGTGCTGCTGACCTGGTCGACCGTGAGCGTGTAACCACCGGCCGCGAGCGGAGTGGCCGGCGTCCAGACCAGCGCGCCGGGAGTGGGCTCGGTGGTGACCCCGGAGACCGGCCCGGCCGGGCCGGCGACCGTTATCGACGCGCTGTAGTCGCTGCCGGTGGGCTGGATGTCGCGCTGGAAGGTGACGGTGACCGCGGAAGCGGTGGCGGCGGTGTTCACCACGACGGGGTCTCGCCAGTACTGGATGGCCAGGTGGGTGTCGGGGACCCCGGGGACGCCCCACTGGGTGGAGGTGTCGTCGACCAGCATGGTTTGCGTGATGCCGCCGTCGACGGTGACGCTGCGGTTGTTGGTGCCGGTTATCGAGCCCCAGTCCTCCACCGTCTCCCACCTGCCCCGGGTGTATTTGTACTGGACATCGGTGCCGTCGAGGACGGTGACGGTGGCTTCGTGGATGCCGTTGCCACGGTTGGTCATCGGTACCTTGCCGGGGTCCCACGGGCCGAGTTCGGTGATGTTGCCGGGGACGTACAGGGTGGCGTCCGGTGGGGTGCCGGGCGGGGCCAGGACTCGGAACGTGACGGCTACCGGGCGGACCGGGACGGTCAGGGCGGCGGGCAGGGTCACGGCGCTGCCGTCCGGGTTCCGGTACGCGAGGTGGCCGGTCACCGGGGCGGTGCGCGGGGACGGGCCGGTCGGGGTGACGTCGTAGGTGACGGTGAAGTCGGCGCCGGGGGCCAGCGAGGTGGCCGGGGTGCGCGGGGTGATCACCCAGCCGTCCGGGGCCGTCACCGAGCCGGACAGGGCGGTGATGGTCCCCGGGCCGGCGTTGTGGGCGGCCAGGACCAGGCGGCTGGTGGCGCCGGACTGGAGGCCGTCGGGGGCGGTCAGGGTCAGGTCGACGGCTGGCTGCTGCGCCACGGTGAGCGGGGTCCCGTCGTGCCGCACGGTGATCGCCTTGGCGCCGGTCACCTCGACGCTGAGCAGGTGTTTCGCCGCGTCGTAGGTGAACGGCACGCGACGACCGGCGGCCGTGACGACGTGCGGGCGGGAGACGCCGGCGAACTGGACCGTGTAGTGGCGGGTGCCGGCGGCGGGGCCGACGGTGAGCTCGGCACCGCGCTTGTTCTCGTCGTAGCGGACCGGCGTGCGGGTGTACTCGCCGGCCTGGTAGCCGAGGCCGTCGCCCGCGTCGTCGTAGACCAGCGTGCTGCCGGACGCGTGCGGGTAGGCGGTCAGGATCAGCCGGTCGGCGGGCTGGGCGGCGACGTTCGCGGCCGGCGGGGCGGTGAGCAGGATGCCGCCGGCGCGGACGTAGACCGGCATGTGATCCGGGGTCGCGGCGACGGTCCTGGTGGCCGGGCCGCGGAAGGTCTCGCCGGTGAAGAAGTCGGTCCAGGTGCCGGGCGGGAACCAGACCGGGGCGGTGGTGCTCAGGCCGGCCGCGGTCACCGGGGCGACCAGCAGCGAGTCGCCCAGCAGGTACTGGGTGTCGTGCCGGTACGCCTCGTCCAGCTCGGGCCACTGGAGGTACAGCGCCCGGGCCATCGGCATGCCGGTGTCGTAGTTCTGCCGGGCGGCCGTGTAGAGGTACGGCACCAGGGACTCGCGCAGCCGGAGGAAGTCCGCGGCCGGCTTGCCGACCGTGTCGGAGTACTCCCAGGGCAGCCGGTCGCCGTGGTCGGAGTGCAGGCGCAGGATCGGCTGGAACGCGCCGAGCTGCACCCAGCGCAGGTACAGGTCGTCGGGCAGGTGCTTGCCGGCGAAGCTGCCGATGTCGTGGCTGACGTACGACATCCCGATGCTCGCCTCGGCCGGCGTCATCGCGGCGGCGAAGGCGAGGGTGGCCCAGTCCGGGCGGGTGTCCCCGGTGAAGTGGACGGTGCTGCGGTGCTCGGCCCACGGGCCGGACGGGCCGGGCGTGGTGTAGTCGGGGAACGACGCCCCGATCCGGGAGAGCGAGAAACCGCGCCGGTCACGGGCGTCGCCGTCGCGGCGGTACAGCTCGTTGACCCAGCTGTCGGCGGTCAGGCCGGGCACCGTGACGCGGCTGTCGTCGCAGCAATAATCCAACCACCATTGGCGTACGCCCTGGTCTTCGAACGTCTTGTGCAGCGATGCGTAAGCCGCGGCCTGGTCCGGGTCGCTCCAGTCGAAGCGGTACGGGTTCGGCGCGAAACTGCTGGTGGCGGGCGTCAGTTTGCCTTTCGCGAGCGCCTGCGCGTCGGCGAACCGGGGGTCGTCGCCGGAGATCGCGGCGTGCACGTTGAGGGTGGCGTTGACGCCGAGCTTCGTCAGGTCGCCGAGGAACTCGTCCGGCTTGGGGAACAGGGTGGTGTTCCAGTTCCAGCCGGCCCACTGGTTCGGGGCCTTCCAGTCGGTGTCGATCACCAGCGAGTCGAGCGGCACCTTGTGCTCGGCGAACGCCGGGAGCAACCGGGTGCGGTAGTCCTCGGCGCTGTACGCCTGATATTTCGAGAACCAGGTGCCGAACGCCCACTTCGGCGGCAGCACCGACGGGCCGGTGAGCGCGCGCAGGTCGGCCAGGCCGCGTGCGTAGTCGTGGCCGTACCCGAAGAGGTATCCGTCCTGGTAGGCGCCGGTCCGGGCGGGACGGGCGGCGACCCAGTCGCCGTTACGCAGGGCCGTTGCGGTGTCGTCGAGCAGGTACCAGCCGTCCCGGTGCAGCATCCCGGGGTGCAGTTTCAGATCCTCGACCGGGCCGGCCTGGCCGGCGTAGTAGTCGAGGCCGCGGTACCAGCCGCCGAGCGCGTCGGTCCGGGACGGATCGCCGAACGCCGGGTGCACGGTGACCGACCGGCCGCCGACGCGCAGGTCCAGGCTGGTGTTCGCGGGCGTGACCGGGCCGCTGTCCAGCCGGTAGCGCAAAGTCACGGCGCTGGTGGTGACCCGCAGCTCGCCGCCGCGGGTGGAGGCGGTGAACCAGGTCTTCGGCGGGTCCCGGTCGACCGCGGTGAAGGTGGGCCGGTCCTCGAACGCGTCGTCGGCGGCGTATTCCAGCCGCAGCAGCGTGGCACTGAGCACCTGGACCCGCAGGTGACCGGCCCGCACGGTCTGACCGTGGGTCTGCGGCGCCCGGGGCGCGGCGAGCGCCGCGCCCGGGGTCACCACCAGAAGCAGTAGGAAGGCGAGCCAGGCCGCCGTCCGGGAGACGAAGCTTCGGGTCGACACGGAGCGAGCCTCTCGCCGCGACGAGACCGTGTCAATGGACACTCGTCGATTGCCGGTTCCGGAACCAGGGGAGTGTGCTCACCTCGTACCAAAATCGGAATTTGACTTAAATGGCCTGGTAAAGGGTGGTCCAGAAGTCGTGGAAAGCGCGGGTCGAGTCCGGCGTGGACGCGCCGACCTGGGTGAGCAGGATCCCGACCAGACGATTCTCCGGGTCGGCGTAGGTGGAGGTGCCGCTGCCGCCGTCCCAGCCGAACTGGCCGACCGGCGCGTAGTCGCCGCGGTAGGTGCGCACCGCCATCCCGAAGCCCCAGCCGCCGTGCTGACCCTGGCCGAACGAGATGTGCACGTTGTCCCGCGCCATCGCGGTCCGGGCGGCCTCCTGCGCGGGGGTGAGCCGGTTGGTGGTCATCAGCTCGACGGCGGGCCGGGACAGGATCCGCTCGCCGCGGTGCAGTCCGCCGTCGAGCAGCATCCGGAAATAGGCGAGGTAGTCGTCGGCGGTGGAGTTGAGCCCGCCGCCACCGCCCGCGAACGCCGGCGGCGCGCTGTGCCGCCCGCCGTCGGCCGGGTCCCAGACGTGGAACTCGCCGGTCTGCGGATCCGGGGCGTACAGCGGCGGCAGCCGGTGGAGGTCGGCGGCCGGTACGTGGAAACCGGTGTCCCTCATGCCGAGCGGCTCGAAGATCCGCTCGCGCAGGAACTCCTCGAACGGCCGGCCGGTGACCCGCGCGACGAGCACGCCGGCCAGATCGCTGGCGATCTGGTACTGCCAGCGCTCGCCGGGCCAATGACGAGTGCGGCAACGACGGATAACCCGACGGTTATCGGCCGCCGGCCGTCAGCGTTGCAGGACGCTGTGCGCGATGTCGCGGGCGACGCCGGCCAGCTCCGCGTCGGTGACCGTGAGCCCGCGCGAGGCCATCAGCACGATGTTGACGCTGAGCAGGGCGGAACGGACCCGCAGCGTCTCCTCGAGGGAGGCGTCCGGCCCGGTCACGATGTCGAACAGCTCGGTCATCTTGCCGAACGCGTTCTCCCGCCCCTGCTGCTGGTGCAGGTCACGCACCACGTGCTGGTTGGCCATGGCGAACTTCATGGCGGCCATCCCGCTGCCGACGCCGAGCTCGACCATCCGGTCGACGACCTGGGCCCGCAGCTCCGGGCCGGGCGGCTGCTCGCGGGCCCAGCCGACGAGCTCGTCCAGCGCGTCCAGGTGGGCCTGGAAGATCGACAGGACGATGCTCTCCTTGCTGCTGTAGTGGTAGTAGAGCGCCGCCTTGGTGATGCCGAGCCGCTCGGCGATCTCGCGCAGGGAGGTCGCCTCGTAGCCCCGCTCGGTGAACAGCTCGATGGCCACCTTGCGGATCTCGGCCTTGGTGTCGACGCCTCGCCGCTGTCCTGCCGCACCCATCGCTGTTCTTCCCTTCACGCATCCGCCGCCGTGCCGATCCTCACGGTGACCGGCCCGTTTGCCAACTTACCGTGCGGCAAGTAGGCTACTAACCGGCCGGTAAGTAAGACTACCGAAGGATGCCCTGCCGTGACCACACCAACCCGCTTCACTCACCGCGAGATCATGGTGACGATGAGCGGCCTCGTCATCGCGATGCTGCTCGCCATGCTCGACAACATGATCGTGGCCCCCGCGCTGCCCACGATCGTCGGCGACCTCCACGGCCTGAACCATCTGGCCTGGGTGACCACCGGCTACATCCTGGCCTCGACCGTCGCCACCCCGATCTGGGGCAAGCTCGGTGACCTGATGGGCCGCCGGATCACCTTCCTCTCCTCGATCGCGATCTTCCTGATCGGCTCGGCGCTCTGCGGCATGTCGCAGAACATGGGCGAGCTGATCGCGTTCCGGGCCGTGCAGGGCCTGGGCGCCGGCGGCCTGATGGTCGGCGTCATGGCGGTCCTCGCCGACATCGTCCCGCCGCGCGAGCGCGGCAAGTACCAGGGCGTGATGATGGCGGTCATGCCGGTCGCCATGATCGGTGGCCCGCTGGTCGGCGGCTTCATCACCGACAACCTGAACTGGCGCTGGGCGTTCTACGTCAACCTGCCGCTCGGCGTCGTCGCCCTCGCGGTCTGCTGGTTCGTGCTGGCCAAGCTGCCCCGCGGCAAGGGTCAGGTCCGCATCGACTGGTTCGGCGCCGGCCTGCTCAGCGCCTGGATCACCACGCTGGTCCTGATCACCACCTGGGGCGGCAGCGAGTACGCCTGGTCCTCCCCGCAGATCCTCGGCCTGGCCGCGGTCACCCTGATCGCCTTCGCCGCCTTCGTCGCGGTCGAGCGCCGCGCCGCCGAGCCGATCATGCCGCTGTCGGTGTTCGCCAACCGCAACTTCACCCTGGCCGGCGTGCTCAGCCTGATCGTCGGGTTCGCCATGTTCGGCGGCATCACCCTGCTCCCCCAGTTCCAGCAGTACGTGCAGGGCTCCTCGGCCACCAACAGCGGCCTGCTGCTGATGCCGATGATGCTCTCCGCCATGGTGGTCTCCCTGGTCGGCGGCCAGGTGATCACCCGCACCGGCAGGTACCGGGCGCTGCCCATCGCCGGCACCGTCCTGATGACCGCCGGGCTGGCCCTGTTCGCCACCATGGACACCGGCACCTCGCGGTTCACCACCGGTGTGTTCATGGCGATCCTCGGCGCCGGCATGGGCTGCCTGATGCAGACCACCATGCTGATCGCGCAGAACAGCTCGCCGGTCCAGTCGATCGGCGCGGCGACCGGCGCCGCCACCTTCCTGCGCAACATGGGTGGCTCGCTCGGCGTCTCGCTGCTCACCACGCTCTACACCAACCACCTGATCGACTCACTCGGCGGCAGCGGGCAGAGCGCGCAGTCGGCGGGCGGCATGACCCCGGCCATGCTGCGCAGTCTGCCTGAGAACGTGCGGCATGCCTTTTCCGTCGCCGTCAGCGACGGTGTCAGCGCCGCCTTCACCTGGGGCGCCGTCGCGGCCGCGGCCGGCATCGTCGTCGCGCTGTTCATCAAGCACGTGCCGCTGCGCGGGTTCGCCGACGCACCGAAGCCCGAGCCGGCCGCCGAGGCGCTTCAGAACGCGTAGCGGACCCGGCAACAGGGGATCACGGTAGCGATCAGATCGAGGAGGGCCGCCACGTGGCGGCCCTTCTCGCCGGTGCGGTAGCGGACGTTCCAGGAACCGTTCTGCGAGCGTTTCGGCTGCTGGAGGTCGGGGCGCCAGATCAGCTCCTCGGCCTTCGGATGCCAGCCCAGGTTCACCTCGTGCAGCTCGCGGTTGTGGGTCAGAAAGATGACCTCGGCCGCGAGCTGCTGTTTTGCGGCCGGCCCGAGGCGAGCGTCGAGCTCGGCGAGCAGGTCCGCCCAGTCGGCGAGCCAGCCGTCCCGGACCACGACCGGGCTGAAGTTGAGGTGCACCTCGTAACCGGCCGCGACGAAATCGTCGATCGCGCCGATCCGCTCCGCGATCGGGGAGGTGCGGATGTCCAGGATCTTGGCATCTCGCGGCGGCATCAGCGAAAACCGGATTCGGGTACGCCCACCCGGCGCCCAGTCGAGCATCTCCCGGTTCACGTGCTTGGTGGCGAACGACGCCTTCGCATTCGGCATCCAGCGGAACAGTTCCACCAGGTCACGCACGTTGTCGCTGATCCGTGCGTCGACGCTGCAATCCGAGTTCTCCCCGATGTCGTAGACCCAGGCGTACGGATCGCACTCGTTCGGCGTGGTCTTGGTCCCCTGCCGGGCCGCGTGCCGCTGCACGTACCCGGCGATCTTGTCGATGTTGGCGAACACCGTGATCGGGTTGCTGTAGCCCTTGTGCCGCGGGACGTAGCAATACGCGCAGGCCATCGCGCACCCGTTCGCGGTGGACGGGGCGATGAAGTCGGCGGACCGCCCGTTCGGCCGCGCGGTCAGCGTCTTCTTGACCCCGAGGACCAGGGCCTCCCGCTTGATCCGCACCCACCGGTTGACGTTGGTCTCGTCGCCGTACAGCTCCGGGATCCGGTTGTGGCTCTCCACCTCGACGAGCTGCGCCTGCGGGAAACGCGCCAGGATCTCCTTGCCACGGGGCAGCACGGCCGCGGCGGGCTCGACGTAGATCCGGCGGATGTCCAGCAGCTCACCAGTCATGGCCTGCGCATATTACTCCCGCGCACGGCGTCGGCCACCTCACACACGCCGTCCGGGTCGTAGACCGGGATCGCGTGGGCCGCCATGTCCGGCCGGTGGAGGGCCGCGCGGGGCAGATAGTCCGCGCAGGCCACCCGCCACAGCACGGCGAGCTCGGACACCTCCTCGGCGGGCACGTCCCAGAAGTCCGCCACCTGGGCCGTCGTCCACCAGTGCTCGATGGTGACGTGCGACTTGACGACGACCTTCGCCGTGGTGACCGGCACCTCGATCTCGCGGAACTCCTCGGCCACCCGGTCCGCGGACTGGCGTCCCAGCGGGGTGTGCTCGTCCGCCTCGCACCGGATCTCGCCGCTCTCCGCGGTCACCACGACCGCGACGCCGATCTGCCGGCCCAGCTTCCACCGCTCCTCGACCGCGATGGCGCGTACCTCGTCCCACGGCACCAGGTGCCTGCGCCAGCCGCGGGTGAGAGCCAGGCCGCCCGGCTCCAGGTCCAGGCGGCGCACCGCGCGGAAGTCGCCGGCCACCATCGCCACCATGCCGCTCGCCGCCGCCACGGCCGCCAGCGCGAGGATCACCCCGGCGGTCCGCCACATCGCCGGGGCGCCGAACACCAACCCGATCACCGGAAGGATGACGACGCCTGCGGCGAGCGCGAGATAGCCCGCACAGCCCAGGGAACCGACGAGCCTGCCGGCGGTGGCCTTCCACAAACTCGGCACGAACACCATGAGGACACCCTAAGCGCCACTGACCAACGAGCGGTTCTGCGACATCATGGCGAACATGCGTCGATGGGTCGCGCCGGCCGTCGCCGGCGGGTTGCTCGTGTGGACCGCGCTGGCGACGCCGCTGAGTGTCGCGATCGGGGAGTACTTCGCGTACTACGACCCGCAGTCGGACCCGGAACGGCTGGAGTACCACCGCGACCTGGCGGCGCACGTGTACACGGCCGGGCACTGGTTCGGGCAGTTCGTCGCGGCGTTCGCCGGCGCCTGGGTGGTCACCCGCTCGGGGTCCTACCGCCGGGCGGCTCTCGCCGGCCTGTTGCTCGGCCTGGGCACCGGGGCGGTGGCGATCGCCGCCGGGGTGGGCGCGATGCGGACACACGGTTACCCGAGTGTGGCGCCGGACCCGACCATGCTGTCGGTGCCGTCGGTGCGCTGGTGCCTGCTGGCCAGCCTCGCGTGTTTTCCCTTGTGGGCGGTGATCGGCGCGGCGATCGCCAGGATGACCCGCGGCGGAGCGCCGCTCGCGATCACGGCGACGTTCCTGGTCGTGCCCGCGACCAGCCATCCGGTGGCGATCTGGCTGATCGCCACCTACTCCCGGGCGGCGCCGCTGATGCCGGCGTTGCTGCTCGTCCTGGCCACGGTGCTGGTCGCGGTGAGTCGACGGGCTCGACCACACTGAACGAAGCCGACCGAGGGGAGCCCCGTGCCACGCCGTGCGACCGTGTCCGTCCTTACCTTCATGATCCTGCTGACCGGCGCCTGCACCGGCGAACCCGCATGGGGCACGGTCCAGGAGGCGGCCGGTGAGCGGCAGCGCGTCCTCTGCCAGGGCACCGCCGGCCCGGCCGTGGTGCTCGTGCACGGCATCGGCGACCACGCCGGCTCGGCCTCGTTCGCCGACCTGATCGACCGGCTTCCCGATGACCGCCGGGTGTGCCGTTACGACCGGCCGGGCACCGGGGACAGCCCCGCCCCGTCCCGATCCGGCCGCGACGCCACGCAGCTCTCCGCCGAGCTGGACAGCGTGGTCCGGCAGGCCGATCCGGACCACCCGGTGGTGCTGCTCGGGCATTCGTTCGGCAGTTATCCGGTGCTGCACTACACCGCTCAGCACCGCGACCGGGTCTGCGGGGTGGTCCTCGCCGACGGCGTCGACCCGCAGCTCGGACTGCTCGCCGCGCTCGGCGCGCCGGCCTGGGACAAGGTGTCGATGGCCGCGGAGAGTCTGGACCTGCCCGCCGTGCAGGAGCAGACCGCCGCCGCGGTGACCGGTGCGCGGCAGGCCTTCGCCACCCTGCCGCTGACCGTGATCCGCCGGGAGAAGAACGTGAGCGGTCCATGGCTGGCGGCGCAGGAACGCCTTGCCGGGCTGGCCGCCGGGGGCCGGCTCGTCGTCGCGGCGGGCGCCGGGCACGAGGTGCCGCGGGACGCTCCCGCGGTGGTCGCCGACGAGATCGGCCGGCTGTCCTGCTGACGGACGGACAGATCTAGGACACCGCGCGGCGGCACCGGGACCGACGATGAGGCGGCACACCAAGGGCCGCTCGTCGCTGGGAGTCCCGATGATCGATCCGGCTGAGATCAGCACCCGGCAGGACTTCGCGGCGGGACTGACCCGGCTGCGCGAGGAGGCCGGCCGTACCGTCCGCGACGTGGCGCGCGACGCGAAACTGGAGCCGGGCACGGCGGGCGGCTACTTCGCCGGGCGGCACCTGCCCCCGCCGGGGCGCCCGGAGGTGCTGCGGCGCCTGCTCGGGGCGTGCGGGGTCATCGACGAGGAGACGCTCGACTGCTGGGCGGATGCCCTCGTCCGGGTCCGGGTGAGCCCGGGACGCCGTCCCGCGAACGCTCCGGTGCCCTACCGCGGGCTGGCCGGCTTCACGGCCGGGGACGCCGAGTGGTTCTTCGGGCGGGAGGCGCTCACCGCCCGGCTGCTCGACGAGGTGGACACCTGCCGGCGCGACGGCGGCGGCTGGATCGTGGTGGTCGGGCCGTCCGGGTCCGGGAAGTCGTCGCTGATCCAGGCCGGCGCGGTGGCGGCCCGCCCCGGCCTGCTCGTCGTCGACCAGCTCGAACAACACCTCGACGACGCGGCGTTCCTCGACGGCATCCCGGACGGGGTCGTGGTGATGGGCCTGCGGGCCGACTTCTACGGTCGCGCCCTGCGCGTTCCCCGGCTGGCCGGAGCACTCCAGGAGCACCAGATCGTCGTCGGGCCGATGGACACCGGGGACGTGCGGCGGGCCATCGTCGAACCGGCTCGCCGTGCCCGCCTCGACGTCGAGGACGGCCTGGTCGCACTGTTGCTGCGCGACTATGCCGGCAGCCTGCCGCTGCTCTCCCACGCCCTGCGCGCCACCTGGGAGAACAGCCGCCGGGGCCGGCTCACGGTCGCGGCCTACCAGGCGACCGGCGGGGTACACGACGCGGTCGCGCGCAGCGCCGAGGAGGTCTACCACGACCTCGGCGACGACCAGCGGGAGGCGGCCCGGCACCTGTTCCTGCGGCTGGTGCACGCGGACGACGACGTACGGCGGAAGGTGCCGCGGGCCGAGCTGCCGCCCGACGAGGTCGCCGAGCGATTCGTCGCGGCGCGGCTGCTCACCGCCGGCGACGACCACCTGGAGATCGCGCACGAGGCGCTGATCGAAGCCTGGCCGCGACTGCGCGGATGGGTCGACACCGACCGCGACGGCCGCCGGGTCCACCGCCGCATCACCGAGGCGGCCGCGCGCTGGGCGGAAGCCGATCACGACCCGGACCTGCTGCTGCGCGGTGCGAGCCTGACCGCGGCCGGCAGTGCCCGGCTACGGCTGAACGACCTGGAACGCTCCTTCGTGACCGCGAGCCGGGAGCGTGCCGAGGCCGAGCAGGTGGCGCTGCGGAAACGCACCCGGCGCATGCAGCGGCTGGCCGTGCTGCTCGCCGTCCTGGCCCTGACCGCCTCCGCTCTGGCCGTGGTCGCCTATCGCCAGCAGCGAGCCGCCGCCACCGAACGCGACCGTGCGGTCTCTCGCCAGATCGCCGTCGAGTCCGAGCAGCTGCGGGTGACCGACCCGGGGCTGGGCCTGCAGCTCGCGGTCGCCGGTTATCGCACCGCGCGCACCCCCGAGGCGCTGTCCGGCCTGCTCAGCGCGTTCAGCGCGGCACCGGAGAGCCGGCTGGCCGGGCCGAAGGGCGTGATGCAGGCGGCCGCGATCAGCCCGGACGAGCACGTCGTCGCGGGCGCCGGCGCCGACAACGCGGTTCACCTGTGGACGGACGGGCGGCCCGGGACGCCGCTGGCCGGGCACACCGGCACCATCTTCGGGCTCGCGTTCAGCCCGGACGGGCGCCTGCTCGCGAGCGCCGGCGCGGATCGCACGGTACGGCTGTGGGACCTGCCGACGCGGACACTGAAGGCCGTGCTGAACGGCCCGGCCAACACCGTCTACGCGATCGCCTTCAGCCCGGACGGCCGCCGGATCGCCGCCGGCAGCGCGGACCACACGGTTCAGGTCTGGGATCTGACGAAGCCGCGGGAGCGGCCGATGGTGCTGCGGTCCGGGGACTACGTGCAGGCGGTGGCGTTCTCGCCGGACGGCCGCACGATCGCGGCGGGCTCGAAGGACCGGACCGTGCGGCTGTGGGACGAGCACGGCGGCCCGATCGGCCGGCCACTGACCGGACCGGCGAAAACCGTCTTCGCGGTGGCGTTCTCGCCGGACGGCCACACGCTCGCGGCCGGCTCGGCCGACAAGACCGTGTGGCTGTGGCGGGTCGACGACCGGAAAGTCACCGCCGTGCCGTCGCTGACCGGCCCGACCGGCTGGGTCAACGGTGTCACCTTCGATCCGGCCGGCCGGACGGTGGCGGCCGCGAGCTCGGACGGCAAGACGTGGCTGTGGGACCTGACCACGCACCAACCGGTGTCGGTGCTGGCGCATCCCGCGCCGGTCACCGCCGTCTCCTTCGCCCGCGGCACCGGCCGGCTGGTCACCAGCGCCGCGGACGGCGCCGCACGGATCTGGGACCTGCCCGGCCCGGTGCTCGGCGGCGCCACCCAGGGCGTCTTCAACGCCATCTTCGGCGGCACCCGGCTCGCCGTCACCAGCATCGACGATTCGGTACGGCTGTGGGACACCACCGACCCGCGCCGCGCCCGTGCGCTCGGCCCGGCGCTGCCGCACGCGGTCGGCCCGGGACTGCAACCGTCCGGGGCGGGCACGCTGAGCCCGGACGGCGGCACGCTCGCGGTCGGTGCGATGGACGGCACGGTACGCCTGTGGGACGTGCGCGACCCGGCGCGCCCGGTGCTCGTCCCGGCCCGGCTGCGACGGCAGCGGGACGTGATCCAGGCGTTGTCGTTCAGCGCGGACGGCAGGCTGCTGGCGGCCGCGAGCAATGACCGGACCGGCGCGTTGTGGGACGTCTCGGACCCCTACCACCCGCGCGACGGCGGCCTGCTGACCGGCCCGGCGAACTACGCCTACTCCCCCACCTTCCGGCCGGACGGCCGCGTCTTCGCGATGGCCGGGGCGGACGGCGTGGTGCGCCTCTGGGACATCGCGGACATCCGGCGGCCGGTCGCGCTCGGCAAGCCGCTGACCGCCGGGTCGAGCTACGTCTTCTCGCTCGGGTTCAGCCCGGACGGGCGCCTGCTCGCGGCGGGCGCGACCGACGACGCCGTCCATCTGTGGGACGTCAGCGACCCGAGCCGGCCGGTGCCGGTCGGCGTGCCGCTCACCGGTCCGCACAACTACGTCTACTCGGTCGCGGTCAGCGGCGACGGCCGGATGGTCGCGGCCGGCGGCGGCGACGGGCAGATCTGGTTGTGGAGCATCGCCGATCCGCGCCGGCCCGTCCATTACGCGACACTGACCGGGCACGCCGGTGCGGTCTACACGGTCGAGTTCGACCCGCGACGGCCGGTGCTGGTCAGCGGCGGGGCCGACGGCTACGCCCGGATGTGGCTCCTCGATCCGGCCGAGGTGATCCGGCAGGCGTGCGCGGGCGCCGGGGACCCGATGACCGAGCAGGAGTGGCACCGCTACGTGCCGGGCCGGGCGTACCTGAAGCCGTGCTGAGGCTGTACGGCCTTGTACGGGCATTTCCCGGCGCGTTTACCCACCCGGCCGGACCTGGGTCTCCTGGTGGAAAAGCGCCGAAGGGAGACCCTGCCATGTCCGCACGCCGCCTCCTGCCCCTGGTCGTGATCGCCGCCCTCCTGCCGCTCACCGCCTGCGCCGACGGCACCGACCTGGAACACACCGACTGGGTCGCGGCCGCGGGCCGCGATCTCAACTGCGAACAGGGTGCTCGGCTCATCGGCGTGGAACATCGCAACATCGTCGGCGACGGCAAGGACGACTATCTCGTGGTCATGCGCTGCAAGGACCCGAAGATCAGCGCGGACCAACTGGAGGTCTTCGAGGGCGGTAAGAAGGCCACGGATCCTCCCTTCGCCGTCCTGACCAGGAATTGGCCGGACCCGGAGACCTCTCCGATGATCATGGAACACGGCTGCGTCACCTTCCCGAAAGACCAGGTCGTCATCCACGGCGTGCTCGCGCAGAACCCTGACGAGGATCAGAAGAAGATCTGGACCAGGACGAAGGACGGGCGGCTGGTGTACAGCGGGGCCTCCGCCGACACTCGGACGACCATGGTCACTTCGGTGTGTTTCAACCAGAACTAGAAACGCGCCCGGCCTGAGGCCGGGCGCGTCCCTGCTCGCGGTTACTGGCGGTAGACGCCGAATTCGTAGAGCGAGTATCCGTACGCCGTGGCCCGCGCCGTGTTGTTCACCCGGACGTATCGGCCGGAGCCGTTGATCGCCAGGTTGTCGAACCCGCCGTCACCGGCCGTCGTCGAGTACACGGTGGTCCAGTTGGTCCCGTCGTTCGACGTCTGCACCTGGTACGACGTTGCGTACGCCGCCTCCCACGCCAGTGACACGTGGTCGAACGACTGCACCGAGCCGAGGTCCACCTGGAGCCACGCCGAGTCGACCCACTCGCTCGCCCACCGGGTGCCGTAATCGCCGTCCACCGCGTACGACGGCAGTTGCGGCCCGTTGGTGCCGGTCGGCTGGTAGGTGGACGCGGTGGTGGTCTTCCCGCGGGCCAGGTTGGTGCCGGGCAGGGTCGGCGGGACGACCTTGAACGAGCGCTGCTCGATGCCGACGTTGCCCTGGCCGTCGTAGGCGTACACGTAGACCTTCCACACGCCGAGCGTCTCCGGCGCGCGTACCGTGAACTTGCCGTCCGCGGTCTGGGTGTAGGTCAGGTACCGCAACCCCTTGTTGCCGTTGATGTGCTTGTCGCTGGCCATCAGGTTGTAGCGGATCGCGTCACCCTGCGGGTCGGACGTGGTCGTGCTGATCGTGAACGTCCCACCGGCCGGCACCGCGGTCGCGTTGTCGACGGTCATCGCGGAGATCTCCGGCGCGGTGTTCGGCACCGGCTGACCGGTGTACGCCTCCCGCAGCGCCGCGTACCCGAGCCGCCGCCAGCCACCGGTGGTGGTGTTCAGCCACACGCCGCCGAAGTCGTTCTCCAGGCCGTAGTGGAACTCGGTCGCGCCGAGCGCCACACCCGCGTGCCCCTTGATCGCGTTCCAGCTGTACGTGTACCCGGCCTTCTTCGCCAGGTCGGACGGCTCGGTCGGCACCCCGTTCGCGTCGTTGGGCACCTCCCACTCACCGGCCGGGCCACCCTCGGTGAGGATGTACGGCTTGGTGTAACCGCCCGCGATCCAGTCCCGCTTGACCGTGTCGATCGCCCCGTACGAGTTGACCGCGAGCAGGTCGAGCGCCGGCGAGTACTGCTTGTAGTACGTCCACGCGTACGTGTAGGCGTCCGTCGAGGTCACCGGGTGGTTCGGGTCGGCCGCGTGGATCGCCTCGGCCAGCTCGTTGACGAACTTGGCGTAACCGACCCGGCGCGCCTCCACCTCGGCCGCGGAGAGCCCGTAGTTCTGCATCTCCAGGATGACCTCGTTGCCGACGTCCCAGAGCAGCACGCCCTGCCGGCCCTTGAGCTGGTTCACCCAGTTCAGCACGTCGGTCTTGGCCGACGTCTTGTACGCCGTGTCGTTCACGTAGTCGGCGCCGTGGTTCAGCCAGAGCCCGACGATCACCTTGATCCCGAACCGGGCCGCGGTGTCCAGCAGGACCGGCGTGTTGGCGTCCGGTCCCCAGATCCTGATCGTGTTGACGCCCATGTTCTTCAGGTCCCGCATGTACCCGTCCGCGGCGGCCTGCGGCGGGCCGTACGTCATGCCCTTGACCTGCCACGGCGTGCCGTTCACGGTCAGCGTCCAGTTGCCCTGGGTACCGGTGACCTTGACGACGCTGGGCCCCGCCGGGACGGCCGGATCGGTCATCGCGGCCGGCGTGGTGCCGGTCGACTTGGACACGGTCACCGAGTCGACGCTGAGCACGCCGCCACTGGTCGTGTCCGCGGTCGGTGTGGTGAAGCCGGCCACCGCGTTCGGCAGCGAGCCGCCGATCGCCAGGTCGAGCCGCAGGTAGAAGCCGTGGTGCACGGCCGCGTTCCAGGCCGTGACGCCGACCTGCGACTCGCGGACCACCCAGGTCTGCTTGCCGTCGAGGTAGAAGCGGATCTCCTCGTCGGTCTTGGTCCGGTCGATGACCTGCGAGTATTCGTGGTACCCGGTCTGGCAGCCGACGCAGGACGCGAACCCGGAGGACCGGCCGGTGTACTCGGCGCACGGGCCGTCCGGGGCGGTGCCGCAGTGCAGCGTCTGGGCGAGCTGGTCGCGGCCGTTGACGTCGGTCATGATGTCGGTCTCGCCGATCGACGGCCAGTTGGTGTAGTTGCCGCGGTAAGCGGCGCCGGTCGCCCGGAAGCCCGGCCAGTAACCGGCGCCGTTGGCGACGCCCGGCTGCTTGAGCACGGCGCTGAACTTGAGCTGCTCGCCCGGCTGCGGGGTGAAGTCGGTGCGCTGGGTCTCCAGGCGGCCCGAGGTCCACTTGCCGCTGCCGTCCCGGATGGCCTTGATGCTCAGCTTGCCGCTGCCGTCGAGGGCGACGTTGGCGGTGGAGTCACTGGCGGTCTCGACCGAGCCGGTGCCCCAGTTCGCGGCGCCGCCGGGGTACTGGGTGCCGGTGCGCAGCAGCCAGTTGGCGCTGCTCGGGGAGGTGCCGGCCGTACCGTCGAAGTTCTCCTGCCAGACGGTGGTGAAGTTGGGGTCCTGGGTCGGCGGGGTGGTCGGGGTGGTCGTCGTTCCGCCGCTGGTCAGGACCTTGAACTCCCACAGGGAGTAGCCGTAGCCGGAGGCACGGGCGGTTCCGTAGAGCCGGACATATCGGGCGTTCGCCGAAACAGCGATGTTTTCCGTGCCGCCTGCGCCGGTGGTGGTGGAGTAGGCGTTGGTCCAGGTGGTCCCATCAGGACTTGTCTGGATTTGGTACGCCTTGCCGTACGCGCCCTCCCACTGGAGGACCACACCACAGATCGCCTTGGTGGCGCCCAGGTCCACCCGGATCCACTGCGGGTCGGAGAAGACGCTGGACCAGCGCGTCCCGGTGTTCCCGTCGAACGCCTTGTCGGCGCTCACGTCCGCGCCCTCCTGCGAGGAGGCGGTGGCGGGCTGCCCCTGGGCCGCGTTGGTCGTGCACTCGCCGGCCGGGGTCCCGCCGGTCGAGCCGTAGACCTTGAACTCGTAGAGCGAGTAGCCGTAGCCGCTGCTCCGGGCGGTCCCGTAGAGCCGGACGTAGCGGCCGCTGCCGCTGACGGTCAGGTCCTCGGTGCCCCCGGCGCCGGTCGTGGTCGAGTAGACGTCGGTCCAGGCGGTCCCGTCCGGGCTGGTCTGGATCTTGTAAGCCTTGCCGTACGCCCCCTCCCACTGAAGTGTGACCTTGCTGATCGTGGCGGTGGCGCCCAGGTCCACGCGGATCCACTGCGGATCGGCGAACTGGCTGGACCAGCGGGTGCCGGCGTCGCCGTCGAAGGCCTTGTCGGCGCTCACGTCGGCACCCTCGACCGAGGAGGCGAGGGCCGGCTTGCCCTGGGAGAGGAGCGTGTCAGCGGCGCTCGCCACGGTCGTCACGGCGACCGTGGCCAGGCCCAGCAGCACGGCGAGAACACTCGCCAGCACAGCCGGTCTTGGTTTCTGTTTCATGATCACACCCCAAGGGGGACGGCATTCAGGGATACAGGGAAAGCGCTCTCCAAGCGAACGCGATTGTTTCGCTCATGTTGCCGGAGGTCAATACTTCCCATTGACATACCCGGTTCCGGAACTGCAAGCTCCGCCCGTGAAACCGAATCCCCGCCTGCTCGCCGCGGCTCTGCTGCTCGGCGTGGCCGCCTGCGGCTCCCCCGCCGCGGCACCCGCGCCCGCCCCGCCCTCGGCGCCGCCTCCGGCCGTTTTCGGCGGCACCGACCTCGCCTGGATCGAGATCAACATCGCGATGGACGAGGAGCTGCTCCCGCTGCTCGCGCTGACCCCGGCGAACGGCGCCTCGCCCTCGCTCAAGGACCTGTCCGCCCAGGTCAAGGCGTTCACTGACGAGGAGTTGGCGACGCTGCGGCAGCTCGGCGAGGAGGCCGGGATCCCGGCCGAGAACCAGCACAAGGGCATGCCGATGCCCGGGATGGTCACGCCGTCCCTGCTCGCCTCGGCCACCGGGGCGCGCGGCGCCGGCTTCGACACGATGCTCACCAAGGCGCTCCGCGAGCACCTGGAGCAGGGGCACAAGCTGGCCACCAGCGAGCAGACCGCCGGGGCGGAAAGCCGGACCAAGGCGCTCGCTACGAGCATTCTGAAAACTCGCGCGGACGCCCTGAGGAAGCTACAAAAAGATTTCTGAATTCCTCGCCGGAAAACTGTTATCGGGTGCCACGGCGCTCGTCACGCCGGTTCCGGAACAACAAATCCTCCCGTAGGGTCCGCTCAAGGGCGATCCGGCCGGTGGCACCTCGTCCCGGAGTCCCGTCCAGCGGTCGTGCGTGCCCCCAGGCCACAAATCTGGTGGCCGAGGTTGCGGCCGCCAGTCGCGGTCAGCCGATGACCCGGTCAGATCCGACCCCGCGACCGTCCCGGCCCGCAGCCCACCTATCCGCCATACCCCGACATTTCCGGTACGCCCGGAGCCCCGAACCCGGAGCAGCACCACCCCCGCCCCGCCGTGCAGTGTCCAGCTGGCCCTGGTAGCCCTACCCGGGTACGCGATAGGGCCGTGAGCGCCAGCCTGACGGTTACGGGCTGGCCTTGGTGGCCCTATCCGAGCACGCAATAGGGCCATGAGCACCAGCCCGACGGTCACGGGCTGGCCCTGGCGGCCCCATCCGAGCACGCAATAGGGCCATGAGCACCAGCCCGACGGTCACGGGCTGGCCCTGGCGGCCCCATCCGAGCACGCGATAGGGCCATGAGCACCAGCCCGACCGTTACGGGCTGGCCCTGGCGGCCCCATCCGAGCACGCGATAGGGCCGTGAGCACCAGCCCGACGCTGGTGGGCTGTGAGCTGGCCCTGGCGGCCCCATCCGAGCACGCGATAGGGCCATGAGCACCAGCCCGACGGTCACGGGCTGGCGCTGGTGGCCCTATCCGAGCGCACGATAGGGCCGTGAGCACCAGCCCGACGGTCACGGGCTGGCCCTGGCGGCCCTACCCGAGCACGCGATGGGGCCATGAGCGCCAGCCCGACGGTTACGGGCTGGCCCTGGCAGCCCTGCCCGAGCACGTGATAGGGCCACCAGGACCAGCCCGGGGGTTCGCTCCGCGCTCCGGGCACTGCGAGCACGGGCGGGTGCGGGTGAGGAGGAGGGGAATGCGTGGGAGCGGTGCTCAGGGCGTACCGGAAATGGGTTTGGATGTGGAAACTGCCTGCCCGGAGGGGTCCCCAGCGCCCCCGGGCAGGCAGTGATCAGGGGTTACGGCAGCTCGTAGTTCTCGTTGAGCGCCGCACCACGGTCCGGCTTGTACTGGTCGAAGCCGCGCGGGTTGCACTGCAGACCGCCGTTGATGCAGTGGCGGACCAGCGCGGCCAGCACGGCCGGGTCCCAGGCGTTGAAGACGTCGTAGTGGAACGAGTACCCACGCCCGCTGGCGAAGTGGACGTTGGCCATGTTGCCGCTGACCGGCCACGCCATCTTGAACTCGATCATCGGGACGGCGACCGGGTGGTCGGCCGGGCAGACGCCGACGATCGGGTACGCCATGTGGCTCTTGTGGTCCGGGGTGTCCAGGTGGATGCCGTCCCAGCAGCTCGGGGCCTGGAGACGGACGTTGAGCTGGGAGCCGGCCACACAGTTCGCCGGGATGTCCCACTGGCGGGTCAGGTCGCCGCACTCGAAGCCCTCGACCGCGCCCGGGTGGTTGCGGAACTCGTCGATGGTCGAGGACGGGCTGCCGACGACGTAGCGCAGACCCGGCGGGAACGGGCGGACGCTGGTGTAGTCGATCACGCCGCTCTTGTAGTAGATGACCTGGGGGCCGTCCGGCTGCACGGCGGTGGTGCCGTTGAGCAGGGTCGGCATCCAGTAACCGGTCTTGTCACCGGGGGTGATGCAGGACGTCGTGCCGGCCTGCAACGACGCCAGGGTGGTCGCGGCGTTGGTGGTGCGGTTGCCCATGAAGGTGTGCGAGTGCGAGGCGCCGGGCAGGTTCGGGAAGACGATCGGGTCGTCGCCGAGGTTGGTCCGGCTGACCGAGCAGTTCGCCTGGAACTCGCGGTGGGTGACCGGCGGGTTCTGCGCGGGCGGGGTCGCGGTGGACGGGACCACGCCGGTGACCGGCGGATTCGCGTAGACGTAGCCGGGGCCGTCGGTGGGCGGCGGCGTGGCGGTCGACGTTCCGTACACCTGGAACTCGTACAGCGAGTAGCCGTAGCCGGTGCCCCGCTGGGTGCCGTACATCCGGACGTAGCGGCCGGAGCCGTTGACGCTCAGGGTCTGCTTGCCGCCGGTGGCGTTCGTGGTGCTGTAGATGCTGGTCCAGGTGTTGCCGTCGGGCGAGGTCTGGATCTGGAAGGCTTTCGCGTACGCGGCCTCCCACTCCAGCTTGACCTGCGTGATCGTGGCGGTGGCGCCCAGATCGACGCGCAGCCACTGCGGGTCGGACCACTGGCTGCCCCAGCGGGTGTCGGAGCGGCCGTCGACGGCCGCGATGGCCGGGGACTCGCCGTTCTCGGTGGAGGAGGCGAGCGCCGGACGGCCCTGGGACAGCAGCGAGTCGGCGGCGTAGGCGGATTGGGTGACGGTCAGCACGGTACTGACCAGGGCCAGCGCCGCTAAGGGCGCCAGCAGCTTCTTTTTCTGCACGGGGGATCTCCCAAGGTTCGGAGGACGGTACGTACGCTTGGAGAGCGCTTTCCAGTCAACGAGGCCGAACCGACTCCCGTCAATGGTTTGAGGTTCCGGAACGTGGCGAACCACGCATCCCGCGCCGAGAGCGGAAAGCGCTCTCCATCCCGTGCTATAAACACCGCATGCAGAGCCACCGGCTACCAACGCTCGAGGACGTGGCCCGAGTGGCGGGCGTCTCGCGGGCCACCGTCTCGCGGGTCGTCAACGGCATCCGCAACGTCGACCCGCAGCTGCACGAGCTGGTGTGGAGCGCCGTCGAGCAGACCGGCTACGTGCCGAACAGGATGGCCCGCTCCCTGGTCACCCGCCGCACCGGCACGGTGGCCCTGGTCGTCTCCGACTCCGAGACGCACGACGACGACCCGTTCATGAGCCGGTTCTTCGCCGATCCCTATTTCGGCCGCATCGTCGGTGGCCTGATGAGCGTGCTCCGCCCCGCCACCGCCCAGCTGGCGTTGCAGATGGTCGGCGCCGACGGCCACAAACGCCTGGTCGGCGACCTGCGCAACGGTCAGGCCGACGGCGCCGTGGTGCTCTCCCTGCCCGCCCGCGATCCGCTGCCCGGCCTGCTCGCCGAGGCCGGCATCCCGGCCGTGCTGATCGGCCGCCCACCGTCGCCGGTCCCGATCAGTTACGTCGACCTGGCCAACGAGACCGGCGCCGCCCTCGCCGCCGACCGCCTCGTCTCCCGCGGCTGCCAGCGGATCGGCATGATCTCCGGCCCGGCCGACGTGCCCGCCAGCCAGGACCGGATCACCGGTTTCCAGCGCGCGATGGCCCGGCACGGGCACGCCTGGGTCCCGACCGTCAGCGGCAACTTCACCCAGGAGAGCGGCGAGCAGGCGATGCGCGCCCTGCTCGCGTCCCACCCCCAGCTGGACGGCGTCTTCGTCGCCAACGACCTGATGGCCCTCGGCGCCCTCCTGGTCCTGCGTGACGCCGGCAAGCAGTCCCCCGCCGACGTCGCGGTGGTCGGCTTCGACGACAGCAGCGCGGCGCTGGCCGCCCGCCCGGCCCTGACCACGGTCCGCCACCCCCTCGAGGACATGGCCGCCGAGGCCGCGAAACTCCTGCTCCTGCGCATCGAGGAGCCGCAGTCGCGGATCAGCTCGGTCATCTACGAGCCTTCCCTGGTGGTCCGCCAGTCCGGCTGAGCTTCTCACCGGCACCCCAAAGATCAAATTCTTTGTTTACGCAGGTCCGCTGGGGTGCGGATCGCATGCTCCCGCGCGGGCCGGGCACGGAGATCTGGCCGCTGGCGCGTCCAGGGCGATCTCCGTGCCCTTCAATGTCCGCGGGTGGTTCCGGAGATCAACCCCCGGCTGGCCCCCAGCGCCCTATCCCATCCCCGGATAGGGCCACCAGAACCAGCCGGACACCCCCCGGCTGGCCCCCAGCGCCCTATCCGGTTCCCGGATAGGGCCACCAGGACCAGCTGGACACCCTCGGCGGGTTTCGAGGTGACGGGCCTGGCCGGGGCGAGATGGGGTAAGGGGAGGCGAAGCGGACTGTGATGGTGCCGATACTTCCTAAAGCCTATAGGGTGAATATAGATTGAGGCTGGTCGTCGGGACGGACGGCTGGAAACGCAAGTGCTGTCCGGCCCGTCGTCGTGGCCGCCTGACCTGACTGTCTAGCCTCTCAAGCGCACGCCCCACGGTAAGGAACCCCGCGCATGACCATCTCGCAGACCCCCGCCTCGTTCGCCACCAACCAGGACCTGGATCCGATTCGGCTGCGGCAGGCGTTCGGTGTCTTCCCCAGTGGGGTCGTCGCCGTCGCGGCATCGGTCGACGGGCGGCTCGTCGGGCTCGCGGCCAGCTCGTTCACGTCGGTCAGCATCGATCCGCCGCTGGTGTCGTTCTCCATCGCGAACACGTCGAAGACCTGGCCGGACCTGCGCCGCGCCGACCACCTCGGGGTGACCGTGCTGGCCGCGCACCACGACCAGGTCTGCCGTCAGCTGGCCGGCACGGTGGAGCACCGCTTCGACGGGGTGGCCGCATCGGTGAGCGACGATGGGGCGGTGACCATCGACGACGGGCTGGCCCGGTTCGACACCACGATCTACCGGGAGGTGGAGGCCGGCGACCACACGATCGTGCTGCTGCGCCTGCACGCCGTCGACCACCCGGTGGACCAGGAGAGCCTGCTGTCCCCGCTGGTGTTCCACCGCTCCGCGTTCGGCCGAGTCGCCGCCGAGTGACGCGACTCGACCAGGGTGGGCTGACCCTGCGCCAATTGGGGCCGACGGTCTACCTGCCGTCGGCGGTGTACTCCACCGGCTTCGGCGCGGTCGCCCCCGTGGTGGTGCTCTCCGCGACCGGGCTCGGCGCCTCTCCCGCCGTCGCGGCGCTGGTGGCCGGGCTGGTCGGCGTCGGTCAGATCGGCGGTGGCCTGCCCGCGGGCGTGCTGGTCGACCGGTTCGGCGAGCAGCGGACCATGCTCGCGGCCGCCGGTCTCGGGCTGCCCGCGCTGATCGCCTGCATGCTGGTCCGGGACGTCCGCCTCCTCGCCGTGGCGGTCTTCCTCCTCGGCATCACCGGGGCGGCCTGGGGACTGGCCCGGCACGCCTACCTCACCGAGGCGGTCCGGCCGGAGCTCCGCGCCCGCGCGATGTCGACACTCGGCGGGGTGGGCAGGGTCGGCACCTTCGCCGGACCGTTCCTCGGCGCGCCGGTCGTGCACGTGCTGGGCGTGTCCGGGGCCTATCTGGTGGCCGCGGTGGCGGTCGCGGTGGCCGCGACATTGGTGGCGTTGCTGCCGCCGGTCCCCCACGACCGGCCGCACGCGAGCACACCCGGCCATCCGGGCCTCTGGTCGGTGCTCCGGGAGAACGCCCGGACACTCCGCACGCTGGGCTCCGCGATCCTCCTGGTCGGCGCGCTGCGGGCGGCCCGGCAGACGATCCTGCCGCTGTGGGGCGTGGGACTCGGGCTGTCGCCGGCCACGATCGGGATCATCTACGGGATCTCCGGCGGCGTCGACATGCTGTTGTTCTACCCGGCCGGGCGGCTGATGGACCGGCACGGGCGCAAGTGGGCCGCGGTCCCGGCGATGGCCCTGCTCGGCCTGGCCCACGCGCTGCTGCCGCTCGCCGGCGGCGCGGCCGGGCTGACCGTGATCGGCCTGATCATGGGCGTCGGGAACGGCCTGAGCGCCGGCCTGGTGATGACCATCGGGGCCGACGTGTCCCCGGCGGCCGGGCGGGCCCGGTTCCTGGGCGCCTGGCGGATGTGCTCCGACCTGGGAAACGGCGGCGGCCCGCTGCTGATCGGAGCGGTGACGGCGGCCGCCTCCCTGACGGCCGCCGCGGTGACCGTGGCGGGCGCCGGAGCGCTGGCCGCGGTGCTGTTGGGCCGGTGGGTGCCGTCCGGCTGGGCGTCACGGTCGTCTCGGCAGCATCGAGACCACCGTGACAGCCAGCCGGAACCGGGAGTCGGTGCTGCCCCGGGACGGCACGGCGGCACCGAGCCGGGTTAGACCGAGCCGGCCGAGACCATCGCCGCGGGCGACGATCGGGCACGCCAAGGCCGACCGAGACCGACCGAGACCGAGACCGACCGAGCCCGAAGCCAACCGAGACCGAAGCCGACCGAGACCGAAGCCGACCGAGACCGAGTCGCCGCCGGCCCCGACGGCGCTGCGGCCGGCCTGGCCAGCAGCACAGCGGCCGCCGCGAGCTGGGCTGGACGGTGGTCACGGGATGAGGCACAGCGATCGCCGCAGGCTGAGGCGCAACGGCCTCCACCGAGCCGGGGCGCAACGGCCTCCACCGAGCCGGGGCGCAACGGCCTCCACCGGGCTAGGTTTGCACGGTTGCGGCGGGCGCGGATTGCGCGGTTACGGCGGGCGCGGACTGCACGGTTACGGCGGGCAGCGATTGCACGGCTGCGGCGGGACGAGGCTGGGACATCACAGCGGGCAGCGGTTGCACGGCTGCGACCGGCGCGGGTTGCACGGTTGCGGCGGGCAGGCGTTGCACGGTTGCGACGGGACGAGGCTGGGACATCACAACGGGCTGCGGTTCCACGGTCGCGACGGGCTGGAGCGGGGAGGTCACGGCGGGCCGCGGTTGCGGGAGGGCGGCGGACCAGGGCTGAGCGGGGCGGGAACGGAACAGCGGGCGCAGGTCGGCCGGGACCAGGTGGGCCAGCTGGGCCGGGCGGACACCCTGGTCGGTGGCGTTGAGCTCGGACAGCACCACCCGGGCCAGGAACGCGGCGTCGGCGCTGTCCGCGTAGAGGCGCTCGGTGACCCGGCTGAGGAACCGGCGGACATCGAGGATCTCGATGATGCCTCCGGGCTCCGGGATGGGCAACCGTTGTCGCAACTCTTCCGGCAGCGCCGCGGTCAACCGGCGGTAGGCCGGCGCCGGGAGCAGCTCGCTCAGCACGCCGAGCACGGTCGTGGTGACGCGGCGGGACTCGTTGCGGCCGTGCAGCCGGCCGTTCCGCTGAATGCGGATGAGGAGATCGTCGTGGTTCATCTGGCGCCTCCCTGAACCCCGCACGGCGCGCCCGTGCCGGGGGCGGGAGGGTTACCCGGCCGTTTCAGATCCAAACCGGACTGTCAGCTACTTAACCGATCAGGACCGACATGGTCCGCGGCTAGCCTTCGACGCCGGTGGCGGTGTGCGCGGCGCCGACCGGCTTGGATTGCGACGAGCCACGCTGGCGCAGGTAGATCGCCAGGATCGCCATCGAGGCGACGGCCAGCAATTCGGACTGCCAGTTCTGGAGCGTGCGGTTCCAGAAGTCCGGCCCGGTGACGTAGTCCGGCCAGGTCACCGGGTCCTGGAGGTTCCCGAGCTGCTCCTCGTTGAACGCGGCCCAGCCGGCGACCGACTGCCCGAGCCAGGAGAGCACGAAGATCAGGCCCATCACCAGGCCGAGCGAGTTGGAGAACAGCCAGAGGCGCAAGCCGCGGGTCCGGGCCCACTTCGGCGAGCCGTCGTCGGCGAAGGCGCCGACCTTCTGGTCCCGGTCGGACTCGCGGCCCGCCTTGTCCAGCTCCTTGGACTCCGGCGAGCCTTTCTGCAACAGCCAGACGGTGAACCAGATGTAGAGGAAGAACTGGAGGTACTCGGACTGCCAGTTCTCCAGCACGTCGACGCCGAAGCTGGCCGAGGTGAGGTAGCGGCCGAGACCGATCGGCGCGAGGCCCTCGGTGAGCTGCTGCTGGTTGAAGTCGGCGTGCCCGGCGATCGCCTGCCCGACGAGCACGAGCAGGAACAGGATGCCGAAGACGAGGCCGAGCGAGTTCTCCCGGAGGAACCGTCTCATCGTTGCAGCACCCCCAGCGCGGTGAAATAGATCAGGCCGGCCGCGACGACCAGCAGGAGCAGGACGAACAGGGCGCGCATGGTCAGCTCCCGGAGAGCGTGCAGTCGTAGGGACGGTCGCCGCGCGGGGTGCAGCCGGCCGCGACCACCCGCCAGCCGTCGTCGACGACCGCCAGGAACAGGGTGTCGTCGGTGAACCGCACCTGCGCCCACTGCCCGAAGACCGAGGCGCCGACCAGCTGCCCGGGCCGGGGCAGGTCCTCGTCGAGGATCGCTTCCGGACACGGCTTGTCGGCTGACTTCTCCAGCTCCTCGGTGGTGTCCGGGGCGAGGGTGGCACAGGCTTGCGCGCCGTCCCGGCCGGCGACCGCGGTCAGCAGGCGGGTCGCGACCGCGGAGGCCGCCTCTTCACGGCCCCCGACCGAACCACAGCCCGCCAGCGGAAGAAGCGCGGCGGCGATGATCAAGGTCCGTTTCATGGTGTGCTGCATGCCCGGGACCGGGCGCTCTCAATCGCACGGCGGCGCCGGACCACCTGTGGTGATCCGGCGCCGCCGACCTTTGCTCAGCTCTTGGAGATGGCGTCCACCAGGTCGCCGACCGGGCGGTCCGGCAGTGCCCGGGCCACGTCGGCCAGGGCGACCATGCCGATCAGCTCGTGCCCGTCGATGACCGGGAGCCGGCGCACCTGGTAGCGGCCCATGGTGCGCAGGATCTCGGCGGCGTCGTCGTCGGCGCCGATCGTGACCGGCTTGCCCTCGGCCAGGTCACCGGCCGGGACGTCGGCCGGATTACGGCCCTTGGCGATCGCTTTCACCACGATGTCGCGATCGGTCACCACGCCCTTGAGGCGATTGTCCTCGCCGCAGATGGGCAGTGATCCGATATCGAGATCGGCCATTTTCTGAGCGGCGTCGGCCAGCGTTTCCCGTTCACTCACACAAACCGCGCCGGGAGTCATGATCTCGCGTGCGCTGGGCATTTCTCCTCCTGACGAATTCATCGTGCGGATATGAACTCGCATACCCGGCACCGGCGCGTTCATGCGACCGTTACGGATCAGCCGTGGGCGGCCTGCCGGGTCTGCTCGGTGGCGTGCTGGGCGGAGTCCTGAGCCTGCGCCTTGGTGGTCTGCGCCGCGTCCTGGGCGGTCTCCTTGAACTGCGCGGCGGCGTGCTGCACCGTGCCGGTCAGTTCGTCCTTCACCTCGGCGGCCAGGTCCTTGACCTGGTCGGTGAGGTCGCCGCTGTTCTCCTTGAGCTGCCGCCCGGCGCGACGCTCGGCCTCGGTGACCGGGATCAGGCCGGCGGCGAGCAGGCCGACGCCGAAGGCGATCACGCCGGCCGCCAGCGGGTTGCCCTGGGTCTGGGTGGCCACCGCCTGCGGGGCGCTGCGCACCGCGTCCGCGGCGTCGTGCGCCTTCTCGCTCGCGGTGTCGCCCAGCCGGGACGCCTTGTCACCGACCGAGTCGGTCAGCCGGGACGCCTTGTCGTGCACCGTGCCCACCGCTGACGACGTGGAGTCGCCCACCTGGGAAGCGCTGCCCATCACCTTCTCCTTCACCGTGTTCCACCGCCGCTTGGCGACCCTGCTCGGGCTGGTCTTCTCGGCGAGCAGGTCGACGTCGCGGGTCAGCGACGCGCGGGTCTGCTCGATGTTCTGCCTCAGCCGGTCGGGTTCTTCAGCCATTGCGCGTCCTCCTTGAGGGTGTCGACGGTGCGCCGTGGCATCGGGTCCACGGTCTTGAGACGGTTCTTGCCGGTCACGTAGAGGACGGCCGCGACGATCGCCCAGATCACGGCGACGATCAGGGCGGCCCAGCCGGCCGGCATGACGGCGTCCAGGCCGAACACGGCGGCGAAGCTGAGCAGCAGCACGGCCAGGTAGCCGGCGAACCCGGCGCCGCCGAGCATCCCGGCGGCCTTGCCCGCCTTGGTCGCCTCCTGCTTGATCTCCGCCTTGGCCAGTTCGACCTCCTGGCGGAACAGTTGCGACAGGTCGTCGCTGATGTTGCCGATCAGCTCACCGATCGACGTCTGCGCGACCCGGTCCGTCTGGTCCGGGGGAAGCGAGCTGGTCACGGCCGCGGCTCCCGGGTGCCGAGCGGGTACTCCTCGGGCAGCACCACCGGGGTGCCGGTGCCGGTCGAGGCGTACTCGGTGCCGGCGGCGCCGGCCGTGGCGGGGGTCGGCGTGTAGCCGGTGCCGGCGTAATCGGCGGTGCCGGCGTAGTCGGCCCCGGCGCCGGTCGTGGTGGCGTAGTCACCGGCCGGCGGCACCGACGTGGACACCGTGCTGTAGCTGTCGGAGACCGGCTTGCGATCGGTCCCGGCCGTGGTTCCGGAGTCGGCCTTGGCCACGCTCTTGCCGAGCCGGCCGACCACGAAGCCGGCCGCCAGCGCGGTCGCCAGGAACGCGCCGGGGCGGCGGCGGGCGAAGTCCTGCACCTCGGCGAGGACCCCCTCGGGGCCGTTGCGGTCCAGGTAGTCGGCCAGCTGCCGGCCACCGTCGGCGACCCGGGACACCACCGTCGCGGCCGGCGTGTCGGGCCGGTCGCCGCGCATCTCGTCGAGGTGGTCCGCGGTCTGCCGGATCGTGCCGACCAGCCGGTCGTTCTGCGCCCGGGCATGCTCACCGAGCTTGTCGCGCACCTCGCCGGCCACGTTGCGGGCCTGCGCCCCGGCCTCGTGGCCGACGCGCCGCACCTGCTCGGCCGCGGTGTCCTTCACCTCGGACACGGCCTGGCCCGCCGCCTGCTTGCCTTCCACGGCGACGTGCTTGGCCTTCGCGGAAGTGTCACCGGAAGAATCATCCGGCGCATAGGCGCCGGTCGGTAGCTCACTCACGTTGCCTCCCTGTCAGCGGGTCATTCGCCGACCCCAATGCCCGCTGGCGGGAAATCAAATCCAACGATTTTCTGCGAATGATCTGGAAAGCGCCGGGTATTTCCCTGAGGTTTGTTTACCGGCACTACTCCGCGAATGGATCGCATCGCATGTCTAACCGGGCGCGGCCGGGGGAACAGGCGCAGCGTGACAACCGAAACCACGCCGAGGACCCGCTGGCACGCGACGAGCGTCGCTCTGGTGGCCGGCTTCATGACCCTGCTCGACATCAGCATCGTGAACGTGGCACTGCCGTCCATCCGGGCTGATCTGCACCTGGGCTCCGGTGAGTTGCAGTGGGTGCTGTCCGGCTACGCGTTGACGTTCGGGCTGCTGCTGGTCCCGGCCGGGCGGTACGGGGACGCCCGGGGCCGCCGGTCCGTGTTCATCTTCGGCGTTGCGCTGTTCACGCTGGCCAGCGCCGCGGCCGGGCTGGCCGGCAGCGCGCTGTGGCTGGTGATCGCCCGGCTCGTCCAGGGCGCCGCGGGCGGCATCGTGAACCCGCAGGTCTCCGGGCTGATCCAGGAGCTGTTCGAGCCCGCCGAGCGGGGGAAGCCGTTCGGGCTGCTGGGGGCGACCATCGGGGTGTCGACGGCGATCGGGCCGCTGCTCGGTGGGCTGCTCATCGCGGTGTTCGGGGCGGCGGAGGGCTGGCGGTGGATCTTCTACATCAACGTGCCGATCGGGGTGCTGGCGATCGCGCTCGGGGCGCGGTGGATCCCGGTCCGGGAACGGTCGGCCGCCCGGTCGTCGGACAGCCTGGACCCGGTCGGCGTGGCGCTGCTCGGGGCCGGCGTGTTCCTGCTGCTGTTGCCGCTGGTGCAGGAGCGGGAGTGGGGCGGCTCCGGCAAGTGGCTGCTGGTGGTCGCCGGGGCGGCGGTGCTGGCCGGTTTCTGGGCGTGGGAGCGGCGGTTCAGCCGGCGGGCCACCTCGGTGATCGACCTGGAACTGTTCCGGGTGCGGTCGTACTCGCTGGGGACGCTGGTCGGGGTGCTGTACTTCGGCGGGTTCACGTCGATCTTCTTCACCTACACGCTGTTCTTGCAGAACGGGCTGCACTACTCGGCGCTGGAGGCCGGGCTGGCGATCACGCCGTTCGCGCTCGGGTCGGCGGTGACTTCGGCGGTCGGTGGGCGCAAGGTGGGCTCGGCGGGTCGTGCGCTGGTCGTGGCGGGGCTGGCGACGGTCGCGGCCGGGCTTGTCGGCACGATCGTGGCGCTGTCCGTGGTGTCCGGGGCGGCGGCCGGGTGGGCCACGGTGTTTCCGCTGTTCATCGCGGGGTTGGGTAGTGGTCTGGTGATCAGCCCGAATCAGACGATCACGCTGTCCGAGGTGCCCGTCCGGCGGGCCGGGAGCGCGGCCGCGGTGTTGCAGACCGGGCAGCGGATCGGGACCGCGGTGGGGATCGCCGGGGTGGGGGCGGTGTTCTTCAACCGGCTCGCCCATCACGGCGGTGACTGGGGGCTGGCGTTTCGCACCTCGCTGGCGGTGACGGTGGCGTTCGTCGGGGCCGCGCTGGTGGCGGCGGTGGTCGACGTACGGGCCGGGTCGGACCGCTCGTCCTCGCCGCAGCGGGCCTGAGCGGTGTGAGCCGAGCTGGACGATGGCATATGGGAGGCGGACTCCTGGCCATGGTTCGTCCACCGTGAGTCGGGTGGACTAGTGACATGACAGAGACGATGAGCACTTTGGTGCTGGGTGGTACGGGCAAGACCGGGCGACGGGTGGCGGGGCTGCTCGCCGCTCAGGGGGTGCCGGTGCGGATCGGGTCCCGTGGCGCCACGCCCCGGTTCGACTGGGAGGACTCCGGGACGTGGTCCGGCGCGCTCGACGGGATGGCGGCCGTCTATCTCTCCTATCAGCCGGATCTGGCGTTCCCCGGGGCCACCGCGACCGTGCGGGCGTTCGTGGAGCAGGCCGTCAAGCACGGGGTGAGCCGGATCGTGCTGCTCGCCGGGCGCGGCGAGCCGGCCGCCGAGGCCGCGGAGGACGTGGTCAAGGAGTCCGGGGTGGAGTGGACCGTCGTGCGGGCGAGCTTCTTCGACCAGAACTTCAGTGAGGATCTCTTCCAGCCGGCGGTGGTGGCCGGGGAGATCGCACTGCCGGTCGGGGAGGCCGCCGAGCCGTTCGTGGACGCCGATGACATCGCCGAGGTGGCGGCCGCGGCGCTGACCGACGGGCGGCACCATGGGCGTACCTATGACCTGACCGGACCGCGTCTGCTCACCTTCGCCGAGGTGGCCGCGGAGATCTCCGCGGCCACCGGGCGGGAGATCCGGTTCATCCCGGTCAGCAAGGCCGACTATGCCGCGGCGCTGCGCGCCGAGGGGCTTCCGGAGGATCTGGCCGAGCTGTTCGCCGCGGTGACCGATGGGCGCAATGCCTATCTGGGGTACGGCGTGCAGCAGGCCCTGGGCCGTCCGGCCCGCGACTTCGCCGACTACGCCCGCGCGGCCGCCGCGACCGGGGTCTGGTCGTGACCGTGACCGCGGCCCGGCCGCGAACGGGTGTGCTCACCGGCGTGCTGACCGCCGCCCTGGTCTGCACCGGCCTGATGGCCGGGATCTTCTTCGCCTTCACCGTGTCGGTGATGCCGGGCCTGGCGAACACCGACGACCGGACGTTCGTGACGGCCATGCGGCAGATCAACGCCGCCATCGAGAACGGCCTGTTCGGACTGGTCTTCGTCGGGGCGCTGGCCCTGCCGGCGCTGGCCGCGGTGCTGCTGGCCCGGTCGGGCCGGCGGGCCGCGGCCTGGTGGGCGGGTGCGGCGGCGGTGCTGTACCTGCTCGTGCTGATCCTGACCATGGCGGTCGAGGTGCCGCTCAACGACCAGCTCGCTCAGGCCGGCACGGACTTCGCGCGGGCCCGGCACGACTTCGAGGGCACCTGGGTGCCGGTCAACAACCTGCGAACGGTCCTGAACACCCTGGCCCTGGCCTGCCTGGGCCCCGCGCTGGCCCGCCGCACGGGTGGCGTGTCAGGGTGATGGACGTGGACACGCTGACCGGGCTGCTGGACGGGACTCGCGCGCGCGGCGCCTTTCTGCTGCGGACGGTGGTGGAGCCGCCGTTCGCCCTGCGGATCCAGGACGAGGCGCCGTTGACGCTGGTCACCGTGATCCGCGGGACGGCCCAGGTGATCCGCGAGTCGGCGGTGGAGCTGAAGCCGGGGGACGTGGCGGTGATCCGGGGGCCGGAGCCGTACACGGTGGCCGACGCTCCGGGGACGCCCTGGCAGACGATCATCCATCCCGGTCAGGTGTGCACCACGGTGGACGGGGTGCCGCGCGAGCAGCTGGGGGTGCGCAGCTGGGGTGACCGGGTGGACGGCGGGACCGAGATGCTCACCGGGACCTACCAGCTGCGCAGCGAGGTCAGCCGGCGGCTGCTCGGGGTGCTGCCCGCGATGGTGGTGCAGCCGGCCGCCGCCACCGACCGGACCCTGGTCGGCCTGCTGGTCACCGAGATGGCCGGCACCGCACCGGGTCAGGAGCTGGTCCTCGACCGGCTGCTCGACCTGCTGCTGGTGTCGGTGCTGCGGGCCTGGCTGGCCAGCCCGTCGGCCGGGTCCCGGCAGCACGCCCCGCACGACCCGGTGGTCGGCCCGGCACTGCGGCTGCTGCACACGGCGCCGGAGGAGCAGTGGACGGTGGCCGCGCTGGCGGCGAAGGCCGGGGTGTCCCGCTCGGCGCTGGCCCGGCGGTTCACCGATCTGGTCGGCGAGCCGCCGATGGCCTATCTGACCGGCTGGCGGCTGGCGCTCGCCGCGGACCTGCTGCGCGAGCCGGACGCGACGATCGGCGCGGTGGCGCGGCGGGTCGGTTACGGCAGCGCTTTCGCGCTGAGCGCGGCGTTCAAGCGCGAGCGCGGGCAGAGCCCGCAGGAGTATCGGCGCGAGACCGCTGCCGGTCAGGAGAAACACTTTACGACGTACGATCCCAGCGTGGTCCTTCTCGGTCAGGCTTAGATGAGCAACTCCACCGCCTATCCGATCGCGCACCTGGACTCGGCCGACGCGGTGATGCGGCTCGTCGACCGGCTGATCGCCGTGGCCGGCATCGCGCCGGCAAGCGTCGATGTGCGGATCCTGACCGACAGCCACGAGGCCGCCCGATACTCCTCACTCGTCCCGGAGGCCATGCTCGTCGCCGACCTGTCCGCCGAGATGGCGCAGCGGTTGCCGGACGCGGACGTCGTCCGCGGGCGGAATTACTTCAGCCTGATCGCGCCGGCCACCCCGGGCCTCCTGGAGACGCTGCGTGCCCTGCCCGCGGTGCCCATCGAGGTCGATGCCGACGAGCTGCCCGCGGATCGCGTCGGCGTGTCCGTCCTGACGGCGATCGGGGCAGCCCGCGGCACGGTGATCTGGGACCTCCCCCGGTGGCCGGGAGTCGAGGAGCTGTCCCTGGCCGGACAGGCCAAACACGCGATGATCCAGGTGACCCTGAACAGCTCGGACATCGACGCGCTCACCCCGGCGGACGGCCATCTCGTCTACGTCCACGTCGGCTCCGGACCCGCCGAGCGCGAACGCGCCGCCTGGCTGGCCCGCCAGGTGGGCTGCGTGTTCCAGGGGCCCCGGAACACGGATGGTGACGCTCGGTCGCCGGGTCCGTGAGGGTGGGAACGGGCTCGTAGGGTGGCGGCATGGATGGTGGGGAGTCGCTGGCCGCGGTGCGGCGGGAGATCGACGCGATCGACGGGGAGATGGTTCGGCTGCTGGCCGCGCGGGAGGGTCTGGTGCGGCGGGCCGGGGCGTTGAAGAAGGACGAGCAGGCGGTGCGGGCACCCGGGCGGGTCGAGGAGGTGATCGCCAAGGTGCGCGGGCTGGCCGGGGAGGCCGGGGCCTCCCCGGAGGTGGTGGAGCGGGTCTACCGGGCGATGATCGGCGCGTTCATCGAGCTTGAGCTGAACCAGCATCGAGGTAACCGGCAGCCTTGACCACGCAGTCGGTGACCGCCTGCCGCGGGTCGGCGCCGAGGCTGGCGATCGCGACCAGGCTGGTGAACACGACGTCGGCGAGTTCGGCGACCACGTCGTCGACGGTGTGGGTGACGCCCTTGCGCGGGTTCTGGCCCTGCACGCCGATCCAGGCCTGCGCCACCTCGCCGGCCTCCTCGGTGAGTTTGAGCAGGCGCAGGGTCAGCTCGGCCGGGCCGGCGCCGTTCCGGGCGTCGAGGTGGGTGCGCCAGCGCTGGGCTTCGGACCAGATGAACTCGTCGTCGGGCATGCCGAGATCATGCCTGCTCGGTGGCGCGGTGGTAGCGGCCCGGGGACGGCGGGTCCGTGTGTCGCGGTGCGGCCCGGTGGCCGGACCGCCTCGCGACACACGGCGGGTGGGCGGTGCGGTCGTACCAGAAAATCGACGCGGTCGGAAGCGGGCCGGGCCGCTCCGGTTTCGTCACACCCGGTGGGCATCGTGATCGGGGCGGGCATAGCCTGGCGGGGTAGCGACCAGCAGGAGGAAAGATGCAGCGCAGGACCGACCTCATCGAGGACTTGATGAGCCGCTTCCCGAACGTTCCGCGGGAAGCGGTGATCAAGGAGGATCTGCTGCGTGGCGGCCTGGCGTTCGACGACGCGGCACTGACCGACAACGAGAACGGGGACGTGAAGCCGAAGTCGTACTTCATCTTCTCGTTCGACCACCGGACGCTTCCGGAGCTCGGCGAGGCGGCGCTGCGGCGGCCGCCGGAGGAGATCGTGCTGACCGGCGGGCCCTATGACCTGCGTCGCACGGTCGTGTCGGTGCGGACGAACCCCGAGTCGCCGTATCGGGTTAAACCCGACGCCGACGGCCGCCTGATGCTCTTCCTGGACGACCGGCCGATCGCCGAGGTGGGGCTGCCGCCGATGCCGGACTACTACCGGCACACGCTGGCCAACGGCAAGCAGGTGATGGAGGTCGCGCCGACGATCCAGTGGGGCTACCTGGTCTACCTGACGGTGTTCCGGGTGTGTCAGTACTTCGGCGCCAAGGAGGAGTGCCAGTACTGCGACATCAACCACAACTGGCGGCAGCACAAGGCGGCGGGCCGGCCGTACACCGGGGTGAAACCGGTGGACGAGGTGCTCGAGGCGCTCGCGATCATCGACAAGCACGACACGCTGAAGACGTCGCACGCCTACACGCTCACCGGCGGCAGCGTCACCTCGCAGGTCGGCGGCAAGGCGGAGGCCGACTTCTACGGCCAGTACGCGCAGGCGATCGAGGAGCGTTTCCCCGGCCGGTGGATCGGCAAGGTGGTCGCTCAGGCGCTGCCCCGGGCCGACGTGCAGCGCTTCAAGGACTACGGCATCCAGATCTACCACCCGAACTACGAGGTGTGGGACAAGCGACTGTTCGAGCTGTACTGCCCCGGTAAGGAGCGGTATGTCGGCCGTGAGGAGTGGCACCGCCGCATCCTCGAGTCGGCCGAGGTGTTCGGGCCGCGCAACGTGATCCCGAACTTCGTGGCCGGGATCGAGATGGCCGAGCCGTTCGGCTTCACCACGGTCAACGAGGCGATCGACTCGACCACCGAGGGCCTGGAGTACTTCATGTCCCGGGGCATCACGCCGCGCTTCACCACCTGGTGCCCGGAGCCGACCACGCCGCTGGGCAAGACCAACCCGAACGGCGCCCCGCTGGAGTACCACATCCGGCTGCTCGAGGCGTATCGCGCGACGATGGAGTCGAACGGCCTGACCAGCCCGCCGGGGTACGGTCCGGCCGGCGCCGGGCGCGCGGTCTTCTCCGTCAGCTCGTTCATGGACAGCCTGCCCGCCGAGGACTGAACCCGACCACTCTCCGGGGTGGCCGCCCGCCATGGGTGGCCACCCCGTTTTTGCGTACCGTCAAGCCCTCTGATCCGCCCGGGGACGGTCACAACCGGCCGGCAACCGGCCGCCCGTCCGGTGTGCTGATTGTCCGGATCAGGCGGTAGTCACGCACCCGACCTGCAACCTCATTGCCCTCAGTCAAGGTCTGCACCCCGGATGAAACCTGCCGATCGAAGCAGGCACCCCCGAAAAGCAACTTGGCGAGAGGTCAGCACATGAGCATCCGGAACCGCGCGACCGCCCTGGCGTCCACGATTCTTGCTTCCTCTCTCCTGTTCGGCTCGGTGCTCGCCGCCTCCCCGGCTCGGGCGGACGACGGCACCGCGGTCGAGGCCGTCGCGCCGACCCTGGCGAGCCGGCTGGCCGCGGTGAAGGTCGCCAAGACGATCAACTACTACCCGTCGAACGCCGGCTGGTCGGCGATGTGGACCGGCTTCGACCCGGTCGCGATCGACGCGGACCTGGCCAAGGCCGCCGCGCTCGGCGCCGACAACGTGCGGGTCATCGTCTTCCCGGACGCGTTCGGCTACCCGGCCCCGAAGGTCGAGTACACCGAGAAGCTGCGCAAGTTCGTCAGCATCGCCGACTCCTACGGGATGACCGTGAAGTTCACCCTCTTCGACTGGTGGGCCGGTTACAGCGACGCGGCCCGCAGCATCGCGTGGGCCAAGGCGATCCTCGACCCCTACAAGGACGACCCGCGGGTGCTCGCGGTCGAGCTGAAGAACGAGTTCCAGCCGTCCGACGCCGACGCGGTCACCTGGGTCCGCCAGGTCATCCCGGCCGTCCGCGCCGCCGCCCCGGCCATGCCGCTGACCCTGTCGGTCGACGGCGGCACCGGCGCCACAGGCATGGCGAGCATCAAGGCCGCGCTGGTCAGCACGCCGCTCGACTACTACGACTTCCACTTCTACGGCAACTCGGAGCGCTCGCTGGCCGAGATCCGCAAGGCACAGTCCGCGGTCTCCCCGGCCCCGATCGTGATCGGCGAGACCGGCGTCAGCAGCGGCGCCACCAGCGAGGGCGAGCAGGCGCTGTACCTGGCCCGGGTGTTCCGCGCGGCGACCGAGGCCGGCGTGGGCTCGGTGGCTCCGTGGACGCTGAACGACTTCTCGGACGGCGCGATCCCGTCGAACTCGACCGTCTCGACGATCCCGGCGCAGTACACCTTCGGCCTGTACCACGCGGACGGCTCGGCCAAGCTGGCCGCCTCCGTGGTCCGCACCGCCTGGACCACCGGCACCATGCCGAACACCTTCCTGAACCTCGGCTTCGAGTCCGCCGACGTCGACTCGCCGTGGAAGCAGAACCTCCCGCAGGCCGGCGCCGGCGTGGTGACCAGCGAGATGCCGCGTCTCGGGTCGCGGTCCCTCAAGTTCACCGGCACCACCCGGACCAGCGCGGGCCTGCCCTCGATGCGCGTCGCCCCGATCACGCCGGTGCAGCCGGGCTACAAGTGGCGGGCCGAGGCGTTCGCCCGCGGGTTCAACGCGACCGGGATCACCGAGATCTCGCTGAGCTGGTTCGACGCCAACGGCAAGTGGATCAGCGAGAGCACCTCCAACCGGCTGCCGGTCGGTAACACCACCTGGACCAAGCTCGTTGTGGACACCGTGGCTCCGGCCGGTGCGGCCGCGGTCCAGCTGCACCTGAAGAACGCGGACAACAGCGGCACCGTCTACTTCGACGACGTCGCGATCTCCTGAATCACCTCGGTCCGCTGGGTGCCCGGCTCCGCTGGGTGCCCGGCTCCGCTGGGTGCCCGGCTCCGCTGGGCGCCCGGCTCCGCTAGATGCCCGGCCAGGAGACGCGGTAGATGGCGCCGGCCAGGTCGTCGCTGACATAGATGGCCTGGTCCGGGCCCTGCACCGCCATCACCGGGCGGCCCCAGCGGTTGCCCTGCTCGTCCTGGAAGCCGGTCAGCAGGGTCTGCTGCGGCCCGAGCCCGCCGTCCTTCCAGGCGAAGAAGGACACCTCGGGGGCCCGGGGCGGTTTCCTGTTCCACGAACCGTGGATCCCGACCAGGGCACCCTTTCCGTACGGCGCGGGCAGCCCGGGCGCGGTCGCGAAGCTCAAGCCGAGCGGGGCGGAGTGCGCACCCATCGCCTGCTCGACCGGCGCCAGCGTGGCGCAGTCCAGCTTCGTCCCGTCCGGGTTGAGCTGCACGTCCCGGTCGAACGCCCGGTCGGTGTCCGGGTTGCAGAACGGCCAGCCCAGGTCCCGTCCCTGAGTCAGTTTCGCCAGCGGCTCGACGGGGTGGTCGTTGACATAGTCGACCTTGACCTTGCCGTCGGCCGGGTCGGCGATGTTGTCCCGGTTGTTGACGGCGGTCCAGACCGCGCCGTCCGGGGCGACCGCCAGCCCGGTCCCGTTGCGCACGCCCCGCGCGAAGGTGGTCGGGGTGCCCCCGCCGGGCGGGGCCTTGAGGATGGTGGCCCGCTCCGGGGAAGCGTCCCGGTCCTCGACCGAGACGTTGCCGGTCGAGCCGACCGAGATGTAGATGGCGCCGTCCGCGCCGATCGCGACGCTCTTCAGCGCGTGCGCGTAGGCGCCACGCAGCTCGGAACTCTTGGCGTCGGGCAGGCCGTCGACCACGACCTTGCGCCCGGACACCTTGCCGTTCGCGTACTGAAAGGTGTTGATCTGGTCGCTTTCGGCCACGTAGAGGGTGTTGCCGGCGAAGGCGAGGCCGTGCGGCTCGTTCAGCCCGCTCAGCAGGGTGCGCTGGACGGTGGCGCCGCCGGCCCGGGCCGGGGTCAGGGCCAGCACGTCGCCGAACTTGGGGCGGGACACCAGCAGCCGGCGATCCGGGGTCCAGGCCAGCAGCCGGGCCTTGGGCACCCGGGCGAAGAGCGAGACCGACCAGCCGGCCGGCACCTTCATCTCGTGCCCGTCGAGCTGGACGGTGGTGGCGACCAGGCCGCCGGCCTCGAGGGGTTGCGCGGCGGGCTGTTCCGACGTCCCGGCCGAAGGCTTGTCCGGCGTGGACGAGCACGCGGTCAGGGCCAAGCCCAGGACACCGGCCATCAGCGCACGCACCGCTCTCGTCACGCCCGCGACCTTACCCGCCGGACGCATCCGGTGGCGGGACCCGGTGATCGCGTAAGGTTGGCGGTTGCGCTCGCACCAGGAGGAACACTCGATGACCATCTACGGCCCCGGCGGCGTCGACGTCCGGGATCGCCGCCGTCTGCATCCCGGCGTGCTCGCGCTCGTCGCCGTCGCGGGGGTCATCGTGGTCGCGGCGCTCGGCTACTTCGTGTTCCGCTCGCCCGCCGACCCAGCGCCGCAGGTCCCGGCCGCGGCATCGCTGCCCGCCGTGCAGGTCACCTCCTCGCCTGCGCCGCCGTCCGAGTCGCCCAGCCCGACCGCGCCGGCCGGAATCACCACCGGCACCTGGCTGGTCACCCCGGCCGACGACAAGGACAGTTACCTGGTCGCCGACGACGAATACGCCGCGATGTCCGACGAGGCGGCGCCGCTCACGGTCGTCGCCGGCCTGGCCGACGACTCGTGTGTCTCGTTCCGCGACGAGGACGGCGACTACCTGCGGCACTTCGATTACCGCCTGCGCTTCGACGCCCAGGACGACTCGGACCTGTTCCGCAAGGACGCCACCTTCTGCCCCGAGGACGACCAGCCGGCCGGCACCGTCCGCCTGCGGTCCAAGAACTACCCGGACTACTTCCTGCACCGCCGCGACGACGACTCGCTGTACATCGACAAGCCCGAGGACTCGGACGACTTCGTCGAGGAAAGCTCCTTCAGCCTCCGCTCCCCGACCGACTCCTGAGAGCTCCCGGTCACGACGGATACTCGGTCAGACGGATGATGGGCAGCTCCCGGTCGGTCTTCTTCTGATAGCCGGCGAAGCGCGGGGCGGTCGCGATGATCCGCTGCCAGGCCCTGTCCCGCTCGGCGCCGTGCAGCTGCTCGGCGCGGACCTCGAGGCTCTGCTCGCCGATCTGGATGAACACCCGGTCGGGGTGGGCGGCGAGGTTGTAATACCAGGCCGGGTTGCCACGTGCGCCGGCCGCCGAGGCCACGATCAGGCGGCTGCCGTCCTCGGCGCGGAACCAGACGACCGGGGTCTGCCGCTCCATGCTGGACTTGCGGCCGATCGTGATCAGGATCAGGGAGCCGGTCTCGGCGTCGGCGGCGCCCCTCCCCGATCGGCGGATCCGGCGCATCGCCAGGCCGTTGAAGAACTTCAGGAACGAGCCTCCCGGCTGCCGAGCCCCTCGGGTGCCGGTCCTGGTGTCGAAGGCCATGCTGTCTCCTCACTGCTCGTCGGCCGGTCTCACACCGCTGGTCAGACCAGGCGGCGGATCTCACCGTACGCACGGTAGAAGCCGCCCCGGGCGGCCTCCCGGACCCCGGTGACCACGAACCGGCTGCCCGGCTCGCGGATGCCCTTGGGGAACTGGACCTGCCAGTCCGTGTGGTAACCCGAGGACAGCACCCGGACCCGCACCCGGCCGCCGACGTCGACGCACTCGACCAGCACACCGTCGGTGGCGTCATGGACGATCTCGACCGTGGTGGACGGGGCGACCTCGGGCATCTGCGGCGGCGCCTTGACGTCGACCGCCTGCGGGACGGTGCCGTCCACCGCCGACCGGACCGCCGCCTCGCTGGCGTCGATGCAGGCCAGCGAGCCGTCGGTGGTGACGATGTAGAGGCGCTCGTCGTGGTACTGCATCGAGTAGGCCGAGCCGCAGCCGGTCGCCAGTTTCCACAAGCGGGTGCCGTTGGTGTCGAAGCAGTAGATCGACGACGCACTGTCGCCGGCGAAGACGTAGCGCCCGTCCTCGGCGGTGGCGCAGGAATAGACAGCCGCGTCACATCGATAAGCCTGCCGGTGGGACCCGTCTTTGCCCAGCTCGACCACCTCGCGGGTGGAGGTGCCGGCGTAGAGGGTGTCCCGCTCCTGCCAGCCGAACAGCACCGGCCCGGTCTTGGTGTGCCACAGCTCCCGCCCGGTCCGCCAGTCGAAACTGGTCACTCCGGCCGAGTGCCCGTGGTGCACGGCGGTCGCGTCGCACCGCACCATCCACGCCGACCTGCCCCGCCCGGGCCGCTGCCAGAGGAACTCGTCCTCGTGGTCGATCGCGGAGATCCCGCCGTTGGCGTCGGAGACCCCGAGCACACCGTCGTGGATGTCCAGCCAGTAGATGTCGATCTCCGGGGCGATCCGGTAAGCCAGCCGGGGCACCTTGCCGGACAAGTCGTAGACGTTGCCGTCGTCGCAGCCCGCGTAGATCCAGCCGTCGTCGGCGACGATGCATTTCACGCCGTCGGGCAGCCGGAACTGCTGCCGCACCGTGGCATCGTGGCCGAGCGTGGTGATCAGGCCGCGCTCGTTGCCGACCATGCACACGTCGTCGTCCACGAAGATGCCGAACGCCGGGCTGCCCGACGCGTAACGCCAGAGGATCGGCGCGCGGGTGGTGGCGGTGGAGCGGGTGCTGGTGATCTGGCGGCGGGACACCGACCGCTTCTGCCGGCCGCCGAGGACCGCCGGGGCATACCCTTTGCGGACTTTTTCGCCGATCTTCTTCGACGCCTCGGCCTTCGCCTTCTCCGGGGTGGTAAACGACGACTGCTTGACCTGGCCGCGATCGCCGATCCGGCCATAGCGGACGGTCAGGTCGGTGCCGTCGACAGTCACCTCGTAGAACTTGTGCGCACTCCCGCTGTCCTCGGAGAGTTCGAGGTACGTCGTGTCGGCAGGCATCACAGCCACCTTTCGCCTTGCGGTCCGTCAGGAGATGCGAGGAACCTAGCGGCCGGGTACGACAAAAACATGAGGGCCTGATCAGGACGGGTACGGCAGGGAGCGGGCCCGGCTCTCGGCGACGCCGGCGAGGCGGACCAACTCGGCCGTGCCGATCGCCGGGTCGGCACTGGACAGCCAGATCACCGAGCCGGGTGCCATGTAGACCACCTCGCTCGACCCGCCGCCGGTGCGCTGCATGGTGACCGGCCGGCCGTCGAGCACGGTGAGGTTGGCGAACCCGCAGCCGCCGGCGGCCTGCTCATAGGTGGCGGCGAAGGAGCTGTCCGGGGCGTAGAGCACCACCTGCTCCCGCACCTTTCCCACCGTGACCGAGAGCCAGGCGCGGCCACCGAGCGCATACAACCCGTTCTCGGCGACCCAGGGGAAGGTGTCGCAGCGGTCCGGCTGGACGGCGACGCCGCCGCAGCGCTCGGCGGTCAGCACCACGAACCGGCTGGAGGTGACGCCGCCGGCCGGCCCGACGTCCGCGGCGCGCAGCGTGGCACCGGCCGGTGTGGAGCTCGCGAGGCCGCAGGGTGCGGCCGGGGCCGGCGACACGGCGGCACTCGCCGGCGCCTCCGGGCGTGCCGCCTGGTCAGCGCACGCGGTCAGCAGCAGGACGGCCAGCACGGGCACTGCCGTGTACCTGCCTGACATGCGATTTCCTGACCCCGGTCCGATGAACCAGCAGAGCGTACCGGCTGTCCTTCCGGGCTCCGCGGACATCCCCGATGGTCAATATCGGACAGGCGCCGAGGTATTGCAGAGCTGGTTATGCATTAGCTACTCTGCATTGGCGGAACGGAGGCGAGCATGACCGTGAGACCGACCACGGAGATCGAGGCGCTGCGCGCCCTGGCCCATCCCCTGCGCATGCGGATCCTCGGTTCGCTGCGGGTCGAGGGCCCGGCCACCTCGGCGATCCTCGCCCGCCGCCTGTCCACCGACTCCGGCCAGACCAGTCACCACCTGCGGATGCTGCACCGGCACGGCTTCATCGACGAGGCACCCGAGCTCGGCAAGGGTGACCGCGGCCGCGAGCGCTGGTGGAAAGCCGCCCAGACCGCCAGCTCCTGGCCCAATCGAGGCGACGACCTCGGCCCCGGTGGCCCCGAGGTGGTGGCCGCCCTCGATCACGCCGCCCATCTGGTGTGGAACCAGGTGGCCGACAACTTCCGGGTTCAGGTGGACCGCGGCATGTGGTCACACGAGTGGCAGGACGCGGCCGGCTTCGCCGATCACGCGATCCGCACCACGCCCGAGCGCCTGGCGTCGCTGCGGGAGGCGCTGCGTCAGGTGATCGCCGAGCACGATCTGGGGGTGGACCCGGAGGAGCCCGACGCCGACACGGTCGTCGTGGTCGTCCAGGCGTTCCCCTATCGAGAAACCCGATGACCTCCCTCTGGCGCAACCGGGAGTTCAACCTGCTGTGGGGCGGGCAGTGCCTTTCCGAGCTGGGCGACGCCATCGCCCGCTTCGCCCTTCCGCTGCTGGTCCTGATCCTCACCGGCTCGCCGGTCCAGGCCGGCCTGGTCGGCACGATCGCCCAGGTCACCGGCCTGGTCTGCCGCCTGCCCGTGGGCGTGCTGGTCGACCGGGTTAACCGGCGCCACGCCATGCTGGCCGCCGACGCGGTCCGGGTCGTCGCGTTCGCCGGTCTCGCCGCGATGATCGTCGCGGGCCGGGCGAGCCTCCCACTGATCATCGTCGTGGCCGTGGTGGAGACGGCCGCGGGCACGCTGTTCGGCACCACTGAGCACGCCGTGCTGCGCGGCATCGTCCCGGCCGAGCAGCTGCCCGATGCGGTCGCTCGCAACGAGGCGCGGGGTTACGGGGTCTCGCTGGTCGGCCCACCGCTCGGCGGCCTGCTGTTCGGCATCGCGCACACGCTGCCGTTCGTCGCCAATGTGTTCTCCTACCTCGGGTCGATGATCGGCGTCGCCCTGATCCGCCGTCCGATGCGGCCGGCTCGAGAGGCGACGCCGGAGAAATACGGCGCCGCGCTGGCCGAGGGCGTGCGCTTCGTGGCCGGCGAGCCGTTCCTGCGCGCGGTGCTGTTCATCGCCGCGCCACTCAACTTCGCGATCAACGGCGTCATCTTCACCATCGTGGTGTCCCTCCAGCGGCACGGCACCGCGCCCGCGGTCATCGGTCTCACCGAGACGGTGATCGGTGTCGGCGGCCTGATCGGCGCGTTCGCCGCCCCGATGATGCAGCGACGCTGGCGGCCGGCCACCCTGACCCGGTTGATCTGCCTGGTGGCCACGGCACTGCTGCTGCTCAGCGCGGTGCTGATGACCGGTGTGGCGGCAGCCGTGCCGATCGCGGTGACACTGTTCCTGGCGCCGGCCTGCAACGCCGCGCTCTTCGGCCGCCTGGCCGCGACCACCCCGGACCGGTTGCAGGGCCGGGTGCTCAGCGTCATCTTCCTGGCCGCAGGCTCGGCGTCCGCGGCCGCTCCGCTGCTCGCCGGTCTGCTGACCACGGTCTGGAGCGGCACCGCCACCATGCTGATCTTCGCGGCGGCCGTGGCGGTCTCCGCCGTCGTCGCCACGGTGAGTCACGGCCTCCGCCAGCCGGCTCCGGAGCTGACGACCACGCGGCAGGCACCGTGATGTTCGGACGGATGACCCCGGCCTGGTGCACAACGGCACCTTTTGTTCATTCAGGGCGTCTAGCCTCGCGCGGATCACCTCGAACCCCGACGGAGCACCGCGCACCCACCATGCCATCACGCCCGCACCGCACCCTCAGCCGCCTCGCCACCGTCCTGCTCCTGCTGGTCACGACGGGCTGCGCGACGGCGAAGGCCCCGGTCACCGGTCCGAGCGCGCGGGAGTCCGCCGCCGTCCCGAGCGCGCCGGTCCTCCCGGCCGCCGCCCCGGACACCGAGTCCGCGACCAGGAAGAAGCCGAACATCGTCGTCGTGCTCACCGACGACCTGTCGAGCGATCTCGTGCCGTACATGCCGAGCGTGCTGGCCCTGCAGCGAGACGGCGCCACGTTCACCAACTACACCGTCACCGACTCGCTCTGCTGTCCGTCCCGGGCGTCCATCTTCAGCGGCAACTATCCGCACAACACCGGCATCGTGAAGAACAACGGCGCCGACGGCGGGTTCAAGCTGTTCCACAAGCGCGGCGAGGAGAACTCCACGCTCGCCACCGATCTCAAGTCCGCCGGTTACCGGACGGCTTTCTACGGCAAGTACCTGAACGAGTACTGGCCGCGGGCGTCCTTCGACGGCGGCAAGTCGTTCTACGTCCCGCCGGGCTGGGACGAGTGGGCCGTCGGCGGTGACGCCTACAAGGGCTTCGACTACGAGTTGAACGAGGACGGAAAGGTCCGTAGGTACGGCAACCGGCCGCAGGACTATCTGACCGACGTGCTCTCCGCGAAAGCGCAGGACTTCATCACCACCTCGGCCGCCGCGGGGCAGCCGTTCATGGTGGAGGTGGCCACGTTCACGCCGCATCTGCCGTACACGCCGGCGCCGCAGGACGCGCCGTCGTTCCCGGGATTGACCGCGCCGAAAAGCCCGGCCTGGGACACCGTGCCGACCGACGCGCCGCGGTGGCTGGCCCACCACTCCCCCATGCCCGCGTGGGAGAGAAAGATGATCGACAGCAGCTTCCGCAAGCGGGTCCAGTCGGTCCAGGCGATCGACCGGATGCTGGCGGCGCTGCGGGCCACCCTCACCAAGGCCGGGGTGGCCGGCGACACCATGGTGATCTTCAGTTCCGACAACGGCTACCACATGGGCGAGCACCGGCTGAACCCCGGCAAGATGACCGCCTTCGAGACCGACATCAGGGTGCCGCTGATCGCCGCCGGCGCCGGGGTGAAACCCGGCCACACGGTCGAGGCGCCGGCGGAGAACGTCGACCTGCGCCCCACCTTCGCCGACCTGGCCGGTCTCCCGGCGAACCCGCGGGTCGACGGCCGCAGCCTCAAGCCCCTGCTCGCCGGGACATCCCCGCACCAGTGGCGGACCACCGCGCTGATCGAGCACAGCGACCCGGCCACCGACCCGAAAGACCCGGACTACAACCGCTACTCGGAGAACATCCCGCCGTCCTACGACGCCGTGCGCACGCCCGCGTTCACCTACGTCGAATACGTGGACGGCAGTAAGGAGTACTACGACCTGCGCTCCGACCCCCACCAGATGCACAACCTGGCGAACGGCCTGGACCCGGAACGCCTCACCGAGTTGCACGACGCCCTGCACGCCCTGAACACCTGCACCGGTGCTCAGTCCTGCTGGGCCGCCGGCCGCCTGCTCACGTGATGCGGCTTTGCCGGGACGGGCTGTGGCAGGATGCGAAAGCAGAGGTGATGAATATGCGGACTCGACTGCGGCACCTACGAATCGGCTCACGGATATTCACCTGGCGGGCTGAGATCCACCACCTCCAGGGCAGCGCCGACTGCCACCGGTGCATCCGCGTGCGAGCCTGGGGCGCGGGCAAGAACGGGCAGGCGCTCCAGGGTGATCTACTGTCGACCTTTGTCGGGCCGTGGGGCGCGTGCACCACCGACGGGTCCCATCCCACCTCGGGCGACGTCCGTGCGCTGATCCTCTACGGCCTGCGGCACGGCTGGCAGCCGGAGCGCCGCGGTGGGACCTTTGCGCTCGCCGAGATGCGGCATGCCGAGACGTTCGCGCTGCCGGGCTTCCTGCTCACTGATCGCTTGCGGACACCGCACGGGGGCGACCCGTCCGAGCGGGTGTACGCCGCCTTCCACTCCGACCAGAGCAACTGACGGGAGGTGGATCACGGCCTATCCGACCAAGCCGCTGCCGACCGACGTTCTGGGGAAGATCGTCGACCACTTTCGGCTGGGACGGGTCGCGGCCTGCCGGCCGGTGCCGACCGGGGTGATGAACCTCAACTGGCGGGTCACCACCGACGCCGGGGACTTCGCGGTCAAGCGGCTCACCGATCGGTCTCCGGAGGCGTTCCGGGCCGCTCAGGATTTGCTGCCGCGGCTGGCCGAGCTGGGCTTTCCGGTTCCGGCGCCGCGGCGCACCGCCGAGGGCTCCGCCCTCTTGAAGATCAATGGCTTTCGGTACGGCGTGAGCGAGTGGCTGCCCGGCGCCCACCCGTCCGGTGCCGCCCTGGACCCGGAGACCTGCACGGCACTCGGTGATCTGGTCGGTCGCCTGCATCTGGCGCTGGCCGACCTGTGCCCACCGGCGCCGGCCCGGCTGCTCGACGTGCCGGCGAGCGCTGAGCAGACATGCGCCGACCTCAAGCGCTACGCCGGTCTCGCGGCAGCTCGCCTGGCGGGGATCGCGTGCCCGGCGGCAGCAACGGCGGACGCGGCCGAACGGGCCGCACATCCGCCGACAGGAATCGGGGGCACCCCCGCACGGGCCGCACATCCGCCGACCGGAATCGGGGGCACCCCCGCACGGGCGGCACAACCGCCGACCGGAATCGCGGAGACGGCCACACGAGCGGCACAACCACCAACAGGCATCACGGACACGGCCACACGAGCAGCACAACCACCAACAGGCATCACGGACACAGCCGCACGAGCGGCACAACCACCGACAGGAATCACGGACACGGCCACACGAGCGGCACAACCACCGACAGGAATCGCAGAGACGGCCACACGAACGGCACATCCACCGACCGGAATCGCGGAGACGGCCGGACGAGCGGCGAGCTCTTTGGCAGGCGCACCGGCCGAAACGCTGATCGGGGCCGTAAGTGACCATCTACCGGCGCAACGATCCGCACAGGCGGCGGGGGTGTCCCGCGGGGCGGTAGACCCCGGTGGGGTTCTGGAGGGGTCGCCCCGCTCGAGTGATGACTTTGATCGGCTCGCCGGGGCTGAGATCGGGCGGCGGCTGGCGCTGTTGGAGCGGGTCGGCGATCAGCGGCCGCCGGCGTCGGAGGTCGAGCCCTGTGGGTGGACGCACGGGGACCTGCAACCGCTCAACCTGTTGATGGATCGGGGGCGGGTGACCGGGATTCTGGACTGGGATCGGCTGGACGTTCGGCCCTACGGGCTCGAGGTGCTGCGGACGGCGACGATCCTGTTCAGTGGCGGCGGGCGGACCGCGCTCGACCTGGGGCGGACGGCCTGTTTCGTGCGGGGGTACCGGGGACGGGTGCCGATCACGGGCGCGCAGCTCGTCGACGCGGCGGATCGCCGGTGGTGGACCTTGGCTTGTGAGACGTGGCACCTCAAGCGGCACTACGACGAGGGGGACAACCGGTGCGACTCGTTGTTCACCACGCGCAGCACGTTCTTGCACTGGTGGACTCGGCATCGGGCTGACGTACGGAAAATTCTGGATTCATGAAGGGACGGCGGGGAGGGGTTTGCGGAGGATGTAGTTGAGGCCGAAATCGGTCTCGCTCACTCGGACGTCGGTGTAGCCGAGCCGGTGGTAGAAGCCGTGGCCGGTGATGCTGGCGCCGGTTTCCATGTGGTCGAAGCCCTCGGCTGCGGCGAGGTTCTCGATGTGGGTCATCAGCTTTCGGCCGATGCCCCGGCCGTGTGCCCTCGGGTCGATGAACATGGTGTAGACCTTGTTGCCGTCCCGGGAGACGGTTCCGACGAGGGTGGTCTGTTCGGCGACGAACATCTGACGCTGACCGGCGAGTTCGAGGATGCGGGTCGGGTCGAAGTGGGCACACATCCGGTCGATGAGGTCGGGTGGGTAGTCGCGGCTGTTCACTTTGCGGAGACAGCGTTCGATCACATCGGACACGATTGGGGCGTCGGTTGCCCGGAACAAGCGGATCGTCGTCACCGGGACATCATGACGGACACCGACTCGGGCACCGGTGCGAGCGGACACCGGGCCGCCGCGGATTGCGGTGGAAGTGGTCACCGGGGTGAGGTGGTCACCGGGTCGAAGTCGTCGTGGGACTCGGCGTAGTGCTCCTCGAAGGCGGCCGGGATCATCAGGCCGTCCGGGTCGAGGTCGTGGTATTCGTCGTCGAGGCGCTGTTCGTCGTGGCGGGAGATGGCGGCGGCGGGGATCTCGCGTAGCAGGCGGGCCAGGCTGTGCAGGCCGAAGTACTCGGCGGAGGCGGCGGCGGTGAGCAGCTCGGCTGGGGGGAAGCGGCCCGCGGTGACGGCTGCGCCGCTGTTCAGCAGGACGCCGTGCACCTGGAGGAGCGTGCTCAGATGGCGGTCACCCGGTCCGGTCCCCTCGTTGCGGCAGGCTCGGCTCCACACCCTGTCGACGTCCCGCATTCCCCGATGATCTCGCGCCCCGGCGCACGGTGGCGGCGAAATCGGCGCAGACCATCGGCGGCACCGCGGCAGACCGCCGCCCGGCTGCATTGCGCCCGGCTCATGGCGGCGGGGAGGTGGGGGTGGGCTGCTGGGCGGAGTGGGGGCGGCGGGGCAGAGCCTTCCGGCCGGACGCGGTGAGCAGGCGGGCGAGGCGGACGAGGACCAGCAGGGCGCCCAGGGCGATCACCGCGATGATTCCCCAGCCCAGGTCTGGGGTCCAGAGCAGGGCCTGCTGGAGGTTGCCGCCGAGCAGACCCGGGACGGTGGTGGCGGCAGCGGCTACGGCCAGGCCGGCGGTGACCCAGCCGAGCGTTGCGGCGACAGTGGGGCGGCGGCGGGGGCGGATCAGGAACACGCCGAGCACCACCACGATGGTCACCGCGGCGAATGGGGCGGCGTCGAGCAACCGATCGGCAGGGACCGGCTCCGGGGCGGCGCCCTGGGTCAGGCGCAGGACGTTGAAGGCCGCGGCGGCGAGCGCCCCGTCGCGTAGCGGGCTGTAGACATCAGCCAGCAGCACCACGCCGACACCGGCCTCCGGAGCCAGCACCACGTGAGCGAAATATCCCGGCGTCGCGCCCGCGTGCCAGACCGTGCGCAGGCCGTCGACGCGGCTCTCCCGCCAGCCCAGCCCATATCGGGAACCGCCGCCGATGTCGACCCAGCCGGTGCAACCCGGGCAGTCTCCCAGGGTGGCACTGGCGAAGCGGGTCATCGACTCGAGGTCCGCTCCGAGGTAGCCGTAGGGGACACCGGACGTGTCGTAGCCTCGGTCGAAGGGGCGTGGATGGCCGAACCAGTAGCGGTGACCCGGCGGCAGGCCGGTCCGCGACGCCTCGGCGGGCGTGGTGACCACCCGGCGCATGCCGAGCGGGTCCAGCACCGCCTGATGCAGGTACTCGCCGAACGACTGCCCGGTGACCTGCTCGATCATCGCGCCCAGGACCATGTAGTTCGCGTCGCTGTATTCGTGGGCGGCCCCGGGAGCGTGCTGTGGGCGTACCGAAGAAAGGTCCTGGACCGAACGGGCCAGGCCCTCGCGGGAGTTGTCGAAACGGTCGGTGCGGCTGGCCCACTGCGCCAGACCGCTGGTGTGGGTGAGCAGCTGGCGGACCGTGATCCGCGCCGCGGCGGTCTGGTCGGCGAGGCGGAACCAGGGCAGGTACGTGCGGACCGGCTCGTCGAGTCGGATCCGGCCGGTCTCGGCGAGGCGCAGGACCGCGGTGGCGGTGAACGGCTTGGAGACCGAGCCGATCAGGAACGGCGTCTGCGCGGTGGTGCCCCAGGCGCCCTGCCGCACGACGCCGTCGCGGGTCACGACCGCCCAGGCGAGGCCGGGGATGCGGTTGTCGGATCGGTATTCGCGCAGGTAGGAGTCGATGTCCGCGGTGGCCGGCGGTGCCGGGACCGGAAGCAGGAAGGCGAGCAGGAGTGCCAGGAGCCGCATACGTGATCCCCCATAACCGTATGACGATACGATTATGAGGAAACCATATGGGTATATGGTTATGCAATGCCTCGCACCGCGGACCACGACGCCCGCCGCCGCCAAGTCACCGACGCCGTGGAGCGGCTCGTCGCCGACGAGGGGTTCGGCGCGGTGACCGTGGCGCGGACGGCGGCCCTGGCCGGGATCTCGGTCGGGCTGGTGCAGCACTACTTCCCGAGCAAGGACGAGATGCTGCGGCACGCGTTCACCCGGCTGCGGGATCGGCTCGACGAGCGGGTGCAGGCCCAGGTGAAACGGGACGATCAGGCCGGTGCCCGGATCGAGGAGATCCTGCTGCGGGCGCTGACCGAGCTGCTGCCGCTGGACGAGCGCCGCCGCCGGGAGTATCGGGTGGAGCTGGCCTTCACCGGCCGGATCGCCGACAACCCGCGGCTGGCCGAGGTGCTGGCGCAGAGCAATGCCCAGGTGCGGGCGGCACTCGCGCAGGCCGTGCACAACGGCAAGGAGTGCGGCGAGGTGCTCGCCGAGACCGACGAGGTGGCCGCCGCCGGACGCCTGCTGGCGCTGCTCGATGGGCTCAAGCTGCACGTCTACGGCGATCCGGCGGCGGTGGCGGCGAGCGACGCGCTGGCCGCCGAGCTGAGCCGGATCTTCCCCGGCCCATGCATCAAGCCGTGAAGATCCGGAACGGCGAAACCCGGCCGCCCGGTCCTGCGGCTCCCGAACGGCGAAACCCGGGCCGCGCGGTCAGGCGGTGAGGATCCGGTTCAGCAGGACCGGGCCGGCCGGGGCGGTCAGCGAGAGGACCGTCCGGACGGTGCCGGGACCCGCCTCAATCGTCCGCCCATCAGCCTCCACCCGGATCGACAGCATCGGCGCGTCCGCCGGCTCCACGTCGCCGACCATGATCGCCGCGGCGAGCGGATCGTGCAGCGGAATCTCCCGCACCCCGAGCCGATCCACATACCCGTTGAAGTAGGTCGGCAGCATCTCCGCGAGCGCGATCTGCAACGGAGATCCCCCGGCCCGCAGCGCGTCACCGTCCGCGACCGTCCAGCGATGCCGCATGGTCACGTCGAGCGGAACGAGCGTCACCGGCCAGGGCGCGGCCAGCACGGCGGCCGCCGCGGCCGGATCGTGGATGATGTTCGCCTCGGCGTGCGGGGTGCGGTTGCCCGGGACCCGGACCGCTCCGCCCATCACGGTGACCGAGGCGAGCATCTCGGGCAGGCGCTCCTCGGCGCGCAGGGCGGCGGCCAGGTTGCCGCACGGCCCGGTGGCCAGCACGTGCAGGTCACCCGGGTGCTGGCGGGCTAGCTCCACGAGCAGCTCCACGGCCGTACGGAAATCGGGGTCTTTTCCGGAGGGAAGCTGGACCTCGCCGATGCCGTTGCCACCGTGCACCGAGGCGGCGTAGGGATGCTCGCCGGAACCGACCGCGACCGGGATGTCGTCGCGGCCGGCCAGCGCGAGCAGACCGAGGGTGTTCGCGGCGGCCTGGGGCGCGGTGGTGTTGCCGTTGACCGTGCCGATCCCGGCGAGCGTCACGTCCGGGTGGGCCAGCAGATACCCGATGGCGAGCGCGTCGTCGATGCCGGTGTCGCAGTCCAGATAGATGAGCATGTTCCTGTTCTACAGATGTTGCACGGCCTCGCGCGATCCCGCCGAAGTTATTGACAGATATGGATGGCAGGCCTAGCTTCGGCGGTCAGGAAAGCGCTTACCTGCTGTACGAGACATCCTCATCCGTCCCCCTCGGAGGAATCCCCATGTCTCCATCGCGTCGCACCGTCCTCGCCGCGGCGACCGCGGGCCTGCTGGCTGCCGGCGGCACCCTGACCGTCACCCAGCTCACCGCGGTCGCCGCCTTCGCCGCCGAGTCCAGTCCGGTCGGCTTCGCCGGCATGAACGGCGGCACCAGCGGCGGCTCGTCGAGCACCGTCGTCACGGTGACCACCGCGTCCGCGCTGAAGTCGGCGCTCAGCTCCAGCACCTCGCAGACCGTCAAGGTGTCCGGGATGATCTCGATCTCCGGCATGTACAGCGTCGCCTCGAACAAGACGATCCTCGGCGTCGGCTCCGCCTCCGGCGTCACCGGCGGCGGCTTCAACCTCTCCGGCGTGCGCAACGTGATCATCCGGAACCTGGTGTTCAAGAACGCCTCCGACGACTCGATCAACGTCCAGGAGGGCACCACCAACGTCTGGATCGACCACAACGACCTGTCCAACGGGTACGACGGGCTGATCGACATCAAGCGTGGCTCGGACTTCATCACGGTGTCCTGGAACCACCTGCACCACCACGACAAGTCGATGCTGCTCGGGCACAGTGACGACAACGGTGCCCAGGACCTGGGCCATCTGCGGGTCACCTACGTCCACAACTGGTTCGACGGGACGAACCAGCGGCACCCACGGGTCCGGTTCGCGAACCCGGTGCACGTGCTGAACAACTACTACAGCAACATCGGCTCCTACGGCGTCGCCTCGACCGAGAACGCGGGCGTCTACGTCGAGCGCAACTACTTCGAGAACGTCGCGAAACCGACCGTCACCCAGACCGGCGACTCGGACTCCGGCAACCTCAAGGTGCTGAACAACTACCGGGTCAACTCGGGCACGGAACAGGTTCGGAACGGCGCGAGCGTCGCGGCGATCCCCTACTCGTACACGCCTGAGGCGAACAGCTCGGTGAAGGCGACCGTCACGGCGGGTGCTGGTACCGGCAAGATCTGACCGATGCCGCCGGCGGCGCCGGGCAACCTTTCCGCGCCGCCGGCACACCTTCTGGACGACCCCCATCCCCCGGAAGGAACGCCCCCGATGTCCCTGTCTCTCACCAGCCGCGGCCGCACGGTCGCGGGCGTCGCCGCGGTCGCCGCCGCTGCCGCCCTGGTCGGCACCGCACTGACCGGAACCGGTCAGGCCGCCACGGCGATCACGGTCGCCGCCGACGGCTCCGGCAACTACACCACGATCCAGGCCGCCATCGCCGCCGCCTCCGCCGGCACGGTCATCACGATCAAGGCGGGCACGTATTACGGCCAGGTGCAGATCCCGGCGAGCAAGTCCGGCATCACCCTGCAAGGCGCCACCGGCACCTCCTCGGACGTGATCATCACCGGCAGCACCCCGGCGTCGACCGCCGGGACGGCCGGCAGCGCCACCGTCCACAACCTCGCCCCGAACAGCACGATCAAGGGCCTGACCATGCAGAACACGTATGGCAAGGGCAGCCAGGCGCTGGCACTCTATGCGGCCGGCGACCGGCAGGTCTATCGCAACGTGCAGATGAAGGGTTACCAGGACACCTTCCTGTCCTGGGGCGGCACCGGCAGCTCGCAGGTCCGCCAGTATGTCTACAAGTCCTACATCTCCGGGGCGGTCGACTTCATCTACGGCAACGGCGCGGTGGTCATCGACAGCACCACGATCGAATCGCTGAACATCGGCTCCACCTCGAACAACGGGTACATCACCGCCGCCGCCACGGACGACAGCAACGCTTACGGCATCCTGATCACCCGGTCGACGCTGAAGAGCTCGGCGGCCGCGCAGACGGTCGCGCTCGGGCGGTGCTGGCACGCCGGCAACGCCGCCGACGCGATCGGGCAGGTGGTGATCCGGGACTCGGCGCTGGGCAGCCACGTCCGGCAGACCGGGGCGTGGCAGGACATGGGCGGTTTCTCCTGGAAGACGTGCCGCTTCAAGGAGTACGACAACTCCGGCGCGGGCGCCACGAACGGCACCTCGGACCGGCCGCAGCTGACCGCTTCGGCGGCGGCGAACTACACGGCGCAGAAGTATCTGGCCGGCTCGGACGGCTGGAACCCGGTCCAGTAGGGGTCGGCCGGGCCGAGGCGCCGCTTACGGCCCGGCCGATCACTTCCGGTCAGCTTGGCGATCTGGCCGCGGTCCGCATCTCGAGCCGCGATCGACAATGCGGTCGCGGCGTCAGGGTGTGACGATGCGGGGTGCGTCCAGGTGTTCGTTGTCGATGAGGATGTCGGCTCGGCGGTGCGGGGAGCAGGCGGCGAAGTAGATGCGCTGGGCCTCGACGTAGCGACGCATACTCGGATGCTCCGGATCAGGCGAACTCCCGTCGCGGCGCGCCATGCGGTGCGCGGTCGCCCGGAACGGCACGTCGAGGAAGACCGACAGGTCCCACACCTCGCCGATCTCGTCGCGGTGCAGGAAGAGGCCGTCGACGATGACGACCGTGCCGGGCAGGGCGAGCCGCCACGGCGGGTGCACGATCGCGTCGCTGCCCAGATCGTGAGCGGCCGGGCGATACCGTCGGCTGCCGCCCGGCGCGAACGGTTCCAGCACGTCGCCACGGAACCGCTCGTAGTTGTAGGAGTCCTCCCAGAAGCCGACCGGCGACTCCCGCCCCTGCCGGTACCGCACCGCCCGCACGTGGTGGAAGTCGTCGATCGACACCCGCACGACCGGACGGCCGATCACCTGCACGGCGGCGGCAAGCTCGTCGGCGAACGTGGTCTTCCCGGACCCGTCCGGCCCGTCGACCGCCACCCGCAGACAGGCGCCGCCCACGGAGCCGGGGATGCGACGCGCCACGTGTTCGATGACGTCCTGCCGGTGCGTGGAGGCGAGCATCGAGCCAGCATGCCACGCCGCTGTCCCCGGGTTTCGCTTCTCGGTGACCACCCGCGGACATTGAAGGGTGCGGAGATCGCTATGGACCCTGAGCTGACTGGCTCCGCTTCGCTCCGCGGCTGTGAAGGTATCAGGCTTTGTACGCCGAGCCCGTCGACACGTGGGCTTTCGGCTGAGCCAGGCAGTGCAGCAGCCACACCCCGTCCGTCTCGATCGGCCACAGCTCGATCAGCCAGTTCTTCGTCGCCTTCGGCTTGAGGCTGTGCTTGCCGATCGTGGTGTGCGAGCACGCCTTCGCGTATTCCGGCCGCTTGATCAGCGGCGCGTCCTCGCTGACCTTCGGTGGCGGCCCGGCCGGTAGCGGAATCGCCAGGAACGTCTCCCAGATGTGCGAGCCGGGACAGAACGCCGACACCGGCGGCGACGCCACCTGGCTGATCGCGGTGAGCCCGTTCCAGCACATCGGAGCGGTCGGGCAGAGCACTTCACCGCACGCCTGGAACCCGGCCGGGACCCTGGCCGTCGCGCTCGCGGAGGCTTTCGGCGCGGCCACCGCAGGCGACTTCGCCTTGTCGCGCTGCAAGGCAATTCCCGTCACGACCGCGGCGGCCACCAGCACGGCCAGGACTCCGGCCAGCACCTTCTTCCGCTCGGGCCGCTTCGTCTCGGACGAAGCCGGCGCGGCCGTCAGCGAAACATGCCGGGCCGCCTCGGCGAACGAGAGCGCGGACGGGAAACGCCTCTCCGGATCGACCGCCAGCGCCCGCTCCACCAGGGCCAGCACGGTCGGCGGCACGGTCACGCCGATCGTTTTCGGGGCCTGCTGGACGCGTTGCAGGGCGACCGCGTACGGGTTGTCGCCGACGAACGGCCGCTCCCCGGCCAGGCACTCGTAGGCGACCAGGCCGAGCGCGTACACATCGCTGCGCCGGTCGACCGGCTGTCCCAGCACCTGCTCCGGCGACAGGTAGCTGGGCGTCCCGAGAATCGCCCCGGAAGCGGTCACCCGGCTGGCGTCCTCGTGCCGGGCGATCCCGAAGTCGGTGATCACCACGCTGCCGTCGCGGCGCAGCAGCATGTTCGCCGGTTTGATGTCGCGGTGCACGATGCCCTGGTCGTGCACCGCTTGCAGGCCCTCGGCGGCCTGCGCCACGATCCGTATGGTCTCGGCCGCGTCGAGCCGCCCGTCGCGCCGCAACCGCTGCGCCAGCGACTCGCCGTCGACGAACTCCATCACCAGGAAGGTGACCCCGTCGGCCCGCACGAAGTCGTGGATCGACGCCACCGCGGGATGGTTGACCCGGGCCATCACGGTCGCCTCGGCGGCGAACCGCCGGACGAAATCCGGGTCGGCGGCGGCTGCGGGCAGCATCGTCTTGACCGCGACGCTGCGCCCGAGGGACTCGTCGACGGCCCGCCAGACCTCGCCCATCCCGCCGGCGCCGAGCCGGTCCTCCAGGCGGTACCGGCCGCCCAGCCGCATCCCGGCCCGCAGGCCCATGTCAGAGTGCACGCGCGCAGCTTAGAGGTCACCGCAGGCCGATACCTATGGGCGGTGGCAGACAATCCAAAATCAAGATCAAAATATTCATATACGCAGGTCCGCCGTGGTGCGGATCGCATGCTCCCGCGCGGGCCGAGGCCGGCGATCTGGCCGCTGGCGCGTCCAAACCAATCGCCGCCCTCTTCACTGTCCGCGGCTGGTTCCGGAGATCAAAACCCGGCTGGCCCCCAGCGCCCTATCCCACTCCCGGATAGGGCGGTGGGGGCCAGCCCGACACCCCCGGCTGGCCCTCAACGCCCTATCCCATGCCCGGATAGGGCCACCAAGGCCAGCCCGACACCCCCCGGCTGGTCCCCAGCGCCCTATCCCATGCCCGGATAGGGCCACCAAGGCCAGCCCGACACCCCCCGGCTGGTCCCCAGCGCCCTATCCCATGCCCGGATAGGGCCACCAAGGCCAGCCCGACACCCCCCCGGCTGGTCCCCAGCGCCCTATCCCATGCCCGGATAGGGCCACCAAGGCCAGCCCGACACCCCCCGGCTGGTCCTCAGCGCCCTATCCCGTGCCCGGATAGGGCCATCAGGGCCAGCCGGACACTCCCCGGCTGGCCCTCAACACCTCGGGCAGACGCGGGATCGGCTTCGCTGCCCGCGGGTGGTCACGGTTGCCCCGCGAAGGCGACCGCTGGCTGTGACTTTGGGTGATGTTTACATCACGGAAAGTCAATGCATAATCGTCGGTATGACGGTGACCTATCGGCGCCCCGGGTCCGGGGACGGTGGTGGCTCAGGTGGCGGCGGGTCGGCTGGCTTCCGCGGCGGTGGCAGTGGCTGGCGCGGGACAACGCGGCCGCCTTCGGGAGGCGGGCCCGGGACGGCTCCCCCGCCCCCGGGAAATCGTCCTCGCCGTGATGATCCTCGCGGGCCGGAACCGACCGGTGGCAGCGGTGGGCCTCCGGCGCCGGGTCACGGCGGTCCACATGAGACTCCTGGCGATCCGCGCGAGCCCCGCGACGGGCCGCGCAGATCTGACGGCGGTCCGCGCGAGCCTGCCAGCAGTCAGCGCAGACCGGACAGCGGTCCGCGGGAGCCCAGCGGCGTCGCGCGGGAGGCCGACGGCGTCGCACGGGAGGCCGACAGCGTCGCACGGGAGGCCGACAGCGTCGCACGGGAGGCCGACAGCGTCGCACGGGAGGCCGACAGCGTCGCGCGGGAGGCCGACGGCGTCGGACGGGAGGCCGACGGGGTCGCGCGGGAGGCCCGCATCGGTCCGGCCGAGGTCCGCGCGGCGCCGGCTCGTCAGCACAGCGAGATGTCGGCGACTGCCGAGGCCGCCCGCACGTGTACGGAGTGCCGGACGCGCGTGCATATCGCCGTCGAGGCCGAGGCGCTGATCGTCACCGCGATCGGGAACACCTGCGAGACCTGTGCTCCGCAGGCCGTGCTCCACGCCGAACACCGGCAGGCGGAGGAGCGGATCACGAACACGGTCCGGGCCTGGTGGGCTACGGACGAGTGGCAGGTGGTGCGGGAGACGCTCACCGACCGGGGTGTGCGGCGAACCGATGTCCTGCGGCCGGACGCGGTGCCGGACCGAGTGCCGACCGAGCAGAGCCCGATCGACGACGAAGTCTGGAAGACCGTGCTCACGCCCCGCCTGGCGGACATCTTCGAGCCGGGGGAATGGCCGGTCATCGCCCCGGTGTGGCAACCCGAGGACTGCCGGATCCTGGACGCGTTCGCCGTGCTGCTGGAGGCGTTCTGGCTGGAGATCGTCGCGGAGACCGACGGCTCGGCCCGCCTGATCGTGCAGCTGACCGGGCTGCCGCCGGTCGTGGCGTTGCTGCTTCCACGGGTGGCGCTCGGATGGGTCGAGTACGACGAGTGGACGGGCCTGCCGGTCGGCGAGATGGTGGCGCTCTACCACGACCTCGGCCCGCATCTCTGCGGGGCGACCGGGCACGGCACCGAGTGCGCGCCGCTGGAACGACTGCGCAGCGACCCCGGGGGTGCGGTGCCGAAGTTGCCGCCCGAGAAGGCCGTGCAGAAGCTGCCGGGCCTGCCGGAACGGTTCGCCCTTCCGGCCGTGAGCGACGCACCGACGCTTGCCGACCTGCTCGGGCCGGAGCCTCATCGGGAACCGGAGCGCGTTCGTCTCCCCGGGGAGACGGACGGTGTGCGGATCCCGCAGGGGGTGGAGCGGATTCCGGAGCCGGCAACGCCTGGTGACCCCACCGTGCCCGAGACCGCAACACCCGACGACACGGCAATCTCCGGCGAGCTTCGGGGTCCCACGGAGCCCGGCCCGCGCCCACCCGACTCGCCGGCCCCGGCCGCTCCCGAGAGCCGGCCGGAGAAGATCCCCGACGGCGACGACCTACCCGGGAGCGGCGGCGGAATCGGCGGTCCAGGCGGAGGCGGCAGTGCCGGCGGAGGCGGCGGAGGCGGCGCAGGCGGAGGCGGCGGAGGCGGAGGCGGAGGCGGCGGCGGCGGTCATGGTGCCGCGGCGACCGTAACCAGCGGCGGCATCTTCACGAGCCCGCGACCGTCACCAGGCGGCTCCCTGCCCAGCGGACCCTCCATCTTCGGTCACGCATGACCGGCGGCCTCGCCCCCACTCAGGGCCAGAAGCAAGCGGAACGACAACTCTCCTACGTGGAGCGCCTGTACGACGGAGCCGTCCGGGTCGTCCGGACGCACCCCCGCGCGGAGGCCACCGACTGGCTCCGGATCGACCTGGAACTCGCCTGCGACGTGCCACCGGAGTGGACGCCGCTGACCGACCTGGAGCCGACCGAGGCGGTGCAGATCCTCGTCCCGCCCGACTATCCCTTCCACCTGCCGGACGCCGCCGTCGAGCACGACCGGTTCGCCGGACTGCCGCACGTGCTCTGGAGCCAGAGCATCTGCCTGTACCTGTCCCCCAACGACTGGGATCCGGGCCAGGGCATGCAGGGTTTCGTCGAGCGGCTGGTCGACTGGTTCCGGCACGTGGCGGAAGGCACCCTCACCTCGGGTGACGTCGTGCCGGAACCGCCGCTGACCGGCCCCTCCCCGGTGCCCGACGTGGTCCTGGTGCGCGGCGAACTCCCGGCGGCCCTGGAGGCGAACCCGGAGCCGTGGACCGCCTGGGCCGCCGTCGAGATGGCCGGTGACCAGCGCTGGGAGGTACGCCAATGGCTCGACGCCGACGCCGCACGGACGTTGACGGGTCCGGCGTTCCTGGCGCTCGTTCTGGGGCTGCCCGAGCCGGCCGGTTTCCGGTTCCCCCGCCGGCTCGGTGATCTGCTGGAGGGGTTCGACCGGCAGCGCGTCGATCTCGCCGAGTTGTTTCGCCTGTTCCAGCAAACCATGGCGGCGAACCTGCGCCGGTTTCCGCCGGATGCGGAGACCGGCACCGGCCCACCGATGCTGGTCTTCGTGGTGACCCCGGCACCGCCCGGATCGGCCGCGCCCTCCCGGGTCGCGTATCTGGCGGCCTGGATAGTGGACATCTCGGGCCTCGCCGACGGCACCGCGACCGCGCACGACCCCGTGTTCTGGCTGCGGGTGCTGGACCAGCGGCCCCGCTTCACCACCCGGCGGGACGTACGCCGGCCGGCGTCGTGGCTGCGCGAGCGGCGGGTGCTGCTCCTGGGCTGCGGTGGGCTCGGCGCGCCGATCGCCGAGTACTGCGCGCGGGCGGGCGTGGCCGAGCTGCACCTGGTCGACGACGGGGTGGTGATGCCCGGGATTCTGGTGCGCCAGCCGTACGCGGACGCGGATTTCGGCCGGCCCAAAGTGTTCGCGCTCGCCGAGCGGCTGGCCGAGATCCGCTCGGGCACGAAGTTCGACGCGACGTACGGTGACGCGATCTCGTACCTGCGGGCCGGCCCCGGCCCCGATCTGGACCTGATCATCGACGCCACGGCCGCGCGTGCCGTCGCGGTCGCCCTGGAGCGCTTCCGGTGGGAGGACGACCGGCCACACCCGCCGTTGCTGTCGGTGATGGTCGGGCACGACTCGGCCCGCGGGGTCGCGACCCTGGCGATGCCCGGCGCGGGCGGGGCCGGGTCGGACATCCTGCGCAGGCTCGCGGTGGAGGCGGCCGACGACGACAGCCTGCTCGACGTGCTCGACGACTTCTACCCGGATCTGCCCCGGACCGCTTTGTTCCAGCCGGAGCCGGGCTGCTCGGACCCGACCTACGTGGGATCGGCCGCGGATCTGGCCGCATTCTCGGCGTGGTTGCTCAACGACGCGCTGACGATCCTCGGCGGGGAGCGGCACCCGGCCGAGCCACGGCGGTGGGCGACGGTCCTGCGAGCGCCGTCGCCCGGCCGGACCGGTCCGGCCGCGGATCGCCGGCACTGGCCGGAGGACGTGGTCACGGTCGACGCGGTGCACGGCTATCAGGTGCGGATGGAGCCGTCCGCGTACGCCGAGGTGCGCAACGAGGTGATCCGGATGGCCGGCCGCCGCGGCCCGCGTGTGGAGACCGGTGGCCTGCTGCTGGGGCAGATCGACCATGCGAGCCGGGTGGTGTGGGTGACCGAGGCCCGTGGCCTGCCGGCCGGCAGCGACGCCTTCGCCGGACTGCTCCGGCTGGATCCGAGGGCGGCGCGGGCGGCGGTCGAGGAGCGCCGGCGGCTGACCCGGAATCTGGTCTCCTTCATCGGCGCCTGGCACACCCATCCGCGGAACTCTGCCGCGCCGAGCCCGATCGATCTGGACGCGATGCGGGAGATGACCGACGACACCCGTGCCCCGGCCCTGCTGATGATCTTCGGCGGCGAGGATCCGGCCCGGTGGCGCGCGTGGATCGGCGGGCGCGGACGACCCGAGTGGTGCACCGCCCTGTTCCTGCCCTTCGAGGAGGCTGCCGCGTGACCCTCGACCCGGAGGACATCGAGAGGTGGTCGGAACCACCCGGCGAGTTCATGCGCTCGTGGACCGACGAGGTGCTGCACGACGCGCTGCGCCGGTCCCGGCTGCTGCGCGAGCGCGGCTACGTGTTCGGCTCCGGTTCGTCCGGCCGGCCGCCGGCGGAGAAGGAGTTCGAGGTCTTCCGGCAGGGCTCGTACGCGAACGGCACCACCATCAGCGGCGCGAGCGACGTGGACCTGGTGATCCAGCTGAAGGTCCCGTTCGAGGAGAACGTGGTGGCCCTCACCAGACCGGAGCTCCAGAACTTCGATGACCGGTACGCGGACACGCTGCTGACCTGGGAGGTGTTCCGCCGCGACGTGCTGGCCGGGATCTCCGAGCGGTACTGGGTGGACCCGGGCAACAAGTGCTTCGCCATCTCGGACTGGGACTCACTGGTCCGGGTGCCGGCGGACATCCTGCCCGCCATGGAGTTCCGGCTCTACGAGGCGTTCCCGGTGCCCGGCGTGGAGATCTACGAGGAGGGCGTTTTCTTCCGCGACAAGTTCGGCCACCCGATCGTCAACTTTCCGAAGCAGCACCTGCGCAACGGCACCATCAAGAACCGCTGGACCGGCGGCCGGTTCAAGGAGATGGTCCGGGTCGTCAAGCACGCGTGCCGGCGGGCGGTCGAGCGGGACGGGCTGGATCCGGAGAACGTAGCGCCGTCGTACTTCATCGAATGTCTGCTGTACAACGTGCCGGACGACGAGTACCGCACCAGCCGGCCGGAGGCGTTCGCCAACGTCGTGCGCTGGCTGAACCGGTGGCCCGCCGAGAACCGGGACGACTTCGAGCGGCAGCTGTGCCAGAACGAACTGGTGCCGATGTTCGGCACCGGCCCGGATCACTGGGAAACCGGGCCGGCCGAAAAGTTCATCGACACACTGAACAAACTGTGACCGCGGACGGTCAGTGGTGGAAGCTGCCGGCCGTGGCGCCGTCGTGTTGCGGTGCGTGCTGTTTCTCCAGGCGGGGCAGCTGGCGTTTCAGGTCGTCGATCAGCATGTCGGCGAGGTCGTGGGTGAAGCCGCGCCGGACCACGACCCGCAGCGCCGACAGGTCCTCCCGGTTCTTCGGGAAGCGGTACGCCGGCACCTGCCAGCCCCGCTCGCGCAGCGCGCCGGAGACGTCGAAGACGGTGAAGTTGTCGATCCGCGGGTCCACCTGGAACGCCAGCACCGGCAGCTCGTCACCGCGGGTGAGCAGCTGGAACGGGCCCAGCTCGGCGATCCGGTCGGCGAGCCGGGTGGCCACCTCGCGGGAGTACGCCTGCACCCGCCGGTATCCGGCGTGCCCGAGCCGCAGGAAGTTGTAGTACTGCGCGACCACCTGCGCCCCGGGCCGGGAGAAGTTCAGTGCGAACGTCGGCATGTCGTCGCCGAGGTAGTTCACCCAGAAGATCAGCTCCTCGGGAAGCGCCTCGGGGTCGCGCCAGACCACCCAGCCGACGCCCGGGTAGACCAGGCCGTACTTGTGCCCGGAGGCGTTGATCGAGGCGACCCGGGGCAGCCGGAAGTCCCACACCAGGTCCGGGTCGACGAACGGCGCCACGAACGCCCCGGACGCCCCGTCGACGTGTACCGGCACGTCGATCCCGGTCCGCTGCTGGTACTCGTCGAGCGCCCGGCAGATCTCCTCGACCGGCTCGTACGACCCATCGAAGGTCGAGCCGAGCACCGCCACCACCCCGATGGTGTTCTCGTCGCAGTGCCGGACCGCCTCCTCGGCGGACAGGTGCAGGCGGTCACCCTCCATCGGCACCAGCCGCATCTCCACGTCCCAGTACGCCGCGAACTTCTCCCAGCACACCTGGACGTTGATCCCCATCACCAGGTTCGGCCGGTCGGCCGGGGCCCCCGCGGCCCGGCGGCGTTTCTGCCAGCGGCGCTTGAGCGCGAGCCCGGCCAGCATCGCGGCCTCGCTCGACCCGGTGGTCGAGCACCCGGTCGCCTGCGTCGCGTCGGGCGCGTTCCACAGCTTGCTGAGAATGCTCACGCAGCGCATCTCCAGCTCGGCGGTCTGCGGGTACTCGTCCTTGTCGATCATGTTCTTGTCGGCGCACTCGGCCATCAGCCGGTCCGCCTGCGGGTCCATCCAGGTGGTGACGAAGGTCGCCACGTTGAGCCGCGCGTTCCCGTCCAGCATCAGCTCGTCGTGGATGATCTGGTAGGCCGCCTCCGGCGGCACCTCGTCCTCCGGCAGCGTGTGCCGTGGGATGACCAGCCCCTCGATGCCGAACCGGGGATCCAGCGCCAGCGCGTCCCGCCCGGCCCGATGGTTGCTCGGATGCTTCAACATGTCTCGCTCCTCACCGTTCCGCGCCGAGGGTCAGCTTGGTGCTGGCCTTCTGGCCGCCACGGGTGTAATCGACCGTGATGACGTCGCCCGGGTTCTTGGTCAGCGTGACGGCGGCCAGGTCGGTGGTGCTGTTCACCGGGTTGCCGTCGATGGCCGTGATGATGTCGCCTGCCTGCAGGCCCGCCTTGGCCGCCGGCCCGCCGGGCACGACCGAGCGCAGGTAGACCCCGCCGCTCGGCACGGTCACCACGCTGACCCCGAAGTACGCGTGGGTCACCGTCCCGGTCTCGATGATCTCGTCGGAGATCGACTTGGCCAGGTCGACCGGGATGGCGAAGCCCAGTCCGATGTCGCCGGCGCTGCCGCCGCCCGCCTCGGAGCTCGGGATCGTGGCGCCGGCCGACGGCACTCCGATCAGCTCGGAGGCGCAGTTGACCAGCGCGCCGCCGCTGTTGCCGGGGTTGATCGCGGCGTCGGTCTGCACGGCCGAGACGAGCAGCGCCATCTCACCGTTGTCGCCGGGCACCTGGATCGTACGGTCGAGCGCGCTGACGATGCCCGAGGTGACCGTGCCGGACAGGCCCAGCGGCGCGCCGAGCGCCACGACCGGCTGGCCGACCTCCACGTCCGACGACTTGCCGAACGGGATGACCTGCAGGTTGCTCTGCCCCTCGACCTTGATGACCGCCAGGTCCGCCTTCGGGTCCCGGCCGGTGATCGTCGCCGGGACCGAGCTGCCGTCGTTGAACAGCACGGACACCTTGCCACCGTCGGCGGCCAGCGAGATCACGTGGTTGTTCGTGAGGATGTACCCCTCCTTGCGGATCACCTCGCCGGACCCGGTGCCGCCGGTGTTGCCCTTGCTGGCACTGATCGTCACCACCGAGGGAAGCGTCTTCTCCGCCACCTGGGTGGCCTCGCAGGTGGCGGCCGCCTGCTGGGCCGGCGCCCCGGCCCGGGGGCCACCGGCGTCCGACTTGTTCGCGTTGACGACGACTCCGCCGATCACCGCGCCCAGGACGGCCGCGACGGCCATGCCGACCCAGATCCGCCAGCCTCCACCCCGTCTACCGTGCTCACTCGTGCTGTCCGTCATCCGTCCAGCAAAAGGCACGGACGGTGACCTTCACATCACCCTCAAAGAACGATGTGCGTCCGGCCCGCGCCCGCGACGTTGGAGGGTATGGCAGTTGAGGCAGCGAAGACCGAGGCGCCGGCCCGCTCCGGCCTGGTGCTCACCGCATTGATCGTGGTCGCCGCGGTCGCCAACCTGAACCTGTCGGTGGCGAACGTCGCCCTTCCCTCGATCGGCCGAGCGTTCGACTCGTCGCAGACCACCCTGGACCTGATCGCGGTCGGCTACTCGCTCGGCCTCGCCGCGTCGGTGCTCTACCTGGGCGCCCTGGGCGACCGGTACGGGCGCAAGCTGATGCTCTTGCTGGGCATGGGGTTGTCGATACCCGCGTGTCTGCTCGCCGCGTACGCGCCGTCGGACGCGGTGCTGTTCGGCGCCCGGGTGCTCGGTGGGATCTCGGCCGGGCTGGCCTACCCGACGACGCTGGCGCTGATCACCGCGCTCTGGGCGGGCGCCGGGCGTACGAAAGCAATTGCCCTGTGGTCGGCGATCGGCGGCGGCGTCGCCGCGCTGGGCCCGCTCGTGGCCGGCGCGCTGTTGCAGAGCTTCTGGTGGGGCTCGGTCTTCCTGATCACGCTGCCGCTCGCGGTGCTCGCCCTGCTGCTGGCGTTCTCCCTGGTGCCGGGCGGGGTGAACGAGACCACCGAGCCGGTCGACAACCTCGGCGGCGTGCTCTCCGTCGTGCTGGTCGGCTCGCTGATCCTGTCGATCAACTTCGCGCCGGTGCCGGACAAGGGGACGCTCACGCTGGTGCTGGCCGGGGTCGCCCTGGTCGCGCTGGTCTGCTTCGTGCTGCGGCAGCGAGTGGCCGCGAACCCGCTGTACGACCTGCACGTGGCCGCACGGCGGATCTTCTGGGTGGCGGCCTGCGCCGGTGTGATCGTCTTCGGGTCGCTGATGGGCTCGGCGTTCGTCAGCCAGCAGTATTTGCAGAACGTGCTGGGCTACTCCACCTTCGAGGCGGGCGCCGCGTTCCTGCCCGCGGTCGTCCTGATGGTCCTGGTCGCGCCGCGGTCGGCGAAGCTGGTGGAGACCCGGGGCGCGCGGTTCACCCTGCTCGTCGGGTACGTGTTCCTGCTGCTCGCGTTCGGCTGGATGCTGGTGTTCTGGACCGACGGCAGCGCGTACTGGCAGATCGGTCTCGCCTACGCCTTCATCGGGGTCGGCGTGGGCTTCGCCGGGACGCCGGCCTCGCACTCGCTCACCGGCTCGGTGCCGGTGCGGCGGGCCGGGATGGCCTCCGGCACCGCGGACCTCCAGCGCGACCTGGGCGGCGCGATCCTTCAGTCGGTGTTCGGCGCGCTGCTGACCGCCGGGTACGCGTCGGCGTTCTCCGCGGCGATCAGCACGCAGGACCCGTCGGCGTCCTCGGCCATCCGGAACATGCTGACCAAGTCGTTCTCCAGCGCCGCCGACGCCGCCCAGCAGTATCCGCAGCATGCCTCCCAGATCACCGCCGCCGCCAAGCAGTCGTTCCTGGACGGCGCGGACTGGGCGTACACCGCGGGGATCATCGCCATCGCGGCCGGCGTCCTTCTCGTCTTCTTCCTGTTCCCGCGCCGAGAGCGGGAACAGCAGCTCCTCAACGGCTACCGCATGGAGGACTCCTGATGGCCGACCAGCAGCACGCCGACGTGATCGTGATCGGAACCGGGGCCGGCGGCGGGACCCTGGCCCACAAGATGGCCGGGACCGGCAAGCAGGTCCTGATCCTGGAGCGCGGTGGTTACCTGCCTCGCGAGCGGGACAACTGGGAATCGACCGCCGTCTTCGTCAAGGGCAAGTACCGGGCGCCCGAGTTCTGGCTCGACGCCAAGGGTGACGAGTTCCCGCCCGAGGTCAACTACTACGTCGGCGGGAACACCAAGTTCTACGGCGCGGCGCTGTTCCGGCTGCGCCCGGAGGACTTCGGCGAGCTGCGCCACCACGGCGGCGTCTCCCCGGCGTGGCCGATCACCTACGCCGACCTGGAACCTTGGTACAGCGAGGCCGAGCACCTGTACGGCGTGCACGGGCTGCACGGCGAGGACCCGACCGAGGGTACGGCGAGCCGGCAGTACCCGTACCCGCCGGTGCAGCACGAGCCGCGCATCCAGGAGCTCAGCGACAACCTGGAGAAGCTCGGCCGGCACCCGTTCCACCTGCCGATCGGGGTGAACCTGAGGCAGGACGCGATCGGCCGGCCCACCCACGACAGCGCCTGCATCCGCTGCGACCGGGTGGACGGCTTCCCGTGCCTGGTCGACGCGAAGTCCGACGCCCAGGTGCGGTGCGTGGATCCGGCGCTGCGGCACGACAACGTCCGGATGGTCACCGCGCTCGGCGAACGACGCGCACCCGGACGGCCTGGCCAACGGCTCCGGCCAGGTGGGCCGCAACTACATGCGGCACAACAACCTGGCCCTGATGGCGGTCTCCCGCGAGCCCAACCCGACCCGCTTCCAGAAGACGCTCGCGGTGCACGACTGGTACCTCGCCTCGGACGACTGGGAGTTCCCGATGGGCGGCATCCAGATGCTCGGCAAGTCCGACGCCGAACAGATCCGCGCCAACGCGCCGCGGATGGCCGGCCGGCTCTCCCCGGAGATGCCCTTCGAGGTGCTCGCGCACCACGCGGTCGACTTCTGGCTGTGCGGCGAGGACCTGCCGCTGCCCACCAACCGGGTCACCCTGGAGCCCGACGGGCAGATCCGGCTCACCCTGGACGAGAAGAACAACACCGAAGGCGTCAAGCGGCTGCGGCACCAGTTGCAGGGCATGCTCGGCGACCTCGGGATGCACCCGCACCGGCTCCTCGACCACAGCATCTACCTGCACAAGGGGATGCCGATCGGGGCGACCGCGCACCAGGCCGGGACGGTGCGGTTCGGCACCGACCCGGCAAGTTCGGTGCTGGACGCCGACTGCAAGGCGCACGAGGTGGACAACCTCTACGTGGTCGACACCAGCTTCTTCCCGAGCATCGGCGCGGTGAACCCGTCACTGACCGCGATGGCCAACGCCCTTCGGGTCGGTGACCACCTGGCCGAGCGACTTCGCTGACTCCTCGTGCAACTCCCCGCGCTGGTCCAGCCAGAACAGCAGGACCAGCGCGGGGATCACCAGCACCAGCGCCGCCACGAACCAGATCAGCAGCCAGTGCAGGGTGGCCGCCGGGGCGGCGCCGGCGCTGACCGTGAGGGAGAACGGCAGCAGGTAGGGGTACTGCGCCACCGCCCAGGCCCAGACCAGCGCGGCGACGCCGGCCGCGGAGACCAGCCGCAGCCGCCACACCCGGGTCCCGTTGGCGAGCAGGAAGGACGCGGTCAGCGCGAGCACGCTGACGATCAGCAGCGGCCAGCCACGGCTGAGCAGCCGGTCGTACATCTGCTTCTCGTCGGCGCGCAGCGCGATCGCGGCGGCGACACCCAGCAGGGCGCCCAGTCCACCGGCCAGGTAGGCCCTGGTGCGGAAGTATCCGATCAGGTCCGGCATCCCGGTGCGGTGTGCCTCGGCGAGGAGGTAGACCGCCGACACGTACGCGCCGATCGCCACCGTCAGCACTCCGACCAGGAGCGCGGTGGGGGTGACCCAGCCGCCGGTCGGCACCCGTCCGGTGACCACCGCGCCGACCGCCGTGCCCAGCCAGAACGGCGTGAGGAACGACCCCACCCCGAACACCCAGCCGGCCAGGTGCCGTACCCGGGCCCGGGCCGCGTCCTTGCTCATCGCGAACCCGGCGGCCCGCAGCACGATCCCGAGGAGCGCGAACGCCAGCGGGACGAAGAGGGTCGTCATGATCGACGCGAACGCGCTCCCGAACGCCGTCCAGCAGAGCACCAGCAGGTAGATCAGCCAGACGTGGTTGGCCTCCCAGACCGGGGTGATCGCGTTGTCGATCAGGGAGCGGGGCCGCCGCCCGCGGTCGCGCCCACCGGCCGTGAGGTCCCAGATCCCGGCGCCGTGGTCGGCCAGCCCGGTGCACGCGTAGAGCGTGATGGCCAGCACCATCACAGCCGCTACGGCCGTCGCGGCGCTCATCGCGCCACCTCTGCTTCGCTCGCCAGCTCGCTCATCGCAGGACCTCCGGGCGCGGGCCGTAGACGGCGTCCTCGTCCTCGGTCCGGTCACTGGCCCGCCACCGCCGGGACATGGCGCGCAGCACGCCGATCGTGCCCGCGGCGAGGGACAGATAAAGCAGCAGGATGACGGTGAAACTGATCCAGAGCGTGCCCGCCGCCGTGTCGGTGACCGCGTCCTCGGTACGCATGATGTTGTAGACGATCCACGGCTGGCGCCCCACCTCGGTGACGATCCAGCCGCACTCCACGGCAATGTAGGTGAGCACGCCGGCGCTCGCCGCGAACCACAGGAAGACCCGGTTGCCGGGCACGTCCCGTTTCCGCCAGTACGCGACACCGAACCAGAACGCCAGCAGGAGCAGGACGGTGCCGATGCCCGCCATGGTGTCGAACGCCCAGTGCACGATGGTGACGTTCGACGGCTTGGCGTCCGGGTACTGGTCGAGTCCCGGCACGTACGTGTCGACGCTGTTGCCGGCGAGCAGCGAGTCCAGTCCGGGGATCGAGATGCCGCCCCGGACCGTGTTGGTGGCACTGTCGTAGATCCCGTACAGCACCTCGGGCTGGTCGGTACCGGAGGTCGTGACCACCTCCATGGCCGCGAACTTCGCCGGCTGGTCCTCGAAGACCGCCACCGCGGCCAGGTCGCCGACCACGAACTGGATCGGGGTGAGCACGGCGCCGATGGTGAGCGGGATCAGGATGCCGAGCCGGTGATAGCGATCCCGCCGGCCGCGCAGCCACCCGACCACGTAGATCGAGGCGAGCGTGAACGCGGCCGCCATGTAGGCGGCGAGGACGAAGTGCAGCAGCTCGTACCAGAGCGCGTCGTTGAAGATCGCCGAGAGCGGGTCGACCGCGGTGATCTCGCCGTTGGGGCCGAGCTCGAATCCGGCCGGCTGGTTCATCCAGGCGTTCGCCGAGATGATCGAGAAAGCACCGGCCAGCGCCACGAACGGGATCGGCAGGCCCAGCCAGAAGTGCGTCCACGGCCGCATCCGCCGCCACCCGAAGATGTAGACGGCGACCAGGATCGCCTCCAGGAAGAACCCCAGACCCTCGATCGCGAACGGCAGCCCGAACACCTCGCCGAAGCGTCCGGTGAGCCCCGGCCAGAGCAGGCCCATCTCGAACGAGAGCACGGTTCCCGAGGCCGCGCCCACGGCGAACAGCAGGCCGGCGGCGTGCGACCAGCGCCGGGCCAGCCGCAGCGCCACCGAGTCGTTGCGCCGCAGGCCCTTGTAGTTGGCGATCAGCATCATCGTCGGCAGGGCGACCCCGAACGGCACGAAGACGATGTGGAAGATGAGCGTGAACGCCATCTGCTCGCGGGCGGGGAGCAGCTGGGCAGGCACTGCCAGGACAGGTGGATTCACCCTTTCCACAATGGGCAGCCGTCCCCGGCACAGCCATCGTCCATAACGGATGAGGCCCGCCTTCATCCGATTCGGAGGGTGTCACACCCCCTGTTCGCCGCCGACGATGAGCCTGGAATGCCCACCCGTGGAAGGAGCCATGGATGGCACGGGTCCTCATCGTCGGCGCCGGGTTCGCCGGAGTGGCGTGCGCGCGACGGCTCGCGGACGAACCACGCGCCCAAGTCACGATCATCGATCGGAACGGCTACCACCAGTTCCAGCCGCTGCTCTACCAGATCGCCACCGCCGAGCTGGCTCCCAAGGACATCCGGTTCGACCTGGAGACGATGTTCGCCCGGCACGCCAACGTGCAGACCCGCACCGGCGATGTCGTCGCGATCGACCCGGAACGCTCCTCGGTGACTCTCGCCGACGACACCACGGTCGAGGGCGACGTGATCGTTCTCGGCGCCGGGGCGCAGCCCAACTTCTTCCACACGCCCGGCGCCGAGCAGTTCACGCTGCCGCTGTACAGCCTGGCCGACGCCGAACGGGTCCGCGGCCGGCTGCTGGAGCTGTTCCGCGACGTCGCGGCCAAGCCGGAGCTGGCCGACGACGGCGCGCTCACCTTCGTGGTGGTCGGCGGCGGGCCGACCGGCGTCGAGACGGCCGGCGCGCTCGCCGAGCTGGTCCACGACGTGATGCCGCACGTCTATCCGCACCTGGCCATCGCCGGCGCCCGGGTGATCCTGATCGACCTCGGGCACACCGTGCTCACCGCGTTCTCCGACGAGGCGCACGGGTACGCCGTGCAGCAGCTGCAACGGCGCGGGGTCGAGCTGCGGCTCGGCGTCTCGGTCAAGGGGGTGACCGCGGACCGGGTCACGCTCAGCGACGGCACGACGATCAAGACCCAGCTCGTCGTCTGGGGCGGCGGCCAGATGGCGGCGCCCGTGGCGTTCCGGTCCGGACTGCCGCAGGGGCACGGCGGGCGCATCGACGTGGACCCGGACCTGAGCGTCCCCGGCTTCCCCAAGGTCTACGCCCTCGGCGACGTGGCGAACATCCCGATCGGCGACGACACCGTCCTGCCGCAGCTCGGCAGCGTCGCGCAGCAGTCCGGCGACTGGGCGGCCGGCAACATCATCGCCGACATCGAGGGGACCGGCCGGCGGCCGTTCCACTACCGGGACAAGGGAATCATGGCGATGATCGGCCGCAAGGCCGCCGTCGCCGAGATCGGGCCGCACCGCCACGAGCTCAAGGGCCGGTTCGCGTTCGCCGCCTGGCTCGGCGTGCACGCCCAGCTGCTGGCCAACGCCGGCGCCGAGATGCGTGCCTTCGCCTCCTGGCTCGACGACTTCTATCTGCGGCCGGCGCACCGCTCGGCCGAGCTCCTCGACCCCGCCACGCTCGACGAACCGCGTATCCGCAGGGAGGAACACCATGGCAGCGACGACCGCGCCCGCTGACGTCCTGATCATCTTCGGTATCACCGGCGACCTCGCCAAGGTGATGACCTTCCGCTCGCTGTACCGGCTCGAACTGCGCGGCCTGCTCGACTGCCCGATCGTCGGCGTGGCCGTCGACCAGTGGACGCAGGACGACCTGGTCACACACGCCCGCGCGGCGATCGAGGGCACCGGCGAGAAGATCGAGGAGGACGCGTTCCAGCGGCTGGCCGCCCGGATGAGCTACCTCAGCGGCGACTTCGGTGACGCGGCCACCTACCAGCGGGTGGCCGGCGCCGTCGGCAGCGCCCGGACCCCGGTCTTCTATCTGGAGATCCCGCCGTTCCTGTTCGGCCGGGTGATCAGCGGCCTCGCGGACGCCGACCTGGTCCGCGACGGCCGGGTCGTGGTGGAGAAGCCGTTCGGGCACGACACGGAGTCCGCGGTCGCGCTGGCCACCGAGCTGCACCGGTACGTCGACGAGTCGCAGCTGTACCGGATCGACCACTTCCTGGGCAAGATGGGGCTGGAGGAGCTGATCTACTTCCGGTTCGCCAACTCGCTGCTGGAGCCGGTCTGGAACCGGAGCTACGTCGAGTCCGTCGAGATCACGATGGCCGAGAGCTTCGGCGTCGAGGACCGCGGGCACTTCTACGACCCGGTCGGCGCGCTCCGCGACGTGGTGGTCAACCACCTGATGCAGGTGGTGGCGGCGGGCGCGATGGAGTCCCCGGCCGGGCAGAACCCGGACAGCCTCAAGAACAGCCAGCTGGCGCTCTGGCGCGCGGTGGCCACGACGGATCCGGCGCACTACGCCCGTGGGCAGTACCAGGGGTATCGCGACATTCCCGGGGTGGCCGCCGACTCGACGACCGAGACGTACGCGGCGCTGCGGCTGGAGATCGACAACTGGCGGTGGTCGGGGGTGCCGTTCTTCATCCGGACCGGCAAGCGGATGCCGGTCACCCAGACCGAGTTCCGCCTGATCTTCAAGCGGCCGCCCAAGCTCGGCCTGCGGGTGCCCGGCATGGCACACCGTCCGGAGCCGGACGAGCTCGTGCTCAAGCTCGACCCGACCACCGGACTGCGACTGCACATGCAGGCACACCGGTCCGACGCGCCGGGACCGGAGCTGGTCACCCTCGACATGGAGTTCGCACAGGAGGGCGGGGAGGGGCCGACGCCGTACGAGGTGCTGCTGCACGCGGCGCTGATCGGCAACAGCACCCGCTTCCAGCGCCAGGACGGCGTCGAGGAGACCTGGCGGATCATGCAGCCGCTGATCGACAACCCGCCCCCGGTTGAGACGTACACCCCGGGCACCTGGGGTCCGCCCGGCGCCGACCGGCTGATCGCCGAATACGGCGGCTGGCACGGCCCGTGGGTGGCGTCGTGACGGCTCAGTGCCGGAAGGCCCGGGCCAGCCGCCGCACCGCCTCGTCCATCAGGTCAGGCGGCGCGGCGGCGTAGGTCAGCCGCAGGTGCGCGGCGGGCGGCTCGGCCGCGAACCAGGGCCGTCCGGGGAAGACGACGACGCCCTCGGCCGCGGCCGCCGTGGCCAGGCCGGTGTCGTCGGTGCCGTCCGGCAGGCGCGCCCAGAGGTGCAGCCCACCGCGCGGGATCACCGGCGGCACCAGGTCGGGCAGGTGCCGGTGCAGCGCGGTGAGCAGCGCGTCCCGGCGCACCTTCAGGTCGCGCCGCAGGGCACGCAGGTGCCGGCCCCAGGCCGGGCCGGTGACGAACTCGAGGGCGGCCTGCTGCAACGGCCCGGCCACGAAGAAGTCGTCGAGCAGCCGGGCGGCCCGCAGCCGGGAGCCGGCCGGACCGCGCGCCCCGATCGCGGCGATCCGCAGGCCGGGGGCCGCCGACTTGGTCAGCGAGCGCAGGTAGACCACGTGCCCGTCGGGGTCGCCGGCGGCCAGCGGCGGCGGGACGTCCGCGTCGATGACGAGGTCACGCGCGTAGTCGTCCTCGATGAGGAACGCGCCGTTGGCACGGACCGCGGCCATCACCGCGGCCCGCCGGTGCTCGGCCAGGCTCGCCCCGGTCGGGTTGGCGAACAGCGGCTGGCAGTAGAACAGCCGCGCCCCGGTCCGGGCGAAGGCCGCCGCCAGCTGGTCCGGCAGCACCCCGTCCCGGTCGGCCGGCACCGGCACCACGTGCAGGCCGCTGGCCCGGGCGGCGGCGAGCGCGCCCAGGTAGGTCGGCGACTCGACGAGCAGGGTGTCGCCGGGCGCGGCGAGCGCCCGCAGCGCGGACGACAGGGCGGCCTGCCCGCCCGGGCAGATCACCAGGTCGCGGGCGCGCAGCCCGCCGCCGGCCGCGCGGGCGAACCAGTCCCGCAGGTCCTCCCGGCCCTCGGCCGGGCCGCGCTGCCAGGCGGCCGGCTGCCGGGCGACCCGGGCCAGGGCGGCGCCGAGCGCGGCGGCCGGTTGCAGGTCGGCGTCGAGGTAGCCGCCGGTGAGCGGGATGGCGCCCGCCGGGGGTAACGCCAGTAACGCCTGCATCTCGCTCTCGCCGAACCGGCGCGGGCCGAGCGCGACCGTCTGCCAGGACAGGTCGGGCGCGTGCGGCGGCTCCGGCCGGGCGGCCACGAACGTGCCCCTGCCGGGTCGCGCCTCGACCAGGCCCTGAGCCACCAGGTGGCGGATCGCCTCGCTGACCGTGACCGGCGAGGCCTGGTGCGCCACGGTCAGCTCGCGCACCGAGGGCAGCCGTGTGCCGGGTGACGAGTCCCGCACCCGAGCGCGTAGATCTTGGATAACACGCTGGGCTGCGTTACTGTCATTCATGAGAGAACAGAGTAGCGCTACTGCCCGCAGCACGGTAACAGCGGGCCTCACCCTCGGCGCCCTGGGCGTGCTGGCGTTCAGCCTGTCGCTGCCGATGACCCGGGTGGCCGTGCGCGATCTCGACCCGTGGTTCGTGGCGTTCGGCCGGGCGGTCGGCGCGGCCCTGCTCGCCGTGCTCTACCTGCGGGCGACCGGAGCCCCGCGGCCCGCCCGGGACCAGTGGCGGCGCCTCGCGGTTGTCGCGCTCGGCGTCGTCGTCGGCTTCCCGCTGTTCACGTCGCTGGCGCTGACCAGCCAGACCTCGTCGCACGGCGCGGTCGTGGTCACCGTGCTGCCGGCGCTGACCGCGGTGTTCGCCGCGCTGCGCGCCCACGAGCGGCCGCCACTGACGTTCTGGCTGGCCAGCGGCGGCGGCCTGATCGCCGTGCTGACCTTCCTGATCACCACCGGGGCCGTGCACGGCGGGCTGAGCCTGGCCGACCTCTATCTGCTGGCCGCCGTGGTGCTGTGCGCGCTGGGCTACGCCGAGGGCGGGGCGCTGGCCCGGGACCTCGGTGGGGCGCGGACGATCTGCTGGGCGCTGGTCGTCGCGCTGCCGGTCACCCTGCCGATCGCCGTGCTGTCCGGCCCGTCGCACGCCGCCGGGGTCAGCTGGGCGGCGTTCGGCTACCTAACGACGGTCTCGATGTTCCTCGGGTTCTTCGCCTGGTACGCCGGACTGGCCAAGGGCGGGATCGCCCGGGTCGGGCAGATCCAGCTCGCCCAGCCGGTGCTGACCCTGCTCTGGTCAGCCCTGCTGCTGGGCGAGCCGGTGACACCCGCGTCGCTCGGCGCCGCGGTCGTGGTGCTGGGCTGCGTGGTGCTGACCCAGCGGGCGCGTCAGGGACGGCGGGTCAGCTTCCACCACAGCGAGGGCTCGCTCGTGGCGGCGTCGGCGCGCAGCGGAACGCGTACCCCGGCTGCCTGAACCTCGCCCACCTGCTGCCCGGCGGTGACCAGCGAACCCGGCTTCGTGGTCGTGGTCTTGACCTTGACCGCGAGGCCGGGCCAGCCGACCACCTTGAGCGCCGAGGCCGGGGTCACGGTGACCGACGAGCCCCAGGCGGTCTGCACCGAACCGAGCGGCTTCGCGGCCACCAGCGGGTACTCCTTGACCGACTTGCCGACCGCCGTGAGCAGCTTGCGGACCACCTTGTTGACCGCGGCGAGCTGCTCCGGCGTGTTCGCGCCGGGCTGGTTGAAGACCGCGCCGACGATCACCAGATCGCGGGAGGCGACCTTGAGCCGGGCGGCGAACAGCAGGTTGCCCCCGGCCTGGTCGGTCGAGCCGGTCTTGATCCCGAAGACGCCGTCCTCGCCGAGCAGGTCGTTGTAGTTCTTGATGGTGCCCTCGACCGGGATCTCCGCGCTGGGCAGCTCGACGATCTCGGCGAACGCGTCGATCTTCAGCGCCGCCTGGCCCAGCTTCACCTGGTCCGCGGCGGTGCTGATCGTGGTGGGCAGGAAGCCGCTCGGGTCGGTGTATTCCGTTTCGGTCATGCCGAGGTCGTCGGCGGCGTCGTTCATCTTCTCCAGGAAGCCCTCGACGTTGCCGGCGTCCCACTCGGCGAGCATGTGCGCGACGTTGTTCGCCGACGGCAGCATCAGCGCCTCCAGCGCGTCCCGCTCCGTCAGCTTCTCCCCCACGGCCACCCTGACCTGCGACTGCCCGGTCAGCGTCCGCTGGTTGTAATCGGCGACGTCGGCCGCGTCGACGGTCATCGAGGGGCCCTCCTCGTCACCGTCGAGCGGATGGTTCTTGAGGATGACGTAAGCGGTCATCACCTTGGCGACGCTGCCGATCGGCTCGGCCTTGTCGCCGCCCGACCCGCCCAGCCGGCCCATCCCCTCGATCATCAACTCGGCGGAGCCGGTGCTCGGCCACGGGATCTTGGGGGCACTGCCGGGGATCTTGATGGTGGTGGCGATCTCCGTGGTCAGGGTGGCGTTCGGCAGGTCGCGGGTGAGCTGCACCGCGGCGCCCGCGCCGACCAGCGCGACCAGGAAGAACACCACGACCAGGAGGATGGCGACGCGCCGCTTGCCGCTTCCGGCCTTTTTCGGTACGTCCTGAGCGCTCTGATAGGTCTGCGGGCTGGTGGGCGCGCTCTGGTACGTCGAGCCGGCGGCCGGCGCGGGCCTCGGGTTGTTGGGCGGCGCTGGCACCGGGTTGCCGGGCGGAGCGGGACGCGGGTCGCTGGGCGGAGCGGGACGCGGGTTGCCGAGCGGAGCGGGACGCGGGTTGCTGGGCGGCGCGGGCACCGAGGCTCGGCCCGGCTGCGGTGGGACGGGCGGCTGCTGGCTGGGGCGGGGTGGCTGCTCGGGCACGAAGAAGGGTGAAGTCTGCGGCTGGCGTGCCGCTGCATCGTATGGCGACGCCGGCGCCTGGGGTGCCGGAACCGACGCTCTGCCCGGCGCGGCCGGCGGTGCCGGAACCGACGCCCGCCCTGGACCGGCCGCGGGCGCGGGGGCCGATGCCCGTCCCGGCGCCGGCGCTGTGGGCTGGTCCGGGGCGATCGTCTCGGTCCGAGCCTCCGCCGGACTCGCCCCGATCATCTGCGCCGGGACCGCGGCCCGGCCGGGCGCGCCGGCCTGCGGGACAGGGGTCTGCGCAGGCGACACCGGAACGGCAGCTCGACCAGGCGCGCTGGGCTGCGGAAATTCCGTGGCCTGCGCGGGCACCGCGGCACGACCGGGCGAGCCGGCCTGCGGGATCGAAGTCTCCGCAGGCGACACCGGAACGGCGGCACGACCAGGCGCACTGGGCGGCGGAAATTCCGCGGTCTGCGCGGGCACCGCGGCACGACCGGGCGCGCCGGCCTGCGGGATCGAAGTCTCCGCAGGCGACACCGGAACGGCGGCACGACCAGGCGCACTGGGCGGCGGGAATTCCGCGGTCTGCGCGGGCACCGCGGCACGACCGGGCGCGCCGGCCTGCGGGGCCGGGCTCTCAGCGGGCGGTGCCGGCACGGCGGCCCGGCCGGGTGCGCTGGACTGCGGGGCCGGGCTTTCCGCCGGCGATGGCGGGACTGCGGCGCGGCCCGGTGTGCTCGGCTGCGGGGCGGGGCTGAAGTTGACGGTGATGCCGGCGGGGCGTGGGGATGGGACCCGCGCCGAGCCGGCTGCCGGGCGGTCGCCGCCCTCCGGCGGCACCGGCGTCTCCTGCCCGGCACCGTCGTTCGGCTCTGCCGCCTGCGTCATCAGCTCGCTCCCCCTCCGGCCCCCGGTCCGCCCGAGCGCCGGACCAAGTATTCCCGGCCCACTCAAATCCCCCGACAACCCCACCCTGAGCTGCCCATCTCGCAAGATCGACCGGCGCGGATGCCACCCAGGCCCGGCAGCCCGGCTACTTCCAGGATCCGGAACTTCCCCGCCCGGGCAATCCCGCGGCGGCGTACACCGTTGCCGGCCCGGTCGTCGTTTCGGGGGTTGTCGCCCAATTTGTCGCTGGTCGGCGACACGGCCGGAATGATCCTGACCCATCGGGTCCGGCAGGGCCTCCCGTATTCATGCCACAACCTGGCATGGCCCGCCCGCGCCACCTGACTGATCACCGACGACGGCGCGGGAATCCGACACCGCGATCCTGCGCGGACCGCTGTCCACTGCGGACCCGCTCACCCCGCGAGCAGCGCATCACGCCGGATCTTCGCAACGCGTGAACGCCGCGGTCGACAGCTCGAACCGGCCGACCCCGGCGGTTACATCGCTGTACAGGACCCAGGCACCGTCCGCGGCGGGCGCCGCGTAGTTGACGGTGAGTGCCGCCCGCTCCACCCCGTAGACGGCCGCGGTCAAGCGGGCCGACGCCTCGTGCAGTGCGGCGTCCGGGGAGAACGGCGGGACCGGCTTGATCCGCGTGCCGCCGAACCCCGCGGCGAGCTTCCGCAGCGGCGATTCCTCCGGAAGCTCGCGGGTGAGCCACCACTCCACATCCGGGTGCGGACGCACCCACTCCGCGGCGAGCCGGTCGAAGGCCGCCTCGTCACCGGCCCGCTGGGCGTCGGCCGCCTCGAGGATCCGGGTTCCCGCGCCGGCGAGTGTCCGGCACAACCCGCCCACCGGGACCCGCCCGGCCAGCCGCCCGTGCCTGACCGTCCGGAGCTGGAGCATCGCGTCGAACAGGACCACTGCGGCCTCCGGCGCCGACACGAATTCGGGCGGCAACCGGCGCCTCCGGCGGTTCCGTCTCGGGGTCACCGCGTCCGCGGCCCGGCCCGCCCGGGACAGGTGCCACCGATCGTCGCTGACATACACCGTCGGCTCGGTGCCGGCGAACCGGCTGCGGGCGCCGAACGAGACCCGCTCCTCGGTCACCGCCACCCCCGCGGTGCCCGCGTCGGTGCTGTCGAACGTGAACTCGCGCAGATCACCGACGCTGACGGTGACGGTGGGCGGGACCGCCGGCTCGGCGACCGGGAAGAGCCGTGGCACGGTCATCGCGACATCGGCGGTGAGCCGGTCACCGGCCCGTTCCACGCTGACCGCGGTGACCACGGCCCGGGCCAGGTCGTAGTCGGCGGCCAGCGCCGCCGCGTCGAGTGGCAGCGTCGAGGCGTGCACCAGGTTCCGGTAGTCGCGGTAGTAGGGCACGGAGCGGGGCGGACGGCCGAGCACCTTCGCCAGGTCCGGGCCGACCCGCGAGATCATCCAGGCACGCCGCTCCGCGGAGAAGCCGGCCATCCAGCGCAGGCCGGCGGCTGCCCAGCGATCCCGCAGCCACCGCGTCGGCATCAGCGCCGCCCGGAAGAACGGGAAGGTGTTGTTGTCCCAGATGTCGGCCAGCCGGTAGATCTTGAGGCGGTCGAAGTGGCGCGGGTCGGCGGCCACCGCTGCCATCTCCGCGACGGACTCGTCCAGCACTGCGGCGTACATCGCCATCGCACCGTTCCCGATCATCCCGGCACGGTAGCGACCGGGGACACACCGCGTACGCTAAGCCTATAAAGCCTGTGGGTTTTATGGTTTGATTGGCGGGCCGTCGAACAGCGGGAGTGCAACATGTCGAGCGTCGTCGAAGTCCTGAAGCCCGCCAGTCGGGACACCGCCGCCGACCGGACGGTGGCGGTCATCGGTGGGGGCGCCACCGGGGCGTTGCTGACGCGGGCGCTGATCCGGCGTACCGAAAAGGACGTCGTCCTGATCGCGCCGGACCGCGACCCCGGTCGCGGGGTGGCCTATGGCGCGGCGCGGCCGTGGCACATCCTGAACGCGCGCGCCGGTTCCATGAGCATCTGCCCGGACGACCCGATGCACCTGGTCCGCTGGTCCCGGGACCGGGGCGCGGCGGTCGAGGGCACCGATTTCCTGCCGCGTGCGGACTACGGCGACTACCTGGCCGCGCAGTTCAGCGACACGGTCGCGGTGTCCGCCGGGCGGTTGCGGCACCATGTCGCGACCGCTACCGGCCTGTATGCGGGAGACGACGGCTACGTGATCCGCACCGACTCCGGATCGGTCCGGGCCGGCCAGGTGATCCTGGCCGTCGGCAATCCGCGGGCGGCCCGGCTGCCCGGCATCAGCGAGGCGGCCTACGCGAGCCCCTACCTGATCACGGACCCGTGGGCGGGCTTCTCCGCGCCGGGCTCGCGGACCGGATTTCCGCACCTGGACGCGGACGAGCCGGTGCTGCTGCTGGGGACCGGGCTGACCGCGGTCGACGTGGCGCTGACCCTGGCCGAGGCCGGGCACCGCGGACCGATCGAGGCGATCTCCCGGCGCGGGCTGCTGCCGCTGGCGCATCCGCAGCTGCCGCCGTCGAGCGCGCACCCGGACCTGATCCTGAACAGCGACCTCACGCTGCGGCAACTGCTGCGCCGGGTGCGGGCCGCGATCGCCGGCGGCGCCGACTGGGTCGCGGTGGTCGACACGCTGCGGCACCAGGCGGATCGGCTCTGGGCCGGCTTCTCCGACGGCGACCGGGAGCGTTTCCTGCGGCACGTGGTGCGGTACTGGGACGTGCACCGGCACCGGATGGCGCCGCCGGTCGCCGCCCGGATCGCCGAGCTCCAGGAGCGGGGCACGCTGCGGTTCTCGGCGGGCCGGCTGCGCTCGGTCGAGCCGGACCCGCGCGGCGGGCTGCTGGTCGCGATCGACGGGCGGCCGGAGCGGCGGTATGCCGCGGTGATCTGTTGTACCGGGCCGGGCTCCCTGCCCGGCTCCGCCGATCCGTTCCTGAGCAGCCTGTTCCGCGACGGCCTGGTCCAGCCGGGACCCTACGGCCTCGGCGTCGACAGCGACCCGGACGGCCACATCCGGAACGGGCTGTGGCTGGCCGGCCCGCTGCGCCGCGGGCACCTGTGGGAGGCGACCGCCGTGCCGGAGATCCGCGCCCAGGTCGACCGCCTCGTCACGGCCCTGGCCCAGCAGTATCACCGATAGCTGTGCGGGCCGCCGAGCCGGTCGCTCATGTGCCAGGACTGCAGGTCACCGGTGAGCAGCCCGGCCACCGTGGCGGTGAAGCCGCCCGGGAACGCCTGCCACACCGGCCCCTCCTCGGTGAACAGAACCGGCCACGACTCCGGTGGCACTCCGGGCTTGGCGTGCCAGAGCAGCAGGTCACCGTTCGGCGTGCTGCCCCAGGCGATCAGCCGGTCGCCCGGCTCCAGCCCCTCCGGCCGATCGTCGTCGTCGACGTGGACATGATCCTGCTCGTCCACCAGGTCCGCAGGCGCGCAGATCACCAGGTGGTCGTCGATCGTCGCCGCCCCGAACGTCCCGACGAACTCCTTGTAGTCGGCGGGCAGCGTGACGCCCAGCTGCGCCTCGACCGCCGCCCAGTCCACGTCGACGCCGGACGGGTCCGGGTCGCCCAGGATCGCCGCCAGCCCGGCCGCGCCCGGCTCCGGCAGCGGCCTGTCCGGAATCTCCCGCTCCCCGGTGAGCACCAGGTATTCGTCGTCGCGCAGCAGCTCCCCGCCGCTCCCGGTGACCACGGCATGATCGGCCGAGCACTCCACCACGACCAGGTCGACGACATGCCGCTCCCGGTCACCGTCGTCGCGGATCCGGTCGAACCGCTCGCCGGGGCGTGGCCAGTGCCGCGGGTGGTGCTCCGGACTGCCGGTCAGATGCCAGCCGTCACCGTGGGACCGGGTGGAGTCGACCGCGAAGCCAAGTCGTTCAAGGGGCACGGCTCACTGTAATCAGGGCCAGCCGCACCTCCGCGATGTGGAGCAGTCTCGCGGCGGCCAGGTAACCGAGCGCGCCCACCCCGGCCGCGGCGACGACGGTGAGCAGCGGGATCGCCGTCCCGGAAAGGGTCAGCGCGAGGACGGCGCATCCGGCGCCGGCGGCCGCGGCCAGGGACACCCGCAGGTGAGTACGCATCAGCCGCCGCCCGTCGATCCAGCCGAACCGGCGCCGCAGCACCAGCAGCGTCGCGACCAGCCCGAGCGCGTAGGCGACCGCGTACGACACCGGGATCCCCACCACGATCGACTCGGCCGGCAGCAGGAACCCGGCGACCGCGCACCCGGCGATCCCGGTCGCCGCCACGCCGGCGCTGATCAGGGCGGGTGTGCGGGTGTCCTGGAGCGCGTAGAAGCCGCGTTGCAGAATCGAGTACGCGCTGAACGGCACCAGGGCGAGCCCGAACCCGGCGAGCACCGTGCCGAGCAGCCGCACCGTCCCGGCCGAACTGCTCCCGTGGTCGAACAGCACGGCGGCGATCGGCCGCCCGAGCACCACCATCGCCACCGCGACCGGGGCCAGCACCGCGACCGTGACCCGCACGGCGAGCGACAGGTCGCGGACGATCCGCTGGTGGTCGCGGCGCAGCGCGCTCCGGCTCAATCGGGGCAGCATCGCGGTCATCAGCGACAACGCGATCACGGCGAACGGCACCTGGAAGATCGCAAGAGCGTTCTGGTACGCCGTGACGCCGCCCGGACCGCTCAGCGACGCCACCCGGGTCGCCGCGGCCAGCAGCGCCTGCGCGCCCAGCACGGAGAGCAGCACCCACCCGGCCAGCCCGGCGATCCGCCGGATCGCGATCCCCCGCGGGTCGAGGTGCAACCGGATCGGGAACCCGGACCGGGCCAGTGCCCACACGACCAGCGCCGTCTGCGCGAACACCCCGGCGGTGGTGCCGATCGCGAGCAGCGGGAAGCTGCGGGTCAGCATGAAGAGGAGCCCGACCCCGATCACGACGAGACTGTTCAGCAGGGGCGCCCAGGCGGGCGCCGCGAACCGTCCCCGGATGGTGAGGATCGCGCCGGCGGTCGCGCTGACCCCGTAGAACAGGATCTGCGGCAGGAAGTAGCGGCTGAACACCACCGCGAGCTCCCGCTGCCCGGCGCTGAACCCGGGCGCGTAGAGATCGACCAGCCACGGCGCCACCAGCAACGCCAGAACGGTGATCGCGCCCAGCCCGTAGACCAGCAGCGACAGCAGCCGCTGCGTGTACCGCACACCGTGATCGGGATCGGTCAGCGCGGCCCGGGTGAGCAGCGGCACGACGACGCTGGCCATCGCCCCGCCGATGAGCAGCTCGTAGACCGCGTTGGGCAGCGTGTTCGCCACGTTGTAGGCGTCCAGCAGCCGGGTCCCGAGCCCGAGCGCCGCGGTGAGCACGAGCACCCGGACGAACCCCGCCACCCGCGACGCGAGGGTGGCCAGCGCCATCCGCTTGCCCGCCGGTCCGATCGTCGCCATGACGCCCTTCCTATCCCATCCCCGCCAGCCCGGCCCCTCAGCCGTGCGCCACCATCCTGCGCCGGGGGTGTGACAGAAACAGGTCAGCGCAGCTGGGCGAGGATCTCCTCGGTGGTCAGCACGTCGCCGAAACGCGGCAGGACCACCGACAGGGCGTGGGTGTGCTCCGCCGCCGTCATCCCGCTCATCGCGTCCGACGCGAAGACCACCTCGAAGCCCAGGTCCGCGGCGGCCCGGGCGGTCGACTCCACGCCCATCGTCGTCGCGATGCCGGCCATCACCACCGTGTCCACGCCCCGCTCCCGCAACCGCTCCGCCAGCCCGGTCCCGTAGAACGCGCCGATGGTCCGCTTCACGATCGGGATGTCACCCGCCTGCGGCTCGAACTCCGGGACGAAACCGCTGCCCGGCGGCTGCTCGGCGACATGCGGCCGCTCCACCCGGACCGGCACGACCACGCCGCCGGCGGCGCGGAACGCGGTCGCGAGCGCCACCGACCGGGCCACCACGTCCGCGCCCTTGAACGGTCCCATGTCCTGCGACACGATGCGCGGCATCAGGTCGATCACGATGAGGGCGGAACCGGCGGCGGCGATCGTCATGGCCGGAGCCTGTCACATCCGGCGGCGCGGTGGTGTCCCCGCGCCGTGACCTGTGAGGTTGTGCCGGCACCACCGATCGGCGACGCTGGTGGTGCGATGAGGACGAAACGCACCAGCCTGGGCACACTGCTGCACCACGTGCACGTCAGCGGGCCGCTGTCCCGGGCCGCCCTGGCCGAACGGATGGGCGTCAACCGCAGCACCATCCTCGCCCTCACCGCCGAGCTCGCCGCGGCGGGCCTGGTCCGTGAGGAGCAGCCGACCGGCACCACCGGCGCCGGCCGCCCGTCGCTGGTGGTCCGCCCCGAGTCGGAACGGTTCTGGGTGCTGGCCTTCGACGTGGCGGTGGACCGCCTGGTCGCCGCCCGGGTCGGACTCGGCGGCCCGATCCTGGCCCGGATCGAGACCGATCGGCCCCGCGCCGGCGTCGACCTGGACCTGGTGGTCGGCCGGCTCGCCGCACTGGGCCGGGAGCTGGTCGACGCCGCCCCGCCGGACAGCACCTGCGCCGGTGTCGGCGCCTCCTACTGCGGCATGATCCGTCCCGGTGACGGCATGGTGCGCTACGGTCCCGAGCTCGGCTGGGTCGACCAGGCCTTCGGCACCGAGCTGGCGAAAGCGCTGGACATCGGGCACCCGGTCGCGGTCGGCAACGAGGCGCACCTGGGCGCGCTGGCCGAGCACCAGCGCGGCGCCGGCACCGGCGTGGCCGACCTGATCTACCTGCACGGCGACGTCGGGGTGGGCGGCGGCATCCTGGTCGGCGGCAGGTTGCTCGGCGGCGACAGCGGATACGGCTGCGAAGTCGGGCACATGCTGGTCAACCCGTTCGACGGCCGTCCCTGCCTGTGCGGCTCCCGTGGCTGCCTGGAGGCCGAGACCGGCGAGTACGCGCTGCTGGACGCCGCCGGCCGCGGCGACGGCCCGGTCGGGGCCGCCGCCGTCCGCGCGGTCGTCACCGACGCCCTGGCCGGTGATCCGGCCGCGTCCAGGGCGGTGGCCGAGGTCGGTGACTGGCTCGGCATCGGCGTCGCCAACCTGATCAACCTGTTCAACCCGGGAGCGGTCATCTTCGGCGGCATGCTGCGCGACGTCTATCGGGCCGCCGCCCCGCAGGTCGCGGCCCGCATCGCGCAGCACGCCATGCCGGTCTCCCGGGAACGCGCCGACCTGCGCCTGTCCGCGTTCGCCGACGACACCACGCTGATCGGCGCCGCCGAGCTCGGGTTCGCCGGCCTGCTGGCCGACCCGTCAGGCGACCGCGGTCCCCTCTAGCTCGACGAGCTGGCCGGGGATCGCCAGCCGGGTCACCCCGAGCATCGTGGTGGCCGGGGCCACCCCGGCGGCGCCCAGCCGTCCCGCCAGCACGCCGTAATGCGGGAACAACCGGTCGACGTCGGTGGTGTAGACGGTGAGCCGGACCAGGTTCGCCAGGGACATGCCGGCCGCGGCGAGCACCGCCTCCAGGTTGTCGAGGCTCAGCGTCAGCTGGGCGCCGAGGTCGCCGTCGTGCTGCGGCTTGCCGTCCGGGTCCATCGCGGTCTGCCCGGAGCAGTACAGGGTCCGGGTCCCGCCGGTGACCAGCTCACCCTGGTTGAAGCCGAGCTCGGCCGACCAGGCCCACGGGTTGATCGCGGTGCGTTCCACTGTCATCTCACTCCACCTTCTGTCGTCTTCCTGCGCGGCGATCCTGGCAACGAATCACGACATCCGATGTCAGGTATTCCGCTAGGCTTCGGCGATGCGCGCCGATCGGCTGGTCTCGCTCGTGCTGTTGCTCCGCCAGCGGGGCCGGATGACCGCGGACGCGCTGGCCCGGGAGCTGGAGGTGTCCACCCGGACCGTGCTGCGCGACATCGAGGCGCTGTCGGCGGCCGGGGTGCCGGTCTACGCCGACCGGGGGCGGCACGGTGGGTTCGGGCTGCTGCCCGGGTTCCGGACCGAGCTGACCGGGCTGAACCGTGACGAGGCCCTGGCGTTGCTGACGGCCGGATCGGGGTTCGGTCTCGGGCCGGCGCTCGCCTCGGCTCGGTTGAAGGTGGCCGACGCGCTGCCCGAGAGCCATCGGGCGACCGCGAGGTTTCTGGTCGAGCCGGAGACCGATCTGCTCTCCCGGCGAGCGGTCGCCGAGGAGTTGCCCGGTGCGGTGATGGCCGAGGTGCGGCGGGCGGTGCTCGGCGGGCATCGGCTGCGGATTCATTACGCGGCCGGTGGCGAGAGTGCGCGGTGGCGGACGGTGGATCCGATCGGGCTGGTCACCGTGCGCGGGCGGGGATATCTGCTGGCCACGCGAGGTGGGCAGGACCGAACCTATCGGCTGTCCCGGGTGCTGGCCGCTGCGGCGCTGCCCGAGCCCGCCCAACGGCCCGACCGGGTCGACCTGGACCGGATCTGGGCGGAGCGGCGGGACCGGTTTCTCGCCGAGGGGCATCTCGCGGTGCTGGTCAGGGTCCATCCCGCGCGGCGGGAGGAGCTGCTGACGAACGCGGTGGCGGTGCGCGCCGAGGAGCCGGAGCCGGATGCCGACGGCTGGCTGCGCCTGGAGGTCACCTTTCAGGACTCCTGGCACGCCGAGTGGGCGTTGTGGCAGCTCGGCGCGAATGCTGAGGCGCTGTCGCCGCCGTCGTTGCGCACTGCTCTGGGCCGGCGGGCCGCCGCCCTCGCCGCCCGATACGGCGTGGCGTCGCCTCCCAGCGTTTTTTGTCAGACCCCCGGAGCAGGATGACGGAGGTCGGGTGAGGCGGGAGGTCGTGCGGTGGCGTTGCGGGTGGATCTGACCTTCGACTGCGTGCGGGCGGAGGAGTTGGCGGGGTTCTGGAGGGTCGCGCTGGGTTATGTGGACGAGTCGCCTCCGGCGCCGTTCGCGACCCGGGAGGAGTGGGTGGCCTCGTTCGGGGAGCCGGCGGAGGACGAGGGCGGGGGCGCCTGGTTGCAGGATCCGGACGGTGCCGGGCCGCGGCTGGTGTTCCTGGAGGTGCCGGAGCCGAAGGTGGCGAAAAATCGGCTGCACATCGACGTCCGGGTGGGCAAGCACGGCGAGCCGTGGCCGCGGATCCTGGCAAAGGTCGAGGAGTTGCGGGCGATCGGTGGGCGGGTGCTGACGAGCTTCGACGGGCATCACGTGGTGATGGCCGACCCGGAGGGAAACGAGTTCTGCGTGGCGGCGTGAAAATCAGTGCGCGAACGGAAGCACAGGTCGGCCACCACCGCCGAGGACCTGGCCCAGGTGACCCCGCGGGACGACAATGTGTTCGGCGCCGGCGGCGGCCCCGCCCAGCGCCCCACCCTGATCATGGGTGGGGAACGGCCCGGCCCCTCGGCCATTCCCCACCCACTCACCTCCGATGAGCCGGCCGGTAGGCGCCGTGCGCGCCCCGCGCACCCGGCGCCGGCCCGCGAGTCGCCACGAACAGGACCAGGCCGGCCACGACCAGCCCCAGCCCGATCAGCACGACGACACCCGCCGCCTGCCCGGTCACCGGGAACGCTCCCGGGGGTCTCTGATGTCCGGGCACGGCCGGCTTGGACGGCTTCGGCGCCGGCTTCTTCGCCGGCACCGCCACGGTCGACGGGGCGTCCGCCGTCACGTTGTCCGCGTCCGGGTCGACCAGATCCCCGGCGATCTTCGCCTCGAACGTCTGCTTCCCGGCCGCGATCTGCTTCCTGGTCAGGTGGTAGACCGCCGACCGGCAGATCGTCGACGCCTTCGGCGCCAGCCGGGTCGCCTCACAGGTCACGGCGGCCGGCAGCCCGGTCACCCGGACGTTGATCAGCGTGACGTTCCCGGTGTTGGTCACCACGATCGTGGAGATGACGTCGTCCCCGGGCCCGAACTGCCCGTCGCTGTCGGTGTCCGCCCAGACCGCGGTCTGCCCGCCGCTCAGCTTCGGGGTCGGTGCGGCCAGCGGCACCGTGGTGCTGTCCGGTTTGGACGCCACCTTCTGCCCCGACCCCGGCACCACCCCGCGCGCAACCGCCTTGTCCACGATCGGTGTCGCCGCGTCCACGTCCGCCTGGGTCACCCGGTACGCCGCCACCGCCTTGCAGTTCGTCGCCTCCCCGGGCGCCAGCCGCACGCTGTCACAGGCGACCGTCCCGCCCCGGGCGTGATCGACCGTGACGTCGCCGACCGTGACGTTCCCGCCGTTGTGCACGACGTACGTGTACTTCAGCAGGTCACCCGTGGTTACCCCGGAATTGCCGGAGCCCGCGGAAACGGTCAGCTCGACGTCCAGCGCCGGCTGCCCCGCCACCACCGCGACCGTCCCGCTGAACGGCCCGAAGCTGTGCTCCCCGTCCGGCGCCCGGCCGGCCACCGACACCTTGGTCGTGATCGGCTGCCCCCGGTCCACCTCCTGCTGGGTGACCACGCGCCGCTCGTCCGTGGTACAGGTCATCGCCTCCCGCACCGTCAGCCCGGTCTGCGGGCAGACGATGGTCCCGGGCCCGCTGACCGCCACGTCGCCGATCGTCTGGTTGCCGTTGTTGACCACCCGATACGTCCAGGTCACCGTGTCACCGGCGACCGGGCCGGCCTGGTGCTCGGCCGGGGTCACCCGGCCGATCGCCTGCGCGTCCAGCGACGGTGCGCCGACCACGACCGGCACCCGGGTGGCGGCCGGGCCGAACTCCTGGACCGGCCCGTTGCCGGCCCGCCCGCTCACCTTGGCGGTGCTGGTCAGCGGGTACCCGGCGTCGATGTCCGCCTGCCGCACGGTGTATCCGGCCGAGACGCAGGTCATCGTCCCGCCGGGCGACAGGATCGAGGCCGGGCAGGTGGCCTGGCCGGTCCGGCTGTCGGTGACGGTCACCGTACGCATGCTGAGCGTGCCGGCGTTGGTCACCAGGAAGCCGAACGCGACGATGTCGCCCTCCTCGACCGCGGTGGTGTGCGCCGACGGCGTGACCAGGGTGGCGCCGGTGGTGATGGTCAGCACGGGGCTGCCGATCCCCATCGGCACGCTGACCGCCGTGGTGGCGTACGTGCTGGCACTCGCCTCCCCCGGCGCGCGGGCGGTGACCCGGGTGGTCGCCGCGATCGCCACCCCGGTGTCGTAGTCGTCCTGGCTGACCTGGTACACGACACCCCCGGTGCAGATGGCCGTGCCCCCGACCGGCAGCGTGACCATGTCGCAGCCGGCCGTCCCGGTCAGCGTGTCACTGACCACGCCCAGCCGCATGGTCACGTTGCCGGTGTTGCGGACCCGGTGGGTGAGCGCGATCGTGTCGCCGGGCTCCAGCGCCGCGGCGTGCCCGACCGGCGTCACCTGCGCGGTGGTCGTCACGGTCAGCGCCGGCCCGGAGCCCACCACCGGGACCGGGACCGAGCTCTCCGCGCTGACCGGCAGGTGACCGGGCGCGACGCTCCGCGCGTCCACGATCGCGTCGTTGAGCACCGGCACGCCGGCGTCGATGTCGCCCTGCACCACGGTGTACGGCGCGGACGACGTGCAGACCAGGGTGCCGCCCTCGGCGATCACCGACGCCGGGCAGTTGACCGAGGTGATGTTCGAGTCGGTCACGCTGACCGTGTCCAGTCCGACGTTGCCCAGGTTACGGATCGTGTACTGGTAACTGATCGTGTCGTTGACCCGGACCGGCGAGCTGGAGCCGGTCCGCACCACCGTGATGTCCAGCGCGGGCGCGGCCGCGGCCACCGCCACCGAGCTGACCGGCGAGGCGAAACTGCCCACCGGGTTGGCCGACGTGGCCGTGGCCGTGTTGGTGATCGGCGTCCCGGCGTCGATGTCCGACTGCTGCACCTGATATCCGGGGCTCGGCGTGTGGTCGCAGGTCATCGACGCCCCGATGGCCAGGTTGGCCGGAGGAGGGCAGGCGATGGTGTTGCCCCTGGTGTCGGTGAGCATGATGCCGTTCATCGGCACGTTGCCGTTGTTGGTGACGTCGTAGGTGTACGCGATCGTGTCGTTCTTGGCGGCCGCGTTCTGCCGGCTGGCGGTGCTGACGGTCGGGGTGAGCACCACCGACAGCGAGGCGTGCGGCACGGCGACCGGCACGCTGTAACTGAGCTGGGCATAGGTGGCCGGGAGCACGGTGCTGGTGTTCAGCGCCTGCGCGGTGACCGTGTCGGTGATCGGGGTGTTCGCCAGCACCTCGGTGGCGGTCACCGAGAAGACCGAGCCGGTGCAGGTCGCGACCGCGCCGACCGCCACGCTCGTCGGCGCGCAGGTGGACGAGCCGCTCAGGTTCCCGCTGAGGGTCAGTGAGGTCATCGGCAGGTTGCCGGTGTTGCGCACCTCGTAGGTGTACGGGATCGTCGCGCCCACCCCGGCCGGGGACGCCGACGGAGTCGTGGTGGAGACGATGCTCAGTGCGGGTGCGGCCGGAGCGGCGGTGACCCCGGCGGTCGCGGTGTTGTTGGCCGGGTCCGGGTCGGTGCCGTCGGCGGCGATGATCCGGGTGCTGTTGTTCAGCGTGCCGCTGCCCAGCGCCGTGCCGTGCAGCGTCAGCACCCCGCCGGGCGCGCCACCGGGAGTGATCCGCTGGATCGTCCAGCTCTGCGTGGTGGTGTCGAAGGTGCCGTTGGTAGCCGTCCCGGAGGTGATGCTGAGACCGGCGTCCGGGCTCTCCCGCAGCACGACGTTGGTGCCGTCGGACGGACCGTGGTTGATCACCCGGGCTTCGAAGTCCACCTCCTCGGACTGCACGATCGAGGTGCTGCTGGTGACGACCTTGACGACCTCCAGGTCGGCGTGCTGCTCCACGGCGGCCGTGGTGGTCACGCTGTCGTTGGCGCCGTCCGGGTCCGGGGTGCTCGACGAGACGGTCGCGGCGCGGCTGTAGACCGTGCTGCTGTACCCGGTGGCCAGTTGCACCCCGGCGAAGGTGATCTGCCAGGTCGCCGAGGTGGCCAGCGTCGCCAGGTTGCAGACGTAACTACCGCCGTCCGGGGTGGATCCGCCGACCACGGTGCCCTGGAAGGTGCAGCTGCCGCCGCCCGTGGTGCTGGTCGTCGGAACCGGCCAGCCGGCCGGGACCGCCTGGCGCAGCACCACGCCCTCCGACCGGGTCTGCCCGTTGTTGGTGACCCGGACGACGCCGGTGACATTTTGCCCGGCGACCAGCGGGTCGCCGGGAACGGTGCTGTTGCTCAGCGTCTGGGTGACCGACAGGTCGGACCGCAGGAGCACGGTGAAGTTGATCGTGTCGGTGTCGTTGGCCGCGTTGTTGTCGGTGGTCGGCGAGATGACCGTGGTGCTGGCGAACCCGGGGCCCGCGGCCGCGTTCGGGCCGAGCGTGGCGGTGCCGGAGAGCGGGATGCTGGCGCCGGCCGGCAGGGTGCCGACGGTGCAGACCGTCGGGGTGCAGAACGGCGGGTTGCGCGCGATGGTGACGCCGGGCGGGGTCACCGTGGCGAAGGTGACGTTGGTGGCGTCCGACGGGCCGTAGTTGGTGACCGTCAGCGTGTAGGTCACGGTGTCCCCGGCATACGCGCTGAGCTGGCTCAATCCCAGCCTCACCCCGACGTCGGCCACCGCGGTGCCGGCCGACTGCACGGAGAAGTTGTTGTTCGCCGCCGACGGGTCCGGGGTGCTGGAGGTGATCGAGACCGCGTTGTTGACCGCGCCGCCGCCGGACGCCTTCAACGTCATGTTGATGGTGACCGTCGTGGTGGCCCCGGGCAGCATGTCGGCCAGCTGGCACTCCAGGGAGCCGATCGCGTTGACCGCGCAGGTGCCGCCGGCGGCGCTGGTGTACGTCGCGGTGGCCAGCGGGATCACGTCGGTGAGCACCAGGCTGCGGGCCATCGACGGGCCGGCGTTGGTGACCGTGGCGGTGTAGGTGATCGGCGAGCCGGCCACCCCCGGCGTGTTGGTCATGGTCACCCCGACGTCGGCGACGGTGGCCACCGCGGCGCTGACCGAGGCCGCGTTGTCCGCCTGGTTCACCTCGTACGTCGCACTGCTCACCGCCGAGGTCAGCGTCGCCTGCGCCCCGGGTGTCGCCTGCGGTATGAGGTCCCCGCTGACCGTCATCACCCCGCTCGCCCCGGACGCCATGCTCGCCAGGTCGCAGCGCGCGTTCTGCCCGGTGATCGTGCACGTGGCCCCGGGCATGGTCGCCCCGACGTTCACGATGCCGAACGGGACCACCGCGGTGACCTGCACGGCCGCGGCGGTGCTCGGCCCGGCGTTGGTGACCGTCAGGGCGGTGGTGGCGGGCCGCCCGGCCACCACCCCGCCGGGTCCGACCGCGGCGCTGATCCGCAGGTCCGCCGCCGCCGCGACGGCGGTCGTGGCGGTGCTGCCGGTCGAGGTGATCCGGGACCCGGAGATCGGCTCGGTGTAGGTCGCCTCGCCCACGTCGCCGAGCGTCGTCTCGGCCGCCGCGGTGGTCACCTTCACCTGGTACGAGAACGACCGCGCCTCCCCCACCGGGATGGTCCCGCCGGCGCTGCCACCGGCCCCGGTCCCGGCTCGGACCCGCACCGTGCGTGTGGCCGCGTCGTACTCCCCGGTGTCGCCGTCGGCCGCGTCGCTGACCGTGGTGCTGCTGGACCCGGTGATCGACCGGATCGACCCGGGGACGAACGTGGTGCCCGGCGGCAGCGGGTTGCTGAGCACGGTCTGCTGGGCCGGGTTGCCGCCCCGGTTCTCGGCGTTGACCGTGTAGGTCAGGGTGTCCCCGGCGTTCGCGGTGGCCGCGCTGACCGCGGTGCTGGTCAGCAGGCACGCCGCGGTGCCGAACGAGATGCCGTCCAGGAAGTTGCCGTACGTCGGCTTGTTCTGCGCCGCCGAGACCGACTCGAACGCGAACCGGGTCATGGTCTGCCCGGGCGGCACCGTGTAGTTGAGCGACGACACGCCCCACGCGGTGTTCGCGTCGGAGATCGGGCCGCCCTGCTGGACCAGCGTGCCACCGGCCGGACCGATCTTGACGGCCATCACGTCGGTACCGAGCCGGCCCCGGTGCTTGAGCTCCCAGCGCATCGTCTGGCCCGGCGTGGTCGCCACGTCCTGGTACAGCGTCGAGACGTAGTTCGCGTTCAGCTCGACGAACTGCACCCCGGAGCCGGCGTTGAAGTTCTGCCGCACCTCGTGCCACAACTCGAACACGTGGTCCGGCGCGGTGGTCTTCCAGCCCGGCATGTCCGGTCCCTCGTTGATCAGCGACATCGAGTTGGCCGCGATCGCCGGGGCCTCGAAGTCGCCGTTGATCAGACTCACCGGTGCGGAACAGGTGCTCTGCGCCGCCCTGGCCGGCTGCTGCCGGGCCGGCGCGAACACCAGCAGGCAGCACAGGGCCAGCAGGAGCGGCACCAGCAGGTGGTGAGTGCAGCGACGGAGGACCACGAAACCACAACCTAGCGGCGATATCCGAACCCTTCTCGCCTTTCCGTCAGATCATCCGATCTTCACCACACGTGCCCATTCCGGCGGGCACGGCACGGTATGGTCCAGGTCCTCGCGGACCCTGCGCCGGAACAGGCCGACCACCGTCCGGCACGGCGGCGGCGAGCCGGGCCACGGCGTCCACCCGTCGGTCAGCGCCACGATCACGTCCGGCCGGGTCCGCAGCGCGCTGGCGAACCCGGCCCGCAGGTCGGTCCCGCCGCCGCCGATCAGGGGAATCCCCTCGCCCCGGCAGATCGGCACGGCCACCCCGGCCGCCGCGTCGCAGGACACCACGCCGAGCAGCTCGCGCCGCCCGCCCACGGCCCGCCCGATCGCCGCCACCTCCAGCAGCGCGATCCCGAGCTCCTCGTCGCTGACCGACCCCGAGGTGTCGATCACGACGCAGACGCGAGGGGGGTTGCGACGCAGGGCGGGCAGCACGACGCGCGGCAGCGCCGCGCCCCTCCGGGCCGGTTTACGGTACGTGTAATCGTCGCCCGCCCCGGCCGAAGCCGACGCCGCCCGCACCGCCGCACCCAGCAGCTCCCGCCACGGCTGCGGTGGGTGAAACGCCTCCTCGGCCCACCGCCGCCACCCCCGCGGCGCGTCACCGGGCCGCCCGTTGATCGCCTGCGCCACCCGAAACCGGACCGCGTCCCGCTCGTGCTCGGTCAGCCCGTGCGCCCCGTCCGGGCCGAGGTCCCACGGCCGCTCGCCGCCGTCCGCCCCGCTCCCGCAGTCCAGCCAGGCGTACCCGTCGGTGAACGGCCCGAGCCGGAACCTCGGCAGGTAGTCCTCCATCAGCTCGTTCGGCGGCAGTCGCAGGGTCGCCGGATGCACCGCGCCGGCCGGGAAGCGCAGCCCGTCGCCGTACACGTCGTCGTTGATCTCGCAGTCCGCCGCGATGTTCAGCATCAGCCGCACCCCGGGACCGGTCAGCTCGTGTCTGGCGACATAACGATCGCCGCGCCCGTGATGGTCACGCAGCAGGTGCGACACCTCGTGCACCCAGACCCCGGCCAGCTCCTCCATCGGCGTGCGCGCCACGAAGTCCGGCGACACGTAACACCGCCAGTACCGGTCCACCGCCATCGTCGGGGTCCGCGGCGACGCCACCACGTGCAGCGCGAACAGGGCCGACGCCAGGTAGGGCCGGGCCCGCACCGCGAACAGCCGGGCCGCGTACAGCTTCTCGGTGTCCAGCCTCTCGGCGCTCCCGCTCATGCCGCCCGCCGCGCCACGTGCATCGCTCCGGCCAGCCGTTCCAGCCCGGCCGGCAGCGGCCAGTCGTCGCGGCGCAGCTCGGCCAGGTTCCCGGCGGGCACCACGACCAGGTCCGGTGCGCCACCGTCCAGCGCCCGGACCAGGATCATCCAGGCCGCTTCCCACCGCGCCCGGTCCGCGTTCCGCCGGACCGCTTCGACCACCCCTTCCAGTACGACCTGCCGCAGGTCCCCCCGCTCCGGCAGCGCCGCCGCACCCGGATCGGCGAGCAGCTCCTCCGGATCGGGCAGCTCCATCCGATCCAGCAGCGCCAGCAGCTCCAGCCCGGGACCGTCCCCGACCACGCCCCGGACCAGCATCGACAGCACCTCCCGCGAGGTGCCCGCCGCCGTCGCGAACGCGATCATCCGCACCGCCATGTCCCAGGTCCGCGGCGAAGGCCAGGCTCCGCCCCGCTGGGTCTCCGACTTCGGCAGCTGGTGCACCAGCTTGGGCCGCGCGGTCAGCAGCTCACACACCGCCCGCCGCCCGTGGGCCACCGCCTCGGTCAGCCGCCCCGGGTCGAGCCGCGGCAGCGTCGTCCGCGGCCAGGTCCCGCCCAGCCCCCGCACCACCACGTCGTGCTCGTAGGTCCACCGGAGATGCACGAACCGGTTCGCCAGCGGCGCGCTCAGCTCCCACCCGTCGGCCGCCGAGCCCCGCGGGTTGGCCGCCGCGACGATCCGTACCCCGGGCGGCAGCGTCAGCGCACCGACCCGGCGTTCCAGCACCAGCCGCAGCAGGGCGGCCTGCACCGCCGGCGGCGCGGTCGACAACTCGTCGAGGAAGAGCAGCCCACGCCCCGCCTCGGCGAGCCGTACCGCCCAGTCCGGCGGCGCCATCGGGACCCCGTGCACCGCCGGATCGGCGCCGATCACCGGCAGGCCGGAGAAGTCGGTGGGCTCGTGCACGCTCGCGATCACCGTGGTCAGCGGCAGGTCGAGCGACTCGGCGAGCTGGTGGAGCGCGGCCGTCTTGCCGATCCCCGGCTCACCCCAGAGCAACACCGGCAGGTCCGCCGCGACGGCCAGCGTGAGCGCCTCCAACTGCGCGTTGGGCCGCTCCTCGGTCGTCGTGTCAGCAAGCAGTCCCAGCAGTTCAGCAGCGATGTCAAGCGTCATTCAGTAGATCACCTTTGTGGTAGTGGTCGTTCGGAGCCGGCGCGGCAGCTCCCTGCGCCGCGGCGGCGGTTGAACAGTCGGCGCGGTCCGGTACCGCTCGTAGGTCCCGTGCCGCCGCTCGATGCGAACCAGCTCGTCCCGCAACGGCCCGTCCCGCAGCACGGCACCCGGCCCGAGCAGCCCCTCCACCGCCGCCAGCGCCCCGGCGAGGTCCCCGTGGTCGAGGCGAGCCCGGATGTCCGCCAGGCTCTCCGGCCGGCGCGTCGACTGCTCGATCACCCGCAGACACGCCACCGGCGGACCGCCGAAGGCCACCAGGATCTCCTCGCGCACCAGCTCGTCCGCGTCATGGTCGAGGGCGGACAGCACCCCGTCGACCAGGCCGATCCGATGCTGCCTCCCCCGGCACTCGACCAGCCGCACCCCGTCCGCGACCCCGGGCGCCTCGGGGCCGGAGCGCCCGTGCCCGGGTGCCAGGGACGCGGCGACCAACGGGTGCAGCTGTCCGGCATCGATCAGGCCAGCGCGCAGCAGTTCGAGGTCCGGCAGCAGCCAGGTGGCCGCGTCCGGCAGGATCAGCGCGTCCGGTTCCACGGAACGTCGCGCGACGCCGTGGTGACCGGCGCCCGGGCCGCCCGGTGACGGCGACGCGGTCAGCTCACGGTGATCACGGGCGGTCAGGCGTACGAAAACCGGGTCGTCCTCCCGGCCCTCGGCGAACCGCAGGATGTCCGCCTCGGCCGCCCACCGATGGAGGGCGCAGCCGTCCATCTCGTCCGGTGACAAGCCCGTCGCCGCACCCGACGGCCAGGTCAGCGCGCCGGCACGGTCGGCCAGTTCCGCGGTGCGGCGGGCGTCCCAGAGGTGGCGATGCAGGTCGAGGCGGAACCGGCGATGCGGGCGCGGGTGCGGATGCCGGCCGTCAGCGGTGCCGTCCCCGAGCGCGAGAGAGATCCGCTGGTCGGCGTCGGCCCAGCCGGGAGCGGTCCGGGCGACCAGGTGCAGCCGCGGCCCGTATCGGGCCAGCGACACGGTCAGACCGGGCCGCAGCAGACCGGAATCCACTCGCGGGAAGTGCCAGCGAAGCAGATCCGGCACAAGATTCCGCAGGTCAGCGCGAATCTCAGCGGCCAGCTCGCGGCCGTGACGGCGACCGATCGCCCGCGGATCCAGTTCCGGATCGACGCGCGCCGCGGCGCACGCCCCGGCCCAGTCACCGGCCCGCAGCCGGGCGGCAGTCGACTCGATCATGGTGGGCGGCACGGCGAACTCGCGCACGCGCCGCCAGGCGAGGAGACGGGGATGACCGTCCAGGAGGGAGCGCATCAGCACTCACTTCTGGTGGGCATGTCCCCCTTCCCGGATTCCGAGGTAAGCATCGCCGGGCAGCCTAACCGGTCGCCGCCACCCCGTCATCCACTTTCTGTACTACCGTGCCCGATGTGCTGCCCGACGACCAGGCCCCGGCCCGCCTCTCCGCCCCAGCCAGCGATCGGCTGCGGATCGTCATCGGTCACGCCGCCGACGGCACGCCGGTCCGGCTGGACCTCAAGGAGGCCGTGGACGGCGGCATGGGACCGCACGGCCTGATCGCCGGGGACGGCACCGCCGGCCTGCTGCGCACGACGCTGCTCGGGCTGGCCGCCGCGCACACCGCGGACGAGGTCACGTTCGTGCTGCTGGACGCGGGGACGGCGGCGTTCGACGGGCTGGATCGGCTACCGCACACGGCCGTGTCGCTCGACGCCTCGCGCCCGGACCTCGTCCCCCGCTTGATCGAAGTCCTCGAGGGCGAGTCGTCACGCCGCAAGCGCCTGCTGGTGGCGGCCGGTTGCACCAGTCACAGCGGGTACCTGCGCAAGACCGCGAACCAGCCACCGATGCCCGCGCTGCTCCTGCTCTGCCACGACCTCCCCGCCCTGCTCACCGCACACCCCGGCCTGCTCGACACCCTCCGCCGCCTCGGCTGGCTGGGCCGCGCCCGCGGCATCCACCTGCTGCTGACCGTCCCCGCCGGCCCGAACCCGCACGTCCCGGCCGACCCGGAGCTGCACGGCCTGGCCGGCTACCTCTCCTACCGGATCGCCCTCCCGCACGCCCCCGGCTTCGTCCTCGACTCCCCCACCACCAACGCGATCACTCCCGGTCACGGCCTCCTCCGCCTCGGCACCGACCAGGCCCTCCCCTTCACCCTGGCCACCGCCACACCGGCCGGCACCGCCCTCGACCACCTCGGCTCCGGCCGCCCGCCCACCCATCGCATCTGGCTGCCGCCGCTCGACGAGGCCCCGGCCCTCGACGAGCTCGCCGGACCGGTCGTGTCCGATCCCGATCACGGTCTCGTGTTCGCCGACCGCACCCTGCACGGCGCGTTGCAGGTGCCGGTCGCGGTGCTCGACAAGCCCCGGGAACACCGCCGGGACACCGTCTGGCTGCCGATCGCCGGGCACGTCGCGGTGGTCGGCGGTCACGGCAGCGGCAAATCCACCATCTTGCGTACGATCATCGCGGCCCTGGCCCTCTCGCACACCGCCCCGGCAGTCCGCGTCCTCGTCCCCGAGTCTCTGGACACCGTCCACCGGCAGCTACCCGTCGTCCACGGCGTCCTCGGCCCCACCACCGCCGACGACGCGCTGAGAAACGACCTCTACGCCGCCCTGGACCTCCCGCGCGGCGACACCGTCGTCATCATCGACGACTGGCCCGAGTTCTGGGCCACCCGGCCGGCCTGGCACGAGCTCCTGCTGGACATCGCCCGGCGAGGCTCCGGCCGCGGCGTGCACCTGATCGTCACCGCCGGCCGCTGGTCCGATTTCGATCCCCGTGTCACGGACCATTTCGGATCTCGGCTGGAGCTGCGGCTCACCGACCCGGCCGAGTCCGCGATCAGCCCCGGCGCGGCCGCCACGATCCCACCCACCCGTCCCGGCCGAGGCATCGTCCCCGCTCCCGGCCACCCGGGCCGGGCGCTGCACTTCGTGGCCACCCGCCCCGAGCTGGCCACCGTCCCGCACGCCGCCCTGCTCGCCGCACTGGCCACCGACCACTGCGCGGAGTGCGGTTTCACGTATCGGACGGTCGCCCCCGCCGACCTGCCCGCCCGGCTGCGCACCGCCGGCGCCTCTTTCGCCGCAGCCCTGCTCGCCAGCCCCGACCTGCGCCGACGCCCGGAACCCGACGTCTGGTCCCCGCTGGAGTACACCTGCCACGTCCGCGACGTGCTCCAGGTCCAACGCGAACGCCTACTCCTGGCCCTGTCCTGCGACAACCCGGACTTCCCCCCGATGGGCCGCGACGAACGAGTCGTCACCGACGCGTACAACGCCCAGGATCCGCACACCGTCCTGACCGCGCTGGACCGGGCCGCCGAAGCGCTGGCCGCCGCGTTCGCGGCATTACCCCCGTCCGGTTTCGAACGCCCCGGAACCTACCCCTGGCCCACCCCCACGACCCGCACCATGCTCTGGCTGGGCCGCCACACGGTCCACGAGCTCGTCCACCACCTGTACGACATCACCCGCCGGACGGCAGCCTGACCCCGATCCCTCTCGCGCAGTCAGAGGTCCGAATCCCGCCAGACCCACGACCGCCGCCGGCCGCAGGATGAAGCCATGACCATCGAGGTACATGCCATCCCGGCGGCGGCGCTGGAGCAGGCCCGGGCGGACGCCGCCGGCACCGCCGGTCCCGGCTTCGCCCGGACGGTCGCGGACGGTGGGGAGCCGCTGCGCTGCTGCCTGCGGGACGCCCGGCCGGGCGAGGAACTGCTGCTGTTCACGTACGAGCCACCGCTGCCCGCCAGTCCGTACCGGGAGGTCGGGGCCGTGTTCGCGCATGCCGCACGGTGCGCCGGGCCCGATCCGGCGGGCGCGGGCGGCGTCCACCCGGCCGCGTGGCGCGGCCGGCCGCAGGTGCTGCGGGCCTACGACGAGCGCGGCTGGATCCATCCGGCCACGAGGGTGCACGACGGCTCGGATCCGGACCGGGCGCTCGCCGAGGTCTTCGCCGACCCGGCGGTGGTGCAGGTGCACAGCCGCAATGTCGCCTACGGCTGCTTCATGTTCGTAGCGACCCGCAGCTCACGATGAGATATCGAACGGACGACCAGTTATCGCGCGACTAGGTGACGCACGACTATAGTGCAGGCGTGCCGCAATATCTCATGGGAGCCGGCGAGATCGCCAAACGGCTCGGGCTCAGCCGCCAGCGTGTTCAGCAACTCTCCGAGCGCCCCGACTGGCCCAAGCCCTATGACTTCCTCGCCATGGGCCGCGTCTGGCTGAAAGTCGACATCGAGGCGTGGATCGCACGCCAGCGCACCCAGGACACCGCACCGGACACCGACTTCATTCAAGATCAGTCGACCGGCTGAGTTTCTCCCAGCCGGTCAGCTCACTCCTCAGCCGTTCCTGATGGGCGGCGATGGCGTCCACCGCATCGCCGCCCAGAGCCAGGCGCAACGGCGGCGCCGGGTGATCGAGAGCGGTCAGGATCGCCGCGGCGGCCTTGGCCGGATCACCCGGCTGGCTGCCGTCCATCGCGTCGACCGCGGCCCGCGTCGGCCCGACCGTGCCGGCGTACGCGTCGAGCGCCGCCGACCGGTGCATCCGGCTCCCGCCGAACTCGGTGCGGAACGCGCCCGGTTCCACGATCAGCACGCGCACGCCGAGCGGCCCGACCTCGGCCGCCAGCGCCTCGGAGAGCCCCTCCAGGGCGAATTTCGCCGCGCAGTACGCGCCGAATCCCGGCATGCTGAGCTGCCCGCCCATCGAACTGATCTGCACGATCGCGCCGCTGCCCTGAGCGCGCAGGTGCGGCAGCGCCGCCTTGGTCACCTCGACCGCGCCGAAGAACATCACGTCCAGCAGCTCCCGCAGCTCGGCCATGGTCATCTCCTCGACCGCGCCGACGCTGCCGTTGCCGGCGTTGTTCACCACCACGTCGATCCTGCCGAACTCGGCGACGGTCCGCTCCACGGCCGCTGCCACCTGAGCGCTGTCGGTGACGTCGAGCGGCGCGGTCCGCAGCCGCTCACCGCCGGCCGCGACCAGCTCGCCCAGCCGGCGCGGATCCCGCGCGGTGGCCATCACCCGGTCCCCGGCGGCGAGCGCGGCCAGCGCCAGCTCCCGCCCGAACCCCGCCGAACATCCGGTGATCAGCCACACCCGTTGCGTCTGCTGCTTCGTCATGCCTCAACTCTGTCCGCCCGGCGGGGACGGCGGCCAACACCGGTTACCGGTCGCGGTTACAGTCTCTGACTGTGACGGAACTGCGGCAGCTGCGGTACTTCGTCGCGGTGGCCGAGCAGCTCAGCTTCACCAGGGCCGCCGCGCAGCTGCACGTCGCGCAGCAGTCGCTGTCGCAGCAGATCGGGGTGCTGGAGCGCCAGATCGGGGTGCGGCTGTTCGACCGGGACACCCGGGGGACGCGGCTGACGCCGGCCGGGGAGGCGCTGCTGCCCGGTGCCCGGGAGGTGCTCACGCGTACCGAAGAGATCGTCGCGCAAGCACAGCGGGCCGCGACCGACCGGATCTCTCTGGGTTTTCTCTCCTCGACGGCGAACTACATGCTGCCCGCGGTGGTGCGGGCGGTGCGCGAGCGGCTGCCGCGGGTCGCGCTGTCCACCCACGACCTGCCGATCGACGCGCTCGTCGCCGGGCTGCGGGAGGGGCGGATCGACGTCGCGTTCACCCGGCCGCCGCTCGTCGACGACCTGGCCACCCGGACGATCGCGAGCGAGCCGGTGTGCGCGGTGCTGCCGTCCGGGCATCGGCTCGCCGGCGCCGGCACGGTCACCCTGGCCGAGCTGGCCGGCGAGGACTGGGTGCTCACGCCGCGCTCGTCGTGGCCGCCGTGGCACGAGAAATACGATCGGGACTTCGCGGCGGCCGGGTTCGCGCCACGGGTGGTGCAGCGCGCGAGCGGGGTGCCGAGCCTGCTCGGGCTGGTCGCGGCCGGGGTCGGGGTGACCCGGCTGGCGCGGTCCGCGGCGAGCATCCGGCGGTCCGGGGTGGTGTTCGTGCCGATCGCCGGGGAGGTCGCCGAGACGGTGCTGGCCTGGAACCCGGCCCGGGACCATCCGATGCGCTCACATCTCCAGGCCGTCGTCACCGAGCTCGCCGCCACCACCGACCTGCCCGGCGGCGGTTAGGGGAGTCGGCGACGGCCGGCCACACCCAGGTCGTGACGGTGATACCAGCCCAGCTCCGGCTCGCCCTCCAGCCAGCAGAGCAGGACCGGCGCCCCGTCGAGGTCGGACGGGAAGTCGACCAGCAGCGGCGCCACGCTCTTGAGCTCCGCGCCGGACTCCTGGATCACCGTCATCAGCTCGTTGAGCCGGGCCTCGGCGGCCTTGCGCTCCGGCAGGCCGCCCAGCGACGTCGGCTCGCCACCCGGGACGAGCGCGGCGGAGAGCTCCACCATGTCGGCCCGCAGCGTGACGATCTCGTCCAGGACGGGGCGCAGCCGCTCCAGCTCCGAGCGCGCCTCCGCCAGTGTGAACAGCCCCATGGCGACAGTTAATCAGAGGCGTTCGTCAGTAGCGGAACGAGCCGACCAGGGTGCGCAGCCGGTCGGAGAGGTCGGCGAGCTGGGCCGCGGCCCGCTGGGTCTCGGTGGCGCTCGCCGTGGTGTTCGCGGCGGCGTCGGACACCCCGCCGATGACCGCGGCGATCTCCCGCGAGCCCTGCGCCGCGTCACCGACCGAACGGCTCATCTCGTTGGTCGTGGCGGTCTGCTCCTCCACCGCGCTGGCGATCGTCGTCGAGTAGCCGCTGATCTGGCTGATCACCTCGGTGATCGCGGCGATCGCGGCGATCGCCTCCGCGGCCGACGCCTTGATCGTGCCGATCCGGCCGCTGATGTCCTCGGTGGCCCGGGCGGTCTCCTGGGCGAGCTCCTTGACCTCGCTGGCGACCACCGCGAACCCCTTGCCCATCTCGCCGGCCCGGGCCGACTCGATGGTGGCGTTCAGGGCCAGCAGGTTGGTCTGCTCGGCGATCGACGTGATCGACTGAAGGACCGCGCCGATCTCCTCGCTGGACTCGCCGAGCCGGCTCATGGTCGCGCCGGTGCGCTGCGCGGTCTCCACCGCCGCGGCGGTGACCCGGGCGGCCTCCGAGGCGTTCTCGGCGATCTCCCGGATCGAGGCGCCCATCTCGCCCGCGCCGGCCGCCACCGTCTCCACGTTCGCCGACACCCGGCCGGCCGAGTCGGTGACCACCGCGGCCTGCTCGGCGGAGGTGCGGGCGCTGCCGGCCAGCCGGCCGGACACGTCGGTGATGGTGCCGCTGACCACGCTCAGGTCCTCGGCGGCGCCGGCGATGCCGCGTACGGTGCCGGCCACCTTGAGCACGAACCGGTTGAACGCCATGCCGAGCTGTCCGACCTCGGTGTCCGGTGACTCGTCGACCCGCTGGGTCAGGTCGCCGTCCCCGTCGGCGATGTCGGCCATCCGGTCCCGCAGCCGGTTGATCGGCGCCACGATCGCCCGGGAGACCAGCAGCGTGGCGATGATGCTGACGGTGAGGGCGATCGCGGCGAGCAGGATCGCCAGGTTGCGCAGCCGGTGCGCGGGGGCCAGCACGGCGCTCTCCGGGATGGTGACGACCAGGGCCCAGGTGCTCTTCGCGCCGATCGTCACCGGCACGGCCAGGCGCAGTTGCCCGTCGGTGACGGTCCGGGCGGTCCGGCCCTGCACCGCCTTGCCGGCCAGCTCGCCGAGCGGGCCGCCGAGCGGCTTGGTGATCTGGTCGGGCTTGCCGCCGGCGACCACGTTTCCGGCGGCGCTGACCAGGGTGGCCGCGCCGACGCCGAACGGCTTCATGCCGCCGATCAGGGTGGTCAGCGATTCGAGGGTGAGGTCGACACCGGCGACGCCGACGACCTGGCCGTCCCGCAGCAGCGGCATCTCGGCCGAGGTCATCAGCAGTTGCTTGCCGTTGACCTCGTACGAGTACGGCTCGAGCACCGTCTCCTGCCCGGACTTCTTCGGGCCCTCGTACCAGATGTTGGTGTTCGGGTCGTCCAGCCCGGCGAGCGCGTCCACCGCGATCCCGCCCGACTCGGTGCGGTGCCAGTACGAGATGTACCGCCCGGTCTTGTCGGTGCCGGTGGTGTTGCGATACCGCCGGTCCCGGCCGTCGAAGGCGTTCGGCTCCCACGCCGACCAGGCCGCCATGTACTCGGGGTGGCCGGCCAGCAGGGTGCTCTCCACCCGGTCGGCGAGCGCCCGCCGCGGGTCCTGGACAGCGATCGTCTGGAGGGTGGCCGCCAGGTCGCGGGCGGTCGTGAACGCGGTGTCGAAACGCCGCTCCACCTGCGCGGCGTTCGCCTGCATCTGGTGCTCGGCGTCGGCCAGGGCCGTGTCCTTCAGGCTGCTGGAGGCGCCGGCGACGAGCACGACGACGAGCAGCGCCACCGAGACGACCAGCAGCGTCGTCACGCTGAGCACGAGCCGGTTCCGAATGGTCACGGCATACCGATCGGCGGATTCGGCCGACTGATGAGGCGATCGTCACATTCCGGACGTGACGGCCACCGGCGTCGCGCCGCGGACGGTGTCCCGGCCGGCGGACTTGGCGGCGTACAGGGCGTGGTCGGCGCGTTCCAGCAGGCGCTCGCACGACTCGGCGCCGTTCCACACGGCGTAGCCGACGCTGCACGTCTGAGCGGCGGGCGTCGCCGAGCGAAGCCGGTCCAGGATCTCGGCGGCCGCCGCGTCCCCGCAGCCGGGCAGCGCGATCACGAACTCCTCACCGCCCCAGCGGGCGATCAGATCGCCGTCGCGCAGCTGGGCCCGGAACGCGGCCGCCGCGGCGATCAGCAGGTCGTCACCGGCCGGGTGGCCGTAGGTGTCGTTGTACCGCTTGAAGTGGTCCAGGTCGGCGATGGCAACGGTCAGCGGCTGCCCCTGGGCGCGGGCCGCATAGAGCAGCTCGGCGAAGCCGGCCTGCCAGGCCCGCCTGTTCGACAGCCCGGTCAGCGTGTCGGTGTACGCCATCCGCTCCAGCCGCGACAGCAGCCGCTCGTGCTCCAGGGCGAGCGCGGTCTCGTCGGCGAGCAGCGCGACCGCCCGGGCGCGCAGGTCGCTGACCGAGGTGACCCGGGTCCGCCAGCTCACCGTCAGCATGGCGACGACCCGGCCGTCGGCGATCACCGGCTGCCACATCATCGAGCGGGCGCCGACCAGGCGCAGCAGGGCCGCCGACACCCGCGGGTCGCGGCTCGGGTCGGCGAGGAAGACCGGCTGCCCGTCCCGGTACACGGTCGCGATCATCGAGGTGCTGTCCATCGGCACCCGGGTGCCGGCCACCGCGGCGCCGACCTCGCCGGTCACCACCAGGTCGGTGCCGTCCGGTTCGAGCAGGCTGACCGCGTCGGCCTCGGCCAGCTCGCGGACCGCCTCGATGATCGTGTCGCGGGCGTCCTCGCCGGTGCGGATCCGCCGGGCGGCGGCCGAGACCGCGGCCAGCAGCCGGTCCGACTCGCGGACGGTGCGTTCGGCGACGTGCCGGTCGGTGACGTCGTGCAGGTGGATCAGCATCCAGTGCCGGGTGTCGGTGCGGTCGAGCACGCCGGTGCGCCGCACGGTCAGCCAGGCCCAGCACACGGTGCCGTCCGGCCGGACATAACGCATCTCGCGCCCGGCCGGGTCGATCTCCGTGCCGGGGTCGGCGTAGGCGTGACTGCTCGCCCCGACCAGTTCGTCCGCCGGGACCCCGACCAGCTTGCAGAACGCCGGGTTGACCGCGACGAACACGCCCTGCTCGTCGGTGATGCCGACCCCGGCCGGGGATGCCTGGAACAGGTTCTCGAAGCGCTCGAGCACCACGGCGAGCTCGTCCCGGGCCACCCGCAGGTCCCGCTGCCGGCGCCGGAGCGCCTCGTGCAGGATGACGCCGAGCAGTGCGGCCATGCCCATCTGCGCGGCGTAATAGCCCAGCTCCGGGGTCCGCAGCCGCTCGTCGACGGCGACCGCGGCCGCCCAGCCGGCGCAGCCGAGCAGGCCGGCCAGGGCCGCGGTGCGCCGGGCCGGGACCGCCCCGCCGACGCCGACCAGGGTCAGCAGCAGGGTGGTGGTGTAGTGCAGCTGGCCGGTGATCGCGACCTGCCCGACGGCGACCATGACCGGGATGTAGGCCAGGTTCTCCCAGCCGCGGCCGGTCCCGCGCGGGCCGGCCCCGCGGGCGGCGGCGGTCAGCAGCAGGACCGCGGTCGCTCCGGCCAGGGAGGTGAGAACGATGCGGGCCGTCCCGGTGAGCATGAGGCAGTTGGCCAGCATCAGCGCAACGTAGTAGGCGGCCAGCGCCGCCCGACGCCACCGCGCCGCGCCCTCGTCGTCGGGCCGCGGCGCACCGGCGGGCACCCGCCCGGCCGGCACTGCCTGGCGCCCCGCGGTCCCGCCACCCGGACCAACCACCGCCGCCGGCACCTGCTCGACCGGCGTAGCGCCACGCCCGTCGGCCGCCGGCACCCGCCCGGCCGACGCGGCATCGCGGCCCGCCGGCCCGCCACCCGGACGAACCACCGCCGCCGGCACCTGCTCGACCGGCGTAGCGCCACGCCCGTCGGCCGCCGGCACCCGCCCGGCTGACGCGGCATCGCGGCCCGCCGGCCCTGCGGGGGCGGGTGTGCGGATCGGGCCGCTCGGGTCGTGGTGCGGGTCAGCGCTCAAGGTTCCTCCCTTGCCGACCAGGCCTGTCGGCTGCTCCCGCCCGGAGTTGAGGGATCGGCACCGGTTGCCTGGGCAACCGGTGCCACAGCGTCCCCTCAGGCGCCGATCAGCGTCGCGACGGCCTCCGCAGTCGCCGGGAAGGCGGTCAGCAGCACCGCCGGACCGGGGCTCTCCGCGATGTCCGCCGCCGCGCTCCACTCCCCCGTGCAGCCCAGCAACCCGGCCACCGCATCCGCGGTCGCCGGATGACCGGCCAGGAGGGCCCCGGCCGGACCGGTCGCCGGGATCTGCTCGGCTGCCGCTCCGGCGGCGGGCGCCGACGGTCGGCGGGCGAGCCACGGCGGTGTCCACGCGTCGATCGCCGGCAGTGTCCCGGGGAAGGTCCGCCCGGCCTCGCGGGTGAGAACCGGGACCAGCTCCGCCGCCTGCTGCTTGAGTGTCCTGATCAAGTTTGGCAGCCAGGGCAGCAGGACCGGGTCGGGCAGCCGGCCGAACGCCTTGGACAGCGTCTCCACCACGAACGGCGCCAGCCGCGGCACCGGGTCGAGAGCCTGCACGAACCCGCTCACGTACTGCGGGAACGCCGGCACCACGAGCGGGTTGCCGAGCAACTCGTCGACCCGGTCCCGCAGGTCGGCCGATGACAGGTCACCGAGCTGGTTGCGGGCCGCCCAGAGCAGGGCGATCTTGGCCGGGGTCTCCGGGTGTGACTGCCGGACGGCGATCTCCAGCTGGGTCCGGTCGCAGCCCAGGGAGAGTGCCAGGCTCTCCATGCTGAACAGGAAGCCGAGCATCGCCCCGACCTGCCGGACCCCGGTGTCCTCGTCGACGAACGCGGTCGGCAGCAGGGTGCAGTAGTGCGCGTACCCCTGGGTCACGAACCGCTCGCACCAGGACGGCAGCACCGGCGTGGTGGCCCGGTAGTGCCCGAGCAACCGCCGGATGCGCCGCAGCACGTCCGGCGCGTCGTCGACGGTCCGCTCGGCCGCGAGCAGCTCGACCGCGCGGGCGCCCAGCTCGTCGGTGAGCCGCGGGCTCTGAAGGAACAGCATCGAGTTCTCCACCGCTTTGAGCGCGGTGGCCGTGGTCGCTTTCGGATCCCAGGCGTCGCGGCGCAGCCGCTGCTCCAGGACCTGCTCGACGGTGACGCCCTCGTAGCCCAGCTCGATGATGGTCCGCTGGTGGCGGCCCAGGTCGAGGTCCCAGCTCTCCTGGATGTGTTTCTCGCCCAGCTTGCGGCTGCCCATGATCGGCCGGACCGCCTGGTCGGGCAGCAGGTAACGCAGCATCCAGAGCAGCTGCGAGCACGGCGCCAGCTCGGGCCGGGCGGCCAGGTCGAGCAGCGCGCGCTGGATGCTGCGCTGCTCCAGGTTCAGCTCCAGCGGGGCGAGCCGGTCGTAGACGTCGCGGGCCAGCGGCGGCAACGCGTCGTACCCGACCTGGCCGATCCGATCGCCGCCGAGCAGGATCTCGCAGAGCCGCCGCACGTCGCGGCGGCCCGGCACGCTGTCCTTCTCGATGCAGGTGACCGCGGCGTCCTGGAAGTCGTACGGCGTCGGCCGCGCCCGTCCCCGCATCCCGGCCAGCAGGATCGACGTCTCGAACACCGCGATCGCGTCGGCCGTGCTCGCCAAGTAACCGTTGCGCCGGGCCAGCCGGACGATGTCGACGCACCAGCCGCGCAGCTCCTCCTCGTCGAGGCCGTCGAGCGCGGGCGGCCCGGCGAGGTAGCCGGTGAGGTGGTCGGCGACCGGCCCGGACGACGCGGCCGGCAGCGGCAGGTCCGCCTTCGCCTTCCTCTTCCCGCCTTTCTGTCCCTCCAGCCGGAACGGCGTGAGGCGGAGTTTCGCCAGCTGTTTCTCCCAGGTGGCGGCCGCGATCGACACCGAGCCGGGCGCCAGGCCGAACTGGGCCTCGATCGCCGAGTGGCTGGACGGGATCAGCCCGTAGAGCCAGGTGGTCGCGGTCCGCGGGGTGATCGCGAAGTCCGGCGTGCCGGGCGCCGAGCCGACCTCCGGCAGCCGGCTGGCGGCGTGGAAGGCGCCGCAGATGTAGAGCCCGTCGGCCGGGTCCGTGCCGGTCGCGGCGAGGTGCTGGCGGATCCGGGTCCACATGTAGCGTTCCCGGTCCTCGTCGCTGGCATACCGCTTGGTGTCGTGCGGGGCCAGCCGCCGGAACAGGCTGCCGACCAGCGTCATCACCTGCCGGTACGTCTCGTGGTCGGCCCCGGCCAGCGGCTGCTCCACATACTGGTCCCACCACTCGGACCAGTGCCGCACCCGCCCGTGGTGCAGCAGGTGCTCCTCCAGCTCGGCGAACCGGGGCCGCAGGTCACCGATCTCCACACCGACCGCGTCGCCGTGCAGATCCTCCTCCGGCTCGGTGGCCTCGGCGTGCCCCTCGAGGTCGGGCTGCCACTGGAACACGTGGTCGGTGGACCGGTCCACCAGGACCAGTTCGACGCCGGGGGTGTCCAGCGCGTACGAAACAGCCTGGTACTCCGCGGACGCCTCGGTGATCGGCGCGATCACCGACAGCGGGGCGGACTCCTTGGGAAACCCGTCCAGTTCGGAGGCGAAGGCTTGCAGCGCCACCGGGAGCCGGCAGTTGCGCAGCTCGGTCAGCAGCGGTTGCAGGTCCTCGCACAGCTCCAGATAGATGACCTTGGGCTGTTTCTCCCGCAGCCGCCGGAGCATGGCCAGCGCGGAAGCCGGCGAATGGTGACAGACCGGGAAGATCTCCAAAGGTTCCCGCAAGGCGTGGTCGACATCGTCGACGATTCCGGCAAGGATCTCCGGCAGCGCCGCCGGGCCGTCCGCCAGCGACTCGGCGGCGCCTAGCAGTTGCGCGCGCAGCGGATCGAAGGGATTGGTCACGACAGCGTCGCAATCGCCTTGCGCCCGCCGTCCAGGAAGCCGTCCCACTCGCCGCTCTTCTCCTTGGCCCGCGGCTCGATCACGCCGTGCCAGTACTTGTTCAGGATGGCGAGGTCCTCCGGGCTGCGCCGGGCGAGCGAACCGACCAGCGAGCCGGCCAGCGTCTCCGAGGTCAGCGCGCTGGCGCCGAAGAAGTTGCTGTGCAGGATCGCGTCCTCCAGGACACCGATCTGCTCGGCGGTGGACAGCGCCGACTCGAGGCGCTCGTCGTCGCTGGTCGCCGACGCCGACGCGGCGCGCAGGTCGGCGAAGCTCTGCAGCAGCACGTCGAGCAGGGTGGGCGGCACCTCCAGCTCGATGTTGTGCCGGCGCAGTAGCTCCTCGGTGCGGAACCGGACGATCTCCGCCTCGCTTTTCTTGTTCGTCACCACCGGGATGCGGACGAAGTTGAAGCGCCGCTTCAGCGCCGACGACAGGTCGTTGACGCCGCGGTCGCGGCTGTTGGCGGTGGCGATGATGCTGAAGCCGGGCTTGGCGAAGACGATGTTGTCGTCGTCGAGCTCCGGGATCGACACGTACTTCTCGGAGAGGATGGAGATCAGCGCGTCCTGCACGTCGCTGGTGGACCGGGTCAGCTCCTCGAACCGGCCGATCACGCCGCTCTCCATCGCCGTCATGATCGGCGACGGGATCATCGAGGCGCGGGACTGGCCCTTGGCGATGACCATCGACACGTTCCACGAGTACTTGATGTGGTCCTCGGTGGTGCCGGCCGTGCCCTGCACGACCAGCGTCGAGTTACGGCTGATCGCGGCGGAGAGCAGCTCGGCGAGCCAGCTCTTGCCGGTGCCGGGGTCGCCGATCAGCAGCAGGCCGCGGTCGGAGGCGAGGGTGACGATCGAGCGCTCGACGAAGCTGCGGTCGCCGTACCACTTCTGCTCGATCTCCCGGTCCAGCCCGTCGGCGCGCTCCGAGCCGAGGATGAACAGCCGCACCATCTTGGGGCTGAGCCGCCAGGAGAACGGTTTCGGGCCGTCGTCGATCGACTCCAGCCAGTCCAGCTCCTCGGCGTACTTGATCTCGGCGGGGGCACGCAGCATGTCAGACATCGGGGGTCTCCTAAGGGGTGCTCAGACGAGGAAGTTCTTGAGCTCGGTGACGAGCTTCTTGATGTGGCCGGACAGGACCGGGGTGCCCTGGTCCTTGAAGCGCTGCCGGAACCACGGATTGACGCTCTGGTGGCCGCCGCTGCTGACCGAGCCGACCGGGATGAACTTGACCCCGGCGCGGTGGATGGCCTGCATGCCGGTGAAGACGGCCTGCTCCTGCCACTCGTAGAAGTCGGAGATCCAGACGACCACGGTGTTGCGCGGATCGGTGATCTTCGGCCGGGCCAGGTCGAGCGCGACCGTGCCGTCGGTGCCACCGCCCAGATGAGTGTGCAGCAGCACCTCGAACGGGTCGTGCACCCACGGGGTCAGGTCGAGCGCCCGGGTGTCGTACGCGATCAGGTGGACGTCGACCTTGGGCAGGCCGGCGAAGATCGAGGCGAGGATGGTGCAGTTGACCATCGCGTCGACCATCGAGCCGGACTGGTCGACCACCACGATCAGCCGGGCCGGCTCGATGCGCTTGGCGGTCTGCTTGTAGTAGAGCCGGTCGACGTAAAGCCGCTCGTCGTCCGGGCTCCAGTTCGGCAGGTTCTTCCAGATCGTGCGGTCCAGATCGAGGTTCCGGAAGATCCTTTTCGGCGGGACGGACCGGTCGATGGTCCCCGTGCTGGCCTGAGCCACCTGGGTGCGCAGCACCTCGGCCACCTCGTCGACGAACTTGCGGATCAGCGCTTTCGCGTTGGCCAGCGCGACGCCGTCGAGGTTGTCCTTGTCGCGCAGCAGCTGCTCGATCAGCGACATGCTCGGGGTCAGCTGTTTCGCCAGCCGGTTGTCGGCCAGCACCTCGCGCAGCCGCATCCGGCTGACCAGGTCGCCCTCGATCCCGGCCAGCGTGCCGCCGATGCCGTTCGAGTCGTTGCCGGCGCCGCGGCCGCGCAGCTGCCCGGGCTGGCAGCCCATCGCCCGCTCGAACCAGCCGGCATCCGCCTGCCAGCGTTGCAGCTGCTCGGCGGTCACGTTCCCGGAGCCGGTGGTGAACACGTTGAGCAGCAGTTTCGACACCAGCGCGGCGCGGCGCACCTCGCCCTCGCGGTCGTCGCCGGGCGACGTCATCAGGCCGTCGAACTCGGCCTCCAGGCCGGGGAAGCGCTGCACCACGGTGTCGACCGAGACCGACGGGTCGAGCAGCGCGGCGGGCAACCCGAGGTCGCCGACGATCGCCATGCTGCCGGACTCCAGGGTCGCCTGCTCCTCGGGATCGAAGAGCCGGGCGATCAGTCGCCAGTAGAGAACCTGTCTGCGGGTCTCGTCCGGGGTCATTTCCGCAGCAGCCTTCCCGCGCGCTCGCGCAGCACGTCGACGGCCGTGCCGGCGGTCGCCTCCGCCTTGGCGGCCTTGGCCTCGGTCGGTCCGAGCGCCCAGTCACCGGTGTGTGCCGCGACCGGCTTCTTGCGGACCACGGCCTGCACGGCCAAGGGCTGCAGCAGCCACCGCCCGTCCCAGCGGAGCAGGCCGAGGCAGGCGGTCGAGGCGGCCACCAGCGCCGGGGTCAGCGGGCCGGCGGCCGGCAGCCGGTCCAGGTCGAGCGCCACCGTCACCCCGCCACCGAGGTCGAACGCACCCTCGGCATGCCCGTACCCCTCCAGCAGCACCAGCTCGGCGAGGACGCCTGGATGCCGGTCGAGCGGCGCGGCGGACGAGAAGGAGCAGGTGCCGAGCCGCACCCGGGCTGCCGCGAACGGGTCGGCCGGCTCGCCGGCGGCCGCTTTCGTCTCGTCCCAGATCAGGTCGCCGGCGGCGGTGAGCGCCATGCCGGACACCTCGACCGTGCGGTGCTCGGCCAGCACGCCCCGGAAGATCGGGAAGGCGGTCAGCATCCGCCACGCCGACGGGCCGCTGATGGTGTCCACCTTGGCCGCCGCGACGCTGGTGCGGACCAGCCGGACGGTGCCGTCGGCGGTCTCCAGCAGTCCGTGCGCCTGTGCCCGGAACACGGTCGGGTGCTCGTGCAGGTCGACGCCGAGGACGACGAACCGCCCGTCGACCGGGACCGCCGCGGCGGCCGGAAACGCCTCCTGGGAGAGCAGCAGCGCGCGGCTCCACAGGTCGGCCCACCGGCGCACCGGCACCCGCGGCAGGGTGGCCACCGGCGCGGCGGCGCGCAGCTCGGCCGAGAACCCGTCGAGCAGCACCGCGAGGCGACGACCGCCGGGCGTGCCGAGCAGCGACTGCACGGCCTGGGCGGCGCCACCGGCCAGCTCGTGGTCGACGCCGCGCCAGCCCGCGATGGCCAGCTCGCGCAGCCAGGACCGGCTCCCGGCCAGCAGCTGACCAGAATCGGACTCGGCCGCAGCGGCGAACGGTGCACGGGTGCGCCCGAGCGCCGCGTCGAGACCGGCCAGCAACGCGTCGTGGGCGGCGCCGAGGAGGGCGACGCGGGCGCCGGCCAGGGTGGCCAGGTGCTCGTCGGTCACCGTACCGGCGATGATCTTGCCGACCGCGTCGGCGACCCGCTCGGCCAGCGGCGAGCCGGCGAAGGCGGCGGCCAGCGATTCCAGAGCGGCGGCCCGCTCCTCGTCGATCCGGGCCAGGCCCTGCACCAGGGCGTCGTCGAGACCGTCCACCAAGGCGAGCGCCTCGTGCAGACCGTCGGGAACCTCTCGGAGGGCGAGCATCAGCGCACCACCCCGGCGGCCGGGAACCACTGCAACTCGGCGAGCGGGTCGGTGGTCGGGGCGACCTCGAGATAGGCCAGGTGGCGCAGGAAGCTGGCGAACACCTCGGCGGCCCGGTTCGGCGCGGTGGTGGTGTGCAGGGCGGACCACAGGTTGTCGCTGCCGTCGGCGAGCTCCGCCCGCAGATAGCGGGCCACCCGGGTCAGCCCGTACTGCGCGACGGCGGCGTCGGCCAGCGCCCGGATGTGGTTGCACGCGTAGGTGCCGCCGGAGAGGCCACCGCACGGACGGTTGTTGTTGGTGTTGCAGCTCAGGCCGTGGTCACCCGCCGTGATCGACGAGACGTAGACCCGCTCGATGTCGGAGCCGCTGGACACCACGCCCTGCAGGCGCCCGTCGGCCAGCTCGACGAACGGCACCTTGGCCAGCTTTCGCGCCTGCACCGGCGCGATGACCGGTGCTGAGCTGCGCCGCTCGTAGGCGACGCCGTCACTTGTCACAACCAATCCCTCCCTCGCGATCGAGTGCGCCAGTTGTATCGGAGCGGTACGACAAAAACTCGGGCGGTAGGTTGGTCCGGTGAGTCTTCTGGAAGATGTTGCGGCACGTGACGGCTGGCGGTGCTGGGTCTGTGACGAGCCGGTCGACCCCGACAAGTCGGTGAACGATGCGCGCGGCCCCAGCGTCGACAGCCGCACCGCCGACCGGAAGGCCAAGGTCGCCGAGCGCCTGGCGCACCGCGCCTGCAACTCCCGCAAGGGCGCGGTCAAAGTGGTCATCGCCTGGCCGGACCGGCTGCGCGTGGTCGAGCCGGCGCCGCTGATCACGGTCGCCGAGCGCCTGGAGCGCAAGGGTGGCCGCGAGCTCGTCGCCCGCTGCCCGACCGAGAAGGACGCCGAGGAGGCCGCGGCGTGGCTGGCCGACCGCTTCGCCCGCCTCGTCCCCGGCCTGCCGGTGACCGTGAGCGTGGACGCGGGCGGCGGCCAGTTCCTCGTCGCGCTTTCCACCGGCCGCCGCTGACCGGCGCTCAGTTCTGTCGTACCCCGCCGGTAGCGTCCGTGGTCATGGACGATCACACACTCGCGGATCGATACCGGCGGCGGCGAGCATCCTCGGATGGGCGCCGCGACCGGCCGCCATCACGATCCGATCCGGACGGATCAGCAGCGCCCCGGGCGTGCCGGCATCACGCAGCGCGAATCCGTCACCCAGCGTCGGATCGAGCCGGGCCGGGCACAGGCGGCCGCCGCCGCGACCGACCAGCGGACCGCGACCGAAGGCGGGCCAGACGATCGTCGTGGCCCGCCTCTCCGCGCCGGGCAGCCTGGTCAGGGTCCGCAGCGCGGCGCGGCGCAGCGGCGCGGACCGGCGGCTGCCACCGGTCATCACCCAGCCGATCAGCATCGCCATCCGGATCATCGTTGTGGCGTACGGCCGCCGCTCCCCCTCATAGGTCCTGAGCAGACGCTCGTCGGCGAGCCCGTCCAGCACCAGGGCGAGTTTCCAGGTCAGGTTGGCCGCGTCGCGGATCCCGGCGCACATCCCCTGCCCGATGAACGGTGGTGTCAGGTGCGCCGCGTCGCCGAGCAGGAACACCCGGCGCTCCTGCCAGCGATCCGCGACCGCGCCGCGGAAGGTGTACTCGGTCTCCCGCAGCATCGTCAGCGACGCCGGGTCCGTCGCGCCGAGCCAGGGGCGGATGCGGGCCGGCACGTCGATCGGCTCCCGGGCGAGGAACTCCCAGCGGTAACGCCCCGGCGTGACCATCATGAACGTGGCCGCCCGCACCGGATCACACACCTGCTGCACACCGTCGTAGGTGTCCAGCGGCTCCGGCGACACGGCGTCCACAACCAGCCACGTCTGCCGGAAACCCAGATCGGCCCAGCCCGCGCCGATCGACTCGCGGACCACGCTGTTGGCACCGTCGCAGCCGAGCACCGCGTCCGCCCACACCTCGCCCGCGACGCCGTCGACTGATCGATAACGGACGCAGACGGGGCCGGATGGTGGCTGGCTCACGGCGTACACCAAACTCCCGAAGCGCATCGTGGCGCGCGGCAGCTGCCGCAACCGGGCGCGGAGCAGGCGCTCCAGGTCGGGCTGGTCGAACATGTTGGCCTGCGGGAAGCCGTGCGGCCCGACCGGATCCCGGGTGAACTCGGCGAGCACCCGCATCGCCGGGTCGACCAGCTGCATGCCGGGGGCCGGCCGGGAGATCGCGCGCAGCTCCTCGGCGAGCCCGAGATCGGCGAAGATCCGGAACACCTCGTCGTCGAAGTGGACGGCGCGGGGCAGCGGATACGGCTCCGGGAAGCGGTCCAGGACCAGGCACTCGACGCCGCGACGGGCCAGCATCAGGGCGGCGGTGAGCCCGGTCGGACCGGCCCCGACGATCACCACCGGCACATGTTCCATCAGGACAGATTGCGCAGAATCACCACCGCGCCGCCAGTCAGCAGCAGCCCGGTCAGGCCGAACCCGGCGATCAGGCGGCGCGCCAGGCCGAGGTCGTCGATCCGGGCGGCGAGCGCCTCGGCCCGGGTGCGAGTGGTGAAATACGCCGGGCGCAGGCCGTCGGCGGTGACCCGGCCCAGGGCGAACACGGCCACGCCGCGCGGCATCCGCACCTCGGTCAGCTCCAGGTGCTCGTGCTTGCGCAGGCTGTCGACGATGTCGGGCGGGACGACCGCGGGCAGCCGCACCGGGTCCGATCGGCGATAGGTGATCCGGGTCGCCTCGGTCGCCACCGGCTCACCGCGCAGAGGCTCGTCCAGGCCTCGCGGGTCGACCGGGATCCGGCCGCTGGCGTCCGCGATCGCCGGCCAGCCGGGCGCGGTGATGTCGAGCAGCAGGTCGTAGCTGTCGTCGGAGGAGCGGCGGCTGGGCTCGCGGCGCAGCACCACGTGGTACCAGACGCAGTCCTCGCCGCTGACCGGGCCGACCTGGTGACCGGCCGGGCCGTACTCGGTGCGGGCCTGCGCCGCGACCCGCCCGCTGTTCCACGACGCGATCGGCGCCGGACGGACCCGGCGCAGCGTGCGCACCTCGCGATGGTTGCCCAGATGGAGGAGGACGAAGATGCCCGCCGCGCCCACCAGCAGCGCGCCGGCACAGAAGCCGATCGTTGCGACCGTGACCACCCGGTCAACATAGAGCGACCGGGCAACCACGTCATCGGCCAGGCATTCCACATCGAACGACCGTTGGGCCCGGGTTGGAGTCGTCACCGCGCCGCTCACCGTGCGTCCATCACCGGCCCCGGCGAGGTTACCGCATCTTCGATGCGCGAGATCACTCCGACGTGGCCAGGCCCACCCGGTCGATGAGCTGCTTGAGGCGGCCGATCTCCGCGGCGAGCGCGCTCTCCCCGGCCGGCGTGAGCGTGAGCCAGGTCCGGCCGCGCTTGCCCTCGTAACCCTTCTCCACCTCGATCAGCCCGGCCGTCTCCAGCACGCTCAGATGCTTCGACAGGTTCCCCGCGGTCAGGTCGAGCTGGGTGCGCAGGTAACCGAACTCGACCCGGCGCGCCTCGTGCACGATGGCCAGGATGCCGAGGCGGACCCGCTGGTGCACCACCTCGTCGAGCCCGAGGGCGGGGTGGGCGCTCTCCGCGGTCATCGCCGCCGCCGTGCGGCCAGGCCGAAACCGATCGCGCCGAGCAGCAGCACGGTGCCGTAGATGATCTGCTGCGGCAGGAACCCGGTGCGCTCCTGCCCGCTCCAGCGCCAGCCGAAGTCCACCGGCACCAGGACCATCACCAGGTAGCCGAGGGTGAACAGGAGCAGCCCGAGGTTGCGCTCGATCCGGGCGAGCACGAGCAGCGCGACGCCGATGATGCCCCACGGCGCGATCAGCCGGTCCAGGACCATCATCCAGGACGGCAACGGGTGGTCGACGGCCTCGACATTCACGAAGATCCGGAAGGCGATCCAGGAGGCCAGGAAGGCGCCGGCCAGCGCGACACCGGTGTAGACGTAGGGCAGCACCCGGGTGCCCAGCCCCCGTGTCCGGGCGATCCGCGTGTAGCCGTAGGCGATCACCGCGTAGGCCAGCAGCAGGCCGGCGGGCCAGAAATACAGCACGCCCTGCCGGTCGAACTTGCACGCGCCGTCGGGGGTGCAGTCCAGGTCGAGGAAGAAGTAGTCGAACGGGATGGCGATGAAGGTCACCGCGGCCAGCACCGACAGCGCGAGCCAGGTGACCCGCTGATCGACACGCACCCGGCGGGTGAGGCCGTGCACCTCCGTCAACAGCCGGCGGGCGTCGCCCTCGGCCGGCACCGATTCTGTGGTCATGCCAATAGGTTTCCACAGCAAACCTGTTTCCGCCAGTGAAACCACGATCAAAACCAGCTTTTCGTACGACGCCCGCCGGTGACCTGCGGGACCTCGCGCGGGATCGGCGCATGTCATGATCCCCCGATGAGCGCATGGCCCTACAACGATCGCCCCGACGGCGTCCGTTTCCTCCCCGACCACATCGACGAGCCCGGTCGCACCGAGATCGAGGACGAGATCTGGGCCTGGATCGTCCGCGGCGAGGACGATCCCGCGGAGTTCGTCGACTATCTCGACGAGGGTCGTCACGGCGCCACCGAGGAGGAGCTGGAGGACGCGTACACGAAGGCGCTCGACGTCCGCCGCGACCAGCAGCGCGGGTTCGGCGAGGTGAACAGCAACCTCACGCTGGCCTTCGACGAGCTCAACGACCTCGGCGTGCTGGCACGCGAGGACTTCACCTGCTGCGGCACCTGCGCCGCCGCCGAGATCCACGACGAACGCGACGACTCCCGGCACTGGCGCGGCTACCTCTGGTACCACCAGCAGGACACCGAGTCGCTGGCCGAGAGTGACAACGGTTCGGTCTACGTCGGCTACGGCGCCTACCCACCCGCCGACCTCGACGCGGCCGCCTACGAAGCGCTGTCCCAGGAGGAGAAACAGGCCCGCTACCAGTCCGAAGTCGAGCATCTGATGGATGACGTCGTCTTCCCGGTCCTGCAGAAACACGGCATCCAGGTGACCTGGAACCGCAACCTCGGCACTCGCATCCTGCTCACCGGCGCCCACTGGTACGCACCCCTCGACTGAAAACCATCCGTCCGCCGCCGGGCCGCCTCCGCCCACGGCCACCGGTTTCCGGTACGCCCTCAGCGGCGCCCCCGACGCCGACGGCCCGTGGTGGCTCGCTCCGGCCGTACCGTCAAGCGGCGGATCGCGGGCGACAGCGGACCGGGCAGCGGGCGGCGGTCCTCAGCCGAGCAGTCTGCCGAGGGCCGCGCGGGCGGCGGTGGAGTCGGCGGCGAGGCGGGACAGGACGGCGGCCAGGGCGAGCAGCCAGTCGTCGAGGGTGACCGTGGCGCGGCTGATGGCGACGCCGTGCACGATGCGGCGGATCTCCGGACGCACCCCGTGCGGCTCCCGGCGCAGCACGAGCCGCTCGTCGGGCGTGGTGACGGTCAGTGACACCGGAGTGCCCGGGCGGCCGCTGAGGCGGTCGGCGAGTGTCCGTTCGCGGTCCACCTGGACCAGGCCCGGCGGCAACGCGTCGCCGAGGACCGTGAGCAGCACCCGGGTGTACGACTCGACGTCGGCGCGGTCGGCGCGCAGCGCGGCGGCGATCAGGTGCAGGTCGCCGGTCGGGCCGAGTTCGGCGGTCATCGGTCGGTCAGCGGCAGCACGAGCTGCGGTTTGGCGATGACGTGGTCCGGGCGGAGCGGGCGGACGGCGGTGCCGATCGCGAAGAACTCGGTGGTGTGCCCGCCCCAGCGGTGCGAGGTGGAGAGCATCCGCACGCCGACGATGCCCTCCGCGCCGAGGTCCTCGGCCTCCGCCTGCATCCGGCTCATGGCCAGCTCCCGGGCGTCGTAGAGCGCTTCGGTGTATTGCGGGATCTCCACGTTCTGTCCGATGTTGCCCATCGCCTGCCAGAAACGCTGGTGGGCGATGTGGTAGACGCAGCTACCCATGGTCATGCCGACCGGCGTGTACCCGGCCTGGATCAACGTCCAGAAGTCCTGCCCGGACAGGTCGCTGGTGAACGGCTTGCCGTGTCTGTTGCGCCAGGTGCCGGACTCCGGCGGGACGTCGGCCTGGATCGCCGTGCCGATCGCGATGAACTCGGCCAGCTCCGAGCCGAACTCCTTGAACTCGATGTCGAGCCGCACCCCGACGATGCCGTCGGCGCCGAGCGCGTCGGCCTCCGCCTCCATCCGCGTCATCGCCAGCTCCCGGGCGTGGTACATCGCCTGGGACAGCTGGTCGAGCTCGCGGTTCTGGCTCCACCGGCCGAGCTGGATGCCGACGTGGTAGATGCTCGACCCGAGCACCAGGCCGAGCGGCCGGAACCCGGCCTCGCGCACCAGCAGGAACTCGTTGACACTCAGGTCCGAGGTGAACAGGCTGGTCGGCTGGCCGGGGCGCATCTGCGCGAGGCGGCGCATGGCGTCGTCGGGGACGCCGGGGGTGGTGACGGTCATCGGCTGCTCCGTAGCGGCAGGACGGTGAGGCCGGCCGGGACGGGCCGGCGTCCGGTGCGGAACCGGGCGATCGCGGTGCCGGTCATCAGGCACGAGGCGGCCCGGTCGGTGTGGCGCTCCCCGACCTCGATCGCCCACGTCCGCGACCGGAGCCCGGACATCAGCGCGGCGTCGGCGCCCAGCGCGGCCACCCGGCCGGCGAAATCCCGCCGGGCCTGGGCCCGGACGTGGGTGAGCAGCTCGGTGTACCCGGCCATCTCGGTGTTGCCGACCAGGAAGCCGAGCGAGGAGGCGGTCCGCCAGTCGTCGTGCCGGACCGCGACCTCGAGCCCGTAGACGACCCCCGCCGGCACCCAGCCCGCGGCCAGCAGCTTCGCGACGTCGGCCGGGCCGAGATCGGTGGTGAACGGAGTGCCGGGCCGCTGCCGCCCGCGCGAGCGCACCGCGGCGCCGACCGCGGTGAACTCGCGTTTCTGCTCGTCCCTCGGCTGCTCGGTGAGCCGCACCCCCACCACACCGTCGGCGCCGAGCGCGACGGCCTGGCGGCGCATCCGGTCCAGGGCGGTGAACCGGCCGGTGCGCAGCGCCGAGGAGTACGCCGCGAACCCGGTCGACCGCGGCGGCAGGACCGCCGGGCCCAGGTAACCGGGCCGCCAGCCGCAGCCGGACCAGCCGGCCCAGCCGATCTGCATCACGGTGCTGCCGAAGACCTGGCCGACCAGGTCGAATCCGGCTGCCGAGAGCAGCGCGGCGTGCTCACCCGTCACGCCTCAGTCATACGCGCAAGCGCTCTGATTGACCAGCGCGTATGGCCCGGGCCTTGCCGGGGTCCGCCATGGTGGTCAGCCCAGAGGTCGCCTTGAAAGCAGCACGGCCCGGACCCACAACGGATCCGGGCCGTGGCCGGGCAGATCAGACGGTGGTGCAGACGGTGCCGTTGAGGGTGAACGACTCCGGCAGCACGTTCGGGCCGCTGTAGGAGCCGACGAAGCCCACGCTCGTCGACGCGCCGGCGGTCAGACCGCCGTCACTGGTGACCCGGACCGTGCGGCCGTCCTGGTTCCAGGTGGCGTTCCAGCCGCTGCTCAGCGCCTGCCAGCCGGTCGGCCAGGTGAAGGTCAGGGTCCAGCCGTTGATCGCGGCCGGCCCGTTGTTGGTGATGTCGATCGAGCCGACGTACCCGTTGCCCCAGTCGTTGGTGTCGCGGAACTTGACCGTGCACGACGAGGCCGCCGGGCTGCCGGTGGTGAAGGTCAGCGGCGCCGAGGCCGGGGACAGCCGCCCGGCGCCGTCCCGGGCGAGCACGTTGACCGTGTACCGCCGGCCCGGCACCAGGTTGGGCACGGTCAGCGAGGTGCCGGTCGTCTCGCCGAGCAGCTCACTGACGCCGCCGTTCTGCCGGTACACCTCGTACTTCAGCCCCGGGCCGGAAGCGGCCCAGGAGATGCTCGCGGTCCGGTCGGTCGCGGTCGCGGCGAGCCGGCCCGGCGCCTTCGGCGCGGCGTTTTCGGTACGGCTGGGATGCACCGTGACCAGCGCCAGCGAGTACGGCGCCAGCGTCTGCGTCCCCGCCGTCCCGGCCGCGCCGCTGGTCAGCCCGTCCGCGCCGTTGGTGAACGTCTCGACCACCGGCACCGCCGCCGACGGCGTGAACCCGTGGTAGTTCAGCGACACGGTGTGCGCCGCGTCCGGGTCCTTGTTGATCACCAGGACCGCGAGGTCGCCGTCGGCCCGCCGCACCGCGTGCGCACTGACCAGGGCGTTGTCGCTGCCGGTCCCGACGAACTGGTCCCCGGTGTGCGCGAAGTCCCCGAGCAGCGACAGCGCGTGGTACGGCGCGAACGGCGTGTTCAGCGGCGGCTCGCAGGCCGAGTTGTCCGCCGTGCAGGTCCCGCTGGACAGCAGCCCGAAGTCGTTGAAGTCGGTCTGCCCGGCGATCGTGGTGGCCTTGTCCGGGCCGTTGTGCACGTTCCACCACTGCACCGTGAAGACGCCCTGGGCGAGCAGCCCGCTGTAGACGTCGGCCAGGAACAGCGCACCCGGCTGGGTGTTGCGTCCGACGTCCACGTTGGTCTCGGTCATGCTGATCCCGATCCGGCTCGCGCCGGCGCCGGCGTACTGGTCGATCTGCCTGCGCAGCAGGTAGACCGCGTCCTGGATCTGCGCGGTCTTGCCGAGCCCCTCGGCCGCCGTGCTCCCGCCCGGGTACCAGTGCACGTCCACGAAGTCGATCGCGGCGCCGGCCCGGGTGAGCACCTCCTGGTTCCAGGTGCCGCTGTCACCGGACGCCACGATGCCGTCCGGCCAGTTCCCCGGCATGGTGAGCACCGCGCCCACCTTGATCGTCGGGTCGACCGCCTTCATCGCGGTGGCGTAGGCGACGACGTTCTCCGCGTACTCCTTCGGACTCTTGTCGGCGTGGTCGTCGGCCTCCCACGACGCGCCGTAGTGCCCGTTGCCGTAGTTCTCGTTGCCGATCGTCCAGTACCGGGCGCCGTACTTCTTGGTCACGTTGGCGTACCGCACCCAGTCGGCCGCCTCCTGCGCCGTCCCGGTGCCGTAGTTCGCGATGATCATCGGCTGGGCGCCCGTCCGCTGCGCCCCGGCCATGAACGTGTCGAAGTCGGTGTTCGGCGCGACGTACCCGCCCGGCGCGGTGTGCGTCTGCCAGTGATAGATGTCGGCGTAGGAGCCGCCCGGATACCGGACCATCTGCACACCGGCGTCCTTGAGCAGGTCGGTGACGGCCGGAGTGCCGAGCTGCGAGTCCCAGACGGCGTGGTTGACGCCGAGCGCGGCGTCGCCGACGGTGGCGAGCCCGGCCCGGGCGTCCACGTCGACCCGGACGTCGGTGGCGGCGGCGCCGGCGGCCGATGGCACGCCCGCGACGGCGCTGACCAGCGCGAGCAGGACGATGCCCGCGCCGGCGCGCCGCCGGAGTGACACATACATGAGGATCTCCATGGGGACAGGGGTGGTGGGAGCGCTCCCATAGTCCGACCAGGCAAAGAGCCCTGTCAATGCCTATGCCGCCGGGCCCGCTTCCCTCCCGCTCCGCTGTCTCCGGTACGCCACACCGCCGCCGTCAGCGCCCCGTCCGGCAGGCGCCGGCACTCAGCCGGTGATGGTGTTCCAGGAGTAGCCCAGCAGGGCGAAGGCCGCTCCGAGCAGCGCAAGGTTGAGCCCGCGGGTGGTGATCGGCAGCGCCGCCACGACCAGCAGGATGATCGCGATGAGGTAGAAGATTCCCTGGATGGACATGTCGCTCCTCGATTCGGGGGTGGAGAGCGGCGTCGCTGTACCCCGGGGTCGAGGAGCACTAAACACGGGCAGCCGGCCCTTGGCGGGGCGCTGCCGGGCGTACCTCACATGGGCGGACCGTGCGGGAAGCGGACCTAGAGTGACGGGAGGCGGTCCAGCTCGATGCCGAAGTGGGTTTTGTAGGCGCTGAGCAGGGACTCGTCGGAGTCCAGCACGGTCTCGACGCGGGTGCCGGCGACGGTGCGGATCAGGATGCGGGCGCTCAGGGTGACGCGGTCGGCGCCGTCCAGGCGGGAGCAGACCGGGTTCTGCCGGAAGTGGGAGCCGGGCCAGGTCTGCTGCCACCAGCAGGCGGGTTCAAAATCGGTCAGCGGGCGGGGGCGGCGCTCCAGGAGGTACTGCGGTGCGTCGTCGCGGTGCACCAGGACGTCGCCGTCCGGGGTGTCGGCGAGGCGGAACTGGCCGCCCGGGTCGGACTGGCCGGCGCGGTCGTCGAGGCGCAGCGGATAGGAGCTGAAGCGGCCGAAGCCGACGTCGACCAGCCAGGCGTCGTCGACGAGCAGGGCCAGGTGGTCGAAGAGCGGGCCGAACCGGCCCTCGCCGCGGTGCACCCGCGCGGCGACCCGGTCGACGGTGTGCCCGAGCTCGTCGAGGAGGAGCGCGAAGAGGCCGTTGAGCTCGTAGCAGAAGCCGCCCCGGCGGCGGCGCACGATCTTGTCGAACAGGTCGTCCGGGTCGAGCGAGATGGTCTCGCCGAGGTGGATGCCGAGGTTCTCGAACGGGACGGCGGTCTGGTGCGCCACGGTCAGCTCGCGCAGCGTGGCCGCGCGCGAGACGCCGATCCGGTCCAGGTAAGCGGTGACGTCCACCCGCCCAGCCTACGTTGACAACGATGTCGGTGATTGCGATGGTCGAGGTCGTGCATCCGATTCCCAGCGACCGCGCCCGCGCACTGGTGGCCGGCGGATACGACACGCACGTGCACGTCGCCCCGGACGTGATGGAGCGGCGGATCGACGACGTGACGCTGGCCCGGCGGTTCGCCGAGGTGGGGCTCGCCGGGTTCGTGCTCAAGTCGCACTACGTGCCGACCGCGGAGCGCGCCGAGGTGGTCCGCGGCGTGGTGCCCGGGGTCGAGGCGCTCGGCGCGCTCACCCTGAACGGCTCGGTCGGCGGGCTCAACCCGGTGGCCGTGGAGATCGCCGGGCGGCAGGGCGCGCGGGTGGTCTGGCTGCCGACCGTCGACTGCGCCAACGAGCGGGCCGGCCGGGCCGCGATCCAAGGCGCCACCCCGCCGATGTGGGCGGCGCTCCAGGACGACCTGGCCGCGCGGGGCATCGTCGCGCCGGCGATCGAGGTGGTCGACGAGGGCGGGAAGATCGTGCCGGCGCTGCACGACGTGTTCGCGGTGCTGGCCCGGCACGACATGGTGCTGGCCACCGGGCACCTGAGCGGGCCGGAGATCGTGGCGGCGGTGGACGCGGCCGTGGACGCCGGGGTGCGGCGGATCATCGTGACCCACCCCGAGTTCACCTCGCAGCAACTGGACGTCGCGACGCAGCGGCGGCTGGCTTCGCGCGGAGCGCTGCTGGAACGGTGCTTCACCACGGCGTACACGAAGAAGGTCTCCTGGGATGTGCTCTTCGCGCACATCCGGGCGGTCGGGCCGGAGCATTCGCTGCTCTCCAGCGACCTGGGGCAGCCGTTCAACCCGCCGGTGGAGGACGGGCTGGCGCTGCTCGCCGACCGGCTGCTCGGCGCCGGGTTCAGCGAGGACGAGGTCCGCACGATGGCGGTGGTCAACACCCGGCGTGTCGTCGGGCGCCCGTGATCCCGGCTTCCCGGGCGAGCAACGCGGCCTGCACCCGGTCGGCCACGGCCAGCTTGGTGAACAGCAGCGAGGCCCGGTTGCGGGTGGTCTTCTCGCTGACCCCGAGGCGCCGGGCGATCTCGCCGTAACTCTCCCCCTCCGCCAGCCCGGCCAGCAGGTCGATCTCGCGCGGCAGCAGCCCGTCGAACGGCGCGGGCAGCGGCGCCGGCCGCGGCCGGACACCGCTGAGCAGCGACCCGCCGACGTTGGGGCCGAGCACGAAGCCGCCGGAGGCGACCGCCCGCAGCGCGTCGACCACGGCGCCCGGCTCGGTGTCCTTGAGCACGTAGCCGTGCGCGCCCACCCGCAGCGCCCGGGCCACCAGGTCCTCGTCGTCGCTCATGGTCAGCATCAGCACCCGGGTGACCGGGCTGACCCGCACGATCCGGCGGACCGCGTCGATGCCGTCGCCGTCCGGCAGGGCGATGTCCAGGGCGACCACGCCGACCTGTCCCCCGGTGACGGTGCGCAGGGCGTCCGCGACGGTGGCCGCCTCCACCACCTCGGCGACCCAGGCCTCGGCCTCCAGGATCGCCCGGAGCCCGCGGCGCATGATCGGATGGTCGTCGACCACCAGCACCCTCGTCATGACACCGGCAGCCGCACGCGGATCGCGGTGCCGCCCGACGGGCCGGCGCCGATGTCGAAGCGGCCGCCCAGCTCGGCGGCCCGTTCCCGCATCGAGGCGAGGCCGACGCCGTGCTCGCCGCCGCCGTTCATCCCGATGCCGTCGTCGACGATCTCCAGGACCAGGCCGCCGTTGCGGCGGACGGCGACCGCGCAGGTCCGCGCCCACGCGTGCCGGGCCGCGTTGGTGACCGCCTCGGCGAAGATCCGGTACGCGGCCACCTCGACCGCGGCGGGCAGGTCGTCCAGCGAGCCGATCACGGTCAGCCGCGCCTCCAGCCCGCCCTCGGTCAGTTTCCGGCAGTCGGTACGCAACGCGTTCTCCAGCCCGTCGTCCAGCGCCGGCGGCCGCAGCTGGTCGACGAGCCGCCGCACCTCGACGACGCAGTCCCGCAGATCGTCGGCGAGCTCGGTGGCGGCGCTCATCGTCCGCACCCGCATCGACATGCCCATCAGCGCCGGGCCGAGCCCGTCGTGCAGATCCCGGCGCAGCCGCTGCCGCTCCTCCTCCCGGGTCAGCACCAGCCGCTCCCGGGCGTCCTGGAGGTCCCGGATCAGCCGGGTGGCGTCGACGGCCACCGCGGCCTGCATCGCCACGTCGCCGAGCAGGCGGCGTTCCGGCGCCGTGAACGGGCTGCTCGGGCTGCGGATCGCGACGAGCAGGCGGCCGATCCGCTCGCCGTGGGCGATCATCTCGAACGGCTCGGTCGCGGTCGTCGCGCGCCCGTGCTCGGCGAGCAGCCGGGTGCCGTCACCGGACGGGACCTCCAGGGCGACGTAGGGCACGCGCATCGAGCGGGCGACGGTCTCGGTCAGCACCGGCAGCACCGCGCTGTGGTCCACCGCCCGGCCCAGCAGGTCGCCCAGCTCCGCGATCACCCGGTACGGATCGTCCCGGTCCCCGAACAGCAGCCGCTCCACGCTCCGCTGCACCCACCGGCGCAGCGGTTCGAAGGTCATCGCGATCAGGCCGGTGACCACCAGCGACGCGGCCGAGGTACGGGTGCCCAGCACCGCCTCGCCGAGCATCCCGACCAGCACCACGTAGCCGGCGATCACCACGAGCGTCATCAGCGACCACACCATCGCCCGGTTCAGCACCTGGTCCAGCCCGTAGAGCCGGTGCCGGACCATCGCCACGGTCATCCCGAGCGGCACCGACAGCGCCACCACGACGGTGGCGCCCGGCACCCCGAGCGTGTTCAGGATCAGCCCGATGACCAGCAGCACCGCCGCGGTGAGCAGGTAGGCCAACTGCCGCCGGGTGTCGCCGCTGGACCGGCGCCAGCGCAGCCAGAGGGCCAGCAGCATGCCCACCATCCCGGCGGCCACCGCGATCATGCCGGCCACCGCGGCGCGCACCGCCGGCGGCGCCGGGCCGGCGAAGGCGAAGGTGGTGGTCAGCATGTCCCGCGGACGATCACCGGCGGCCACCGCCAGCCCGGCCGTGCCGAGCAGGGTGCCACCGGCCAGGACGCCGGCGACCACTCGCCAGTACCGGCGGGGCAGCCGCCCGTCCGGGAACACCAGCAGGGCCAGCGCGATCAGCCCGAACGGCGGCCACCAGCACCACTGGCTGAACCAGGCCGGGATCAGGAAGTCCGACCAGCTCAGCGCCAGCAGATCGAGACAGGAGACCAGCCCGGCGACGCGCATCAGCAGGCCGACCGGGTTGCCCGGCTCGGCGGCCAGCACCAGTTCGCCCATCACCAGATAGGCCACCGCCACCGGGGCGACGAAGAGGGTGGTGGCCGCGGACATCGCGCTGGCCCCGGCCAGCTGGCCCACCGATACGGCTATGACGACGGCGACAGCGATGATCAGGAGCAGCAGATTTTCGCGCACCCACCGAGCGATGGTCAACGACCCACTCCCCACTTGGCGAATGCGAGGACGGTAGGCGTCGCGGACCGCGACCGGCACTGTTCAGTAGGGTTTGGGACACGCGGGAAAATGGCCCGCGAAGTGGTATCAGGCTCCTGCCGTGCTGTATCGGCCCGCCGTGAACAGCAGCGACGGCTCCGGCCGCATCTCGTGCCCGACCACCTCGCCGATCAGGATGACGTGGTCACCGGCCGGGATCAGCCGGCGGGTCCGGCAGATCAGGTACGCGGCCACGTCCTCCAGCAGCGGCAGGCCCTCCGGGCCGGGGCGGCTCGCGATCCCCCGGAACCGGTCCCCCGGGCCGGCGAACCGCTCCGCCAGCTCCCGCTGCCCGGCGGCCAGGACGTTCACCGCGAAGCGCGGCGTGGTCACGAAGGCCGGGTGGCACCGCGAGTCCCGGCGCAGGCACCACAGCACCAGGGGCGGGACCAGCGACACCGAGGTGAACGAGTTGATGGTGAGCCCGACGTCGTGGCCGCCGTGGACGGTGGTCACCACCGCTACCCCGGTGGGGAACTTGCCGAGCACGTCGCGCAGGTTCCGGTGCATGTCATCGCCCTGCCAGTTCGGCGCGGGCGAGTTGCACGTCGGGGTCGTCGGGCGCCAGTTCGGCGGCCACGTCCAGGTCGGCCAGGGCCTGTGCGCGCTTCCCGGTGCGCCGATAGACGAAGGCACGGTTGTACCGCAGCGTCGGATCTGCCGGGAATTTCGTGATGACGTGGCTCAAGTCTCGCTCGGCCAGGTCGTTCTGCCCCATTTCGATGGCAACCGCGGCGCGCCCGGAGCGGGCGGTGACCAGGTCCGGGTCGGCCCGGACCGCGTGGTCGAAGGCGGCCAGGGCGGACTGATGATCGCCGCGCTCGGCGCGGATGCTCCCGGCGATGACGTGCAGGTGCGGGTTGCCGGGTTCGCGAGCGAGCCCGGCCTGCACGTCGCTCATCGCGGCGTCCAGCTCCCCCTGCTCCAGCCGGAGGGCGGCCCGGTTGACGTACGCGTCCACGAAGTCCGGATCCAGCTCCAGCACGTAATCGAAATCGGCCAGCGCGCCCTCGGTGTCGCCCTGGGAGGCCCGCAGGTCCCCCCGGTTGTAGTACGCCTCGTGGAACGCCGGCGACAGCCGCATCACCGTCTCGTACTCGGCCAGCGCCTCGTCGTCCCGGTCCAGCCGGCGCAGCAGGTTCGCCCGGTCGAAGTGGTACTCCGGCCAGTTCGGGTCGGCCTCGATCACCGCGGTGTAGTCGGCCAGCGCGTCCTCGATCCGGCCGAGCCCGGCGTTGACCTGGCCCCGGTTGTAGCGCAGCACCGAGCGGTGCAGCCGGTGCTCCCCCGGCTCGAAGAACGCGTCCATCCGGGCGATGCAGTCGTCCACCAGGCGCAGCGCCTCCGGCAGGTTGTTGTCGTGCACCTCGACCAGGGCCAGGCCGTTCTGCATGAACACGCCCTGGAAGACCCGCTCGCGCGGGTTCTGAAGGATCGAGGCGATCGCCACGGCCTGGTTGACCCAGCCCCGGGCAAGCGCCTGGTCACGCCGCTCCGGCGGGTGGTGGCGGGTGTAGAGCATGCCGGTCGCGTAGGCGGCGCCCATGTGGACGGCCGGGACCACGCTGTGCGTACGGGCCTCCTGGTAGAGCACCTCGGCCTCGGCGGGCCGCTCCAGGACCGCCAGGGCGGTGGTCATCCGCGAGGTGATGAACAGGTAGCGCAGCTCCGGCCGGTCCCAGCCGACCAGCCGCCGGGCCCGTTGCGCCAGGTCGATGGTGGCGTCGTAAAAGCCCATGACGCTGCAGTGGTCGACCGCGAACCGCAGGGCGGCGACGGCCCGCACGGCCGGGTCGGTGCCGCGCTCGCGGTGGTACGGGATGGCGCCGAGCCGCAGCGACACCTCGTCGGCGCGTTCCAGGTCGTCGGCCCGCCGGTCGTGCAGGCGGCGGCGCTCGTCCGGGCCGAGCGCCCGGTAGGCGGCCGGCTCCTCGGACAGACAATCGCTGTCGACGTACGCCTTCGCGTCAGTGGTCTCCGCCGCGGCGGCGACGAATCTCAGCGACAGCATCGCGGGGTCGAGCCGGCGCAGCATGACGGTCAGCAACTCGGTGTCCGTCGGGTCGGCCTGATCGGCGTTCTCGATCACCAGCATTCGCGGGCCGAGCTCGCCGGCCAGGTCGCGGAGGAACTCGGTGATGCCGTGCGCCAGCCGCCGGGTCCGCAGCCGCGAGTAGTAGCGGGTGCGCTCGGCCGGCACCGCCAGCCCGGTCAGCGTCTCCGGCGCGGCCGGCACCACGCCGTGCAGCTCGGGGGCCGCCGACAGGATCTCGATGGCGTGCGCCGCGACCAGATCGGGCGGCGCTTGCGGGACGACGGCTCGCAGGATCGTGCCGGCCATCGTGTACGGGCCGCGCAGCCGGCGGTGCGCGTTCACCGGCGGGGTCAGGTGCCTCATGGTGTGCTCCAAGTCAGTCGAGAACGTGGGCCGGCGCCGGCGCGCGGTCGCGCCGCGCCCGCCACAGCAGGTAGCCGAGGGCCACGAACTGCACGAGGTTGACCAGCAGGAAGGCGACCGAGTCGGTGACGCCGGCGAGTCCGGAACCGTCGGACAGGTGGCCGAGCACGACGCTGAACATGTGGTAGGTCGCCGGGATCCCGGCCAGCAGCAGGGTGCCGATGGAGAACGCGTAACCGACCACCAGCAGCCACGAGTACCAGCGGGCGACCGCCCGGTCGGTGGGATGCCAGACCGTCTCGTCGAGCAGGTGGGCGCGCCGGCCGAGCAGCCGGTTCACCCGGTTGGCGATGGTCCGCCGGGCGGTCTTCTGGAGGTCGACGCAGCCGAACACGGTGACGATCACGTGGTAGAGGTCAGTCTGGAGGTAGAAGTAGAACTGCCAGACGAAGCGCAGCAGGGTGGCGAAGGCCATGGCCAGGCAGATGCCGCCGACCAGCGGCTCGGTCCCGTCCGGGCGGCGCAGCGCGGCGGCCACCAGGGTCAGCACGGCCACCGCCACCAGGTCGACCAGCATCCCGGCGAGCATGGGCAGGTACCGCTTGGCGCGGGGCACCGCGACCAGCCCGTCCAGCGACGTCTCGACGACCACGAAGTAGAGCCTCCGGCCGATCCCCATCCGGGACCGCAGGCCGAGGCGGCGGCCCGCGAGGGCGTGGAAGGACTCGTGCAGCAGGATGAACGGGAACTGGCCGACGAAGACGACCATCACCACCACGGTCACGTACGGCGAGAAGAACAGGTTGCTGTAGTGCGGGGTCAGGGCGGGTTCGCGGATCATCGCGAGCACCGCGGCGAGCAGCAGCAGCGCGTAACCGGCCATCGCGACCGGTGAGAACAGCGCCCGGCCCAGCCGCTGCCAGCGGACCGGTTCGTTCAGGACGATGAGTTCTCCGGGCGCGGCGACGAACTCCATCTCGACCATCGCCTCGAGGAACTCCTCGATGTCCACGGGCTGACCGAAGGCCTGTTCGTACCATTCGGCGGCGACCCGCGGCGGCATGCCCCCGATGAGTTCACGCAGCAGCGCCGCGCCGTCGGCCGGGAGTACACAGTAGGCGTCGATGTCGGCCCGGCCGACCGTCACGTCGTCGCCCTCGTCGAGCATCGTCAGCTGGTGCATCCGCACCGGCAGGTCCAGGTCCACGGCCATGGTTGGTCTCCCGCTGGAAAGGTGGGCGGGGCTCCCGATGCGGCGGGAGCCCCGGGTTCTCGATCAGGCGACACCACAGCTCGGGCTGTAGGGACACAGCGCCGCACTCGTCAGGCGCACGGCACCGGCCTTACGCACGTTGATCTTCTTCATGGCTTACCTCCCCCCGGAAGCTCTGAGTTCTGCCGCAGAGCATGTCCAGCGGGAATGTCCCGGGCACAGGGACAGCCATCCCGGCGGGCCGGGAAAAACGCCCGTCAGTACAGGAGGTCGTGCAGTTCCGCGATGCACGCGGCCGCATCCGCCACGTGCGCGTTGTGCCCGAACGACCGGGGCCGCGGAATCTTCACGTCGAGCACCCGGCGGACCTGGCCCGGGCGGGCGCTGAGCACCACGACCCGGTCGGCGAGCAGCACCGCCTCGGAGATGGAGTGCGTGACGAAGACCGTGGTGGCCGGCCTGGTCAGGTGCATCTCCTGCAACTGCGCGGCCAACTCCTCGCGGGTCAGCGCGTCCAGGGCGGAGAACGGCTCGTCCATCAGCAGCACCCGGGGCCGCTGGATCAGCGCCCGGCAGAGCGCCACCCGCTGCTGCATGCCGCCGGAGAGCTCGTAGGGATGCCGCCGGTGGAACCCGGCCAGCCCCACCGTGTCCAGCAGTTCCGCGGCCCGTGCCTGGTATTCGGCCCGGGGCAGGCGCTGGATCTCCACCGGCAGCATGACGTTGCCCAGCACGGTGCGCCACGGCAGCAGCGCGGGCAGCTGGTGCATCAGCACCACGTCCCGGCGCGGCCGCAGCACCGGCGAGCCGTCGATCGTCACCCGGCCCGCGGTCGGCGCGAGCAGCCCGGCCATCAGGCGCAGCAGCGTCGACTTGCCGCAGCCGGAGCGGCCGATGACGGCGACGAACTGGCCCTCCGCGATCTCCAGGTCGATGTCGCGCAGCGCCGCCACCTCGCCGCCCCGGGTGGTGAACGTCCGCGACACCCGCTCCAGATCGATCATCCGGAGATCGCCCGCGCCCACGGCACCAGCCACCGTTCCAACGCCACGACCAGGTAGAACAGGGTGGTGCTGAGCACCGCGAGCAGGGTGATCGCGGCGAAGGCGAGCGGCGTGTCCAGCGACATGCCGGACTGCACGATCACCGCGCCGAGGCCGTTGCCCGGGTTGTTGATCTCGGCGACCACGGCGCCGATCACCGCGAGGGTGACGGCCACCTTCAGACCGGTGAACACTTGCGGCAGCGCCCACGGCAGGCGGATCTTGACGTACGTCTGCCAGGGCGACGCGGACAGCGAACGGCTCAGCTCGCCCAGCTCGGCCGGCGTCGAGGTGAGCCCGGCCATGGTCGCCACCACCACCGGGAACACGCAGATCAGCACGACCAGCACGACCTTCGGCCGGGACCCGAAGCCGAGCCAGACCACCAGCAGCGGGGCGAGGGCGACCTTGGGGATCGAGTTCAGTGCCACCAGCACCGGCAGCATGGCCCGCTCCACCGCGCGCCACGCGGTCAGCAGCACCGCCACCACCAGCCCGGCCACCACCGCGAGACCGAAACCGGTCAGCGTCTCGGTCGCCGTGGCCCCGGTCTCGCGCAGCAGGTATCCGGGCTGGGCGCGGAAGGCCGCCACGATGTCCGGCGGGGCGGGCAGGATGATCTGCCGGATGCCGAACACCACGGTCGCGGCCCACCACACCGCGATCGTGCCGAGCACCCCGGCGATCGGCAGCGCGACCGCTTTCACGCGCGGTGTCCCACCGTCGAATAGGTCAGAATCCCCCGCACCACCAGCCGCGGGTCCTCGGCCAGCTCGCACAGCCGGCCCAGCTCGCGCTCGGTGAGCCCGGCCGCGAGCATGCCGGCCCGCTGCTGCTCGACGTTCACCGCGATGAGCCGCGCCCCCGCCGTGCCGCCCGCCCAGGACCGGGCCCGCACCTCGGTGGTCACGTCGGTCAGCCCGGCCGCCAGCATCGCGGCGTGCACCCGGCACCCCCACGCCGGATCGTTGCCGTTCGCCGGCAGCAACTGCCCCACCAGGATGTCGTAATAGCGTTCGACCAGCTCAGCGGCGCTGGCGTCCGGCGCGGCGAGGACCACCCCGCGGATCGCCGACGCCCATTCCTCGATCAAGAGCATCCCTTCCGGTACGAGGGACGCCGCCAGCCGTCGCAGAACGTCGACCCGGCTGGGCAGGTGGGACAGCACCAGCCGGGCGTGGATCAGGTCCCACGGTGGTTCCGGGACGGGTTCGGTCACCAGGTCGTGGCGCAGCACCCGATAGCCCGCACCGGCCCGCAGGTGCTGTGGCTTCAGGTCGGTGGCCAGCACCTGGCCGCCCTGGGCGGCCAGCCAGGCCGCGATGCTGCCGCCGCCCGCGCCGACCTCCAGGCAGCGCCGCCCGGTGAGGTCGGCTTCTCGCTCGAGCCGCTCGACGGTGAACGGGTCGAGGATCTCGGCGAGCAGCTCGTGCCGCAGCGCCGCGATCGGGTCGTCGTTGTCGAACGAGTACGTCCCCCGCCGCGTCGTCATCGGCTCAGCCCGTCGGGGCCAGCGCGAAGTCGACGACCGCTTCCGGGGTCAGGCTGCCCGGCGGGATCAGCTTGTTCTTCTCCAGGGTCGCGATGGCGCCGGCCACCCGCTGCTTGTCGATCACCCCGGACGTCTTCACGTACGGCGTCATCAGCGTGATCTCGCCGACCGCTGCGGTCACGTCCGCGGCGGGCTGCGCCTTCTTCATGATCTCGGCGGCCTCCTGCGGGTGCTCGATCGTGTACGCCAGCCCCTTGAGCGCCGCGTCACGGAACCGGCGGGCCAGGTCGGGGTTGCCCTGGGTGATGCTCACCGGCGCGATCAGGCCGTTGCCGTACAGCTCCGGCAGGTACGCGCTGTACGGGTTGACGATCGTCTTCTTGCCACCGGCGGCTTTCTCCAGGCCCTTCGCGCCGATCAGGAAGGTGCTCAGCGCGTCCACCCGCCCGCTGGCCAGCAGCGCGGGCAGCTGCGGCGGCGGCGCGTTGACCCACTGCACCCTGCTCTGATCGATCCCGGCCAGCGTCGCGTAGGCCGGGAAGAGCAACTGGTTCACCGAGCCGGTCGCGGCGCCCAGCTTGCGCCCCTCGAGATCCTTCGGCTTGGCGACCGCGGAGCCCTCCAGCGAGATGATCGAGACCAGGGTCTGCTGGTGGATCGCGGCGATCGTGCGGACGTCCTTGTACTGCCCCTTGCCGGCCAGGATCCAGGTGCCGGTCAGGTCGAGGTTGGCGAACTGGGCCTGGCCGGCGGCGAGCACCTTGAGGTTCTCCCCGGTCGCGGCGCCCAGCTGGATGGTGACGTCGATCCCGGCGTCCCGGAAATAGCCCTTCTCCTGCGCCACCCAGGCGAACGCGTCGCGGCCCACCGCGCCGAACGCGGTGAGATAGGTGACCTTGTCAGCGGCGGGTTTGCCGTTGTCCGGCTGCTCGTCGTCACCGCATCCGCTGAGCAGCAACGTGGTCGCCAGAATCGCGGCGAGCACGGCGGAGACACGCCTCATCGCACTTTCCCCCGTATCGGCAAACACATTGATCAACAACGATGCCTTGTGTGTTTGCAGCGTATCGGAGTAATCGGTCGCGCGGACAGCCCCGGATGTGCACGCTCTCCGGATGACGAACAGCGATCCATGGAGTGCGGACGCCGCCCGGCGCTACGCGCCGGGCGGCCAGTTCGACCAACGGCTGAATGCGATCAACGGCTGAACGAGAAGCGGCGCTTCTTCTGCGGGCGGAAGCCCTGCACCAGATCCGCGCCCTGTCGCAGCATCCGGCTCGCCCGGGTGGAGCCGCGGCGCGCTTCGAGACGGTCACTGAGCTTCCGGGCTCCTGCCGCCGCCAGCGGGATCGCGATCGCCATCACCACGTACTTCCGAATCAAGCTGAAAATCATGCGAACACTCCTTGGCAGATCAGGCATTAACCGCCAAATACCCACCTCGCGGCCGGGGCAATCACGGGCTGACACCATGGCCTCGTGGCACATGTGGAGATCAACGGCGGCCCGGCTTCCGTCGAGGCGGTCCATCGGGTCGCGACCTGGAACTACGGGCACTTCACGTCGATGCAGGTCCGGCAGCGCGCCGTGGCCGGTCTGGCGCTCCATCTCCATCGGCTCCGGGACGGGTCGCGGGAGCTCTTCCCGGAGCGGGCGGCGCCTTCCGAGCGCACGATCGTCGAGCTCGTCAGGCACGCGCTCGGTGATCAGAAGGACGCCTCGGTTCGCGTCACCGTCGTCCCCGCCGGTTCGGACCCGGAGGGCGTCGACGTCATGGTGTCCGTCTCCGAGCCGGCCCCGGACGCCGCGGGCGCGCCGCTGCGGGTGCGGACCGTCACCTACGAGCGGGAACTGCCGCACCTCAAGCACGTGGCGACCCTGGGCCTGACCTATCACTACCTCGCGGCCCGCGCGGCGGGATTCGACGATGCCCTCTTCGTCGCCCGGGACGGCAGGATCAGTGAGGGGTCGGTCTGGAACGTCGCGTTCTGGGACGGCGAGCGGGTGATCTGGCCGGATGCCCCGCAGCTCACCGGCATCACGATGCAGGTGTTGCGGCTCGGCCTGAAGAAGCTCGGCATCCCCGACGAGCAACGAACGCTCACCGCCGCCTCACTGCCCGGCATGAGAGCCGCCGCCGCGGCCAACTCCCGCTGCCCGGCCCAGCCCATCGCCACCATCGGCGAAACCACCCTGCCCGACTCCGCGGAGTTCGCAGCTCTGCTGCGGGAGGCCTGGCGCGCGATGCCCTGGGACGATCTCTGAGCAGCCCGGCAGGGCCGTCGCAGCCCGCTCGGAGTAACTTCCCTCAGCCGGGTTCGGACTCGTGACCGGCCGGGTGGGAGCGCAGGAGGCCGGCGTAGGCGCGTTCGGCGGTGATATCGCCGGTGATGACACGGTGGATCGTGCGGGTGATCGGCATGGGCAGGCCGTGGCGGTCGGCCAACTGGACGGCGGCGTGCACCGTCTTGACGCCCTCGGCGACCTGCCCCATCTCGGCGAGGATGTCGTCCAGGCTGCGCCCGCGGCCGAGCTGCTCGCCCACGTGCCGGTTGCGGCTGTGCGGGCTGATGCACGTCGCCACCAGGTCGCCCATCCCGGCCAGCCCGGCAAGCGTGCTCGGCTCGCCGCCCATCGCGACCGCGAGGGTGGTCAGCTCGGCCAGCCCGCGGGAGATCACTCCGGCCCGGGTGTTGTCGCCGACGCCCAGCCCCTGCGCGATGCCGGTGGCGATCGCCACCACGTTCTTCAGCGCGCCACCGACCTCGCAGCCGATCACGTCGTGGTTGGTGTAGACGCGCAGCAGCCCCCGGCGGAACACCCGCTGGATCTCGGTCGCCACGGTCAGATCCTCGGTCGCGATCACCGTGGCCGCCGCCATCCCGGACATGATCTCCTTGGCCAGGTTCGGCCCGGTGAGCGCGGCGGCGGGGTGCCCCGGCAGCACCTCCTTGATCACCTCGGTCATCCGCAGCAGCGAGTCACGCTCCAGCCCCTTGCTGAGGCTCACCACCGGAATCCACGGGTGCAGGTCCGGCCGCACCCGCTCCAGCGTGTCCCGGAACGCGCCGGTCGGCACACCCACGACCAGCAGCTCCGCGTGCGACGCCGCCTCCGCCAGATCCGAGGTGGCCCGAAGCCGAGCCGGAAGCGAAAAGCCCTCGAGATAACGCTCGTTGCTGTGCTTGGCGTTGATCTCGTCCGCCGTCTCCGGATTACGCGCCCAGATCAACGATTCATGATCGCGCCGGGTGAGCACGGAAGCGACCGTCGTACCCCACGAACCAGCCCCCAGCACAGTGATCCTCATGATTGCCCCTTCGGTCGGCGCGCGAGTTGAGGATACGGCGGCGGGCACCATTTTCCGGTCCGCCGACGCGCTGCAAAAGGTCGCGGTCCGAGCTTTTCGTAACGCCGGCGGATCGAACCGTCGCGTGGCTTTGTCCGGCCGCGCACCGTCGGGAGCTACGCGTCACAGCGGGCTTGACCTGTAGTGCGGTTCAAGTTCGACGATCGCGGCATGACCATCACGCATGAACGGCAGGCGGAGATCGCCGCCATCGAGCAGGTCGTTGCGAGCGTGGAGCACGCGCAGCGGCACGAGTTGGTGGACGAATTCGTCGCACTCTTCCGGGAGGATGCCGTGTGGACGACCGGTGCCGGAAAGCTGCTCCTGGGGCGGGACGCGATCGCCGCCTTCACCCGGGAGGTGTTGCCGGGCGCGATGAAGGACCTCATTCCTTCGTACGAGGTGGTGCACGTGCTGTTCATCCGCCCGGATGTGGCGGCGGTCAAGGTCCGGCAGCGGTACTTCTCACCGGACGGTGCCCTGGTGGCCGAGATGGGTGAGGGCAGTCCGCTCTACGTGATGTCCCGGGAGGCCGGCCGCTGGCTCCTCACCGCCAACCAGAACACGCTGGTGGCCGCCGACCCCCAGCCCTGACGCACGACGGCGCCGCAGGACCGGGCGGCCGGCCCGCGACGCGAACAACGCGACCGACCCCCGATCCCCCACCGCGGACACCCCCGCGACCCCCGATCCCCCGGGCGGGGGCACCGCGACCGACCCGCGATCCTCCGGCGGGGGCACCGCGACCGACCCTCAATCCTCCGGCGCGGACATCCTCGCCGACCCCCGATCCTGCGACGGGGGCACCGCGACCGACCCGCGATCCTCCGGCGGGGGCACCGCGACCGACCCTCAATCCTCCGGCGCGGACATCCCCGCCGACCCCCGATCCTCCGGCGCGGACATCCCCGCCGACCCCCGATCCTCCGGCGCGGACATCCCCGCCGACCCCCGATCCTGCGACGGGGGCACCGCGACCGACCCGCGATCCTCCGGCGGGGGCACCGCGACCGACCCCCGATCCTCCGGCGCGGACATCCCCGCCGACCCCCGATCCTGCGACGGGGCACCGCGACCGACCCGCGATCCTTCGCGCGGACACCCCCGCCCCCGATGCTCCGGCGGGCACCGTGGCCGACCCGCGATCCTGGCGCGGATCACGCCGCGCGGATCACGCCGCGCGAATCACGCCGCGCGAATCACGCCGCGCGGATCGGGACTACTGGAAGCTGACGGCGGTGGGGCGGACCACCAGGACGACGCGGTGCTCGGCGTCGCCGGGCGGCCCGTCGAACCGCATGCCGTAACGGTCGGCGAGCTTGGCGAAGAACTCGGTGCCCGGATCCGGATCGGTGCGCTCCAGGACGCCGCGGACCTCCAAGTAGCGGTAGGGCTGGTCCGGATCGGTCACCGAGAGGCTGATCCGGGGATCGGCCTTAAGATTCTGAAACTTGCGGCGGATCGTGGTGTTCGTGAAATACAGAAACTCCCCGTCATAGCTGAACCACATCGGGTTGACCTGCGGCTGGCCGTCGTGGCGAACGGTACCGAGGTGGCCGAAGAGCGGGCGCTCGAGAAGGTCGACATGGCTGTCCGGGATGACACTCATAGCTCGACCATATATCAGAGCTCTGTTACTCGACAGTCCACTGCGCACGCGACGTAGACTGTCGCGATGGAACTGGGTGATCGCCTCGGTCTCGTCATCAAACGAGCCGAGCAGGCGCTGATCGCGCGGAAGACCGCGGCGCTGCGGGAGTTCGAGCTGACGGTGCCGCAATACGCCGCGTTGCTGCTGCTGGCGTCGGCCGAGGGGATGTCGGCGGCACAGCTGGCCCGGGAGTCGATGGTGACGCCGCAGACCATGTCCACGGTGCTGGCCAACCTGGAGGCGAAAGGCCTGATCACCCGGGCGCCGTCCCCGATGCACCAGAAGCTGGTGGTGAACCGCGTGACACCGGCCGGGCACGCCGTGCTGGCGGACGCCGACGCCGCGGCAAGCCGGATCGAGGGCCGGCTTGCCGCCGCGTTCAGCGACGCGGAACGTGCTCAGTTACAGACACTGCTGGAACGCGCGATCGGCGAGCTCACGCGCGAGTGAGCCAGAAGGTCAGTCCGATCGACTCGTCGGTGAAGGCCTGGGGGTCGCTCCAGTCCGGCTCGCCGCTGGCGAAGTCGGTGGCCAGAACCTCGTCGGCGACCAGGTCGCCGTGCTCGGTCAGGGTCAGCGCGGTCTCCGCCTCGGCACGGTAACGCAGCCGGATCCGGTCGGAGACCTCCAGACCACTCGACTTGCGGGCCTCCTGGATCTGCCGAATCGCGTCGCGAGCCAGGCCGGCCCGCCGCAGTTCCGGCGTGAGGTGCAGGTCCAGTGCCAGGGTCGCCCCGGCGTCCGAGGCGACGGCCCAGCCCTCGCGGGGCGTCTCGGTGATCACGACCTCGTCCACGGCGAGAACGACCTGTTCGTCGCCGACTGTCACGGTCGCCGCTCCGGTCGTACGCAAACTGGTTTTGAGGTCTGCGGCGTCAGCCGCCTGGATCGCGGCCGCGACCTGCTGGACGGCCTTGCCGAACCGCTTGCCCAGGGCCCGGAAGTTGGCCTTGGCCGTGGTGTCGACGAACGAACCGGCCAGCGGCTCGACCGCGTTGACGTTGAGCTCCGCGGCGATCTCGTCGAGCAACTCGGACGGCAGGTCCGCGCCGCTGGAGACGAGCGCGCGGGACAACGGCTGGCGGATCTTGAGACCGGACTCAGAGCGGGCGGTGCGACCCAGCTCGACCAGTCGCCGCGTGGTCGCCATCTGCGCGGAGAGTCGCTGGTCGACGAGTGCTGCGTCCGCCTCCGGGAACGCGGCCAGGTGCACCGACTGCGGGGCCTGCGGGTCGACCGGGACGATCAGGTCCTGCCAGACCTGCTCGCTGACGAACGGGGTGATCGGCGCCATCAGCAGCGTCACGGTGCGGAGCGCCTCGTGCAGGGTGGCGAGAGCGGCCGGGTCACCGCGCCAGAACCGGCGACGGCTGCGCCGGACGTACCAATTGGAGAGGTCGTCGATGAACGCGGCGATCAGCTTGCCGGTCTCGTGCGGGTCGAAGGCGGCCAGGGCGGCGTCGACCTTCGTGATGAGCTGCTGCAACTCGGAGAGAACCCAGCGGTCCAGGGCGGATCGCTGCTCGGGCGCCGGGTCCGCCGCGGTCGGCGTCCAGCCCGCGGTCCGGCCGTAGAGTGCCTGGAAGGCGACGGTGTTCCAATACGTCAGCAGGACCTTGCGGACCACCTCCTGCAACGCCGCGTGACCGACGCGCCGGGCCGACCACGGGGAGCCGACGGCAGCCATGTACCAGCGGACCGCGTCGGCGCCGTGCTGGTCCATCAGCGGGATCGGCTCGAGGATGTTGCCGAAGTGCTTGGACATCTTGCGGCCGTCCTCGGCGAGGATGTGGCCGAGGCAGACGACGTTCTCATACGACGAGCGGTCGAAGACCAGGGTGCTGACGGCCATCAGCGTGTAGAACCAGCCGCGGGTCTGGTCGATAGCCTCCGAGATGAACTGGGCGGGGAAGCGGGACTCGAACAGCTCCCGGTTCTGATAGGGGTAGCCGAACTGGGCGAACGGCATCGAACCGGAGTCATACCAGCCGTCGATGACCTCGGGGACACGGGTCGCTTCCACGCCGCACTCGGGGCACGCGAAGGTCACCTCGTCGATGAACGGCCGGTGCGGATCCAGACCGGACAGGTCACGGCCGGTCAGGGTGGACAGCTCCGCCCGCGAGCCGATGCAGGTCAGGTGGCCGTCCGGGCAGCGCCAGATCGGCAGCGGGGTGCCCCAGTAACGGTTGCGGGACAGCGCCCAGTCGACATTGTTGGTGAGCCAGTCACCGTAGCGGCCGTGTTTGAGGTTGGCCGGCTGCCAGTTGGTCCGCTCGTTCTCCCGGAGCATGGCGTCGCGCACGGCGGTGGTGCGCACATACCACGATGGCTGGGCGTAGTAGATCAGGGCGGTGTGGCACCGCCAGCAGTGCGGATACTTGTGTTCGTAGGGCTCGTGCCGGAACAGCCGCCCGCTCTCCCGCAGCTCCTCGACGAGCGGCGCGTTCGCCTCGCGGAAGAACATGCCGCCGACCAGCTCGATCTCCGGCTCGAACGTCCCGTCCCGCCGGACCGGGTTCACCATCGGCAGCCCGTAGGCGCGGCAGCTGGCCAGGTCGTCCGCGCCGAACGCCGGCGCCTGGTGCACCAGGCCGGTGCCGCTGTCGGTGGTCACATAACTCGCCAGGATCACGATGTGCGCGTCCGGCACGTCGACCAGCTGGAACGGTGGCTGGTAGGTCCAGCGCTCCAGCTCCTTGCCCTGATATGTCTCGCCGGTGGGCGTCCAGCCCTCCGGGATCAGGGGCTCGGCGACCACCAGTCGCTCCTTGCCGTCGGTGACGACCGCATAGGTCACCGAGGGGTGCACCGCGACCGCGGTGTTGGACACCAGGGTCCACGGTGTGGTCGTCCAGACCAGCAGCGACGCGGCGCCCGCGAGCGGACCGGAGGTCAGCGGGAACCGCACGTAGACCGACGGGTCGACGTCGATCTCGTAGCCCTGGTCCAGCTCGTGGTCGGAGAGCGTGGTCTGGTCGCGCGGGCACCACGGCGCCACCCGGAAGTCCTCGACCAGCAGACCCTTGTCGAAGATCTGCTTGAGCGACCACCACACCGAGTCGATGTATTCCGGGTCCATCGTGCGGTAGGCGTCGTCCATGTCGACCCAGTAGCCCATGCGATGGGTGAGCTCGGTGAACGCGTCGGTGTGCCGGGTCACCGAGTCGCGGCACTTGGCGTTGAACTCGGCGACGCCGTAGGCCTCGATGTCCTGCTTGCCGGTGAAGCCCAGCTCTTTCTCCACGGCCAGCTCGACCGGCAGGCCGTGACAGTCCCACCCGGCTTTGCGGGCCACGTGGAAGCCCTTCATCGTCCGGTAGCGCGGGAACACGTCCTTGAAGACGCGCGCCTCGATGTGGTGCGCGCCGGGCATCCCGTTCGCGGTCGGCGGGCCCTCGTAGAAGACCCACTCGGGACGGCCTGCGGACTGGCGCAGGCTCTGCCCGAAGACGTCGTGCTCACGCCAGAAACGCAGGATCGCGTGGTCGAGAGCGGGAAGATCAACCTGGGCGGGAACCGGACGATACATGCGGACGACCCTACTCAGCCCTGCTCAGCGGCGTGGCAGTGAATTGTCCACGGTCCGGAATTCGTGAGTGGGACCTGCGTCACTCGACCACGTCGGCGGCCGACTCGCGCAGCACGCCACGCACCGCGGCCAGCACGTCGTCGTCCGCGCCCAGCCCGGCCAGAATCCCGAGCAGATAGGCCCCGACCAGGTCATAGTGCGCCGGCACGACGCCGAGTCCGAGGTGCGCGCCGCGCAGATCCCGTCCGGTGTACTCCGCCGGACCGCCGAGCACCTGGCTGAGCAGCGCGACCATGTGCCCTTTGAGCCGGCCCAGATCCAGCCCCTGGAAGTAATCGGACAGCCGCTCATCAGCGAGAACGACCCGGTACAACGCGTCGACCGCGGCCGTCACCGCGGTCTGCCCGCCCACGCGGGCATAGAAAGACCCATCCACAGGTCCGAACATAGAGGTCCGGCGATGCGTTTGTCCGACCGCACATTTCCCGTACGCCCAGCCGACCGGATTTTGTCGGTGGGTCCCGCTACCTTGCCGTCCATGCCCGCCGATCTGACGTTCGAGCACCTCGCCTCGGTGATCCGAGGCGGTGACGTGAAGTCCGTCGCCACCGCCCTGACCGCGGTGGACGAGCCGGTCCGCCGTGCCCTGGCCGCCCCGCTGCGAGACTTCCGGGCCACGTGAGTCGTGAGCCGTGAGCGCGGACGGTGAGCGGTGAGCGCGGACGGTGAGCCGTGAGCGGTGAGCCGTAGGCCCGCGAACCGGGAGCTGGGAGCCGACATGACCGTCCACCTCATCGGGCACATCGGGCTGGGTGAGAAACGCTCGATCGAGGACCGCAGCCGTCCGAGCAGTCCGAGCACTGGGGAGTCGCGACCGGACAGCACCCCGGGCGACGACTGCCGTAGCCGGGCCGGGCCGGGCGCGCTGCAACGGGGATCGATGTGGCGTTGAAAGGGACCATCAGGGCAGGATGGGCCGATGCGAGTGTCGATCTTGGTGGGTCAGGTGCCCGCGGTCTGGGACGTGGCGACGAACCTGGCAACCGTGCGGGACGTCGTCGAGGAGGCCCGGGCCGGGGACGTCGTGGTGCTGCCGGAGGGGCTGCTGTCCGGTTACGGCGAGGATCTGAGCCCGCTCGAAGGCCTCGACCCGGCCGAGTTGGCGGCCGCGATCGGGCAGGTGGAGCAGCTCGCCCGGCGGCACGGGGTGCACGTGTTCTGCGGATCGCTGCTGCCGGAGGGCGGTGGGTGGGCGAACGCCGGGCTCTACTTCGCCGCCGATGGTGGTCACCAGGTCTATCGGAAGATCAACCTGGCGATGAACGAGCGGGGGCCGCTGCGGGCCGGTGACAGCCTGCCGACCTACACAGTTGCCGGGGCGGACGGCTCGCGGTTCGTCGCCGGGATGCAACTGTGCCGGGAGATCCGGTTTCCGGAGCAGTGGCAGTATCTGGCGGCGGCCGGGGCTGAGCTGCTGCTCTACCTGACCAACGCGGCCAACCCCAACGAACCGGCCGGGGTCTGGCGGAGCCATCTGATCAGCCGGGCGGCGGAGAACCAGCGATTCCTGGCGTCGGCCAACGTCGTCAGCCCGGATCAGCACTGCCCGAGCATGGTGGTGTCGCCGCGCGGCGAGGTGCTCGCGGAGTTGCCCGCCGGGCAGCGCGGTCTGCTGCGGCACACCGTCGACCTCGGTGAGACCAGCGGCTGGTACCTCGGCCAACGCCGCCGGGACGTCGTCTCCCTGACCTACCACGGCAGCTGACCAGGGCCGTCGCGGAGGACGGCGCGGCGCGCGCCGATACTGCACGCTGCGCTACCACGGCAGCTGACCATGACCGCCGCGCAGACCAACGCGACACGGCGCCGATACGGCAGCTGACCAGGACCGCCGCGGAGGTCAGCTCGGGGCAGGGCCCACACCGCACGTGGTGATGCCGTGCGCCTGGAGCACTCGGTGACTACGGCTGACCGCCTCATGACTGCCGACGGCGACAGGACAACCGCCGACGCGCCCCGCGTACAGGGTCAGCAGCACGGCGTGGGCCAGGGTAATGCCGGGCAGGGCCGACCAGAGCGCGGTCACGGCGGAATCGAGCGTGTGGGCCCGGTCGGCGCCCAGGTAGACGGCGGCGACCGGGGAACGATCGAGGCAGTACGGGACCGGGGCGGACGGGTCGACGGATTGCAGCGCCGGCCACAGGGACTCGACCAATGCGGGCAGGTCGGTTTCGCCACGGAAGTCCCGGCCCGCGGGCCGGGGCGGGCTGGTGAGGGGCTCGGACGAGACGAACGGGGCCGCGCACTCGGGACAGTGGCCGAGGAGGTGGTTCGCCTGGCGTGCCAGCTCGCCGGGGTGCTCGGCCGCGTGGATCAGGTTCGCGAAGGGACCGTTGGCGTAGCGGGAGCGGATGGCGCGTTTGATCCGGCGGGCCGCCGCGAAGGCGTCCGGGCCGCGCAGCAGCAGGACCTCGGAAGGCGCCGTGCACAGGTAACGGCCGAGGAAGGCGTGCATCAGGACGTGCCCGTCCTCGGTGTACTCCGACCAGAGGAAACGCACGTCGGCGGGGGTCAGGGAGACCGGGTGGCGGCAGGCGACGACCAGCCCCTCGGCGGCGACGGCGGCGTCCACGGCCGCGCGCCGGTCCGTACCCGAGCAGTCGGGTTTGAGGAGGACGAACGCACGCGACGGATTCACTCGGCGGCGATCTCGCGGTCGACCGGCTGATCCAGCGCGGCGGCCGGTGCCCGGTACAGCACATCCATCAGGCGCGGGGGCGCCGGGTCGCCGTCGCCTCCACCCCGCGCTCGGCCACGACCTCCAGCGCCGGGTCGAGGAGTTCCGGCCGCCGGGGGTCCTTGAGCTTCCGCACGGGTGCAGTCTACGGCGTATACCCGGGGCACGCGGAGGGTTGGCCTGGCCGCCCCGTTGTGAACCGCTCCGGCGGAGGGGGATAATGGGCCAAGGTTGATGACCCAGCCGCTGTTCCGTGAGGAGATGGCTGGTGTCCAAAAATTCTTCTGCCGACTATGACGTGATCCCTCTGACCGGCGAGCTCGACACCGATTCGGCAGGCGAGCTGCGTCAGCGGTTGATGAGCGTCGCCTCCACGAGCACGGCCTCCACGATCGTGCTGGATCTGTCCCGCTTGGACTTCATCAGTGCCGGCTGCGTCCGGGTGATCGTCGAGTTCTGGAACACCATGACGGGCCAGGGCCGGGACGTGCAGGTCGGCGGCCTGCACGGCATGCCGGAGCGGGTCTTCGACATCCTCGACCTGACGCCGATCCTGGCCCGCCGGGCGGAAACCGCCGACGGCGTCCGGGGTGTTCATGCCGGAGACTGACGACGTGAACCCCGACGAGCACAAGCGCCGAGCAGACCTGTGGGAGGCCGGCGCGGACGAGCGTGAGCGGCTCGCCGACGAGCGCGAGCGGCTGGCCGACGAGCGGGAGTCCCTCGCCGACGAGCGGGACCGGATGGCCGACCGCCAGGAGCAGGCGCTGGACAAACGCGCGTCCGACTGGGCCCGGCACGCCAAGACCGACGACGCCGAGGAGGCCGCCGCGACCCGGGCGGCGGTGCGCCGGGCCGAGGACGGGGTGCGGCGGGCGGAGGCGGAGCTGGAGCGGACGCGGCAGGCCGCCGCCCGGGTGCAGGCGCGCGCCGACCTTCGCCACGCCTACGCCGAACGGGTCGAGACCGCTCGGGACGATGAGAAAGCCGCCGAGGCCGCCGACGCCGAGGAGACCGCGTGGCGGGCCGATCGGCGTGACTTCGTCGCCGCCGAGCGCGACGTGCACGCCGCCGAGCGCGACGACCTGGCCGATGCCCGCGACGAGGCCGCCGGGCTGCGGGAACGGGATGCCGACAAGCGCGAACGCGAGCTGCTGGACCGGGAGCGGCGCCTGGTCCGGCTCACCCCGACCGGCCAGCTGACCCGGCTCGACACGGAGCCCGACCCGGCCGAGGACGCGAAGAAGCGGGCCACCGGCGCCCGCCAGCGCGAGCGGGCCGCGGCCGGCCGGCGAGCCGCCGCACACGACCGGGTCCGGGCCGCCGCGGCCTGGGGCCCCTCGGCCTACGGGCCCATGCTGCTGGCCAGCTTCGCCCCACTGGCGCGGCAGTTGTTCGACAACGACGACCTGCCCGGCACGCTCGCCCAGGTGCTGAAATTCACCGTGGAGGCGGTGACCGGCTGCGGCTGCGCCAGCGTCACGCTGGTGCACGGCGGCCAGGTCGTCGACACCGTGACCAGCGACGCCGACGCCGCCGAGCTCGACGATATCCAATTCGCCACCGGCATCGGGCCCGCCCCGGAGGCGATGCACGGTGAGCACCCGGTCTACGTGCCCGACCTGCGCGCCGCGGGACGCTGGCCGATCCTGGCCGCCACCGCCGCCGAGATGGGCATGGCCAGTGCTCTGTGCTTCGGTCTGTCCGTCCAGCGACCGGCCACCTGGTCGGCGCTGGGCACGTTCACCCTCTACTCGGCGGCGCCCGACGCGTTCGGCGACGAGGACTGCGACTTCGGTTCGCTGCTGGCCGCCTACCTCGCCGTCGCCGTCGCCACGGCACAGCGCCGGGACGAGGTCGATCGCCGGGAGGCCGCGCTGCATCGAGGACTGAGCACCCGCGACATCATCGGGCAGGCCAAGGGGATCCTGATGGAACGCGAGCGCCTGTCCGCCGGGGAGGCCTTCGACCAGTTGCGGCGGGTCTCCCAGCGGCTCAACCGCAAACTGGCCGACGTCGCCCAGCAGCTGGCCGAGACCGGGGAGATCCCGGCCTGACCACGGTGCCGTGCGTGACCTCGCCGAGCCGGTTCACCTCACTCGGCCGGCCACTCCGGGGCCAGGACGGCGTACAGGTCGGAGTCGCGCCAGCCATCGCGGATCAGGACGGTCTCGCGCATCCGGCCCTCGTACCGCATGCCGAGCCGGGTGAGGACCCGGGCGGAGGCCTCGTTGCGCGGGTCGCAGGTGGCGAACACACGGTGCCGCCCGTGCTCGCCGAAAGCCAGGGCCAGCAGCTGGCGGGCCGCCGCGGTGGCCAGGCCCCGGCCCCAGAACGCCGGGTGCAGCGAGTAACCGATCTCGGCCTGCTGATTGTCTCGCAGCTTCAACTCGGCGCTGCCGGCCACCACGCCGTCGCTCACGATGGCGAAGACGAATCGGTTCTGCGGCCGCGCCTGCCACAACGCGGCCACCTCGCGGACGAAGGCCTCGGTCTCCGCCTCGGTGTTGGGACCCCACGCCTGGTACCGGCACACCTCGGGGAGCTGCGCGAACTCGTGCACCGCGGGCCAGTCGGCCACGGTGAGCGGCCGCAGAGTCGGGGACGACATGCAAGGATCATGCCGGTTGTGGCAACCGGCGCGGCGGCCGGTGCGTCCCATCGGGGTGACGACGAGGTGGAGCGGCCGGGGACGGCTGCTGTTTCTGCTGGCCGCGCTGGGCGCGACGGCGCCGGTGTGGCCCGGGGTGCAGCCGGGCAGCCCGATCCTGGACGAGATGCTGTCGCCCGGTGAGGTCGCGGTGCTCGTGCCGGTCGTGTTGCTCTTCCCGGTCAGCTGGGCGCTGCTGGCCCGGGAGCCCAGGACCGGGCGGGGCGTCGGGCTGCTGCTGGTCTGCCTGGTGGCGGGTTGGTCGCTGGGCACGGTCCGGCTTTCGACGTACGAGACGCCGCCCACCACCGACGATTACCTCCGCTGGTACCTGATCGCGGCGGGACTGGTGGTGCTGGTGGCGGCGGTCGGGACGCGTCCGGTCGTACACAAAGCGGGTTTCGGGGTGTGGCTCCTGGGCTGCGCCGCAGCCGTGGCCGTGCCGGTCGTGAGCGGGCCGCCGACCCCGCCCAGCGCGGACCTGCCGCCCGGGATCACCGCCGCGGAGAACCGGCTGGACTGCAATCGCGGGTGCACCCGGGTTCAGACCGTTCCCGCCGCCGGCACCGCGCAGTCACGGCTGCTGACCCGGCGGATCGGCGAATACCTGGAGCGGGACGGCTGGCGGATGCGCTGGTACGACGCGGCCGCCGAACCGGAGGTCGAGTGCCGCCCGCCGCACCGCCTCGGCGATCCCTACTATCTGTGCCTGCAACTGCGCGCCGTCGGCGACCCGGACGCGAAAGTCGAGGTCCGGCTGTATTACCGCAACCGGCACGACCCGGTCTACAAGCCGGCTTCATAGGAATCGCACATTTGTTGAGGCAGTGGCACGGCTGAGCCAGAATGCGAGCCGTGACCGCCCGCATCCTCGTCGCCGACGACGATCCGAAGCACGCTCAGCTGATCCGCCTCTACCTGGAGCGGGACGGCCATCAGGTGCTCACCGTCGGTGATGGCCGGGCGGCGCTGGAGCAGACCCGGGCCCGCCGCCCCGACCTGCTCGTCCTGGACGTGATGATGCCGCTGGTCGACGGTCTGGACGTGTGCCGGATCCTGCGCGCCGAGGCCGACCCGGCACTGTCCGGGGTGGCCATCCTGCTGGTCACCGCCCGGTCCGCGGAGAACGACATGCTGCTCGGACTGGACATCGGCGCCGACGACTACCTGAGCAAACCGGTCAGCCCGCGGGAGCTGACCGCCCGGATCCGCGCCCTGCTGCGCCGGGTTCGCGGCGGGGAGAACCGGGAGGTGCTGCGGGTCGGTGACCTGGAGGTGGACGCGCCCCGGTTCGAGGTACGGGTGGACGGCAGCCCGGTGCGGCTGACCGCGAAGGAGTTCGCCATCCTGGAGCTGCTCGCCCGGGAGCCGGGGCGGGTGTTCACCCGGGGTCAGATCATCGACAAGACGTTCGGGTTCGAGAACGACGTCTCCGAGCGCACCGTCGACGCGCACGTGGTGAACCTGCGCCGCAAGATCGAGGCGGATCCGGCCGAGCCGCGCTACGTGCAGACGGTGTACGGCCGGGGCTACCGGATGGGTGAGCGGTGACCTTCCGGCTGCGGATCTTCCTGCTGGTGCTGATCGTGGCCGGCACGGCGATCGGCGCCACCGCCTGGCTCACCCTCAGCCTCACCTCCCGCGAGGTGTCCCGGCTCAGCGCCGCCCGGGACCGGCACCAGGCGGAGATCGCCGGCGCGGTCCGCCGGTTCGGGGTCACCAACGGCCGGTGGAACGGGATCGACACGGTGGTGGCGGCGCTGTCCGAGCGCACCGGACTGCACATCCGGGTGGAGACCGAGGGTTCGACGCTGACCGACTCCGACGTGTTGCGTGGTCAGCCGGTCGGGCTGATGCAGCGGCTGGCGACGCCGGTCGACCCGGAGCCGGCGCTCGACGCGCACACCCAGCAGGAGGTCTCGGCGATCACCCTGACCGCCCGGGCCGAGGCCGTCGATCTCAGCACCGAGGAGCGCAAACGCCGGGCGGTGCGGCACCTGGCCGGCCCGGTCCCGGCGCGCCCTGCGCTGCCGGCCGACCTGTTCGCGGCGCTGCCTCGCGACAGTGGGCTGGCCGGCCCGGAGGCGAAGGCGTATTACCAGCTCGTGCAGTACCGGGCCGGGCTGGCCGCGGTGCGCTGCGCGGCGGACAAGCACGCGATCCGGCTGCCCGCGCTCGCCTTGGAGGGCTCGCCCTACCTGAGTGCCGAGCAGCGGGCGGCCGCGCCGGACTGCGTCCGGTCCGCCCAGGAGAAGGTGCTGCGCGACACCGAGTGGCTGGACGAGTGGTGGCAGCAGTTCGCCCAGTGCCGCATCGACCCGATGACCGTCTTCGATCAGTGCCTGGCGCCGGCCTTCAGCGAGGCGGTGGGAAGCACCGGGGCCGTCCCGGTACGCATCTACTTCGGCGCCGGGCGCGACCAGGACCTGGCCGGGCTGGGCCGGCCGGCGCTGATCGGCGCGGCCGGGCTGCTGGTCGTGGCGGCGCTCGGCACCGCCTGGATCGCCCGCCGGATCAGCCGGCCGGTGCGGGCGATCACCGGGGCGTCGCTCCAGCTCGCGGCCGGGCGGCTGGACGTGCGGGTGCCCACCTCCGGCAAGGACGAGCTGGCGTTCCTGTCCGCGTCGTTCAACGCGATGGCCGAGGCGGTGCAGCGCAGTGAGGAACGCCAGCGCCGGTTGGTCGCCGACGTCGCCCACGAGCTGCGCACGCCGCTGTCGAACCTGCGCGGGTACCTGGAGGGGCTGGCCGACGGGGTGATCGAGCCGACGCCGGAGCTGTTCGCCTCGCTGCACGAGGAGACGCTGCTGCAACGCCGGATCCTGGACGACCTTCAGGTGCTGGCGCTGGCCGAGAACGGGGATCTGGCGTACAACAGCGAGCCGCTGGACCTGTCCGAGCTGGCCGAGTCGGCGGTGACCGCGCACCGGGCGGTGGCCGCGAACGCGGGGCTGCACCTGCTGATCGACGCGCCGGTGCCGGTAGAGGTCAGGGCCGACCCGGACCGGCTGCGCCAGGTGCTGGGAAACCTGCTGAGCAACGCGATCCGGTACACCGACGCCGGTGGCCAGGTCGAGGTGAAGGTGAGCCGGGACGAGCTGACCGCGATCCTGACCGTGCGGGACACCGGGGTGGGGATGACCCCCGAGGAGGTGTCCCGGGTGTTCGACCGGTTCTGGCGGGCCGACCCGGCCCGGCACCGGGCGACCGGTGGCTCGGGGCTGGGGCTGACCATCTCCCGGCGGATCGCCGAGGACCATGGCGGGACGATCACGGCGAGCAGCTCGCCCGGGCTGGGGACGACCTTCACCGTCCGGTTGCCGGCCGAGATGCGCTGAGCAGCCGGCGCAGGGTGCTGCGGCCGAGGCGGGCCATCGTCGGGTTGGTCCGGTGGTAATACCAGACCAGGCCCATCGCCTGCTGGAACGCCCAGGCCCGGCCCCGCTCCCAGTCCAGGTCGCCGCACTTGAGCTCGGCGCGGAGCACCTCGCGGGCGCCGGCGTCGAACAGGTGCCAGGCGCAGACCAGGTCGAGGGCCGGGTCGGACGGGCCGAAGCCGCCGACGTCGAGCACCCCGGTGAGCCGGTCGCCGCCGGTGAGCAGGTTGCCGGGGATCAGGTCGCGGTGACACATCACGTCCGGGGTCTCGCGGGGCAGCTCGCGCAGCTCGGCCCAGAGCCGCCGCAGCGGCGGGACGTCCAGCAGCCCCTCGCTGCGCCGGAAGCAGTCGGCCAGGTAGTCGTCGTGGTCGGGCAGGTGACCGCCCCGGCCCCGGCCGCGGAAAGTCCGGTCGCCGGGATCGAGCGCGCGGACGCCGGCGATGAACTCGGCGAGGTCACGGGCGAGACCCTCGCTGTCCGCGTGGGAGTCCTCGGTGGGCACGTCGCCGGGCAGCCAGGTCTGCACCGCCCATCGGCGGGGGAAGCCGAGACCCGGCTCGCCGAGCGCGATCGGCTCCGGGGTGCGGAACCGGGTCGCGCCGAGCAGCTCCCGGGCGGCCGCCGCCTCGGCGACCAGGTCCTCCTCCTGCTGCGGGAACCGGACGGCCAGCTCGTCCCCGAGCCGGAAGACGGCGTTGACCGTGCCGTGCGTGCCGACCCGCTCGATCGGCAGATGACGCCACTGCGGGAACTGCGCGTCGATCAGGTCGCGGGCAAGCTCCGGCTTCACGGCAGCAGGCCGTAACGGCGCGTGGCGGTCGGGTCCTGACGGGCGGCCTCGGCGAGCTCGTCGGCCATCATCACGCGGACCGCCGTCGACGCCGACGGGCCGAAGGCGTCGAAGCGCGGCGGATCGCCCTGCTTCCACTCCCGCCAAGCCTGCTCCAGCGCGAGGTCGTCATCGTGGGGCGGGGTCAGCGCCGCCGCCACGAACGTGAACGCCGCCCGCATCGACGCGGTGGCCTCCGGGCCGACGTGATCCGCGCCGCCGACCAGGTGATAGTCGTGCGCGATGTCGAGATCCCACAGGTCGCGGTGCAGCTGCTCGGTGCCGTCGTGCAGGTTGAACACGTCCCGGTCGCCGCAGCGCAGCATGATCGGCAGGCCGCTGGCGCGGATGGCGCCGGCGTTGGCGCGCAGTCGCTGCGGGACGCTCTCGTCGGTCTCCGCGGCCAGCTGGGCCAGCACGCTGAGCGTGTTGCGGGCCCGCGGCTCGCCCTCCGGGATCAGCGCCGGGGAGATCGCCGCGACCGCGCTGAACCGTCCCGGGTCGGCGAACGCGATCCGCAGCGCGCCGAACCCGCCCATCGAGCTGCCCAGCAGCGCGATCCGCGTGACGTTGAACTCAGCCGGAAGCTCCTCGGCGACCACCCGCTCCCAGCCGCCGAGGTAGAAACCGCCGACGGTGGGCGTGGAGACGCAGGCGATCACGGCGCGCGGCAGATCGACGCTCTCGATGATCGGTTGCATCATGGCGAGGACGTCGGCCGATGAATTCGCCCCGTGGAGCAGCAGGATCAGCGGCAGCGGCTCCTCCCGGGACCAGCCGTCCGGCGTGAGCGCGGTCCAGGACAGCTCGGTGCCGACGATCTTGCTGGCCAGGGTGCCACGGGTCAGGTGCATGCCGCGGAGCCTTTCAGGCGGCCATGATCCCGGCCACTGTTTTACGCAAGTGCACAGAAAGCCCCTCTAGACTCGCGCGAATGTGGCTGAACCGGCTGTGGCGCAAACATCATGAAGCGGCGAAGTTCCTGATCGTCGGCGGCATCTGTTTCCTCGCCACCACCGCCCTCAACTACCTGCTCAAACTGACCGTGCTGCACGAGAAGCCGGTCACCGCCCTGGCCTTCGCCACCGTGGTCGCCACGATCCTGTCGTATGTGTTGAACAGGGAGTGGTCGTTCCGCACCCGAGGCGGCCGTGAGCAGCATCACGAGGCGGCGCTGTTCTTCGCGGTCAGCGCGATCGGTATCGGTCTCAACGTGTTGCCCCTCGCGGTCTCCCGCTACGTGCTCGACCTGCGCGTGCCGGACGTCAGCCGCCCGGTGCAGGAGATCGCCGACTTCGCCAGCGGCATCATCCTCGGCACGCTGATCGCGATGGTGTTCCGGTTGTGGGCATTCAAGCGGTTCGTCTTCCCGCACGCCGAGGCACGTCAGCACCGCGCGTCCGTCCCGGGCCCGCGCAGCAAGCTCCTGCGCCACGAGCCCGCCAAGCCGAGCGCCAAGCCCCGCCGTTAGCTCACCCTTCTTTCGGTACGGTCAGAGCCCTCCCGCCGTGGCCGTCCCCGCGAGGCCGGCTCTTCGCCGGTCGCGGCCGCGCCCCGGGCCGCCGGTCGGGTTCGAAGGCTCGAACAGGACCGTCAGTGGCGGCCCGCCGGCGGCGCGGAACGGCCGGGGAGTCGCGGTCTGACAGCGCGGGACAGCCGCACGGTCGCCGGTGCATCGCGATCTGCCGCGCGCGGCGGTCCGGGTTCACGGCTGGGCCCGGCGTTTGTCCCGTACGCCCGCAGCAAACCGTGGCAGCGTCCCAGTCTCTCCGGCTGGTCCTGGTGGCCCTATCCCGTGCCCGGACCGGGCCACCAAGACCAGCCGGCACCACCGAGCTGGCACCCACCGCCCTAACCCAGACCCGCACAGGGCCACCAAGACCAGCCGGCACCACCCAGCTGGCGCCCACCGCCCTAACCCAGACCCGCACAGGGCCACCAGAACCAGCCGGCACCACCGAGCTGGCACTCACCGCCCTAACCCAGGCCCGGACAGGGCCACCAGGACCAGCCGGCACCACCGAGCTGGAGCTCACCGCCCTAACCCTGATCCGGATAGGGCCACCAGGACCAGCCGGCACCACCGAGCTGGCACTCACCGCCCTAACCCAGGCCCGGACAGGGCCACCAGGACCAGCCGGCACCACCCAGCTGGAGCCCACCGCCCTAACCCAGGCCCGCACAGGGCCACCAAGACCAGCCGGCACCACCGAGCTGGAGCTCACCGCCCTAACCCGGATCCGGATAGGGCCACCAGGACCAGCTACCGAATGCACCGAACGGGGCAGGCGGCGTTGCCGAGGGTTCGCGGGCCGCGCGGGGCGGTCCGGAGTTGGGCGGAGCGTCGCGGAGTGGGTTGGGGCGGGACGCTTTGGGCGTATCGGAAACTGGGGTGGCAAGGGGCAGGGACTGCCCGGCGGCGGCCAGTGATCTTGGTCCGGACCGTCCGATAGGTGGGTATGGGTGGGCGGCCCGGCGTGGAAAAGTGTCCGGGTGCAGATCGATCTGGGTGATGCCGCCTCGGCCGTTGGGACAGTGCGTGACGGTGGGCGGGTGGTCAGCGTCGAGGCCGCGGGACGTCGTGCGGCCGGATGCCTGATCGCGGGGCGGCTCGTGCTCACATCGGCCCGGGCTACTCCCGTGGTGGGTTCGGAGGTGACTGTCTGCTTGGTGGCTTCCGGACGCAGCTTCGCCGGGGTGGTGACGTGGCGGGGCACGCCGGGTGGGTCCGGGGACGCGGCGCTGGTCAGGATCGACGATCCGGCTTGGCGCGGCGAGGTGGGTGGGCCGCATCCGGAGTTCGGGCGGCTGGTGACCAACCGGTCTGGGATGCCCGCGGAGGCATGGGGGATCCAGCGGGCGGAGTGGACGGTGGCGGTGACGCCGTGGGCGGTTACCGGCGTCGTGCGGGCCGATCGATTCGTGCCGGGCGATATCGAGAAAGTCGGAAATGCCGGGGATTCCGGTAATGACCGTGGCTTCGGGATCGAGCAGGGCTTCGGGAGCGGGGACGGCGCTGGGAATGCGGGCGCTCCCGGGAGCCTCCGCGGTTTCGGGACGGGCGGCGGGTTCGGGGACGGCGAGGGCTTTGGGATTGGTGGGGGTGTTGGGGGCTCTGGGGGTTCGGGGGCTGAGCTGTCCGGCGCCGGGGTGTTCTGCGGCGGGCTGCTGGTCGGGGTGATCGCCGACGGGCTGGCGGTGACGCTGGTCAGTGCGCTTTGCCGGGAGCGGGGCTTCCTGGAGGCGGCCGGGGCGGCGGTGGCCCGGCTGTTGCCGGTCGAGTTGGCTGCGGGGCGGGCGGGTGAGCCGGTCGGGCCGCGGTCGCCGGCGGCGTTGTTGCGGGCCGGGGCCCGGGTGGTCGGGTTCCGGGGGCGGCATCGGCTGATGGACGAGTTGGGAGCCTGGTGCTCCGGGGCCGGGTTCGCGGCGTTGCTGCTGCACGGGGCGGCCGGTCAGGGCAAGTCGCGGGTCGCCCATGAGCTGGCGGGGCGGCTGACCGCGGGCGGCTGGGCGACGCTGTGGCTCGGCGAGACCGCGCCGGACGAGGCGGTTGCGGCGGTCGCCGACGTGGTGGTGCCGCTGCTGGTCGTGGTGGACGGGGCGGAGAGCCGTCCGGAGCAGCTCCGGGCGTTGCTGGCGGCGTGCGCCCGGCACGACGGGGTGCGGCCGCTGCGGGTGCTGCTGCTGGCCCGGACCGCCGGTGACTGGTGGCAGCTGGTGCGGGGCGACCGGCTGCTCGACGGCGCCGCGGTGATGGAACTGCCGGTGCTGGACGACGAGCAGGACGGGCGGTTCGCAGCATACCGGGCGGCGGTGCACGACCTGGCGGCCGCACTGCCGCACGTGCCCGGGCACGGCGCGCACCACTGGCCGACGGTGGCGGAGCGGCTGACCGAGGAGCCGCACGACGCGGGCGGCCGGGCGCTGACCGTGCAGATGCGGGCGCTCGCCGACCTGCTGGACGCGGTCGGGTTCGGCGCGGCGGCGGCCCGGCGCAAACCGGCCGAGGATCGGTTGCTCACGCACGAGCAGCGGTACTGGGCCTTCACCGCGGCCTGGCACGGCCTGGACCTGCCCGATCCGGTGGCGCAGGACGTGCTGGCCGTCGCGGTGCTGGTCAGCCCCACCGACGAGGAGCAGGCGGACCGGCTGCTCCGCGCCATCCCGGCGCTCGCCGGCAAGCCTCGCGGGGACCGTGACGCGATCCGGAACTGGCTGGCCGACCTCTTCCCGGCCACCGACGGCCGGCCGTGGGGCGGGCTGCGGCCGGACCGCCTCGCCGAACGCTTCGCCGGGCTGCGCCTGGCCTCCTCCCCCGGCCTGCCCCGGCCGCTGCTGCCGGAGCTCACCGACGGCCAGCGGCGACGGCTGCTGACCATGTGGGCACGGGCCGCGCGGCACACCGACCTGACCGACCGGCTCAGCGTTCCGCTGACCAGCCTGTGCCTGCGGCACGCCGACCTGCTCACCCCGGCCACGGTCGAGGCGGCCACCAGCGTGCCGGCCGCCGCGCCGCTGGTCACCGCGCTGCGGCGGATCAGCGCCGACCCGGCCACCGGCGTGGACCGGCTGATCGCGATCGCCGACCGGCTGCCCCGGACCGGCGACCTCGCCCCGCTCGCCGCCGACATCACTCAGCGGATCGCCGACCTGCACCGGCAGGCCGGGCGGGCGCCCGAACTCGCCACGGCGCTGAACAACCTGTCGGTCCGGCTCGGCGACCTGGAGCGGCACGCGCCGGCGCTGGCCGCGATCGAGGAGGCCGTGGTGGTGCACCGGCAGCTCGCCGCCGAGGACCCGGCGGCCTACGAGGCGGCGCTGGCCCGGTCGCTGAGCAGCCTGGCGGTCCGGCTCGGCGTGCTGGAGCAGCCGGAGCCGTCGCTGGTGGCGGTCGCGGAGGCGACCGAGATCTACAGCCGGCTCGCGGCTCGGGAACCGGACACGTACCGGTCCGACCTGGCCGGGGCGCTGCTGAACCTGTCGCTGGGGTTCGGGGCGGTGGAGCAGTATCCGCAGGCGCTGGCGGCGATCGAGGAGTCGGTGATCCTGCACCGGCGGCTCGCCGATGTGGAGCCGGAACGGTACCTGCCGGAGCTGGCGGCCGCACTGAGCGTCCTGGGGATCAGCCTGGGCATCCTGGACCGCAACGAGCCCAGCCGGACGGTGGCCGAGGAGGCCGTGGTGATCCGGCGGCGGCTGGCCGAGCAGCAGCCGGACGCGTACCTGCCGAGTCTGGCGTCGGCGCTGACCGACCTGGCGGTGCGCCGGATCGTGCTCGGCGAGAAGGAGGCCGCGCTCGAGGCGGTCGAGGAGGCGCTCACCATTCGCTATCAGCTCGCCGAGGAGCGTCCGGAGACCGCGGGCGAAGATCTGGAGTGGTCGCTGCACGTGCACAGCGTGATCTCCGGGCAGGCGGACGGGTGACGGGCTCATGGCGTACGCAAGGAATTGTGGGAATGTGATGAAGAAGTCTCACGGGTTCCGATGGGGACTGAGAAGCGTGCAGGAACCGCACAGGTTCTTCACAAGCTGAACCTACGGTCACCTCCTCAGGACGACGAGGGGGAGGCCGAAATGTGCGGTCTGAGCGCATACTTCAGCAGCCGATCGGATGCCGGGCCGCTGGACGGCGCGGGCGCGGCAGCCTTCGCCGCGGCATTGGCGACGATGCGGCACCGGGGGCCCGACGACACCCAGATCGTGCACGGCGACGGTTACGCGCTGGGGTTCAACCGGCTCGCGATCATCGACCGGGAGCAGTCGGTGCAGCCGTTGCACTACGCGGACCGCTGGTCGGTGGTGTTCAACGGGGAGATCTACAACTACCAGGAGCTGCGGGCCGAGCTGATCCGGGAGCACGGGGCGAGTTTCGCCACGCACGGCGACACCGAGGTGCTCGCGGCCGCGTTCCACTACTGGGGTGAGGCGGCGCTGCCGCGGCTGCGCGGGATGTTCGCCTTCGTCGCCTACGACCACCGGACCGGGACGGTGCACGCGGCCCGCGACGCGTTCGGCATCAAGCCGCTGTATCTGCTCGAGACCGCGGACGGGTTGTGGCTGGCCAGCGAGCGCAAGGCGCTCGACCCGTTCGCGGCGCCGGCCGGTGGGGCGCTGAACACCGACGCGCTCGGGCACTACCTGACCTTCCAGTACGTGCCGGACCCGATGAGCCTGCACCGGCACATCCGGCGGCTGCCGCCCGGGCACCGCCTGGTGTGGACGCCCGGCGGCGGGGTGCGCGAACACCGCTGGTTCCGCCCGTCGCTGCGGCCGCTGCGGCTGCAGCCCGAGGTGGCGCACCAGGCCATCCAGGACGCGCTGCGCGCCAGCGTCCGCAAGCACCTGCACGCCGAGGTCCCGGTCGGCACGTTCCTCTCCTCCGGCGTCGACTCGTCCGCCGTCGCCGCCCTGGCCGCCGAGGCCCGCCCGGGCATCCACGCGTTCACCGCCGGGTTCGCCGCCGACGGGTACTCGGAGATCGACGTCGCCCAGGACACCGCCCGGCAGCTGGGCATCCCGCTGACCCCGACGGTGGTCACCGACGAGCAGGTGCTCGCCGAGCTGCCCCGGATCGTGCAGCTGCTCGACGACCCGGTCGCCGACCCGTCGCTGATCCCGCTGTACTTTCTGGCCCGGACCGCCTCCCAGTTCGTGACCGTGGTGCTCTCCGGTGAGGGCGCCGACGAGCTGTTCGGCGGCTACACGATCTATCGCGAGCCGCTGTCGCTGGCCACCGTGGACAAGCTGCCCCCGAGTCTCAAGCGCGGGCTGCACCATCTGGCCCACGTGCTGCCCGAGGGTGTGAAGGGCCGCTCGTTCCTGGAGCGCGGCACCACCCCGATCGAGCAGCGCTATTACGGCAACGCCCGGATCTTCGACCCGGAGGAGAAGGCCCGGCTCATGCGCTTCACCGCGGAGCCGCACACCGCGATCACCGCCCATCTGTACGCCGAGACCGCCGACGTGGACGAGGTGGCGTCCATGCAGTACGTCGACCTGCACACCTGGCTGCCCGGCGACATCCTGGTCAAGGCCGACCGGATGAGCATGGCGCACAGCCTGGAGCTCCGGGTCCCGTTCCTGGACCAGCAGGTGTACGCCGCCGCGGCCGGCCTGGCCACCGATCTGAAGCTGCCCCACGGCTCCCGCACGACCAAGGCCGCCCTGCGGGAAGCGATGCGCGGGATCGTCCCGGAGTCGGTGCGCGACCGCGCCAAGCTGGGCTTCCCCACGCCGACCCGGCTGTGGCTCCGAGGGCAGATCGGGGATTGGGTCGACCACCTGCTGGCGACGTCGCAGACCGGTCACTTGCTGGACCTGGAGTATGCCCGGGGCCTGCTCGCCGAACACCGCGCGGGGGTGGCGGACCGCTCCCGCAAGGTGTGGACGGTGGCGATGTTCTGCCTCTGGCACGCCATCACCGTGGAACGCACCATCACGGTCCCTCCGTCGCACCAGCCCCCGGCCCCGTTCCTCCCGGCGCAGCCGGTCCCCGCCGGGTTCCCGCAGCCGGAAGAGATCACCGTCGCCTACTGAGGCCTCGAACCCCTGGCGTCGCCCACGACTCCCCCGGGCGACGCCAGGACCCCAAGAGTCACCCGGATATCTGCGCCTGCCCCGGGAGTCCGACGACCCGGAGACCGCGGCCGCCAGTGGTTCGAGCGCGGCCAGCGCGAGCAGCGGGACTTCCTCGACAACCGGGAATACCACGGCGAGTTCGCCGCGGCCGCGCTGCATTCCTACGGCGGGCTCAAACTCACCGCCGACGAGCTGCGCGAATTCGGCGAGGCCTATGTCGAGTTCCTCAATAGCCGGCCACCGCGATCGCGCACAACGAGGCCCGCCAGCGTGGCGCGGGCCTGGCCGGGAGGCCGCTGGGCGGGGTGCTGTTCGCCGCCGGGCAGGCGTGGCCGTTCCTGGTCGACGCCGCCTCCGCCCTGGTCGCGGCCGTCGCGCTGCTGTTCGTCCGCCGCGACCTGGACAGCCCGGACCCGCCCGGTGAGCAGCCGCTGTGGCGCTCGGCCGCCGAGGGGCCGCGCTGGGTGTGGCGCCATCCGCAGATCCGCGCCTCGATCCTGCTGGTCGCCGCCAGCAACCTGGTCTTCCAGGCCGTCGTGCTGGTGCTGGTGGTGCTCGCCCAGCGGCAGGGCGCGAGCGCGTCCGCGATCGGCCTGATGCTCGGCCTGTACAGCGGTGGCGGGCTGCTCGGCGCGGTCGTGGCGGGCCGCTGCCGCTGTACCTGTTCGCCGGGCAGCCGCGGCCGGTCCGGGCGGCGCCGCCGCTGGTCAGCTCCCCCGCACCCGAAGGCGCCGGGCGGTGAACGGAAGCCGGCTCTCAGCCGGCACGCCGGCGAGCCCTCCTGGCCGCGAGCTCGTCACCCGCCACCGGTTCCCCGGTCGCCTCGTCGGCCGGCTGCGGGGCGGCCGGCTCGGCGGGCAGGTGCGACAGCGAACCCTGAATCTCCTTGAACGCGCCGCCGATCGCGATGCCGAACACGCCCTGCCCGCCCTGGAGCAGGTCGACGACCTCCTCCGGCGAGCGGCACTCGTACACCGTGGTGCCGTCCGAGATCAGCGTGATCCCGGCCAGGTCCTCGACCCCGTGCGAGCGCAGCGTCTCGATCGCGCGACGGATGTTCTGCAACGACACCCCGGCGTCCAGCAGACGCTTGACGACCTTGAGGACGACCAGGTCACGGAACGAGTAGAGGCGGGATGTGCCGGAGCCGGAGGCGTCCCGCACGCTCGGCACCACCAGGGTGGTCCGGGCCCAGTAGTCGAGCTGGCGGTAGCTGATCCCGACCGCCTGGCATGCCGTCACTCCGCGATAGCCGACCGAGCCGTCCTCGCCGACGAGTGGGCCTTCAAGAGGCTGCTCGTGCACGCGACTACCTCCCCGCTGCCCATGATCAAATGATCTGGGCGGTGCCGGTTCACCTGGACTTCACGAGCGTATATCTCAGTCACGGGCGAAACATGGAGGTAACCGCACGACACGCCGCGTTCGGACGAGCGACACGCCGACACGCCGTTACTCTCCGGCGCGTCCGGGCGTTTCTAGCCGGCGAAGTCCTCTGGTCGCACCTGATCGAGGAACTCGCGGAATTTCTCCACCTCGTCCTCCTGCTCGTCCGGGATGACGATCCCGGCCTCGGTCAGCACCTGATCGGCGCACCGGATCGGCGCACCCACCCGCAACGCCAGGGCGATCGAGTCGCTGGGCCGGGCCGACACCCGCAGGTTGTCCCCGATCAGCAGGTCGGCGTAGAAGACGTTGTCCTTCAGCTCGGTGATCTCCACCGCTTTCAGCGGCTGCTGGAGCGCCGCCAGGATGTCCCGCAGCAGATCGTGGGTCAGCGGCCGGGCCGGTTTCACACCCTGCTGCTCGTAGGCGATCGCGGTCGCCTCCACCGCGCCGATCCAGATCGGCAGGTACCGGTCACCGTCGACTTCCCGCAGCAACACGATCGGCTGGTTGCTGGGCAGCTCCACCCGGACCCCGACCACGCTCAGCTCGCGCACCGCCCGCCTCCGTGTTCGTTGTTGTCGCCGCCCCCAGACGGCCGCCCCTTACCCTGCACGGTACACGCACGGGTAGCTGATCCGCCCCGCGCGGGATACCCCGCACAGGGTAGGCCTCACGCGGGTCAACGACCCAGTTCGCCGCGCAGTCCGGTCCGCACCAGCGCCGCGTGCAGCCGCTGCGACAGTGCTTGCAGCTCACGGGCGGTGTCGGCGGCCCGGGCCCGGGCAGCCGGGTCCTGCTGGCGCACCAGAGGTGCCAGCAACTGGGCGAAAAGGCCCACCTCCCGGTCGGCCGAGTTCTTGAACGCCCGCAGGTGACGCACCTCGAGGCCGAACTTCGTCAGGCCGACGACGGCCTCCACGATGATCACCGCGTCGGCGTCGTACCAGCCCGGCGGGCGGGCGACGACCAGGCCGATCTGCTCCAGCTCGGCCAGCAGCGCCTCGTCCACGCCGGTCCGCTCGACCAGGTCGTCGGCCGGGATGCGGGCGTCGGCCGGGTCGGCGGCCCGCTGCGTGCCGACCGCCACCAGCGTCGGCCGCTGCGGCACCACCGGCTCCTGCTCCATCCGGTCCAGCTGCTCCCGGATCACCCGCAGGGGGAGGTACTGATCACGTTGCGCGGTCAGCACGAACCGCAGCCGGGCCACGTCGTTCCACGAGTACTTGCGGTACCCGGAGGCGGTGCGTTGCGGGTCGACCAGACCCTCCGCCTCCAGGAACCGCAATTTCGAGATCGTGGTGTCGGGGAACTCGGTGCGCAGGTGGGCCAGCACCTCCCCGATGCTCATCAGCGCACCCTCGCGAGCGCCCGGAGAGCGCGTGGCCTCCGGGTCGCGTGCGGCAGCCCCCGACGGGTTCACGCCCGGCCGCCCTCGCCCTCCGGCCGCGGACCGGCGATGAACACCAGACGGAACTTGCCGATCTGGACCTCGTCGCCGTTGCTCAGCGTCGCCGCCTCGACGCGCTCACGGTTCACATAGGTGCCGTTGAGCGAGCCCACGTCGCGGACGGTGAACACGCCCCCGTCGCGGTGGAACTCGGCGTGGCGACGGGAAACCGTCACGTCGTCGAGGAAGATGTCACTGTCCGGGTGCCGCCCGCTGGTGGTCACGTCGTGATCCAGCAGGAACCGGGCACCCGCGTTCGGGCCACGCCGGACCACGAGCAGGGCCATGCCGGGAGGCAGGGAGCCGGACATGCGGCTGGGCACCACGTCGGTCTCGGGACCCTCGAGCACCTCGTCAAGGGCGCCAAGGTTCAGCGTGGACGTGACGTCGAGTGGGGGGAACTCGTCGTCTGGGCGCGTCATCGGACCACCTCACGGATCAGTTGGTCGTCGCCTCGACCGGCAAGGTCATGATGTTGCGACCTCGCCGAGGCCATCAAGGCCCGACGCACGACTATCGGTTTCGAAGGAATAACAGTTCTACATGTGCCCCGCGAGCCTAGTCAGCGCCAATATCGTGGGGCAACCAGACTCGCGGGTCGATGCTTGGGTCTAGCTTTCGGTCAGCGCCTGGTACGCCGCGGCGTCCAGCAGGCCCGCCACCGCCGCCGGATCGGCCGGAGCGATCTCCACCAGCCAGCCGGCCGCGTAGGGCTCCGCGTTGATCAACTCGGGCTCGTCGCCCAGCGTGTCGTTGCGGGCCACCACGGTGCCGGCGATCGGCGCGTAGATCTCCGAGACGCTCTTGGTCGACTCCACCTCGCCCATCGAGTCGCCGGCCGCGAGCTCGGTGCCCTCCTCGGGCAGCTGCACGTAGACGATGTCACCGAGCGCGTCCTGCGCGAAGTGGGTGATCCCCACCCGCACGGGGCCACTGCCGTCGCCGGCCACCCACTCGTGCTCCGCGGTGTACCGCAGATCCTCAGGAATCAACACTTCCTCCGTAGTCACGAAACCGGACGTGCGTACTGCAAGGCAGACGCCTTACGCACCGCGGTCACCTCGACCATGCTGCGCGAGTCCATGGTCACGCTACCGCCGTCGCTCTTCACCGACGCCACCACCCCGCCCGGGATCTGCAGCGCCGTGCTCATCGTCCCCGGCGGACCGATCACCAGGAGCCGGAACGGCCCGGTCAGACGCTCACCGTCGGCGATGATGCCACCACCGGCCGCATCGACGAAATAGCTGGAGGCGACAATCCGTACCGAAGCTCCGGTCCCGCTGTTGATCTGCATCACCTCGCCGCCGGCGCCGCGCAGCTCCTGAACGGTGTTCAGCACGTCGGACGCCTTCACCTTGGTCAGCGTGATCTCCAGACCCGGACCCCGCCCGGCGATCGTGCCGGCCAGCAGGCCCAGCTCCTGGCTGCGCCTGCTCGCCTCCTCCAGGGCCGCCTCGCGACCGGCGACACCCGAGGTGAGCTGCTGCTTGCTGCGCTCCAGGGCCTCGATGTCGGTGTTCAGGCGACTGTCCCGGGCCTCCAAGTCGCTCAGGATCCGGACCAGGTCCTCCTGCCGCGCCGTGGACAGGCCACTGTCCGCGTCGTTGCTGCGCAGCTGCACCACCAGGGTGAACCCGAGCAGCGCCAGCAGCACCCAGATCAGCGTCCCGGCCGGAGCCGGCCGCTTCAGGCGCGGCCGGGCCGGAGCCGCCTCCTCGCGATCAAGATCACTTTCTTCGGCGGGCGGCTCGGGCGTGTCGCCCGTCGACTCATCGGGTGACGTGTCGGAAATCTCCGACTCACCCTCCCGGGGAGCCGCCTCGGCTTCCGGTGCGCTGTCCGCCACCGGATCCGCTTCCTCGCTTTCCGGTACGGCCGGCGCCTCCCCCACGGCCGGCGGCTTACGCCCCGCCGTCGGCAGGCCAAGATCCGGCGCCGCCAGATCGCGCCCGTTCTCCTCGCGCTCGGTCATCGAGTCCCCACGTAGTCCTCAGGCCCGGAACAGATGCCGGCGGATCGCCGCGACGTTACCGAAGATCCGCACGCCGAGCACGACCACGACACCGATGGAGAGCTGGTTGCCCACCCCCAGCTGGTCGCCCACATAGACGATCAGCCCGGAGACCAGCACGTTCGAGATGAACGAGACGACGAACTGCTTGTCGTCGAAGATGCCGTCCAGCTTGGCGCGCACCCCGCCGAACACCGCGTCCAACGCCGCCACCACCGCGATCGGCAGGTACGGCACCAGCTCGTGCGGCACCGTCGGATGGAACACGATGCCCAGCAGGACACCCACGAGCAGAGCGAGAACGGGGATCATCGGCCGCCTTCCGACGGTGAGCCGGCTGGCGCGGACGTGCCCGAGGGAGCGCCGGAGCCGGGAACGGACGAGGCGCCCGACGGAGCGGGCGGAGGAGTGCTCGGCGACGCCGACCGCAGCTTCAGCTCCGGCGCCGCGTTCAGGGTGACGTTCTTGACCTTGGTGGTGTCGAACGACAGGCCGAAGCGGGCCGACAACGTCTGGAAGAACGTCCCGGCCACCCCGGCCCGGAACTCTTTCGCCAGGTCGTCCGGCCCGATCGCCACCACCTCGTACGGCGTGGTCACCGGCCGGGTGTCGACCAGGATCGCCTCGCCGGCCTGCCGGATCGTCGACGTCGCGGTCAGCCGCTGCCCGTTGATCGCGATCGCCTCGGCGCCCGCCGCCCACAACGCGTTCGCCGCGAGCTGCAGGTCGGTGTCCTTGACCAGCCCCTCGGTCCGCCGCTCCCCGGTCACCGGGTCCACCGACGTCGGCCCGTCGCCCAGGACGATCTTCGCGCCGGAGCCCTGCACCGGCGCCAGCCCGGTCGCCGCCTCCAGGTTGCCGATCCCGGCCACCGCGGCCCCGCCCAGCTCCCGCTCGCGCAACCGGGCCACCTGGTCGGCGAGCAGATCGGCCCGCGCCTGGAGCGTCTCGGTCTGCGCGCGGCGTTTCTCCACCTGGGTGACCAGGGCGTCGCGGGCCTGGGTCCGGCCCGGCTCGTCGGCCACCGTCTGCTGGTATCCGACCACCAGCAGGAAACCGATCACGCCCGTGACGATCAGGGAGAGACCGCTGGTCAGCCGCTTGCGGGCACCGGTACGCCGGTGGCCCTCGGCGCGCCGGGCGGCGGCGTCGGCATAGCCGGGGTCGAGCGGGTTCTGGAACAGGGCGGTGAGGAAGTCCGGGCCGTACGTCCGTTTCCCGGAGGACGCGCCGTCGGGGTCCGGCGTCGACGTCGGCGGTGTGGTCACGGCGCGACCGCCGGAGCGGCGCCCGGCCCGTCCCGGTCGGCACGCAGCAGCTGCACGGTCTGCATCAGGTAGAGCACGCCGGCCGCCCAGTACAGCCCGAGCGCCCACCAGGCCAGGCCCCAGCCGATCGGGCCGGCCCAGCTCGCGATCGACGGCACCGCGTGCGCCAGCAGCAGGATCGGGAACGCGGCGAGCAGCACGAACGTGCCGGTCTTGCCGACGTAGTGCACCGGTGGCGGGCCGTATCCGTGCCGGCGCAGGATCAGCAGCGCGACCCCGACCACCGCCTCGCGCAGCAGCAGCGCGCCGGTCAGCCACCACGGGACGACGCCGCGCACGGTGAAGCCGATCAGCGTGGCCAGGATGTAGAGCCGGTCGGCGAACGGGTCGAGCAGCTCCCCCAGCCGGGACACCGAGTTCATCCGGCGGGCCACGTAGCCGTCGACCCAGTCGGTGGTGCCGCCGACCGCGAGCACGATCACGGCGGCCACGTCGTTCTCCGGGCCGAGCAGGAGATAGAGGAAGAGCGGGACGCCGAGCAGCCGGATGAAGCTGATCACGTTCGGAATCGTGAAGATCCGGTTCGAGGTCTCGATGGACGGCGCGGGCTGCGACATCGCCACGTCTTCCTCTCCCGCTGGGCTGCGAACTTCCCCCGGGCCGCGGGCACGTCAGTGCCGGGCCGCTCGCCGAGCCACTATAACCACCTGCCTACCGAGTGCCGTCGCGCAGTCACGCCCGCCACACCCCGTACCGCATCCTAGGAGGCTAGGCACCTACCTACCGGGATTGGCGGGCGGCGATATCGTGGCGCCGGTGAAGTCAGCGATGACGGTCTTGGTCTGCGGCGCGCTGGTCGCCGCCTGCACGGCGACCCCGGATCCCGGGCCGAGCGGCCCGGCCGGTGAGGGCGGCGTGGTCGCCTGGAGCGTCGAGACGGCCACCGGCTCGCACGACGCCTGGATCGTCCGGGACACGGCCGTGGTCCTGGACGGCTCGGCGTTGCTCGGCCTGTCCGCCGCCGACGGTTCCCCGCGGTGGCGGCTGCCCTACCCCGGTGACGAGACGACGTTCACGATCGCCGGCGGCATGGTGGTCGTGCAGCGGGGACACCACGGCGCGGTCGACGTGGTCGCCCCGGACACCGGGCGGATCGCCTGGTCGGTGCCGAGTCCGGTGGACGTCGTCGCCCGCGACGACGCGCTCTATCTCGATCCCTGTCCCGATCAGGGCAAGCCGGCCGCCTGCGCGGTCACGAAGCGCAGGCTCGCCGACGGCGCCACCCTCTGGTCCGTCGAAAACCCGGAGTTCCGCCTGCTGGACAACGTGATCGGCGGCCGGCGGCCACTGGCGCCGGCGGCGAGCGCCTACCTGCCGGTCATCCTGGCGCACGGCCGGGACGCGCTGCTGGACACCGCCACCGGGCGCCTGCTCCCCGGCCGGGCGAAACATCAGGCCTGGTACGCCGTCGCGGCCGGCCGGACCCTGGTCACCACCGACCACGACCCGCCGCCCGGCGACGACGACTGCACGGTGGCGGTCACCGCGGTCGACGGCCCGACCGGGAAACCGGCCTGGACCGGCAAGGTCTACAGCGGACGGCGCCCGGACGGCGAGTGCCACAAGCGGCTCAGCGACGCCTGGTCCGGCACCGTCATGTTCGGCTCCGGCAGCGACGTCGCCGCGGTGAACCGGAGCGGTCGCACCACGCTGACCGACTTCACCACCGGCACGGTCCGCTGGACCGCGCAGGAGCCCGGGGTGCCGATCGCCGCCGACGACCGGAGCCTGCTGGTCCGCGACAACGCCGAGGACGGCCCGGTGGCCCTGCTCGACCTGGCGACCGGGCGGCGCCTGTGGACCGCGCCCGACCCGGGTCTGCCCGTCTCGTCGGCCAGCTGGGCATCCGCCGTCGCGGGCGACCTGGTCGCGGTGATGGGCGCCACCGGCGACCGCCCGTACGTGCTGGTCTTCGATGCCCGGACCGGTCGGCAACTGGCCCGTCGCGGCGGCTGGCTGACCGGCCTCGGCACCGACTGGGTGATGGTCTCGACCAGCGCCGGCGCGAACCGTCTCCGGCTGGAGACGATCAGGTTCTAGAACGGCAGCGACCACAGGGACGAGCCCGCGGCCTCCAACCACGTCGTGGTGTTGACCACCCGCCCGCCGTCGATGTCGAGCATCACCAGGGCGAACGGCGCGTACCCGGCGCCGTCCGGCCGCATCTGCCAGAAAGCCGGCTGCCCGGAAGCCGCCACCGGCACCAGCCGATGCCCCACGCACGCCGCCTCCGGCGCCGCCATCGCCAGCCCGATCTGGTCGCGCCCGCGCAACCCCCAGGCGAACGGCGGCATCGTCGTCGTCGCGTCCTCGTGCAGCAGCGCGACCAACCCGGCCACGTCATGGCTCTCGAACGCCGCGCAGTACCGTTTCAGCAGCTCCTGCTGCTCGGCGTCGGCGGGACGCAGCACCTCCCCCGGCCGCGGCGCCACCGACCGCAGGGTCCCCCGCGCCCGCTGCAACGCGCTGGTCACCGACCCGGCCGACGTCTCCAGCAGCTCCGCGACCTCGGCCGCCGGCCAGCACAGCACGTCCCGCAGGATCAGTACCGCCCGCTGCCGGGCCGGCAGGTGCTGCAACGCCGCGACGAACGCCAGCCGCACCGTCTCCCGCTGCACCACCAGCGTCGCCGGGTCCTGCGCCAGGTCCAGCACCATCGCGTCCGGGATCGGCCGCACCTCCGCGCCGGCCGGCAGCAACGCACCGAACGGCTCCCCGGCCCGCGCCACCGGCGTCAGATCCAGCGGCAGCGCCCGCCGCGCCGCCCCGCGCAACAGATCCACGCAGACGTTGGTGGCGATCCGATAGACCCAGGTCCGCAGCGATCCCCGCGCCGCGTCGAACCGCTCCGCGGCCCGCAGGACCCGCTCGAACGTCTCCTGGACGGCGTCCTCGGCCTCGTGCCCCGACCCGAGCATCCGGTAGCAGTAACCGGTCAACTCGATCCGCAGCCCCGCGAGCGCCTCGTCCACGGGGTGACCCTAAGTCCCCGATCGCTCGTGCCCATAAGACCAACACAAATCATAATTTTGTACGACTTCAGGTCCCGTGCCGATCGGCTCGCGAGGCGGCGGCCGCTCCGGATCGCAACGCGTGTCGTGCGGGAACGCACGTGGTCCGGGTCACCCCACCGACCGACCGGCGGACGGCGTACCGAAAATTCGCGACCGAGCGATTAATCCGGAGCCCCGGATTCGTATGCCCTTTGATGCTCGCCGCAGGCGGGCCCGGAGGGAGAACGAGATGCCGACCGAGGTAACGGATGCGATCGCGGCGCAGCGGACGGAGCTGGGCGAGATGCTGGCCGGGTTGAGCGAGGAGCAGTGGGACGCCGCGACGCTGTGTGCCGGGTGGCGCGTGCGGGAGGTGGTCGCGCACCTCACGCAGCCGTTCCGGATCTCGGCGGCGCGGTTCCTGGTGGAGATGGCGCGGTCCGGCGGGAACTTCGGGCGGATGGCGGATCGGACGGCCCGGCGGGACGCGGCGGCGATGAGCTCGGCGGCGCTGCTGGCGGCGGTGCGGGACAACGTGACGCATCCGTGGTCGCCGCCCGGTGGCGGGCTGGCCGGGGCGCTGTCGCACGACGTGATCCACGGGTTGGACATCACGCTCGCGCTGCACCCGGACCGGACCGTGCCGGACGACCGGATGTCGCTGGTCCTGGACGCGATGACGCCGCGGAGCGTGAAGTACTTCGGCGCCGATCTCAGCGGCGTCGCGCTGATCGCCACGGACCGGGAGTGGCGCCTCGGCGCGGGCGAGCCGCTGCGCGGGCGGGCTCAGGACCTGCTCATGGTCGTCTGCGGGCGGCGGCTGCCGGCGGGTCTGCTCACCGGCGCCCACGCCGCGCGCTTCACCGCCTGATCCGGGGTGGCCGGACGGTTCCGGGCGTCGGAAGAACGGTTATTTTCCGGCGGACCGTCCGGATGAGACACCGGGGCGGCGTGCCGGCGCCGCCCTGGCACGGTGGGCGCGTGACGTGCGGCGAGTCGAGAGATCGGAGGAGCGAACCGCCCGAACGGGCACAGGGAGGCGCAAATAACACTGGTTGGCGGAGGGTCGATGAAACGGTCAAGCTGGCTGGCGTGCAAGCGACAACTCACCAGATCACGGACATCGACGAGGCTCGTGTGGTGCTCCGGAAGTACTTCTACCCGCTCGACGTGGAGGTGCTGAAGCCGGCCCCCAGCTGGACGGCGAACTTCGAGGTGGGTGGGGACGAGGGTGTCGTCCTCGGCGTGCTGGACTTCGGGGTCGACGTCCGGATCAGTGCCGGAGAGACCGGCTCCTACCACGTGAACGTGCCGCTGACCGGCGCGGTGACCTGGCATCAGGGCAAGGACGAGCCGCGCCGGTCGGTGGCCGGGCGGACGGCGGGGGTGAACCTGCCGGTCGGCGACGCCTACCTGGACTCCTGGGACGGGGACGCCCGGCTGCTCGCCGTCAAGATCGGGCGGGCCGAGCTGGAGAACCAGCTGGAACGGATGCTGGACCGGCCGGTACGCGGCCCGATCAACCTCGGTCCGGTGCTCGACATCGCGGACGGCCCCGGGGCGAGCTGGTGCCGGCTGGTCCGGATGATCGCCGCCGACACCGGCAACCCGGAGGGCCTGACCGGGCACCCGGTGATCGGCGCCCGGATGCGCGAGTCGCTGGTCACCGGGTTGCTGCTGGCGACCGAGCACCGGTACCGCGGCCCGCTGGAACGCCGGTCGCCGGCGCTGGCCGCGCCGGGCGCGATCCGGCGGGTGGTGGAGGCGATGCGCGCCCAGCCGGGCCGGCCGTTCACGGTGGCCGACCTGGCGCTGATCGCCGGGGTGGGCGCCCGGGCGTTGCAGCAGAGCTTCGCCCGGTATGTCGGGATGCCGCCGATGACATACCTCCGGCAGCTGCGGCTCGGGCTGGTCCACGAGAGCCTGCGCCTCGCCGACCCGGCGACGACGACGGTGGCCCAGGAGGCGTACCGATTCGGGTTCACCCACCTGGGCCGGTTCGCCGTCGCCTATCGGCAGCGCTACAACGTCTCGCCCTCGGAGACGCTGCGCAGATAGGTCGCGCCGCGGGCCGCCGGTCAGCGCCGGCCGCGCCGGGCCCGCACGTAGTCGTCGATCACGTAACGTCCCAGCTCGGCGGCGTCCGGGCTGAACACCCGGCCGCCGTTGCGCCGGGCCACCGCGTCCATGAACCGTTGCAGGCCCGGGTCCTCGCCGAGCATGAACACGTTCATCGTCGCGCCGTACCGGGTCAGCAGGTCCACCTCCCGTACGGTGGCCTGAACCGTCTCCGGCAGCGGCGGCCACCAGAACAGCGCCTCGCCGTCCTCCTCCAGGTGCGCGGTCGGCTCGCCGTCGGTGACCACCAGCACCACCGGCTCCGAGCCGGGGTGCCGCCGCAGGTGCCGGCCGGCAAGTTTCAGCGCGTGCTGGAGGTTGGTGCCTTTCTCCATGGTCGGCTCGGTCGCGGCGAGCTCGCCCTGCGAGAGCGACATCGCATACTTCCCGAAGCCGATGATCTGGAGCGCGTCCTGCGGATACTTCGTGGCGACCAGGTGCGACAGGGCCAGCGCCGTCTGTTTCATCGGGCCCCAGCGGCCGTCGGCGAACATCGAGTACGACAGGTCGACGCAGAGCGCGACCACCGCGGACGCCCGGCGCTCCGTCTCGGCGACCTCGAAGTCCTCCGGCGCCAGGCGTACCGGAAGGGTCGCGACATCGCGCGAGGCGGCCCGGCGGCGGACCGCGTTCCCGATCGTGCGGACCACGTCGAGCGGCTGGTCGTCGCCGAACTCCCAGCGCCGGGACGAGCCGATCAGGTCGCCGGCCGCGCCCGCGTCGCGCATGTCGTGCTCGCCGCGATGGCCGGCGATGTCGTGAAAAATCTTCGACAGGGCCGTCTGGCCGAGGCGGCGCAGCGCTTTCGGCGAGAGCGTGAGGCCGTCGTCGTCGCGTTCCACGTAGCCCTGGCGGCGCAGTTCCCGTTCCAGCTCGCGCAGCCGGCGCAGGTCGTCGGCGGCGGACCGGCCGAGCTGGCGCTCCACCGCGTCCACGTCGACGTCGTCCAGGGTGGCGCCGGGGTGCTCCTGGCCGAGCTGGTCGATCAGCTCGTCCAGGTCGGCGATCTCGCCGAGGGCCGCGGCGGCGTCGCCGTACCCGAGGTCGCCCGGTCCGCGCATCCGCTCGCCGCGGCCCCAGTTCATCCCGGGGCGCAGGGCACGCAGGTTGTCGGTCAGCTCGGCGAGCTGACCGGCCAGCGGGCCGTCGCCGAGCGCCTGGGCCATCAGCTGTTGCAGCTCCTCGCGCTGCTGCGGGCTGAGCGAGCGCATCAGCCGCTCGGCCGCGGCGGCCTGCCGGGCCAGGGAGTCGATCAGCTCGTCGATGTTCTGCGGGTTGTCCGGGAAGAACTGGCCGTGCTTGGCCATGAACTCACGGAACGCGTCGTCGGTGTCCTCGCCGCGGGCATGCTTCTCCAGGAGGCGGTTGAGGTCGCCCACCATTTCGGATACCGCCGAGAAATCCCCGTTCTGCAGGGCGTTGCGCATCCCGGCGAACCGCTGTTCGACAACCTCCTGCCGCAACCCGTCCAGAATCTGCCGGTAAATGTCCCGAGCTTCCTCCGACGCCCAGTTGTATTCGGACAATTCCGAAATGGCCTGGGAAGTCGACCGGGGCAGGTTGTCCAGGACGGCCTCGTTGAACCGGGCGTCCATGTCCTCGCGGGCGCCGAGCGCATCCCGCTCGGCCGCCAGGGCCTGGTCCAGCATCTGCCGGGCCCGGGTGACCGCCCCGTCCAGGTTGCCCCGGCGCAGCGCCTCGCGCCGCAGCCGCCGGGCCCGCTCGCGCAGCGCGTCCAGCCCACCGGCGTCCCGCGGACCGCGGCGGATCAGGTCGCGGAGCGCGTCACGCAGGCTGTCGCCCCGCATGACCCGCTCCCCCATCTCGTCGACGGCCGCCCGCACGTCATAGGGAGGCGCCAGCGGGTCCGGACCGTCCCGCCAGGCCCCGTAACGGAAGACGTTCCCCGACATGATCAGCTCCCGTACAGGGTGCGGCCGTCGTCGGTCATCTCCTTGGCCAGCCGTCTGGTCAGGTGCAGCCCCTCCAGCACGAACTCCACCCCGGACGCCGCCTCACCCTGGCTCGGCGCGTCGCCCAGGCCGAGGCGATCCAGCACCTTGGCCAGGCCGGGGACCGTGCCGATCTGGGTGAGCAGCTCCTGCGCGCTGACCAGGTCGCCGGTCTCGATGATGGCGCCGTCGGCGACCAGGTCGGTGAAGCCGGACAGGTCGAGCCCGGCCAGCCGGGCCCGGAACGTCTCGGCCGTGGCCACCCGCAGCAGGTGGGCGAGGATCTCGGTCTCCCGGCCCTCCTCGCCGCTCTCGAACTCCACCTTGCCGCGCAGCGTCGAGGTGACCGACACGGTGTCGCAGATCCGGGCCACCGCCTCGCGCTCGCCGCGCAGCCCGGACCGGCGCAGCGCGGACGCCGCCACGGTCTCGGCCGCCGCGATCGAGAACCGGGCCGACACGCCCGAGCGGGCGTCCACCGACGACGACTCGCGGACCGCTCGCGTGTACCGGGCGAGGACGTCGATCAGGTGCTCCGGGACGGCCGCGACCAGGGCCGCCTCCTGCCGGACCAGCGCGGTCTCCAGCTCCAGGTCGACCGGGTAGTGTGTCCGGATCTCGGCGCCGAACCGGTCCTTGAGCGGGGTGATGATCCGGCCCCGGTTGGTGTAGTCCTCCGGGTTGGCCGAGGCGACCAGCAGCAGGTCGAGCGGCAGCCGCAGCTGGTATCCCCGGACCTGGATGTCCCGCTCCTCCAGCACGTTGAGCAGCGACACCTGGATGCGCTCGGCCAGGTCGGGCAGCTCGTTGACCGCGAAGATGCCCCGGTTGGTCCGGGGCACCAGGCCGAAGTGGATGGTCTCCGGATCGCCCAGCGCGCGGCCCTCGGCCACCTTGATCGGGTCGACGTCACCGATCAGGTCGCCGACGCTGGTGTCCGGGGTGGCGAGCTTTTCCCCATAACGCTCCGAGCGGTGCAGCCAGGAGATCGGCAGCAGGTCGCCGGTCTCGGCGGCCAGCCGGCGCGACGCCGGGGTGAGCGGGTGATAGGGATGCTCGTGCAGCTCGGAGCCGGCGATGTAGGGCGTCCACTCGTCGAGCAGCCCGCCCAGCGCGCGGATCAGCCGGGTCTTGCCCTGGCCGCGCTCGCCGAGCAGGACCATGTCGTGGCCGGCGAGCAGGGCCCGCTCGACCTCGGGAAGGACGGTGTCGTCATAGCCGACGATGCCGGGGAAGCGCGGCTCGCCGGTGCGCAACTTGTGGAGCAGGTTGTCGCGCAGCTCCTCCTTGACGGTGCGGAACTCGTGCCCGGAGGCGCGCAGCTCGCCCAGGGTGCGCGGCAGGTCGGCGGGAGGTTCGAAGATGATCGCGGTAGGACCCTCTGTCACCGCAGGAACGCTACTCCCGGGATGTGACAAACGGCGACTGTGATCCGGAAACGCGGGATTGGCCGTTGCTCATGGCGGGTGTCGCGCGGCAGGCTTTGCTCATGATCGAGAGGTACGCCGCATTCACCACCGATCCCGCCGGTGGGAACCCCGCGGGAGTGGTCCTGGACGCCGCCGAGCTGACCGACGCCCGGATGCTGGAGATCGCCGCTGAGCTGGGTTTCTCCGAGACCGCGTTCATCACCGAGCGGGCCGGTGACCGGTACCGTCTGCGGTTCTTCAGCCCGCTCGCCGAGGTCGATTTCTGCGGCCACGCGACCGTGGCCACGGCGGTCGCGCTGGGTCCCGGCGAGCACCTGTTCGTGACCAACGCGGGCGAGGTTCCGGTGACGGTCGACACCAGCGGATTCGCCACGCTCACCAGCGTCCCCACCCGGGTCGAGCCGCTGCCCGAGGCGGATCTCACCGCACTGCTCACCGCACTGCGCTGGTCCGCCGACGACCTCGACGAGGCGCTGCCGCCGCGGGTGGCGTACTCCGGGAATCTCCATCCGGTCCTGGCCGCCCGCAGCCGCGAGCGGCTCGCGGACCTGGACTACGACGTGCCGGCGCTGAAGGCGCTGATGACCGACCGCGGCTGGACCACGATCCAGCTGGTGTTCCGCACCGGCCGGCACACCTTCGACGTACGCGACCCGTTCCCGGTCGGCGGCGTCTACGAGGACCCGGCCACCGGCTCGGCGGCCGCGGCCCTCGGCGGCTACCTGCGCGAGCTCGGCCTGGTCGCCGGCGACGCCACCCTGCACCTGCGGCAGGGTGACGACCTGGGCCGGCCGAGCCGGCTCACCGTCGGCCTGGTCACGGGTGAGCCCGGAGTCCGGGTCAGCGGCCAGGCGGTCCCGATGAGCTAACCGGCGCTCAGCGCCATCCCTGCCTCGTACCGCATCCAGGTGCCCTTGCCGCGGTGCTTGGAGGCGTACATCGCCACGTCCGCGTCGTGCAGCAGCGACCGCACGTCGTCGCGCTCCTCGGCGCAGGCGATGCCGATGCTGGCGTTGGCGCAGACCGCCATGTCCTCGCTGACCTGGATCGGCTCGGTCATCGAGCGGAGGATGCGCTGCGCGGTCAGCTCCGCGTCGCGGACCGTGCAGTCGCGCAGCAGCAGCGCGAACTCGTCGCCGCCGAGCCGGGCCACCAGGTCGCCGGAGCGCACCGACTGGCGCAGCTTCTCGGCGACGCCGGCCAGCAGCAGGTCGCCGGCGGCGTGCCCGTGCGTGTCGTTGACCGCCTTGAACCCGTCCAGGTCGACCAGCAGCAGCGCGACGCTGTCCGGCCGGGCGTCCCGCAACGTGCTGGTGGTCTCCTCGCGGAAGTGTGCCCGGTTGGCCAGCCCGGTCAGCTCGTCGTAGAGCGCCTGGTGCCGCAGCCGCTGCTCGTGTTCGCGCAGTTCGGTGAGGGTGGTGTCGAGCTGGTCGATCAGCCGGGTGTTGTCGTGGAACGCGGCCAGCTGCCGGGCCACCACCAGGGCGACGATCACGCCGAGGCCGCTGACCGCGACCAGCAGCGGGCCGTTCTTCCCCTTCGGCAGCACCACCATCAGGGTCACGAAGACCACCACGATCGATCCGTACGGCAGCAGGCTGTACGGCTTCCGGCGGCGCGCACCGAACGCGGTCTGGTCGACGCCCGCGATGATCTCCTGGATCCGCGGACCCATGGCGACCAGCAGCGACGGGACGAACCGGAGGGCGTAGACGTAGGCCGGGTACCCGTCGGTCATCCCGGGCGGGGCGGCGAACAGGCCGATCCCGTTCAGCAGCGCCGAGGCGATCATCGGGACGGCGGCCGCCTTGTGCATCGGCGCGTTGCCGCTCAGGAAGATCTTCACGGCGGCGAAGCCGGAGGTCAGCATGACCGCGGCGCCCAGCAGCGCGCCGACCAGGCTGGAGTTCTCGTCCTGCTGGTTCGGGGCGATCGCGAAGCACCAGGCGACCACCGCGCCACCGACCATCACGGTGGCCGTGTCCAGCCAGAACGCGAGCGCCTCGCGGCGCGAGCGGCCCGGGTGCGGGTGGATCAGCATGGCCACGATGATCACTACCTCGCCGACGGCGAAGCAGGCCGACTGCACCGTGCCACCGGCCGTCGACCACTGGTTGTTCCGGGTCAGCGTGAGCGCCGCCTGCACCGAGTCGCCGAAGGTGAACAGCATGGCGGTGATCGTCAGCAGCCGCCAGAACCGGCGGACCGCGCCGGTGGCGATCCGGCTGACCCGCCAGGCCGAGTACGCCAGCAACAGGTCGAGCGCGGGCTGGAACAGCCAGAACACCCGGACCTGGGAGTTGTGCTGCCCGGACAGGGCGAAGAGCATGACCACGCCGAGGGCGGTCCAGGCCACCGCGGTCAGCATCACCGGGTCACGCCGGATCGCCCGGCCCGCCTGTTGCCTGTTCTGCACCCTCTTCACGGCACGAGGATCGGCCGACGCCCGCCGCTCATGAGAGTTCGTGACAGGTCGCGCCTGGCTCTAGGATGACTTCTCGATGAGCGCCACACTGATCGCCCGGGATCTCGCCGCTGGGCACGGCGACCGCAGTCTGTTCACCGGCCTGGACCTGGTGGTCGCGCCCGGGGACGTGATCGGCCTGGTGGGGGTGAACGGCGCCGGTAAGACCACGCTCCTGCGTACGCTGGCCGGCATGCTGCCCGCGGAGAGCGGCAGTGTCGCGCTCAGCCCGCCCACCGCGAACGTGGGTTATCTCCCGCAGGAGCGGGAGCGGCGCGCCGGGGAGACGGTCCGCGACTTCCTGGCCCGGCGCACCGGGGTGGCCGCCGCGCAGGCGGCCATGGACGCCGCGGCCGAGGAGCTGGCGGCCGGCGCGGCCGGCGCCGACGACCGGTACGCGGTCGCCCTCGAACGCTGGCTCGACCTGGGCGGCGCCGACCTGGACGACCGTGCCGAGGCGCTCGCCGCGACCGACCTGCGGATCGACCTGGACCTGCCGATGACCGCCCTCTCCGGCGGCCAGGCGGCCCGCGCCGGGATGGCGTCGCTGCTGCTCAGCCGCTATGACGTGTACCTGCTCGACGAGCCGACCAACGACCTCGACCTGGACGGCCTGGCCCACCTGGAGGCCTTCGTCCAGGGGCTGCGCGGCGGCCTGGTGGTGGTCAGCCACGACCGCGAGTTCCTCACCCGCACCGTCACCAAGGTCCTCGAACTGGACCTGCACCAGCAGCAGATCCACCTGTACGGCGGCGGCTACGCCAGTTACCTCGAGGAGCGCGAGCGCGCTCGCTCGCACGCCCGGGAGCAGTACGAGGAGTACTCCGACAAGAAGGAGGAGCTGCTCGACCGGGCCCGGATGCAGCGCGGCTGGATGGAGAAGGGCGTCCGCAACGCCCGGCGCAAGTCGCCGGACAACGACAAGATCGGCAAGGCGTACCGCAGCGAGTCCAGCGAGAAGCAGGCCGCCAAGGCCCGCCAGACGGAGCGGATGATCGAGCGCCTGGAGGTGGTCGAGGAGCCGCGCAAGGAGTGGGAGCTGCGGATGGAGATCGCCGTGGCGCCCCGAGCCGGCGCGGTGGTGGCGACGATGCGGGAGGCGCGCGTCGAGCGCGGCGCGTTCGCCCTCGGGCCGGTCACCCTCCAGATCGACTGGGCCGACCGGGTGGCGATCACCGGCGCCAACGGCTCCGGCAAGTCCACCCTGCTCGCGGCGATGCTCGGCCGGCTCCCGCTGACCTCCGGCACCGCCTCGCTCGGGCCGGGCGTGGTGGTCGGCGAGGTGGACCAGGCGCGCGGACTGTTCCTCGGCTCGCAGACGCTGGCCCGCGCGTTCGGTGACGCGGTCCCGGACTGGAACGACGCGGACGTACGCACGTTGCTGGCCAAGTTCGGCCTCAAATCCGGGCATGTGGTGCGCCCGGCCGAGTCGCTCTCCCCCGGCGAGCGCACCCGGGCGGCGCTCGCCCTGCTCCAGGCGCGCGGGGTGAACCTGCTGGTCCTCGACGAGCCCACCAACCACCTGGACCTGCCGGCTATCGAACAGCTGGAGTCGGCGCTCGCCTCCTACACCGGTACCCTGCTCCTGGTCACGCACGACCGGCGGATGCTGTCCGCGGTCGCCACCAATCGCCACCTCGAGGTGGCCGACGGCAAGGTCACCGGCTGAATCCCATGAGCACGATCATCACGTTCTACACCGCCGCGAACGACGACGCCGCCGAGGACGACGGCCCCGGCCGGGACGCGGTCGAGTTCCGCGACTTCGACGTCTTCGCATCGCTGGAGGAGTGGGAGAGCCTGTTGCTCGACCGGACCGGCGACGCGATCGCCGGCCCGGAGCAGGTGAACGACGAGGAGTCCCCGCTGATCCTGGGTTTCCTGCCGAAGCTCACCGCCGCTCTGGCCCGCGCCGACGCCGCCACCCTGCGCGACCTGACCGCGCGGTGGATCGCCGCCCGGGCCGCCGACGGCGAGACCCTCGACCCTTCGCTGGCCCGCAAGATCCTTGGCGCGGTGACCACCCTGGCCCGCTCCCGCCGCCGCCTGTACTGCCAGGTCGCCTGACCCCGGCCATGGACAGGCCGGCCCGGATCACGGACGTGCACGAGCTCGCGCTCGGCATGCCGCACGTCACGGTCGAGCACGCCATCGACAATCCGGTCTATCAGGTGGGCGGGAAATCGTTCGTCTTCTTCCGCAATCCGCGGCCGGACGCGGTCGACCCGGAGACCGGCGAGCGGTACACCGACGTCATCGTCTTCTGGGTCGAGTCGGAGGCGGACAAGCAGGCCCTGATCCAGGATCCGGCCACCCCGTTCTTCACCACCGCCCACTTCGACGGCCACCCGTCGGTCCTGCTGCGAGCCTCCCGGGTCGGCGAGCTGACCCGGGCCGAGCTGGCCGAGATCGTTCAGGATGCCTGGCTGTCCCGCGCCTCGGCGCGCCGCGCGGCCGCCTGGCTGCGGTCACGCGACGTGGCGGGCGGGGCGGAGCAGGGTCAGGGCACGTAGCGCCTCGGCACGGGAGATGGGCTGGTCGTCGTCGGCCTGGACGGCCAGCGCCATCTCGATCGCCTGCCGGATCCACGCCGTCTTGGGCAGGTCGGCGGCCTTGGCCGCGGCGGCGACGGACTGGTCGAGGTCGACCGGCAGGCGCAGCGAGCGGACCACCATGACCGGTGTGCCGGCCGGGGGCAGCGAGTCCAGCAGGGCCTGCTCGTCGCGCGGCCCGTGCGGGGGCTCGAAGGAGAGTCCCGTCATGAACTCGGCGAGCTCCTCAGGGGTCTGCGGCACGTCGTGACTCATTGCGTCTCCTCCCACCGGCTGAACTCAATCAGCTCCTTGTCCGCCATGTCCCGCGCTCCGATGATCTTCCAGGTGTATCCGGCGGTGTGGTAGACCGCGACGATCAGCGGCCGACCGGACGCCGTGCGGCTCCACACGGTGAGAACCGGGACGCCGGTGGCGCTGACCGCCCGCCGCGGCCAGCGACGGCGGGCCTCCAGCGCCTGACGCACCTCGTGCTGCTCGATGCCGAGCAGGGCGGCCAGCGCCCAGTCGTCCCACTCGTACGGCATTGTCGAAGCGTACTACGCACGTATTACGCGCGCGAAGCCTCGTGCAGGATCCGCGCCAGCTCCGCCGGGCGGCTGAGCATCGGCCAGTGCCAGGTCGGCAGCTCCGCGAACCGCCACGCGTCGCCGGCCAGGTGCCGGCACAGCGGCACGGTGGCGGCCATCGCGCGGGCCTGCTCGGTGGTGAAGCTGGACAGCACGCCCAGGCGCGGCAGCTTCTCCCACGCACCGGTGAGCCGGACCGGGGTGGTCGCGCTCGCCCACGGATGCGCCACCGACCGCTCGTCGAGCAGCGCGACGATCTCCTCGCCCACCCCCGCGGCGGCCGCCAGCTCGGCCCACGGCGGGGGCGGCAACCGCCAGCCGTCCCCGTGCTCGGCGACCAGCGCCGCGTTGCGCTCCCGGTCCTGGGGCGTGCCGAACTCGTCGTTGGCCACCCCGTCCGGCAGCGGGCCGGTGTCGACGAAGACCAGCTGGGCGATCCGGTCGGTCATCCGATCGGCGGCGGCCGTGGTGACGACCGCGCCGGCGTAGCTGTGCCCGACGAGGACGACGTCGTGCAGGTCCTCGTAACGCAGCAGGTTCACCACGTCGGTGACGTGGACGTCGAGATCGGTGTCCGGGCGGCCCAGGTGGGCACGCTCGCCGAGACCGGTCAGGCTCAGCGGGTACACCTCGTGGCCGTGCCCGCGCAGCGCCTCGGCAACGCCGCGCCAGGCCCACGCGCCCAGCCAGAATCCGGGTACCAGTACGTATGTCGTCATGCCGCCGACGCTACGGTCGCCTCAGGTCAGTTCCTGTCCTGAATCAGGCCGGCGGGCTGAGCGCGCTCTCGTTGCCGCCCCGGTCCAGGGTGCTCAGGCAGTAGGTGGCCTTCGCGACCGGCTTCGGGTCGGCGATCTCGGCGCCGACGTGCCCGGTGGCGACCAGGGTGGCCGGACCACCGGTGGTCCGGTACAGCGCCCAGTTCGCCGTCGAGACGCCGGACGCGGTCAGCACCAGCCGCCCGTTCTCGGTCCGCCTGGCCCCGGTGAGCCGCGGCGTCGGCGGCGCCGTCGCGGTCAGCCGGGCCAGCCGGGGCAGCAGCGCCGGGGTCGCGTAGTGCGCCTTCCGGTACCGGCTGACCGCACCCAGCCTGTCCCCGCGGACCTGCGCGGCGCTGAAGTGAATCTCGCCCTGGACGCCGTACTTGCGGTTCAGCGCCATCTCCCGGTCGAGCATGCCTGGATCGCTCCAGTCGCCCTTCTCACCGACCCGGTAATCCGCCATGCCGATGTAGAGCTGGACCTTGGTGCCTTTCACCGTCTGCACCCACCACGGCAGCGCCTTGGTGTAATCCGCCTTGTCGAACCCGATGGTCCAGTACAGCTGCGGCACGATGTAGTCGAGCCAGCCCTCACGGACCCATTTCCGGGTGTCGGCGTAGATCGCGTCGTAGCTCTCCAGGCCGTTGGTGGCGGAGCCGCCGGAGTCCGACGACTTGTTGCGCCAGATCCCGAACGGGCTGATCCCGAACTTCACCCACGGCTTGAGCTGCTGGAGCCGCTCGTGCATCTCGCGGACCAGCGTGTTCACGTTCTCCCGGCGCCAGTCCGCCTTCGATTTCCCCAACCCGTATTTTTTGTACGACGCCCCGTCCGGAAAATCCTGTCCCTCCTCCGGATAGGGGTAGAAGAAGTCGTCGAAGTGCACGCCATCGACGTCGTACTTCTGCACCGCCTCGAGCATCGAGTCCTCGACGAACTTGCGGGCCTCGGGAATGCCCGGGTCGAAGTAGAACCGCCCGTTCTTCCCGGTCGGGTACGCGATCCGCCACTGCGGGTGCAGTCGCAGCGGGTGGTTCGGCGCCAGCTTGGCCGCGTCGGTCCCGGAGCCACCCCCGGGCGCCGGCTGGGTGCCCCGGTACGGGTTGAACCAGGCGTGGAACTCCAGCCCCCGGGCGTGCGCCTCGGCGACCATGAACGCCATCGGGTCCCACCCCGGCGACTTCCCGTCGAACCGGCCGGTCAGCCAGTTCGACCAGGGCGCGTAGGCGGACGGCCAGAACGCGTCACCGCTGGGCCGCACGTGTACGAAGATCGCGTTGTGGTGCTGCGCGACCGCCACGTCGAGCCACTTCAGGTACTCGGCCTTGACCTGCGCCTGGCTCAGCCCCGGCTTGCTGGGGAAGTCCAGGTTGTAGACCGTGGTCAGCCACATGCCGCGCAGCTCCCGCGGCGCCTGGACCGGCTGCCCGGCGCACTGCCCCGGGGTGCCGGCCACCGGCTGCTCCCGGTTCGCCGCCAGGGGCAGCGACCCGGCGGCGGGCTCGGTGTAGAACGCGGCCCGGACCAGCCCGGCGCCGATCGCCAGCGCGGCGATCAGCACCACCGACAACAGCAGTCCCAGCCGGAGGCGTTGCGCGGTGCTCAAAGCACCGACCGGTAGACGTTCAGCGTGTCCTCGGCGATCCGGGCCCAGCTGAAGTGCTCGACGGCGCGGCGGCGACCGGCCTTGCCCATCCGCTCGGCGAGCTGCGGGTCGGTGAGCACCCGGGTCAGCGTGGCGGCCAGGTCGGCGACGAACTTCTCCGGGTGCACCGGCGTGCCGGTGCCGTCCTCGACCTGCTCGATCGGGACCAGCAGGCCGGTCTCGCCGTCCGCGACCACCTCGGGGATGCCGCCGGTGGCGGTGGCGACGACCGCGGTCTCGCAGGCCATCGCCTCCAGGTTGACGATGCCCATCGGCTCGTAGATCGACGGGCAGACGAAGACGGTGGCGTGCGTGAGCACCTGGATGACCTCGTGCTTGGGCAGCATCTCCTGCACCCAGATCACGCCGCTGCGGACCTCTTGCAACCCGGCCGCGAGCTCGGCGACCTCGGCGGCGATCTCCGGGGTGTCGGGCGCACCGGCCAGCAGGACGATCTGGGCGTCGGCGGGCAGGTCGTGGCAGGCCCGCATGAGGTAGGGCAGGCCCTTCTGCCGGGTGATCCGGCCCACGAAGACGACACTCGGCCGGCTCCGGTCGATGCCGAGCCGGTCGACCACATCGGTCCCGTGGTCCGGCGAGTACAGCTCGGTGTCGATGCCGTTGTAGACCACGTGGATCCTGTCGGGGTCGACCGACGGGTACGCCTTCAGCACGTCCCGCCGCATCCCGCCGGACACCGCGACGACGGCGTCGGCCGCCTCGATCGCGGTCCGCTCGCAGAACGACGACAGGGCATAACCCCCGCCGAGCTGCTCCGCCTTCCACGGGCGCAGCGGCTCCAGGCTGTGCGTGGTCACCACGTGCGGGATGCCGTGCAGCAGTTTCGCGGTGTGCCCGGCGAAGTTGGCATACCAGGTGTGGCTGTGCACGAGGTTCGCACCCGCGCAGCCGGACGCCATGGCGAGGTTCACCCCCATGGTGCGCAGCGCGGGGTTCGCCCCGGCCAGCTCGGCGGGCTCCGGGTACGCCGTGACGCCCTCCTCGGAGCGGGCCGCGCCGAAGCAGTGCACCCGCACGTCGGCGAGCCGCCGCAGGTCCCTGGTCAGGTATTCCAGGTGCACACCGGCGCCGCCGTACACCTCCGGCGGGTATTCACGGGTCAGGAGGTCCACACGCAGAGCCACGCAACGGAGGATAGCCGACTGCAACGTGATGCGACCGGGTCGCGCACCCGGATGGCAACCGTTCGAGGCTCCAATGGCCAGGTGCAGATCCGGAGCAGCAGCGTGGCGTGGTGGTGCGCCCTCGCCGTCGGCGTGGTGGCGGTCACCGCCGCGCAGCTGCTCGGCGCACCCGGCCCGGTCTTCTTCGCGATCCAGCTGGCCGGCGTCGCGCTCACCCTGCGGCGCCGCACGCATCCCGGCTGGTTGCTGCTGGCCGGGGCGCACACCGCCGGCGTGCTCGCGGCCGCGTTCTGGACGCTGGGCCCGGTCACCCCGAGCAACACGCCGCAGGGCCTCACCCTGATCCCGCTCTACGCGCTGGCCACCGCCGGGACCATGCTGCTCACCCGGCGCCGGCGGCGCACCACCAGCCGGGCCGAGCTCGGCGTCGAGGCCGGCGCGGTGGTTCTCGGGCTGGCCATGCTGTCCTGGTCGTTCGTGGTGCTGCCGTACCTCGGTGCGCCCGGCTACCAGCAGGTGAGCAACGCGCTGGCGGGGCTCTACGCGCTGGTCGACCTGATCCTGCTGGTCGCCGTGCTGCGCATCCGGTCCTGGCTGCTGCGCGGCTCCGGGGCGCTCCTGCTCGGCGCGCACCTGCTGTACGCCGCCACCGACGGCGCCGGCACCGCGCCCTTCCTGCCCGGCGGCACGTCGTTCCTGCTGATCCAGTACGCCGGGGTGGTGGCCACCGCCGCCGCGCTGCACCCGGGAGCGGCCCGGCTGGGCGGGACCGAGCCGCGCCCCGGGCGGAACAAGCTGGCCGGGATCGTGGCCACCGCGATCGTCGGCCCGCTGCTGCCGGTGGTCAGCCGGCCCGGCGACCCGCTCGCGTACATTCCGGCGCTGCTCACCGCGGCGCTCTGCGGGCTGCTGGTGCTGCGTATCTGGCTGCTGGCCCGGGACGCCGGCGAGCGGGCCGCCGCGCTGCGCTCCGCCATGGACGAGCAGGCGGCGTTGCAGCGGCGGCTGGCGTACCGGGCCGGGCACGACGCGCTGACCGGGCTGGCCAACCGGGAGCTGCTGCTCGAGCACGTCGACCGGGCCCGCTGCCTGCTGCTCTGTTCCCTGGACGGGTTCAAGGAGGTCAATGACACCTATGGGCATCAGGTCGGCGACGAGGTGCTGCGCCGGCTGGCCGGGCGGCTGCTGCTGTTCGCCCCGGAGGCGGTCCTGGTGGCGCGGCTCGGCGGGGACGAGTTCGGACTGTTGCTGACCGATCCGGATCAGGCGGAGGAGTTGGCCGGGCGGGTGCTGGAGACGGTGAGCCGGGTGCCGGTGACGGTGGGCGAGCGGCGGATCCACCTGACGGCCAGTGTGGGGCTGGCGGACGGCGTACCGGAAAATCTCCTGGGCGATGCGGACCTCGCGCTGCGAGCGGCCAAATTGGCGGGTGGCGCCCGCCTTGCTCGCTTCGACGACTCGTTGCGCGCCCAGCAGAGCGAGCGGGCCCGGATCGCCGCCGGGCTGCGCCAGGGGCTGGCCGACGGATCGCTGTTCCTGCACTACCAGCCGGTGGTGGACCCGGCGACCGGCCGGATGACCGGTGTGGAGGCGCTGATGCGCTGGCGGCGCGACGGCGAGCTGGTGCCGCCCGCGGTCTTCATCCCGGTGGCCGAGCAGACCGGCCTGATCGGTCAGCTCGGCGAGCTGGCGCTGCGGCTGGCCTGCACGCGGGCCGCGCCGTGGTACCGGCGGCACGGGATCTACGTGACCGTGAACGTCTCCACCCATCAGCTGCGCGACCCGGGCTTCGCCGGCACCGTGCTGGGCATCCTGGCCGAGACCGGGATGCCGGGCGCCGGACTGGTCCTGGAGATCACCGAGTCGGTGCTGATCGACGCGGCCGACACCCCGGTGCTCGGGACGCTGCGTGAGCACGGCATCCGGATCGCCATCGACGACTTCGGCACCGGGTACTCGTCGCTGGCCTACCTGCGCCGGCTGCCGGTGGACATCCTGAAGATCGACCGATCGTTCATCGACGACGTCAGCTTCACCCGGGCCATCCTGCAACTGGCGCAGAGCCAGGACCTGGTCACGGTGGCCGAGGGGGTGGAGACCGCGACCCAGGCGGACCAGCTCAGAGAGCTGCGCTGCGATCTCGTGCAGGGGTACCATTTCGGGCGGCCGACCGACGCGGAGATCATCGAGTCATTGATTCGAGAGAGCAGCGCCACTGCGGCTTAACCAAACTTCGCAACACTTTGGGTGGCGAACGGCAGGCGGGAATATTAGCGTTCTTGCCATGGCTGTCAAGGTGCTTGCGATCGTCCTGGCCGGTGGAGAAGGCAAGCGCCTGATGCCCCTGACGGCGGACCGGGCCAAGCCCGGTGTGCCGTTCGGCGGCATCTACCGGATGATCGATTTCGTCCTCTCCAACCTCGCCAACGCCGGATATCTCAAGATCGTCGTGCTGACGCAGTACAAGTCGCACTCGCTCGACCGGCACATCTCCAAGACCTGGCGGATGTCGACCCTGCTGGGCAACTACGTCACACCCGTCCCGGCCCAGCAGCGGCTCGGCCCGCGCTGGTTCGCCGGCTCCGCCGACGCGATCTACCAGAGCCTCAACCTGATCAACGACGAGTCCCCGGACTACGTGATCGTCTTCGGCGCCGACCACATCTACCGGATGGACCCGAAGCAGATGGTCAACGACCACATCGCCTCGGGCGCCGCGGTCACCGTCGCCGGGATCCGCCAGCCGCTCTCGCTCGCCGACCAGTTCGGCGTGATCGAGGTCGGTCCGGACGGTCGCAAGATCTCCGCCTTCCGGGAGAAACCGCGGGATGCGGTCGGTCTGGCCGACTCCCCCGACGAGGTCTACGCGTCGATGGGCAACTACGTCTTCACCACCCGCGCCCTCTGCGAGGCCGTGACCGCCGACGCGGAGAACCCGGACAGCAAGCACGACATGGGCGGCAACATCATCCCGATGCTGGTCGAGCGCGGCGAGGCGAACGTCTACGACTTCCGCGACAACGACGTGCCCGGCGCGACCGATCGCGATCGCGGCTACTGGCGCGACGTGGGCACGCTCGACTCGTTCTACGAGGCGCACATGGACCTGATCGCCACCCTGCCGATCTTCAATCTGTACAACCACGAGTGGCCGATCTTCACGAACTACGGCTCGTGGCCGCCGGCCAAGTTCGTGCACGGCTACGACGACCGGCAGGGCCGCGCCATCGACTCGATGATCTCCCCCGGCGTGGTCGTGTCCGGCGCCCTGGTCGAGCGGTCGGTCATCTCGCCGAACGTGCGGGTCAACTCGTGGGCGCACGTGGACGGCGCGGTGTTGATGGAGGGCGTCTCGGTGGGCCGTCGCGCGGTCATCCGCAACGCCATCATCGACAAGAACGTGAACATTCCCGAGGGCGCGCAGATCGGGGTCGATCTCGACCGGGACCGCAAGCTCTACACCGTCAGCGACAACGGCATCGTGGTGATCGGGAAGAACCAGCGCGTCGAGCTTTGATCCGGGCCGCCGGTGCCGATATCGGAGATGTGAGGGACAACCTCGCCCGGGCGGCGTGGCTGCTCGTGGCGGGCAGCGTGCCCGCCGCCGCCCTGATGGTGGCCGGCGGTCACGGTGTCGCCTCGGCCGTGTACCTGATCGGGGTCCTGGTCTGTGTCCTGGCCGGCGGCGCCGGGATCCGGCACAACCTGACGACCGGCCACCGGCGTCCCTGGCTCCTGCTGCTGGGCGCGCAGGCGGTGTCACTGATCGGCGAGTCCAGCCGGATGCTCCTGCACCTCGTGCTGCTGCCGAACCTGGGACTGCTGCTCAGCTACCTGCTGCTCGCCGCCGGCGTGCTCGACCTGCTGCGGCGCAGCCGGGCCGCCGACGACGAACCGGCCCGGGTCGACGCGGTTCTTCTCGGCGTCGGATCGGCGCTGGTGGTGTGGTCGCTGTGGATCGAGCCGTGGATCGCCGGTGACGACACGCACTGGCAGAACCTGGTCGCCGCGGCGCTGCCGATGGTGACCGCGGCCCTGGTGGTGATCGTGCTGCCGATGCTGCTGCTGGGCCGGGCCGGCACCCCGGCACTGTGGTTCTTCACCGGCAGCGGCCTGGCGCTGCTGACCGCCGACGTCGTGCTGGCCGTCCGCGGCTGGTTCCCCACCGGGCCACATGCGATCCCGCTGCACGTGGTGGGCGCGATCTCGTTGCTCGCCTACGCCGCGAACTCGGCGTGCATGCTGCACCCCACCGTGGCGGTGCTCACCCGCCAGGTCGAGGGCCGGTCCCGGCGGCTGCGGGCGTCCCGGACCGCGGCGATCGCCGCCGCGCTGTGCGCGCCGACCGTGCTGACCGTGGTGGCGCCGCCGACGACCACCCGGTTCGCCCTGGTCCGGGCGGTGCTCTCGATCGCGCTGATCGCCACCGCGGTGTCCCGCATCGTCCGCTCGAACAACTCCCGGGACCGCGCCGAACGGCAGGCCCGCTGGCAGGCCGATCACGACGCGCTGACCGGGCTGCCGAACCGCGACCTGCTCGTCGCCACGATCGCCGGCTGGCCGGCGGTCAGCGTGCTCTACCTGGACCTGGACCGGTTCCAGCTGATCAACGACCACTGGGGGCACGAGGTCGGCGACGAGTTGCTCCGGGCGGTGGCCGGCCGAATCCGCGCCGAGGTCCACGCCGAGGACCTGGTCTGCCGGGTCGGCGGCGACGAGTTCATCGTGGCGGTCGCCGCTGCCCCGCCGCCGCGGGCCGGGAGCGATGCGGAGGCGCTGGCCGCGCGGCTGCTCACGGTGCTGGCCGCGCCGGTGCCCCTCTCGGTCGGCGCGGTCGACGTCACCGCCTCGATCGGCATCGCCCACTCCCCCGGCCGCCCCGACCCGGTGGAGCTGCTCCGCGACGCCGACACCGCGGCATACCGCGCCAAGGACGCCGGCCGCAACCGCGCGGCCGTCTTCGACCCGGTCCTGCGCGAGCGGGTACGCACCCGGATGGCGCTGGAGCAGGCCCTGCGCGGCGCCCTCGCCAACGGCGAGCTCGACGTGCACTACCAGCCGATCATCGACCTGCGCACCGGACGGGTGGACGGCTACGAGGCGCTGATGCGCTGGACCCATCCCTCGCTGGGCGCGGTCTCCCCGGTCGACTTCATCCCGGTCGCCGAGGACACCGGACTGATCGTCCCGGCCGGCGCCTGGCTGCTGGAGGAGGCCGCCACCCGGCTCGTCCACTGGCGGACCACCGATGCCACCCTGCACGTCTCGGTGAACCTGGCCGTCCGCCAACTGCTCGAACCGGGCCTGCCCGACCGCGTCCGCGACATCCTCGCCCGCACCGGGCTGCCCCCGGCCGGCCTCTGGCTGGAGGTCACCGAGTCCGGGCTGATGACCGATCTGGACACCTGCCTGGACGTGCTCTACCAGCTGCGGGCCCTCGGGGTCACGCTCTGCATCGACGACTTCGGCACCGGCTACTCGTCCCTGAGCTACCTGCAACGGCTCCCGGTCGCCATCGTGAAGGTCGACCGGGCCTTCATCGCGGGGGTCGGGGAGGGTGGGGCCAACGAGTCGATCGTCCGGGCGGTGCTCGCCATGTCGCAGGCTCTGGGGCACCGGGTGGTCGCCGAGGGCGTCGAGACAGCGGTGCAACGGGACTGGCTGCACGCCAGCGGCTGCGATTTCGGGCAGGGGTGGCTCTTCGGCAGGCCCCAGCCCGCCGACGCCGTCCGCCGGCCCGCCGAGGTCCGCTGATTCCCGATCAACACCCGCTTTCGGTACGTCCGGAGCACCCCCGCCGTGCGGAAAGTCGCCTCCGCCACTCACCGCCGTGGCGCGCCCCAGGCCCCGGCTGGGTTCTGTCGGAAACCGGCCGAGACACCTGGCCGGACCACAAGAAACCGCGGGCAAGACCTGGGCCGGCTTCGGGCCTTGCCTCGGCACCGGCGAGACACCCCTCCGGACCAGCCGAGACCGTGCGGCTCGCTCGGGCAAGCCTCGGTGGTGGCAGGACAGCTCTCGGACCAGCCCCGGACCGCGCACTCCTCGGACGTGGGGCGGTGTGGGGGTTTGGGCGGACCACCGGGAGGGGCGGATCAGCCCGGATGCGGCCTCGCGGTGGTGAGGTCGCAGCGGCCTGGCGTCGGCGGCGGGACGGGGCAGCGCGGTTGGGGCGGTGTCGGGCGTACCGAAGGAAGGGTTTGGTCTTGACTCTCCCGTGGGCCGCGGGAGGTGGTCTTGGCTCTCCGATCGGTCGCGAAAGCTGGACTTGACTCTCCAGCTTGTCGAGGGTGGAGGGTGGACTGGTGACGATGACGGATGTGGACAGGATCGGGCCGGTGCTGCGGAGTGCGTGGGGGCGCGACACGTGTGATCCGCATGATCTGGCGGACTGGACTCCGGCGAATCCGGCTCGGGGGCAGTGCGGGGTGACGGCGCTGGTCGTGCGGGAGTTGCTGGGTGGGGAGCTGGTGCTCGGCGAGGTGTTCGTGGGTGAGGACAAGGTGGGGCATCACTACTGGAACAGGCTGCCCGACGGGCGGGAGGTCGATTTCACGGCTGATCAGTTCCGGCCGGACGAGGTGGTGACCGGTGGGCGGGTTCAGGAGGTTCCGCCCGGGGCGCCGCAGCGGTGCCGGGGGCAGTATCAACTGCTGCGGGAGCGCGTGTTTGCCCAGCTCGGCGAGGGGAGGGAGGCTGCGGCCGGCTGAGCGGCCGACGCTTCAGGGGTGGTCGCGGCGGGCCAGGACGCGGGTGTGTCAGGGGTGATCGCGGAGGGTGGTTGACGGGGGGACGCCGAAGCGGGCTCGGTAGGCGCCGGCGAAGCGGCCGAGGTGGGTGAATCCCCAGCGATAGGCGATGTCGCTGACGCTGGTGACGCTCGGGTCGGCGCGGGACAGCTCGGCGTGCACGTTGTCCAGGCGCAGCCGGCGCAGGTAGGTCATCGGGGACATGCCGACGTGCTGGCGGAAGGCGTCCTGGAGGACGCGGACACCGACGCCGGCGACCGCGGCCAGCTCACGCGTCGTGTACGGGCGCCACGGCTCGGCGTGCATGACGTCGAGCGCGCGCTTGACGGTGCGCGGGCGGTGCGGGCCCTGGAGCCCGGCCGGCTCCTCGCCGTAGGGGTGCTCGACGGTCAGGGCCAGGCCACTCACCACCATGTCGCGCCAGCGCGCGGCCATCCGCGGCTGGGTGGCCAGGCCCTCCGGGGCGCGCAGCTCGGACAGCAGCAGCCGGACCAGCGCCACCCAGGTCCGGCCCGGGCCGTCGACCAGGTCGAAGCTGGCGCCCAGCGGCATCGGTGAGACGACCCGTTGGTCCAGCGCGGCGTCCAATTCGCGTTCCAGGGCGCCGCGCTCCACCTTGACGCTGAGCAGCCGGCAGGAGCCGGGCCAGTCCAGCTCGATGTCGCCGGTCGGGCGGTAAACCGCGGCCCGGGTCGGGTCGGCGAGCACCACGGTGCCGCGGTGCCGGGACCGGAGCACGCCGGTCAGCGGCACCAGCACGTGGTACGCCGTCTCCAGGGCGCCGATCGCGACCCGGATGTCGGTGCCGTACCCGACCTCGCCGACGGTGATCGGCCCGAGCTCCACCACGTCGGCGCTGAAGTCGAACCGGCCGGGGTCACCGACCGGGTCGATCCGCAGCGGCTCGTAGTAGACCTTGCGGCAGAACGCGCGGGCCTCCTCCACGTCGGTGGTGCGCAACGCGACGTGGATCGGGACATCACCGCCCGTCATGGCTACACCCTAGACCGAGAGGAGCGTCCTCCCGGGGATCGCGTGCTCCGGCCAGGTGAACTCGGCGACGTGTCCACCGTGCACCAGCACCTCGGCCAGCGGGTCCGGTCCGTCGGCCCAGACCGCGTACCGGCCCTCGGGCAGGCTGTCGATCACGACGCAGTAGGTGACGCCGCCGCGGACGTACCGGGCCCGGACCGCGGCGTGCTGCCGCTGGTCCGGCGCGCCCGCCGGGCTGATCTCGATCTCGTGCCCGTGCTCCCGGGCCGAGGTGTGGATGATCAGCGCGCCGATCCCGCCGCCGATGTTCAGCATCACGGTGCCCTGCCCGGACGGGGCGAGCGTGTGGTGGTGGTGATGATGACCGTGTCCGTGATCGTGGCTCATGCCGGCACCGAGAATCCGTCGAAGGGAGTACCCAGGTAGGGGAAGTGCTTGAGCAGCCCGGCGCTCGCGTCCTTGATGCTCAGGCCCTGCTCGACCAGGGCCGCCGCGGCGTCCGGGGTGAACTTCTTGTCGACCAGCGGCACGGTGACCCCGGCGATGGCCCGCAGCGAGATGGAGACGACGTCGTCGGCGATCCGGCGGCCGTTGGGGAAGCCTGCCACGTCACCGCCCACCACGCCGAACTTGTTCGGCTTCGCGGCCGGCGGGATCGCGGTGTTCAGCCGCAGCATGTCGGCCTGCAGCGCGCCGGTGTTGTTCTGGAAGCCGTCGATCAGCCCGGCCGGGATGCCGGTCAGCAGGATGGCGAGCAGGTCGGCCCGGTCCTTGCCGGCCTTGTTCAGGTCGGCGAGCTTGTCGAACAGGCCCGGGTAGAGCACCGGCAGCAGCGACGCCAGCTCCGGCTTGGCGACGAACTCGGCGAACTTCTTGTCCTCGCTCGGCGGCAGGCTGTTCCACTTGTCCTTCTGCGCCATCGGCACGATGACCTCGTTGAACAGCGGGTTGCCCAGCCGCGACACCTGCACCTGCGGGCCGACGTAGACCTCGCCGCTCTTGCTGTCGCCGCGCACCTGCACCTGACGGCGGCTGGCCGAGGTCCACACCCCGATCACCGCGCCGGCGTCGGTGGCCTTGACCCGCTTCTTGCCGTCCCGGCGGACCATGTGCAGCGGGATCTGCACCGCGATGCTGTGCACGTTGGTCTGGTCGGTCGCGTTGACCGCCTTGCCGGCGTAGTTGAACAGCTTCTGGCCGACCAGGTGCTTGTCCTGGAACGGGCGCAGCGTGCCCAGGTCGAAGATGGCGCCCAGGTCGACGAAGAACGCGTCGGCGCGCTGCCCGGCGAAGACCTTCTCACCGGTCTTCAGCTTGTGCACGGCGTCCTTGGCGAGACCCTCGTAGTCGGCGATCGAGATCTTGCCGACGTTGCACGGCGGGCAGGGCAGCTTCTTGGCGAGCACGGTGCTCTTGCCGTGGCTGTCGACCTTGGTCACCGAGAAGAACTGCCGGCGGTTCCAGTTCTCACTGTCCAGCGATTCGATCGGCCCGGTGTTGTACAGGAAGGTCTTGTCATTGCGCAGTTCAGTGACGAACCGGAACTGATAGGTGATGTCCGGGCGGGCATCGCCGTTCGCGTCGATGTGGATTTCGTAGAGCACGTCGTCGCCGAACTCGAAGAAGTTCGGGCCGCTCGCCGGAATCTGCAAGGGCACGTAGTTCGCGATGATGGTGACCGTATCCGGGTCGTCGGGGCTGACGAACGCGTACAGGTCGGAACTGTCGGCGACCGGGTCCTTGCTGATTTCCGGCGCTTCGCGGTGAGAAGACATTCTGTCGTGATCCTCTTCGGTTAGCGGCCGGCGTGCTTGAGCAGCTGGGCAGCGAGCTTCTTGTCGGTGACGGTCTTTTTGGAATCGCCGGAGAAGAGGTCGATGGTCCCCTTCTTGGCGTCCCGCACCGAGACGATCAGCGGTGAGTTGTTGGCCGACGTGGTCTCGTTCTCACCGGCCAGGGAGAGTCCGGCGACGGAAACGGCCGAGACTCCGACACCGGCGGCGGTGAGCGCCAGCATCCGGCGGCGGTTGAACCGCGGGAACGCCTGGGCACGGTAGCGACTACGACTCATGCTGGGCCTTTCGTCTGTTGGGGGGCCGGACGGGCGTTGCATTGTCGACGCCGGTGATTACGGGATTGGAGATCGAGGAGTTCAAAACTTTTTTCCAGGGATCTCTCAGGGGCGGCGGCGACGGCGTCCTAGCAGGGCAATTACGCCGGCGATCACCGCAGCGCCGAGGGCGCCGGCGATCAGCCAGTGGCCGACGTCGGTGGAGTCCTGACTCGTGGCGGCGGCCAGCACCGGTTCGGCGGACGTCTCCGCCGCTGTGGGGGCCGTCTCCGCCGGGGCGGGGGTCGTCCTGTCGGGAGTCGCGGGCGCCTTGGTCGTGATCGGGGCCGCCTTCGTGGTTGCCGCCTTGGCCGGCGCCGTGGTCGGCGCCGCGGTCGGCGCCTTGGTTGCGGCCGCCGGGAACACCAGGTCGGAGCAGGAGTAATAGGTGTCCGGGGTGCTGGACGTCTCCCACACGACATAGAGCATGTGCCGCCCGGCCCGCTCCGGCAGTGTCACCTTCATCCGGTACGCGCCCCCGGTCAGCGGCGGGTCGGTGAACGACGCCAGGGGCTTGCTGCCCAGGTCGTCCCAGCGCAGCCGCTCCGATGGGTCGTATCCGGGCTTGGTCAGGAAAATCCGGAACTCTCCCTGGTGCGGGATGGTCCCCCGGTAGGCGATCTTCAACGTCTGCCCGGACTTCACCTCCGTCGCCGGGAAGTCGTCGCGGGGCAGATCCAGGCCCCGATAGGCGTCCAGTCCCCCGCTGCACAGCTTCCCGTCCGGCACGACCTTCCGATCGTTGCCGTTCACGTTCGCGATCCGCAGGTTGTCGAACGCCCCGATGAACCCGCCGGTCGCGGCCTTGGCCGCCTTGCACGCCGGCGCGGAGGTCTGCGTCCCGTTCCCGGCGCAGGCCGCTGACCGGCTGATCGGCGTGGTCGGCGCGCCGTGGGCGTACACCGGCCCGGCCGGCACGACAATGGCCACGACGGCCGCCGCAACGATGAAGGTACGCACGGTGACTCCCCGGCGGATCACACGACCGGGACGTTCCCGGTCACCCGGGAGATACGGAGATCCGGCACCGCTCGTTCAGTGACCACCCGGCTGTGATTGCATGACCGAGTCCGGCAACACCAAACGGGAGGATTCATGAACAAGCCCGACGTCGGTCCCATCCCCGACGAAGCGCCCGCCGATCTCGTGATCGAGGACATCGTCGAGGGCACCGGCCCGGAGGCCAAGCCCGGCGAGTACGTCAGCGTCCACTACGTGGGCGTCGCCCAGTCGACGGGTAAGGAGTTCGACGCCTCCTACAACCGTGGCCAGGCGCTCGGTTTCCGGGTCGGCGGCCAGCAGGTCATCGCCGGCTGGGATCAGGGCGTGGCCGGGATGAAGGTGGGCGGCCGCCGCAAGCTGACCATCCCGCCGCACCTCGGTTACGGCTCGGCCGGCGCCGGTGGCGTGATCAAGCCGAACGAGACCCTGATCTTCGTGGTGGATCTGGTCGAGGTTCACTGAGCTCGGCGGCGGGCCTGTCGGACTCCTGGAGGAGACCGGACAGGCCCGCTGCCGCCTCTGCCTCGATCCGGGCGGCGAGGGCCTCGTCCTCGGCGAGCTTGGCCTCCTCGGTCAGCACCTCGGCGGCCACCTCGGCGACGTGCGCCGCCCGCCGCACCTCGACGGCCTCCTCCAAGGCGTTCTCATACCGCCGTTTCGCCGCCGCGACCTCCTCGTCGACCCGCTCCAGGGCCGACTCGTCCGGCCGGGTGTGCGACCAGATCCGGTTCAGCTGGTCGACCGAGAGGTCGCCGCGCCGGTAAGCCTCCAGCGCGGCCCGCTCCACCAGTTTCCGGCTCTCGTCGGCCGGGCCGGTCCACGCGTCCCATTTCGCCTGCTGATACCGCTGCTCGGCCTGGTCCCGCACGTCGGCCGCCTCGGTGGCCCGCTCCCGGGCCTCGTCGGCGGCCGCCACGGCGCGCTGCGCCGCGGCCCACACCTCGTCCGCGCCGCTCTCCAGCTCCGCGGCCTCAGTCGCCTCCGGCGGCGGCGGAACCGGCCTGCGCCGGCCCGAGACCACCGCCATCCCGCCAAGCGCCAGCACTGCGAACAGAATCAGCCCCAGCAGGATCTGGGCCGCATCCATCCCCGTTCCCCTCACGCCCTCCGACGTTAGTAGGAACGTGAGAGGACCGCACATGCGGTTCCCAAGGCTCGTCCAACGGGATCACTTGGCGTCCTTGAGGGCCGCGCAGCCGCCGGTCTCGTCGGGCAGCAGCGGCCGGAAGGTGACCTGCCACTGCTTGCCGCCGGACACCCACGGCGTCCGCATGTTCGCCTTGCCGGCCGCGGCCCACAGCTTGTCCTTGGCGGCGCCGTCGACCGAGACGCAGTGCGTGCCGGCGCTCAGCTCGGCGCCGGGCAGCGCCGGGCCGGGCCAGTCCTGCGGCTGCTGCTTGAGGCCGTCGTCGGAGGCCACGTACTCCTGGGCGAGCGCGGCGAGGCTGTCCGGCACGAAGGAGTCCGGGCCGTCGTCACCGGCGAAGGCGTTCAGCTCGTCGACGTAGGCGGCCAGCTTCTTGCGGGCGGCCTGCTGGGCGTTGCTCAGGTTCGGGTCGTCGGGCTGCGCCTGGTGCAGGGCGGTCACGCGTACCGTCTCGGTCTTGCCGCCCGAAGTGGCGGTGATCACCGTGTCCGGGATGTCGGCGACACCCGGGGCGCCGAGATCGTTCCCGGTTTTGACGCCGGCCGCGAGAGCGTCGGCGGCCCACTTGTTCGCCTGCTCCTTGGTGATCTTGCGAACCTGGAGGTTGGGCAGGGCCGGACCGGGCGCGATGGCGGGCACCGGCCCGTTGCTGATCACCCGCCCGTCGGCATAGACGGTGACGTCCGGCAGCCGGCCGTAGCGGTAGGAGGTCGGCACGAAGCCACCCTCCTGGGAGATGCGCACCAGCACGGTGGGGTCGCCTTTTCCGGCGGTGGCGCTTTCGGTGATCGGATCGGCGGCGGTGCCGGCCGAGCCGGCCGAGCCGGCCGAGTCCGGCCGGGCACAGCCGGCCATCAGGATCAGGGGGATGGCGGCGGCGGTCAGGAGACCGCGGGTTCGGGTCATGTTCGGTACGACGAAACGTCCGCTCCGCCGGTTCCGCCCGGTCCGAAGATTCCCGCCGAAAGAGTGGATCTTTGTTTAGGGGACGACCCGTGCCGAGCGGCCCTGGACGGTCACGACGTCGCCGGGGTGCAGCTGCCGGCCACGGCGGGTGTCGACCTCGCCGTTCACGGCGACGTCGCCGGAGGCGATGAGGATCTTGCCCTCGCCTCCGGTCTCGATGAGGTCGGCCAGCTTGAGAAACTGACCCAGCCGGATCATGTCACCGTCGATCGGCACGTCACGCATCGGCACATCATGCCACCAGCGTTTTCCGGGCCCGCCGGGCCCGCTCGGTTCGCCAGGGCTCCGCCCTTTTGGGTACGCCGAAAGCCGCGGTCCCGCTCGCGCACCGAGGCTTGCCGCTCCACCGGACGCCAGCGCGCCGGGTAGTCGGCCCCATCGCCCTGCCGCCCTACCGCCCTACCGCCCTACCGCCCCGCCACCGTGCGGCCCAGCACTCGGCCGCCCAGCACCCGGCCGCCCCGCGCCCCGCCATCCGGCTGCCCCGCCGCCCGGCCACCCCGCCGCCCAGCCACCCGGGCCACCCGGCAACCCGCCGCCCAGCCACCCGGGCCACCCGGCCATCCCGCCACCCGGCTGCCCCGCGCCCCGGCACCCGCCGCCCATCGCCTCGTCCGCTGGATCGCCCATCGGCAGCCGCTCACCTCGCCACCCGACACCTTATTTCCGACGCCAATTATTTCCCAAAATTTATTGCGGAAGAACGCTGTAAAGATCTTGCGGATGGCACGTTCCGGCACTGACGAGGTGGATTCGGAAGCGCGATAATCGATTCATGCAGCAGTTGTCGTTGTTCGGGAGGGCGGAACTCGCGAAGATGCGAGACCGCACTGCGGCACGCAATTATTCGCCGGTCAAGGACGCATTTCGGCGAGAGCACCAGCGGCGCCGGGCGGTGGGACTACGCCGCCGCCATGCCGAGAAGCTGCGGCGCCTGGGCTATGCCGACGCCGAGGCGATCGCCGCCGAGATGCACCGCCCACCCACAGCACGACCCGCCGCAGCGCCGTCGCCGCCGAGGCCAGCGGCCCCACGGCGACGATCGGACCCACCGCGACGAGCAGCATCATCGCGACCAGCGGCGTCACCCCGACCAGCGGCATCATTGCGACCAGCTGCATCAGCTTCCCGGACAAGCGTGCCGCAGTTGTCACGCGTGCCAAAGCCGCGACCGTCGCCGTCGCAACGGCCTACGCTGCCGTCACCCTCGCCGTCGGCGCTCGCGGTCGTGCCTTGGCGGCGGGCAAGGCGATTGGTCACCGTCGGATCGGTTCGCTGTGCGTTGCGGGTGCCTGCGGCCGAAGGTGGGAATTTCATGAATGAGGGTGGTCACTGTATAGCGACGGCCAAGGTGTCACTCAATGCTATCCCGGGCGACCGGATTCGCGGATCTCCCTGTCGGGGGCGGGACTAATAGCAATGGCGTCAATTCCGTTCTGGCTCGCCTCGTGTCGGACGGTGGCTGATGCTGGGCGGAATTCGCGACGGAGGACCCTGCCGAAAGGCGTCGATCGGCGGACCACGGACATGGCCCGACCTCGCGACGCGGACGGTGACGGCTCGCAACTTCCTTCCGGGCCGCCCTGTCTCGGTGTGCCCGAAGCCCGCCCCACCCTGCGCCACCTTCGCTCCGCCGCTGCCCGTGATGCCGCGCGCGAGGCCGGAGAAAAGTTTCTGTGTGGCGTTGAACCATCGGGGGCTGTGATCCGAACTAACTCCCGTGAGGTATTTGGGAACAGCACTGACCCTCGTGGCGACCGCGGGCGCACTCGGCGTGGCCGGTCCGGCCTTCGCCGACGTGACCATCAGCCCGTCCAGCGCGCCACAGGGCAGCGGCCAGAACCTGGCCTACCACGTGGTCAACGACGCGACTCAGCCGATCACTCGCGTGACGCTGCGGATTCCGGCGGACACCCCGATTGCTGAGGTCTATCCGCTGTCGGTGGATGACTGGGCGCCGCAGATCGAGTGGCAGGAGCTGTCGACGCCGCTCAAGACGATTCACAACGGCACGCCGGTGACCCAGGTACCCAAGTCGATCACCTGGATCGCGGTCGGCGGGAAGGCCATCGCGCCGGGTGGGGCCGCGGATCTGAGTGTGGCGGTCGGCCCGCTGCCTACGCTCAGTACGGTGCAGTTCACCCTGGTCGGGACGTATGCCGACGGGAAGACCGGTCCGGCCATGACGGCCGGGATGACACTGACACCGGATCCGGACGGAGCGGCGGCAGCGGCCGGGCATCACGGTGCGGCGGCGACCGAGGCGGCGTCCGATGAGGAGCAGCTGTTCGCGGACACGGTGGCGCAGGCCCAGGACGATGATCGGGGCGGTTCGGCGCTCGCGATGGGCGGCTGGGTGGTGGCCGCGCTGGCGCTGATCGGGGCCGGCTGGATGGTGCTGCGCAACCGGCACCGGGCCACGGAGCCCGACGAGCCGGGCGAGCCTGAGGAATCTCCGGCGCCGGAGGCAACGTCCGAGGCTCCGGAACCGTCTGAGGAGAAGGAGACCGTTTCGGCCAGCCGCTGGAGTTACCACGGCTGACGCAGACTCCCACGCAGGCAGGGTCCTGCAACGGGAAAACCTCACGCGGGTGGGCGTGAGGCGAGTCGCGGTTCGCGCGTGGGGCGCGAGTCACGACAGGCGGGTGGGGCCCCGGGCAAGGCCCATGATCCGCGCATCGGGCGGGCGGGAAGGTGACTTCCCGCCCGCGCGGTGCTTCACACCACGACGGCACGGCCCACCGGTCCGCTCAGACCGGAACGACCCGCTCGGTGCGGAGTGCGTCGATGATTTCGCGTTCCACCCGCTCCGACTCGTCGTGCGGGACCTGGCAGGTGCCGGCCGCGATGTGCCCGCCCCCGCCGTACCGCAGCATCACCTCACCGATGTCCACCGGCGAGCTGCGGTCGACGATCGACTTCCCGCAGGCGAACACCGTGTTCAACTTCTGCCGGCCCCAGATGATGTGCACCGAGACCCGGGCCTCCGGGTAGAGCGCGTAGACCATGAACCGGTTCCCCGCCTCGATCACCTCCTCGTCCCGCAGGTCCACGATGATCACGTCCCCGTCCAGGTGGGTGACCCGGTGCAGCTGCTCGACGAAGCGAGCCGAGCATTCGTGGAACAGGGTGGCCCGCTCGGCGACGTCCGGCAGGGCGAGGATCTCGTGCACGTCCTGGTGCTCGATGCACGCGTCGATCAGCTGCATCATCAGCTGGTAGTTCGAGATCCGGAAATTCCGGAATCGCCCCAGCCCGGTCCGGCTGTCCATCAGGAAGTTGAGCAGCGTCCACCCGGTCGGGCTCAGGATGTCGGTCAGCGAGTAGTCCGCCGAGTCCGCCTGGTCCACCGCGCGCATCAGGTCGTCCGACACCTTGGGAAAGCGCTGTTTGCCCCCGAAGTGCTCGTAGATGACCCGGGCCGCCGACGGCGCCTCGGCGTCGATGATGTGGTTGCTCCGATCACCCTCGTTCCGGATCGTCTCCGAGTGGTGGTGGTCGTAGACGAGGTGGGCCCGGCCGTCGTACGGCAGGTTGGTGAGGATGTCCCGCTCGGTGATGTCGACGGCGCCGTCCTGCACGTCCTTGGGGTGCACGAACATGATGTCGTCGATCATGTCGAGGTGCCGCAGCAGCACGGCGCAGACCAGGCCGTCGAAGTCGCTGCGGGTCACGAGCCGGTACTTCACGGGGTCCCCCTCGGTTGCCAGACCTTTGCGACCATTTTGCCACTTTTATCGCTTAGGTCGCCCCGATCGACGAAGCATCGAGCAAGCAGCACAGAACCAGCGAGGAAGCAGCGAGCGGGCAAGCCCATGTGCTGGGCGGCACACGTCGCGGTGAACCACGGGGGGTGCCCGCTGCGTAAGGTTCAAACGGACGGTAACAACCCGGTCGGAGGACACGGAGACGATGGACCAACCTCAGCTCATCCAGGAGCGCAGCGCGCCGCCGGCCACTCTGGTGATCTTCGGCGCCTCCGGTGACCTGACCCGCCGCAAGCTGCTGCCGGCGGTCGAGAGCCTGGCCCGCCACGGCCGCCTGCCGGACCAGTTCGCCCTGGTCGGCGTCGCCCGGACGCCGATGTCCGACGAGCAGTTCGCGGAGAGCGCCCTCGGCGGCCGCAGCCTGAGCGAGAAGCGACAGCTCGCCGGCGGCATCCGCTACGTGTCGGGCGGCTACGACGACCCGGAGACCTACAAGCGTCTGGCCGAGACGCTCGACGAGCTGGACGCGCAGCGCGGCACGTCCGGTAACCGGCTGTTCTACCTGTCGACCCCGGCCAACGCGTTCGAGCCGGTGATCTGCGGCCTCGCCGGCGCCGGGTTGAACCAGGCGGCCGAGGGCTCCTTCTCCCGCCTGGTCATCGAGAAGCCGTACGGCCGGGATCTGGCCACCGCTCGCGAGCTCGACGGCGTCGTGCACGCCGCCTTCGACGAGGCCAGCGTCTTCCGGATCGACCACTACCTGGGCAAGGACACCGTGCAGAACGTCCTGGCCCTCCGCTTCGCCAACTCGATCTTCCAGCCGATCTGGGACCGCTCCTGGGTCGACCACGTGCAGATCACGGTGGCCGAGACGCTCGGCGTCGGCACCCGCGGCGGGTTCTACGAGTCGGCCGGCGCGATGCGCGACATCGTGCAGAACCACGTTCTTCAGGTGCTCGCCCTGGCCCTGATGGAGCCGCCGGCGTCGTTCGGTGGTGAGGGCCTGCGCAGCGAGAAGGTGAAGCTGCTCCAGGCGATCCGGCTGCCCACCGACCGGGACATCGCCGACGCCGCGGTCCGCGGGCAGTACACGCGGGGCGGCACCCGCGAGGAGCTGATGGCCGGTTACCGCGAGGAGGTGGGCGTCGACCCGCTGTCGCGTACCGAGACCTACGCCGCGCTGCGCCTCAACGTGGACAACTGGCGCTGGGCGGGCGTGCCGTTCTACGTGCGCACCGGCAAGCGCCTGCCGGCCCGGGTCACGGAGGTCGCGCTGCAGTTCCAGCGCCCGCCGCACCTGCCGATCCCGACCAGCCAGCTCACCGAGCTGGACGCGGACGCCCTGGTGCTCCGCATCCAGCCGAACGAGGGCATTTCGCTGCGCTTCGGGGCGAAGGTGCCGGGCCACTCGTTCCGGGTGCGGACCGCCAGCATGGACTTCTCGTACGACCAGACCTTCGTGGAAGAGTCGCCGGAGGCGTACGAGCGTCTGCTGCTGGACGCGCTGGTGGGCGACGCGTCGCTGTTCATCCGCAGTGACGAGGTGGAGCAGTCGTGGCGGGTCGTCGACCCGATCATCGAGCACTGGGCGAACGACCGCTCCCCGATCCCGACCTACGAGGCCGCCTCGTGGGGTCCGGCCGACGCCGATCGCCTGATCGGGCGGAACGGCCGGAAATGGCGTAACTCGATCTGAGAACTGCGTCGGTGGGCGGGCTCGCATAGGGTTGTCAGGGAGTCCGCCCCCCGACCCGAAAGATCTCAGCGAATGCAGGTATCGGTCGCGCACCACCCACCGAACACGGCCGTCCTCGTCCTGCGCGGTTCCCTCGACATCGATACCGCGCCCGCCCTGAAGGCCAACCTCGGCCGCCTGGTCGAGCGTCCCGCCCCGCGCGTCGTCGTGGACGTCTCCGGCCTCGACTTCTGCGACTCGATGGGTGTCGGCGTCCTGGTCACCGCCCACGGCCGCGCCATGGAGCGCGGCGGCTGGGTCCGCCTGGCCGCCCCGTCCGGCTTCCTCCGCCGCCTCTTCAACACCCTCGGCCTCAGCGACTACCTCCCGATGTTCCCGGACGTAGAAAAAGCCATAAAAACCGATTAACCCGTTTCCCGTACGCCCCGAAGCACCCGCCCGAGGCGCGCATGCCCAGCCGTGCACCCGCCCGAGGTGCGCAGGCCCAGCCCTGCATCCGCCGGAGGTGCGGATGCCCGGTCGTGCACCCGCCGGAGGTGCGGATGCCCGGTCGTGCACCCGCCCGAGGTGCGCATGCCCGGTCGTGCACCCGCCCGAGGTGCGCAGGCCCAGGCGTGCATGGCCACCCCGTTGTCCACACCATGGCGTCATCCACAGCCCGCCCGACGCTGCCCTCCGAAACCCGCCACACTGGTCGAGGAAGGTCCCCCTTGGGAGGGCGGGCTGCGAGCGCTGCAGCACCCGCATGCTCAGCGACGCCGACATCGGCGCGGCCGCCCCTCACGGTACGCGGCTGGTCCGACCCGCACGCCAGGCCACGGGGTCAGTGAGTCACGGTCGCAGCCGCCGCTAGCGGTCCGCTCCTGCGTGGTGTGCCGTTCATGATCCTGGTTGCGGTTGGTGCGATGCCGGTACGGCGCCGGTTCCCGGTACCCGGATCGTGTCCTCGGAGCGCCCCGACCCGGTGTCCCCGCTCGTGCTCGCCATCGTTGACCCGCCCGATTCAGAACCCGCAGCGCAAGGCCAGAACCCGGGCTGGCGCCCAGAGCCCTATCCCGGGCCCAGATAGGGCCATCAGCACCAGCTGCGTTTGCCGGGCTGGCACCCATGGCCCTATCCGGGGTCCGGATAGGGCTACCAGGACCAGCCGGGTAGCGAAGGGCGGGCAGGTGGCGTTGCCGGGCTCGCCGACCCGGGGTCCGGACAGGGCCATAGGTGCCAGCCGGACAACACAGGGCGGGTAGGCGCGGTGTTGCCCGGGCTCGCCGGCTGCGGCCTACCGGAAAAGTCGGACTTGGGCGGTGACTGGGCAGCGGACAGCAAGCGGGTGCGGGCCGGATCTGACTGGGGTCACCGGCTGGCCGTGACCGGCGGCCGGAGCCACAACCAGCGGCGGCGTGGCCTGGCACGCCGACCCCGACCACCGACGGCGTGGCCTGGCACGCCGACCCCGACCAACGACGGCATGGCCTGGCACGCCGACCCCGACCAGCGACGGCATGGCCTGGCGTGCCGACCGCGACCAGCCGCCGGCCGTGACCGGCGGCGGTGATCATGACTGGGGTTAGCGGGGGTTGTTGGCGACCGCGTCGAGGGCGGCCACCGCCGCACCCCGGGCACCGGCCATGTCCAGGTCGGCGACCAGGGCGAACGTCGCCGCCTTGGCCTGCTCGTCGCGGAGCTGCGTGTTCTCCCGGACGGTGTTGAGGAACCACTGCCGGAAGTGCGGGGCGGCCTCGACCACGCCGCCGCCCAAGAAGTATGCCGAGGGGTCGGTGAAGTTGGCCGCGATGGTGAACAGCTTGCCGATCGCCTTCGCCTGCTGACCGAAGACGGCCATCGCCAGCGGATCTTCCTTCTCGCCGTAACCGCGCAGCAGCTTCGCCGCCTTGCCGATCGGCTCGGCCGCGAGCGGGTGCTCCGGGAAGCGGGTCAACCAGTACGGCAACAGGTTGTTCTTGATCCCGGTCAGCGACGCGATCGCCTCGACGTCGCCGGCGAACCCGCAGTTGCAGACCGGCACCGGCTGGTCGTCCTCGAGCACGCCGTGGAGCGGGATCTGCACGTGCCCGAGCTCGCCGGCCATCCCGGCCGCGCCGCGGATCACCTTCCCGTTCTCCACCACTCCCCCGCCGAGGCCGGTGCCGACGATCGCGGCGACCGACGAGGTCTCCAGCGCGGCGGTCCCGAAGTGCCGGTGGTGGGCGTAGAGCGCGGCCGCGTTCGCGTCGTTGTTGTAGATCACCGGCAGGCCGAGCCGGGCCTCGAGCGCGCCCCGGATGTCGAATCCGTGCCAGGACACCTGGTTGAAGTTCGTCGCGCCCTTGGACGAGATCACCCCGTGCGCGCTGGCCGGGCCGGGCGTGTCCAGGCCGACCGCGCGGACCAGGGACAGCGGGGTGCTGGTCAGCTCCAGGATCCCGGCGAACGCGTCGGCGAGCGCCTCCACGGCCGACTCCGGTCCGTCGAGGACGCGCGACGGGTTCTCCACCATGTTGTTCACCAGGAACTGGCCCGTCGCGTCGAGGACGGTGGCGTTGTTGCAGGTGCCACCGTTGTCGAGACCGACGACGACCCAGGACGAGGGGGTGAGTACCGTTTCAGCCTGATCCACGGGTGAGACTCTACGTCCGTCACCGGTGTCCGGTCACGGGTGCGCGCGGATTGCGGGAACGTTAGTCACGGTTGCGGTCCCGACGGCCCCGTCCGCACGGGCCGAATCGAACGGCATGACGACGACCCGCCGCACTCTGCTCGCCGGATCCGCCGCCATCACCGCCGGGTTGATCATGGAGACGCCGGCCGCGGCGGCGGAGAAGACCCCGGGCGCCGCGGCGGAGAAGACCCCGGCACGACCCACCGCGACACAGAGCAGCGACCCGATCGCGCACCTACTGCGCCGCGCCACCTTCGGCGCCACCCCGGCCACCCTCGCCGAGGCCCGCAAGCTCGGCGCCGCGCAGTGGCTGGACCGCCAGCTGAACCCGCGGAAGATCGACGACACCGCCTGCGACCAGCTGCTGAAGCGACTCCCCCAGGCCCACGCCACCCCGGCCGCGGTCCGCGCCGCCCTCCCCAAGGACTCCTACGACGGGTTCCGCCAGCTGGGCCAGGCGATCATCGCCCGCGCCGCGTGGAGCGAGCGCCAGCTGTTCGAGACGGTCGCCGGCTTCTGGGCCAACCACCTGCACGTCGCGGCCCCGAGCAGCGGTGTCTGGGACACCCGCGGCGACTACGACGCCCAGGTGATCCGCAAGCACACCTTCGGCCGGTTCGCCGACATGCTCAAGGACGCGGCCCGGCACCCGGCCATGCTCACCTACCTGGACCAGCGCTCGTCGGCCAAGGCGCACCCGAACGAGAACTACGCCCGGGAGCTGATGGAGCTGCACACCGTCGGCCTCGCCTACGACGAGTCCGACGTGCGGGACGCCGCGCGGCTGCTGACCGGGATGACGGTGAGCAAGGCCGGCAATTACGTGTACGACGCGTCCCGGCACGCCACCGGCCCGGTCGACATCCTGGGGTTCCGGCACGCCAACCCGGCCGCCGACGGCGAGTCCGTGGCGCTGGCCTTCCTCGACCACCTGGCGAAACACCCCAAGACCGCCGAGCTGCTGGCCCGCAAGCTGTGCGTCCGGTTCGTCGCCGACGAGCCGCCCGCCGCGCTGGTCACCCGCCTGGCCAAGGTCTACCTGGACAACGGCACCGCGATCGTCCCGGTCCTGCGCGCCCTGTTCACCTCCGCGGAGTTCGCCGCCGCGGCCGGGCAGAAGGTCCGCACCCCGTTCGAGGACCTGGTCGCCGCCGTCCGCGCCCTCGGGCTGAAGCCGGAGAAGGACGGCACCAAGGGGCTGAGCTCGCTCTACGACATCCTGGTCGCGGCCGGGAACGCCCCGCTGCGCTGGGCCCCGCCGAACGGGTTCCCGGACGCCGCGGCGGTCTGGGCGTCGCCCTCCGCGTTCCTGATGCGCTGCAACCTGCACCTGAACCTGGCCGCCGGTTGGTACCCGAAGCAGCTGACCCGCCCCGCCGACCTGCTGAAGTCCCTGGTCCCGGCGCTGCCGGCGACCTACGGCGAGCTGGTCGACGCGCTCGCCACCCGGCTGATCGGGGCCCGGCTGCCGGCCGCGCACACCGCCGCCGTGCTCAGCGTCGCCGGAAAGCTGCCGACCAGTGCTGTCGACAAGAACGTCGCGGGCCACGCGCCTTACCTGATCGCGCTGGTGCTCGACGCGCCGTCCTTCCAGCTGAGGTGATCATGAAGACCGAACTCTGCTGCCCCGAGCTGTCCCGCCGCGCGGTGCTGGGCGCCGCGCTGACCGGGCTGGCCGGCGCCACGCTGAGCACCAGGGTCGCCTTCGCCGCCGAGGGGCCGGCCTACACCGGCGACACCCTGGTGGTGATCTCGCTGCGCGGCGGCTTCGACGGCCTGTCGGCGATCGCCCCGATCGGCGACCCCGGGTACTACCAGGCACGGCCGGCTATCGGCGTACCGAAGAATCTGGTGATCGGGGGTGACGGAACCTTCGGCCTGCACCCGGCGCTCGCCCCGATTCTGCCGCTCTGGAAGAGCGGGAAGCTGGCCGCGGTGCACGCGGTCGGGCAGCCGAACCCGACGCGCTCGCACTTCGCCGCGATGGAGGCGATGGAGAACGCCGCGCCCGGCACCTCGATCCGCAGCGGCTGGCTGGACCGGATGCTCGGGCTGACCGGCGCGACCGCGCCGCTGGCCGGTGTCTCGCTGGGGCACGCGATGCCCGCGCGGCTCATGCTGGGCGCCGCGGACGACGTGGCGATGACCGGAATCGACGACTTCACCCTGGCCGGCAACGACAAGCGCCCGATGGCCGCCGCGTTGCGCGCGATGTATGCCGACGCGCCTGCGGCGCTGGCCGCTCCCGCCCGGTCCGCCGATCGCGCGCTGTCCGCCACCCAGCAGATCAAAGGCTTGGCGTACGCCGTGAGCAGCGGCGCCGCCTATCCCGGCACCGAGCTGGGCGCCGCCCTGCGTGACGTGGCCCGGCTGGTCAAGTCGAAGGCCGGTCTCGTCACGGCGGCCGTCGACTGCGGCGACTGGGACATGCACGAGGGCCTCGGCACGGTGGTCAAGGGCCAGCGGATGTTCGACAACCTGACCGAACTGGCCCAGGCGCTCGCCGCCTTCGCCACGGATCTGGGCGACGCGCTGAACACCGTCACCGTGCTGACCATCAGCGAGTTCGGCCGGCGGGTGCAGGAGAACGCGTCGCGCGGCGCCGACCACGGCCACGGCAACGCGATGCTGCTGCTCGGCGGCGGCATCCGGGGCGGCCGGGTGTACGCGAACTGGCCGGGTCTGTCCCCCGGCGCGCTCGTCGCCGGCGATCTGGCCGCGACCACCGACTACCGGTCGGTGATCGGCGAGATCCTCCAGAAGCGGTGCGGGTTCGGCGCCCTCGACGGGGTGTTCCCCGGTGTGCGGCCGTCCGCGTTCGGCCTGGCAGCGGCGAAGTAGCTTCGGCGGGCCGCGGTGAGAAGGTTCGGTCCGTCTGCGGTGAAACAGCAAAGGGGGCCGGTCACCCGGCCCCCTTCACGCGAACTGGTTGCTTACCTCGCGCCGGCGGTGCGGCGCTTGGACCAGACGTCGAAGGCGACCGCGGCGAGCAGGACCGCGCCCTTGACGAACATGACGGTTTCGGTCTGCCAGCCGAGCAGGCCGGCGCCGTTGTTGATGACGCCCATGATCAGGCCGCCGGTGATCGCGCCGACGACCTTGCCGACGCCGCCCTGGACCGCGGCGCCGCCGATGAAGGCGGCCGCGATGGCGTCGAGCTCGAAGCTGTTGCCGGCGGTCGGGCCGGCCAGGTTGAGGCGGCCGGCGAAGATGATGCCGGCGACGGCGGAGAGCACGCCCATGTTGACGAACAGCCAGAACACGACCGACTTGACCTTGACGCCGGAGAGCGTGGCGGCCTGCAGGTTGCCGCCGACGGCGTAGATCTGGCGGCCGAAGACGGCCCGGTTGGTGACCAGGGTGTAGCCGACCACCAGGACGGCGAGCAGGACGAGGACCCAGGGCAGGTTGCGGAACCGGGCGAGCTGCACGACGACGAACATGACGAGGACGGCCGGGACGGCGACCTTGGTGATGAACAGCCACATCGGGTCGACGGTCTGGTGGTAGCGGATCCGGGCGGCCCGGGAGCGCCACTGCACGGCGACCATGCCGACCACGACGAGCAGGCCGACGATGATGCTGAACGCGTCGGCGCCGCCGAGCGGGCCGAGGGCGACGTTTTTCAGGAAGCCGGGGGTGAAGCCGTTGGCGAGGGTGCGGATGTCGTCCGGGAACGGGCCGATGCCCTGGTTGCCCAGGATGCGGTAGGTGACGGCACGGAACAGGAGCATGCCGGCCAGGGTGACGATGAAGGCGGGGATGCCGAAGTAGGCCACCCAGTAGCCCTGCCAGGCGCCGACCAGCGCGCCGAAGACCAGCGTCGCGAGGATCGCGATCGGCCAGGGCAGATCCCAGTTGACCATCATCACCGCGGCGAACGCGCCGGACGCGGCGACCACCGACCCCACCGACAGGTCGATGTGCCCGGCGATGATGATCAGCACCATGCCGATCGCGAGGACCAGGATGTAGCTGTACTGCACGATGATGTTGCTGAGGTTCTGCGGGGCGAGCAGGTCGCCGCCGGTCAGCGCGGTGAAGATGACGATCGTCAGCGCGAGGGCGATGTAGATGCCGCTCTGCTTCAGGTCGAAGTTGATCTTCCGGGGCGCCTGGTCCTGGGCACCGGCCGGTCCTTTGTCCATGGACACATCGGCATTGGTGGGTGCGACGGTCACGGCGCCACCTCCTGTTCTTCTTTCGTCATGAGAGTCATCAGGCTCTCCTGGGTGGCCTCGGCACGCGGCACCTCGCCGGTGATCCGGCCGGCCGAGAGGGTGTAGATACGGTCGCAGATCCCGAGCAGCTCGGGCAGCTCGGACGAGATGACCAGGATGGCTTTACCCTCGTCGGCGAGCCGGTTGATGATCGTGTAGATCTCGTACTTCGCGCCGACGTCGATACCGCGGGTGGGCTCGTCGAGGATCAGCACGTCCGGATCCGTGAAGATCCACTTGGAGAGCACGACCTTCTGCTGGTTACCGCCGGAGAGCTTGCCGACGACCGACTCGACGCTCGGCGCCTTGATGTTCATGCTGGCCCGGAACTCGTCGGCGACCTTGCGCTCCTCGTTGCCGTCGACCCAGCCGGCGTTGGCGAGCTTGCTCAGCCCGGCCGCGGACACGTTGCGCTTGATGTCCTCGATCAGGTTGAGGCCGTACCGCTTACGGTCCTCGGTGGCGTACGCGATGCCGTGGTCGATCGCCTCGCGTACCGTCCGGGCCTGGATCTCCTTGCCGTCCTTGATCAGCTTGCCGGAGATGTTGACCCCGTAGGACCGGCCGAACACGCTCATCGCCAGCTCGGTGCGGCCCGCGCCCATCAGGCCGGCCAGCCCGACGATCTCGCCGCGGCGCAGCGTCAGGTTCGCCTTGCGGACCAGCGCGCGGTCCGACTGCGTGGGGCTGTAGACGGTCCAGTCCTCGATCCGCAGGATCTCCTCGCCGATCGTCGGCTCGTGATCCGGGTACCGGTTCTCCAGACTGCGGCCGACCATGCCCGCGATGATCTTCTCCTCGGAGAGGTTCTCGATCTCGTCGGTCCAGATCGTCTTGCCGTCACGCAGAATGGTGACCCGATCCGAGATTCCCATCACCTCGTTGAGCTTGTGCGAGATGATGACGCAGGTGATGCCCTCGTCACGGAGACCGCGGAGCAGACCGAGCAGGTGCTCCGAGTCGGCGTCGTTGAGCGCGGCGGTGGGCTCGTCCAGGATCAGCAGCTTGACGTCCTTGGAGAGCGCTTTCGCGATCTCCACCAGTTGCTGCTTGCCGACGCCGAGTTCGATCACCGGCGTGACCGCGCTCTCGTTCAACCCGACCCGGCGCAGCAACTCGTCTGCCGCCGCGTTGGTCTCGTTCCAGTTGATCCAGCCGTGCTTGGCCCGCTCGTTGCCGAGGAAGATGTTCTCCGCGATCGACAGGTTCGAGGCGAGCGCCAGCTCCTGGTGGATGATGACGATGCCCCGGTGCTCGCTGTCGCGGATGCCGGAGAAGTGGCAGGGCTCGCCCTCGAACTCGATGTCGCCGTCGTAGGTGCCGTGCGGGTAGACCCCGGAGAGCACCTTCATCAGGGTCGACTTGCCGGCCCCGTTCTCCCCGCAGATCGCGAGGATCTCGCCCCTGCGTACTTCCAGGTTGACATCCTGCAACGCCTTGACGCCCGGGAACGTCTTGGTGATACCGCTCATCCGCAGGATCGTGTCGGTCATGCAGACCCTCCTATGGGCCGACGAAGCCCGCGCCCCACCCGCCGGGGGGCGGGCGGGGCGCGGTACTCGAATCACTTCAGCTGGTCGGCCGTGTAGTAGCCGCTGTCGACGAGCTCCTTCTGGTAGTTGCTCTTGTCGACGATGACCGACTGCAGCAGCTGGGCCGGGACGACCTTCTTGCCGTTGTCGTAGTCGGTGGTGTTGTTCGTGGTCGGGGTCTGGCCCTTCAGGATCGCGTCGGCCATCTCACCGGTCACCTTGGCCAGCTGGCGGGTGTCCTTGTAGATGGTCGAGTACTGCTCACCCTTGATGATCGACTTGGTCGAGGCCAGCTCGGCGTCCTGACCGGTGACGACCGGGTACTTGCCGTCGGTGCCGTAGCCACCCGACTTCAGCGCGGAGAGGATACCGATCGAGATGCCGTCGTACGGCGAGAGCACGCCGTTGATCTTGGTGCCACCCTTGTAGGTGGAGGTCAGGATGTTCTCCATGCGCTTCTGCGCGGTCTCCGGGTCCCAGCGCAGGGTGGCGACCGTCTTGAAGTCGGTCTGGCCGGACTTCACGACCAGCGTGCCGTCCTTGATGTACGGGTCGAGGATGCTCTTCGCGCCGTTGAAGAAGAACGTCGCGTTGTTGTCGTCCGGCGAACCCGCGAACAGCTCGATGTTGAACGGGCCCTTCGCGTCGCCCTTGCTGCCGTCCGCCTTCAGCACGCCCAGACCGGTCAGCAGCGAGGTGGCCTGCTGCACACCGACCTTGAAGTTGTCGAACGTGGTGTAGTAGTCCACCGTCGCGCTGTCGCGGATCAGCCGGTCGTACGCGATCACCGGGATCTTCGCGGCCTCGGCGTTGTCCAGCTGCGAGGAGAGCGCGGTGCCGTCGATCGACGCGATGATCAGCAGCTTGGCACCCTTGCTGATCTGCGCGTCCAGCTGCTGCGTCTGGGTCGGGATGTCGTTCTCCGCGTACTGCAGATCGACCTTGTAACCCAGACCCTCGAGCTGCGACTTGAGGTTGTCGCCGTCGTGGATCCAGCGCTCCGACGACTTGGTCGGCATCGTGATACCGATCAGCGCACCGGCAGTGTTGCCGCCGGCCGCCTCCTTGTCGGTGGTCTTCTCGGCGTCCCCACAGGCGGCCATGGTCGTCACCAGTGTGGCAGCGGCGAACGCTGCCGCGAGCCGGGTGTATTTCACGGTGATTCTCCTCTTTGAGAGCGGTGTTACAGGGGGCGGGCCAGACGGTGGTACGCCTGGTTCCACCGCACTCGATCGGCGAAGTCGTCGGTCGTCGTGCGGTCTTCGATGAGCAGCAGCTCGGTCTGGGCCATCGTCGCGAAGTCACGGAGGACCTCCGCGCCGACAGCCTGGGTGAGGACGGTGTGGTGCGGACCGCCCGCGGTGAGCCAGCACTCGGCCGACGTCGACAGCGACGGCGCAGGCTTCCACACCGCGCGGGCGACAGGCAAATTGGGCAGCGGCTCGTCCGGCGGGACCACCTCGACAACGTTCGCCACCAGGCGGAAACGGTCACCCAGATCGGCCAGGCCGATCACCACACCGTCACCGGGAGCCGCGTCGAACACCAGACGCACCGGGTCCTCCCGGCCGCCGATGCCCAGCGGGTGAATCTCGACACGCGGCCGGGACGCCGCGATGGTGGGGCAGACCTCGAGCATGTGCGCGCCGAGGATCTTCGGCTCACCCGGGCCGAAGTGGTACGTGTAGTCCTCCATGAACGAGGTGCCCCGGTCCGAGCCGGCGCCCATCGCCTTCACGGTGGCCAGCAGCGCGGAGGTCTTCCAGTCACCCTCGCCGCCGAACCCGTACCCGTCGGCCATCAGCCGCTGCACGGCCAGGCCGGGCAGCTGACGGAGGCCGCCGAGATCCTCGAAGTTCGTGGTGAAGGCGCCGAAGTCGCCCTCGGTGAGGAACTGCCGCAGACCGGCCTCGATCCGCGCGCCGTAGCGCAGCGACTCGTGCCGCTCGCCGCCCTCGGCCAGCTCCGGCGCCAGGTCGTAGAGCTCGGCGTACTCGGCGACGAGGTCGTCCACGGTCTTCTCATCGGCGGCGTCGACCACCTCCACCAGGTCGTTGACGCCGTAGGTGTTGACCGAGACGCCGAACCGCAGCTCGGCCTCGACCTTGTCGCCCTCGGTGACCGCGACGTCGCGCATGTTGTCGCCGAAGCGGGCCAGCCGCAGGGTCCGCATCCGCTGGAGACCGGCCGCGGCCTGGGCCCAGCCGTTGATCCGGGAAACCACGGTGGGATCGGACACGTGCCCGGCCACCGTCTTGCGCGGCACGCCCAGCCGCGCCTGGATGAACCCGAACTCCCGGTCGCCGTGCGCGGCCTGGTTCAGGTTCATGAAGTCCATGTCGATGGACTCCCAGGGCAGCGAGATGTTGTGCTGGGTGTGCAGGTGCAGCAGCGGTTTGCGCAACGCGTCCAGGCCGGAGATCCACATCTTGGCCGGGGAGAACGTGTGCATCCAGGCGATCACGCCGATCACGTTCGGGTCGGCGTTGGCGTCCAGCATCACCCGCTTGATCGCACCCGAGTCGGTCAGGACCGGACGGGTGACCAGCTCGGCGCCCAGGCCCGCGGCGAGAGTGCGCTGGATCTCAGCGGACTGGTCGGCCACCTGCTGGAGCGTCTCCGGCCCGTACAGGTGCTGGCTGCCGGTGAGAAACCAGATCTGCGGTTTCATCGGTGTGTCCTTCGGTGTTGATGGTGGTGCTGTTACCAGGTGTCGATCACGCGGCGACGGACGGTGATCTCTCGCCAGAACCAATCTTGCGGCACCGGACACCCGGTATAGAGCTCGTCGAGGATCTTGGCCGCTTCCGTGGCACCCGCACCGATGTCGAGCGACCGCGCTCGGCGGCCTGACCGACGCCGATCACCGGCATCACGGTCAGCTCGAACGGCATGGATGCACCTCCACGAGAGGAGCCGGACGGTGGCAACGACCACGCACCGGCGGGGAGAAGCCCAGTGTTATCGCTAACAAAACGCGTGTCAACGGCTCTTGGCAACAAGGCGGTAACGGCCGCTTAACGGCGGCCGTGACCCCGCTCAGGCGGGGGGAGCGACGCTCTCACGCACCACCAATTGTGCCGGGACGATCACTGTATCCGCTGCGCCCGGTTCGTCCTTCATCTGTCCCAGCAACAGGGTCAGCGCGGCCCGCGCCACGTCCCCGAACGCCTGGCGCACCGTGGTCAGCGGCGGGATGAAGTACGCCGCCTCGGGCACGTCGTCGAAACCGATCAGGCTGACGTCGTGCGGCACCCGGCGGCCGCGCTCGTGCAGCGCCCGCAGCACGCCCAGGGCCAGGTGGTCGTTGGCCGTGAAGATCGCGGTGACCTCGGGCATCCGGGCCAGCATCTGCCCGGCTCGGTACCCCTCGGCGGCCGACCAGTCGGCGCTCAGCAGCGGCGGGACCTCCCGCCCGGCCTCCTGAAGGGTCTGCCGCCAGCCCTGGATGCGCCCTGCCGAGTCGAACCAGTCGGTCGGGCCGGAGACGTGCCAGACCGTCTCGTGCCCGGCCTCCAGCAGGTGCTGGACGGCCGCCCGGGCGCCGGCCACCTGGTCGACGGTGACCAGCGACCGCCCGGCCGCCGGATCGCCGTCGATGAACACCACCGGCACGTCGGCCGGGATCTCGGCCAGGGCCTCGGTGGCCGACGCCGTCTGGGCGATCACCACCAGCCCGGCCACCCGCTGGTCCAGGTGCCGGTCGACCACCGCGGAGATCGAGTCGCGGTCCAGCTCGCGGACGCTGCCCACGCTCACCGCGAACCCGGCGTCCGCCGCGGCCTGCTCGAACTCGGTCAACATCGAGGCCGGGCCGTACAGCATGCTGTTGCGGGCCACCACGCCGATCAGCTGCGACCGGCCGGTGACCAGGGCACGAGCCGCCCGGTTCGGCCGGTAGCCGAGCTCGGCGATCGCGGCCCGGACCCGGATCCGGGTCTGCTCCTTGACATTCGGATGATCGTTCAGAACGCGTGAGACGGTCTGGTGGGACACCCCGGCCAGTCTCGCCACGTCCGTCATCGCCGGGGAACGGGATCCCTTGGTCTCCACTTGCGCACCTCGCCAGGCTTAGATCTGATGGAGCTTAGCGGCAGGCCGCGCGTCTCCCGTTGTGGGAATGTTATCGATAACAATGCCTGCCTCGCGAGCCCCGCGCGGCCGGTACCGGTGAACCCGTACTCTCGGCAGCGATGGACGCGACACCCACGATCAGCAGCCACGTCGTGCTCAGCTCAGCGGGCGACGAAGGTTTCACAACCCTGCGCCGTCCCGCGCGGCCGCGCGCCGAACGATACGAGATCGGACGGTCACTGCGCGAGCGGTCCCCCCGCTCGGACATGGCGGACTGGCGTCCGCCGCCCGGCCGGCCGGACCCGGTGCGGCAGGTGGTGGCGTCCCACGAGGGCCGGCTGCCCTGGCTCGTCCCGGTCCGGATCGGCCGCATGATCGCCAATCCGTACGCGTTCCTGAGGGGAACGGCCGGACTGATGGCCGACGACTTCGCCGGCCTGCCGCACACCGGCATCACCCCGGTGATCTGCGGCGACGCCCACCTCGGGAACTTCGGCTTCTATGCCAGCCCGGAGCGCGAGCTGGTCTTCGACCTCAACGACTTCGACGAGGCGCACCCCGGGCCGTGGGAGTGGGACCTGCGCCGCCTGGCGGTCAGCGTCTACGTGGCCGGCCGGGTCAACGGCTTCCGGGAGGGCGCCTGCACCGACGCCGTCCGGCACTGCGTCGAGGAGTACCGCGAGCAGATCATCGACCTGTCCTCACGGCCGCTGCTGGCGCGCTCGTTCGCCCAGCTCGACGTCGAGGCGATGCGGTCGCAGGCGGGCAAGGGCAGTTTCCGGGACGAGATCGAGCGGGCGGCGCGGCGGGCGCGGCGGCGCACCAGTGACCGGGCGCTGCCCCGGTTCACCGAGCAGCGCGACGGCACCCGGCGGCTGGTCGAGGAGCCGCCGGTGATCACCCGTCCCTCGGACGACGACCGGGAGCTGCTCGAGCAGGCCCTGGACGGATACCTGACCACGCTCAAGCCGCACTGGGCGCGGATCCTCGGCGGCTACCGGATCCTCGACGTGGCGCACAAGGTGGTCGGCGTCGGCTCGGTCGGGCTGCGGGCCTACGTCGCGCTCTGCGAGGGCAGCGACCCCGACGACGTGGTGTTCCTGCAACTCAAGCAGGCCCGACGCTCGGTGATCGCCAAACACCAGCACGGCGACCTGGCGTGGCACCGGCACCAGGGGCAGCGGGTGGTGGAGTATCAGCAGGCGTTGCAGACGGTCAGTGACCCGCTGCTGGGCTGGACCACGGTCGGCGACCACCAGTTCTACGTACGCCAGTTCCGCGACATGAAGGGGGCGATCCTGGTCGAGGACATCAACGCCGGCGCGCTCGCCGACTACGCCGGCATCTGCGGCTATCTGCTCGCCAAGTCGCACGCCCGGACCAGCGGCGCGTCGATGATCGCCGGGTACGTCGGCAGCGGCGACAAGCTGGACGACTCGGTGGCCAAGTTCGCCCGGCTCTATGCCGACCAGGTGGAGAAGGACCACGCGGCCCTGGTCGCCGCGGTCCGCACCGGCGTCCTCGCGGCGGAGACGGCATGAGCGGGGTGATCAGTCTGGAGTCGGTGGCGCTGCGGGAGTTCTGGACCGAGCGGCACCTGTGCACCCTGACCACGCTGCGGGCCGACGGGTCGCCGCACGTGGTCGCGGTCGGCGCCACCCTCGACCCGGTCGCCGGGATCGCCCGGGTGATCTCCTCCGGCACCTCGGCCAAGGTCCGGCACGTGCTGCGCGGGCAGGAACGGGTGGCGATCTGCCAGGTCGACGGGCCGCGCTGGAGCACCGTGGAGGGCCTCGCGGTGATCCGCGACGACCCGGAGGCCGTCGCGGACGCGGAGCGACGGTACGCCCAGCGTTACCGCACCCCGCGGCCCAACCCGGCCCGCGTGGTCATCGAGGTCAAGGTCACCCGGGTGCTCGGCTCCGCCTCACTGACCGGCTGACGACGCTCGCGGGCCCAGCGGCGCAGGTACCGGACACCGAGGTAGATCAGGTAACCGGTGACCAGGGGCGCGCCCGGGAACTTCAGCGAGCGGACCAGGCCGGAGCCGTCCGGCAGCACCGAGAACGACGCCACGATCGCGATCAGCATCACCGCCTTGGTGCGCAGCGTCGTGGCGGCCAGCAGGGTCAGCGGCCAGAGCGTGTACCAGGGCAGGAACACCGGGGCCAGGGCCACCGTCGCGACCACGGCCGCGGCCGCCCCGAACAGGGCGGCCCGGACCGGATCGGCCCGGTCCCGCAGCGCACGCACCCAGATGACCACCAGCGTCACGGCGAGCACCACGAAGGCGACCGAGCGGACCGCCGGGACCGCGTCGAACCCCTTGTCGAACAGCTGCCCGGCATAGGTGATCGTCATGCCGACCGCCGTCGGCATCGAGCTGAACTGGACCAGCGCCTCGCTGTCGCGCACCCCGGCGATCCAGCCGTAGTCGAGCCCGGCCAGCGCGGTGATCCCGGCCAGGGTGGCCGCGGCCGCCCCGGCCACGCCGGCCGTGCCGACCACCAGGCCGCGCAGGTCGATCCGGCGGTCGGCGGCCCGGGCCGCCGCCACGATCAGCACCGCGAACGGGACGGCGATCAGCGCGGTCGCCTTCACCGCCACCGCGCAGCCGAGCAGCACGCCGCCGGCCAGCACCCCCACCGGCCGCCGGGCGAACCGGGTCACCACGGCCAGGCCGGCGACCAGCAGGCCGAGCATCACCGCGTCGTTGTGCGGGCCACCGAGCAGGTGCGCGCCGACCAGCGGGCCGGCCAGGGCCAGCCAGAGCGCCCTGGACGGCGGGATCCCGCAGCGGCGGGCCAGCACCGGCAGCCCGGCCGCCATGGCCAGCACTCCGGCCAGCGCGGCCAGCCGGAACAGGACCAGCGGCAGCAGCAGCTCGCCGAGCTGCGGGGGCAGCGCGTCGACGATCGCGGACCCGGGCGGCAGCGCCTGACCGGCCGCCACGATCGCCCCGGCGAGCAGGATGAACAGCGGACCGTACGGCGTCACGGTGTCCTGCCAGATCGGCGGGACCGCGCCGAGCCAGGTGCACGGCAGCGACGCGGCGGTCGCCGCATAGGGACTCAGGTCGTGCGTGAACAGCTCGCCCTGGCAGTTGTAGGAGTAGAAGTCGCGGCTGCCGACCGGCGGCAGGAACAGGAACGGCGCGGACCACAGCACGATGGTGCCGAGCACCCACCTCACGCTGTGCTCCCGATCACGGCCGGTCCACCACGCGTAACTCATCAGGCCTGTGCCGGCCAGCCACAGGAGGACGACCGGCAGGTCGTGACTCCCCCGGGCCGGCAGCGCTCCGCCGAGCAGACCGGCGGCGAACAGCAGGACGGAACCGGAGAAACCGACCCAGCGCAGGGCCCGCGACGTCAGCACGGCCAGATGGTCCCGTCACCGGATGAGCGGCAGGCCAGGCCGAGGCGAACGGGAGACGGCCATCCGGTTCGGTGCATGGTCATCCGACTCCGATCCGGTAGACAGCGGCAGGTGGGTGGTCCCTCGATCGAGGGACCGCCCGGCACCATAGCCGGGGTGGGCAACCCCGCGCAGTCCTGCGCGTTGTGGAGGTGCGGCTCCGGGCGTACCGAAAATCGGGTTTGCCTGTGCCTTCAGGCCGCCGCGGCCCGGCGCCGGAAGATTTTCGGTACGGCCGGAAGCGTCTCGCCGAGCACCTGCGCGTAGTGGCCGAGGAGCTGGTCGCCGACCGCGGTCCAGCTGCGGCCCCCGATCGCGGTGCGACCGGTCGCGCCCATCCTCCGGCGCAGTCCCGGGTCGGCGGCGAGCGTGGCGACCGCCGCGGTGAAACCGGCCTCCTCGTGCGGCGGCACCAGGAAGCCGGTCGACCCGTCGCGGACCAGGTCACAGGGGCCGCCCCTGGCCGGCGCCACCACCGGGACGCCGCTGGCCATCGCCTCCTGCACGGTCTGCCCGAACGTCTCGAACGGTCCGGTGTGCGCGAAGACGTCCAGGCTGGCGTAGATCCGGGCGAGCTGGCCGCCGTGCCGCGCGCCGAGGAAGGTGGCTCGTGGCAGGGCCTTGCGCAGGGTGGCCCCGGCGGGCCCGTCGCCGACCACGACGAGGCGGACACCGGGCAGTCGCGTGACGCCGGCGAGCAGGTCGATCTCCTTCTCCACGGCGAGCCGGCCGACGTAACCGACCAGCACCTCGCCGTCACCGCAGAGGGCGCGGCGGACTCCGGCGCTGCGCCGGCCCGGGTGGAAACGGACGTCGTCGACGCCGCGGCGCCACAGGTGCACGCGCTCGACGCCGTGCCGGTGCAATGCCGTCACCGACTCGGTGGACGGGGCCAGGGTGCGGGTGGCGCGGTTGTGCAGGCGGCGGATCCAGCGCCAGGACAGGTCCTCGCAGACGCCCAGGTTGCGGGCGCGGGCGTAGGCCGCCACGTCGGTCTGGTAGACCGCGACGGTGGGCAGGTCCAGTTTCGTGGCGGCGGTCCGGGCCCAGGCGCCCAGCACGAACGGGCTGGCCAGGTGCACCACGTCGGCATCGTGCGCGCGGATCGCGGCGCGCAGCGCGGGAAGCTTCGGCAGGCCCAGCCGGATCTGGGGATAGCCGGGCATCGGGATCGACGGGATCCGGACGACCGGGTAGGGCAGGGTGGCGGGTACCGGGCCGGGGGCGGGGACCGGAGCGATGACGAGCGGCTCGTGACCGGTGCGGAGCAGGTGCTCCGCGGTCCGTACGACCGAGTGGGCGACGCCGTTGACGTCCGGCATGAAGGACTCTGTGACCAGCGCGATGCGCATGCCCCCAGGGGAAGGCCGGGCCGGGGCCGGGCGGCAACGGTCCCGTGACGCCGGGCCGAACTGTGGTTGACAACACTGATGTTCGTCTTCGCGTCGCTCGGCGGTCCCTTTCTGTCGGGGGGCGGTCATAGAGTCGGGTCATGACGACGCCCGCTGCCGAGAGTGTGCTGTTGCCGGGGCACGACGTGCCGCTGGGGCGATATGCGACGGTGCGCCGCCTCCTGCCGCACCGGGAGCGGCGGATGGTCGGGGCGTGGTGCTTCGTCGACCACTTCGGGCCGGACGACGTGCGGGGCCGGCCCGGCATGCAGGTGCCGCCGCATCCGCACACCGGGTTGCAGACGGTGACCTGGCTGGTCGACGGGGTGATCGAGCACCGGGACAGCCTCGGCAGCGACCAGGTGATCGCGCCGGGACAGCTGAACCTGATGACCTCCGGGCACGGGATCGCGCACTCCGAGTTCACCCCGGCGGCGCATCCCGACGGGATGCACGGGCTCCAGCTGTGGGTGGCGCTGCCGGAGTCGGCCCGGCACGGCCTCGCGGCGTTCGAGCATCTCGCGGAGCTGCCGTCGGTCACCGAGGGGCCGGCGACGGTGACCGTGGTGGTGGGCTCGCTCGGGGCGCTGCGGTCGCCGGCGACGGTGCACTCGCCGCTGGTCGGGGCGGAGATCCGCTACGCGGGGGCGGCTCGGCAGACACTCGATCTCGACCCCGCGTTCGAGCACGGGGTGCTGGTCATGTCCGGGTCCGCGGTGGTGGACGGTTCGCCGCTGAGCGCCGGGTCGCTGCTGTATCTGGACACCGGGCGGACCGACCTGGACATTTCGGTCCTGTCTGCCGCGCGGCTGTTCCTGATCGGCGGGGAGCCGTTCGACGAGCCGCTGGTGATGTGGTGGAACTTCGTGTGCCGGTCGCACGAGGAGGTGGTGGCGGCCCGGGAGGACTGGATGGCGGGGCGACGGTTCGGGACCGTCCGGGGGTGTGCGGCGGATCCGTTGCCGGCGCCGGTGATGCCGGCGGTGCGGTTGAAGGCGCGGGATCGGCACGGGCAGAGTTTCTGACCCGGCGGAATCAGGGCGGTTTGCCGGAAAGATTCTGTGAATCCGGGGTTGCGGGTTCGGGTGCGCTTTACTCGCGGAACGGTCGATCGCCATGATCAACCGGTGACGCCGACGCCCGGAACCCTGCGCCTGCTGGCCACCCTGGGTGCTGTGCCGGAGCTTCAGCCGCGCGCCGGGAACGCTTTTCCGCCCTCGGTGACCTGGGAGGATGGGCCGTGCGGGCGGTCGGCGGCGCGGGCGCTGGTGACCGGAGGTTTCACTGTGGGTGAGCACTTCTGGGGCGGGGCGTTGGTGGACGTGCCCGATCTGGAGCCGTGCGTCTTTCAGCGGGTGCTGCGGCCGGTGACGGCGGCGATCCTCTACCTGCACGGCCCGGAGCCAGACTCCGCCGGTGGGGACGCGGATCTCGCGGCGCGGGTGTTCGCGACGGATCTACCGGGTGTGGGATTGCAGCCGCACGGGTTGGAGAACGAACTCGCCGTCCACCTTCTCCTCGGGGAGGTGGGTGACGGGTGCGATTTCGGGGGCGACGGTCTGTTCGCGGCTATGGGGGCTGCGATCCGGCGGACGTTCGGCGATCGCCGGGGGTTGTTCGAGATCGCTCGCCACGCGGTTATCTGAGCGGTCGCCCGGTGTCGGGCGGACGGGCACTCCGACACACGCCCGCCTCGTGACGGAGGGGCCGGGATCAGCGGTCGGCCCGGTCGGGCTGATCGGCGCGGTCGGGCTGATCGGCGCGGTCGGGCTGATCGGCGCGGTCAGCGTCGTGCTGATCGGCGCGGTGAGCGCCGTCGGGCTGATCGGCGCGGCCAGCGCCGTCGGGCTGATCGGCGCGGCCAGCACCGTCGGGCTGATCGGCGCGGCCAGCACCGTCGGGCTGATCCGCGCGGCCAGCACCGTCGGGCTGATCGGCGCGGCCAGCACCGTCGGGCTGATCGGCGCGGCCAGCACCGTCGGGCTGATCGGCGCGGCCAGCACCGTCGGGCTGATCCGCGCGGCCAGCACCGTCGGGCTGATCGGCGCGGCCAGCACCGTCGGGCTGATCCGCGCGGCCAGCACCGTCGGGCTGATCCGCGCGGCCAGCACCGTCGGGCTGATCGGCGCGGCCAGCACCGTCGGGCTGATCGGCGCGGCCAGCACCGTCGGGCTGATCCGCGCGGCCAGCACCGTCGGGCTGATCGGCGCGGTCGACGTGACCGGCACGGTCAGCGTGGTCGGCTCGGAGGGCGGCGTGATAGGTGACGGCGCCGAGGGTGGCCGCGGCGGCGACGGCGGCGAAGACGGGCTTCAGCCCGAACACTTGAAGGGCCGGCCCGGCCAGGGCGAACGCGGCGAAGCCACCGAAGTTCTCCACCGTGGTCATCGTGGTCATCACCTGAGGGCGGATCCGGGTGGGCGTGCGCAGTGTGAAGCGGGTGCTCAGGGTCGCGGCGCAGATCGGGGTGGCCAGGCCGGAGAGGAACAAAGCTGTGGCCAGCACCGGGATCTGGTCGGCGAGCATCAGCCAGAGCGGGAGAGCCATGACGGCGGCGGCCAGGGTCAAGGCGGCCTCGTGCAGGCGGGCGATCACGGCCAGAGCCAGGACGCTGCCGGCCGCCAGACCGGCGCCGTTCGCGGCGGTGAGCAGGCCGAGCACCCGGGGGTCGCCGCCGAGATCGCGCAGCACCAGGACCGGAAGGCAGGCGGCGATCGCCGGAACCGCGAGGCTGACCAGGGTCAGCGAAGCCAGGAACAGGCGCAGCGAACGATGCCGGGCGGCAAACCGCAGACCCGCCAGACTCCCGGCCCGGCCCGCGCGGGACGGCGCGGCACGACCGGCGGGACGCGAGCCAACGCCGGCCGGCCGGGGAGCAGCATCGCGGGATGGCTCGGCACGATCGGCGGGAGGCGAGGCAGCGCCGCTCGGCCGGGCGGCAGGAGCGCTCGACGGCGCGACACGATCGCCGGGACACGAGGCAGCGCCGCTCGGCCGGGGAACAGCATCGCGGGACGGCTCGGCACGGTCGGCGGGAGGCGAGGCGGCGCTGGTCGGCCGGGCGGCAGGAGCGCTCGACGGCCCGGCACGACCGGCGTGAGGCGAGGCGGCGCTGGTCGGCCGGACGGCAGGAGCGCTCGACGGCCCGACACGACCGGCGTGAGGCGAGGCAGCGCCGGTCGACCGGGCGGCAGGAGCGCTCGACGGCGCGACACAATCGGCGGGACGCGAGGCGGCGCCGGCCGACCGGGCGGCAGGATCGCTGGGCGGTGTGGGCATATCGGCGGGGGCCGGGATCGAGGCGCCTGCCCGGACGCGGGTGAGCACGATCAGGAACGACACCGCGTAGGTCGCGGCGTCGAGCCAGAGGACCTCGGCCGGGCCGAGGACGGCGATCAGGATGCCGCCCAGCGCGGGGCCGGCCAGGGCGGCGAGGCGGGTGGCGGCGTCGATCAGGCTGTTCGCGCGGGCCAGGCGGTGCGCGGCGGTTTCCGGGGCGCGGTCGGCGGCGATCAGGTCGGGGAGGATCAGGCGCTGCGAGGCCACGTAGGGCGCGGTGAACAGGCCCAGCGCGAACGAGACCGCCAGCAGGGCCGGGAAGGTCAGGGCGTCCGCCGCGTGCAGCAGCGGGACGAGGGCCATCAGCGGGGCGCGGGCCGCGTCACCGAAAAGCATGGTGCGGCGGGCGCCCCACCGGTGCACCAGCCGGCCGCTGGGCAGTCCGACCAGGACCACGGCCAGGAACTCGGCGGTCAGCACGGCCGACATCCGGGCCGGCGAGCCGGTGGTGACCAGGACGAACCACGGGAGGGCGAGGACGGTCAGCCAGGAACCGAAGGTCGAGATGAGCTTCGCGGCGAACAGCGCGCCGATGCGGGACGTCATCTCGGCTCGGGCGGCGCGTCCGGGGTGGGCGGCGGTGGGGTCGGCAGGGCGTACGCAAAGAATCGGACCAGGCGTGCATCGGCCGTGCGTGGCCGCCGGGACCCGGTGTAGTCGGCGATGACCGCCTTGATTCTCGTGGTCGCCTCGGCGACCTCGGCGGGCGTCAGGTAACCGCCGTCCTCGCCGAACCAGGCGGCCTCCCGCCAGACCGGGTCGAGGGTGTCCTCGGCGCGGCGATAGTCGTCGAGCTCCTCGATGCGGCGGGCGACCATCTGGTCCCGCAGGGCCCGGGCGGCCGCGACGAACTCCGGGGAGCCGGTGGCCGGCCAGGTGATGCCCCGGCTGGTGGCGCGCCAGGGTCGCTCGCGGCCGCGGGCCAGCTCGGTGGCCGGCTCGACCAGGCCCCATTTGACCAGCTGGGCGACGTGGTAGCTGACCGAGGCGGTGGACTCACCGATGCGGTCGGCGAGCTGCCGCCCGGTGGCCGGGCCGTCCAAGGTGAGCAGCTCGAGCAGTCGGACGCGGGCGGGATGGGCGAGCGCGCGGAGGGCGCGCGGGTCGGTGATCCGTACTCGGTCCATTCAGCCAACATATCTTGGCCAAGAATCCTTGGCTATCGATTGACGACAGTCGCACAAAGTGGTGTTGACGGGGTGTCAATCCGGGCGGAAGGTCAAGGCAAGGACTACGCACGGGGCATCCGGAGGGTGCCGTGAACCTACTGGACGCGAGTCGTCTCGCCATCATGATCGCTACGCCGCCGCTGATCCTCGCCACGGTCCGGCAGGCGCCGCGGTGCTGGCGCGCGCTCACCGACCGGATGCGCGACCGGCAGCCGGCCGAGCCGCAGCCGTATGGTCTCCCGATCGAGAAGCTCGCCGCCGACCTGCGCCGTCTCCTGCACCTGCACGGCGCCCTGACCGCCTCGGCACGGCCGGCGCTCTGCGCCCACCGCGTCTGGGCGGTCGAGGCGGCGATCGGCGCCCGCGCGATCGAGGCGGCCACCGCGCTGGGCGTGCCGCACCCGTGGCCGGACGAGACCGGCCTGCTGACCCGCACCCAACTGTCGAACCTGCTCACCGACCTGGCCGCCGCCGGGCTCGTCCTGCCCGCCCGCACCTGCCCGTTCACCTCGGACGGCCGCCTCTGATCCGGGTCCGGCCACCGCACCCGCGCCGATGCCGGGCCGGGAAAGCCGTTACCGGGCCGGGCCGATGCCGGGCCGGGCCGATGCCGGGCCGGGCCGGGCCGATGCCGGGCCGGGGAAACAAGAACGGCGGCGGGATCTCTCCCGCCGCCGTCTCTCGTCCCGGCCTGGTGTGCCCTGATCCGCCGAGCGCCCAGGATCTCGGGGGGCGGTCCCCTGGGCGGGTCGTTCACAGGCACGGTAAGCAGCCGCCAAGACTGGGGGGCGGCGACCGCTCGGCCGGGGAGTTCGTGGTGGCGCCGCGAACGACGGTCCGCAGCACGACGGCCGGTCCTCCGGTGAACCCGCCCCCGTCGGGGCGCGTCCTTCGTGGACCCGGCCGCACAACAACCGTGCCAGATCCACCCACCAAGATCCGCGAAAAGCAAGCGTGCGCTTCGCCACACCCCGTCACCTGTTCAGGGTCACCCGCAAGTTCGTAGGTTTCCTGAGAAGGAGCTTAAGAAATGCTTAAATCGATCACTCGGCCGTTTCGGGAAACCAATGATCCTCGTTGATCCGGGCAGATCCGGCCACATGCCGGTAAGAACCCGGCATATTCACTGCTCACCACATTGAACCGGGGACCGCCGGTGGACGTATTCAGTGGCGACCGAGTACACCCGGCGGGCTGCGGCGCCGGGTCGGTCACCGGCCGCGGTGCCCTCGCGAGCCCGGGCTGGGGGATCCGCAGAGCGGTGGCGCACCATGCAAATCCGTGATTAACCTTCCACATCCACCACGTGGCGGGCGGTTGATCCGGTGCGCGAGGGGCGGGCACCGGGGGCGCGGAGGTGGTCCAGGGTGAGGACGGTGGCACATATGCGGCGACGGGGCGGTGGGACATTCCCGAGCCGTAACGGAGCCGCGTCATGAGCTTCGAGGACGACGAGTACTGGGACGAGGAGTACAACGAATACTCCTTCATGCCGAAGCACGCGGTGGCCCAGCAGCGCCATTACGAAAAACGTACGACGCCGGATCCGGTCATTCCCACCCGCCGGTCCCATGCCCAGAGTGACGAAGCAGCCGCTCGCCGTGGCCGCAATGCGGATAAACCGGCTGCCCCCTTCGACGACCAGCGCCCCAGCTGGCTGTCCGACCCGGACTTCGTGCCGATCGACACGTCGGTCGACAACCTTTCCGGGAACTACTTCGACGACATCGACTTCAACCGCCCCGAGCTGGGCGTGGACTTCGACAAGCCGGACTTCCCGATCGTGGACCCGGCCGCGTTGCAAAACCCGGAGCGCCGGCGCCGTGCACAGGGCGACGACTCCGGGCGGGCGGCGCGGCCCGCGGACCGGTACGGGGTTCGCCGGGACGACCGGGACCGGGGCCGATCCGGGGACCCGGACGAGCGCCGGCGGCGGCCCGCGGAGGAACGCCGGGACGACGAGCGCCGGGGCGGCCGACGCGCCGAACCGCGGTGGGACGAGGGCGAGCGGCGGCGGCCCGAACCCTCGGTGCGCTGGGACGACGAGCGGCCGGTGGCCCGGCCCGAGGAGCGGCGCGGGTCCCGGGACGAGCGTGCGCGCGGCATGGTCTCGCAGCCCTGGGAGGACGAGGACTTCGGGCCGATCCGGCCGACGGGCGGCCGTCGGCCGCGGCGCGACGAGGACGATGCGCGACGCGGTTCGGCACGGCCGGGGGTGGCCGGTCGGGCTCAGGTTCCGGCGGGGAACGGCGACGACCGGTACGACGGCGGCCGGCGCGACGACGACCTGGTCCGCGGCAGCGGCCCGGTGCGCGGCGGCGATCCGGTCCGGGAGAACGGACGGGCGCGGGACGACGAGTTCGTTGTGGGCTCGGGCCGGGAGGAGCTCGGCCGGGGCGCGGGACGTTCCCGCGACGACGATCTGGTGCGGGAGGCCGGGCGTGGCCGCGACGGCGCACGGGTCCGCGGCGACCGCCGGGACCGCGACGACGACCTGATCCGGGGCAACGGCCGGGACCGCGACGGCGACCGGATCCGGGGCAACGGCCGGGACCGCGAGGACGACCTGATCCGGAGCGACGGCCGGGACCGCGACGATCGCCGGAACTGGGACGACGAACCGGTCGACCTGCGTGCCCGGGACTGGGACGACGTCCCCGCGATCACCGATCGGGCGGCCGGGAGTTGGCCCGCGGACCAGCGCCAGGACGAGTGGGCCGAGCAGGACTGGGCCGAGGGCGAGCGGTCCGAGGCCGGCCGCGAGCCGCTCGTGCTCGACGGTGAGTACTACGAGACGCCCCAGGAGCCGGCCGAACCCCGCAACGACGAGGACGGCAAGCCCCGTGTCCTCAAGCGGGCCGAACCTCCCGCGCCCCCCAAGGTCATCAGCCGGGCCACGCCGCCGCCCGCGCCGCGCGTCATCAAGAGCGAGCCGCCGGTGGCTCCGCGGGTGGTCGGCGCGTCCCCGCCGACCGCGCCGGCCCGGGTGATCGGTCCGTCCGGCCCCCAGGTCCCGGCGGCGGCAGCGTCCGCTTCGCCCACGACCGAGGCCCGGCCGCAAGGTCCGGCCGTCCCCGATGTCACCCCGGTTTCCGGTACGCCCATAGTGTCCCGGAACGCCCCGCGCCCGGCCGCCCCGAACCCGCCGCGCCCCACTCCGGCGAACGCGGCCCCGCCCAGCACGGGCAGCGCTCCCCCGGCCGACGCGGAGCCCACGGTCGCCAACCGCAAACCCGGCCCGGGCCGGCGCGGCGACGTCGCCGATGCCGCTCAGCAGCCGGGCGCGGCCGCTGGTCCGCGTCCGGGTGGCGTGCCCGGCCAGGGTCCCGCCGGGGAGGCGGGCCGCGGTCCGGCATCCGCCGGATATCCCGCGGACGCCGCTGCCGGATACCCGGGACAGAGCCCGGCGGCAGAAGCTGGTCTCGGTACGGGTGCCGCGGGATACCCGGGGCAGGCTGTGCCCCAGCAGCGCACCGGACGTAGCCCGCGCACCGCGCACGTCTTCCTGGCCGAGGGCGACGGCCCGTGGGCGATCGTGCCCGACGAGGCGCCCCGGATGCCTACGCACGCCAACGGGCGTCCCGGCGCACCGGCGACCCCGCCCGGCCGGCCGACAGTGCCCATGCCGGGCACGGTCCAGCCGCCGGCCGGTCCCGGCATCGCCGCCTCCGGCCCGGCCACGCCCGTCCCGGTACAGCCGGTCATGCCGCCGAGTGGCCTGGTCCCGCCGCAGCCGGTCACCCCGCCCAACGGCCTGGTCCCGCCGCAGCCCGTCATGCCACCCAACGGCCTGGCCGCACCGCAGCCTGGCCAGCCAGTCGCGCCGCCGAACGGCTTGGTCCCGCCGCAGCCCGTCATGCCGCCCAACGGCCTGGTCCCGCCGCAGCCCGTCATGCCACCCAACGGCCTGGCCGCACCGCAGCCCGGCCAGCTGGTCGCGCCGCCCAACGGCCTGATCCCACCGCAGCCCGTCACGCCGCCCAACGGCCTGGTCCCGCCGCAGCCGGTCACCCCGCCCAACGGCCTGATCCCGCCACAGTCTGGCCAGCCGATCGCGCCGCCCAACGGTGTGGTCCCGCCGCCTGCCACCCCTATCGCGCCGCAGCCCGGCCAGCGTTCCGCGCCGCCTGCCGGACAGGCCGCCCCGCAGGATGCTCGATACGCGACGCCGCCTGCCGGACAGCACCTACCGCAGCCCGGCGTACCCGGCGTGCCGCCTGGCGGACAGTTCGGTTCCGAGAACGGCCAGCCCTCCGCACCGCCCGCCGACCCCGGCGCGCCGCAGAACACCCCGTACTCGGCGCCGACGACCAGCCAGAGCACCCCGCCACCCGGCCAGCCCGCCGTCGCGCCCAACGGACAGTTCGGCCCGCAGTCCGGCCGGCCCGCTGTACCGCCTGGCGGACAGTTCGGCCCGCAGCCGGGCCAGCACTCCGCACCGCCCGCCAGCCCCGGCGCGCCGCAGGACACCCGATACTCGGCACCGGCCGCCGGCCAGAGCACCCCGCCACTCGGCCAGCCGACAGTCCCGCCCAACGGACAGTCAGGCCAGCACTCCGCACCGCCCGCCGGACCCGACGCTCCGCAAGACGCCCGGCACTCGGCCCCGGCCGCCGGACAGACCAGCCAGCCGACAATGCCGCCTGGCGGACAGTTCCGCCCTCAGCCCGGCCAGCGCTCCGCACCGCCTGCCGGACCCAGCGCGCCGCAGTCCGGCCAGCCGGTACCGGTATCCGGCGGGGCCGGAGCGCCGAAGTCGGGTCAGCCTGCGCCGGCGCCGCCGCCCACCGGGTTCGTGGCCGCGCCGCGGCAGCCGTTCGGACCGCGGCCGGTGCCCGGCGGCGCCCGGACGAATCCGGTTTCCGGTGGTTCCCCGGCACCCGGTCAGGGTCAGCCGGCGGTCCCGCCCGCGGGTGCGTCCGGGTGGCCGGAGGCCGATGCGACCTCCGGACCGCGATGGGCTCCGGGCCGGCCGATCGCTCCCGAGCCGGGTGCTGCGGGGCCGATCTCGCCGGCCGCGCAGTGGGAGGCTGGACAGCCGGCGTCCGAGCAGCAGCCCGGTTTCGGCGGGACCTCGCCGAACCAGGTACCGGCAGGACCGGTTCCACCGGCCGGGCAGTGGTTCCCTGGGCCCGGCGCGGAGCAAGCCGCACCGGATCAGCCGCACGGGACCGGCTCCGCACAACCCGTCTCCCCCGCCGGGCAGTGGAACGCCACGCCGGGCGGTGCGGCTTCCGGGGTTCGGCCTGTCTCACCGGCGACACCGCATGAGCCGGCGCGGGCCGGGTCGACCCGGCCTGTTTCGCCGGGGCGTCCGGAGACGCTCGCGGGTCAGTGGGGTCCGGATCCGGTTGGTCCGCGCCAAGACATCCCTGGTGACGCACGACCGGTTTCCGGGCAGCCCACCAGCGGTAGCGCCTGGGCGCCCACCGCTGGGCAGCACCAGCCCGACGACGGCTGGGGACCCCGGGCCGGGCAGCACCTGGCGGCCGACGGGCTCGGACGTCCGGTCTCACCCGCCGGTGGGCCGGGTGGCTGGAACCAGCATGTGACCGGAGCCCAGGGTGCCTACCCGCAGGGTGACGTGCCCACCGGGGAGCTGCCGCAGACGGCGAACCGGAGTGGCGAGCCGCCCACCGGGGAACTGCCGCAGGTGGTTGAGGGCGACGACGGCTGGGGCCCCCGGGCCGGGCATCGACCCGTTTCGGGGCAGACCCTGCTACCGGTTCCTCGCCCGGGTGCCGGGCCGGAGCAGGAGGCGAGTGCTCCTGCGGCCGGTGGCGGCCGGTCGCAGGACAGCAACCGGTTGCCGCAGCAGCCGGGAGTACCGCAAGAGGGTGCGGCGCCGCTCGGGACCGGATCAGTGCAGCCGGCCGATTCACCCCACCACGCCGGGGTGGCTGTGCCGGCCCAGCGGACGCCGGCCGACGGGGTTGCGATGGGTCCCGGGGGTGACCAGGAGCCGGCGCCCTACATGGACGCGGACGGGACCTGGCACAACCTGAAGCCGATCGGGAAGCTGGCGGTTTCCGGGCCGGATCAGGAGCCTCGGCGGTATACCGACACCGCGTTCGGCAGCGGATGGTTCGTGGCCAAGACCGCGGCCGCCGTCGACAAGGACGCCGAAGCGGCCGACGGGCCCGGGACCGGCGACGAATCCGGGACGAACCAGACAAGTGACGCGGGCGCCAGCGATGCCTCCCCGGAGACGACGGGCACGGACGGCAGCACGGCAACGAGGAGCGCGGCAGAAAGGGCGCAGGAAACCGAGACCGGAACGCCACGGACGGCCGACACCGCACCGGAAGGCGGGGCGACAGGGCCGGCCGGCACGGACCGGGAGACCGGGACGGCACGAGCGACCGGTGCCGGGCCGGGAACCGGGACAGGCACCGCGCGGCCGGCCGGAGCGCCCCAGGAGGCGAACGACCTCGGAAAACACCTGCCGCTCTCGGCAGCCGACCTGGACGCGATCCGGTGGCGGCTGGACGGTGGGACGCTGCGGGAAGTCGTCGACGACCGGGACGCGCTGCGGGAGCTCGGCGAGCGACTCGACGGTCCGCTCGCCGACGAGGCCGACAACGTCGTCAAGGCGGGGCTGCTCAGCGTGCGGGCGGAGGTCTACCGGCTGCTCGGCGAGCTCGGGATGGCGGCGGCGGCGAGCCGGCTCGCGCTGGCGCATGCCGAGTCAGCGCAGGATGAGCAGTCGATGGTGATCGCGCAGGCGGAGTTGGCGCACGTGTTGCGGCTGCGCGGCGACTGGATGGAGGCCGACCGGCTGTTCCAGCGGGCGGTGGACTCGGAGGTGCCGGCGGCGGTGCGCAGCGTGGTGCACGAGAACGCGGGCCGCAGCGCGTTCGATCAGGGGCGGCACATGGAGGCCCTGGATCACTTCGCGCGGGCCATCCGGCTCGGGGCGCAGGAGGACACCGATCTGGTGGAGCGGATCGGGGTCTGCCTGGAGGCGGTCTACATCCACGTGCTGCGGGACGGCTGGGGGCCGTACCCACGGCGGTCGGAGGAGATCCTCGTGCCGCTGAGCGGGCGGAACGCCGAGGAAGCCGAGGCCGCGGAGACGGCAGCGCCGCCGGAGCCGGACGCTTTCGACGAGGTCACGGCCGAGCGGCCGGTCGTCAAGAAGAGCTGACCGGCGCCGGAACCGGCGGGCCGTGCGGCGTGTCAGGGAGGACTGACCGCGGCGGGAAGGGTCGTGCGGAGTTGTCAGGAGGGGCTGACCGAGGCACGCTCCTGCGCGGGCATCTGGTCGAGATTGTGGCGGGGTGGCATCTTGGCCATCGCGGTCCGGCCGCGCCCGCCGCCCTTGGCCTCGTAGAGCGCCGCGTCCGCGACCCGCTGCAATTCCTCGCTGCCGCCGGCGTGGTAGGGCGCCACCCCGATCCCGATGCTGAGCTTCGGCGGCCCGCCCGGCAGCCCCTCGGTGGCCGCCAGGTGCGCGCGGGCCCGTTCGGTGTACCGGGACGCGCCCCGCGGCCCGGCCCGGAGCAGCACCGCGAACTCGTCGCCGCCCAGCCGGGCGACCAGATGCTCGGTGTCCTCCGCCGCCGCCTTCAGCGCGTCGGCGACGGCCACCAGCGCCCGGTCCCCGACCGCGTGGCCCCAGGTGTCGTTGATCTGTTTGAAGTGGTCCACGTCGATCAGGACGAGCGCCGCCGGCCCCTCCCCGCGCTCCGCCCGGCCGACCGCCTGGTGCAGGGACTCGTCGAAGGCGCGGCGGTTCGCGGCGCCGGTCAGCGCGTCCGAGGTGGCCTGCGCCTGGAGGACCGCGCGGAGCCGGTCGTTGCGGGCGTTGAGGCTGATCACCACCCAGGCGGTCATCGCCATCGCGACGGTCATCGCGACCCAGTCGCTGATCGCCCGGGTGACCTCCAGGAAGCTGAACGCGACCAGGGCGTGCCCGGCGGAGATGGCCACGACGTTGGCGACGGCGACCCGGCGGCTGAGGTACGACGAGGCGTACAGCAGCGGCCACAGGTAGAACAGCTGCGGGCCGGTGGTCGGATCCTTCGTGGCGAAGTTGAGCCCGGTGATCACGACGGTGGCCAGGAACGACACCGCGGGCCAGAACTGCCGGGGCAGCACCTCCGGGCTGCGCCAGCAGACCAGACCGACGAGGAGCAGGGCGATCCCGGTGACGCCGACGGTGATCAGCTCGGGCAGCGGGTCGCCGAGCTTCATCAGCACGCCGGTGATGAGGTTGTACGGCCCGGCCACCAGCATGAGGTAGGCGACGGCACGGTTGGCCCCGTGCTGGTCGCGCAGCTGATACGGCAAGGCGGTCTCCTCGGTTTACGCCTGAATTTTCGGCGCTGCCGGGCGAGACCTGAGTCGTTCAGACTGTTGCGGCAGCCACCTCGGGCTGCTCGGCCGGCGGGCGGCGGGCCAGCGTCACGCCCACGCTGGCGAGCGTGACCAGCAGCAACGCGACGATCTCGACCGGGCCGAGCCGCTGGCCGAGGACGAGCAGGCCGGCCAGGGCGGCGGCGGCCGGCTCCAGGCTCATCAGGATGCCGAAGACCCGGGTCGGGATGCGGCGCAGCGCGGTCAGCTCCAGGACGTACGGGATGACCGAGGAGAGCAGGGCGACGGCGGCGCCGCCGAGCAGCAGGTGCGGAAGGTCCACGACGGCGGACGCGCCGGGCAGGCCGAACGGGGCGGCCAGCAGCGCGGCGACCGCGAGCGCGACGGTCAGGCCGCCGGTGCCCGGGACGAGCGCGCCGACCCGGGCGCTGAACACGATGTAGCCGGCCCAGCACAGGCCGGCGAGCAGGGCCAGGGCGAGTCCGCCGAGCGGTGCGGCGCCGCCGGAGTGCAGGCCGAGCAGCACCACGCCGGCGGCGGCGAGCAGCGCCCAGAGCAGGTCGAGCAGGCGGCGGGTCTGCACCAGGGCGAGCAGCAGCGGGCCGAGGAACTCGACGGTGACCGCGATGCCCAGCGGGACGGTCCGGATGGCCAGGTAGAAGACCAGGTTCATGGCGCCCGTGCAGAGGCCGAGCAGGGCGGCGGCACGCCAGGCCGCGGCCGTCCAGGTGGTCAGGCGGGGCCGGGTGATCACGGCGAGGACCAGGGCGGCGACGGTCAGGCGCAGGAAGGTGACACCGGTCGCGCCGAGGTCGTCGAAGAGCCCCCGGGCGGTCGCGCTGCCGAACTGGACCGAGGCGATCGCGGCCAGCACGAGCAGTGGCGCTGGTACCCGAGTCATGATGTGTCACTCCGTTCGCAGGGCCACCACCGGATCCAGCCGGCCGGCCCGCTGTGCCGGTACTACGCCGAAGATGATGCCGACCGCGGCCGACACCCCGAACGCCAGGGTCATCGACCACCAGGTGAGCGCGGCCGGCACCGGGCTGAGCCCGTCGACCAGCAGGGCCGCGCTCGCGCCGAGCAGCATGCCGAGCACTCCCCCGGTGGTGGTCAGCAGCACCGCCTCGAGCAGGAACTGGATGCCGATGTCGCGCGGCCGGGCGCCGACCGCCTTGCGCAGGCCGATCTCCTTGGTGCGTTCGCGGACCGAGACCAGCATGATGTTGGAGACGCCGACGCCGCCGACCAGCAGGCTGATCCCGGCGATGGCGGCCAGCACCCCGGTCAGCACGCCGAGGATGTCGCCGAGCACGCCGAGGATCTGTTCCTGGGTGACCGCGCTGAAGTCGGTGTCCGGGTGCCGCTCGGACAGCGTGGCGACGACGTCCTTGCCGAGCTGGTCGATGGTGTCCCGGTCCGGGGCGCGGATGGCGAGGCCGTCGATCCGGTCGGTGCCGAGCAGCCGTTGCGCCGCGGTGACCGGCACGTGCACCTCGTTGTCCCGGTCGACGCCGAGGCTCTGACCGAGCTGTTCGAAGACCCCGATGACCCGGAACCGTACGCCCCCGATGGTCATCTGCCGGCCGATCGGGTCCCGGTCGGCGAACAGGGTGCGGGCCACGCCGGCGCCGAGCACCGCGACCCGCCGCCCGGTGCTGACGTCGGTCCTGGTCAGGTAGGCGCCGCGGGACAGGTGACGGACGAAGACGGTGGGCGTGGTCTCCAGGACGCCCTGCATGCTGGCGAACCCGGAGTGGGAGCCGGCCCGGACGGTCTCGCCGGAGGCGATGGTGACGGCGACCCGTGAGCGGTCGCCGACGACCCGGCTGACCGCGTCGGCGTCGTCCAGGGTGAGCGGGGAACTGGTCGGGGCGGCGCCGGCTTCGAGCCGGCCGGGCACGACGATCAGCAGGTTCGAGCCGAGACCCTCGACCTGGCGCTCGATCTGCTGTTTGGTGCCCGTGCCGATGGCCACCAGGGCGACCACGGCGGCCACGCCGATCACCACGCCGAGCATGGTCAGCAGGCTGCGGAGGCGGTTCGCCCGCAGCGCGTCGAGGGCGACGCGCCACGCCTCGGCCACTCTCATGAGGCGATCAGCCCGTCTTTCATCCGGATCTGCCGGTGCGCCCGCGCGGCCACGTCCCGATCGTGGGTGACCAGGACGACCGCCACCCCCTCGGCGTTGAGCGACTCCAGCAGGGCGAGGATCGACTGCCCGGTGGCCGAGTCGAGGTTGCCGGTCGGCTCGTCGGCCAGCAGCAGCGACGGCCCGGTGACCAGCGCCCGGGCGATCGCCACCCGCTGCTGTTCACCGCCGGAGAGCTGGTTGGGCCGGTGCCCGATCCGGTGCGCGAGCCCGACCCGCTCCAGCATCGCGGCGGCCCGCTCGCGGCGTTCCCGGCGGCCGGCCCCGCGATAGACCAGCGGCAGCCCGACGTTGTCCTGCGCGGTGGTCCGGGCCAGCAGGTGGAACGACTGGAAGACGAAGCCGATCGTGGTGTTCCGCAGCTCGGCCAGCTCGTTCGGGGAGAGCGCGCCGACGTCCCGGCCGCCGATCAGCAGGGTGCCGCTGGTCGGCCGGTCCAGGCCGCCGAGCAGGTGCATCAGGGTGGACTTGCCGGACCCGGAGGTGCCGACGATGGCCACGTAGTCGCCGGGCTCGACGGTGAGCGAGACGCCGCGCAACGCCGGCACCGAGACCCCGTCCAGCTCGTAGGTGCGGGTCACGTCGGTGGCGACGATGGCCGGCGTGGTCGTCGCGAGCTCGCTCATCGGGCGCGTTCGCCGGATGCCACCTGGTCGGCGCCGGCGACCACGATCTGCTGGCCGGCGGCCACCCCGGAGACCACCTGCACGGTGTCCTCGCCCTGCACGCCGAGCCGGACCGGCACCGACGTGTACCGCCCGTCCTGCACGGCCCAGACGGTGTCCTTGCCGTCGGCGCTGACCACCGCCGAGGCCGGGACGGTGACCGCGTCGTCGACCTGGCGCACCTTGAGCCGGATCACCGCGCTCATCCCGGGCCGCGGGGTGGGCGCCGCCCCGCCGCTGTCGGCGTAGGTCCCCTTGCCCAGGTCGAGGCGCACCCGATACGACACTCCGCCGCGCGCGGAGGTGGTGGGCAGCAGGTCGACCGAGCGGACGGTGGCCTGGTAGGTGGCGCCGGTGGCGGCGTCCAGCTCGACGTCGGCCGTCACGCCCGGCTTGACCAGCAGCACGTCCGTCTCGTCGACCTCGGCGGCCAGCCCGAGCCGGCCCATGTCGATCACGGTGAGCAGCGGGGTCCCGGCGGCCACGTAGGAGCCCTCGCTGACGGCCGAGTCGACACCGTCCGCCGGCACACTCGTCCCGCTGTTCCCCAGCAACGAGGTCAGGTCGGACGGCGGGGCCGACTGAGGTCCGCCGAACTGCACCACGCCCGACACCGGAGCACGCAGGGTGAGCGCCTCCACAGCCGCATCAGCCAGGTCGTACGCCTGCTGTGCCTGCATCCGCTGCGCGGCGGACAGCGAGCTGACCGCCTCCCCCAGCGAAGCGACCCCCCGCTGGACGGCCCGCACCGAGGCGGCAGCCGCGTCCGACGCCGCGGCATACTGCTCCTGGGCCGTCTCGACCTGCTGGATCAGCGCTTTCTGCAACGCCGGATCCGTGATCTTGGAAGCGGCCGCCCGGGCCTGCTCGAACGCCTTCTCGGCCCGCCGATCGGTACGCTGCCGCACCTCGGTGAAGTCACCGGTCGGCACGCCGCCGCCGGACGGGATCCGATCGAGGGCCTCCTGCGCCGCGTCCCGCCGCTGCTCCAGCTCGGGCGACGTAATGACGGCCAGGATCGCACCCTTCTTCACCTGGGCGCCGGGCTGGACGAGGACGTCCGAGACGGTGCCGGCGGCCGGCGCGGAGAGGGTGGCCGCGGTCCGGGCGGTGACCGAGCCGGGCGCCTCGACGATCTCGCTCACCGTGCCCACGGCCGCGGTGCCGAGGTGAACCGCGGAGGAGTCGTCCGCGTCACAGGACGCGGCGGTCAGCAGCAGGAGGACCAGGGAGCCGGCGGCGAGCATCGCGGGGCGGGACACAGAGGCCACTCTATGTCGCCGAACACGGAACGGGCCGCCCCCGCAGGAGCGGCCCGTGGGGATCAGGTGCCCGGGCGACGCCCGAAGACCTTCACGGTCATGCCGTACTTGCCGATGCTGTAGTACTTCTTGGCATCCTGCTCGAGCAGGTTGACGCAACCGTGCGAACCACGCCACTTGTCGTGGATGTACGTGGTGGTCTGGTGGAACCCGCGCCCGCCGATGAAGCGCTGCCAGTAGGGCAGCCACACCTCGTACGGGTCGGACCATTCCTTCTTCGTCCGCTTGTTGATCGTGAAGGTGCCGGCCGGCGTCCGGTACCCCTTCATGCCGGTACGGGTGATGGTCGCCTTGACGTAGACCTTCCCGTTCTTCATCACCCAGGTCGTCTGATGGGTCAGATCGACGCAGAAGGTGATGCCCTTCTTCTTGGGCTTGCAGGCCGCCGGGTTCGTCGCCGCCAGTCGCTTGGCGACGTCGTACGTGGTCGGGCCGGCCAGGCCCTTGGCCGGCGAGACGCCGAACCGCTTCTGGAACTTGATGATCGCGGCACAGTCCGCGGCGGACTGCTTGCCGTCGACCGTCACCGTGCCGTAGCCACCCAGCTGCTTGAGGTAGCCCTCGACCTGCTTCTGATATTTGCCGGTCGCGCACGATGCGGCCGCCGCCCTGGTGACCACGGTGGTGGCCGCCTTGGCGGTGACCGGCGCGGCACCGGCGCCGGCCGGCGCCAGCGCGAACGCACCGAGTCCGCCGCCCACCACGGTGGCGACAGCCGCCGTGGCGAGACGTGCGGTAACACGTTTCACTGCCAAATCACATCCTCCCCAGGAGTGTCGTCCGCACATCGAAGCACAGCCGCCCCACCGCGACGATCAGGGGAAGGACGGTGACACGAAACCGGGATGCCGATCGGCATCCCGGTCCGGGAAAGGAGTAGTCGTACGGTTACTTAGGGGTGGCGAAATCCTGCACCCAGTACGGGGTGTGATCGCGATCCAACGCCAAGCCGACCCCCATCTGATCCAGCTTGCAGTCGAGGATGTTCTCCCGGTGCTCCGGGCTGTTCATCCAGCCGTCCATCGCGTCCCACGGGCTGTCCTGGCCGCGGGCGATGTTCTCGCCGTACCAGCGCCAGTCGTAGCCGGCCTCGCTGACCCGGTCGCCGGCCCGGTCCCCGTTCGGCGACGCGTGCTCGAAGTAGTCGCGGCGGGCCATGTCGGCGGCGTGCCGGTTGGCCGCGTCGATGAGCCGGCGGTCCAGGGTGACCGGCCGGCAGCCGGACCGCTCGCGGTACCGGTTGACCAGGGCCAGGATCTGCTGCTGGACCGGCGCGGACGGGCTGGACGAGATGCTGTCCACGGTGACCTCGGTGCGCGAGGCGGCGATCGGGTCGGCCACCGCCGCGGCCACGGCGGCGGGCGCGGCGCCGGCGTCCTTGCGCTGCACCGGGGCCTTGAGCCGGACCGGCGGCTCCGGGCGTTCGCCGGGCTCCCGGGTGGCCGCCTTCGACGGGGTGCGCGCCGGCTCGGGCGCCTCCCGGCTGGGAGTCACGTCCGGGGTCTCCGGCTCGTCGGCCACATCGGAGTGCGGCGACTCCGCGACCGGCTCCTCCTCGTATTCGTCACCTTCGCCGCCGCCGTCGACGAACAACGGCTCGCCGAAGACATTGAAGCCAGAAAATTGGTCATCCGGCGGCTCCTGCGCCAAGGCGCGTGTCGTGACCACACCGCCGGCGACCAGAGCCGCGGCAGCCACGCCGAGCACAACCAGAGGCTTACGCATAACAGAAGTCGATCCCATTCCTCAGCGCACCCCGCCTTTCCCGGGGCGCTCCCGGAGTTGACCAACGTCACAGACGCGAGGCGGTCACTTCGCCGCCGGACCCGTGAGTGGTCACCGCTATTTCGAAGAACCTTTATCCGTACGCGATGAGCTGCGCAAAGTCCGATCAGGGCAGAGCACACGCGTCGCACAATCGCACTCGATTCCGGCACACTTCCCGCTATCGGGGTAATCCGGTAAGGCGTTCTTGCCGTCCACCCGGCTGTCCCGGAAACACATTGATCGTGGCTACGGTTCCCCGGTGCGAAACCGATACCTGGACCTGCTTCGTGCCGCGGCAATCCTCCGGGTGATCGTCTACCACCTCTTCGGATGGTCCTGGCTGTCCATCGTGATGCCCGCCATGGGCGTCATGTTCGCGCTGGCCGGGTCGCTGACGGCGGCGTCGCTGGAGAAACGCCCGGCGAACCGGGTCGTCACCTCCCGGCTGCGCCGGCTGCTCCCGCCGCTGTGGCTGCTCGGCCTGATGGCCGTGCCGGTGATGATCGCCCTGGGCTGGGCACAGGAGGAGGACGGCGAACACCCCTTCACCCCGTGGAAGCTCGCCTTCTGGATCCTGCCGCTCGGCGACCCGCCCGGCAGCGAGCTCGGCGTCGACTCCTGGGAACCGCTCTGGTACATCCGGGCGTACGTCTGGTTCATCCTGCTCTCCCCGATCCTCTGGTTGCTCTGGAAGAGGCTGGGCCCGGCATGCTGGCTGCTGGTGCTCGCGCCGATCGCCGCCATCGCGCTGCTCGACAAGACCGGATTCGGGCTGCCGGAGACCGCCGACGTGGTGATGTGGGACTTCGTCACCTACGCCGCCTGCTGGATCATGGGCTTCGCGCACCGGGACGGCCGGCTGGCCAGGCTCCGCCCGGCCACCGTGGTCACGCTGGTCCTGCTGCTCGGCGGGGCCGCGCTGTACTACCAGAACGGCCACCAGGGCGAGGACGCCTGGGACCTGAACGACGTCTCCGAGTCGCAGTCGCTGTACTCGCTCGCCTTCGTGCTGCTCGCCCTGCGCTGGCAGCCCAGCATGGCGTGGCTGTCCCGGCTCCGGCCGCTGGACCGGGCGGTGACGCTGCTGAACAACCGGGCGGTCACCGTCTATCTGTGGCACAACCTGGCGATCGCGGCGATCTGGCCGGTCCTGACGTTCCTGGCCCTCGACGACCTCGGGCACCTGGAGAAGCCGGTCACGCTGGCGATGACGTTCCTGCTGACCGGGGTCGCGGTGGTGCTGTTCGGGTGGGTCGAGGACCTGGCCGCGCAGCGCCGGCCCCGGCTGTGGCCGGACACCACCCCGGCTCGCACGACACCGGCCGCGCCCGCCCCGGCACGACCGGAGGGGCACGCACCGGCGGACGCGGAACCGGTCGGACCGCTGCCGGCCGGCTGGCCGCAGGCCGGATGGACCGACACGGGACGGGACGGGCAGCCGTTCGCGGGCCGGCCGCCGGCCGGAGTGACCGGGCACCCGGTGGCCGGAGTGAACGGGCACCCACCAACCGGGCACCCACCAACCGGGCACCCGTCGACCGGGCGACCGCCCGGCGGGGCGAGCCGGCACAGCGCGGAGCCTTCCCCCGGGAGATGGGCGCAACGGCGGGAACGGCGCGCCGCGAAGAAGCGCGAGGAGAACAACCTGATCCCCACCTGGTGGGCGCCCGAGGAATGAGAGGCCGCCGGCTCCGGTGCGCGCGGTGGGCGGCTGCCCACCGGGGCCGGCCCCACCCGCGAACGACGACGGCGGGTGGGGCTCCGGGCGTACCGAAAGCGCGGGAACAGTGCGGAGAGCGCACCGTGACGTGGGCAAATCGTCCGGCCAAAGCGAGCAAAGCTCGCGAAGGCGGATCTTCATCTCGGTAGCCTGAGGCCGTGGGGCAGCACGGACAGACGCTGGCTCCGGCCCTCGACGCCGGGGTGCTCGCGCTGGTCTTCCGCGCCGGGCCGCTGTATTGCGCGCTGCCGCTCGACGAGGTCGTCGAGACGATGCGGCCGCTGCCGACCCGGCCGCTCGCCGGCACCCCACCCTATGTGCGGGGGCTGACCATTCTGCGCGGCGAGCCGTCCCCGGTGATCGATGTGACCCGGCTGCTGACCGGCACCACGTCCGAGATTGATCGGTACGTGGCGGTGCGTGCCGGGCGCGGGCCGGTGGCCTGCGCGACCGGGCCGGTGCTCGGCGTGCGGCTGGTCGAGGCGACCCCGCCGGACGGGCCCAGCACCCTGTTCACCGGCGCGTCCCGTTCGCTGGTGGCGGCGGTCGGGACGGTCGGCACCGAGCCGCTGCTGGTGTTGCGCAGCATCCGGACGGTCCCGGACGAGGTGTGGGAGCTGGCGGCCCGGGACGCGGTGACGGGAGGCGCGGCGTGAGGGAGGACCCGCCGCTGGTGCGGTTCCGTGGCATTCTCGAGCAGCGGCTGGGCTGGGTCTCCGCGGACACCGAGGCGGTGCCGGTCCTGCCGGTCCTCGCCGAGCGGTCCGCGGCCCGCCGGATGTCCGAGAACGAGTATCTGAACCGGCTGTCCGTGCGGGACTGGCCGGAGGAGACCACGGTGCTGGCCGAGCGGCTCAGCATCACCGAGACCTACTTCTTCCGGCACGGCGACCAGTTCCGGGCGCTGACCGAGCGGGTGCTGCCGGAGCGGATCGCGGCCCGGTCCGGGCAGCGGGCGCTGCGGCTGCTGTCGGTCGGCTGCTCGTCCGGCGAGGAGGCGTACTCGCTGGCGATCGCGGCGCTTCAGGCCCGGCCCGCGCCGGACTGGATCGTGTCGGTGCTCGGCATCGACGCGAACCCGGAGATGCTGCGGCGGGCCGAGCAGGGGGTGTACTCGGAGTGGGCGCTGCGGGAGACGCCGGGCGAGGTGCGGCGGCGCTGGTTCCGCCCGGCCGGCGACGGGTTCCGGGTGCTGCCGGAGGTCGCCGCGACGGTCCGGTTCGCCGAGCACAACGTGGCCGCGCCGGACGACCCGCTGATCTGGCAGCCCGGCCGGTACGACGTCGTCCTCTGCCGCAACCTGCTGATGTACCTGACCCGGCCCACCGTCACCGGCCTGCTCCGGCGGATCACCGCCGCCCTGGCCCCGGGCGGCGCGCTCTTCCTCGGGCACACCGACTCGCTGGGCAGCGACCCGGACGGCCTCACCGTGGAGAGCTTCGGCGACACCGTCTATTACCGGCGCGCCGACCCACCGCCACCGGCGCGCCCGGAGCACCGGCCCCCGGTGGTCCGGCGGGAGCCCCCGCGTCAGCCGGTCGACGTCCACCCGCGGGCCCTGGAGCTGCTGCGGGACGAGAAGTTCACCGAGGCGCTCGACCTGATCCGCACCGCGCTCCCCCAGCGCAGGCCCCGTGACCTGCTGCTCTACGGCGTGCTGCTGGCACAGCGCGGCCGCCTGGCCGACGCCGGGGAGACCGCACGGGCGCTGATCGAGACCGGCGGGCCGGACCCGGACGCGCACCACCTGCTCGGCATCTGCCACGAGGTGGACGAGCCGGACGAGGCGGTCGGGCAGTACCGGCTGGCCGCCTACCTGGATCCCGGGTTCGCCATGCCCCGCCTGCGGCTGGGGCTGCTGGCCCGGCGGCGCGGGGACGGGCGGGACGCGGCGGCCGAGCTGGGCGCGGCGCTGGAGCTGCTGCCCCGGGAGAGCGACGAGCGGCTCACGCTGTTCGGCGGCGGGTTCGGGCGGCTCGCGCTGAGCTCGCTGTGCCGGACCGAGCTGGACGCGACGTCGTCGCGGAGCGGGACCTGGCGATGACCGACCAGATCCAGTCCCGGGTGGAGCAGCTGCGCGCCGACTTCGACCACTCGTTCTCGGTGCCGGCCCGGACGCTGGACGACGAGGGGATCGAGCTGCTGGCGATCGGGGCGGGTGGGCGGGCGTACGCGCTGCGTCTGTCCCAGACCTCCGGCCTCTACCCGGACCGCCCGGTCACCCCGCTGCCGACCACGGTGCCGGCGCTGCGCGGGCTGGCCGGTTTCGCCGGTGTCGTCGTCCCGGTCTACGACCTGGCGGCGCTGCTCGGGCACCCGATCGCCGACGAGCCCCGCTGGCTGGTCCTGGCCGCCGGCGCCCCGCCGCTGGCGCTCGCGTTCCACCAGCTCGACCACCACGTCCGGGTGCCGGCCCCCGACGTCGTGGACGGCTCCGGGGCCGGGACCCGGAGCTGCCTGCACGGCATGGTCCGGCTGCCGGACGGCGATCGGCCGATCGTCGACGTGCCGGCCACCCGCGCCCTGGCCCATCGGATGGCCGGGCATGAGCACCCGGAGGTGACCTCTTGATGGCCGGACACACCTTTGGCCGGAAGATCGGCGTCGGCGTCGGCATCACCAGCGCCCTGACCCTGCTCTCGGTGGTGCTGGCCGCCGTCGGCCTGCTGTTCGTGGTGACCGCCAAGGACCGGGTGATCGCGGCCGCCACCCACGAGCTGACCGGCGCGGAGAACCTGAACCGGCTGATGGAGAAGCGGCTGGCCGATTACCGGGGCTACATGCTGTACGCCACCCCGGAGTACGCCGACGCCACCGCGGCCGACCGCACCGACTTCCGCAGTCAGCTGGAGGAGCTGCGCACCGGCACCAGCGCCGCGGTCCGGGGCCTGGTGGACCGGGCGGGCGCCGCCGAGGAGAAGCACGCGGACTGGGTGTCCCAGGTGATGGCCGAGCGGGCCAGGACCAAGGATCCGCTGGTCGCCGCGCGGTTGAACAGCGCCCAGGCGGTGCCGCTGCGCAAGGAGGTGCAGACGGTGCTGGCCGAGCTGATCACCAAGGTGCGCGCCGACGTGGAGGCCGACCGCAGGCACTCGTCCCGGCAGGCCTCCATCGCGATCGCGGTGATCGTGGTGCTCGGCGTGCTCACCACCGGCAGCGCGGTCATGGTGGCCTGGCGGCTGAGCCGGGACCTGCGCCGCGAGGTGGGCGCCGCGGTCGGGCACATCCAGAGCTCGTCGGCGCAGCTGGAGGCGGCGGCCGCGCAGCAGGTGAACGGCGGCCGCGACCAGGCCAGCGCGATGAGCGAGATCACCACCACGATCAACGAGCTGCTGATCACCTCGCGGCAGATCGCGGACAGCGCCCAGCGGGTCTCCAAGATCGCCGAGGAGACCGAGACGGCGGCCCGCGACGGCGACGCCACCATCGACCAGACCCGGGCGTCGATCGTCGCGATCCGCACCCAGGTCGACCAGATCGTCCAGCACATGCTGGCGCTGGGCGAGAAGTCGCAGCAGATCGGCGGGGTGGTGGACCTGGTCTCGGAGCTGGCCGAGCAGACCAACATCCTGGCCATCAACGCCACCATCGAGGCAAGCGGCGCCGGCGAGTGGGGCCGCCGGTTCGCCGTGGTGGCCGAGGAGATCCGCAAGCTGGCCGACCGGACCGCCGCGTCGGCCAAGGAGATCCGGGCGCTGATCGAGGACGTCCGGGGCGCGGTGAACACCACGGTGATGGCCACCGAGATCGGGGCGAAGGCGGTGGACGCCGGGGCCCGGCAGTTCGACGACGCGACCAACTCGTTCCGGGAGATCGTGCAGCTGGTGGCGACCACGAACGACGCCACCCGGGAGATCGAGCTCTCCACCAAGCAGCAGACCACCGCGGTCGAGCAGGTCAACGTGGCCGCCTCGGACACCGCCCGGGTGTCCCGGGAGACTGAGGCCAGCGCGGTGCAGACCAAGCAGACCGCGGCGCACCTGAGCACCCTCTCCGGCGACCTGCTGGAGCTGGTCGGGACCCGGGGCCACTGAGATGCCGGAGAACCGGGATCCGCTGCGCTACTTCCGGATCGAGGCGCAGGAGCTGGTCGAGCAGATCAGCTCCGGGGTGCTCGACCTGGACCAGCGGCCCGGTCCGGAGCCGGTGGCGAAGCTGCTGCGGGTGGCGCACACGCTCAAGGGCGCGGCCCGGGTGGTGAAGCAGAAGCAGATCGCCGACCGGGCCCACGAGTTGGAGGAGATCCTGGTCCCGCACCGGGACTCGGCGGGTGCGCTGGCGGCCGACGAGATGCGCGAGCTGCTGCGCCTGAACGACGAGATCAGCGCCCAGGTGGCGGCCCTGTCCCAGCCGGTGGTCGCGGCCCCGCCGCCGCCCCCGGCTCCGATCCCGGAGCCGGCACCGGAGGCGGCACCGGAGGCGGCACCGGAGGCGGTGCCCGGCCCGGAGCCCATGGAGCCCGCGGCGCCGCGGTCCGTCACCGCCGACCTGGACGAGCTGCTGGACGCGATCACCGAGACGACCGCCCGGATGGCGCCGCTGCGGGCCGGCAGCCACCTCGTCGAACGCCTCCACCACACCGCCGAGACGCTCGCCGACCAGCTGCGCGGCGGCCGGACCGCGGCCGCCGTCACGCACGCCTCGGCTCGGCGGCTCGCCGGCGAGCTGGGCACCGCCGGGCGGCGGCTGATCGACGCGGTCGACCAGATCGAGCGTGAGCTGGACGACGTCCGGGCCAAGGCGGAGAGCCTGCGGCTGGTGCCGGCCGGGAGCATCTTCACGGCGCTGCGCCGGGCGGTCCGCGACGCCGCGGACAGCGAGGGCCGCCGGGTGCGGTTCGTGGCGCACGGCGCCGACGTCCGGATGGGCTCGCACCTGCTCGGCCCGGCCAGCGCCGCGTTCCTGCACGTGGTCCGCAACGCCGTGGTGCACGGCATCGAGCCGGCCGCGGAGCGGGTGGCCGCCGGGAAATCGCCGGAGGGCACGGTCACCTTCGAGGTGGAGCGGCAGGGCCGGTACGCCACCTTCCGCTGCACCGACGACGGGCGGGGCTTCGACGTGGCGGCGCTGCGCCGCCAGGCCGAGGCCCGGGGCCTGCCGGCGACCGGCGAGGCCGAGGTGCTCGACCAGGTGCTGCACGGCGGGCTGAGCACGTCGGCGGCGGTCACCGAGGTGTCCGGCCGGGCGATCGGGATGGACGTGCTGCGCGACGTCGCCGGTCAGCTGCGCGGCGAGGTGAAGATCCGCAGCACGCCCGGGGCCGGCGCGGTCGTCGAGCTGATCGTGCCGCTCGCGCTGCTGAGCATGACCGGCCTGCTGGTGGAGACCGCGGGCACGGTCGCCTCGCTGCCGCTGGACGCGGTCCGGGCCTGCGTGCGGCTCAGCGCCGCGGAGGCGGTCACCGCGGCGTCCACCGGCAAGCTGGTCTACCAGGACACCGCCGCGCCGTTCCGGCAGCTGGCCGAGGCCCTCTACACCGGACGGACGGTGCCGGACACCGCCGGGCCGGGGGCGGCGGTGCTGGTGGACAGCGGGGACGGCCTGGTCGCGGTCGGCGTGGACCGGCTCTGCGGCACGCACGCGCTGGTCGCCCGGCCGCTGCCGGAGCTGGCCCCGTCCACCCCGGCGATCGGCAGCGTCTCGGTCGACAGCGACGGCAACCCGCGGCTGGTCCTCGACCCGCCCGGGCTGGCCCGGGAGATGCTGCGCGGCGAGGGCACCGGTGCGCGGCCGGCCGCCGCGACGGTCGCCCCGCCGCTGCCGGTACTGGTCGTCGACGACTCGCTGACCACCCGGATGCTGGAGCGCAGCATCCTGGAGTCGGCCGGCTACGACGTGGACCTGGCCGCCTCCGCCGAGGAGGCGCTGGACCAGGCCCGGTCCCGCCGGTACGGCCTGTTCCTCACCGACATCGACATGCCCGGCATCGACGGCTTCACCTTCGTCGAGCGCACCCGCGCCGACCCGGAGCTGGCCGGCGTCCCGGCGATCCTGGTCAGCTCCCGGGCCAGCGCCGCCGACCGGGAGCGCGGGATGCGGGCCGGGGCCAGCGCGTACGTGGTCAAGGGCGAGTTCGACCAGGAGGAACTGCTCGCCCACATCCGCCGGCTGGTGGTCCGCGCATGATCCGGGTCCTGGTGGTGGAGGACTCCCTGACCATGCGCCACTACCTGCGTGAGGCGCTCGCCGCGGACCCGGAGTTGCAGGTGATCGGCGAGGCGGTGACCGGCGAGCAGGCGGTCGAGCTGACCGGCCGGCTGCGCCCGGACGTGATCACCATGGACATGATGCTGCCCGGGATCAGCGGGTTGCAGGCGACCGAGCACATCATGGCGGAGCACCCGACGCCGATCCTGGTGGTGTCGTCGGCGGACCGGCAGGAGCTGTTCAGCACGTACAACGCGCTCGCGGCGGGTGCGGTGGACGTGCTGGAGAAGCCGCGCGGGGACGACTCCGACGTGGACTGGTCACCGCGCTTACGGCGTACCGTAAGAATGGTTTCCCGGATCCGGGTGATCACGCATCCGCGAGCGCGGCTGGAGGGGCGGGCCCGGCCCGCGCCACCGCCCCCTCCCCCGGCCCCCGCCGCGGCCCCGGCCGCCACCGACGCGATGGCCGTGGTCGCCGTCGGCGCCTCGACCGGCGGGCCGGGCGCGCTCACCGAGCTGCTGCGCGACCTGCCGCCGCACTTCCGCACGCCGGTGCTGGTGGTGCAGCACATCGCGGCGAGCGAGCAGTTCGCGACGGCGTTCTCCGACTGGCTGGGCGGGCAGACCGGGCGCAACGTGCGTTACGCGGCCGACGGCCTGGCGGTGAGCGGGCTCGCCGGGCAGGTGCTGCTCGCCCCGCCGGACCGGCACCTTTACGTCAAGGACCACATCCTGCGGCTGTCCAGCGGCCCGCCCCGGCACTCCTGCCGCCCCTCGGTCGACGTGCTGTTCGAGTCGGTGGCCACCGAGTACGGCAACCTGGCGGCCGGCTGCCTGCTCACCGGCATGGGCCGGGACGGCGCGTCCGGGCTGCTCCAGATGCGTCAGCGCGGCGCGGTCACCTTCGCCCAGGACGAGCAGACCTGCGTGGTCTACGGCATGCCGCGGGAGGCGGCGCTGCTCGGCGCGGCCACGTACGTGCTGTCCCCGGCGCGGATCTCGGCGAGGCTGGCCGGGCTGCGTCCGGCGGGGAGCCGTCGATGAAGCCGACCGTGCTGATCGTCGACGACAGCCTGACCGTGCGGATGGACCTGCACGACGCGTTCTCCGACGACGGGTTCCGGACGATCCTGTGCGCGACCGGCGCGGAGGCGCGGGCCGCGTTCGCCCGGGACGAGTTCGACGCCGCGATCCTGGACGTGCTGCTGCCCGACGCCGACGGCCTGGAGCTGCTCACCGAGCTGCGCGGCTCGACCGCGCACGCCGAGGTGGTGACCATGCTGCTGTCGGTGGAGAGCGAGGTCACCGACCGGCTGGCCGGGCTGCGGATCGGCGCGGACGAGTACGTCGGGAAACCGTACGACGCCGGGTACGTGGTGGCCCGCACCCGGCAGTTGCTCGGCGACGGCCCGGACAGCTCCGACGGCGGAACCACCATCCTGGTCATCGACGACAGCACCACGTTCCGTGAGCGGCTGCGTGATCTGCTCGAACCCGAGGGCTACACGGTGCTGACCGCGGCCACCGGCGAGGAGGGCCTGCGGATGGCCGCCGACCGCCGGCCGAACGCGGTGATCGTGGACGGCGTGATGCCCGGCATCGACGGCGCCACGGTGATCCGCCGGATCCGGCTCGACCCGGCGCTGCGCGACACCCCGTGCCTGCTGATGACCGCGGCCGACGACTACGCCACCGAGATGCAGATGCTGGAGGCCGGCGCCGACGCGTTCGTCCGCAAGCAGCAGGATCTCGCGGTGGTCCTGGCGAAGCTGGCCGCGGTGCTGCGGCAGGCCGCCGAGCAGCTGCCGATCGGGGCGATCGGCAGCCTGCACGGGCCGGGCAAGGTCCTCATCATCAGCCCGGACCGCGCCGAGCTGGAGGTGTGGGCCGAGACGCTGCGCGCCGACGGCTACGACATCGTCCAGAGCGGCGCCGTCGAGGACGCCCTGGAGCTGCTCGCCGAGCAGCCCGTCGACTGCATCGTGCTCGGCCTCGACGACGACCTGCCCGGCGCCCGCGCGGCCTGCCGCCGGATCCGCGAGGTGCCGCAGGTCGGCGAGCTCCCCCTGGTGATGACCGGCGGCGACGACGCGATGCTGGACTGCCTGGCGGCCGGCGCCGACGACTACGTGCGGCAGCCCGACGTCCCGGAGGGGCTGCGGGTGCACGTCCGCGCGCAGATCCGCCGCAAGCAGTCGCACGACGAGGCCCGCCGGATCCGCGAGGAGCTGATGCGCCGCGAGCTGGACGCGGCGCAGGAGCGCGCGGCCCGCGAGCTGGCCGAGGCCCGGGCCGCGATGGTCGAGGAACTGGAGTGGCGCAACCGGGAGCTGGAGGCGTTCTCCGGCTCGGTCTCGCACGACCTGCGCGGCCCGCTCCAGGTGATCTCGAGTTTCGCCGAGCACATGCTCGAGGAGGCCGACGACGAGCAGCTCGGCGAGCAGACCCGGCACCGGCTGACCCGCATCCACGCGGCCGCGCTGCGGATGGCCGACCTGGTCGAGTCCCTGCTGATCCTGGCCCGCGCCAGCCGCGGCGAGCTGCGCCGCACCACGTTCGACCTGACCGCGACGGCCCGCCAGGTGTGCGCCGAGGTGGCCGCCCGCGACCCGGATCACAAGGTCGACTTCGAGGTCCAGGAGGGCATGTCCGCCGACGCCGACGAGGGCCTGGTCCGGGTCATCCTGGAGAACCTGGTGAACAACGCGGTCAAGTTCACCCGCAAGATCGAGCACCCGGTGATCACGGTGGGCTGTCAGGACGGCCGCTTCTTCGTCCGCGACAACGGCGCCGGTTTCCCGGCCGGCAAGGCGGGCGAGCTGTTCCGCCCGTTCGCCCGCCTGCACGACGCCCGCGACTTCCCCGGCACCGGCATCGGCCTGACGACGGTGCACCGCGCGGTCGAACGCCACGGCGGCGAGATCCACGCGGAGGGCGAGGAGGGCCGGGGCGCCACGTTCTGGTTCACCCTCCCCTGACCGCACCGGCTCACGGTCCGCTTCCCGGTTCCCGGCCGCGATCGGCGATTTTTCGGTACGACTCGGAGTCCCGTGGCCGTCGGCTCGCCAGGCCCGGCCCCCACCGGACCGCCCCGCGTCTCATGCGGGTCCGCGGCCCCGCCCGGAGGCGTCGAGCGCGGCCCGGACGGCTGACGGCGAGACGCTGCGCTAGGCGGTCTCCCGGCGCAGGGCGCGCAGGACCAGCAGGAACCAGATCAGGGCGGCGGCGCCGCCGATCCAGCGCAGGGCCAGGGTCGCCGGGGTCTCGGGCAGCGCGGCGACGCCGAGGGTGAGCGCCACCCCGCCGGTGAGTTGCAGGCGGATGCGGGCCGGGGTGGGCGGGATCGCCAGGCGGCGGCTGAACAGAATCAGGATCAAGAACAGGCTCGCGTACGCGATGAGCGTCGCCCCCGCCGCGCCGGCCAGCCCCCAGATGGGCACGAAGAGCAGGTTGAGCAGGACGTTCAGCACCGCGGCGGCGATCGTGGCGGCCGCGGTGACCACGGTGCGGCCCTGGGCGGTCAGGGCCTGGACCACGGCGAGCTGGGCGGTGAACGGGACGGCGGCGAGCAGGACCAGCGCCATCACGAAGCTGAGCTGTTCGGTGTGGTAGGACGCCGGCGCCCACAGGTGCGCCACCAGCGGCGCGCCGAAAGCGAAGCCGGCCAGCACCGGCACCATCAGCCGGTACAGGGCGTCGCGGCCGGCCGCCACCGCGGTGCGCCGCTCCGTCTCGTCGGCGATGCCAAAGAAACGCGGCATCCAGGCGGTGTTCAGGATCGACAGCAGCAGCATCGGCATCGAGGCGACGTTGTAGGCGACCTGGTACCGGGCGACCGCCTCGGCGCTGAGCTGGGCGCCGATGATCAGCCGGTCCGAGGTGTTCAGCAGGAACGTGCTCATCTCGGCCGGCACCAGCGGCAGCGCGAAGCGCAGCGCCCGGTCCAGCAGGTCCCGGCGCCACCAGCCGGCCACGGCCGGCCGGGCCAGCAGGATCCCGGTCAGCGCGGCGGTGCCCTGTGCGCCGACCGCGCTCCACAGGAAGACCTCGGCCGACGGGTGGTAGAAGTGGATCGCCGCGAGGCTCGCCACGTTCAGCACCACCGACTGGAAGAACGTCACCGAGACGAACGCGCCCAGCCGGTCCTGGCTGCGCAGCAGCGCCAGCGTCACCGCGGTGGCGGCGGCCGCCCCGGCCCAGAGCACGCCGAGCCGGACCGGCCCGAGGTCGGCGGCCAGGCCCAGCGGCCCGCTCCACCACGGCGCGGTGCTCCAGCCCAGCGCCGTGACCGCCGCCGCGACCAGCAGGGCCGTGGCGGTGAGCTGCCGCGCGCCGAGCGGGTTGCGGTGGGCGGCGTACTCCCGCTGCACCGCGGATTGCAGGCTCAGCCCGGCGAAGACGAAGACCACCTGGTGGATCGCGATCGCCGCGGTGACCGTGCCGTACTGGCCGACGCCGAGGACCCGGGTGATCAACGGGGTGCAGAGCGCCGCGAAGACCAGCTGGGTGGCGTACAGGATCATGTACAGCGATTCCCGGCCCAGCAGCTTCGCCAGGTGCCCGCGCGTCTGTGCCGCGTCGGTCACCGTCACGAGGTCACCAGTTCGTAGATGGTGACACCGCCGTCCGAGTAGATCCGCTTGAACTGCGGCGACGCGGCGACCGCCGATTCCAGGTCGGCCAGCGCGCCGTCCGGGGTGAGCCGGAAGACGTGGGCGTACCGGGTGAGGATCGGCGCGAAGATGACGTAGCCGCGCGGCGAGTAGTTGTTGATCACGTACTTGATCTGGTCGACGTCCCGCGGCGAGCCCAGCGCGCGGTAGCGCATGACCTCGGTGCGCAGCAGGTTCGGGTCGTCGTCCGACTTGGGACCGCGGAACTGGTAGTAGTTCGGCGCGCCGCGCAGCGGGGTGCCCGGCGCGGCGGCGACCAGCACGCTGTCCGGGGTGGCGTTGCGATAGAACCACTCCATCGCCTTCGCCTCGGCCCGGCTCACCAGGGCCAGCTCGGCCGAGCCCAGCCAGGCCGGGACGAACATGGCGGCCGACATCAGCAGCACCAGGGCGGCGGCGATGCCCCTCGGCGCCCGGCGGCGGGTCGCGACCGGTTCGCGGACCACCAGCAGGGCGACCGCGATCGACGCCCAGGGCAGCCAGAACAGGATGACCCGCAGGATGCCCTCACCGCCGTAGCCCTGGCCGAAGAGCAGGGCGAACGGCGAGAACGCGGCGACCGCCAGGCCGAGCGCCAGCCGCAGGTCCTCGCGCCGGGCGGTACGCACCAGGCCGGCGACGCTGAGCAGCAGCAGGAATCCGGTCAGCGCCCGGCCGGCCCAGGCGTTGATCTGCTTGCCGAGGAGCGGGCTGACGTCGTACGTCGCCAGGTGCGCCGCGTTCTTGAACGGGTTGAGGCTGGTGAAGATCCCGTACCGGGTCTGGATGTAGTCGAAGTGGAAGGCCAGGTAGGCGGCCGCGACCAGGCCCAGCGCCACCGGCAGCCACCAGGGCCGGATCCGCCCGAGCAGGACCAGCGCGGTCACCGTCAGCAGGATCATGAACGGGGACAGCTGGTGGCTCACCACCACCGCCGCGAACAGCACCAGCACCACGAGGACCGCGACCGGCCGCGGCCAGCGCCCGCCCTCGACCCGGGAGGCAGCGGTGGCCGGGCGGCGGATCAGGCGTCCGGCCCAGCGCTCGGCGAGGCGCCCGAACGGCGTGGGCCGGTGGTCGCCGAGGTGCCGGACCGCGATCCAGAAGATCGCCAGAGCCAGCGTGTACGCGAACGTCTGCGGCGAGTAGTACTCCTGGCCGACCCAGTTGGCCGTCACGAAGATCGTGGCGGCGGCCCAGCCGATCCGGCGCCGCCCGGTGAGCGCGGTGCCGATCATGGCGACCAGCAGGCCGTGCAGCAGCGGGAAGAGCACCTCGACCCAGGCGACGTAGCCGGTCGGGGTGGCGGTGCCGGTGATCCAGGACAGGAACGCGCCGAACGCGAAGAACCCGGGCCACCGGTGGTAGATGTCGATCGACCAGTTCACCGACCCGTGCGCGGTGATGTACTCGGTGACGCCGAGGTGCTTGTAGACGTACGGGAAGTCCGGGGCCTGCGCCAGGAACGGCATCGTGCCGTACAGCAGCAGGACGATCGCGGTGACGTAGGCCATCGCCATCGGGACCCGGAACGCCGGGGCGACCAGGGCCCGGGCGGCGCCGATCAGGACCAGGACCAGCCCGGCGTACCAGAGCCAGGGCAGGGCCGGCAGCAGGCCGTACTCGCCCAGGTTGCTCGCGTCGAGGCCGCGGATCGCGAGGAAGGCGACCGGCAGCCCGGCCAGCGGCAGCCAGCCGAGCACCTTCGCGGCCGGCGTGGCCGGGCGGGGCGCGGTCAGGACGACGGTCCGTTCGGCGTCGGCGAGCGTGGTCACGCGGGCACCCCTTGCAGCCGGCGGCGCAGGTCGAGGAGGAGGAGCACGGCGGAGGCCGCGCCGAGCACGGCGCCGAGCACGGCGGGCCGCCAGCCCAGCCAGAGCATCGGGAAGGCGCCCAGGGCCACCACGGCGAGGCTCAGGCTGATCGCGATGCCGAACCACTGCCCGACGTCGCCGACCCGGAGCAGGGTGATGATCGCCCCGCCGGGCACCAGCAGGACCGTGATCAGGGCGATCGCGGTACGCGGGCCGGAGCTGCCGGCCTGGGTCAGCGCCGCGGTGGCGGCGAGCAGCAGGAGCAGCACCACGTCCGCGGCGGTGCGGTGCCGGGCGCTCACGCGGCGGCCTTCCGGGGTCCGCGGACGCGGCTGTGCAGGTAGGCGAACGGGCCACGGGCCACGCCCGCGAGTTCGAGAACGGTCAGCGACACCGGGTACGACCGGGTCCGGCCGGCGTTCTTCGGGCTGCCCGGGCCGAGCAGGTGGCGCAGCCCGGCGACGAGCCGGCCGGCCAGTTCCCGGCGCTCCTGCGGGCTGGTCGCCCAGCGCTTGGCCACCATGGCCGCCATGCCCACGCCGTAACTGTGGATCTGCCGGCGCAGCGACCGCTCGTCCGGGTGGTGCCGGTGCCAGACCAGCGCGGCCGGCTCGTAGCGCAGCATCCGCCCGGACCGCACCACGCTGAGGTGGATGTCGAGGTCCTCGCCGCCCAGCGCCGGGGTGCCCATGCCGAGCGTCTCGTCGAAGCCGCCCAGGGCACGCAGGTCGGCGACACGGAACGAGCTGTTCGCCCCGGTCCCGAACACCCCGGCCGCGTACGGGTAGAGCGCACCCGGCCCGCGGTGCTCGTGCAGGTCGAAGTCGCGTACCTGAAAGCCCTTGGCGAACCCGCCGAACTCCTCGAAGATCAGCTGCGCCGGGGTGGCCAGCTCCAGCGGCAGGATCAGCCCGGTGACGCAGGCGATCCGCTCGTCCTGGGCGAACGCCGAGGTCAGCGACTCCACCCAGCGGCTGTCCAGCACCACGTCGTCGTCGGTGTAGGCGACGATCTCGCCGGTCGCCGCGGCCAGCCCGGCGTTGCGAGCCCGGGACAGCCCGGGCTGCGGCTCGCGGACCAGCACCACCTCGGTGAACCCCTCGGCGGCCAGGAACTCGGCGACGCCGGAGGTGGCCGGCCGGTTGTCCACCACCACGGTCTGCACCGGCGCCACGGTCTGCGCCCGCACCCCGCGCAGGGTCCGGGCCAGCGACGCGCTGGCCACGCAGGTGGTGACCACCACGGTCGCGGTCGGCACCCGGCCCGGCGTCGCGGACGCGCGGGCCAGGGTCGCGGCCCGGTCCGGCGCCGCCTGCCGGATCAGCGCCGTCACCTCGTCCGGCGCCAGCCCGGCGGCGGGCACGGTGACCGGCAGGAAGGCGACCGGCCGCCCGCCGTCGCGGACCAGGAGGCGGGCCGGGCCGCCCTCCGGCAGCGCCGGCGCGGGCTCGGTGAGCTCCACCTGAACGATCCGTACCATCAAGGCTCCTTGTCGTGTGCTGCGCGGGGAAGTTCGGCGGGACCGGCCGCGAGGTGAGCGGAAATGATCAGCGGGTCAGGCTGCCGCGCAGGTAGCCGGCGCCGGTGGCGACCAGGCCGCAGAGCACGGCCGCGCCCGGACCGGCGGCGGCGAACCGGCCGCGGGCCACGCCGAGCAGGCTGCGGCCGACCGCGCGGGGCAGGATCCGGCTGACGTACCGGCGCTCGCTGGACAACCCGTCCCCGGCGCCGACCAGGCGGGACACCATCGCCTTGGAGACGCCCTCGCTGTAGCAGCGGCGCAGGAAGTAGCGCCAGGTGGTCCGGTCCGGGGTGACCCGGTGCCGGACGCGGGCGTCCGGCAGGTGGTGGATGGCGGCGCCGGGCAGTTGCTGGCGCACCCGGATGCAGAGCTCGGTCTCCTCGCAGCCCAGCGGCAGGGTGCCGACCCGGCCGACGTCGGTGGAGAACGGGCCGACCCGCTCCAGCACCCCGCGCCGGAACGCCATCGCCGCGCCGATCACGTTGCGCACCTCGGCCCGCTCGGTGGGCAGCCCGACGTACGCGCAGCCGACCACCCAGTCGAACTCGGGCGGGAACCACCACGGCCGGTGCACGGCGGGCCAGGCCGGGACCGGTGTGCCGCCGACCGCCGCGACCCGCTGGTCGGCCAGCGCGGCGACCATGGTCGTCACCAGGCCCGGCTCCGCGGTGGCGTCGTCGTCCAGGAAGATCACGATGTCGTGCCGGGCCGCCGCGACCCCGGTGTTGCGGGCGCCGGAGAGCCCCTGCTTGCCGGTGTTCGACAGCACGCGCAGCCAGGGCGTGCTGTCGTACCGGGCCTCCAGCCCGGCGCGCAGCTCCAGGTTGTGGTCGACCACGAGGACCACCTCGTCGTACCCGCCGAGCTGCGGGCGCACCGACTCGACCGCGGCCAGCACGTCGTCCCACCGGCGCATCGTGTAGGCGCAGATGAGCACCGACACCGGCTCCCGCCGTGGCGTGCCGGCCGCCGGAACGATCGGGGTGAAGACGCGTTCCGTGGTCATCTGATGTCCGCCTCTTTACGAATGGAGAACAACATGCTGCACCGAAACGGAACCAAAATGGTTTCGCCGATCGTGCGCCCGTGCCGCGCCGATCGGCATCACCCGCTCATCACAACGGGCACGCGGAGTCGTCCGGCGGATGCCCGGCCGTGCGGGATCCCGCCGCCGACGGATGACCAGGCACCGGCCGATCGGCGGTAAAGGTGCAGCTCAGAGCCGGTTTTGCCGAATGTCGCAAAGCGGCCGGGAAAGGCCTCCGGTCGAGTACCACGCAGGCGGCGACAATGCGGACACCAGCGGTCAGCAGATCACGGAAATCAGCGAAAGAGACAGGCGGAAATCATTCCGCCATTCACCGCAACGGCGCCCGGAAAACGCCGTCACAAAGGTCACACGGTGATTTTCCAACCCTCGATCGGGTGCGCCACCGGGCGCCCGGCGTATCGGGCGTAGCGGACCGCGCGGTACGCCGTGGTGATCAGGCGCTCGCCGTGCCAGGCCGGTGGGGCGCCGGCGCCGGACAGCACCGCGGCGACCTCGCCGCGGGTGGTCGCGGCCCGCACGGTGTAGCGGGCGATCGTGAACGGCTCGTCCGCGGCGTGCGACAGCGCGTTCTTCACGGCGAACGCGGCGTCGAACCCGGCGTCGCGCACCGCGGCCACGGTCTGCCGCCGGTGGCTGCCGTGCGGGAACGCGAACGACGTCACCGGACCGCCGAGCAGGTCCTCCAGCGCGGTCTTGCTCGCGCCGATCTCGTCCCGCGCCGCCCGGCGCCCGAGCAGGTCGAGATGCGGATGGGTGACCGAGTGCGCGCCGACCTCGACCGAGCCGCCGGCGGCCACATCGCGGACGGCCGCCGCGGAGAGCATCCCGGTCGTGCCGATCCAGCCGGTGGTCACGAAGATCGTGGCGGGCAGGCCGAACTCGGCCAGGATCGGCGCCGCCTCGTCGGCGAAGTCGGCGAACCCGTCGTCGAACGTGATCAGCACCGGCCGGTCCGGCATCGCCGCCGCACCACGCAGCGCGGCGGCGTACCGGGTGGCGGTCAGCGGGGTGCGCCCGGAGGCCACCACGGCCGCCATGTCCTCGCGGAAGTCGGCGGCCGCCACCTGCCACGGGTCGTCGCGCCGGGTGGCCGAGACCGAGTGGTACAGGAGCACCGGGATCACACCCGATGCCCCTGTGCCGCGGTCGGACGGTGACATCGGGCGCTCCTGGAGGACTACGACGGTTCGCCGGTCAGGATCGGCCGCGATCGCGAACACATAAGATCATTTAACGTACGCGAGACCGTCGCTCACCACCGCCGGGCGGCCGGACGTCCCCGCGACCACGATCACGACCGTGTGCTTCTTGCTGGTCAACGCCTTGACCCAGAGCGCCTGACGGTACTTCGTCGAGCCCGACTTGGTGTCGACCGTGGCCACCTTCTTCCCGTCCAGGTACACGTAAGCCTTGCCGGTGCGCACCCCGCGGGAGAAGAGCAGCGCCGCCGACTTGCCGGTGAAGGTGTACGTCAGCTTGGCGTTCTTCTTGCTCGAGGTGAGCGCCTTGCCGCCCAGGTAGGAGCCGGACTTGCGGGCCGACCAGGTCCCGGCCTTCTTCGCCTTGGTCTCGGCGAGGTAGAGCACCGACTGCGTGGCCGAGGCGGTCCGGGCGTTGCCGGCCACGTCCCGCGCGGTGAGCGTGTAACCGACCGCGCCCGGCTTGGCGGTGGTCACCCAGCTGTTCGCGGTCCCGGCCAGGGTCGCCGCCCGCGGCCGGCTCACCGTGACCGAGGCGACCGCGAGGTTGTCCCGCGCCAGGAAGCCGACCGTGATCGGCGCCGACGTGGTGTTGTAGGTGCCGGAGCGCAGGGTCACCCCGGGCGCGGTCAGGGTCGGCGCCGTGACGTCGCCGTAGATGACGGCGCTGATCCGGGCGGTGCTGCCGGAGGTGTGCACCGCGACGATCGTCACGGTGTGCTTCCCCGGGCTGACGGCCAGCTTGACGCTGCGCGCGGCGCCGTCGAGCGGTGCACCCTTGACGCCGTCGACGTAGACGTCGATCCGGGCCAGGTCGGTCGCGGTGGTGGCCATCGTCCACGTGACGGTGGCGCCGGTGCGCACGTGCCAGGCGCCGCCGGAGTACCCGCCGCCGGTCACCGAGGTGAGCGCCATGCCGGTCACCATCAGCTGCGACTTGGCGCGGATCGCGGGCAGCCGGGAGTACAGGTTGTCGCCCGGGCAGATGGTGGCGTCCATGTCCCGGTGGCCGGACAGGCGCGGCACGGTGACCTGGGCGCCCTGCTTGAACTTGTTGTTGGTGGAGCCGGCGGTGAAGGTGGCGGTGCTGGTCGGGTTGTAGCCGTACTTGCCCAGCCGGGCCGCCGCGAGCTGCGCGATCGTCGTCTCGATGGCGTCGTTCGAGGTCGCGGTCCGGTAGTCGCCGAGCACCGCGACCGCGGCGTATCCGGTGTTGAAGCCGACCGTGTGCGCGCCGACCACCGCGTTCTCCACGCCGCCACGGCGGCCCTCGAACAGGGTGCCGCACTTGTCCAGCATGTAGTTGTAGCCCAGGTCGGACCAGCCGTTGCTCTTCACGTCGTAGATCTGGATGCTGCGCACGATGGCCGCGGACTGGTCGCAGGTGTAGGCGTTGGCGTTGGCGGTGTGCACGGTGTGGTGCACCCAGAGCGCCTTGACCTCGGTGGCCACGCTGATCGGCCCGACGATCGTCTCGTCGGCGCTCCACGCCTTCCGGGAGACGTAGGCCGGGAACTGCGCCTTGATCGGCACGGTGGAGGTCGGCGCCGGAGCGGCCGACGTCGTCGTGGCCGTGGTCGTGGTGGCCGTGGTCGTGGAGGCCGTGGTCGTGGAGGGCGCGCTCGCCGGCGTCGCCGAGGTGGACGTCGCGCTCGTGGGGGCACTCGACGGGCTCGACGAGATCTCCGACGGCTCCGTGCCCGGCGCCGGCGGGGCCGGCGAGGGCGACTCGCTCTCGCCCTCCGCGAGCACCATGCCACCGCCCTTGCCACCGGTCTCGCGACCGGGATCGATCAGGTCGAGCCGCAGCCCGTGCGGCAGGCCCCGGCCCTGGCCCTGCACCCGGGTGGCCACCCCGTCCGAGTCGCCCACCCAGAGCGGCTCGGTCCCGCCGCGCCGGGTGGACGCCGCCGCCTCCGCGCCGTCCGGCCCGCTGTCGCCGACTTCCAGCGACTGCCAGCCGGACCACTTGCCGGTGGCCGCGCTGCGGGTCTTCACCTGGATGGTGCCGTCCGGCCTGTCCGCCGGGTCCGTCCAGGTGACGCCGAGCAGGCTGAAGTGCTCGGTGTCGCGCTGCGGCACCCCGGCCCGGTCGGTCACGTCGAGAGTGTGCAGCGCGGTCTTGATCCGCGGCGGCTCGGCCCGCGGCTCGGGCGGCAGCACGGTGATCCCCGCGGCCGCCGGGTCGCTCCCCGGCGGAGAAGGCCAGGTGAGCACCGCGACACCACCGCCCGCGGCGAGCACCGCGACGGCGGCGCCCACGCCGATGGCCAGCTTCCGATTCATTGATGACCCCCGTGATCGTTCCAGCGGCGTGAGGCTACCGGATCACGATCACGGGGGTGGTGACTACTCCGTCCCCAGGGCGGTCACCGGGCTGACCCTGGCCGCCCGGCGGGCCGGCAGCACCCCGGCGAGCGCGGTCAGCGCCACCAGGATCAGGAACGCGGCGGCCAGCTGCCACACCGGGACGGCCAGCGGAGCGTTGACGCCGATCGCCTCCAGGGCCAGCCAGGCGTACGGGACGCCGAGCAGCAGGCCGAGGATGGCGCCGATCACGCCGTACAGGCTGGACTCGGCGGTGAGCATGGCCCGCAGGCCGGTCCGGGACATGCCGATCGCGCGGAGCAGGCCGGACTCGCGGACCCGCTCGACCACCGACAGCGCGGTGGTGGCGCCCACCCCGACCACGGCGATCAGCACGGTCAGGCCGATCAGGCCGAGCGCGATGGCGAGCAGCGCGGTCAGCGACGAGTCGAGCTGGTCACGCTGGTCGGCGAGGACCTCGACGGTGAAGTCCGGGTTGCCGGCGCTGACCCCGCGTATCGCCCGCAGCGCCTCGGTACGCCCGCTGTCGCCGTCGTGCGCGGCGTCGGCGAGCAGCCCGTTGACCGCCGGCCCGGCGCCGAGCGCGGTCAGGTCGGCCGGAGTCACCAGCAGCCCGGTGTGCAGCGGCGCCTCGTCGCCGAGCACCGCCACCACGGTCAGCTCGGCCTTCTTGCCCTTGTTGGTGACCTGCACCCGGTCGCCCACGCCCACCCCGGCCGACTCGGCCACGTAGTTCCCGAGCACCGCCTTGCCCGGCCCCAGGTCGTCCACCGAGCCGTGCTTGACGTCCAGGTCACGCAGCCGGGGCAGCGCGGCCATGTCCAGGTCGGTGACCGACACCTCGTCGAACGGGCCGACCTTCGCGGTGGCGATCCGCCGGTACGCCGTCACCCGGGTCAGTTCCCCGCTCGCCTTCGCCTTCTCCACGAACCCGGCGGGCAGCAGCACGCCGTCGCCGCCGCGCAGCTCGAAGTCGGCCGGCGCGGACGCGGCCAGCTCCCGGTCGCCGAGCACCCGGATCGACGCGCCGCCCACCAGCACCCCGGCGGTCAGCGTGACGCCGAGCGCGACCACCACCGACACCGCGGCGGCCCGGCGGGCGCTGCCGCCCACCCCGCCGATCGCCAGCCGGCCGACCGGGCCGAGCCGGCGCAGCGGCCAGCCGGCCACCGCCAGGACCGGCCGGACCAGCACCGGGCCGAGCGCGATCAGCGCGATGAAGGCGAGGGCGCCGGAGGCCACCACGGCGAGCAGCATCGACTCGGCGTCGTAGTTCTCCTGGTCGGGCTTCGGCAGGTTGACGAAGACGTAGCCGGCCAGGGCGGCCGCGCCGGCCAGCGGCAGCAGCCCGGCGATCCAGCGCAGCGTGCCGATGCCGGTGCGGGCACCGGTGCCGGCCGCGGCGCGCAGCGCCTCCAGCGGCGCGATCCGGGACGCGGAGACCGCGGGGGCGAGCACCGCGACCACCGAGATCACCACGGCCAGCAGGATCGTGCCGAGCGCGGGCAGCACCGGCAGGCCGGGCGACGACACCTTCCAGCCGAGCCCCCGCAGCACGGCCGGCACGGCATGTCCCACGGCCAGCGCGGCCAGCACCCCGACCGCTCCGGTGAGCAGGCCGGTCAGCGCGCCCTCGGCGGCCAGCGCGCGGAACATCGCGCCGCGCCCGGCGCCGACCGCCCGCAGCAGGGCCAGCTGGCGCATCCGCTGGGCGAACACGATCCGGAAGGTGCTGGCCGCGATCAGCCCGGCGGCCGCGACGGCGATCGCCACGAACATCCCGACCACCGCGAACACCTGGTCGATCTGGCCGGCCCGGTCCCGGGCCTCCTCGAGCCGGACGTCGGCCCCCGTGGCCACGTCCGGTCGTTCGTCCTGCTTGGCGCCGGCGAAGAGCGCCGACACCGCGGCCGAGACCCGGTCCAGGTCCGCTCCCTCGTCCAGGTCGATGTCGACCTGCTGCAGGTACGGCTCGCTGACCAGCCCGGTCACGGTGCCGGCCGGGGCGTACGCGTCATAGCCGAAGTCCTGTGGCGGCGTGACCACGCCGACCACCTTGAGCGGCACCTTCTTGCCCGACCCGGGATCGATCGTCGCGGTCGCGCCGACGTTCAGGCCGAGCAGCTGCACCGTCCGCGGCGTCACCGCGATCTCGCCGGCGGCGCTCGGGTACCGGCCCTCGGTGACGGTGACCAGGGCGAGCGGCCCGCTGCCCGGGTCGGCGGTGAGGTTCAGGTACTGCCCGCCGAGCTGCACGCCGATCCCGGTGCGGGCGGCCGTGCGGGCCACCCCGGGCACGGCGGTGACCGCGGCGAGCTGCTTGTCGGTGATCGTGCCGTTGCGGACCACCAGGTCGACCGCCGCCGGGGTGCCGCTGAGCCCGTCGAGCACGCTGCGCTCGGTGATCTGCTGGGCGAGCACGGTGGCGAAGACGACGAACGAGGCGACGAGCACGGCCAGGCCGGTGAGCAGCATCCGCGCCGGACGGCGGGCGACGCCGGCCAATTGCGTACGCAAAATGGTGTTCATCGCCCCGCCGCCAGCTGGTGCAGCGCGTCGGTGACCGACGCGATGTCGGGGTTGTGGATCTCGCCGGCCAGCTGTCCGTCGGCGAGCAGCACGACCCGGTCGGCGTAAGCGGCCGCGCCCGGGTCGTGGGTGACCATCACGATGGTCTGCCCCAGCTCCCGGGCCGAGCCGCGGAGCAGGCCCAGCACCTCGGCGCCGGACTTCGAGTCCAGGTTGCCGGTCGGCTCGTCGGCGAAGAGCACCTCGGGCCGGGAGACCAGCGCCCGGGCCAGCGCGACCCGCTGCTGCTGGCCGCCGGAGAGCTCGCTGGGCAGGTGACCGAGCCGGCCGGCCAGCCCGAGCGTGGTGACCAGGCGGTCGAGCAGCGCGGCGTCCGGCTTCTTGCCGCCCAGGTCCAGCGGCAGGGTGATGTTGCGCTCCGCGGTGAGCTGCGGGAGCAGGTTGAACGACTGGAAGACGAAGCCGATCCGCTCGCGGCGGACCTTGGTCAGCACCTTGTCGCTCTGCTTGGTCAGGTCGCTGCCGCCCAGCAGCACCTGGCCGGAGGTGGCCGTGTCCAGGCCGGCCAGGCAGTGCATCAGGGTCGACTTGCCGGACCCGGACGGGCCCATGATCGCGGTGAACCGGGCGCGCTCGAAGCCGACCGTGACCCCGTCGAGGGCGCGCACCGCGGTGTCGCCCGCGCCGTACACCTTCACCAGGTCGACGGCCGCGACCGCCGCGAGGGCGTCGCGGCCGATCGGGGGTGAGGACTGCGTCTGCATGAAAGCTCCAACCGAGCAGGGAGAAAGCTGGGAACCGGACGACGAAATACTGTTCGATCTCTCCGTCCCGCACATCGGTCCCCGGGCAGGCTCGGTGATCGGGCGGCTCTAACTTTCGGCCGATGGGGCCGGGCATCCGTACGCATACGCTTAGTCACGATGAATCGCGTTCTTCTCGGTGTCCTGCAGGTCGCCGGCCTCGGTGCGATGGCCGTGATCGGCCTCATCGACGTGTCCGCGGGGCTGACCGACAGCCCGCTGTTCGCCATTCAGGTGCTGCTCGCGATGGCGGTCGCCGCGGTCTGGCTGCCGCACTACAAGCCCGGCTCGACGCTGCTGCCGCTGGCGGCCATCGCGGTTTCCGGCGTCTCGCTGCTGGTCACCGCCGGCCTCGCCGTCTACGAGCCATACAGTGGCCTGTGGGGTCTGGCCGAGTCCGCGGCGCTGCTGGTGGTGCTGGCCCTGGTGGCCCGCAACGCGCGGCCCGACCTGGCGGTGCTGGCCCTGGTGGCGGCCGGCGCCGCGGTCAGCGTGATGCCGCTGCGGGCCGGGCACTCCACGATCTACGGCACGTTCTGCCTGGTCCAGGCGCTCGGCGCGGCCGGCGCGATCGGCCTGGGCGTGGCCCTGCGGATGATCGCGACGAACCGGCAGCGGGTGCTCGACACGGTCCGCGCCGAGCAGCGCGCCGAGTTCGCCCGTGACCTGCACGACTTCATCGCCCACCACGTCACCGGGATCGTGGTGCAGGCGCAGGGCGCCCGGTTCATCGCCGAGCAGGATCCGCAGCGGGTGCTGCTCGCCCTGGAGCAGATCGAGCAGGCCGGCACCGAGACGATGGCGTCGATGCGCCGGATGGTCGGCGTGCTGCGCGACCCGGAGCAGTCGCCGGACGCCCCGCTCGCCCCGGTCTCCGGGGTGCCCGAGCTGGTGCCGCTCGCCGAGCAGTTCACCGCGGCCGGCGGCCCACCGGCCCGGCTGCACCTGGAGGGCGATCCCTACGGGTTGCCGGTGGAGGTGTCGACCTCGGCCTACCGTGTGGTGATGGAGGCGCTGACCAACGCCCGGCAGCACGCCCCGCAGGCCACCGCGGTCGACATCTGGGTCCGCCGGGCCCGGGACCAGCTGCTCATCCGGGTGGCCAACGACGGACCGGCGCCGCGCCCGTCACTGGACCGCCCGGGGTACGGTCTGGTCGGCCTGACCGAACGGGTCCGTGCCGCCGGCGGCCGGATCGTGTCCGGGCCGGGCGTCGACGGCGGCTGGGTCGTCGACGCGGTGTTCCCGCTGTAACTGGAGTGGATCTTTGATACGAGTGTTGGTCGCCGACGACCAGGCGATGGTCCGGACCGGATTCGGCATGATCATCGGCGCGCAGCCGGACATGGAGGTGGTCGGCGAGGCCGCCGACGGCGTCGAGGCGGTGGAGCTGGCCCGCCGGCTGCGCCCGGACGTCGCGCTCTTCGACATCCGGATGCCGAAGATGGACGGCCTCCAGGCGCTGCGTCTGCTCGCCGGCCCAGGCGTCGCCGACCCGATCAAGGTGGTCGTGGTGACCACCTTCGACCTGGACGAGTACGTGCATCAGGCGCTGCGCAACGGCGCGGCCGGTTTCCTGCTCAAGGACTCCGGGCCGGCCCTGCTGGTCGAGGCGGTTCGCGCGGCGGTCTCCGGGGACGCGCTGATCAGCCCGTCGATCACGGTCCGCCTGCTGGAGCACCTGTCCCACCCGGCCCCGGCCGGCGACGACGGCGGTCTCTCCCCGCGGGAGCTGGACGTGGTGCGCCTGATCGCCCGCGGCCGCACCAACACCGAGATCGCCACCGAGCTGTTCATCTCGGTCGGCACCGTGAAGACCCACCTGGGCAGCGTCCAGTCGAAGCTCAGCCTGCGCAACCGGGTCGAGGTCGCCGCCTGGGCCTGGGAACACCGTCTCGTTTCGTGATCCCCGGTCGACGACGGCGCCCCTCGGCGGACATCGGGAGAGGCGCCGCGATCCTCGTCGTTACTCTGCCGTCTGCCGGCTGGTCAGCCGGGCGGCGACCGGTGGCTCGGCCGGCTGGACAGCCGGGCGGATCTGCGACACGATCTGCCGGGCCGCCGCCCGCGCCGGGTGCAGCCGGTGCCGGATCAGCCGGGCGCCGATCCGCATCCGGGCGCTGCGCGGGACCGGCGTCACCGGCTCGTAGCCGAAGTAGGTCAACCGGTCACCGAACGCGGCCTCGCACTGGCGCACCTCGTCCTCGGTGAGCCGGGACCGCCAGCTCTGCACCCGCTCGGTGGTGACCTCCTTGTGGGTCAGCGCGTGCCAGGTCTTGTACTCCGGCACGGCCACCGAGGCCAGCTTCTGCGGGTTGGTCATCGACGGGGCGAAGTCCTCCTCGAGGAACTCGCAGATGCCGCGCAGGTGCGGCTCCGGGTCGGCGACCAGGTCTTCGTACCGCACCTGGTGGTAGACGTCCTTCGGGTACCGCCGGGCGGCGAGCAGCGAGGCGTCGGCGGACTGGGTCCAATACCCGATCAGCTTGTCGAACTCGTTGCCGCTCCACGGGGTCTCCTTGAGGGAGGCCACGCAGTCCCGGCCGTCGCGCATGATGTTGATGATCTGCGCGTCCGGGAAGAGCCGCAGGATCGCCGGGATGTGCCGCAGGTAGAGCGGCCGCTTGTCGCCCCACCGCGGCTTGCCGAACCGCTCCGCGTAGTTCTTGAACACGATCCCGATGCCGGAGCCGAGGGTGGGTGGCGCGGCGACGACCGACTCCACCGTCTCGTCGCGGTCCAGACCGAGGTCGTCGAACTGGTCCGTCGACACGATGAACTCGCCCAGCCTGCGGCGGTTCGCGGCGTCGTTCAGGTCGCCGAAGGTCTGGCGATCGGTGTATGCCGCCAGCAGGAACCGGGTCTCCGGCGGAAGCGCGATCCGCGGGTGCGCGTGCAGCATGAGCTGCAACATCGTGGTGCCGGACCGCGGGCACCCGACGACGAAAATCGGCCGGTCAGTTGGCATGGCGACCACCGTAGGTGAGGCCCACTGGGTTTGTCCGCCCCAGCGCAGTCATGTCGCTCCTCTCCTCGTCCCCCCACGATCTTGAAGACTTCGCAAAGATTTCGCAAAGTCCCGGTGGCGGCAAGAGGTGAGAGCTGTGGCCGGGCTGTGAAATGACTGGCAACTTTCCTGAACTCTCATCATGAGCAGCGTCCGGCCCACGACGGATGCCGTTGGACCGGATCATCACTCGGTCGGGGGGCGGCCATCCTAACCCGCGTTCACCGGAATTTCCGCGCGGGATCGGGCAGGTCGGGTGGACAACCAGCAACCGGTCACGATCAGCAGAAAACCGGCCACCGTCCCCGGCCCGACCGGCTCACGCAGCAGGGCCACTCCGAGCAGCGCGGCCACCACCGGGTTCACGTAGGTGACCAGACCGGCCCGGTTCGACCCGGCCAGACCGATCAGCCGGTAGAAGGCCAGCATGGCCAGGGCGGTGCAGAGCAGGCCGAGCGCGGCCAGCGCCAGCCACGAGCCGGCGCCCACCTGGCCGGGATCGGCCGGCAGGGCGAACACGGCGAACGGGATCAGCGCCACGGTGCTGATCGAGGTGGTGGCGGCGGTCAGCGCGTCCGGCGGCACGTCGGCCAGGTGCTGCTGGACCAGTTTGGTGGCGTACGCGTAACTGAGCGCCGCGAGCAGCACCATCCCGGCGCCGAGCATCCCCCACCGGTCCCCCGAGACGTCCAGCCCGACCAGCACCACCACGCCGGCGAACCCGGTCACCAGGCCGGCCGTGCGGATCCCGGTGATCGGCTCGCTGCGCGCCATCAGCAGCGCGATCACCGCCGGCTCGATCGCGATCAGGATCCCGGTCAGCGACGAGCTGATGTGCTGCTCGCCGTAGGTGATCAGCAGGAACGGGCCGACGATGTGCACCGCGGCGAGCACCGTGACCACCCGCATCCGGCCGCGCAGCGCGCTGAGCGAGCCGCGCAGCAGCGCCACCGGGATCAGCACCGCCGCCGCGATGGCGCATCGGCCGGCCACCACCAGCATCGGCGACAGATCGTCGATGGCGATCTTGATGAGGAAGTAGGGGATGCCCCACAGGACCGAGACGAGGACGAAGAGGAGCCAGGCACGACGATTCACGCCTTCAGCCTCGCGTCGTAGGGTAGTAAGCGGTAGTGGTGACTTGCTGATGCCGTGTTAAGGAGAACTGATGATCGACTCCCGTCGGCTCCAGGTGCTCTCCGAGGTGGCCCGGCACGGCAGCTTCAACCGCGCGGCCGCCGAGCTGCGGCTCACCCCGTCCGCGGTGTCCCAGCAGATCAGCGCCCTGGAGCGGAGTCTGGGCACGCCGGTGGTGCGGCGCAGCACCCGCGGTGTCGAGCTGACCGAGGCCGGCCTGGTGCTGATCGACGCCGCCGAGGCGATCAGCGCCGAGCTGCTCACCGCCCAGCGCGAGATCGACCGGCTGGCCACCGCGCGCACCGAGCGGCTCACCGTGGCCACCTTCACCAGCGGCGGCCAGCGGCTGCTGCCGGCCGCGCTGACCAGGTTCGCCGCGGCCCACCCGGGGGTCGAGCTCACGGTGATCGAGAGCGAGCCGGAGGACAGCCTGCCGCTGGTCCGCTCCGGGGCGGCCGACCTGGCCCTGGCCTACCACTTCGACGGCCCGCCACCGGTGACCGAGGGCGACCGGTCCGGTCTGGTCTGGACGCCGGTGCTGCGCGACCCGATGTGGATGGTGCTGCCGTCCGGTCATCCGCTGGCCGGCGCCGCCTCGCTGGCCCTCGGCGAGTTGGCCGCCGAGCGCTGGGTGCTCGGCTGTCTGGGCCAGGGCGACCTGCTGGAGCACTACGCGGCGCTGGCCGGGTTCGCGGTGCGCACCGCCTGCCGGGGCACCGACTACCAGTTCGCCCAGTCGCTGGTCCGGGCCGGGGTGGGGGTCAGCATGATCCCCGAGGTGGCGCTGGCCACCGATCCGGCCGGCCTGGTCGCCGTGCCGATGCGCCCGCCCGGCCCGTGCCGGTTCGTCGGTGTCGCGCTCCCCCGCCGCCGGCCCGCCGGCCTGGCCCGGGCGCTGCTGGCCACGCTTCAGGAGGCGGTCGGCTCGCTCCCGCCGAACCCGCTCACAGGTCGATCCAGTACCGCTTGAGGCTGCCCAGCTCGGTCTCCCGGACGTCCTCCAGCACCCCGCCGTGCCGTTCGATGGTCCGTGCCGACGCCTCGTTGGTCACGTTGCAGGTGATCAGCACGCGGCTCAGGCCCCGCTCCCGGGCCGTGCCGAGCATCTCCCCCAGCGCCCAGGAGGCCAGCCCGCGGCGGCGGGCCGACGGCCGTACGCCGTACCCGATGTGGCCGCCGGCGCGCAGCAGGAACTCGTTCAACTCGTGGCGCAGCGCGATCGCGCCGAGGTAGCGGTCGCCCTCGACGATCCACCGGAACGTGCAGTGCACCCAGCCCTCCGGCGCCGGCACGCGGTGGTCCGCGGCCGTCACCAGGCCGTCCACCCAGGCGGCGAACTGCTCGGGAGTGTCCAGCTCGACCCCGGGCCGCAGCCCGGCGCCGTCCTGGTGCACGCCGGCGCCCCACTCGTCCCGGGACTCCAGCCAGCTCTCGCGCAGCCGCACGGTCGGAATGATCAACTCAGGCATGCCGCGACCCTATCGGAGGTGTCGGTCACGAACGGCGACCGACCGTCCGGACTTGTCGGTGGGCTCCGCTAACCTCGTCCCCTCGCACGCATACGGGGGGATGGATGGATCCGACACCGCAGCCGGGGATGCCGACCTGGGGTCCACCCGCGCCACCCGCGCCGTCGGGGTGGGGGCCGCCCGCGCCACCGCCGCCGGCGCCGGCGGGGTGGGGGCCGCCCGTGATGCCGCCGGGTGCTCCCCCGGTGGCCGCACCGGTCAAGCCGCGCCGGTGGCTCACCCTCTCCGCGATCGCGGTGGTCCTGATCCTGGTGGTCGGCGGCGTCGTCCTGTTCGTCACGCGTGACAAGACCGGCGCGGACGCGGTCGGGGCGGCCTCCGACCGGCTCTACGACCAGTCCGCGGTCGCGGTCGACATCTCGTACGCCAACCCGGACGGCGAGTCGATCAGCGGCAGCTTCACGCTCGACGACGACCTGCACGCCACCGGCACCATCACCGATCCGCTGGCCGGCAGCGCCGAGCTGGTGGAGTACACGGCGTATTCGGCCGTCCGCGGTGACGTCGACTGGTGGTCGCGGCGCGACGCCGACCAGGCCCGCACCCTGCAGAAACAATGGATCGACCCGACCGTCGCCCCGTTCCCGGTGGAGATCACCGGCAACTTCGGGCCGACCGCCCTGGGCGCGTTCCTGCTCGACGTGCAGGACCACGGCACCGAGATCGCGGTCGACGAGCCGTTCCGCGGCCGGCGGGTCACCGGCATGACGTGGGAGGGCTGGACGGTCCTGGTCACCGTGGAGTCGCCGCAGCGGCTCGTCTGGTTCGGCGGCCCGATCAGCAAGGACGGCCCGTTCAAGCCGGCCGACGACCCGTTCCCGCCGGTGAAACCGTCCTCGATCAGCGTCACCGTCGACGACGCCCCGGAGGACGCCGCGCAGGCCGTCCAGCGGGAGGTCGCCGCGGTCATCCCGGAGGCCGCCAAGTCCGGCAGCGGCGCCGCCCCGAAAAAGCCACCCGCTCAGGGGTCCACCTTCGTGCCGCCCGGCAAGGGCGGCCCCTCCGCCGCGCTGGCCGACCGGCTCCGTTCCCGGGGCATCGAGATCACCACAGCGTTGTCGCTGGACAGCGGCCACGGAGAGCAGACAACCATCGCCTACCGGGCCCTCGACGTGATGTCCGCCCGGCCCGGCTTCCAGGCCGACGACGTGCTCACCGCCGTCGAGAACACGTACCGCCGGGGTCTGCTGCCCGAGTTGCAGACCCTGACCCAGTCCGGCCGCCTGGACAATCCGCAGGACCTCACCGACACGCTGAACCACCTCGACTTCGAGCACGACATCGGCGCGGCGCCGTCCCAGCGGGACAAGGGTCAGGTGGGTTACCGGCACGAGGTCGAACTCGCGGCGACCACGCTGCGCGCCGACCCGCAGGCCCGGGTCCTGCTCAACGGCGTCAAGCAGGCCGGCGGCCGGAGATACCACGTCGATCTGCTGGTCGAGCGGACCGCCGGGACCGAGGCGATCCAGGTCAAGACGGTCTCCGACGACCAGCTGATCGCCAACCTGGGCAGCGCGCTGCGGCAGCTCAACGGGCGCAACCGGGACGCGGCCACCGAGCAGGCGCCGCCCGGCAGCAAGCGGATCGCGCAGATCTACCTGGAGCCGGCCGCCGGCCCGGTGCACGCGGCCGACCGGGCCGGCCTGGAGCGCGTGCTCGGCGGGAGCGACCGGAACACCGTGCTGAGCGACTGGTGCGTGAGCGGCGCGGCCCAGGCCGACGAGGTGCGCATCGTCAACCAGCTCGGCGTCCAGCAGTGGACGAAAGACCAGATGACCGCCCTGCTCGGCGCCACCGGGCAGTGCGGTTAGGCGGCCAGTTTGAGGAGGCGCTGGATCTGGCCCTGCCGGGTGGTGACCATCTGCTCGGCGAGGCTCTTGGCGGGTGGGTAACCACCCGCCGAGGCTTCCATCCGCAGCGTCTCCATGCCGTTGTGCAGGTTGCCGAGGAGCAGGCTCACCGCGGTGCGGTCGAAGTCGGCGCCCTGGGCGGCCTCCAGCTCGGCGAAGTCGGCGGGGCGCAGCGCGTGCAGGTCGCCGTGGCCGGCGTGCGCTCCGGCCGACGGGTCGGCGGTGACCGGTTGTGACCAGCCCAGCAGCCAGCGCTGCATGGTGCCGCCCTCGGTCTTCCACTGCTCGCGCAGCTCGGCGGCGACCGCTCGGATGTCGCTGTTGCCGGCGCGCTGCTCGGCGAGGGCGGCCACCTTCTCGCCCTCGGCGATCTGGGCGAGGCCCATCTGGAGGAACATCACGTCGACCTCGGTGACGGCGGCCGAGGCGTCCACGGCCGCCGGGGCGGGTGGCGGCGGCGCGGCGGGGGCGTCGGCGCAACCGGCGGGCAGGGCGGCTACCACGGACAGCAGGATCGCGGCCAGGGCGCGCTGCGGGCGTACCGAAAGAATCGAGGCGGCCCGCGACCGGGAGCGGGCCGAGACGGCCCGGCGAACCGGGCCGTTCGGGTCCATCGGGGAAGACATGGCTTACAGCGCGGTCCACAGGGCGGGGACGTTCGGCGGCTCCCAGCCGTTGATCGCGGTGTGCGCCTGCCGGCACTGGTACGACTTGCCGGCGTAGGTGACCTTGTCGCCCACCTTGTACGCGGTCCCGGCAGCCCAGGTCGTGGTGCCCGAGGTGGCGGTCGGCGTGGGGGTCGGCGAGCTGGTCGGCGTGACCGTGGGTGACGGCGTCGGGGTGGTCGGCGTTGGGGTCGGGGTCGACCCGCCGCCACCGATGTTCAGGTCGACGCAGGAGTAGAACGCGTTGACCGTGTCGGCGATGTTCCACCGGGCCAGCACGGTCTGCCGTCCGGTGAAGCCCTTCATGTTCACCGTGTGCGACTTGGTCGCCCCGGGCTGCGCGCCACCGTCGTTGAAGGACGCCAGCAGCGTGTTGCCGATGAAGTATTCCCAGGTCGCGGTGGAGTGCCGCGCGGTGATCACCCAGTTGAAGGTCACGCTCTGGCCGACGGTGGCAGCCGGCCAGGACTTGCTGTTGTCGTTGAGCACGGTGAAACGGCTGCCGCCTCCGTTGCACTGTGTCGACCCCTTCGGGGCCTCGACGCTCTGCGGTTCGTAAACGATGTCGCCGCAGCCGGAGACCGCGCCGCTGGCGCAGTTGGCCTGACGGCTGGGCGGGGACGAGATGTAGCCGTGCGCGAACGCCGGGGTGGCGGCCACGAACAGCGACCCGGTGACCGCCGCGACGGTCAGCGCGGGCAGGGTGAATCGACGTCTCATCAGGGGCTCCTTGTTGAGAGATGAGGGGACGACGTGTTCACCAACGTAAATGAAGTGTTCTTAACAGTAAACACTGTTAAGGAATCTTTAGGGCAGTGGATCTTTCACCAGTTTTCGGACCCGGCCACCCTCGGCCACGGCTTCCACCAGGGCTTGATCAGGTACGCGACGCCGCCGGAGCCCCCGGCCACGCTGCCGTCCGCCCGGTGCCGCTTGGTGCGCCGCCAGACCTGCTCGAACTGGGCTCGCCGATAGACGTGGCGGACCGCGTCGTTCGAGGGCGACGCCGGGTCGTTCACGATCACGTCACCGTCCGCGGTGAAGCCGATGATCACCATGAGGTGCCCGGCGGTGCCGTAGGTCGCCCCGTCCAGCTCGGCGGCCAGGAACGACTGCGAGGTGATCACCGGGATGCCGGCCGCGACGAACCGCTCGGCCTCGTCCAGGGAGTGCAGCCGGGTGACGATCCCGGTCAGGCCGTAGGTCGCCGCGTAAGCCGTGTTGAACGGCCAGTTGCCGGCGCCCTCGTACTGGTGGTCGTAGGTGGAGCGGGCGGCGTGGCCGACCTGGGACAGCTCGGCCGCGCCCGGATTCCTGCCCCAGTACTCCAGCACCATCGTGGTCGACGCCGGGGAGCACCAGGCCTCGCCGCCGCCGTACTCCGGGTACTCACCCACGTGGATGTTCTGCGAGCGCCTCGGGACGGCCAGCTCCCGGCCCCACGCGATGCGCCCGGCGCTCGGCGCCACCTCGAACCGGTCCGGGACGAACGAGGTCATCGCCCCGAGCTCGCGCACCCTGGGCAGCGCGCGCGACCCCGGTGCGCGATAGAGCGTCAGCCGCAGCTGGTAGTCGGCGAGCAGCACGCCCTTGGCCGGGTCGTCGACCGAGAAGGTGTCCGTCCGGATCGACGAGTAGGGGTCGCCCTGCCCGTCGACCGAGGTGCGCTTGATGTCGCCGTCGCCGGAGGCCCAGCGGCCCATCACGAACCACGGTGTCGGCTCGCCGTTGGTGTAGGTGCCGCGCATCTCCACCTGGAGCCAGGTGCCCGCCGGGGTGTCGGCGTTCCAGGAGGCGACCAGCTCGGACGCGCCGTATCCGATGGTTTGGACCGGGGCCGTCCAGGTCGCGTACTCCCAGGTCCGCGTCGTGCCGGTGTGCGGGTCGGCGTAGTCGGTGGTGCCGGCGGGCCGGCCGATGGTGACCGCGGACGCCGGGAGGCCGGGCAGCGGCACGGTGCCCGCGCGCTCGCCGCGCAGCCAGTCCGGCAGGGTGGACCAGCGCCGGTAGGTGATCTGTTCGTCGTGCGTCGCCGGCCCCGCGCCGGGCACGGGGGTGACCCTACGTGCCATGAACCCTCCCTCGTTGCGAAGCAGATTGTCGCTACACTCTGCGCTCTTGAAGGAAACTTTCAGCGCCGTAACCCCGGGGCTGGTCCTGAGCGCCCTATCCAGGCTCGCGATAGGACCACCAGGACCAGCCCGTTGAGCTCGGCTGGCCCCCGGGGCCCTCTGCGGGCTTCCGATAGGGCCACCAGGACCAGCCCGTTGAGCTCGGCTGGTCCCCGTGGCCCTCTGCGGGCTTCCGATAGGGCCACCAGGACCAGCCCGGTTAACCTCGGCGGCGTGATCGACTACGACGGCGAGGCCGCGGACTACGACCGGACGCGAGGCGGCGAGCCGCGAGCGATTGCCGCGGCTCAGGCCGTCTCGGCCCTACTTCCAGCTTCGGTACGGACGGTGGCTGACGTCGCGTGCGGGACCGGGATCGTGACCGCTCACCTGGTGGCTCCGGGGCGGCTGGTGACCGGATTTGATCGTACGAAAGGGATGCTGGACAAGGCCGCGTCGCGCCTGCCCGGACGGCTGGCGCGGGCCGATGCCACCGCATTGCCGCTGCTAGCGGCGTCGGTCGACGCCGTCGTGCTGATCTGGCTGCTGCACCTGCTGCCGGACGCCGCGCCGGTGATCGCCGAGGCAGCCCGGGTGCTGCGCCCGGGCGGCGTGCTGATCACCACGGTGGACAAGGACGAGGCGCCGTTCGGGCCGGCCAGCGACCTGGCGACGGCGACCGCGCCGTTCCGCGCCCGGCATGCGGCCCGGACCGACGACCGGGACCGGGTGATCGCGCTCGGTGCGGCGCACGGTCTGCGGGTGGTCGGCGAGAACGGATTCCCCGGCCTCGGGCAGGGACGGACGCCGGCCCGGTGGCTCGCCGCCGCGGAACAGGGCCGCCTGCGCTGGTCCCCGCCCACCGAACTCGACGCGGTCCGGCACGCCCTCACCGCACTGCCCGGCCGGCGGGTCCCCCGCCCGGACCCGTGGTACCGCCTGCTCGCCCTGGGGCGATAGATCGACAAACCTGTCGATGGAGTCTTGTGTGGACGATGACCGCCCACCAAGGTGGGTTCATCGACAGCTGCCAACCCCGGGGGAATTGATGGCGTACCGTCGCCTGCCCGCTCTGACCGCAACCGTGACTCTGGCCCTGACCACCGCATTCGTGCCCGGCCCGGCGCAGGCCGCGCCGACCGGCCCGAACGCGGTGGTGATCTGGAACCTGAACGCACAGAACGAGATCTACGAGGTGGCGAAGCAGTCGCCCGCCACCGCGGCACGCAGTTTCGCCATGGTGCAGGGCGCCGTCTACGACGCCGTGAACGCGATCGCCGGCACACCCTACGAGCCGTATCTGACCGCGCCGAAGTCCCGGCGCGGCTACTCGGCCGACGCCGCGGTGGCCGCGGCCGCCTCCGGCGTGCTGCTGTCGCTCTTCCCGCAGCAGGCCGCGACCGTGCGGGACCAGTACGACGCGGCGCTCGCGGCGATCCCGGACGGCTGGGCCGAGCGGGGCGGTGTCGAGGTCGGCCGGCAGGCCGCCGAGGCGATGATCGCGGCCCGGACCGGTGACGGCGCCTTCGACACCGACACCTGGAACGTCGGCACGGCGCCGGGTCAGTGGCGGCCCACCCCGCCGACGAACGTGCAGGACGGCGCGTGGTTCGCCGACCTGAAGCCGTTCGTGATCCCGGACGCGGCGATGTTCCGGACCGCCGGGCCGCCGGCGCTGACCAGCGCGAAGTACGCCAAGGACCTGAACGAGGTCAAGGCGATCGGCGGGGCCACGAGCACGGTCCGGACCACCGACCAGACGCAGGCCGCGATCTGGTGGCACGACCGGCGGCTCACCGAGTGGGCGATGAAGCGGCAGCTCGCCGAGACGCGGCACCTGAGCACGCTCCAGACCGCCCGGATGTTCGCGATGATCGACATCACCAACGTCGACGCGCTGATCGCCTGCTACAACGAGAAGAAATACTGGAACTTCTGGCGACCGGTCACCGCCGTGCAGGAGGCGGACAACGACGGGAACCCGGCCACCAGCGGCGATCCGAGCTGGATGCCGCTGCTGGTGACGCCGCCGTTCCCGGACTACACCTCCGGGCACACCTGTTCGTTCTCCGCGCTGACCCTGACCTGGCAGCGGTTCTTCGGGCGGGACGACATCCCGATGAGCGCGTACAGCTCGGATTCCGGGACCACGCGGTCGTTCGACAGTTTCTCGTCGGCGCTGGCCGAGGTGGTCGAGGCACGGATCTGGGGCGGCGTCCACTTCCGCAGCGCGGATGTGGAGGGCGTCCGGATCGGCTTCGGTACGGCCCGGTACGTCCTGGCCCGGGAATTCCGCCCGCGCCACTAGCCGTTGCCGGCACGCCGCGCCCGGCCATCGGATGGCTGGGCGCGGTGCTTTTCCGGGGGCCGCACGGGGCTCAGTCGGTAGGGCGGCGGCGCCGCTCGATGTCCAGGTGCACCTCCGGGTCCCACCTGGACGCGTCCCAGTCGTCGCTGGTGACGACGGGCTTGCGGCGGCCGCCCAGGTCGGGCCGGCCGGTGTGCCGGCGCGCCCGGGCGCGGGTGGTCAGCACGCCGGTGAGGAGAGCCGCCCAGGCGCCCAGCTGGAGTGCGGCGAGCACCAGCGCCGGAGCGGTCAGCAGGTGGCTCAGCGCGATCAGGACGGCGGCGGCCAGCAGGCCGCCGTAACCGGCGGCGCCGGGGCCGCCGGGGACGGCCCGGTGTGCGCTGACGGCCCAGACGATCGTGGAGACGAGCAGGCCGACCACGCAGATCACCAAGGCCGAGCCGAGGACCAGGTCGATGATGGCGAAGGACGCCCGGGTGCCCAGCGAGAGCGGGTCGGCGACGCCGCTGCGGAGGGCGGCCACCCCGGCCAGGATGAGCACGGTCGTCAGCACCGAGACCACGAGGTAGGCCACGCTGAAGCGGATCACCCGGCGGGTGGCCAGGGAGAAGGTCTCCAGCCGGCCCTCGTGCGGCGGCAGGTGTTCGAAACTCATGGTGGCTCCCCGGTCGGTCGAGACGCAGGATCGACCGAGGAGTCTACGGGCGTGGGCGGCTTTGCCAGGGGCGGCGGGCAGGACAGCATGGGTGCATGACGAAGCTGACTGGGCGGGAGATCACCGAGCAGGCGCCGGCGGGGTGGGTGCTGCTGCTGGGTGGGTTGCAGACCCGGCTGCGGACCGGGGGGTTCGCCAAGGGGCTGGAGCTGGTGAACGCGATCGGGGCGGTGGCCGAGGAGATGGATCATCATCCCGACCTGGATCTGCGCTATGGATACGTCGACGTGCGGACCAGCAGCCACGACATGGGCGCGGTCACCGGCCGGGACCTGCGGCTGGCCCGGGAGATCTCGGAGCTGGCGGCCAAGGCGGGGGTGACGCCGGAGTTCGCCGGGCTGTCGCGGCTGGAGCTGGCGCTGGACACGCCGGACGCGGGGCGGGTCCGGCCGTTCTGGTCGGCGTTGCTCGGCTGGAGTGGTCCCGGCTCTGCTCGAGCGGATCACGCCGGAGAGGATCACGGCGGGGACTGGGACGACGTGCGGGACTCGGCTGGGCTGCTGCCGCTGCTCTGGTTCCAGCGGTCCGGGAGTGAGGAGCCGCGGCAGCGCTGGCACCCCGACCTCTGGGTGGATCCGAGTGAGGTGCAGCCACGGATCGACGCGGCGGTGGCAGCGGGCGGAACGCTGGTGAGCGACACCGCGGCGCCGAGCTTCTGGGTGCTCGCCGACCCGGAAGGCAACAAGGTCTGCCTGTGCACCTGGCAGGACCGCGCTTGATCTTGCCGGGAGTGTCCGGCTGGCCCTGGCGGCCCTATCCGGCCATGGGATAGGGCGCTGAGGACCAGCCGGGGAGTGTCGGGCTGGCCCTGGCGGCCCTATCCGGCCATGGGATAGGGCGCTGAGGACCAGCCGGGGAGTGTCGGGCTGGCCCTGACGGCCCTATCCGGCCATGGGATAGGGCGCTGAGGACCAGCCGGGGAGTGTCGGGCTGGTCCTGGTGGCCCTATCCGAGAGTGGAATAGGGCGCTGGAGGCCAGCCCGGGGTGTCGGGCTGGCCCTGGCGGCCCTACCCGGGCATGGGATAGGGCGCTGAGGACCAGCCGGAGAGTGTCGGGCTGGCCCTGGCGGCCCTACCCGGGCATGGGATAGGGCGCTGAGGACCAGCCGGAGAGTGTCGGGCTGGCCCTGACGGCCCTATCCGGCCATGAGATAGGGCGCTGAGAGCCAGCCGGGGTGTCGGGCTGGCCCCCAGCGCCCTATCCGGGAGTGGGATAGGGCGGTGAAGGCCAGCCGGGGGTTGATCTCCGGGACCAGCCGCGGACAGTGAAGAGGGCGGCGATTGGTTTGGACGCGCCAGCGGCCAGATCGCCGCCCTCGGCCCGCGCGGGAGCATGCGATCCGCACCCCAGCGGACCTGCGTAGATGAAGGTCTTGAATTACGGCAGGCAGAAAACAAGCCGCCACCCGGAGGTGGCGGCTTGGCGGGAGGCGAAAAGGGTTCCCGCGAGTGTGGGGCGTAGCGGGGCAGGTCGGAGGGCTGTCCCGCTACGCCTCGTCCAGGGGCGGTTTGCGGTGACGCGGGGCAGGTCGGAGGGCTGCCCCGCGTCACCTCATCGCTCAGGCCGCGACAGTAGCCTGAGCGACAACCGGAGCCGACCCTCCCGACAGGTGCCGTAGGTATGCCGGCAGGGTCAGGAACTCCGGGCACGTCCGCTCGGTGAGCAGGACCGTCAGCAGCGTCCGGGCTTGGCCGAACAGCCGGGCCGCCTTCTCGTCCAGCGCACCGGTCTCGCTGAGCACGGTGAGCTCCTCGCGGAGCATCCGGGTGACCAGGGCGGCCGTGACCGGCACGCCGTAGTCGGTGGGGGTCCCCGACGAGATCCACTGCCAGAGCTGGGCCCGGCAGATCTCGGCGGTGGCGGCGTCCTCCATGAGGCCGCCGAGCGCGACGGCGCCGCGCCCGTCCAGCCACGAGGCGATGTAGCGGAGCGAGACGCTGACGTTGTTGCGCAGCGCCACCTCGCTCACCGTGACGCCGAGCGACTTGATGTCGAGCAGTTCGGCGGCGCCGACCCGCACGTCGTCCCGCTTGCGCACGATCTGGTGCGGCTCGTCGCCGAGCCACTGGTCGAACACCTCACGACAGGTCTCGACCAGGCCCGGGTGCGCCACCCAGGAACCGTCGAAGCCGTCGCCGACCTCGCGCCGCTTGTCCTGGCGCACCTGGTTGAGCGCGCGCTTGGCGGCGACCGGGTCGCGGCTGGGGACGACCGCGGCCATCCCGCCGATGGCGTGCGCGCCGCGGCGGTGGCAGGTCTTGACCAGCAGCTCGGTGTAGGCCCGCATGAACGGCGCGGTCATGGTGACCTGGGACCGCTCGGGCAGGACCACGTCCGGCCGGTTCTTGATCATGCTGAACAGGTAGTCCCAGCGGCCGGCGTTCAGGCCCGCCGAGTGCTCGCGCAGCTCGTAGAGGATCTCGTCCATCTCGAACGCGGCGTTGATCGTCTCGATCAGGACCGTGGCCCGGATCGTGCCGCGCGGGATGCCGAGCCATTCCTGGGCGAAGACGAAGACGTCGTTCCAGAGGCGGGCCTCCAGGTGCGACTCCAGCTTCGGCAGGTAGAAGTACGGTCCGGAGCCCCGGTCGATCTGCTTGCGCCCGCAGTGGAACAGGTACAGGCCGAAGTCGAACAGCGAGGCGGAGACCGCCCGGCCGCCGATCCGCAGGTGGCACTCGGGCAGGTGCCAGCCACGCGGGCGGACCATGATGGTGGGCAGCTGGGCGCCGACCTCGTACCGGCGGCCGTCGGCGGCCGTCCAGTCCAGGGTGCCGTCCAGCGCGTCCTTCAGGTTGATCTGGCCGAGGATGACGTTTTTCCAGGTGGGCGACGTCGAGTCCTCGAAGTCGGCCATCCAGACCTTGGCGCCGGAGTTGAGCGCGTTGATGGTCATCTTGCGCTCGGGCGGGCCGGTGATCTCGACGCGCCGGTCGAGCAGGTCGGCGGCCGGGGCCGCGACCTGCCACGACGCGTCGTCACGCACGTGCTGGGTGGAGGGCAGGAAGTCCAGGTCGGTGGTGCGGGTGGCCCGGCGGCGCCGGCGGCGCTCCAGCAGCTGCACCCGGCGTGCGCCGAATTCCCGGTCCAGGGCCACCACGAACTCGATGGCTTCGGGGGTCAGAATCTCGGAGTATCGGTCTGCGGTGGTTCCGGTGATGGTGATCTCTTCGGCACCCATGATCAGATCTCCCTGCCCTCTATCTCAGATCAGAACTGCTCGGCCTCGGTGGAACCGGACAGAGCGGTGGTGGACGACTCGGGGTTGAGGGCGGTGGAGACGGCGTCGAAGTAACCGGTGCCGACCTCGGCCTGGTGCTTGGTGGCGGTGTAGCCGTCGGCCTCGGCCGCGAACTCCGCCTCCTGGAGCTTCACGTACGCGCTCATGCCGGTCTGGGCGTAGCCCTTGGCCAGCTCGAACATCGAGTGGTTGAGGGCGTGGAAGCCGGCCAGCGTGACGAACTGGAACTTGTAGCCCATCGCGCCGAGCTCCTTCTGGAAGCGGGCGATGGTGCTGTCGTCCAGGTTCTTCTTCCAGTTGAACGACGGCGAGCAGTTGTAGGAGAGCAGCTTGCCCGGGTGCTTGGCGTGCACGGCCTCGGCGAACTTGCGGGCGAACTCGAGGTCCGGCTTGCCGGTCTCGACCCACAGCATGTCGGCGTAGTCGGCGTACGCGATACCGCGGGCGATCGCCGCGTCGTCGCCCGGGGTGACCCGGTAGAAGCCCTCGGCGGTGCGCTCGCCGGTCACGAACGGCTTGTCGCGGTCGTCCACGTCCGAGGTCAGCAGGTCCGCCGCCAGGGCGTCGGTCCGGGCGATGACCAGGCTCGGGACGCCGGCCACGTCGGCCGCGAGGCGAGCCGCGTTCAGGGTGCGGACGTGCTGCTGGGTCGGGATCAGCACCTTGCCGCCCAGGTGGCCGCACTTCTTCTCGGAGGCCAGCTGGTCCTCCCAGTGCACACCCGCCGCGCCGGCCGCGATCATGCCCTTCATCAGCTCGAACGCGTTGAGCGGGCCACCGAAGCCGGCCTCCGCGTCGGCGACGATCGGGGCGAACCAGTCACGCTCGTACTTGCCGTTCGAGGTGTCGATCTGGTCGGCGCGCAGCAGCGCGTTGTTGATCCGCCGGACCACCGCGGGCACCGAGTTCGCCGGGTAGAGCGACTGGTCCGGGTAGGTGTGGCCGGAGAGGTTGGCGTCCGCGGCGACCTGCCAGCCGGACAGGTAGATCGCCTTCAGGCCGGCGCGCACCATCTGGGTCGCCTGGCCACCGGTCAGCGCGCCGAGCGCGTTGATGTAGTCCTCGGTGTGCAGCAGCTCCCACAGCTTGGCCGCGCCGCGCTCGGCGAGGGTGTGGCGCTCCTGCAGGGTGCCCCGCAGACGGACGACGTCCTGCGCGGTGTAGTCGCGCTTGACACCGGCCCACCGCGGGTCGCTGGCCCAGGCCTGAGTGAGGTCCTCTGCGGTACCGCCCCGGTTTTCGGCAAGCTCAGTCATCGGAAATTCCCTTTCGTGCCCTGTCGCGTTCTTCCTCGTGGAAGAACTTCACTCTCATGGATCACACCAGCCCCTTAGAAGGCCTTCCGGCAGAGAAGAAGTGAAAAAATTCTGATAAGTTGAAACCCGTGACCGCTTCATCTTCTGACTCCGTCGATCTCGTGACACTCGGGCAGCGTCTGCGGCATTTGCGCCGGGTCAAAGGCATGACCCTGGATCAGCTCAGCGCCGCCGTCGGACGGGCGCCCTCGCAGCTGTCGCTCATCGAGAACGGGAAGCGGGAGCCCAAGCTCTCCCTGCTCCAGGCCATCGCCGCGGCGCTCGGCGTCCCCATGCAGGATCTGCTGCGCGCCGAGGCGCCCTCCCGGCGGGCCGCGCTGGAGATCGAGTTGACGCATCTGCAGCAGAACCCGGCTTATTCCGCCCTGGGGCTGCCGGTGGTGAAGGGTGGCCGGCGGCTTCCACCGGACGCCCTGGAATCCCTGATCGGTCTGCACCGCGAGCTCAACCGGCTGCTCACCGAGCAGAGCGCCACCCCGGAGGTCGCCCGCCGTGCCAACGCGCAACTGCGCGCCGACATGCGCAAACGCAACAACTACTTCGCCGAGATCGAGGCCGCGGCCAACAAGATCCTGCTTTCGGTACGCCACACCACCGGCCCGCTGTCACAGCGCGGCATCCTCGACGTCGCCGCCCAGGTCGGCTTCACCCTGCACTACGTGAACGACCTGCCCAGCTCCACCCGATCGGTCACCGACCTGAAGAATCGCCGAATTTATCTCCCGCAGGTGGCGAGCGGGAAGGGCCACGACCCGCGGGGCGTGGTCCTGCAGACGCTCGGGCACTTCGTGCTCGGGCACAACGACCCGGCCGACTACGGCGACTTCCTGCGCCAGCGGGTCGAGGTGAACTACTTCGCGGCGGCGCTGCTGATGCCGGAGAAGTTCGCGGTGGACTTCCTGTCCGAGGCGAAAGCCGACCGGGCCCTGGCGATCGACGACTTCCGGGACGCGTTCGGGGTGTCCTACGAGACGGCGGCGCACCGGTTCACCAACCTGGCCACCCACCACTTCGGGATCCCGGTGCACTTCGCGCGGGTGCACGAGAGCGGGATCGTCTACAAGGCGTACGAGAACGACAACGTGCGCTTCCCGGCCGACGTGACCGGGGCGATCGAGGGGCAGCCGGTCTGTCGCAAGTGGGCGTCCCGGACGGTGTTCGAGGCGGAGGACCCGTACTCGTCGTTCTACCAGTTCACCGACACGGTGGCCGGGACGTACTGGTGCACGGTGCACGTGGAGTCGACGCGGTCCGGGGAGTTCTCGGTGACGGTCGGTACGCCGTACGAGCATGCCCGGTGGTTCCGGGGTGGGGACGTGGCTTCGCGTACCGTCTCCACCTGCCCGGACCCGGACTGCTGCCGGCGGCCACCGGCGCAGCTGGTGGACCGGTGGGCGGGCAACGCCTGGCCGAGCGCCCGGGTGCACTCGCACCTGCTGGCGGCGCTGCCCCCGGGCACCTTCCCGGGCGTCGACAACCGCGATGTGTACGACTTCCTGGACCGCCGAGCTTAAGAGGTACCCACCCGGTGCCGATCAGGCGGCGAGCCCACCTCCCGGAAGCGAGCCGCTGATGACCCGGAGCACTCCCCGGATCGAGGTCACGATCGAACGCGGCCGGTTCTCCGGACTTCTCGCCGACCGGTCGCTGCGCGCCAAGAACATGCTCTGTGTCCTGGTGGTCGCCGCGGTCGCGGTCGGCGTCGGCGCGCTGTCGATCAATCGGATGGCGAACCTGAACGACGACCTGCGGCAGATGAAGACCGCACACGTGGAGAGCACCGAGGACCTGGCCGTGATCCGGCAGGGCGTGGCCGAGGACTACCGCGGGCTGATGCTCTGGTGGGGAAGTCATTTCCAGACGGCGTACGGCCCGATGGGTCGCGCCGCGATCGCCTCCGGGGACGCCATGATCGACGAGGCGCTGGGGCGGTACCGAGTGCACGCGGCGACCTCCCCGTCCCGGATGCAGGCGGTCAAGGAATACACCGAGGTGCTGACCCGGTATCGGGTGTGGCGCTCAGTCGTGGAATTCGGGGCGGAGCCACCGGCCGAGTTCACCCTGCCTGCCCGGGATCAGGTCGCGGCCACCTACATGGCCATGGAGACGCAGATGAACCAGGCGCTCCAGCAGCTGCAGGAGGCGGAGCGGGCGGACGCCGAGGCGATGGCGGTGCATGCGCAGCGGGCGTACGACCGGGCACGGCTGCTGACCGGCGGCGCGCTGGGCGCCGGGCTGCTGGTGGCGCTGCTGTTCGCCTGGTGGCTGGGCCGCCGGATGCGCCTGCAACTCGGCAGCGTGGCGGCGTCGCTGGCCGCGGTCGCCGGAGGCGATCTGAGCCGGGAGACCGCGGTGCTGAGCCGCGACGAGCTGGGGGCGATGGCCGTCGCGGTGAACAAGGCGCGCCACACCATCAGCGAACTCCAGGACCGGCTGCGCTTCGACGCCACCCACGACCCGCTCACCGGGCTCGCCAACCGGGCGCTGTTCGACGCCCGGATCCGTGCGACGCCCGAGGCGACCGTGCTGCTGATCGACCTCGACGACTTCAAGCCGGTCAACGACGTACACGGGCATCATGTCGGGGACGAGCTGCTGCGGGCGGTGGCCGACAGGTTGCGCGGGTGCGTGCGGGAGGGCGGCACGGTGGCACGGCTGGGGGGCGACGAGTTCGCGGTGCTGTTCCCGCAGGCTGCCGGGCGGTCGGCCGAACTGGCGGCGGGGGTGCTGGAAGCCTTCGCGGCACCGGTGCCGACCAGCGCGGGCTTGCTGCCGATCAGGGCAAGCATCGGCGCGGCCGGCGGCAGCACCGCGGATCCGGCCGGCCTGATGCGCCGCGCCGACGAGGCGATGTACGAGGCCAAGCGCAACGGCAAGAACGCGACCGCCACGGCCCACTGAGCGGCCGTTTTGCCCGAGCCGGCGCCGGCCGGTGTCAGTGATCCGGCGAGACCGCGGGCAGCGGAATCAGCGGCAGCGACGTGCGGAACTGCCCGGGTGTGGCCGGGGTGGCCCGCTCCTTCCACGGGTCGCGATAGGCGGCCAGCGAGAGCTCGAGGCGTTCGTCCAGACCGGCGCCGAGCCCGTCCGCGTCCTCGACGACGATCTCCCGGAGCCGCTCGATGCCGATCCGCGGCACGAATCCGTACGTGCGCTCCAGCCAGTTCGCGTGCTCCCGGTAGTACTGCAGGAACCGCCCGGTGAGCCGGATCACCTCGTCCGGCGAGTCCACCGTGGCGAGCAGATCACCCTTGCGGATGTGCGCACCGGCCGCCCCGCCGACGTAGATCTCCCAGCGTCCGCCGTCGACCGCGACCACCCCGAGATCCTTCACATACGCCTCGGCACAGTTCCGCGGGCACCCGGTCACCGCGAGCTTCAGCTTGGCCGGGCTCTCCAGCCCCTGGAACCGGGTCTCGATCGCGATACCCAGCGCGGTCGAGTCGCCGACCCCGAACCGGCAGAAGTCCGAGCCCACACAGGTTTTCACGGTCCGGAACGACTTCCCGTACGCGTACCCGCTCGGCATGTCGAGATCGGCCCAGACCGCGGGCAGATCCTCTTTCGGTACGCCGAGCAGGTCGATCCGCTGGCCACCGGTGAGCTTGACCAGGGGGATGCGATACCTCTCGGCGACGTCGGCGATCCGGCGCAGCTGATCCGGGCTGGTCACCCCACCCTTCATCTGCGGGACCACGGAGAACGTGCCGTCCCGCTGGATGTTCGCGTGCACCCGGTCGTTGATGAACCGGGCGTCGCGCTCGTCCACGTACTCGCCGGCCCACATCATCCGCAGCAGCGAGGCGAGGCCCATCTTCGACCGGGCGTCCTCGGCGCCGCCCGGCGCGAGCGCCGCGAAGACCGCGGAGACCGACTTGAGCTCCAGGTTCCGGATCGTCGTCATCAGCTCGGCCTTCGGCAGCGGGATGCCCGGCACGTACCACGAGGCGGACTCGTCCTCCTCGACCTCGCCGCCGGCCGCCCACTCGACGAGCTGCGCGACCAGCGTCTTGCACGACCCGCAGCCCTTGCCGGCCCGGGTGGCGTCCGCGACGCCACCGACGGTCCGCACCCCGGACTGCACGGCGGCGACGACGGCCCCCTTGCTCACCCCGTTGCAGTTGCAGACCTGCGCCTCGTCGGCCAGCTCCGCCGCGCTCGTCTCGGCGGACGGCGCGCCGAGGTCGAAGAGCAGCCGGATCCGCTCCTCCGGCAGCGGCGAGCCCCGGTCGAACGCCTGGACCAGGTATCCGGCCTTGCTGACGTCACCGAGCAACGTGGCGCCGACCAGCCGCCCGTCCCGGATGATCACGCTCTGGTACACGCCGCGACGGCGTTCGGCGAACACCACGGTCTCGTCGTCGTCCCGGTCCGGCTCCTTGAGGCCCATGGCGGCCACGTCGACGCCGGCGACCTTGAGCTTCGTCGCGGTACGCGTGCCGTGATAGGCGGCGTCCGGATTCACGCCGGTCAGGTGGTCGGCCAGCACCCGGGCCTGCTCCCACAGGGGGGCGACCAGCCCGTACGTCTCACCGCGGTGCTGCACGCACTCGCCGACCGCGTAGACGTCCGGCTCGTCGAGGCAGCGCAGTTGATCGTCGACGACGATGCCGCGTTCCACCTCCAGGCCGCTGCGTTCGGCCAGCGCCACGTTCGGCCGGATGCCGGCCGCGACCACCACGACGTCGCACGGGACGGTCCGGCCGTCGGCGAGCCGGACGCCGGTGACCGCGTCCTTGCCGAGGATCTCGGTGGTCCGGGCACCGGTGATGATCGCGATGCCGAGGGCTTCGACGGATCGGCGCAGGATCGCACCGGCCTGCGGGTCGAGCTGCGCGTTCATCAGGTGGCCGGCCGAGTGGACGAGCGTGACGTGCGGCAGGTGCGATTGCAGGCCCCGGGCCGCCTCCAGGCCGAGCAGGCCGCCGCCGATCACGACCGCGCGCTGGTGATCCCGGGCGTACCGGATCATGCCGCGGGTGTCGTCGATCGTGCGGAACGTGAAGACGCCCTGGTGGTAGCCACGGCCGGGACGGTGCAGGCCGGCGATCCGCGGCACGAAGGCGTCGCTGCCCGTCGCGATGATCAGCTTGTCGTAGGGGGTGGCCCGGCCGCTCTCGTCCTCGACCGTCCTGGCGAACCGGTCGACGCGGGTCACCCGTACCCCGGCGTGCAGGGTGATCCGGTTCTCGGTGTACCAGTCCACGTCGTTCAGGAAGATGCCGGACTCGTCCTCGTCGCCGCTGAGCACGTGGGACAGCAGGATGCGGTTGTAGTTCCCGTACGGCTCGGCGCCGAACATCGTGATGTCGAAGAGGTCCCCGCCGCCGCGCTCCAGGATCTCCTCGACGGTCCGGGCGCCGGCCATCCCGTTACCGATCACCACCAGTTTCCGCGGCATCTCACACCTCGACCAGGCCGAGGTCCACCACCAGCGCACCGGCGGCCCCGACCGGCGCGGCCAGGTGCAGCTCGATCGCGGTGCCCGGCTCCAGGTCCTCGACCACCCGTAACGGCACGTGCACCTCGCCCTTGGCCCCGATCGGGAAGTACCGCATCGGCGAGCCGTCCCGCATCAGGATCACGCAGACCAGCTCGATCGCGGCGTTCCCGCCCCGGAAGTAGACCGGCTGGGTCACCACCCCGTCCGGAACCGTGTACGTCAGCGCGCCGTCGAGCAGGAACGGCTGATCCAGCCCTTTGCCCTGGAACCTGTAGATGCCCTGGAGGAACCGGGGTACCGACCGCATCAGAGATCTCCTTCCGGGAGCGATCCCGTGATGGTCTCCCGCGGCTGTTTCACCGATATCGATATCCGGTTAACATCCCCCAGCACGTGAGACGATCCCCTAAACCTATCGATCCTATGGGTAATGTCGACGCCGCACCGACCTGATCCATAGGAGATGATGTGACGAACCGTGGCACCACCCGGCGCGGCGTCTTCGGCGCCCTGGCCGGCGCCGCCGCCGTGACCACCCTGCCCGCCGAGGCCGCCGAGGCCGCCGAGCGCCCCTTCCAGGCCTCCCCCGCGACCGGCAGACCGGCGAAGCGCCCGAACATCCTGTTCATCCTCGCCGACGACCTCGGCTGGGCCGACCTGAGCAGCTACGGCGCGGTCGACATCAAGACTCCGCACCTGGACCGCCTGGCCCGCGCCGGCGTCCGCTTCACCCAGGCCTACTCGGCCGGCGCGGTCTGCTCGCCGACCCGCATCTCCCTATACACCGGCCGTTACCCGGGCCGGATCCCGGGCGGCCTGCCGGAGCCGATCGGCGCCGCCAACGCCACCGACGGCATCCCGCCGGCCCACCCCACCCTGGCCTCGCTGCTGAAGAAGTCCGGGTACGCCACCGCCCTGATCGGCAAGTGGCACGGCGGCTTCCTGCCGCACTTCGGCCCGCTGCGCTCCGGGTGGGACGAGTTCTTCGGCAACTACTCCGGCGGCATCGACTACTACTCGAAGTACAGCCACACCGGCCAGTACGACCTGTACGAGGGCGAGACCCCGGTCCAGGACGACCGCTACTACACCGACGTGATCGCCGAGCGTGCCGAGGCCTTCGTCCGTCGCGAGCACACCACGCCGTGGCTGCTGAACCTGAACTTCACCAGCCCGCACTGGCCGTGGGAGGCGCCCGGCGACCGCGCGGTCAGCGACGAGATCACCGCGAAGATCAAGGCCGGCAACCTCCAGGCGATCTTCCACAACGACGGCGGGTCGCTGGACACCTACCGCAAGATGGTGGAGAACCTGGACACCCGGATCGGCCAGGTGCTGACCGCGCTGCGCCAGAGCGGGCAGGAGGAGAACACCATCGTGGTCTTCGCCAGCGACAACGGCGGCGAGCGGTTCTCCTACCAGTGGCCGCTGACCGGCAACAAGGCGGCCCTGAACGAGGGCGGCATCCGGGTGCCGACGATCGTCCGCTGGCCGGCCCGGATCCGCGCCCACCAGGTCAGCCACGAGCCGGTGATCACGCCGGACTGGACCGCGACGCTGCTGGAGATCGTGGGCGTCGAGCCGGACCCGGCCTACCCGCTGGACGGCAAGAGTTTCGCCGGGTACCTGCTGCGCGGCGCCGACGCGCCGGATCACGACCTGTTCTGGCGGACCCGCGCCTCGCGCGCGCTGCGCCGCGGCAAGTGGAAGTACCTGCGGTCCACCGCCACCGGCGCCGACCTGCTCTACGACCTGGAGGCTGACCCGCGTGAGCAGGCCAACCTGGCCGCCAAGCAGCCGGAACTGGTCACCGAGCTGCGGGCCGCGTGGGAGCGGCTCAACGCGACCCAGCTGCCGTACAGCTAGATCGCGGCGACGGCCTCCACTTCGATGAGGAACTCCGGGCGGAACAGACCGGCCACCCTGATCAGGGTGCTGGTCGGCGGGGCGGCGACGTTCACGAACTCGTCCCGCACCGCCCGGACCGTCGGCAGTTCGTCGGTGTCGACCACGTAGAAGGTCAGCTTCACCACGTCCGCCCAGCCGGCGCCGGCCTGAGCGAGCGCGGCCTCCAGGTTGCGGAACACCTGCCGGGTCTGTTCCGTCCAGCCGTCCGGGACCACCCCGTCCGGACCGGCCGCGACCTGGCCCGAGGTCCAGATCAGGCGGCTGCCCTCGTGGATGGTCACGACGTTGCTGTACCCGTTGGGCGTCGGCTCGCCGGGGAAGTCGAAGGGGACCATGAGCCCACTTTAGAGATCTTCCACGGCACGCGGGGGTCGAGAACGCCACGGGCCATCACGAACAGGCACAGCGAGGCGTTCACAAAGGACGACAGCACGTCGCTCGGGTGGTGCATGCCGCGGTACATCCGGGCGGTCGCGACCGCGAGCGGCACCAGGACCAGCGCCCAGCAGAGCGCTTTCAGCCAGGCCGGCCGGGCCAGCGCGGCGAAGACGATCGCCAGCCCGACATACAGCGCGAACGCCGCCGAGGTGTGCCCGGACGGGAAGCTCGACGTCGGCGGCGACGGGTCGAGCCGGTGCACGTCCGGCCGCGGCCGGTCGATCACGAGGGTGGTGAAGAAGAAGACCACCGCCTGCGCGGTGACCGCCAGGCACAGGAAGATCGGCTCGCGCCACCGGTGCAGGGTGAGCCGCAGGATCAGTGCCAGGGCCGCGGTCACCGCGATGACCGACGAGGTGTTCCCGACCGCGCTGAAGAACCCGGAGACTTCGGTACGGTCCGGGGTGCGCCCGTCCTGGAACGCCCGGTTCACCCCGTCCTCCACAGTGAACGGCCAGGTGTGGTCGAGCACGTGGGTGAGCAGCAGCCCCATCCCGATCAGCAGCAGCAGGATCGCGGCGACCGGCAGTATCACTCGTTTGAACGCCTGAACAACGAATGTGGACACGGCGCCCTTCTACCCGATCGCGCGCTCCCGCACACGCCTGCCCTGGAACACCGCCACGGTGACCGCCGGCACCGTCACCCCGAGCAGCAGCCCGGCCACCACGTCACTGGTCCAGTGCACCCCCAGCGCCACCCGGCTGTACGCGGTCATCACCGGCAGCAGCACCCCGGCCGCGCACAGCGCCACGCGTCTTCCCCGCCCGCGCATCCGCGGCAGCAGCACCAGCAGGAACACGGCCGCCCCGAGCGCCGCGTTGAGCGCATGCCCGGACGGGAAGGAGAAGCCGGTGGCCCGGGCCACCGGATCGAGCAGGTCCGGCCGATGACGGCCGAAGAGCAATTTGAGTACGCCACCAAGCACGCCACCCGCGGCCATCGTCACCGCCACCCACCAGGCGAGCACGACCTCGTCACGCCGCGCCAGCCAGATCACCAGCACCAGCGCGGCCAGCCGCCACGCGTTCGGCGTGAAGGCGAGACTCCACCAGTCCATCGCCTCCACCCAGCCGGGGTGCGCGATCGCATAGACGTGCAGCGTGTCGGTCACGTCGTTGTCGAGCTCCCGCAGCCCGTCCGACTTCCCCACGATCAGCGCCGCGATCACCCCGAACGGCACGAGCAGCCCGATCGCCAGCCCCGCCGCCGCGGTCGTCCGCACCCCCAGGGAGACCTTCCGCTCCGTCCGCATGGCCCGCATATACCCAGCCTCCACCGCGCGATACGCGGCGGCGCCGGATCTGCCCGCGACGCAGAATGTGCCCGCGACGCACGTGAGGCCCGGCCGCCGTGGCGGCCGGGCCTCACGTCAGCTCAGCGTCAGCGCGCGGCAAACGTGCGGCCGGCCTCGGCCGCCGCGGTGTGCGCGGCTTCCTTCATCGCCGCGGCGGTCTCCTTGAACGGGTCGAGTGCCGGGTTCACGCCGACCAGGGTGAACTCGCGCTCGATCAGGGTGAGGTCGGCGCCCCAGATGTCGGCGACGACGCGGCGCAGGTAGTCCGTGTTGTGGTCCCAGCCATCGCGCGGGGTGCCCGGGCCGTAGGAGCCACCGCGGGTGGTGACCAGGATGACCGGCTTGCCGTCGAGCAGCTTCTCGCCCTGCGAGCCACCGGCCATGGCCAGGTCGAACCAGGTCTTGACGTGCTGCGAGACGCCGTAGTTGTAGAACGGCAGGGCGAGGATCGCGCCGTCCGAGTCACGCAGCTCGGCGGCCAGTTCGTTGGCGAGCGCGAGGGCCCGGCTCTGCGCGTCGGTGCGGTCGGCCTCGGGGAGCCAGCCGGCCTGCACGGCGTGCTGCCAGGCGTCCGACGGCAGCGGCTGGTTGCCGATGTGCCGACGGACGATCTTGGTGTCCGGCGCGGTCTCGAGCCAGGCAGCCTCGGCGATGTCGGCGAGGGCGCTGCTCGCGGAGTGCGGGCCCTGAATGCTGGCGTCGATACGAAGAATGCTCATCGGTACTGCTCCTGTAGCTGTCGGACTTGAACCGTCAACTCAAGGTAGGTCGCCATGACTTGAACCGTCAAGTCGTGGAGTTGACGATTCAAGTCAGATGGATCACTGGGAGAGTGGCTGCCGCACGCTAAGGTTGTCGCCATGACGACCGAGCAGCCGCAGGCCGACGAGCCGCGCTGGCTCGAGGCCGAGGAGACGGCCACCTGGCTGGCCATGATCAAGATGATCACCCGGCTGCCGGCCGCTCTCGACGCCGACCTCCAGCACAACTCCGGCCTCTCCTTCTTCGAGTATCAGGTTCTCGCCGGCCTCTCCATGCAGCCCGACCGCCGGCGCCGGATGAGCGATCTGGCCGAGTTCAGCGCCTGCTCGCTGTCCCGGCTCTCGCACACCGCCCGCCGGCTGGAGTCCAAGGGCTGGCTCTATCGGGAGCCCGACCCCGCCGACGGGCGTTACACCCTGGCCGTGCTCACCGACGCCGGCTGGGACAAGGTGGTGGCCACCGCGCCCGGCCACGTCGCCGGGGTGCGCCGGATGCTGATCGACGCGCTCACCCCGACGCAGTACAAGCAGTTGCGCCAGATCAGCGAGCGGGTCAACGACGCGATCGGCAACGAGCCCTGCACCGGCGCGCACGCCCGGCCGGTCTGCTGAGGCGGGACGCCGCCGCGGGCGTACCGTCAAGCGACGGACCGCAAGCGAAGCGGACCGCAGGTCTCAGAAGAGCTCCGCGTCGGTCTCCTTGCGGTCGCCGAGGTTCTCGATCTGGCTGATCGCCGTCTGCACCTGGTTCACCAGGCCGCTGATGCTGTGCTGCTGTCCGTCGGCGACCGCGCGGACCTGCTCGATCGCCGATCGCACGCTGCCGATCGTGTCGGTCATGGTGGCCACCGCCCGGGACACGTCGGTGGCCGAGGTGGTCAGCGCGCCGAGCGTGGCGGTGATCCGCTCGGTGCTCTCCGCGGTGTTGTCGGCCAGTTTGCGCACCTCGTCGGCGACCACCGCGAAGCCGAGACCGGCCTCGCCGGCCCGGGCCGCCTCGATCGTCGCGTTGAGCGCCAGCATCCGGGTCTCCCCCGCGATCGACGCGATCATCTTCACCATCTCGCTGGTGGCCGGCAGGCTGACGCTGAGCGCCTCGGCCGCCCGGTCGGCCTGGGTGGCGTGCTCGGCCATCTGCTCGGTGGCCCCGTGCGCGGTGGCCGCGCCGGCGTTGATGTCGTGCACCGAGGCGCGCACCGCGTCCACCTCGCGCACCGCGTCGCTGAGCTGGTACGCCACACTCCCGATGATCTGGTTCGACTCGGCCTGCACCCGCTGGAGCGCGTCCTGGCGCTCCTGCTCCTGCACGGCCAGCTGCTCGGTCCGCTCCCGCTCCTGGCGCGCGTGGGACTCGGCCAGGTCCCGCTCGTTGCGCTCCAGCGCGCCGAGCATGTCGTTGATCGAGTCGCCGAGCCGGTCGAGGTCGGGCAGGCCGGTCCGGGGCACCCGGGTGTGCAGGTCACCAGACTTCATGATCCGCTCGACGGCCTTCTGGAGTGGCCGCACGTGGGCGCCGACCCCGCCCCGGATGATCCGGCCGGCCGCGACCTTGAGAATGATCATGGCGGCCAGCAGGATCACGCCGATCAGCAGCAGGGTCTGCTCGGCCAGCGCCCGGATCGGCCGATCGACCAGCACCTCCAGGGTGAACGAGGCCCCGTCCACACCGGTGAACGTGCAGTCCACCGCCTCCAGGTCGCCGACCACCGCGGTGGTCACCACCATCGCGCCGAACGAGCCGGTCAGGTCGGGATGCCGTTTGCCCTCCCGGGGCGCCGGCCGGAGCGCCAGGTTGTCCCCGGTCTGCCCGCTGAGGTCGGCGAGCGCGGCCGCGTCCAGCGCCCGGAACAGCAGGATCCCGCCCGAGGGGTTGCCGGGGCTGCCCGCGTCCGGGTAGGCGGGAAAGCCGCAGAACTCGGTCGGGGTTCCGGTCACGCTGGTCACCCCGCAGACGCCGGCGCCGGCCTTGCCGTCCGGGGCGAACAGCCCGCGCAGCGTCGCCGGGTCGCGCAGCGCGCTGGGCAGCGGCGCGTACGCCGACCCGTCGATCGCCCCGCCCACCTTCACGTTGCCGGCGAGGTCGGTGCCGATCGCGGCGGTCATGCCGTAACGCGGACCGAGCACCGACGCCGGCAGGTCGATCTCCCAGCTCTTCCGGTCGCCGCGCCGGATGTCGTCGTAGGAGGCGGTCCAGATCGAGTTGGTCAGGCCGAAGTCGCTGAGCCGCTGCAACTGCGACTCGACGGCGACCCGCAGTTCCTCCGCCTCGCTGAGGTTCTCGCGCTGCTCCAGGTTGTCGAACGCGCGGGTGGTGATCACCCAGAGCGGCACGAACGTGACCAGCAGAATCGCCGCGATCAGGCTCAGCAGGGGCAGCCGGCCGGGCACGCGCAGCCAGCCGAGGAACCGGTGGATCACGACACCACGTTAGGCACTTCGCATACCTCCTGCTCGCGGTTACCGTGGAGTAGGGTGCGGGCGTGACGCACGAGGTGTTCAACCAGCCGCCGCCCCTGACCGGCTACGACGTGGCCGAGGACGCCGCGCTCACCGCGGCGCTGGAGCGTGAGGGCGCCGGCTGGGCCGCGGCCGATCTGCACAAGCTCGGGCTGCGGGCGGGCAGCGAGGAGACGCAGCGCTGGGCCGACGAGGCGAATCGGTACGAGCCGCGGCTGCTCCCGGTCGACCGTTACGGTCACCGCCTCGACGAGGTCGACTTTCATCCGTCGTGGCATCGGCTGATGGATGTGGCGGTGTCCGAGGGGCTGGCCGGCGCGGCGTGGGCCGATCCGCGGCCGGGGGCGCATGTGGCCCGGGCCGCCGGGTTCTTCGTGTGGGCGCAGCCGGAGGCCGGGCATGGGTGCCCGATTTCGATGACCTATGCGGTGGTCCCCGCGCTGCGTGACAACCCTGCCCTGAGAGAGCGGTTCGAGCCCCTGCTCACCAGCCGTTCCTACGACCCCGGCCTGCGCGTTCCCGCCGAAAAGCGCGGCCTGCTCGCCGGTATGGGGATGACGGAGAAGCAAGGCGGTTCGGACGTCCGCGCCAACACGACAAACGCCGTTTTCTCCGCTGAGACTGGGACATATCGCCTGACCGGGCACAAGTGGTTCACCAGCGCTCCGATGTGTGACGTCTTCCTGGTCCTGGCTCAAGCCCCGGGCGGTCTCTCCTGCTTCCTGGTCCCCCGCATCCTGCCGGACGGCACCCGCAACACCTTCCGCATCCAGCGCCTCAAGGACAAGCTCGGCAACCGCAGCAACGCCTCCAGCGAACCGGAGTTCGACAACACCGTCGCCTGGCTGGTCGGCGACGAGGGCCAGGGCGTCCGGACGATCATCGAGATGGTGTCGATGACCCGGCTGGACTGCGTGATCGGCTCCGCGTCCGGGATGCGCGCCGCCCTGGTCCAGGCGATCCACCACGCCCGGCACCGGTCCGCGTTCGGCGGCCCGCTGATCGGCAAGCCGGCCATGCGCAACGTGCTGGCCGACCTGGCGGTCGAGTCGGAGGCGGCGACCGTGCTGGCGATGCGGCTGGCCGGCGCGGTCGACCGGGCGTTCCGCGGCGATCAGGGTGAGCAGGCGTTCCGGCGGCTGGCCATCCCGGTCGGCAAGTTCTGGGTGTGCAAGCGGCAGCCGGCCGTGGTCGGCGAGGCTTTGGAGTGCCTGGGCGGCAACGGGTACGTGGAGGACTCCGGGCTGCCCCGGCTCTATCGGGACGCGCCGCTCAACTCGATCTGGGAGGGCTCCGGGAACGTGCAGGCGCTCGACGTGCTGCGGGCGCTGCACCGGTCGCCGGAGAGTCTGGAGGCGTTCCTGGCCGAGGCCGGCGCCGCCGACGGCGCCGACCGGCGCCTCGACCAGGCGGTGCGCGAGCTGCGCGATCAGCTCGCGGACCAGAGCGATCTCGAGGTACGCGCGCGCCGCATCGTCGAGCGGATGGCCCTGGTGCTTCAGGGGTCGTTGCTGGTCCGGCACGCCCCGGCCGCCGTGGCCGACGCGTTCTGCGCGAGCCGGCTCGGCGGGGACTGGGGGCACACGTTCGGCACCCTGCCGGCCGGGGTGGACACCGCGGCGATCATCGAGCGAGCCTTCTAGGGCCGGCCCTGCCGATCAAGCGAGTGCGAGGCGAGGTCCAGGTGGTGGCTGGCGTCGGCCGCGGAAAGCCCGCATACCGGTGTTGTATGGGGGCTTTCCGCGGACGCCGTCAGGCGCCACCTGGGCCACGCCGCAGCCCCGCTTGATCGGCAGGGCCGGCCCTGGGCAGCAGGAGCGGGGTGGCCAGCAGGAGCAGACCGGCCGCCCCGATCGCGAGGCGCGGGCCGGTGACGGCGGCCAGCCCGCCCCACAGCGCGGTCAGCACGGCGACGGTGGCGTTGTTGCTCACCGACCAGGCGGACAGCGTGCGGGCCACCCGGTCCGCCGGGGTCCGGTTGAGCCGCCACGTGGCGAACACCGGGTTGAACACACCCATGCAGGTGACCAGGCCGAACTGGACGGCCAGGACCAGGACCAGCCCGGCCGGACCGGGTCCGACGAAGGCCAGGCCGATCGACCAGCACGCGCGCAGGGTTCCCGCGGTGAGCAGGACCCGGTGCTCGCCGAACCGGGTGACCAGCGGGCCGGCCAGGCGGGAGCCGAGCAGGCCGCCGAGGCACGGGAGGCCGAAGGCGAGACCGTACTGCCAAGGGGTGAAGCCGAGCGGGCCGAGCATCAGCACGGCCAGCAGCGGCGCGGTCGCCAGGATCAGGCCGTTGACCAGGACCGTGTTGCCGAACATCGGGCGGGTGAGCAGGTAGTGCCAGCCGACGCGGGGCAGTTTGCCGCCGGTCCCGGCCCGGCGCGGCTCGTCGCCGCCGATCGCGCGCAGGCTGGCCGCCGAGAGCAGGTAGCTGACCGCGTCCGCCAGCACCGTGGTGACCGGGCCGAACAGGCCGATCGCCGCGTTGCCGAGCGGTGGTCCCAGCACGGTGGCGGTCCAGGCGGTGGCCTCGAAGCGCCCGTTGACGACGAGCAGGTCCGCCGGTGGGACCAGGAACTTCAGGTACGCGCCGCTGGCCGCGCGGAAGGCGATGCCGGCGGCCGCCATCACGACCGACACAACCAGGAGTTGTGCAAACGAGAGACAGCCAAGGGTGTACGCGGCGGGGACACTGGCCAGCGCGGCGCAGCGCAGCAGGTCCATCCCGATCATCACCGGCCGCTTGCGGCGCACCTCCACCCAGGGGCCGAGCGGCGCGGCGACCACCGCTCCCACCGCCAGGCCGGCGGCGGACAGCAAGGACACCTCAACCGGTCCGGCGTGCAGGGCGAGGATCGCGATCAGGGGAAACGCGTCGAACCCGAGCCACGTGCCGAACACACTGACGCCGAACGACAACCACAGCAACCCACGTTCTCTCACGACGGAGATCCAAGCAACCCCGAGGCCCGGCGATCAAACAACCGCAGCCGCCCGGCATACAACGGATGGTTGTACAGGTAGGCTCGCTGCCGTGGATCTCGAAGCGGTGCGCACCTTCGTCACGGCGGCCGGGGCGGGCCAGTTCCAGGAGGCCGCCGCCGACCTGGCGATCACCCAGCAGGCGGTCTCCAAGCGCATCGCCGCCCTGGAGCGGCACCTGGGCGTCCGCCTGTTCACCCGCACCCCGCGCGGCGCCGAGCTGACCATCGACGGGCAGGCGTTCCTGCCGCACGCGCGGGAGCTGCTCCGGGCCGCCGAGCGCGCCGCCGAGTCGGTACGCCCCGGTCGCCGCCCGCTGCGCGTCGACGTGATCGCCTCCCGGCTCGCCACCACCGGCCTGCTGCGCGACTTCCACCGGGCACACCCCGGGATCGACCTCGACGTGATGAAGCTGTTCGACATCGCGACCGCCCTCGCCGCCCTGCGGTCCGGCGCGATCGACGCGACGTTCCGGGCGGTCACCACCGGCCTGCCCGAGGGGATCACCTCGATCCGGGTGCTCGACGAGCCCCTTCAGCTCCTGGTCGGACCCGGCCACCGGCTGGCCCCGGCCGCCTCGGTGACCCTCGCCCAGCTGGCCGGCCACCGGATCTGGATGCCCGGCCTCGCGCCCGGCACCGAGTGGACCGCGTTCTACGACCGGCTCGCCGCCGACCACGGCCTCACCATCGAGGCGACCGGGCCCAACCTCGGCGCCGACGCGCTGCTCGACACCGTCGCCGACACGCCGGCGCTGGCCACCTTCATCGGCGCGCGGACCCGCTTGATCTGGCCGGACGGGCATGGGCTGCGCCGCATCCCGGTGGTCGGCCCGACGCCGGTGTACCCGCACTCGCTGCTCTGGCACCGGGACAACCCGCACCCGGCGCTCGCCCTGCTGCGGGAGCACCTCGCTCCCGCCTGACAACCCGGGCCATGCTCAATTCGGCTCGTTCCCCGACGATGTCCAGGCGTGCGGAACGGACGGGTACGGCCCTGGGCCGGGTGGCTGGTGCCGGCGGTGATCGCCGCCCTCTGCTTCCCGCTGATCCCGGACGACTCCCTGCCGGCCAAGATCTACGCGAACACGATCGGCACCGCGTCGGTGCTGATGATGGTGCTGGGCATCCTGCGCAACCGGCCGGAACACCGCGGGGCGTGGCTGACCTTCGCCGCCGGGATGGCGATCTTCGTAGCCGGCGACATCGCGTACGACGTGCTCGAGTACCGGCTCGGCGAGTACCCGTACCCGTCGTACCCCGACGCGATCTACCTGTGCGCGTACCCGTTCCTGGTCATCGGCATGGCGCGGCTGGGCCGCGGCGGCGGTGAACGCGACCGTGGCGGCCTGCTCGACACCGCGGTGATCGCCACCGGGATCAGCCTGATCTACTGGGTCTTCGTGATCGGGCCGGTCCTGGCGGACGCCGGCTCCCCGGTCCTGGACCGGCTGATGACGATCGCCTACCCGTTCGCCGACGTGCTGCTCACCGCGGCGGTCGCCCGGACGCTGACCCGGGCGGAGAACCGGACGCCCAGCCTGCGGCTGCTGACCGTCGGCTCCGGCCTGATGCTCACCTGCGACCTGGTCTACACGACGATGTCGAGCACCGCCGAGTACACCGGCGGCCTGTTCGACTCGGGTTTCCAGATCGCCTACGTCTGCTGGGCCGCCGCCACGCTGCACCCGAGCATGCGCCGGCGCCCGCAGGCCGTCACCGGCGCCCGCCGGGTCGGTGGCCGCCGGCTCGCCGCCCTGGCCGCCTGCTCGCTGCTCGCGCCCGGCCTGCTGGTCCTGGAGGGCTTCCGCGACCCGGCGAACATCGCCTGGGGCGGCATCGCCGGCGGGGCGGTCGTGCTGTTCCTGCTGGTGCTGAGCCGCACGTGGGGACTCGTGAAGCAGGTGCAGCGGCAGGCCGGCCGCCTCGAGGACCTGGCCATGCACGACGAGCTGACCGGGCTGGCCAACCGGCGCGGCTTCGAGCGCCGGCTCACCGCCGCGCTCGCCGGCGGCACGCCGCACGTGCTGCTGCTCGACCTGAACGGCTTCAAGACGGTCAACGACCGGTTCGGGCACGCGGTCGGCGACGAGCTGCTCGTGGTGCTCGCGCACCGGATCGCCGAGGCGCTGCCGGACGGGGCGCTGGTGGCCCGGATGGGCGGCGACGAGTTCGCCGTGCTGCTGCCCGGCGCCGGCTGTGCCGACGCGCTGGCGGAGCGGCTGCACACCGCGATCCACCTGCCGGCCCGCGCCGGTGGTCAGGACCTGCTGGTCGGCGCGAGCATCGGGATCGCCGACCCGGCCGGGGTGGCCGACCCCGGCGAGGTGCTGCGCCGCGCCGACGTGGCGATGTACGCGGCCAAGGCGGCCGGTGGCCGGCACCACCGGTGGTACACCGTCGAGCTGGACTCCCAGGCCGGCGAGGAGGCCCGGCTCGGCGCCGACCTGCGTGCCGCCCTGGACACCGGCCAGTTCCACCTGGTCTACCAGCCGATCGTGGCGCTGCCCGGCGGCGAGGTGCAGGCGGTGGAGAGCCTGATCCGCTGGCAGCACCCGGAGCGCGGGTTCGTCAGCCCGGTCGACTTCATCCCGGTCGCCGAGCGCAACGGCCTGATCACCGAGCTGGGCACGTGGATCCTGCGGACCGCGTGCGAGCAGTTCCGCACCTGGCAGGAGCGGGGCGTCGCGCCCCTGCACGTCGGCGTGAACGTGTCGGCCCGGCAGCTGGCCGAGCCGGGATTCGCCGAGACGGTGGCGGCGGTGCTGGCCGAGACCGGCATGGACCCGCACCGGCTGGTCGTCGAGATCACCGAGACCGCGGTGTTCGGCGGCGGGGCCGCCGTGCGGGCGGTGCACGCGTTGCACGCGCTCGGCATCGCGATCGCGCTGGACGACTTCGGCACCGGGCACTCGTCGCTCGGCATCCTCCAGGCCGTGCCGGTGCGGATCCTCAAGGTCGACAAGTCATTCGTGGAGAACGTGACTGTTTCGGATCGGCACGCGGTGATCGCCTCGTCGCTCATCCAGCTGACCGCCGGACTCGGCCTGGTCGCGGTCGCCGAGGGCGTGGAGACCGCGGAGCAGGCCGCCGAGCTGTACCGGCTCGGGTACCGGCGGGCGCAGGGTTACCACTTCGGCCGGCCCGCCGCCGACCCGTTCGCCGTCGTGTCACACGCTGCCGCGTAGGTTGCGGACCTCGGCGATCAGCTCCTCCTGGGAGATCGGCTCGACCAGGCCGCCGGTCCGGGCGTCCTGCATCGCCTTGGTCATCTGCACCCGGCGCAGCACCTCCTTGATGTCCGCGCCGGTCATCCCGGTGCTGGCCACCCCGAGCGCGGCCAGGTCCAGATCGTCGGCGAACATCCGGAACCCGCCCCGCTCGTGCGCCGCGACGAGCCCCTCGATCATCTTGCGGAAGATCTCGGCCCGGCTCGCCTCGTCCGGTTTCGGCACGCTGAGCTTGACGTCGAAGCGCCCGGAACGGATCAGCGACTCGTCGACCCGGTGCGGGAAGTTCGTGGTGGCCACCACGATCACGTTCGGGTTCTCCTCGATCAGGTCGTTCATCTCCTGCTTGAAGATCCCGGCGACCGCGTTGAGCGCCTGGCTGGCCGCGTCCCCGCCGGCCCCGGCGTAGCTGACGATCGAGTCGAACTCGTCGAACAGCATCAGCGTCGGCACCCGGTAGCGCCGGGCGTCGCGGAAGATCTGCTTGATGTTGCGTTCCGAGCCGCCCAGCCACTTGTCCAGGATCTCCGGGGTGCGGATCTCCCGGAAGTCCGCGCCGATCTCGTTCGCCAAGGCCCGGGACAGCATGGTCTTGCCGGTGCCGGGCGGGCCGTACATCAGGATGCCCTGCGGGCGGCGCGCGCCCCAGCGGGCCATCGCCTCCGGGTGCCGGAACGACACCGCGATCTGCCGCAGCTCCGCGACGATGGCGGTCAGGCCGCCGACCATGTCGAGGGTGACGCCCTGGGTGGTGACCGGGGCCGGCGGCGGGGTGGCCTCCCGGCTGAAGACATAGCGCCGGCCGTGCAGCGCCTCCGGGCCGGCCAGCTCGGTGACCGCCTGGAGGGTCAGCGTCACGAAGGCGCGCAGGTGGTTGGCGGTCACCTCGTCGCGCGGCACCTCGGCGCGCAGCCGGACGACGTCGCCGTCGTCCTCCCTGGCCACGTCGGCCTGGAGGCCGACACCCGCGTCCGCGAGGACTCCCGGTTCGCGGTGGGCCGCCGGGTTCGCCGTCTTGTCGAAACCCAATTTCTTGTACGCCGCCGCGGCCGCCGTGCCGACGCCGTCGACGAACCGGGTGGCCACCGGGTCCCCCTCGGCGATCCGCTTGGACAGCAGCGCGCCGATCGGGTCCCGCCCGAGGACCAGCTTGCGCATCCGGTCGGTGGTCATCTCCTCCGCGCCGGCGTGGATCCGGGCGATGAACACGTGCACCGCGCCGACCGGATTGTCCACGCTGGACACGGTCACCTCGACGCGCTGGACCGGGAGCGGCCACTGCGCGGCGTGCACCAGCTCGACCGGGTTCACCCGAGCCGCGGCCAGGGCGGTATTCGCATCGATGATCTCCACTGTGGCGCCCGCGTACTCGAAGATCTCGCCGCCCATAACGTTTCCTCCGCTTCCGGATTTTCCCCTTACCGGCTTTTCCCAGAGTGACACGGCGACGCTTCCACACACCCATTCACTTCAGTTAATCTGCGGAAGCTGATCACCCTCGATGCCGTGGGCGCGGCCGGCGACCCCGGCGGCAGTTCACGGCCGTCGCGATCGTCGATTGTGGAGGAACTCCGTGCGTAAACGCATGATCGCCGTTCCACTCGCCGCCGCTCTCGTCATTACCCAGATGCCGCAGCCGGCATCCGCGGTGGATGAGATCAACACGAAGAAACTGCGTGACGCGGTCACCGTCTCCGGGATCCTCGGGCACGAACGCGTGCTCCAGCGGATCGCCACGCAGAACGGCGGGACTCGCGCCTCCGGCACGCCAGGCTTCGCGGCCAGCGCCGCGTACGTCACCAGCGTGCTGAAGAAGGCCGGCTACAAGGTCACCGAGCAGAAGTTCACCTTCCCGTTCTACCGCGAGCTCGCCCCGGCCCAGCTCAACCAGGTGTCGCCGACGCCGACCACCTACGAGACGGTCACTTACGACTACTCGGCCAGCGGGAACGTCACCGGCCGCGTGGTGGCCGCGCTCAACAACGTCCTGCCGCCGACCCCGACGCCCAGCTCCACCGCCGGGTGCGCGGCGACCGACTTCGCGCCGGCGTCCACGACCGCGCCGGAGGTCGCGCTGATCCAGCGCGGCGGCTGCGACTTCGCGGTCAAGGCCGCGAACGCGGCGGCCGCCGGGTACGACGCGGCGATCATCTTCAACGAGGGCCAGCCGGGCCGGACCGACCTGTTCACCGGCACGCTCGGCGGGCCGGGCGCGATCCCGGTGGTCGGGCTGAGCTTCGCCGACGGCAGCGCCCTCGCCCAGCAGGTGGCGGCCGGCACCGTGACGATCCACGTGCAGACCAGCACCGAGGTCAACGCGGCCGCCACGACCAGCAACATCATCGCGGACACCCGCGACGGTGACCCGAACAAGGTGCTGGTCGTCGGCGCCCACCTCGACTCGGTGGTCGACGGCCCGGGCATCAACGACAACGGCAGCGGCACGGCCCAGAACCTGGAGATCGCCGTCCAGCTGGCCAAGCTGAAGATCAAGCCGCGGCAGAAGGTCCGGTTCGCCTTCTGGGGCGCCGAGGAGGCCGGTCTGCTCGGCTCCGAGCACTACGTGGCGAACCTGAGCGACACCGAGCTCACCACGATCTACGCCAACCTGAACTTCGACATGGTCGCCTCGCCGAACTACGTCCGCTTCGTCTACGACGGGGACGGCTCCGACACCGGCGCCTCCGGACCGTACGGCTCCGACCAGATCGAGGGGCTGTTCAACAAGTACTTCGCCGACCAGGGGCTGGCCACCGACCCGACCGCGTTCGACGGGCGCAGCGACTACGGCCCGTTCATCCTGGCCGGCATCCCGGCGGGTGGCCTGTTCAGCGGCGCCGAGGGCGAGAAGACGCCGGAGCAGGCCGCGGTCTACGGCGGCACGGCCGGCGCGCCGTACGACTCGTGCTACCACCAGGCCTGCGACGACATCAACAACCTCAACCCGCAGGCGCTGTCGGAGCTGAGCGACGCCGCCGCGCACGCGGTGCTGACGCTGGCCAAGACCAAGACCGGCTTCTACCCGGACGGCAGCCTGCGCGCCGCGGCACGCTCGGCCGCCGCGTCGAAGCAGCTGCCCTACAAGGGCGACCACGCGGTCCGCTGATCCATCGGCCCCGGTCCTCGCCGCGGCGGGGACCGGGGTCTGGCCGGCGTGCGGCAGAATGCCCCGCATGCGGGTCTACCGGCACTACTCATGGATCTTCGTCGCGATCAGCGTGATCCTGACGGCCTCGGTGGCCGGCGGGCTGGTCCAGACCCTCGGCACGCTGAGCGTCGACGCGGTCTGCAAGGCCGCGTTCCTGCTGATGATCTATGTGGTGCTGGAGGCGCTGCCGTTCGTGGCGCTGCGCTGGAAGACGGTGGTCGACGACGAGGCGGTCACCCAGCACTGGTTCCTGAACACCTACCGCATCCCGCTCGCGGAGATCACCGGTGTGGAGCGGGACGCCGGGTTCGCCCGCTGGTTCCTGCGGCTGCGCACCGGGGAGAAGAGCTTCGAGGTCCTGCCCTGCTACGTCTACCAGCGGCCGGGCGGTCCGCTGGGCGCCAAGCCGCCGCGCAAGCTGCTGGCGTTGCAGACCGACATCGATCAGCGGCGGAAAATCGGTCGCCCGGTGTCGTCACCGCCGCGAGGATGCGGTCATGGATCAAGCCACGAATGAGATCGTGACCTTCTACCAGGACCGCTACGAGGAGGCATCTCGGCTGGAGCGACGGCCGCAGTCGCGGCTGGAGCGGATCCGCACCCTCGAACTGCTGCGCGAGATGCTGCCGCCCGCGCCCGCCACGGTCCTCGACGTGGGTGGCGGTCCCGGCGCCTATGCCCGGGAGCTGCTCGCCGACGGATATCACGTCCGGCTGGTCGACCTCGTCCCCGGTCACGTGGCGCAGGCCCGGGCGGGTGATCCGCCGATCGACGCGGTCGTCGGCGACGCCCGGTCGTTGCCCGAGCCGGACTCCTCACAGGACGCCACCCTGCTCCTCGGCCCGCTCTACCACCTGCAAGACGCTGCCGACCGGGTGCGGGCGCTGCGCGAGGCGATCCGGGTGACCCGTCCCGGCGGCCCGATCCTGGCCGCGGCGATCAGCCGCTTCGCCGGGCCGGTCGACCTGCTGGCCTCGGCCCGCTTCGGCGACCACGTGCTCGCCGACGCGGAACGCCTGCTCGGCACCGGTGTGAACGACCCCGCCATCGGCTTCACCCACGCCTACTTCCACCGGGTCGCCGAGCTGACCGCGGAGTGCCGGGAGGCCGGCCTGGCCGACGTGGTGATCCACGGCATCGAGGGTCCCGGCTGGTCGGCGGCGGAGGCGGCCCTGCACGGCCCGCACGCGGAGGCGACGTTCGACGGCGCGTTGCGACTCGCCCGCCTGCTCAGCGCCGATCCCGACGTGGTCGCGGCCAGTGCCCATCTCCTGGTCACCGCCACCGCCCCGGACCGCTGACCGGCTCCCGGCCCGCTTCGGGTCAATCTCCGACATCCTGGTGTACGACTCGGAGCCGGCGTGGCGGCCGGCTCGCGAGGCCGCGGCCGCCGCACGACCGCCACGCGTGTCGTGCGGGTCCGCTGCTCCTCACCGGCCACCCCGCACCCCCGGCGCACCCGCACGACACGCGCCGCGGCCCGCAGTGGCCGCGGCCTCGCGAGCCGACTGCCACGCCGGCTGCGAGTCGTACCGAAAAATGGGTGAACATCGGGAGAAGAGGACCGTGAGCGGAGCCGGCTGCTCGGGGAGAGTCATCAATTCTGGGTGATTCACAGCGACAGAGCCGGTGCGAGGATGCGGTGATGCACGTTGTGTTCGTCCGCGGTTCCACCGGTTCGGCAGTCGCCACTGTGCACCGCGCCGACGGGGTCTCCTTGCAGTTGCCCGGTTATGACAGGAAACACAAGGTCCCGCACGACTTCGCGCACTACGCGACGGAGCGGGCGCTGGAGATGTCCGGAGGCGTGTTCGGGGCGATCGCCGGCGGCGGGGTCTTCGCCGACATGCGGGTGGTCGGCGGCAAGCCGCGACATGACGCGGCCGCCCGCAGCAAGCGGCTCCTCGACGCGCATCGCGAGACGTTGAGCCTGGCCGAGCTGCTGGCCGGGGTGGTGCACCGGGCCGTCGAGGACGGCAGCACCGAGAAGACCCCGGCGATGGTGCGGGACGCCTGGCAGAGCATGGGCACCGGGCCGTTCCCGTGGACCGACGAGCACGTCGAGGACGCGGTGCGGATCCTGACCGAGCTGACCGGCGAGTGGGAGGCGCAGGGGACGGTCCGGGTGACCTGGCCCGATCATCTGACCGCCCCCTTGCCGGAGCAACCCGGCATCAAACGCGGCCGCCGGGGCCGCGCCTGATCACTTCACGGAGGTGACCATCACGTTCGGGTCGGCCGCGTCGCCGGTGGTGTAGACGTACCTTTTCGCGGCCGCGTCGCCCAGCTGGGCCAGCAGCCACTGGCCGGACCAGCGGGCGATGGTCTCCACGCCGGCACCCTGGCCGAGGGTCTGCGCCGAGGTGTCCGGGGCGGCGCCGGCCGGGTTCTGCACGTCGGTGATGCCGTAGTGGCTGGTCCCGGCCACCTGGATGAACGCCTTCGGCGTGCCGGCGGTCAGGTGGTAGGTGGTGCGGCCCTCCGCCGGGGCGGCGATCCCGTCCGCGGTGCCCTGGACGTAACCGACCGGCACCGTGTTGAGCACCGGCAGGACCAGCGACGTCCCGTACAGCGTGTTGTTCCCCCGTAGGTGACCACCGCCTCCAGCTCGCCGGGCGCGGTGTTCGCGATCGCGCAGAACGGGATGACGCAGAGGCCGGTGCTGAGGCTGAGCGCGGTGGCCGCGCCGAACGAGTGCCCGGCCAGGACCAGCGTGTCCTCGTCGATCCGGCGGTAGAGCGGGGACGCCGCGTCGTCGTCCTCGGCCTGCGCCCAGTCGACGGTCCAGCCGGCCTGCGCGCCCTCGGGGAACAGGTCGCTGGTGCCGAACAGGGAACGGGTGTGGTTGGGGACGGCGACGACGAACCCGTACGAGGCGAGCGTCGACGCGTAACCGGCGCGAGAAGCGACGCGGCGAGTGCGGTGACCGCGGCCACCGACACCAGTCGTTTCCAAGAACGGAACGGTGTCACATTCATAGATACGGACTATGTCGGTCGAGCCGGGTCATCGTCAAGGTCTTCGCGTGGGATGATGCGGCGATGGCCACCGAGTCACGTCACGTCACCGAGCACATCGCCCGGCCCGCCCGGGTGGTGTACGAGTACGCCTCCGACCCGGCCAACCTCGCCCACTGGGCCCCCGGCCTGGGCAGCTCGGTACGCCTCGACGAGGGCCGCTGGCTGGTCGACGTGCCGGGCGGCGGCGGGCAGGCCGAGGTGGTCTTCGTCCCGCGCAACGACCTCGGGGTGCTCGACCACGAGGTGCACCTGCCGGGCGGCGAGATCGTCTACGTCCCGTTCCGGGTGGTCGCCGACGGGGAGCACGCCGAGGTGGTGTTCACCGTGCGCCGCGCCGCCGGGATGACCGACGACGAGTTCGACCGGGATGCCGCCGCGGTCGCCGCCGACCTGGCCACCCTCAAGCGGATCCTGGAGACGGGCTAGCCGAGCTGCTGCTCCAGCACCTGGCCGGGCCAGGGCTTGCGGCCCGGCTGCGGGACGGTGAACTGCTGGGTCGCCGTGAAGCCCTGCCGCTCGTAGTACTTGACCAGCGCCTGATCGTCGCCGGCGTAACAATCGACGCGCAGCAGCCCGGCGCCCGAGTTCACCGCGAGCCGGCGGGCATAGGCGAGCAGCCGCCGCCCGATCCCCTGCCCGGCGAACTCGCGATCGGTGACCAGCAGCACGACGTACAGCTCCGGCTCCGGCGCCGGGGCGACGTACGCCGGTGGCTGGCCGATGCCGAGCGCGCCGACCACGTCCTCGCCGCGGACCGCCAGGTGCAGGCCGCCGTCGGCGGCGATCCCGGAGATGAGTGTGGTCAGCCGGCGGCTCTCGGAGAGGGGCTGGGTGCCCCACTGGCCGGTGCGGCCGCGGGCGGTGAGCCAGCGGACCGCGCCGTCGAGGAGCGCCATCACGGCCGGTACGTCGTCGGAGTCCCCCCGCCGGATGTCCGTCCACTCTGTACTGTCACCCATACGAAACATTCTGCCGCACAAAACGGAAATCTTCGCTAGGCGCAGTTGCCGTCGATGTCCAGCGAGTGGTCGGGCTTCGCGAGCGCCTCCTGGTCCTCGGTGCTCGGGCGACCGGCAGCGTCCTTCGGTGTCGGTGCCAGCAGTCCCTTCTTCGAGGCCACACAGTCGACCCAGGCGTCATAACCGGTCGCCCCGCCGATCCACATCCCGCGGTCCTCCAGACGCACCGCGTCCTTCTGCGGGAAATCCCAGTCGATCTGATCATGCTCGACGGCGAGCGGCCGGTTGGCGAACTCTCCGGCGAACGCATAGATCCACACGAAGTTGGTCGTTACCCGAAGAATGCGGGTGCCGTCCTTGACCATCGATTTGTAGGTCACTCGCCCGCTGACCCGCGGCTCATTCCGCGGATCGAGTGTCACCGCGGGATCGATCCAGGTCACCACGGTGCTGAAAGAGCCGTTGGTGAACCACTTCTCGATGGTGGCGCGAGCGTTCGGAGCGAGCAACCGCAGGAAAGCACCCTTGCGGTGATCCACGATCATGTCGTGGTCGAGCCGGCCGAGGATCAGGGCGGTCCGCACCCTGGTCAGCGACTCGCTCACCTCGGCCGCGCTGAACCCGCTCACCGCCCTGGCCGGCGGCAGCGTGATCCCCGCCTCCCCGATCGGATAGGTCGCCGCCGCCGTCCCCTCGAACGGACTCGCCGGCGCCGCGCTCCCCGTGGTCGTCGCGGTAACCCCGTCCGGCGCACTCGTCTGCGCCGCCGGCGCGTCGTCGTCGTCCAGCGCCCACCGCACGGTCGGAACCGCCGCCACGACCAGGACTCCGGCCACCGTCAGCGGCAGCAGGAAGCGGAGCAGCCGGGCCCGCCGCCCCCATCGCACCTTGCGCTCGGTCTTACGCGCCCAGTCCTGCAAGTGGGCGATCGGATCGTCGTCATGCTGATTCATCTGTCGTTCCCTGTCACGCGTTCATCCGAGCGACATCAGTATGGCTCAGCCATCGATCTTGTGGAATAAGTGCAAACGCTGGGCAAATGTCGCCGTCCGCGCCCGGGGTGCGTCCGCGCCCGGCGACGGCGGTGGTGGCCGATTTCGCCGGGGTGAGCAACCGGCCGCCGCGGACCGTGGACGCAGCCGGCCGGGCCGGACCGCCAGCCTCCTCGGCCCGGCCGGCCGGGTCACGGTCACCGCCAGTGATCAGCTGCCGGCGTCCCCGATGTCCGGAAGCGAGCTGCCGACCGGCGTCCGGCCCCAGTCGGGCCGTAACAATCTACATAGGGCTTGACCCGCCGGTATCCACGTCTACCGTTTGGCTATGAGCGACGAGGAGTTCATCCACACGGCCCTCGTCGTGGCGTTCACGGCGGCGCCGGGGCACCCCCGCAGCCTCCAGCACGCCATTGACGAGATCTACCGGCTGTTACATGAGGCCCCGGCAGGGCACCCCGATCTGGTGATCGGGTGGGGGGTCCTCTTCGATCTGCTCCAGGAGCGGGCCGAGCACTCCGGTGCGCTCGGCGACTGGGACGCCCTGGTCGACGCGGCCGGCTGCATGGTCCTCGTCGCCGAGCCCGGCACCGAGCTCGCGGTGCGTGCCTGGCGGCGGCAGTGGCAGGCACTGCTGCTGCGCCACCAGGTGACCCGGGACGCCGCCGACCTCAAGGACGCGAAGATCGCCGCCGCGGCGCTGGCCTCCGCGGCCGCCGCCGTGCCCCGCTCCCCGCACCAGCCGCGGCCCCGGCGGCCGTGGCGTTGTGATTGATCCAGCACCCGTGTTTACACGTACCTAGGGGCGGGTTACAGTCGTCACCCCGATATGGGAGCGCTCCCAAATCTCCCTTCCCCCAAAGGTGACGCAGCGTTGAAGCGTAGTGTAAAGACCCTCCTGGCCTCGGCGTTCGCCGTGGCCGCCGCCTCCACGGTGGCGTTCTTCGCGCTGCCGGCCAGCGCCGAGGCCGCCGCGTTCACGGTGACGAACTCGTGGGACTCGGGCTATCAGGGCGAGATCACGGTCAGCAACGGCTCCTCGTCGACGATCGGCACCTGGAAGGTCGAGCTCACGCTCCCGGCCGGGTCGACGATCGCCCAGTCGTGGAACACCACGCCGGCCGTCTCGGGCCAGACCATCACCTTCACCCCGGCCGGCTGGAACGCCTCGATCGCCGGCGGCGCCTCGACCAGCTTCGGCTTCGTCGTCAACGGCACCGGGCGGCCGACGGCGTGCACGGTCAACGGCCAGGCCTGCACCGGGCTGACCAGCGCAATCCCCTCCGCGACGGTCCCCAGCAGCAGCACACCCACCGCGGCCCCGGCCTCCCCCAAGCCGAGCGCCACCACCACCTCGGCGTCACCCACGCCGGCGCCCACCAGTACGGGCACCACGCCGCTGGCGATCAACGGGCAGCTCAAGGTCTGCGGCGTGAACCTGTGCAACGCGGCCGGCAAGAAGATCCAGCTGCGCGGGGTGAGCAGCCACGGCATCCACTGGTTCCCCAGCTGCTACACCGGCGCGGCGCTGGACGCGCTCGCCACCGACTGGAACGCCGACCTGTTCCGGATCGCCATGTACGTGCAGGAGGGCGGCTACGAGTCCGACCCGAGCGGGCTGACCGGCAAGGTGAACAGCCTGGTCGACATGGCCGAGGCGCGCGGCATGTACGCCCTGATCGACTTCCACATCCTCAACCCCGGCGACCCGAGCTACAACCTCACCCGCGCCAAGGAGTTCTTCGCCAAGGTCGCCGCCCGCAACGCGACCAAGAAGAACGTCATCTACGAGATCGCCAACGAGCCGAACGGCGTCAGCTGGGCCACCATCAAGAGTTACGCCGAGCAGGTCATCCCGGTCATCCGGGCGAACGACCCGGACGGCGTCGTGGTGGTCGGCACCCGCGGCTGGTCCTCGCTCGGCGTCTCCGAGGGCTCGTCGTCCACCGAGATCATCAACAACCCGGTGAACGCGGCGAACGTCATGTACGCCTTCCACTTCTACGCCGCCTCGCACAAAGACAACTACCGTGCCGAGGTCACCAAAGCCGCTGCCTCGCTCCCGTTGTTCGTCACCGAGTTCGGCACGGTCAGCGCCAGCGGCGACGGCGCGGTCGACACGACCAGCACCGATGCCTGGCTCGACCTGCTCGACAAGCTGAAGATCAGTTACGCCAACTGGAACTTCGGCGACAAGAGCGAGGGCAGCTCGATCCTCAAGTCCGGCGCCTGCGGCGGCGGCACGTTCTCCGGCACCGGCCCGCTCACCGAGTCCGGCCGGCTGATCCGCTCCCGGATCCGCACCGCCGACGACTTCTAGCAGATCTCTGGTCCGCCCTCCCCTGCGTGCGGGCCACTCGAACCGGGCCGGGACCCTACCCCGGCCCGGTTTTCGGGTTTACAAAGTGACTCCTTATATAAGTCGTAGGTGATAGGGTGATGCCGTGCATGCGTTCGATGTGCTTGGAGATCCGGTCCGGCGTCGCATCCTGGAGCTGCTCGCCGACGGCGAGCAGACCTCCGGCGCGGTGACCGCCGTGATCCGGGCCGAGTTCGGCATCTCCCAGCCGGCCGTGTCGCAGCATCTGAAGGTGCTGCGGGACAACGGCTTCGCCACCGTCCGCCCGGACGGCGCCCGGCGGCTCTACGCGGTCGACGACACCGCGCTGCGCCAGGCCGACGAGTGGCTGGGCCGGTTCCGCCGATTCTGGACGCCGCACCTCGCCGCGATGGCCACCGAGGTCGCCCGCGGCAAAAGACTGCGGCGACTGGCCGCACCCGACGACGTGAGGAGCAGCGAATGATCGACGTGACCGAGCAGATCAGCAACGTCCGGCGCACCCTCGGCGACAAGACCGTGGAGGCCGGCGGGGCCCGCGTCCTGACCATCAGCCAGGTCTACGACACCGACCTCGACGACATGTGGGACGTGGTGTCCAATCCGGAACGCATCGCCCGCTGGTTTCTGCCGATCTCCGGCGACCTGCACGAGGGCGGGAAATATCAGTTCGAGGGACAGGCCGGCGGCACCATCACGCGCTGCGACAAGCCACGGTCGGTGGCCGCCACCTGGGAGTTCGGCGGGCAGGTCAGTTGGGTCGAGGTCCGCCTGACACCGGCGGGCGACGGGCGCACCCGCTTCGAGCTGGAGCACACCGCGCCGATCGACGACCACTGGGACCAGTTCGGCCCCGGCGCCGTCGGCATCGGCTGGGACATGGCCGTCTGGGGTCTGGCCAACCATCTCGCCCACCCGGACGCCCCGATCGACAAGGACCAGGCGATGGCCTGGATGCTCTCCGCCGACGGCAGACAGTTCATGAAACTCAGCAGCGACGCCTGGGCCGCCGCCGACCTGGCCCTCGGTACCGATCCCGACGACGTCACCAGGCGGGCCGCAGCCACCTACGCCGCCTACACCGCCACGGAATAACCCTTTTACGGTACGACGTGATGTGCCCGCCCCCGCCCGGCTCACTCGTCGGCGAGGAGGGCGTCCAGCACGGGACGGTCGTCGGTGATGGCCGCCTTCCAGACCGCCCACCCACGGCCTCGCGCCCAGGTGCCGGGGTCGACGGCCAGTCGTTCGCGGAAGAGGCGACGGCTGGCCGGGGGCAGGAAAGTCCACGCGATCACCAGGTCGCACGCCGGATCACCGACACCGCTCGTGCCGAAGTCGATCACAGCGCTCAGGCGCCCGTCGCGGACCAGCAGGTTGCCGGCCGCGACGTCGCCGTGGAACCAGACCGGCTTGCCGGTCCAGGTCGCGGCCAGCGCCTCCGCCCAGATCGCCAGCAGCGCGTCGCCGTCGGGATGGCGGGGAGCCGCGGAGCGCATCTGCGCGTCGTAGGTGCGCAGCGGGCCGCCGCGATACCAGTTGTGCTGGCCGGGCCCCGGGCCGCCGGCCGGATCGACCTGCTGAAGGGCGAGCAGGAAGTCGGCGATCGCGATCGCGAAGGCGTCGGTGTCGGTGACCTTCGCGATCGCGGCGGGCTCGCCGTCGAGCCAGCGATAGACCGACCACGGATGCGGATAGTCCGCCGACGGCAGGCCCTCCGCGAGCGGGGCCGGGATGGGCAGCGGCAACTGCCGGGCCAGGACGGGCAGCCAGCGCTGCTCCTTGGCGACGGCGCCGGCGTACTCCCCGGCGCTCGGCAACCGGACCAGCATGCCGTCGCCGAGGTGAAAGGTCCGGTTGTCCCAGCCGGGTGTGGCCACCGGCCGCACCGGCAGCCCCGCCCACTCCGGGAACTGCGCGGCCACCAGGCGTTCCACGAGCTCGGCGGCGATCGGCGGACGGTGCGGGACGGGTCCCAGGTCGAACTCCGGTTCGTCGGTCACCCGGACACCCCATCGTTCCCGGCCGCCGGAGGCAAACGGTTTCCCGGCGTCGTGGGTTGCTTCCGGGCCGGCGATGGCGTATTCACTCCGTCATGGACGGGGATGAACTGAAGCGGCACTGTCTCGCCAAGCCGGGCGCCTGGCCGGACGAGCCGTGGGAGAACGACGTGGTCATCAAGGTGGGGCCGAAGATCTTCGCGTTCCTCGGCAGCACCGGCGAGACCGTCGGCGTCAAGTGCGGCAAGGGCCGCGACCTGGCCGACGAGTGGCTGACCCGCTACCCGGAGGACGCCACGGCCAGCGCCTACATCGGCCGCCACGGCTGGAACACGCTGCGCCTCCAGGGCGCCATCCCCGCCGACGAGATCCTGGAGGCCGTCGACGCCTCGTACGAAGCGGTCGTCGCCTCCCTCCCCAAAAAGGACCGCCCCACCAGCGCCTGAGCGGAATTGTCGTACCGGGCGGGCATACTGCCGGCGACGTCGCACAACGGGGAGGATGCGGTGACAGAGCCGGCTGCGATCTGGCGACGGATCATCGTGGGTGAGCACAAGTCGTGGGTGGTCTTCGAGCACGGCACCTGCGTGGTGCTGACCGCGCCGGCGCAGGATCTCGCGGCTCAGGCCACCGAGATCCTGCGGGAGTTCGGGCCGGTCCAGGCCGGCACGCCGGCGGGAGACTTCGACACCATCACGCTCAGCGAGGCGCCCGGCTGGGTGGTGACCGGGCACCACCCCGACGTGCTGACCTATGTGGCGCCGGGCGAGCCGCCTGAGGAGAGCGCTCTGCACGTGGGCCTGACGGGCCGCGCCAAACGCGACCGCGACGGGCGCGAGCTAACCGTCGTCCACGTCGAGGACCGCCGCCCCTAAGAGCCGGCCCCCGAAGGGCGCGTTCCTCCTCAGCGACCCCGCCACGGGCGCGGTCCTCCTCAGCGACCCCGCAACGGGCGCGAACTGACCGTGGCCCACGTCGAGGACCGCCGCCCCTGAGAGGCGGCCCGCGACGGGCGCGTTCCTCCTCGGCGGCCCCGCGACAGGCGCGAACTGACCGTGGCCCACGTCGAGGACCGCCGCCCCTGAGAGGCGGCCCGCGACGGGCGCGTTCCTCCTCGGCGGCCCCGCGACGGGCGCGTTTCTCCTTGGCGGCCTCAGGGCTGTCGGTCACCGTCGCGGCCTCCGCCCGCGGCCCCGGCTGGTCACGGTCTGCATGCCACGGCTCTGCGGGTCGCGGCCGCCATTCGCGGTCCGCTCCTTGGACGGCGCGCGGCCCGCGGTCCCGGTTGCGGCTGGCGGATGCCCAGGTCGGTGCCGATTCCCGGTACGCCGATCGCGCGCTGCACCGCCTCCACCCGGTGTCTCCCCTGGTGCTCGCCACCGTTGTCCCGCCCCGGGTCAGTACCGGCAGCGCGAGCCAGAACTCGGGGCTCGCCCCCATAGCGCTGTCCCCACCCGACCAAGCCACCAGCACCAGCCCCGACCACCGAGCTGGCACCCACCGCCCCAACTCGCACCCCGATAGGGCCACCAGCACCAGCCGCGATCACCGAGCTGGCACCCACGGCCCTAACCCGCACCCCGATAGGGCCACCAGCACCAGCCCGCCACCACCGAGCTGGCACCCACGGCCCTAACCCGCACCCTCATAGGGCCACCAGCACCAGCCGCGATCACCGGGCTGGCACCCACGGCCCTAACTCGCACCCCGATAGGGCCACCAGGACCAGCCGGATAGCGCAGGCACGCAAGTGGTGTTGCCCGGCTTGCCGGGTGTCGGCATATCGGAAAGTCGGTCTTCGGTCGGCGGGTGGGCAACGCACGCGAGCGGGATGCGAACCGGATCTGGGCGGATGATTGGCCGGCCGTGACCGGCGGCTGGACCGCGACCGACAGCCCGCGTGGCCTGGCGCGCGAAAACCGCAATCAGCCAGCAATCCGCAGTGGGCGGGCGGGCCGCGACCAGGGTGAGTTGCCTGGCGGTGCGACAGGGCGCCGGGACGAGGTGACGTTGCGGCAGCAGGGTTGCTTCAGGCAGCGCCCTCTCCCCCGGAAAGAGCACCGCGGTTTCCCCCGGAAAGAGCACCGCAGTCTTCCCGAGAAAGAGCACCGCTGTCTCCCCGGGAGAACAGCGCGGGCTAACTCAGAAGAAACTGGATCCGGCCGGGAGCGTGCATGCGCGCACGAGCACCGGCATCCACGGACAAACATCAGCCGGACCGCACCTCGCGACGCGACCCGGGTGGGCGTGGGCCTTGAGCCGGGGGCACGGGTGCAGCCCGGCAGTGCCTCGCGGCCTTGCGCTGGGTGCACGGATTCAGCCCGGCGGTGCCTCGCGGCCTTGCGCCGGGGCACGGGTTCAGCCCGGCGGTGCCTCGCGGCCTTGCGCCGGGATCACAGTGCGTTCAGGCACGGGACGGGGCTGCTGCGGGTGTGATGGCACGAGAGCGTACCGAAGCGGATTTATGGTTTTGATTGGGTTGAGGCGAGGACGAAGTCGACCAGGGCGGCGGCGTAGTCGTCGGCGCCTGCGGCTACCTGGTCGCGCAGGTGCGGCGGGGTGGCCAGGACGTGGTTCATGACGCCGCCGCAGACGCAGTCCAGCAGGAGGGTGACGCTGGTCTGCGGGTGGAGTTCGCGGCGGGCGATGGCTCGGCGGACGATCGCCCGGGCCGCCAGGACCTGGGATTCCTGGAGGCGGTGCAGGTGGTCCTGGACCTCCGGGACGCGCTGCGCGTCGACGCGGAGCTGGAGCGCCGCGCGGCCCGACTCGCCCAGGTAGGAGCGCTGGATCTGCCGGGCCAGGCTGATCAGGTCGTCGCGGACCGAGCCGGTGTCGATGTCCTCGATGCCGTTGAGGCGGGCGGCGAGGGCGGCGGCGAGCAGGGCTTCCTTGTTCGGCCAGCGGAGGTAGATGGAGGCTTTGCCGACACCGGCCCGCCGGGCGACGGTGTCGATGGTGAAGCGGTGCCAGCCGTTCTCGCCGAAGACCTCGGCGGCGGCGCGGGTGATCCGGGCGTCGACCTCGGGGTCGCGGGGACGCCCCGACGGGCCGTGTGGGGTTGCTGACATCGGGCTGGCTCCCGTTGCTGGGCGGATCTTGATCAGTATAGGGTCGGCTTTCTAGACCGAAGTCGTCTAGGAAGTGGGGTTCGGATGGCGCCGATGACCCGTGCGGCCGATGACGCGATCGTCGTGACCGGGATTGCACAGCGCGAGGCCTGGCGGACGCGTGCGCTGCCGCCGGTGGAGCGGCTGGCCGGGGGCATCTGGTCGGTGCCGGTGCCGATCCCGCACAATCCGCTGCGTTACACGCTGTCCTATCTGATCCCCGGCGACGACGGCCTGGTCGTGGTCGATCCGGGCTGGGCCAGCGACGAGGGCTGGGCCGCCCTGCGAGCCGGGCTGGTCGCGGCCGGCGCGGGCGACGGGGACGTGCTCGGCGTCGTGGTGACCCACGTGCACGCCGACCACCACGGCTTGTCGAAGGCATTTCAGGACCAGGGCGCCTGGGTCGCCATGCACCCCGAGGAGCGCGACGCGCTCACCCTGAGCGGCTCCCCCGCCGACTGGCTGCGGGCGCACCACGTGCCCGAGGAGGAGATCGCGGTGCTGGCCGGCACCATCGGCAAGCACCGGATGGCCGCCGCGGCCCAGCCGGACGTGCTGCTCGGCGACGGTGATCTGATCCCGCTCGCCGGGCGTCGGGTGCGGACCGTCTGGACGCCGGGGCACACCCCGGGACACATCTGCCTGCTGGAGCCGGACGCCGGCGTGCTGCTCACCGGCGACCACCTGCTGCCCCGGATCAGTCCGAACATCGGCTTGCAGCGACCCGGTTCCTCCCCGCTGGAGTCGTTCCTGGAGTCGCTCGACCGGGTCGCCGCCCACGACGAGCTGGAGGCGTTCCCCGCGCATGAGTACCGGTTCCGCGGCATCGCCGCCCGCGCCCGGCAGCTCCGGGTGCACCACGAGGAGCGCTGCGACGAGATCGTCGCCGCGGTCCAGCGGCTGGAGCGGCCGACCATCTGGCAGCTCGCGGCGAGTCTGACCTGGTCACGGCCGTGGGACGAGATCGGCCCGATGCGGGTCGGCGCGATCGCCGAGACCATGGCGCACGTGCGTTACCTGGCCGACCGGGGCGCGCTGCACTGGTCCGGCGAGCACGTGACGCGGCCCGCCACCCTCGGGTGACGGGCCGTCGCGACCGTCAGGCGACCTTCTTGGACTTCGTGATCGCCGCGGTGATCGCCTCGATCAGCGGGGCCGCGTGGTTCCACGAGAAGATCGGGACGGCCTGCCACGGGAAGACCTGGTTGGCCTTGACGGCGGGCAGCGCGTTCCAGGACGGCTTGGACGCCAGGTCCTTCGGCTGCAGCGTGCCGGTGCGGGCGTCCAGGAAGATGATGTCCGCCTTGTACTTGTCGGCGTTCTCCCAGCTCAGCGACTCGTAGTAGTCGGCGCCCTTGACCTCGGGCATGATCAGGTCGACGCCGAGCTCCTTGAAGTACATCAGGTCGGAGCTGACCGCCGCGCTGGAGACGTAGAAGATGTCCGCCGCGCCGGAGCCGAACAGCACCTTGATGCCGCCGGACGCCTTCGCCGCGGCGCTCAGGTCGGCGGCGGCCTTCTCGAAGCGGGCCTTGGCCTCGGTGACCTTCGGCGCGTTCAGGTCGGCGCCCAGCGACTTGGCCAGCTCGGCGTAGCGCTCGATCGGCTTGTTCAGCGGGACCCGGCCGACGCCGATCAGGGCGTTCGACGGCGCGACGGCGAGGATCTTGTCCTTCGACTCGTCCGGCACGTACCACCAGGCGCCCTGGTCGTACATGTGGGTGACCAGCAGGTCCGGGGTGAGCGCCGCGTACTTCTCCACGGAGAACTCGCCCCACGCGTTGCCGACGATCTGGACCTTGCTGATGTCCAGGTCACCGGCCTGCTCCTCGGCGGTGCCGTCGGCCTTCTTGGTCTCGCCGAAGACGCCGACGATCTTGTCCTGCAGGCCCAAGTCGGCCAGCGCGGCCGCGGTGCCGGTGAAGGCAACGATCTTCGACGGGGTCTTGGCGCTCGTCAGCGGCTTCGGCTGGTCATCGGTGAAGGTCCACGGGCCGGCGGCAGCGGAGGCGCCGGCGGCAGTACCCGTCTCCTCCTTCTTGCTGCCGCATGCGCTCAGCACGGTGCCCAGGGCTGCGGCGCCGCCCGCGGCGAGCAGGCCACGACGAGAAAGGGAAAGGGAGGAATAAGACATGGTCACATCTTTCGCAGGCCAACGTACCGGTCGCTCGACCGTGTGGATGGTTAGGCTAACCTAACGAACTGGAAGCGCGTCAACAGGATCCGCCGGAAGCTGACGGGAGCCAGACACTGTCCACCATCGACACCCGCCCTCACCAGCGGATATCCGCCCGGGTGGCCGGGCTGATGATCGCGGTCACGGTGCTCGCGGTCGTGCTGGTGCTCGGCATCGGCTTCGGCGCGCGGTTCCTCACCCCCGGCGAGGTCTGGGCCGGGCTGGTCGACTCCGGTTCGCCGTCCTACCGGATCGTGCACGAGATGCGCCTCCCCCGGACCCTGCTCGGCCTGGTCGTCGGCCTCGCGCTGGGCCTGGCCGGCGCGATCATGCAGGCTCTCACCCGGAACCCGCTCGCCGACCCCGGTCTGCTCGGCATCAACGCCGGCGCGTCGGCCGCGGTCGCCAGTGCCGCCGCGCTTCTCGGCATCGGCACCTTCTCCGGTTGGGTCTGGTTCGCCATGACCGGCGCCGCGGTCGTCACCGCCCTGGTCTACGCGGTCGGCGGCGGCCGCGCGGCCACCCCGGCCCGGCTCGCCCTGGCCGGCGCCGCGCTGAACGCCGCGCTCTACTCCTACGTGAGCGCCGTCATGCTGGCCGACACCGCGTCGATCGAGAAGATGCGGTTCTGGACGGTCGGCTCGCTGGCCAGCGCCGACTTCCGCACGCTGCGCCAGGTGACCCCGTTCATCCTGGCCGGCGTGCTGATCGCGCTGGCCACCGCCCGCCCGCTGAACGCGCTGTCGCTCGGCGACGACGCCGCCCGCGCCCTGGGGGCCCGGCCCGGCGTGATCCGCGCCCTGGTGATCGTGGCGATCACCCTGCTCTGCGGCGCGGCCACCGCGGCCTGCGGCCCGATCGTCTTCGTCGGCCTGCTCATCCCGCACCTGGTCCGCCCGCTGACCGGGCCCGACCTGCGCTGGCTGCTGCCGTACACCGCGGTGCTCTCCCCGGTGCTGTTGGTCGGCGCGGACGTGCTCGGCCGGGTGCTGGGCAGCCCCGGGGAGCTCCAGGTCGGCGTGGTCACCGCGATCCTCGGCGGCCCCCTGTTCCTCTACCTCGTGCGAGCGGCGAAATGATCACCACCCGTCCCCGTGCCGCACTCATCGGCGGTGGCGCGCTGCTCGCCATGGCCGCCGTCGCGGTCCTCACCCTGGGCACCGGCGACTTCCCGATCGCGCCCGGCGACGTGGTGAAAACCCTGTTCGGGCAGGGCACCGCGGCTCAGGCGTTCATCGTCAACGAGCTGCGCCTGCCCCGGGTGATCACCGCGATCCTGGTCGGCATGGCCCTCGCGGCCGGTGGCGCGATCTTCCAGTCGGTCACCCGCAACCCGCTGGGCAGCCCGGACATCCTCGGCATCACCGGCGGCGCCGGCGCGGCCGCGCTGACCGTGGTGATCCTCGGCGGCAGCAGCGCCCAGCTCTCCCTCGCCGCGGTGGCCGGCGGCGTCGGCACCGCCCTGGTGATCCAGCTGATCGGCGGACGCCGCGGCCTCCAGGGCTACCGGTTCATCCTGATCGGCATCGGGATGACCGCGATCCTCAACGGCATCGTCGGCTACCTGCTGACCAAGGGCGTGCAGATGGAGAGCGCCCGGGCCATGCTCTGGCTGACCGGCAGCTTCGACGGCCGCGGCTGGGAGGAGGCCGTCCCGCTGCTGATCGTGCTGGCGATCGCCATTCCGGTGCTGGTCCTGCTCTGCGGCCCGGCCCTGCGGATGCTGGAGATGGGCGACGACATCGCGGCCGCCCTGGGCGTACCGGTGAAGCGGCTGCGCAACGGCTCGCTGCTGCTGGCCGCCGTCGTGGTGGCGTTCGCCGCGGCCGCCGCCGGCCCGGTCAACTTCGTCGCGCTGATCGCCCCGAACATCGCCCGGCGCCTCACCCGCTCCCCCGGGCCGAACCTGCTGCCGTCGATCGCGATCGGCGCGCTGCTCACCGTCGGCGCCGACTGGCTGGCCATGCACTCCGGGTACCCGATCCCGGTGGGCGTGGTGACCGGCCTGCTCGGCGGCGCCTACCTCGTCTGGCTGCTCACCACGGAACGCAAGGCCGGCCGGATCTGATGACCCTGTTAGGAGCGACGACATGAGCCGACTGAGCGGCACCGGGATGACTCTGGCATATGACAAGCGGGTCATCGCGGAGGAGCTGAGCGTCGAGATCCCGGACGGCTCGTTCACCGTGATCATCGGACCGAACGCGTGCGGCAAGTCGACGCTGCTGCGGGCGCTGTCCCGGCTGCTCAAGCCGACGGCGGGGACGGTGCTGCTGGACGGGAACGACGTGCACTCGTTGCCCACACGTACCGTAGCGAAAACGCTCGGCCTGCTGCCGCAGTCCTCCGTCGCCCCGGACGGCATCTCGGTCTCCGAGCTGGTCGCCCGCGGCCGTTACCCCCACCAGGGCATCCTGCGCCGCTGGTCCACGGAGGACGAGCGGGTGGTCACCGAGTCGATGGCCGCCACCGGCGTGGGCGACCTGGCCGACCGGAATGTCGACGAACTCTCCGGCGGCCAGCGCCAGCGTGTCTGGATCGCCATGGCCCTGGCCCAGCAGACCCCGCTGCTGCTGCTCGACGAGCCGACCACGTTCCTGGACATCGCCCACCAGATCGAGGTGCTGGACCTCTGCGCCGAACTTCACGAACGCCAGGGCCGCACGCTGGTCGCCGTCCTGCACGACCTGAACCACGCGGCCCGCTATGCCACCCACCTGATCGCCATGCGCGGCGGCAGGGTGGCCAAGGCCGGCAAGCCGGGTGAGGTCCTCACCGCGGACCTGGTCGAGGAGGTCTTCGGCCTCCCCTGCCGCGTGATCGACGACCCGGAGACGGGCACGCCGCTGGTGATCCCCCGCAAACGCGCCACGGCGGCCGTCTGAAAGATCGAGATCGAGCGGCAGAGACAGACGGTCATCAGTACGTTCCCTATGGCCCGTCCGGAGGATCCGGCGCGGACTGCCGCCGAGGAGACTGAGCAGGATGACGGAAAGGAACCGTCATGGCTGACATCGTTTCCGCAAGCAGTGGTCCGCCCCGCGGCCGGTCCTCTCGCCGCCGGGAACGCGTGGTCCTCGCCCTGGCCGCCGCCGCGCTGGCCGTCGCGCTCATCCCCCTCGGCGGGTTGCCGATCGGGTACGCGATCCCGATCGCCGGACTGCTGCTCGCCGCCGGTACACCACCGGATACCGGGCCGGCCGCCCGGTCGATCCGGCCGGGTGCGCGCAACGTGATCATCGGAATCGCCGTGCTGGCCGCCGTCGCGGTGGTGGCCTTCCAGCCTCAACTGCTGGTGCCGCTCGTGACGGTGTTCGGGGTGCAGCAGTACACCCTGGTGGTCACGCTGTGCGCGGTCGCCGCTCTCGCGCTGCCGCTGGCGCTGGCCGAGTCCACCGGCGCCATCGACACGTTGCCGCCGGGCCGGGCCGTGCTGACCCGTCGCAGCCTGGTCCTGGCGTTGACGCCGGTGGTCACCGTCGCGTTCTGGTACGGCTCCATCGGGCAGAGCTTCCTCGCCCTGGCAGCGGTCGTGCTGGTGCTGCCTGTCCTGCTCGCCGTCGCGCGCGTACGGCACGCCGTACGGGGACGAGTCGAGCCCGTGTTCCGGCATGGGCCCGGCCGGTCCGCCCGGCTGCTTCAGCTGCTCAACTACACCGTGCTGAGTGGACTGCTCGCTGCGGCGATGCTCCCCGGCACGTTCGACGCCCTGCGCCTGGACTTCACCCCGGCCGGGTACCACGCCTTCCTGGTCGCCTACTGCACCGGACTCGTGGTGCTGGTGGTTCTCGCGCTGGTACCCCTACGCCGGGTCCGGCCGGCCGGCAACGTGGCCGTCCTGGCCGGGTCGGTGTTCCTTGTCGTCCAGCTCGTCACCGTCTACCGGCCGCCTGCCGATCCCGTGACGATCGCGTTTCCGTTGGCGGAGCCCGGTTACGTCATCCAAGGCGGCCAGGCCGAGCTGACCAACTATCACGTCGTCATCTCGACGCAGCGTGACGCCGCGGACATCGTCCAGGTCGTCGGCGATCGCACGTACGCGGGCGACAGCGCCGCCTTGAGCGACTACCACATCTTCGGTGATCCGGTTCTGGCCCCGGCCGACGGCGTGGTGACCGAGGTGGTCAACGACCTGCCCGACCAGCGCATCGGTACGGTCGACAACCGGCACCAGGCGGGCAACCACCTCGTCATCGACATCGGCGCCGGGCGCTCCCTCGCGCTCTGCCACCTCCAGCACGGCAGTGTCCGCGTCGCCGTGGGCGACCGGTTACGCGCCGGCCAGCAGCTCGCGCTGGTCGGCAACTCCGGCAACACCGACCAGCCTCACCTGCACATCCAGGCGCAGAACCGGGCAACTCTGGACGACGCCGCCGGCAACCCCGTCGCGCTCCTGAGAAGCCTGCACACGTACCCGATCCTCTTCCGCGACGTGCTGCTCACCCGAGGCGGCGAGTCGAGCACCCCCGCCACCGCCGGCATGCGCCGCGGCGACGTCCTGGGCCCCTTGTGAGGCGGTAAGAGGAGTCCGCGACGTGCCATCGGTTCCTCGCACGAACGCGTCAGTCGAAGATCGCGGACACCACGTGCTCGGCGATCGCCAGGGACGACGTCGCCGCCGGTGAGGGGGCATTGCGGACGGCCGTGACGGCGCCCATCCGGTGGATGCGGAAGTCGTCGACCAGACTGCCGTCCCGGTCCAGCGCCTGGGCTCGCACGCCCGCACCGGCCCGGACCACGTCGGCCGCGCCGATCTCCGGGACGTACCGCATGGCCTCGACCATGTACCGGCGCTTGGAGAGCGAGCCGCGCACCTCCTTGATCCCGGTACGCCAGTGCTGCCTCGCCATCCGCCAGGCGCCCGGCCAGGCGGCCAGCGCGGCCAGGTCGGGAAGGGAGAGGTGCGAGCGCCGGTAGCCCTCGCGCGCCGTGGCCAGCACCGCGTTCGGGCCGACCTCGACCACGCCGGTGACCCGGCGGGTGAAGTGCACGCCGAGGAACGGGTAGCGCGGGTCCGGGACCGGGTAGATCATGCCGCGGACCATGTCGGCCTTGGCCGGCTTGACCCGCATGTACTCGCCCCGGAACGGGATGATGATCGGTTCCTGCTGGTCGCCGGCGAGCTTGGCGACCCGGTCGCTCTGGATACCGGCGCAGATGATCAGCCGGTCGACCGCCAGGCGACGCTCGCCGGAGACGACGTCGATCTTGGAGGGCCCCGGAACGATGGACGAGACCGGCCAGTTGAGGCGGACCTCTCCGCCGGCCGCGATGATGTCGTCGGCGAAGGCCCGCGCGATGCCCGGGAAGTCGGTGATCGCCGTCTCCGGCGAGTGCAGCGCGGCGAGGCCGGCGGCGTGCGGCTCGATCTCCCGGATGCCGGCCGGGTCGACCCGGCGCAGGCCGGGCACGTTGTTCTGGTGCGCCCGCTTCTCCAGGTCGTCCAGCCGGCCCATCTCGTCGGCCCGGACCGCCACGACCAGCTTGCCGCACTCGTCGTACGCGATCTTCCGCTCCTGGCAGTACTCCTTGATCAGCGACCGCCCCCGCGAGCAGAGCCGCGCCTTGAGACTGCCCGGCGTGTAGTAGATGCCGGCGTGCACCACCCCGGAGTTGTGCCCGGTCTGGTGCCGGGCGACCGCGTCCTCCTTCTCCAGGACGACCACCCTGGTGCCCGGCCGCCGGAGGGTGATCTCCCGGCCGATCGCCAGGCCGACGATGCCGGCTCCCACGATCCCGATGGTCTCGTCAGCCATCACTTTCTCGCCTCCGTCAGGTCGTACGCGCTCGGGCGAAACCGTAACGCCTCGGCACCCTGCTCCTTGCCGGGCATCGGCACCGCTCCGGCATGATGAGAGGTCCGGCACCGGCATCGACAGGAAGACGACGAGTAACCGATGGCGTCTGAGCACGACACCGATCGGCGGGCGGCGCGAGTCTCCGCCCCCAGCACGGCGGCCCAGGCCCGCGACACCCTGCGCGACGCCATCCTGCGCGGTGTGTACCTGCCGGGCGAGCGCCTGGTCGAGGCCCAGCTCTGCGAGCGGTTGCAGGCGAGCCGGTTCACCGTCCGCGCGGCCCTGCAGGATCTGACCGCCGAGGGCCTGGTCGAGGTGCAGCGCAACCGGGGCGCCCAGGTGCGCAAGGTGTCGCTGGCCGAGGCCGTCGAGATCACCGAGGTCCGGATGGTGGTGGAGGGCCTGATCGCGGCCCGCGCCGCCGAGCGGGTCCAGCCCGAGCAGGCCACCGAGCTCGACGAGATCGGCGTGCTGATGCGCCGCGCCGTCGAGGCGGGAGAATATCGGCGGTACAGCGACCTCAACGTCCGCCTGCACGCCCTGGTCCGCCAGATCGCCGGCCACCAGACCGCCGACCGCATCGTCGAGACCCTGCGCGGCCAGCTGGTCCGCCACCAGTACATGCTGTCCCTGCTCCCGGGCCGCCCACAGACCTCCCTCCCGCAGCACCAACGCATCATCGCGGCGATCCGCGACCGCGACCAGAAAGCGGCCGAAGCAGCCATGCGCGACCACATCGCCAGCGTCATCGCGGCCTTGCGCTCCATGGAGCACCTCGGCCCGGCTTAAGGCCTGTTCCATGACAGGCCTTAGTAGCGATCACACGGGCAGGCGGATCGTCATCACCGTGCCACCGGTCTCGGCCGGGGCGGCGGCGACCGTGCCGCCGTGCTGGGCGGCGGTCTGGGCGACGATGGCGAGGCCGAGACCGGAGCCGGGCATGGAGCGGGCGGCCGTGGCGCGGTAGAAGCGGTCGAAGACGAACGGCAGGTCCTCCTCCGCGATGCCCGGACCGCTGTCGGTGACCGTGAGCTGGGCCCACCCCGGCTCCGCGCCGGCCAGCGCGATCCGGACGGTGGCGCCCGGTGGGCTCCATTTCGCCGCGTTGTCCAGCACGTTCACCACCATGCGCTCCAGCTCGCCGGGGCGGCCGTGGACGGTGGCCGGCTCCAGGGACGTGTCGTAGGTGAGGCCGGGGGCACGGATGCGGACCCGGGACACGGCCGCGGACACCACGTCGGCGAGGTCGACCGGCTCGATCGCCTCGAGGGTCGCCTCCTCGCGGGACAGCTCGACCAGCTCGGTGGTGAGCGTGGCCAGCTCGCGCACCTGGGCGTCCAGGTCGGCGAGCAGCTTGGCCCGCTCCTCCGGGGGCAGCCGGTGCGCCAGCTCGGGGCGGCGCTCCAGCTCCAGGAGCAGCTCCACGTTGGTCCGGATGCTCGTCAGCGGCGTCCGCAGCTCGTGCCCGGCGTCCTCGACCAGGGTGCGCTGGGCGCGGCGGGACGCGTCGATGGCGGCGAGCATCGCGTTCACCGAGCGGCCGAGCCGGGCGATCTCGTCGTCGCCGTGCACGTCGATCGGCTGGTCCAGGTCCTGGGTGACGGCGACGTCCTCGACGGCCGAGGTGAGCCGCTCGACCGGGGCCAGGCCGGCCCGGGCGACGGTGCGCCCGAGGAAGGCCGCCCCGGCGATCCCGGCCGCGCACCCGAGCGCGAGCAGGAGCGCGAACGCGGCGAGCACCCGCTCGCTGGGGTCGGAGTCCATGCCGACCTGGACCGCGCCGCCGCCGGTGAGGGGCACGGTCAGCATCAGGTAGTCGTCCGGGCCGAGCGTGATCCGCTCCTGCGCCGGACGCGGCGAGGCGCCGGAGGCGATCTGCCTGGCGGTGTCGGTCACCGGCAGCGTGGTGCGGCTGCCGCCGGCCGGTGCGCCGGTGGCGTCGAGGATCTGCCAGCACGGGCCGATCTCGCCGTGTTTCCCGCCGTCCCGGCCCGGCCCGTGCCCGCCGTCCCCGTCACCGTGGCCGCCGTAACCGCCGGCGTCCTCGCCGGGCTGCTCGCGGGTGCGCGAGGACTCCGTCGCCAGCCACTGGTCCGGGTTCGCCGCGATGGACGTGGCGTCGCTGCGCAGCTCCAGCGCCACCTGGTGCCGCTGGATCTCCCGCACCGCCACCCAGGCGCCACCGGCGACGACCACCATGGCCGCCCCGACCGCCACCGTGACCAGCAGCGACAGCCGCGCGTGCAGGGTGCGCGCCCGCCACCACCGCGCCGGCCCAAACCTCACAACGGCTCCTCTCGCAACACGAAGCCGACCCCGCGCACGGTGTGCAGCAGCCGCGGCTCGCCCTCCGACTCCAGCTTGCGCCGCAGATATCCCAGGTAGACGTGCAGGCTGTTGGAGCCCTCGCCGAAGTCGTAACCCCAGACCTGCTCGAACAGCGCGGCCCGGCTGAGCACCTGCCGCGGATGGCGCAGGAACGCCTCGAGGATGTCGAACTCGGTGCGGGTCAGCCGCAGGGCACGGCCGCCGCGCTCGACCTCCCGGGTGCGGGGATTGAGGCGTACGTCAGAGAACACCAGCCACTCGCCCGCCGACGCCTCGCCGGGGGTCGTGTCGGCCGGCGCGGTCAGCGCCGACCGGCGCAGCAGCGCCCGGATCCGGGCCAGCAGCTCCTGGAGGGCAAACGGTTTCACCAGGTAGTCGTCGGCGCCGGCGTCCAGGCCGGCGACCCGGTCGCCGACACTGTCGCGGGCGGTCAGCATCAGCACCGGCAGGAAGACGCCGTCGCCGCGCAGCCGGCGGCACGTCTCCAGCCCGTCCAGCCGGGGCATGCTGACGTCGAGGATCACCGCGTCCGGCTCGCCGGCCCGGACCGCGTCGAGGGCCTGCACCCCGTCGACCGCGATCTCCACCTGATATCCCTCGAAGCGCAGCGTGCGCGCGAGCGAGTCGCGCACCGCCGCGTCGTCCTCCACCACCAGGATCCGCATGCCCTCCACCCTGCCAGCCCCCTCCGACAACAATCAGCTGAGGTGGGCCGCGTCGAGCGCGGACTGGAGCGACTGGAGATACCCGTCACTGGTGACGGTGGCGCCGGAGACCGTGTCGATGTCGGCGCTCTGCGCGTCCAGCGTCTCCTGCACGAGGGCCGGGATGGCCCGCGCGTTGATCTGCTGGTCACGGCCGTTCTCGTTGGGGTACACCGGCACCGAGACGCTGGTGATCCTCCCGTCCGCGACGGTGATGGCGACCTGAACGTCACCCCACCGGGTCGACACCGCGGAACCGGTGTAGGTCTTCCCGCCGCCGGTGGTGGCAGCGACCGCGGCCGCGGCCGGCGCGGCACTGTTCGTGCTGGTCCGATAGCTGAACAGCAGCACCAGGACGGCAACGGTGGACAGCATCCACAGGGTGATACGACGCATCGGATTCCTTACCAGGAGAAGAGTTCGGTGTGCAGGCGATCGGCGGCGACCCCGGCCTCGAGCGCGGCACCCCGCACCGACTCGGCCCAGGCCTCCGGCCCGCAGACGTACAGATGGGCGGTGGCGACCTGGGGCACGATCTGCCGCAACGTGGCAGCGTCCCCCTGCCCGGCCAGACTGCCCGGCAGCCAGGAGGACCCCTCGGCGCGCGGCCCGAGCAGGGTCACCACCCGCACCCCGCGGTGCCGCGCGAACCACTCCAGCTCGGACCGGAAGGCCAGCTCCGCCTCGGTGCGTGCCCGATAGATCAGGGTCGCCTCGCCCGGCTGATACGGCAGCTCGCCGAGCAGCGACAGCAGCGGCGTCACCCCGATCCCGCAGGCCACCAGCACCACCGGCCCACCGGCGTAGCTCTCCCCGGTCAGCTTCCCGTACGGCCCCTCGACCAGCACCCTGGTCCCGGGCCGGAGCGTTGCCACCCGGGAGCTGCCGTCCCCGAGGTTCTTCACGGTGATCCGGAGCCGGTCGCCGTGCGGGGTCGCGGAGAGCGAGTACGGGTTGGCCCGGCTCCACCCGGCCCCGTCCAGGAACCGCCACTGGAAGAACTGCCCGGCCCGCACCGGCAGCTCGCCGAGCCGCCGCCCGGTCAGGTACACCGAGGTCAGCCCGGGTCCTTCCGGCACCACCCGGGTCACCACCAGCCGGTGCCGCCAGTTGCGCCAGGCCGGCAGCCCGACCCGGTACGCCAGCACCGCCCCCGCCGACACCACGTACAGCGTCCACCAGTACGCCCGCGCCACCGGCGACCCGGCGAAGTCCGTCCCGGTCCACAGCTGGTGCGGCAACGCCAGCCCGACGCCGAGGTAGGCATAGAGGTGCAGCAGGTGCCACGACTCGTACCGAAGCTTCCGCCGGGCCGCCCGGATCGACGTCACCACCACCATGGTCAGCGCGAGCGTCCCCGCGGTGGCGAGCAGCATCCCGGGATAGTTCACGATCTGGTCCCACAGCTCGGTGAGCAGCCCGGTGACCGTCACGATGTGCACGACCATCAGCCAGAACGAGCTGAACCCGGTCCACCGGTGCCACCGCGCCAGCCGGTCCTGCCCGAAGGCCCGCTCCACCAGCGGGATCCGGGCCATCAGCAGCACCTGGACGAGCATCAGGTCGGCGGCGACCAGTCCGGTCAGCCGCCCCCACGCGTCGAGAGAGCCCAGCTGCTGCACGCCGCCGTCGCTCACCCAGAGCGCCACCACGACCAGCAGGCTGAGCGCTGCCGCCGAGCCACCGAGGTCGGCGGAGAAACGCGGGGTGCGAGTCGCTGTCATGCCCCCAAGATTCGGCACCGTGCCTAAGACCTGGACCACCGGAAACGTAAGGAATCGCTAAGAGGAACGGCTCTCAGAGGCGCGACAGAGCACCCACAGGTTCCACCCAGGCGGCGATCCCTGAATGGGGAAACACCACCTGAACCCCGCCTGAAGGAAACCTCGTGAACGCTCTGTTTGCCGCTGCCGCGGACCTCGTGGCGATCGGCCTCCTCACGTTCGGCGTCTACTTCCCCCGGCACCACCGGCGCGATCTGGTCGCCGCGTTCCTGGGCGTGAACATCGGCGTGCTCGCCGTGTCGACCGTGCTCGGCGCCGAGAACGTCGGTGCCGGCCTGGGCCTCGGCCTGTTCGGCGTGCTGTCGATCATCCGGCTGCGCTCCGACGAGATCACCCAGCACGAGGTCGCCTACTACTTCGCGGCGCTCGCGCTGGGCCTGATCACCGGCCTGGGCGGGCTCGACCCGATCACCGGCGCGCTGATGGTCCTGATCATCGCGGCGCTCTGGATCGGCGACCACCCCGGCCTGTTCCGCCGATACCGCCACCAGACGATCCGCCTGGACACCGCGCACGCCGACGAGACCGCGCTGCGTGCCCACCTGGAGCGGGTGCTCGGCGGGACCGTGGTCAACCTGTCGATCAAGCAGGTGGACCTGGTCAACGACAGCACCCTGGCCGAGGTCCGCTACCTGGCGCCGGCCGGCCGCGCCGCACGGGTGCCGGTCGCATGATCGCCACGTTCGCCCCGATCTCCCTGGACCACCTGGTCGCCGACGCCGAGCTGCTCACCCGGGTCGACCGCAAGTACCTGCTGCCCGCCTCGCTGCTCCCGGACCTGCTGGCCCGGCTGCCACGCGACGCCCGGGTGCTGGAGATCGACGGCCGCCGTGACTTCGGCTACCGCTCGGTCTACTTCGACACCGAGCGCCTGGACAGCTATCTCGGCGCGGCCCATCGCCGGCGCCGGCGCTTCAAGGTCCGGATCCGCACCTACCTCGACACCGGCGCCCGCTTCGTCGAAATCAAAACCCGCGGTTCCCGCGGGACCACGATCAAGACCCGATTTCCGTACGACGGAAGCGGTCACGATCTAGGCCCTGCGGGCCGAGCCCACCTGGACCACGTCCTGACCGGCGCCCACATCTCCCCGGACGGTCACACGTTTCAGCCGGTGCTCGCCACCGGATACCGCAGGCACACGCTCTACCTGCCCGGATGCGGCAGCCGGGTGACCGTCGACACCGACCTCACCTGGTCGCTCCCGGACGGCGCCACGCTCGGCATGCCGGGCCACGTGGTCCTGGAGACCAAGTCGGGCGGCGGTGTCTCGGAGGTGGACCGCCTGCTCTGGCGGCTCCGGCACCGCCCCGCCTCGATCTCCAAGTACGCCACCGGCCTCGCCGCCCTGCGCCCCGAACTCCCCGCCAACCGCTGGCACCCGATCCTGCACCGCCACTTCTCCCTGAGGAACCGCCATGAGACTGCGTAAGAAGTTCGTCGCCGCCGTCAGCTCGGCCGCGCTGGCGGTCGTCCTGCTCGCCGGCTGCTCCGGCGGCACCGGCTCGACCGCCGCCGAGGCGGCCACCGCCACCGCCGCGGCCGGCACCGTCGACGGCACCCAGAAGGCCGCCACCGTGCTCGCCGCCAACAAGAAGGTGACCGCCGCCGGTGACGTCGCCACCGCCGGCGCCTCGGCCGTCACGCTCTCCGGCAACTCGGCCACCAGCAGCGCGGACGGCGTCACGGTGGACGGCTCCACGGTGACGATCACCAAGGCCGGGACCTACCGGATCACCGGGACGCTGCGCGACGGGCAGATCGTGGTGGACGCCGCCGGCGCCGCCGTCACGCTGATCCTGGACAACGCGTCGATCAGCAGCGCGACCACGGCCGCGATCGCCGCCACCGCGGTGGACTCGCTGGTCGTCGTACTGGCCGACGGGACCAGCAACACGCTGTCCGACGCCTCGTCCTACGCCGCCGACGCGGACGTGAACGCGACCCTGTTCAGCGCCGGCGACCTGAGCATCACCGGCGACGGGTCGCTGACGGTGACCGGCAACGGCAACGACGGGATCACCTCGAAGGACGGCCTGGTGATCCAGTCCGGGACGGTCACCGTGACCGCGAAGGACGACGGGATCCGCGGCAGGGACTACGCGGTGGTGAACGGCGGGACGATCACGGTCACCGCGGGCGGCGACGGGATCAAGGCGGACAACACCGAGGACGCCGACTCCGGATACGTGGCGGTCACCGGAGGGACGGTGACGCTGACGGCGACGGGTGACGGGGTGGACGCGGCCACCGACATCGTGCTGACCGGCGGCGACCTGACCGTCAAGGCGGGTGGCGGGCACACCGGCAAGGTCGCCGGCGACGCCTCGGCGAAGGGTCTGAAGTCCGGGGTGATCACCGTGCTGGAGGGTGGCACGACGACGGTCGACGCGGCCGACGACGCGATCCACAGCGACGGCGCGGTCCACTTCACCGGCGCGAAGGTGACCGTGGCCAGCGGCGACGACGGCGTGCACGCCGAGGGGCAGCAGATCGTCGACGGTGGCACGCTGGACGTGACCACGGCGAACGAGGGGCTGGAGGCGGCCGACTTCGTCCTCAACTCGGGCACCGTGCACGTGCACTCCAGCGACGACGGCGTCAACGCGGCCGGCGGGTCCGGCACAGGTGGCGGGCGGGGCTTCGGCGGCGGCGGCGAGGAGGTCGGGCCGTACAAGTGGACGGTGAACGGCGGCACGCTGATCGTCGACGCCGGCGGCGACGGGCTGGACTCCAACGGGACGGCGTCGATCACCGGCGGCACCGTGGTCGTGAACGGCCCGGAGGGCAACGGGAACGGGGCGCTCGACGTGAACGGCACCTTCACGATCAGTGGCGGGACCCTGCTGGCGGCGGGCAGCGCGGGCATGGTGGTCTCGCCGGACACCGACTCCGAGCAGGGCTGGCTCTCCGCGACGCTGGACAGCGCGGTGGCGGCCGGCACCACGATCCAGATCGCCGACAGTGACGGGAATCTGGTCGCCTCCTACGTCACCGGCAAGAGCGTCCAGAACGTCGTCTTCTCCTCTTCGAAGATCAAGAGCGGCGCGACCTACACCGTCCACACCGGCGGCACCGCGGCCGGCACGAGCACCGGCGGCCTGTCCGCTTCCGGTTCGCTCACCGCAGCCACCAAGATCGCCACGGTAACCGCCAACCAGGCCGCCGCCGGCGGCAACGGCTTCGGCGGCGGCGGCCACGGCCCCCGCTGATCCCGAAACGCCAAGGGCCGCTCCGCCACAACGCAGAGCGGCCCTCACCCGCACCAGACCACGCAGCCGCTGGTCACCGCAGCCCGACGACCCGCCCAGATCCACCCCGTCCGGCTGGCCCTGGCCGCCCTACCCGAGCCCGAGAAAGGGCCCTGGGGGCCAGCCGGGGTTTGGCTGTGCGGCGGGTTCTGATTGCGGGGCGGGACCGCTTTGGTCGTACACAAATCGGGTGTTGATCCTGAATAACCGCGGCCCAGCGCGGCGCGTGCCGTGCGACTATCCCCAGGCCCGACAAAAGCGGATATCAGGAGACAACGTGGGTCGGATCGCGAAACGCCGTGCGCCGTTCTGGGCGCGGCTCGGAGTCGCCGCCGGCAGCCTGCTGCTCGCACCGGCCCTCATCGCCGGGCAGGCGGCGCCGGGTTTCAGCAGTCCAGCGGCGGCCGGCACGATCGCCGGACCGCTGAATCTGCTGCTCGTCGGCATCGACCCGCGCAACGATCACACCGCCCCGCTGGCCGACTCGATCGTCGTGGCGCACATCCCGGCGGACCGGCACGGGATCTTCCTCTTCTCCATCCCGCGGGATCTCGTGGTCACGATCCCGGCGTTCGCGAAGTCCGGGACGCCCGCGCAGCGCAGCAAGATCAACGCGGCGATGGGGCTGGGCAGCCGGCTCGGCGGGGATCGGTACAGCGCCGCGCAGGGCTTCGAACTGCTCGCCCAGACCGTCGGGAACGTCACCGGGATCCGGAAGTTCGACGCGGGGGCGGTGCTCAACTTCGGCGGCTTCACCAAGATGGTCGAGGCGGTCGGCGGGCTGTCGATGCCGATCGACCAGACGGTCGTCTCCGAGCACCGCAAACCGGACGGCACGCCGCGTGACCGGCTGCCCGAGTGCCCCGGGCACGACAACTGCCACCGGCCCTACGTCGGCCCGCAGAAGGTCTACCCGAAAAGCGACAAACCGGTGCACCTCCAGCCGTGGCAGGCGCTCGACTTCGTCCGGCAGCGCTATGGCCTGCCCCGCTCCGACTACGACCGGCAGCGGCACCAGCGCCAGTTCCTGAAAGCCCTGGCCAAGAAGCTGAAGCGGACGGTCCTCAGCACCCCGGACGGCCTGTTCCGGACCACCACCGCGATCGGCGACTCACTGACCTTCATCGGCGGTGGTCACAGCCTCGCCGAGTGGGCCGCCTCGCTCAGGGACATGCACCTCAACGCCATGACCGGCCTCGGCCTGCCCGGCGGCCCGCTGTTCGAGAACGGCCTGTACCGCGGCGAACAGCTCCCGGCCCGGGTGACCCCGTTCTTCACCGCGGTGGCCACCGACCGGATCCCGCAGTACCTGCTGGCCAATCCGGGCGTGGTGACCGTCGACGGCTAGGAACCCAGAGCGGCGTGCTCGGCGGCGATCGTGGTGTCCGGGCCGTGGCCGGTGTGGACCACGGTGCCGCCGGGCAGCGGGAACAGCTTCGCCCGGATCGAGGTGACGATCAGGTCGCCGTCGGAGTAGGAGCGGCCGGTCGCGCCCGGGCCGCCCTGGAACAGGGTGTCGCCGGTGAAGACGCAGCCCAGCTCCGGGGCGTAGAGGCAGACGGCGCCCGGGGCGTGGCCCGGGGTGTGCAGGACGGTCAGGCCGATCCCGGCCACCTCGACGCGGTCGCCGTCGGACAGGTCCTTGTCCCAGGTGGTGCCGGGGCCGTGGGTGAGCTCCCAGAGCGGCAGCTCGGCCGGGTGCAGCAGGATCGGCGCGCCGGTGCGCTCGCGCAGGGCCGGGGCGACCCGGACGTGGTCGTCGTGGGCGTGGGTGCAGACGATCGCGGTGACCCGGCGGTCGCCGACGATCGCGAGGATGGCGTCGACGTCGTGCGGGGCGTCGATCACCACGCACTCGGTGTCGTCACCGACGACCCAGACGTTGTTGTCGACGTCGAAGGTCTGCCCGTCGAGGCTGAACGTCCCGCTGACCACGCCGTGATCCACCCGTGCCCGCTGCATCCCCCGATTCTGCCCTGCGAGCCCGGGAGTGTTCGCCGCTCCCCCGACTTCCCGGCGCGGGCCGGCCGGCACGCACGGCCGGCCCGTTCCGGGTCAGGCGGCGCAGGCCGCCTTGAGGTCCTTGATCGCGGCGTTCAGGTCCGCCTTGCTCGGGGCCTTCTTCGGGTTCTCGTTCCAGGCCTTGTCGAGCTCGTCCATGGCCGCCTCGACCTTGCCGGCCGCCGCGGACACCGTCTCGTTCGCGCCGATCGCGTAAGCGGTCATCGCGGTGGCGCCCGCGATGTACTGGGCCGACACCGCAATGTATCCGGCCGGCGGCCCGATCTTCTCGGCGTCGGCCGCCTTCTTGACCGTGTCGTCGACCGCCTTGAGCAGCTGGGTGCAGGCCTTCTTGGTGGCGGCGTCGACGGTGGCCGCGGCCTCCGTGGTGGGTGCGGCCTCCGTGGTGGGTGCGGCCGCCGGAGCGCTCGCCGCGGGGGCGGCTTCGGACTTGGGTGCCGGGTCGCAGGCCGTGAGGGCCAGGACGGCCAGGACGGACGGAACGATGACCCCGTGAATACGTCGCACTACATTCCTTACTTTCAATGACATCTGCGCCGGAAAGGTAGCAGATCAGCGTCGGGCCAGCAGGGAGAAGGCGTTCGGGAGGCGGCCCGACCAGGCCGCGGCCTGCAGGTCGCCCCAGCGCCAGAACGGCTCCGCGTACTCGGCCAGGTGCTCGATGGTGAAGCCGGCGCCGATCAGCGTGGTGACGATCTCGCCGAGCGTCCACTGCGACTCGACGGCGCCGTTGGCCGGGAACGTGTCGTTGACGAACGAACGGGTGAAGTAGCTGCGGTCCGGGCGGATCCGCGGCTCGTCCTCGTCCCAGCTCCACAACGGCACGGCCGGATGTCCCTCGTAGATGAACAGGTGACCGCCCGGTCGCAGCACCCGGTGCAGATCACGCGCCCACGCGCCCAGGTCGCGCATCCAGATCAGCGCGCCCTTGCCGGTGTAGACGAGGTCACTGCTGGCGTCGCGGACCGGCAGGCCGGGCAGCTTGCCGACCAGGTAACGGACCGGCAGGCCGGCCTGCTCGGCGCGGCGCTGGGCGGCGGCCACCGCCCGCGGGCTGTAGTCGACGCCGAGCACCGAGCGCGCCCCGGCCTTGGCGAGGGCGATGTCGTCGGCGCCGTCGCCGCTCTGCGGATGGACCACGTCCGGGGCGGCGGCCAGGATCTCGGCGAGCAGCTCCCGCTCGGCCGGCCACAGCGCCCGTTCGCTCAGCGCGAAGGCGAGGATCTCGTCGGACTCGTCCTCGTACTTGCCGGAAACGGCCTCCCAGGCCTGTCGTGTCTGATCCACGCGGCGGACGGTAGTCGACAGAGGGTGGACGGCCGCAACACAGTTCCGGCACAAGGAGCGCCGCTTCACTCGGCTCGTGACCAGTGAGAACATCTCCAAGAAGCGACTCTCCCGGCGCGGATTCCTGGGCGGTGGCCTGGGCGTTCTGGCCGCGGCCGCCGGTGGTGGCGGATGGGCGCTCAATCGTTATGTCATCGATCACGTCGAGGTGTCCGGCGCGTCCGCGCTGACCGCGGCCAACGTCGTCGAGGCGCAGGCCGCGAGCGACGGGACGGCGACCGCGACGTCCTACACCAGCGACACCGCGACGATCACGATCAGCACCGTGAGCACCGGGTCCGGCAGCGACAAGGTGACCTATTTCGTCGCCGACGTCCAGGTCACCGACGCCACCATCGTGCGGTCGGCGTTCGCGAACGATCAGTTCGGCGAGAACATCACCGCCAACCCGTCGACGATCGCGAAGAGCGTGAACGCGGTGCTGGCGATCAACGGGGACTACTACGGGTTCCGGGACACCGGGATCGTGATCCGCAACGGGGTCACGTTCCGGGACTCCGGGGCGCGGCAGGGGCTGGCTTTCTACGCCGACGGCAGCGCGAAAATCTACGACGAGACGGCGACCAGTGCGGACGAGCTGATCGCGGCCGGGGTGTGGAACACGCTGTCGTTCGGGCCGGGGTTGGTCGAGGACGGCAAGGTGCTCAGCGGGATCGACCGGGTGGAGGTGGACACCAACTTCGGCAACCACTCCATCCAGGGGAACCAGCCGCGGACCGGGGTCGGGCTGATCGAGGAGAACCACCTGCTCTGGGTGGTGGTGGACGGGCGCAGCAGCGGGTACAGCCTGGGCGTCTCGATGACCGAGTTCGCGCAGATCTTCGCGGATCGGGGCGCGCGGGTGGCGTACAACATCGACGGCGGCGGGTCGTCGGCAATGGTCTTCCGGGGCTCGCTGGTGAACAACCCGCTCGGCACGGGCCAGGAGCGCGGCACCAGCGACATCCTCTACGTGGCCGGGTGATCGGGATGCTCGTGCTGATCCCCGCCTACCAGCCGGACGGGCGGCTGGCCGACCTGGTCCGGGCGCTGGGCCGGCACCCTGTGCTGGTCGTGGACGACGGGAGCGGTCCGGCGTACGCGGAGTTCTTCGACCGGGCACGCCGGGCCGGCGCCGAGGTGGTCACGCTGGACCGGAACCGCGGCAAGGGCTTCGCGCTGCGGGCCGGGTTCGCGCACGCGGCCGCCCACCATCCCGGGCACGACGTGGTCTGCGCGGACAGTGACGGCCAGCATCGGCCGGCGGACATCGAGGCGGTGGCGGCCCGGGTCGGTGCCGGGGGCGCCGCGATGGTGCTCGGGGTGCGCCGGTTCACCGGGACGGTGCCGGTCCGCAGCAGGTTCGGGAACTCCGCGACGCGCGTGCTGTTCCGGCTGGTCACGGGCATCGCGGTGACCGACACGCAGACCGGGCTGCGCGGCTATCCGGCACGGATGCTCGGCTGGCTGGGCCGGGTGCCCGGCGACCGTTTCGAATATGAGCTGCGGCTCCTGCTGCGCGCGGCCCGCGAACGCCTGACCGTCGAGCAGGTCGAGATCGCCACGGTCTACCTGGACGGCAACCGCTCGTCACACTTCCGCCCGCTGCGCGACTCGGCCCGCGTCTACGGCCCGCTGCTCGGCTTCGCCGCGTCGTCGCTGCTGGCCTTCGCCGTCGACGCCGCCCTGCTCGCGATCCTGGTGTCGGTCACCGGTCAGCTCGTCCTGTCCGCGGTGACGGCCCGCCTGGTCAGCGCGACCCTCAACTACTCGATCAACCGAACCGCCGTCTTCGATCGCGTCCCGCACCGCCGGGCCGCCCCACGCTACGCCGCCCTGGCCGCCCTGTCGCTGACCGCGAACGTCCTGCTCCTCGGCCGGCTGACGGACCTGCTGGGCTCGCTCGTCCTGGCCAAACCGCTCACCGAGGCAACGCTGTTCGCCGCCGGTTTCCTCGCCCAGCGAGCGTTCGTCTTCAGCCGCGGCCGGGAGGCGCGAGGTGGGCAGACGGTACCGGTGGGCGACGCGGCCTTCAGCCGCGGCCGAGAGGCGCGAGGTGGGCAGACGGTCCCGGTGGGCGACGCGGCCTTCAGCACGCCGCGACCGATTTCCGGTACGCCGGGCAGCGCGCCCCCGAGCGAGCGGTCGCGATGGCGCCCCGCCGTGGCCGGCGGTCCCGAGGTCGCGACAACGGCGCAGCCCCCGGCCGACCCGCCGGCCGCCGGGCCGGCGGGTGGCCCGTCGCGCTCCGGCACCGCGGCGGTCTCGTCCGGGGTGACCTGGGCCGGGAATGGATGATGCGGCCGGTGCTTGGCCACCGACCGCATCATTTCCCGCTGAGCGTAGTCCTCTTAGTCCGGGAGCGCAGCGTCAGCCGTGGCCGAGTGCTTCGGAATGATCAGCGCCAGCACGGCGGCGAGCACCGCCGCGCCGGCGCAGAGGGCGAACAGCAGCTGGTAGGCCCCCAGGGTGGGCAGCTCGTGGCCGCCGAGGTTCATCGTTTTCGCGGCCAGGACCGCACCGCCGATGGCGCTCGCCAGCGAACTGCCGACGCTGCGGAACAGAGCGTTCAGACCGTTCGCCGCGGCCAGCTCGGAGAGCGGGGTGGCGTGCGAGATGAGGCCGGGCATCGCGGCGTAGGCGATGCCGGTGCCGGCGCCCGCGATGGTGGCGCCGAGGATCACCTGGAACAGGCTGTCGGTCAGGAGGATCCGGGAACCGAAGCCGAGCGCGATGATCAGCGAACCGATGATCAGCGCGGTGCGCGGGGCCAGTTTCGCCGACAGCGGCGAGAGCAGCAGCATGATGATGCCGCCGGGCAGCATGCAGAGTCCGCCGACCAGGACCGACTTGCCGAATCCGTAACCGGTGACGGCCGGCATCTGCACGTAGGTCGCCGTGCCGATCAGGGTGGCGAACAGCGCGAAGCCGACGAACAGCGAGGCGAGGTTGGTGAGCAGCAGGGCCGGGCGGGCTGTGGTGCGCACGTCCACCAGCGGGGACTTCAGCTTCAACTCGACCAGGACGAAGACGACCAGCAGCACGGCGGCGGCGACCAGCAGGCCGATGGTGAGCGGGTCGCTCCAGCCCCATTTCGAGCCCTGCGCGAGGGGGAGCAGCAGGGCGAGCATCGCGGCGCCGAGCAGGACGGTGCCGAAGTAGTCCATCCGGCCCTTGCCGGCCCGCGGCGGGTTGGGCACCAGGGCGACGATGCCCGGGATGGCGAGGAGGCCGCCGACCACGCAGATCCAGAACAGGACGTGATAGTCCGCATACTCCGCGATCAGGCCGGAGAGCGGCAGGCCGAGCGCGCCGCCGACGCCGAGCATGGCGCTGATCAGGGCGATGCCGGCGGCCGAGTGCTCGCGGGGCAGGGTGACGCCGACCAGGCTGATGCTCAGCGGGACGGTGGCGACCGCGAGGCCGACGATCGACCGGCCGACGATCATCGGGGCGAGCGAGTCGGAGAGCGCGCAGACCAGCGAGCCGAGGACCAGCGCGCCGAGCGAGACGAGCACCATCAGCTTGGTGCCGAACAGGTCGCCGAGGCGGCCGAAGGCGGGCACCGCGACGGCGCCGACCAGCAGCGTCGAGGTGAGCAGCCAGGCGATGCCGTCGCTGCTCGCATGCAGGTCGACGCCCAGCTCGGACATGACCGGGACCAGCAGGGACTGGGTGAGCGACACCATCAGCGCGGCGGTGCCGATCACCAGCAGGACGATCAGCTGCTTGCCGGTCCAGGAGGATCTCGGCGTGGCGCCGGACTCCTCGGACTGTGTCACAGCGGCGGCTTGGGACATGAAGGCTCCTTCTGCGTTGTGGCAGACTGTGCCACAAGGCAGAGCCTGCCACGAAAAGGGGCACCGGGCGGCGTCAGGAAGAATGCTTGAGATGGGGATCACCAACCTTCGGGACCGCAAGCGAGAGCAGAACCGGATCGCCACCGTGCGGGCGGCCTGGACGCTGTTCATCGAGCGTGGTTACGACCACGTGACGGTCAGCGACATCTGCCTCGCGGCGGACATCGCCCCGCGCACCTTCCACCGGTATTTCGCCGGCAAGGAGGACGTGGTCGCCGAGCCGGTCCGGCAGATGACCACGATCGTCACCGAGTACGTGACCGGCGCGGCCGCGGGACTGAGCGACCGGGAGGTGCTGCGCGAGGCGATGGTCCTGGTGGCCCGCTACGTGGTCGAGCACCGGGACCTGTTGATCGCCCTGCGCACGGTGGCCCAGCAGTCCACCCACCTGAAGGCCTCCCAGACGGTGGTCCGCACCGAGACCGAGCCGGACATCGCCGCCCTGCTCGACGCCCGGCACCCGGACGGCGAGCCCGGCCAGTGGCGGCGCCGGCTGCTGGTCGGCTGCACCACCGCGGCGTTCCGGGTGTGGTACGAGGACTTTCTCCGCGGCGACCTGCCCGACCCGATGGCCCACCTGGCCGAGGTCCTGGACGCGGCCGGCACCTGAGTCGCAACCGCACGGGTCCGGCCCGGCGACCCGCGGCGTCCGACAGTTTCCGGGTGACGACTCGACGGCCGCCCGCCTGGACACTCGCGCTCGCCGCTGCCCCGGTGGTGATCGCGGTCTACTACTGGCTGGCGGCGCACGACCTGTGGCCCGGCGCCCAGGTCGCGCTCTACGTCAGCGCGAACGGCGGGTTCGCCGCCGCCTGCCTGGTGGTCGCGGCGCGCAACCGGGACCTGCGCCCGGTGATGCTGATGCTGGCCGTCGCGGCCGGCTTCGGCGTCGCCTCGGACCTGCTGTTCTACATCCTCGCGCTGGTCTACGACGAGGTCGCCTACCCGAGCATCGCCGACGTGGGTTACCTGGCCGCCTACGTGATGATGGCGGCCGGCCTGCTGATGATCGTCCGGCGGCGCACCCCCGGCTGGGACGGTGCCAGCGGCATCGACGCGGCGATCGTGGCGGTCGGCGCGGGCTACCTCACCTACGAGTTCCTGGTGGCCCCGACCATCGACGTGACCAGCGGAAACCTGACCACGTTGGTGTCCGTCGCCTATCCGCTGGGCGACCTGATGCTGATGATGGTGGGCGCCCGGCTGGTGCTCGGCGCCGGTCCGCGCAGCCCGTCGCTCTACCTGATCGCCGGCTATCTGGCCTGCTGCCTGTACGCCGACACGGCGTACACCATCCAGTCGCTGAACGGGACCTACCAGCCGGCGAACTACCTGGACGCCATCTGGATCGCCGGCAGCTACCTGTTCGCCGCGGCCGTGCTGCACCCGTCGGCGGCCAAGATGATCGCGCCGTCCCAGGTCACCACCCCGGACGCCACCCCGGCCCGGCTGACCGTGCTGGCGATCGCCGCGATCACCGCGCCGACCTCACTCCTGGTCCAGTACGCCCGCGGCGGCGAGCCGCACGTGATCGCCGCCGGGATCGCCTGCAACGCGCTGTTCCTGCTGGTCCTGGCCCGGATGGCGGGCCTGGTCCGGGCGCAGCGGCTGGCCGCCATCACCGACGGGCTGACCGGGCTGCGCAGCCGGCGATATTTCGAGGAGACGCTGCGCCACGCGGTGGAGCGGGCCGGTCGGCACGGCGAGCCGCTGGGCCTGCTGCTGCTCGACATCGACCACTTCAAGCGGGTGAACGACACGTACGGGCACGGCGGCGGGGACCGGGTGCTGATCGAGGTCACCCACCGGCTCAGCCAGCTGGTCCGCCCGGGTGACCTGGCGGCCCGGTACGGCGGCGAGGAGTTCGCCATGCTGCTGCCCGGCGCCACCCCCGAGGAGACGATGGAGGTCGCCGAGCGGATCCGCCGCGGCGTCTCGGCCGCCCCGATCGCGGTGTCCGACGGCGTCCTGTGCAACGCCACCGTGTCGATCGGAGCGGCCGGCGTACCCGCCCTGCGCGACGTCGAGGAGCTGGTGCTCGCCGCCGACCGCGCCCTGTACGCCGCGAAGAACGCCGGCCGCGACCGGGTCGCCGCCGCTGCCTGACGCCTGCGAGGGCGCCCCGCAGACGGGGAGATCTCGGGCCTGCAACGCCGGTTTTGATCTCCGGAACCACCCGCGGGCAGTGAAGACATCCCATGTCCATGGGTGTCAAGCGGCTTGGCCCGATCCCGCGTCTGCCCAGGGCGCTGAGGCCCAGCCGAAAAGTGTCCGGCTGGCCCCGGTGGCCCTATCCAGGACCGGGATAGGGCGCTGAGGCCCAGCTGGGGTTTGATCTCCGGAACCAGCCGCGGACAGTGAAGGGGCCGGCGATCGCTCTGGACGCGCCAGCGGCCAGATCGCCGGGCCCGGCCCGCGCGGGAGCATGCGATCCGCACCACCGCGGACGTGCGTGAAGAAAAATGGTGAATCAGCCCCAGATCTCCTCGGCGGTCTCGACGATCAGCCGCAATTTGGCCACCTGCTCGTCATAGCTCAGGGCATTCCCCTCGACCGTCGAGGAGAATCCGCATTGCGGGCTCAGGCAGATCTGGTCGAGGGGAACGTGTTTTGCGGCCTCCTCGATGCGCCGTTTGAGGGTGTCCTTCGATTCGAGCGTGCCGCGTTTCGTGGTGACCAGCCCGAGCACGACCATCTTGCCCGGCGGGACGAAGCGCAGCGGCGCGAATCCGCCCGACCGCTCGTCGTCGAACTCCAGGAAGAAACCGTCCACCGCCAGCTCGCTGAAAAGCGCCTCGGCGACGAAGTCGTAACCGCCCTCGGCCGCCCAGGACGAGCGGAAGTTGCCCCGGCACATGTGCGTGGTGACCCGCAAGCCGGCCGGCCGGTCGGCGATCGCCGCGTTGATCTGCTTGATGTATCGCAGGTGCTGGTGCTCGGCGTCGTCGCCGCGGTCGGCGAGCAGCCGGCGCTGATCCGGATCGTTGAGATAGGCCAGGCTGGTGTCGTCCAGCTGCAGATAGCGGCAGCCCAGCTCGTGGACCCGGCGAACCTGCTCGGCATAGGCGGCGCTCAGGTCCGCCCAGAACTGCTCCTGGTCCGGATAGACCGCCGGGTCGATGGCCGCGCGGCCGCCCCGATAATGCACCATGCTGGGCGACGGAATGGTCAGTTTCGCCGTCGTCTCCGGGTCCTTCACCGCGTTCAGAAAGGCGAAGTCGTCGCCGAAAATGGTCTCGGTGAGCCGGATCGGCGCGTCGACGGCGAGCGCCGCCGACTCGAAGTCCAGCTCCCCGTCCGCATTGCGGAAATGGACCTGGATCTTCTCGTCGGTCGGATGGATGCCGCCCAGGCGATAGATGAAGTCCATGTGCCAGGCGGTGCGGCGGAACTCGCCGTCGGTGGCCGAACGCAGTCCGACCTCGCGCTGCATCCGGACCACATCCCGGATCGCGTCGTCCTCGATCGCGCGGAGCTCGTCCGCGCCGATCTCGCCGGTGGCGCGCTTGGTGCGGGCGTCGAGGAGCTGGGGCGGGCGGAGCAGGCTGCCGACGTGATCCGCCCGGAACGGTGGGGTCATCCCCCCACTCAACACCCCCGGCTCAGCTGTTGGAAAGAACCTGATCGATCTGACCGAGAGCCAGCCGCATGCCCTCCTGCATGCCCATCGTGACCAGACGCTCCAGCTGGGCGGCGTCGGCGAAGTGGTTGACCACGGTCATCCGGGTCTTGCCGCCGGCCCCGTCGAGGGTGACCACGATGTGCACCGGCTGGTCATCCTTGATCGGCTCGCCCTGGTCGTCGCCGAACCCGTCGTCGAACTCCAGCCGGAACGGCGCCTCGATCGTGGTGATCGTCCACCAGCCGTGCGCCTTGGTCCCGTCGGGGCCGGTCATGTGGTAGCGCGCCGCGCCGCTGACCACGAACTCGTGGCGGGTGAAGGTGGCCGGCCAGGTCGGCGGGCCCCACCAGCGCTCCAGCTTGCGCGGATCCGCCCAGACCTGCCAGACCTGCTCGACCGGCGCCGCGAAGTCGGTGACGAAGGTCAGGGTCAAGGCCTCGGTGTCCTTGACCGTCTCGGTGACTGTCACGATCCCTCCTCCAAAATGTGTGCGATCCGGTCGGCCCGCTGCTGCCAGATCCGCTCGTAGGCGTCCACCAGCCCGCCGACCACGCTGCGCAGCGCGTCCGGCCTGCCGTGGACGATCTGCTCCCGCCCGCGCCGCTCCTTGGTGACCAGGCCGGCCCGCTCCAGGATCGCGACGTGTTTCTGCACCGCCGCGAAACTCATCGGGTAAAGCTGGGCGAGGGCGGAGACGGACTGTCCGTCTCTGATCACCCGGGCCAGGATGTCGCGCCGGGTCGGGTCGGCAAGCGCGTGGAAGACGCGGTCCGCGCCGTCCTCAACGTTCTCACCTACAACCATGTGGTTGTACGTTAGTCCCGTCCTCGCTTGATCGCAACCCGCGATACCGTGCCGCCATGACGTTCTCGATCGTGGGCCGGTCCGCCGACGGCACGGCCCTGGGTGTGGCGGTGGCCAGCAAGTTCCTCGGCGTGGGCGCGGCGGTGCCGGCCGCGCTGGCCGACGTGGGCGCGGTGGCCACCCAGTCCTACGCCAACCTGGCCTATCGGCCGCAGGCCCTCGCGCTGCTGAGCACCGGGGTGGCCGCACCGGAGGCGGTCAGGGCGCTGATCGCCGGCGACGCCGGGCAGGTCGAGCAGCGGCAGGTCGGCGTGGTCGGTGCGACCGGGCCGGGCGCGACCTACACCGGCGCGGACTGCCACGAGTGGGCCGGCGGGACGGCCGGCGAGGGGTATGCCATCCAGGGCAACATGCTGGCCGGCCCGGCCGTGGTCGGGGACATGACCGACGCGTGGCTGGGGTCCGCCGACGAGTCACGGCTGGCCTATCGGCTGGTCGCGGCGCTGCGCGCCGGAGACCAGGCGGGCGGGGATCGGCGCGGGCGGCAGAGTGCGGCGTTGCTGGTGGTGGCCAAAGGCTTGGGGTACGGCGGGACCAGTGACGTTCTGGTCGACCTGCGCGTGGACGACCACCCGGATCCGGTGACCGAATTGGCCCGGCTCCTGGAGATGCACACGCTGTATTTCGAGCGCCCCGCTCCGGAGACGTTGCTGCCGTTGACGGACACGCTCGCCGACGAGGTGCGCAAGCGGCTCGCCGCCCTCGGCCACCCGCACGCCGACCTGGACGAGGGGCTCGCATCCTGGGCCGGTGTCGAGAACCTGGAAATGCGGATCGTGCCCGGGGCCATCGACCCCCTGGTCCTGGCCCATCTCCGAGCCATGTGAACAATCGTCGCCGCCGTTATTTACGGCAAAAGGCCCATCGAACCCTTTCTGCCCTGCAATGATCATTTATGGGACGTAAGTGGTCGGGGACGATGGGACGACAATGGGACACGAGGAGCGCGCCGGTGCGCCGGTGATAACTCGCCGCAGCATCATCACGCTGGACTTTCCGGGGCCGGTGCCGGCCATCTGCCAGTTGCGGCCGGCCGGGCCGATGGCCACGGACCGTTTCGTGGTCCGGCGCGAGCTGGCCCCGGCCGATGCCGGCGTGCCGATGATGCTGCGGGTCCGGGTCCTCGACGCGGTCGACCGGCCGCTGCCCGGCGCGATCCTGGAGATCTCGCACCACGCTCCCGACGCGTCGGCCGCCGCGCTGCACGGCGCCCAGCTGACGGACCCGCACGGGTATGCCGAATTCAAGACGGTCTTTCCGGGGTGGTCCTCGGAGCAGCCGGCCGGGATCGCGGTGACCCTGCATCTGGCGGGGTCGCGGGATGTCGGCCGATTCCATTTTCCGGCCCAGGTGACCGGGCAGGTCGCCGAACTTGCCGGGTATGAAGGCAATCCGAGCCCGCTGCCGCCGCCGGTCCTGCCGGCCGGGATCCTGCATGTGGTTCCGCGCGATCGTTACGATCTGACGGCCGGCCTCCTGGCCACCATCAACGCCGTCACCGATCGCTGAGGCCGGCTACCCCTGGCTCGGGTGCGCCCACACGTCGGTGGTGTTCGAGGAGCCCCCTGCTTCCGGGGAGCGGTTGGTGGGAACACGGTAATGCGTGAGCGGGCTGACGCCGTACGGATGGCGGAAGCGGCCTGAAGCACCGGCGGACCGCGGCAAAGGGCGTCAGCCGCGGAGGTAGGCGAGCACGGCCCGGACCCGGCGGTGGTCGTCGGCGTCCGGGGGCAGGTCGAGCTTGGTGAGCAGGCTGTTGATGTGTTTGGCGACCGCGGCCTCGGAGACCACCAGGGCGCGGGCGATCGCCGCGTTGGAGCGGCCCTCCGCCATCAGGCCGAGCACCTCGCGCTCGCGGGCGGTCAGGCGGTGCAACGGGTCGCGGCGGCGGGACAGCAACTGGCGGACCACCTCCGGGTCGACGACGGTGCGGCCGGCGGCGACCGCGGCGAGTGCGTCGACGAACTCGGTGACCTCGCCGATCCGGTCTTTCAGCAGGTAGCCCACGCCGGCCGGGGCCCCGCCCGAGTCGAGCAGCTCGGTGGCGTAGGTCTGCTCGACATACTGACTCAGGACCAGGACCGGCAGCTCCGGGTCGGCGGCGCGCAGCTCGATCGCGGCTTGCAGGCCCTCGTCGCTGAAACCGGGCGGCATCCGCACGTCGGTCACCACCACGTCGGGCCGGTGCTCGCGGACCGCGGCGCGCAGCTCGTCGGCGTCACCGACGGCGGCCACCACCTCGTGCCCGAAGCGGCGCAGCATGCCGGCGACACCCTCCCGGACGATGACCCCGTCCTCCGCGATGACGACCCGCAACCCGCTCACGCCGAAACCTCCGTCACAGGCAGCTCCACGCGGAGCACGGTGGGGCCGCCCGGCGGGCTGGCCAGGGCGACCGTGCCGTCCACGACGGCCACCCGGTCGGCGAGGCCGACCAGGCCGGTGCCGGCGGCCGGGTCGGCGCCGCCGCGCCCGTCGTCGCGGATCTCGACGACCAGCCGGGACGCGGTGACCGTGCCGGAGATCCAGGCCCGGGTGGCGCCGCTGTGTTTGGCCACGTTGGTGAGCGCCTCGACGATCACGAAATAAGCCGTCACCTCGACAGCCGACGGGAGCCGGCCGGGCAGCGTGAAGTCCAGCTCGACCGGGAGCGGCGCGGTGGACGCCACCTCGCCGGCCGCGGCGGGCAGACCGCGGTCGGTCAGCACTTTCGGATGCACGCCGCGGATCAGCTCCCGGATGTCGGTGAGCGCCTGTCTGGCCAGGTCGTGGGCCTCGGCGACGGACTCGGCGGACGGGCTGCCGGGTGGCAGCTCGAGCCGGGCCAGGCCGAGCTGCATGCTCAGCGCCACGAGCCGCTGCTGGGCGCCGTCGTGCAGGTCACGCTCGATCCGGCGGCGCTCCACCTCGAACGCGTCGACCAGCCGGGCCCGGGACCGGGTCACCTCGATCAGTTTCTCGTCGGCGTCGTGGGCGCGCGGGGCCAGGATCGCGCGGGCCATCGCCGCCCGGGCGCCGGCCCACGCGGTGACCGGCCAGGCGAGCACCACGGTCAGCGGGATGCCGGCCAGGAACAGGGCCCAGCGGGAGCCGGCGCCCTCGTCCTGCATGTAGACCGGTGCGCCGAAGGTGGTCAGCACCTCGTAGATCACCCCGCCGACGACCAGGGCGTCCATCCAGCAGAACAGGGCCGCGGACATCATCGTGTAGCCCAGCTCGCGCCAGGTGGCCTGCTCGCGCAGCCGGACCAGCAGCCAGGCGCGCAGCCCGGCCCGCGGTGGTGGCCGGTGCGGGTCGGGCAGCTCGTCGACGTCGACCAGGCGCAACCGGCGGCGCTCCAGCCGGCCGACCGCGATGCCGGAGAGCACGGTCGCCAGGTAACCCGCGAAGCCGATCACCACGATGGACAGCAGCACGCCGGCCACGAGCATGCCGACAACCGCGAGGATGGTCGCGGCGCCGAGCAGCGCGCCGCTCGCCAGGTAGGCCAGCGAGCGCCAGGGCCAGGAGGACCGCAGGAACACGGTCGGGCGCAGGGTGAGCGCTTCGAGCGCGTTACGGGCCGGCATGACCGGCAACCTACCCGGGCGGTACGACAGTGTCGGTAGTGCTGGCGTTACCCCGGATCGTCACTCCCGCGCGACTGTGCCGGAGCCGGGAAACCGGTTGGCTCGGTGGCATGACGAACGGACACGACACCGCCGCCGTAGAGCTGCGAGCGGTCACCCGGCGATACGGGAGCATGGTCACCGCGCTGGACGGGATCGACGCCCGGTTCGAGCGGGCCACCTTCACCGCGGTGATCGGCCCCTCCGGATCCGGCAAATCCACGCTGCTGCACTGCGCCGCCGGGCTGGACCGGGCCGACGAGGGCGAGGTGATCATCGACGGCACGCCGCTGACCGGCCTGTCCGAGCGGGCGCTGACCCGGCTGCGGCGTCGCCGGGTGGGCTTTGTCTTCCAGGCGTTCAACCTGGTCGCGGCACTGACCGCGGCGCAGAACGTGGTGCTGCCGATGCGCCTGGCCGGGCGCAAGCCGCAGGCCGGCGAGGTGGCCGCGATGCTCGCCGAGGTGGGACTGGCCGACCGCGCCGGGCACCGGCCCGGCCAGCTCTCCGGCGGGCAGCAGCAGCGGGTGGCGATCGCCCGGGCGCTGGTCACCCGGCCGGCGGTGCTCTTCGCCGACGAGCCGACCGGCGCGCTGGACGCCCGGTCCGGTGCCGAGGTGCTGCGGCTGCTGCGCTCGGCGGTGGACCGGCACGGGCAGACCATCGTGATGGTCACCCACGATCCGGTGGCCGCCGCGTACGCCGACCGGGTGCTGTTCCTGGCCGACGGGCGGGTGGTCGACGACCTGACCGGGCCGGTCGGCGCGGAGAAGATCGCGGTGCACACCGCGCGGCTCGAGGAGTCGGCCCGATGATCGCGTGGGCGATGGTGCGGCACCGGTTCGCGAGTTTCGCCGGGACGTTCGTGGCGATCGCGCTGGGCGTCGCGGTGGTGGCCGGCTCGGTGACGCTCTACCTCTCCTCACGGCCGGAGCCGCCTGAGCGATATCGGTCAGCGCCGGTGATGGTGCAGGCGCCGTCGGTGGGCACGAACGACTTCGGCGAGCCGGAGATCCGCTCGTGGACCCACGATGAGATGGCTGATATCTCCGAAAAACTCCGGGACATCGCCACGGTCATCCCCGACCCGGTCTTCTACGTGCAGGAAGAGGGCACGCAGGATCAGGGGACAGCAAGGATCGACGGGCACGCCTGGTCGTCCACGGCGCTCGGCGGCTACCGGCTGACCTCCGGGCGGAAGCCGGACAAGACCGGCGAGGTGGTCGCGCGGAAGGCGCTGAACAGCCGGCTCGAGGTGATCACCGCGAAGGGCCCGGAGAGCTGGACGGTCGTCGGGACGACGGACGGCCCCGGGTACTACGTGCCGGACGCTGATGCGCTCGGGCGCGCTTCCGGCGTACGCGTAATCGGTCTGACGGTGACCGGAAACCCGGCGCAAGCGGCAAGCGAGGCGCAAGCCCTGATCGGCCCGGCCGGAACGGTCCGCACCGGAGCGGACCGCGCCGTCCTGGAACCCGAGGAGATCACCCGGATCCGCTGGCTCGGCGCCCAGCTGCTGATCGCCCTGGTCACCCTCGGCACCTTCGCCACCGTCTTCGTCGTCGCCTCGACCTGCGCGCTGACCGCCGCGCAGCGCCGCCGCGAACTGGGTCTGCTGCGCGCCGCCGGCGCGACCCCGGGCCAGGTCCGCCGGCTGATGTACGCCGAGACCACCCTGATCGCGCTGCTCGCCGGCCTGGTCGGCGCCCCGCTCGGCGCCCTGCTCGCGCCGCTGCTGGCCGGCCCGATGGTCGATTTCGGCCTGGAGCCGCCCGGGTACGCGGCCACCTGGCAGCCCGCCGCGGTCGGTGGCTCGATCCTGCTCGGCCTGCTCGTCGCCCTGGCCGGCGTCGCCGTGGCGGCGCGCCGCGCCAGCCGGGTCTCCCCGATGGCCGCGCTGCGCGAGGCGGCTGCCGAGACCCGCGCGATGACCCCGGCCCGCTGGGTGTCCGGCCTGCTCAGCGCGGCGGCCGGTGGGGCGTTGCTGGCCGCGATGCCGAGCATGCCGACGGCGAGCAAGTCGACCGCCGGGCTGGGCGCCGCGATGCTGTTGCTGACCGCGGCCGCGCTGCTCGCGCCGGTGGTGATCGGTCCGCTGGTGCGGCTCGCGACCGCCGGGTGGCGCGGCTCGGCGACCGGGATGGTGGTCCGCGAGGGCACCCTGACCGGGGTTCGCCGTGTCGCCTCGACGGCCGCTCCGGTGCTGGTCACGGTTGGGATCACGGTGCTGCTCACCGGCATGATCGCGACGATCGAGGAGGCGGCCGGGATCGACGGGACCGCGCAGATCCCGGCGGCCACCGTGCTCGCCCCGGACGGCACACCGGGCCTGTCCGAGGCCGCGGTGCAGGGTCAGCCCGGCACGTCTCGCCTGGGCACCCGGGTGCTGATCACTCGCGGTCAGCAGATCGTCGGCGAGGACGCTGTGGGCGAGGCCGGCGCGCCGGTCACGGTCACCCCCGAGGTGGGCGTCGGGCTCGGCTCGCCGCTTCCCCTGCGGTGGGCGGACGGCACGATCGACACGCTTACGGTACGCCGGATCGACCCGGACGCCGCCGCCCCCGTCGTGCTCCCCCGCGAGCTGGTCCGCAGGCACGACCCGGACGCCCTGACCGGCATGGTGGTGCTCGCCGGCGACCCGCGTCCGGCGGCCGGCGCCCGGGCGCTGTCCGCGCGGGACTACGTGCAGGAGGAGATCGACGAGGAGGGCCGGCTGGTCGACCTGTTCCTCTGGGTGCTCATCGGGCTGACCGCCGGTTACACCGCGATCGCGGTGTCGAACACGCTGCTGATGGCCACGGCGGCGCGCCGGCCGGAGTTCCGGGCGCTGCGGCTGGCCGGCGCCGGGCTGGGTCAGGTCCTGCGGATCACCACGGCCGAGGCGGTCCTGGCGGCGGTGACCGGGGCGCTGCTCGGCGGCCTGGTGGGCGGGCTGTCGCTGACCGGGGTGCGCGCCGCGGTCGAGGACGAGCTGGGACAGGACGTGGCGCTGGTCATCCCGTGGGAGGCGGCGCTCGGGGTGGTGGGATTGTGCGTGGTGCTCGCGGTGGTTGCCACCGCGGTGCCGGTGCTGCGCCGGAGCGCCACGAGCGCGGCCTGAGCCGGGCGATCGGCGGGGGGCGCCGCGGGTCGGAACGATCCGCGGCGCTCGCGCGGTCAGCGAGGCGCCGCGGACCGGAAACGGTCAGCGGAGCGCCGCGGACCGGAAACGGTCAGCGGGGCCGCTGCGGGTTGAAGCGATGCGCCGCGGTCAGCGTCCGGGTGGACCAGCGCATCGCGTCGAGGGCGGGAACGGCGAGGTCGGCGGACCCCGCCTCGCCGGCCTCGTAGGCGCTGACCGCGTTCAGCACCTGGCCGAGCCGCCCGGTGCCGTTGGTCAGGGCGTCCGCGACGTCGGAGGTGAGCGGCAACTGCTCGGCCATCGCCGAGGGGGTGCTGCCCATCAGCCGGGCCATGCCGGTGACCAGGCCGGCCACGAACGCGGCGCCCTGGTCGGCGCCGAACCGGGCGGCCAGGTTCTCGCAGAGCCGGGCCTGGGTCAGCGCGGTGAGCAGCTGCTCCTCGGGGGCCTCGGCGACGTCGTCGACCACCATCAGGGTGGCCCAGCGGCGGATCCGGGTGAGGCCGACCAGCATCACCGCCTGGCGGACCGAGGAGATCCGGCTGACCACGCCGGCCGCGACCGAGTTGCTGACCCGCAGCACGCGCAGGGCCAGCGCCGGGTCGCTGACGATGATCGAGGTGATCTTCTCGAGCGGGACGTCCGGCGACATCAGCGCGGCGACCAGCTCCAGGCGGCGCAGCCGGGACGGGGAGAGGCTCGGGGTGCTCAGCACCTGCGGACGGCTCAGCCAGTAGCCCTGGCGCAGCTCCATGCCGTAGCGGTCGGCGATGGCGACCTGCTCCGCCGTCTCCAGACGTTCGGCGACCAGTTGCAGGCCGGGGTGCTGGCGGCAGGCCGCGACGATCTCGTCGAGCCGGCTCAGGTCGCCGTCCAGCAGGTCGAGCTTGACGTACGAGGCGAGCCCGAGCAGCTGCTCGTGCCCGGAACCCCAGACGAAGTCGTCCAGCGCGATCTTGTAGCCGGCCGCGGCCAGCGCGGTGATCCCCTCGATCACCTCGTCGTCCACCGTGACCGTCTCCAGCACCTCCAGCACCACCTGCTCGGGGCCGAAGGGCAGCGGCAGGCGGCCGGTCAGGAACTCGCGGGTGAGGTTGATGAAGCACGGCCGGTTGCCGGCCACCTCGGCGATCCCGAACTCGGTGAACGCGTTGATCATGACAGTGCTGGTCGCATACGTGTCCTGCCGGCCGGACGCGACGGAGTCCATCCGGCCGCGGAAGAGCAGCTCGAACGCCACCACCACGCCCTGGGCGTCGAAGATCGGCTGTCGACCGACGTGCACCGCGTCCATCACCGGGATTCCCACGTCGCTGCCATCGGCACAAAACTCGGCGACCTGACGAATCCGGGCGGGGAAACAAAACCGAAACGGCCGGTTCCCCTTACGAACCCCTCATGTTGGGATGAGACAGCCGTCACAGCGCCTGAAAGGGAACCACCTGATGCTCAACCTCTCCATCCTGCTGGAGGACAGCGCCCGCCGCTACCCGGACCGCGCCGCCGTGGTGCTGGGCCCGCAGCGCCTGAGCTACGCCCAGGTGGACGCGGCAGCGAACCAGGTGGCCAACATGCTGGTCGCGCGAGGCATCCAGCCCGGCGACAAGGTTGCCCTGTCCTGTCCCAACCTGCCGTACTTCCCGATCGTCTACTACGGCATCCTCAAGGCCGGCGCCGTCGTCGTCCCGCTGAACGTGCTTCTCAAGGGCCGCGAGATCACGTACCACCTGAACGACTCGCAGGCGAAGGCGTACTTCTGTTTCCAGGGCACCCCGGAGCTGCCGATGGGCGCCGAGGGCAAGGCCGGGTTCGACGCCGCCGAGGGCTGCGAGCACTTCTTCCTGATCACCGCGGACCCGGCGGCCGCCTCCCCGATCGAGGGCGCCGGGACGCTGGGCCAGGCGCTGGCCGGGCAGGCGCCGGTCTTCGAGACCGTGCTGCGCGCCGAGACCGACGCCGCGGTCATCCTGTACACCAGCGGCACCACCGGCCAGGCCAAGGGCGCCGAGCTCTCCCACTCGAACCTGGTGCTCAACGCGCTCACCTGCAACCGGCTCTTCGCCTCCCAGCCGGCCACCGACACCCACCTGCTGGTGCTGCCGCTGTTCCACTCGTTCGGCTCGACGGTGAACATGAACGCCGGCTTCTCGGTGGCGGCCACCCTGGTGCTGCTGCCCCGCTTCGAGGCGAACGCCGCGGTCCAGCTGTTGCAGAGCGAGAACGTGACGTTCTTCGCCGGCGTGCCGACCATGTACTGGGGCCTGCTGAACGCGCTCGACGACAGCGTGGACGTCGAACGGATCGCCCGGAACATGCGGGTCGCGGTGGCCGGCGGCTCCAGCCTCCCGGTGGAGATCATCAAGGCGGTCAAGGAGCGCTTCGGCGTCACCATCCTGGAGGGCTACGGCCTCTCCGAGACCTCACCGGTGGCGACCTTCAGCGACCCGGACGCCGAGCCGCGGCCCGGCTCGATCGGCATCCCGATCTGGGGCGTCGAGGTCAAGCTGATCGACCAGCAGTGGAACACGATCGGCGGCGCCGACGAGATCGGCGAGATCGCCATCCGCGGCCACAACATCATGAACGGGTACTACAACCGGCCGGAGGCGACCGCCGAGGTGATGCGGGACGGCTGGTTCCGCACCGGCGACCTGGCCCGCCGCGACAAGGACGGCTACTACTACATCGTCGACCGGGCCAAGGACATGATCATCCGGGGCGGCTTCAACGTCTACCCGCGGGAGATCGAGGAGGTCCTGCTCACCCACGAGGCGATCTCCCTCGCCGCGGTGATCGGCGTGCCGCACCCCAGCCACGGCGAGGAGGTCAAGGCGTTCGTGATCCTCAAGCCGGGCGCCACCGCCACCGAGGAGGAGATCGTCGCCTGGGGCAGGGAGCAGATGGCGTCGTACAAATACCCCCGGCTGGTCAGCATCGTCGAGTCGCTCCCGATGACGGCGACCGGCAAGCTGCTCAAACGCGAGCTCAGCTGAACCGTCGGAGGATCGCGGCCGAACGGGCACCCGGCGGGATACCCGCCGGGTGCCGCCGCTCCCTAGACTCGCACGCAACACCCGCCCCGTGGGGCTCGATGATCGCTTGCATCGGTGACGCACAGTGGACGGGCAGGCACCCCTGGCGTACGGAGGCATGAGCGTGACCACAGCCCTGGCGCACCGGTCCCCGGCGAACGCACCACCCGCCCCGCCGGCGGACGGTCTGCTGCGCCGGGTCGGCAACCTGCGCCACCACTCCCCCGGCCGCCTCCAGCTGATCCTCGCCGCCCTGATCACCCTGACCCTGCTGACCGGGCTGGTGTCCGGGCTCACCGCGCACGCGGCCTCGTCCGGCACCACCGACCTCGGCGAACGCGCGCAGCCGCTGCTCGCCGAGTCGGAGAAGGTGTACACCTCGCTGGCCGACGCGGACACCACGGCCGCCCAGGCGTTCCTGGCCGGCGGCCTGGAGCCGGCCGCGCTGACCCGTCGCTACGACGACGACCTGGCCCGGGCCGGCACCGCGCTGACCCGCGCGTCCCGGATGGTCCCGGCCGACAGCGAGGCCGGCAACGCGATCGAGGCGCTCTCCACCGGCATCGCGCGATATGCGGCACTCGTCGCCACCGCCCGGGCCACCAACCGGCAGGGCCTGCCGATCGGCGCGTCGTATCTGTCCGCCGCCTCCCAGCTCAACCGGGACACCCTCCAGCCGCAGGCGCAGCAGCTGTTCCGGACGGCCGGTGACGAGCTCGGCGAGAGCTACGACGCGGCCCGCAGCTCGTGGTGGCTGATGCTGCTGCTGATCCTGTTCGTGGCGCTCGGCGTCGCGCTGTTCTGGAGCCAGGGCTACCTGAGCCGCACCACCCGCCGCACCTTCAACGTCCCGCTGGTCGCCGCCACCGGCCTGATCGCCGTGCTGGTCCTGCTCAGCACCAGCATCTTCGCCAACCAGCGGACGCACCTGTCGGCCGCGGACGCCCAGGGGTCCCGCCCGGTCGCGGCGCTCGCCCAGATGCGGATCCTGATGCTCAGCGAGCGGGCCGACGAGGCGCTCACCCTGGCCGCCCGCGGCGCCGCCGACCACGAGGCCGACTTCACCACCGCCCGCGACGGGATCGACTTCGACGACCCGCGCCTGACCTACGCCCAGGCCCAGGTCTACCAGGCCGCCCGCCTGCACGACGACTACCTGGCGCTGCACGAGCAGGTGCAGCGGCTCAACCAGAGCGGTGACTACGACAAGGCGGTCCAGCTGGCGATCAGCGCCGAGACCAGCAAACGGTTCACCGCCCTGACCGACACCATGAACACGGCGATCACCGACCGGACGGACGCGTTCACCGGCCAGATCAAGGACGCCGGCGACGGGCTGGACCTGCTGACCGTGCTCGGGCCGCTGCTCGCGCTGGCCGCCTGCGCGCTCGCCGTGATCGGTATTCGTGCCCGCCTGGAGGAGTACCGGTGATGCGTACCCGTCTCGCCCTGATCGCCACCGTCGCCCTGCTGCTCGGCGCCGCCGGGTGTGCCGGCGACTCCTCCCCGCGCTACGACGCCGACACCCCGCCCAAGGCGATCGGCCAGGGCACTCAGGAGGGCGCCGCGCCGGCCACGACCGCGGCCCCGGCCGACACGTCGTGCAACCCGCGGGCCAGCCTGCGCCCGTCCGGCTCGCTGCCGCAGCCGGGCAGGATGCCGGCCGGCACGCTGATGGCCGACATCCAGAAACGCGGCCGGCTGATCCTCGGCACCAGCCAGGACACCTTGCTGTTCAGCTCGCGCAACCCGTTCAGCGGCAAGGTCGAGGGCTTCGACGTGGACATGGGCCGGCTGATCGCGGACGCGATCTTCGGGGACCCGGACAAGCTGCAGATCATGGTCATCGGGTACGACCAGCGGGTCAACTCGGTGCTCCAGGGCAAGGTGGACGTGGTCGCCGACACGATGACCGCGAACTGCGCCCGGTGGAAGGACGTCAACTTCTCCTCGATCTACTACGAGGCCGGGCAGAAGGTGCTGGTCAGCAAGGATTCGGCGGCCAAGAGCATCGCGGACCTGGGCGGGAAGAAGATCTGCTCGGCGGCCGGGTCGACGTCGTACGACAACATCGGCAAGGTGAAGAGCAACCCGCCGCCGGTCGCGGTGTCCCGGGCGAGCTTCGGCGACTGCCTGGTGGCGTTCCAGCAGAACGAGGTGGACGCGATCTCCACCGACGACACCATCCTGGCCGGGATGGCCGCGCAGGACCCGTACGCGAAGGTGGTCGGCGATCGGTACACCGAGGAGCCGTACGGGATGGCGCTGAGCAAGGACCACCCGGAGTTCACCCAGTTCGTCAACGCGGTGCTGGAGAAGGCCCGCAAGGACGGGACCTGGAAGAAGACGTACGAGAAATGGCTCGGCCGATTCGGGCCGGCCCCGCAGCCGCCGGCGGCACAGTACCGATGACAGCACCCTCGGTAGCCCCCGCCGACGCCGAACTGGCGCGCCTCGAAACCGCCGTGCAGGTGATCTCCCGCAACCTCGTCGAACTCGACGAGATGCCCGCTCGCAAGGACCTGGACGGCAAGCACCTGACCGGCCGGACCGCCGCCGAGTGGGCCGACGCCGGGGTCGCCATGGCCACCCTCTGGGACGGCTATCGGATGCTCAGCGAGTCGATCGTGCGCGCCCAGTCACTGCGCGCGCAGCGCAAGTTCACCGACGCCGACCGGGCGAAGTTCATGCACGAGGTGCTCGGCTCGTCGATCCTGCTCTCCACCACGACGGTGCCGCTGGCCCAGCGCGGGCTGCTCGGCGCCGGCCAGATCACCACCACCTGCACGCCGGCCGAGCTGCTGGCCGCGATGGAACGGTCGTTCACCACCGCGGTGGACGTGGCCACCCGGGCCGCCGAGCGGTGGCAGAAACTCCTCCCGGCGGCCGCTGACGCGGCCGCCGCGCTCGATCAGGCCCGGCAGCTGTCCCGCCGGGTCGGCGCCCCGGCCACGCTGCTCGACCAGGCCGACCGGCTGCTCGGCGACCTGACCGGCACGCTCGCCACCGATCCGCTCGGCACCGACCCGGCGATCCTCGACCGGGTCCGGGACCTGATCCGCCGCTCCGACGCCGAGCGCACCTCGGCCACCGAGCTGCGCGACTCGCTGAGCCGGCGGCTGGCCGAGGCCCGGGACCGGGCCGACGAGCTGGACCGGGCCGGGCACGCGGCGCAGCAGGCGCACGCCCGGGTCACCGGCCGGTTCCCGGACTCGCAGATCGCCACGGTCCGCGCCGTGAACCTGCGGCCCGACCTGGCCGCGGTCGAGGCGCTGGCCGCCGCCGGGCAGTGGGCGCTGATCAGCCCGCGGCTGGCCCAGTGGTCCCGGGCCGCCCGGGAACGGCTGGCCGCGCTCTCGGTGATCACCACGCACAACGACAAGCTGCTCGCCGAGCGCGACGAGCTGCGCGGGCGGCTCAGCGCGTACCAGGCCAAGGCGCTGCGGCACGGGCTCGGCGAGCACCCCCGGCTGACCCCGCTCGCCGAGCGGGCCCGCACCCTTCTGCACACCGCGCCGTGCGAGCTGGATCAGGCTCGGGCGGCGGTCAACGCGTACCAGGAAGCGCTCACCGCCACGATCGCGAGGGATGCCCGGTCATGAAATGCCAGCGGAACTGCCCCGGGACCATCGAGGACGGGTACTGCGACACCTGTGGGATGGCGCCGGCCGCCACGTCGGCGAGCAAGCCCGCACCGGTCCCGGCCGCGCCGGTGACCGTCGCGCCGGTCTCGGACAAGTGCCAGCGCGACGGCTGTGGCGGCACGATCGAGGACGGCTACTGCGACACCTGCGGGCTCGCGCCACTGACGAAGGCGAAGGTGCCGCAGCCGCGGTCGGCGACGACCAGCACCGGCACGCAGAGCTCGACGCGCAGCAGCGCGCTCTCCACGCGTACCGGCGGGAGCCGGCGGGGCAGCGGCCGCACCGCGTCCAGCCGCCGGTTCGGCAGCGGCCTGGTGGAGATCGCCCCGATCGCCAAGGTCGACCCGGCCACCACGATCATGGTCGACGCCGAGGTGCCGGAGTCCAAGCGGTACTGCGCCAAGTGCAACAACCAGGTCGGCCGCTCCCGCGGTGACCGGCCCGGGCGTACCTCCGGCTTCTGCCCGCACTGCGGCGAGGCGTTCAACTTCACCCCGAAACTGGTCAAGGGCGACGTCGTCGGCGGGCAGTACGAAGTGGCCGGCGCCCTCGCCCACGGCGGCCTGGGCTGGGTCTACCTGGCCGTCGACCTCAACGTCTCGAAGCGCTGGGTGGTGCTCAAGGGCCTGCTCAACTCGGGCGACGAGGACGCGCTGGCCGCCGCCCTGGCCGAGCAGCGGTTCCTGGCCGAGGTCGAGCACCCGAACATCGTCAAGATCTACAACTTCGTCGAGCACGACGGCGCCGGCTACATCGTGATGGAGTACGTCGGCGGCAAGTCGCTCAAGGACATGCTCAAGCAGCGCCGCGAGGCGAACGGCGGCAACTCCGACCCGCTGCCGCTGGATCAGGCACTGGAGTTCCTGATCGAGATCATGCCGGCGTTCAGCTACCTGCACGAGCGCGGCCTGATCTTCTGCGACTTCAAGCCGGACAACGTGATCCAGTCCGGCGACCAGATGAAACTGATCGACCTCGGCGGCGTCGTGCACATCGACGACCAGGAGGCCGCGATTTACGGCACGGTCGGTTACCAGGCGCCGGAGATGGCCACCGACGGCCCCTCGGTCGCCTCCGACCTGTACACGATCGGCCGGTCCCTGGCGGTGCTGACCACCGACTTCCGCGGCTACCAGACCACCTTCAAGGAGAGCCTGCCCAGCCGCGACGAGTTCGAGGTCTACACCAGGTACGAGTCGTTCTACCGGCTGGTCGACCGGGCCACCCGGCCCGATCCGGACGAGCGGTTCGTGGACGCCGCCGAGATGCAGGAGCAGATGCTCGGCGTGCTCCGGCAGGTGGTGGCCGCGCAGGGCACGCCGAAACCGGCGCCGTCCAAGGTGTTCACCGGCGAGCTGCGCACCGACATGAAGTCGGAGGCGCCGCGCTGGCAGGACCTGCCCACCCCGCTGATCGACCTGACCGACCCGGCGGCCGGCTTCCTCGCCTCGATCACCCTGACCGACCCGGCCGAGGTGCTCGCGCTGCTCAAGCACGCCCCGCAGGAGACCGTCGAGGTGCGGCTGCGGGCGCTGCGGGCGGAGATCGACCTGGCCACCCGGCACGGCTTCTTCGACGACGCCCGCAAGGCCCGGGACCGGTTCGCCGCGCTGGACGGCGCCGACTGGCGGCTGGCCTGGTACGACGGCCTGCTGGCGCTGGCCACCCAGGACTGGACGACGGCCCGCTCCCGGTTCGACGCGGTCTACTCGGTGCTGCCCGGCGAGCTGGCCCCGCAGCTCGCGCTCGGCTTCACCGAGGAGCTGTCCGGGCCCGGCCGGGTACAGATCGCGGCCGGGTACTACGACGTGGTCAGCCGGACCGACCCGTCGTACACCACGGCCGCGGCCGGGCTGGCCCGCTGCCGGCTGGCGAGCGGGGACCGGGCCGGCGCGGTGGAGGCCTACCAGCGGGTGCCGGGCACCTCCTCGGCGTACGCGATCTCCCAGGTCGGCGCGGTGCGGGCGCTGGTGCACGCGCACCCGGGGGTGAAGGTCGACGTGCAGGCGCTGACCGAGGCGGCGGCGCTCATCGAGCGGCTCGAGGTGGAGCGGGCGCAGCTGGCCGAGCTCCGGGCCGAGCTGCTCAAGCAGGCGCTGGCCTCGATGGACGGCGGGCTGAAGCTGCCGGCCGCGGTGCTCGGTGGTGGGCGCACCGGGGACACCGGGGAGAAGGACGTGCGGTTCGCGTTGGAGGACGCGTACCGGGAGATGGCCCGCGCCGCGCACGGCCCCGAGAAGATCCGCCTGGTCGACATGGCGAACGCGGCCCGGCCGCGCACCCGCACCTGAGAACGAGAGAAGGCACGTTGATTCTGACCGAGTGCGACTCCTGCGCCGAGGGGCGCGCCAGCGGCGCGTCGTTCTGCGAGGCGTGCGGGCGCCGCCTGACCGAGACCGCGTCGGTCGGCGCCGCCGACGCCGACGCCGACGGGGGCCCGGACGCCGCCGAGGGTACCGGGGCGAAAGCCCCGGGGACGGGCAAGAGCACCGGGCTGGCCGGCCGGGACTGCCCGCACTGCGGCGCGGAGGGGGCCGTCGCCGCGGACGGGTACTGCGAGGAGTGCGGGATGCTGGCCGGGCGCCCGCGCGACCACACCGAGGCCGACGGCGACCTGGTCGCGGCCGCGGTCAGCGACCGGGGCCGGCGGCACCACCGCAACGAGGACGCGATGTGGCTGGCGGTCGGCTCGGACGCAGCCGACGTGGTGGTCTGCGACGGCGTCTCGTCGTCGTTCGACCCGGACGTGGCCTCCGAGGTGGGTGCGAAAGCGGCCGGTGAGCTGCTGGCCCGCGCCCAGCACCCGGGTCCGCCCGCGGAGCGGGCCGAGGACGGCGCGGACGAGGTGACCGACGAGGACGCGACCGTGCCGACCGAGCCGGCCGAGCCCGCGCTGCCGATCGCCGAGGTGGTCGGCCGGGCCATCCAGGGCGCCGGCGAGGCGGTCGCCCAGCTGGCCGGGACGGGCGACCCGCGCCGGGCCACCTCCAATCCGGCCTGCACGATCGTCGCGGCCGCGGTGCGCGGCCCGCACGTCGGGTTCGGCTGGGTCGGCGACAGCCGGGCCTACTGGATCGCCGCCTCCGGGCCGGCCGAGCAGCTCACCGAGGACGACTCGTGGGCGCGGCACGTGATCGCGATGGGCGCCGACCCGCGGGTGGCGATGAACGACCCGAAAGCGCACGCGATCACCGCGTGGCTGGGCGCGGACGCCGGGCGGATCACCCCGCGGGTCGGCGCGTTCACCGCGAAGGCGCCCGGGCATCTGGTGCTGTGCAGCGACGGGCTGTGGAACTACCTGACCGACCCGGAGGACTTCGGCGACGCGGTCCGCTCGGCGCTGCGGGTGGCGACGGGGCCGCGTCCGCTGCTCGAGGCGGCGCGCGCGCTGGTGGCGTACGCGAACTCCGCCGGAGGCGCCGACAACATCACGGTGGCGATCGTGCCGGTGCCACCGCGGACCGAAGTGGAAGAGGCGGAAGCCGAAGGCGACGCCGAGATCAAGACCAGTGACAACGAGACCAGCGAAGCTTAAGGAGTCCCGAGTGTCCTACAGCGCCGAGGCCTTCCAGAACGAGTACCTCGCCATGGGCGCCAGCGAGGTGAACGCGATCGTCACCGTCACCTCGACAGGGGGCGAGGGCGGTCGCCGCAGCGCCGGGGCGACCGAGATCATCATCGTCGACGCGTCCGGATCCATGCAGGCCGAGGGCCGGATGGCGGCCGCCCGGCAGGCCGCCAAGGCCGCGGTGAACTGCATCGACGACGGCGTCCGGTTCGCCATCATCGCCGGGGTCAGCACCGCGCAGCAGCTGTTCCCGGACCCGGGTCAGCTGGCCGTCGCGTCCCCGCAGTCGCGGGCCGACGCGCTGCGGGCGATCGACCGGTTGCAGGCCAGCGGCGGCACCGCGATGGGCGCCTGGCTGCTGCTCGCGACCCAGCTGTTCGACCAGCGCCCGGGCGACATCAAGCACGCCATCCTGCTCACCGACGGTGACAACGGCGAGCGCTTCGGCTACCTGGAGAGCGTGCTGGAGCAGATCGCCGGGCGGTTCGTCTGCGACTGCCGCGGCGTCGGCACGAACTGGAAGGTGTCCGAGCTCCGCAAGATCGCCACGGCGATGCTGGGCACCGTCGACATCGTGGCCCGCCCCGAGGGGCTGACCGCCGCGTTCGAGCAGATGATCACCGGGGCGATGGGCAAGACCGCCGCGGACGTGCAGCTCAAGGTCTGGACGCCGGTGAACGCCCAGGTCCGCTTCGTCAAGCAGGTGGAACCGCAGGTGATGGACCTGACCGGCAAGCGGGTCGAGGACGGTCCGCGGGCCGGCCGCTATCCGCTGGGCTCCTGGGGTCAGGAGAGCCGCGACTACCACGTCTGCATCGACGTGCCGGCGGGCAAGGCCGGCGACGAGATGCTGGCCGCGCGGATCTCGGTGGTCGAGGAGGACACCGTGCACGCGCAGTCACTGGTCCGGGCGGTGTGGACCGAGGACACCGCGCTGTCCACCCGGATCAACCGGCAGGTCGCGCACTACACCGGGCAGGCCGAGCTGGCCCAGACGATCCAGGACGGCATCGCCGCCCGGGAGGCCGGCGACGAGCGGACCGCGACGATCAAGTTCGGCCGGGCCGCGCAGCTCGCCCACGAGAGCGGCAACAAGGCCACCGAGGAGCTGCTCTCCAAGGTCGTGGAGATCGAGGACGCGGCGACCGGCACGGTCCGGCTGCGGCGCAAGGTCAACGCGGCGGACGAGATGGCGCTGGACACGCAGAGCACCAAGACGGTCCGGGTCGGGCGGTCGCAGTGAGCTCGTTCACCTGCCCGAACGGGCATGTCTCCACGGAGGCGGACTACTGCGACACGTGCGGGGCGAAAATCGGCGGCGCGCCGGTTGCCGCCGAGGCGGTCAAGGATCCGGCGCCGATGCTGAACTCGGAGAACTGTCCTAATTGCGGCACACCTCGCGCGGGGGCGGCGCGGTTCTGCGAGGACTGCGGGTACGACCACACCACCGGCAAGGTGCCGCAGCTCACCGAGGTGCTCCCGGAGCCGGTGACGGCCGGCGAGTGGACCGCGACGCTCTTCGCCGACCCGGCGTACTTCGCGCTCAACGAGGTGGAGGGCGTCACGTTCCCGGCCGATCCCGGCGAGCGGCAGATCACGCTGACCCCGCCGCAGGTCCGGATCGGGCGCGGCAGCACGTCGAAGGGCACCAGCCCGGAGATCGACCTGGCCGACACCGACCCGGGCGCCTCGCACAACCACGCGCTGCTCACCCTGAACGTGGACGGCGTCTGGCTGGTCACCGACCTGGGCTCGACCAACGGGACGTACATCAACGACGAGGACCAGCCGCTCACCGCCGGGCAGTCGCGCGCCCTCAAGGACGGCGATCAGGTGCACGTGGGTGTGTGGACCACGCTCACGATGCACGCTCCGTGAAGTAACCGGCCGGCACCCGCACCGAGGTGCCGAACAGACGATTGACGGTGGCCGCCTCGGTACTGCTCGGATTCGCGTTCGTGCAGCTCACCGGGGCGCTGCTGCCGGACATCAGGTCGCTGCACAGGCCGGTGCGGCGGTCCGGCAGGCCGAGGATGTGGCCGAACTCGTGCGCGGCGATCCGCGGCTTGTAGTACCCGTCGTTCACCGCCTCCCGGCCCATGTACCAGTAACCGTTGCCCAGCGACGACGTGTACGTGCGCGGCCAGCCGTTGTCGGCGTACACCCGGATGTTCGGGGTCCGGCCGGCCGGCACCGGCTCCAGCCGGACGTTGGTGACCTTGCTGTTCCAGATCTGCGCGCCCTGGTTGACCACGGCGACGAACTCCTGCGCCTGGCTCGCGTCGTAGTAGAGCACCCGGGTCGCGGCGTGCGCGGGGGTGGCCCAGGTGAGCGCGAACAGGACGACCAGTGCGGCGGCGGCTCTTCTCCACATCATGCCTCGACGCTAGGCCTGACAACGATGGATATCGATGTTAAGGCTCATATCACTTGGCACCTCGGGCCAACGTGATGGTCGCCGCTGCGCCGGGCCGCCCCGGCGTGATCTCGTCGTGCGGTGTCGGAGTTCGGAAGCAGGCTGCGTGAGTTACGGCGGGCCGCGGGCCTGACCATGGAACAGCTCGCCGAGTCGTCCGGGGTCAGCGCCCGCGCGATCAGCGACATGGAGCGCGGGCACAGCCGGGTGCCTCAGGCCCGCACGCTCGCCGCCCTGACCGACGTCCTCGGCCCGGGCCTGAAGGACACCGCTCGCCCCGGGCTGTGTGAGCCGCCCCGCGCGATCAACGACTTCGTCGGTCGCGCCGACGAGCTCGACCGACTGCGCCGGCACGCCCTCGCCGGCACCGGACAGGCCCCGGTCGCCGTCGTGCACGGGCAGCCGGGCCTGGGCAAGACCGCGCTGGCCGTGCGGTTCGCCGACCAGGTGCGCGACGACTACCCGGGCGGCCGGTTCTATCTGGACCTGCGCGGCACCGACCCGGAGCCGATGCCGACCGGCGACGCCCTGGTCCGGCTGCTGCGGGCCCTCGAGGTGAACCCCCGCAGGATCGGTGAGACCGACGATGAACGCTCCAGCCAGCTGCGCGCGGTGCTCAGCGACCGCCGCTGCCTGCTGGTGCTGGACAACGCCGGCAGCGAGGCCCAGGTCCGGCCGCTGCTGCCCGGCGAGGGCGGCAGCCTGGCCGTGGTGACCAGCCGCCGGGTGCTCGCCGGGCTGGAGGGGGTGGAACGGATCGCCCTGGCCCCGCTCGTCCCCGGCGAGTCGGCCGCGCTGCTGCGGGCGATCGCGGTGCAGGCCGCCGATCCGGGGGTGGTCGCCGAGGTGGAGGCGGTGGCGCGGTACTGCGCGCACCTGCCGCTGGCGCTGCGGATCGCCGGGACCCGGCTGGCCACCCGGCCGGCCTGGACCGTCGAGCACCTGGTGACCCGGCTCGCCGACGCCGACCGGCGGCTGGCCACCCTGGCGACCGGCGACATCGGGGTGGCCACCGCGTTCGCCCTGTCGCACGCCCAGCTGTCCAAACCGGCCCGGGAGCTGTTCCGGCGGCTCGCCCACGTGCCCGGGGTGGACTTCGCGCCGGCGCTGGCCGCGGTGCTCACCGGCGCCCACCCGGACGACGCCGCCGACGGCCTGGACGAGCTGGTCGACCTGGGCCTGCTCCAGCAGTCCGGGCCGGACCGTTACCGCTTCCACGACCTGATCCGGCTGTTCGCGCAGGAGCGCCTGCGGATCGAGGAGCCGGCCGGCACCCGGGCCGCGACCGCCCGGCGGATGGCCTGCTGGCTGCTGGAGACCGCGATCGTGGCCGGTCGCTGGTTCGAGCCCGGGTACGGCTGCCTGCCCCCGGATTACGCCGGGCCGGTCCCGCTGGCCACCGCCGACGAGGCGGACGCCTGGTTGCAGGCCGAGCGCGACAACTGGCTGGGCGCGCTGCGCACGGCCGCCCGCGGCGGGCAGCACCAGCTCGTGGTGGACGTCGCCGAGGCGATGCACTGGTACTCGGACAAGTACATACGGGCCGAGTACTGGTACGACGTCTACGGCCTGTCCCGGGCCGCCGCCGCGGAACTGCCCGACCGGCGGCAGGAGGTCACCCACATCAACTACTTCTCCTGGGCGGCCACCAACTGCGCGCGCCGGCCGGACGAGGGCGCCCGGATCGCGATGGACGCCCACCGGGTGGCGGTCGACATCGGCGACGTCAAGGAGCAGGCGTGGGCGCTGCGGTACGCCGGGGACGCGTGGCGGCTGGCCGGGAACCCGGCGGCGGCGCTGCCGGCGTACCGGCAGTCCGCCGAGCTGGCCGTGGCGGCCGGCGACCACGACGGCTACGTGCAGTTGCGGCCCGGGATCGCCCGCGCGCTGGCCGAGCTGGGCCGCGACGAGGAGGCGCTCGCCGAGTGCACGGCCGCGCTGGCCGAGATCGAGGCCCTGCCGGTGGCGCCCCGGCCCGCGCTGGGCGCCCGGCTCAACGCGCGGATCACCATGGCCGCGTGCCTGAGCCGGCTGGGGCGCTGGGCGGAGGCGCTGCGGGTGGCCGAGGAGAGCCTGCCGGTCGCGGAGGAGTACGGCTACGCCGGCTACCTGGGTGAGGTGCACCTCACCATCGGCCGGGCCCGGATCGGACTGGGTGCCCCGGAGGCCGCCCGGCCGTCCCTGCATCTGGCCCGTGACCTGCTGCGAGACCTGCCACTCAGCAACCTCCAGGCGCTCACCCGGGAGAGCCTCCAGGCGCTGTCCTGACAGTTTCTGCATGTTGTTCTGCGTGGTCTGCGGAAGTTCGGGTTGGTTGCATGGAGGTACGGACGCGCCGCCGGTGCGCGGACGAACGGAAAGGACCTTCCATGGGTTACGTGACCACCTCCGACGGCACGAGCATCTATTTCAAGGACTGGGGCGCCGGCCGCCCGGTCGTCCTCAGCCACGGCTGGCCGCTGAACGCGGACAGCTGGGAGGCGCAGCAGCTCTTCCTCGCGCAGCACGGTTACCGGGTGATCGCGCACGACCGCCGTGGCCACGGCCGGTCCGACCAGACCTGGCACGGCAACGAGATGGACACCTACGCCGCCGACCTGGCCGCCGTGATCGAGACCCTGGACCTGCGGGACGTCACCCTGGTCGGCTTCTCCACCGGTGGCGGCGAGGTCGCCCGCTACATCGGCAACCACGGCACCGCCCGGGTCGCCCAGGCCGTGCTGGTCTCCGCGGTGCCGCCGCTGATGCTCCAGACCGACGACAACCCGGGCGGCCTGCCGATCTCGGTGTTCGACGGCATCCGGGCCGGTTCGCTCGCCGACCGCTCCCAGCTCTACAAGGACTTCGCGGCCGGCCCGTTCTTCGGGGCCAACCGTCCCGGCGCCCAGGTCTCGCAGGGCATGCAGGACTCGTTCTGGCTGCAGGGCATGACCGCCGGGCACCACAACACCTACGAGTGCATCGCCGCGTTCTCGGCCACCGACTTCCGCGGCGACCTGGCCAAGTTCGACGTCCCGACGCTGGTCATCCACGGTGACGACGACCAGGTGGTGCCGTTCGAGGTGGGCGGCCAGGCGTCGGCGGCGCTGATCAAGGGCGCCGAGCTGAAGGTGTATTCGGGTGCACCGCACGGCATCACCGACACCCACAAGGACCAGCTGAACCAGGACCTGCTGACGTTCCTGAACAGCCTGTAGAAATCGGATCGCGGGGAGGCCGGGCGATGGCTAGGCTTCCCCGCAGTCTGCCGAAGGAGTGAGCATGCGCAAGCACGTGGACACGGTCGCCACCTCGCCGCGAGGGACCGCCGCCGCCTGATCCTCAGGCCGCCGTCTCCTCGCCGACCGTTTCGTCCCGGCTTGAGGAGCCATTTTGCATGCCCTTCTTCGCCCGCGCCTCGGCGCGGGTTTCACCCGTCTCTGGACCGCCGCGGCGGTCTCCAACCTGGGCGACGGGGTCACCATGGTGGCCGGCCCACTCCTGCTCACGACAGTCACCGACGACCCCGCTCTGATCGCCGGCGGCGCGTTCGCCGGCCAGCTCCCCTGGCTGCTGTTCGCGCTGATCAGCGGCGCTTTCGTGGACCGCCTCGACCGCCACCGCCTGGTCGTCGTGGTCAACCTGCTGCGCGGCGCGGTCCTTGCCGGCCTGGCCGCCGCGATCGCCACCGGGCACGTCTCGGTGCCGGTGATCTACCTGGCGTCGTTCCTGCTCGGGGTCGGGGAGACGCTCGCCGACACGGCGTACGGGGCGCTGCTGCCGGCGGTGGTCGCCCCGGACGATCTGGAGCGGGCCTACTCGCGGCTCGGGGCCACGTTCACGATCGCCAACCAGTTCGCGGCCAAGCCGTTCGGGGCCTGGCTCTACGGGATCGCCGCGGCGCTGCCGTTCGGGCTGGACGCGGCCAGTTTCGTGGCGGCGGCGGTGCTGATCGCCGGGTTGCCGGCCGTCCCCCGCCCGGCGACTCCGGAACGTCGCGACAACCTGCGGGCCGACATCGCCGCAGGGTTGCGCTGGCTCTGGCGGCATCGGCTGCTGCGGACCCTGGCGGCGGCGATGGGCGTGGCGAACATCGCGTTCTGCGCGGCGTTCGCCGTCTTCGTGCTCTACGCCCGGGACCGGCTCGGCCTCTCCGGGGTCGGCTACGGGTTCCTGCTGACCACGTTCGCGGTCGGTGGGCTGGCCGGCGCCGGGTTCGCGACCTGGCTGTCGCGCCGCTTCGGCGCCGGGCGGGTGCTCCGCGCCGGCCTGATCGTCGAGATCATCACCCACCTGACGCTCGCGGTGACCACGAATCCGCTGGTGGCGGGCGGGATCATCGTGATCTTCGGGGTGCACACGATGGTCTGGGGAGTGCTGGTCTCGACGATCCGGCAGCGGGCCGTCCCGGACGAGTTGCGGGGCCGGGTCGGCAGCGTCTACGCACTGCTGGAGACCGGCGGCGCGGCCCTCGGGTGGCTGGTCGGGGCGTTGTTCGCCCAGCTGTGGGGAGTGACCGTGCCGTTCTGGATCGCGGCGTTCGCGATGGTCGCGGTCACCGCCGCGGCCTGGCGTCCGCTCTCCGAGATCAACCCCGTTTCCGGTACGGCGGCAGCGCCCAGTAGTTGATCACGCGTGCCCGGCTCGCCGGGGCCGGGCACGCCTCACCGTCCGGCTGGCCGCGACGGCCCTATCCCGAGCCCGGGAAGGGCCACAGAGACCAGCCCGACCACCCCGGCTGGCCGTGACCGCCCTACCCCAAGCCGGGAAAGGGCCACAGAGACCAGCCCGACCACCCCGGCTGGCCATGACCGCCCTACCCCAAGCCCGCAAAGGGCCACAGAGACCAGCCCGACCACCCCGGCTGGCCGCGACCGCCCTACCCCCAGCCCGCAAAGGGCCCCAGACACCAGCCCGACCACCCCGGCTGGCCGTGACCGCCCTACCCCGAACCCGCAAAGGGCCACAGAGACCAGCCCGACCACCCCGGCTGGCCGTGACCGCCCTACCCCAAGCCCGCAAAGGGCCACAGAGACCAGCCGGACCACCCGGGCTGGCCGTGACGGCCCTATCCCGAGCCGGGAAAGGGCCACAGGGACCAGCCCGGTTGGTCAGGGCCAGACCTTGGAGTCCGTCGCGAACAGGTGCTCCGAGCTCTGGACCGGGACCACGCACACCAGGTGACCACCCGGCGCGCGCAGGATCTTGTGCCCACCGTTGTCCGTCACGATCGTGGCGCCCGCCCGGATCAGCCGGGCACTCTCCGCCTCGACGTCATCGGTCTCGATGTCCACGTGATACCGCGGGGCGTCGTCCACCGACTGCACCACCACGGCCAGCCCGGGCACCGCACCCTTGATCCCGGTGAACTCCGGCTCCCCCGGCGCCGGCCGGGCGCTGCCACCGAGGGCCGTCGCCCAGAAGGAGACCGCGGCGTCGGCCTCCTTGACCGGGGTGTCGATCAGAACTCCGAACAACCGGCTTCGATGCATGGCCCCACGTTACGCGTAGAGATCGTCCAACAGGGGACGATAGCGCTCCTCGATCACCCGCCGGCGCAGCTTGAGCGAGGACGTCAGCTCACCGGTTTCCACCCCGAGGTTCTCCTCGAGCACGGCGAACTTCTTGATCGTCTCCCAGGAGTTGAGGGTGGCGTTGAGCTGCTCGACGTACCCCGCAATCGCCTCCCGAAGCGCGGCGGACCGTGCGATGTCCGCATGCGAGGCGTCGCCGAGGCCGTGGGCCGAGGCCCATTTCCGGGCCTCGTCCGGATCGAGGTCGATCAGAGCAGTGATGTATTTGCGTTTCTCGCCGTGCACCACGAATTGCCCGGCGAGCGGGCAGATCGCCTTGAACCGCGCCTCGATCGCCTGCGGCGCGACGTATTTGCCGTTCGATGTCTTGATCAAGTCTTTCTTACGGTCGGTGATCCGCAGGGACCCCCGCTCGGTGATCTCTCCGATGTCGCCGGTGTGCAGCCAGCCGTCCTGGAGCACCGCGCTGGAGTCCAGCCCGTGATACCCCGACATCATCCCCGGCCCGCTGAGCAGGATCTCCCCGTCCTCGGCGATCCGCACCCGGGTGCCCGGCAGCGGCCGCCCGACCGTGCCGTACTCCGGACTGTCCGGCCGGTTGAAGATCGTCGTCGCGCACGACTCGGTGAGCCCGTAACCCTCCGCGATCGGCAGCCCGACGGCGCCGAACCACCGCGCGATGTCCGGGGAGAGCGCGGCCGCGCCGGAGATGAAATAGCGCATCCGCCCGCCGAACCGCGCTCGGATCTTCGCCAGCACCAGGCGGTCCGCCACCCGGAACCGCAATCCCGACCTGCGGTTCTGCGCCACGCCCACGGCCCAGTTCAACAGCGTTTTCTGTACGCCCGAAGCCCCGCTCACCGCCGCATAGACCTTCTCGAAGATCCGTGGCACGGCCGGCATGATCGTCGGCCGCACCTCGGCGAGCCGCTGCACGACCTTGCTGACGTCACCGTCCACCGCGAACGGGAACCCGACCGAGAGCTGGCAGCTCAGCAGCGCCTTGCCGAACGCGTGGGACAGCGGCAGCCACAGATAGCCGAGATCGTCGGGCTGCACGATGCCCATCGCCCGGATCGCCAGGCCCTGGTAGGTCCAGGCGCGGTGGGCGATCCGGACACCCTTGGGCAGGCCGGTCGTCCCGGAGGTGTAGATCAGCGTGGCGAGGTCGTCGGGCCGCACCCGGGCGACGGCCGCCTCGACCGTCCCGGGCTCGGCGGCCCGGCCGAGCTCGCGCAGGCCGGCCAGGGTCAGCACGCGCGGGTCGTCGCCGGTCACCGCGCCGTCGATCAGCACCACCCGCTCGACCGGGGTGCCGTCGAACAGCAGCTTGGCCAGGAAGCTCTCGTTCTCGGCGACGGCGAACCGGCTGCCGGAGTCGGTGAGGATGTGCGCGACCTCGTCCGCCGACGACGACGGATAGACCGTGGTGGTGGCCCCGCCGGCGCACATCACCCCGAAGTCCGCCTCGATCCACTCGACCCGGGTGCCACTGGCGATCGCGACCCGGTCCTCCGGCGCGAGGCCGAGCGCGAGCAGCCCGGCCGCGATCTCGGTGACCGCCTCGGCCGTCCGCGCCCAGCTCTGCGCCTGCCACGCACCGCCGGCACCGGGCCGCAGGTAGGCGATCGCGTCCGGCTGGGCCGCGGCCCGCTCCAGGAACATCGCGCCGAACGAGGCCGGCTCGGTGGCTCGCAGCCCGGCCAGCAGGCTGTCCTCGGCGGCCGGGGCGGTGCAGGTCGGTGTCATGCGGGGTCCTCCACCATCCGGGTCAACCAGGTCGTCAGTTCCGGCGCGAGCGCCATGAGGTCGGGCTCGTCGTCGCTGTCCAACGCGTCCGAGGCGATCTGCCGCAGCGCGTAGATCGCCCCGACGCAGGCGCTGAGCGGCACCGTGGCGCCGCCGGGAAGCCGGTCGCGGACCAGCGCGGCGAGCCGCTCGACGGCCTGCCGGCGGCGCCGGCGCGCCGGCCGGCCGAGAGCGTCCATCTCCACCTGGAAGGCCCGGGCCGCGACCCGGTCGCTGTCCAGCGTCGCCAGGTACGCCCGGACGAAGCGCTCGACGCCGTCCCCGGCGCCGAGCCGCTCCAGGAACACCGCGATGAACCGGTCGTAGGCGGCGTAGACACACGCGTCCTTGTCGGCGAAGCACTCGTAGAACGCGGCCCGCGACACCGCCGCCCGGGCACAGATCTCCCGCACGCCGAACCCGCGATAGCCCGCCCCGGCGAGCAGCTCCGTGGCGGCGATCAGCATCCGCTCACGCTGCGCGGCGACCACCTGCTCGCGGGGCAGCTCGTGGCGGCCGCGCGGCAGCGACGGCGGGGTCGTGAACACCACGCCGCTGGTGATCCGCTCCGGCATCGACCGACCCCATCCGAGTAGGCGTCATTTGAGTACGTGTTGTTACTCCAATATTCCCACGAGGTTACCGCGCCCCCGGCCGGACCCGGCACCCGGACCCGGCAGGATGAATCCGTGGAGACGGATCTCGAACTGGCCCAGCGGGCCGCACTGACCGGCGCCGCCGAGGCGCTCCGCCACTTCGCGGTCATCGCCGACCTGCCGCAGGAGACCAAGAAGGACGGCACCGTGGTGACCCTGGCCGACCGCGCGGTCGAGCACGCGATCCGGGCGGTGCTGGCCGAGGCGCGACCGGACGACGCCATCCTCGGCGAGGAGCACGGCGAGACCGCGAGCCGGAACGGACGCCGGTGGATCATCGACCCGATCGACGGCACGGCGCTGTTCGTCCGCGGCGACGGACGGTGGCTGGTGCTGATCGCCCTGGAGGTGGACGGCGAGGTCACCGTCGGGGTGCAGGTCGTGCCGGTGCAGGGGCTCGCGTGGTGGGCCACCCGTGGCGGCGGGGCCTACCGGGGCAAGGTCGTGGACGGCGGGCTGGCCGCGGCGGAGCGGATCCGGGTCGCGGCGCCGCCGGACGGGGTGGCCGGGAGCCGGCTCGGGGTGGTCCCGCTGGACTGGGGGCGGGAGATCGCCGCGCCGCTGATCGCGGTGGCTGCGGAGGAGCCGTGGCCGGTGCATCCGCCGCTGCTGGTGGCGCAGGGCGACCTGGACGTGGCGGTGCAGACCGGCGGGCAGATCTGGGACTTCGCGGCCAGCTCGGTGATCCTCCCGGAGGCGGGTGGGTACTTCCGCGGTCTGGACGGGCAGGAGCGCGCGGGAAGTGGCGCGTACGTCTTCGCGAGCAGCCCCGAGCTGCTGGACGCCGCGCTGAGCATCCTCCGCGGCCAGACCGTGCCCTAAGCCCGCAGAGCCGCCGCGATCGCCCCGTGGTCGTGGTAGTCACGGGACTCCACGATCAGCCCGTCCCGGATGCGCAGCACCTGGATGTTCGCCATCCGGAAGCCCGGCCCCGCGTAGTCGTACTCCGCCACGATCACCTCCGGGTCCGTGGTCTCGTGCACCCGCACGTTGTCCGGGCTGAGCGTGATCGGCAGCGACGCCGCCGCCGCCGCGAAGTGCCGGGCCACCTCGTCGCGCCCGTGCAGCCGCGTCCGCCGCGGATCGAACGGCATGGTGACGACGGCGTCCGGCGCGTAGAGGTCGCCGAGCGTGCTCCACTCGCCGCGGCCGATGCCGCCGGAGAGCCGGGCGAAGACCTCGCGGGGTGTTTCCATGGTCCACCTCCGTGCAGAATAGGAGTGCGTACTCCGTTTAAGCATACGGAGTGTTCACTCCGTTTAGGAAGGGGTCCGTGTGCCACGTGCGGACGCACAGCGCAATCGGGCGCGGCTGCTGGAGGTCGCCGAGGAGGTCTTCGCCGAGCGCGGCGCCACGGTGGCGACCGAGGAGATCGCGCGGGCGGCCGGGGTCGGGATCGGCACCCTGTTCCGGCACTTCCCCACCAAGGAGGCGCTGCTCCAGGAGGTCTACCTGGCCCGGCTGCGCCGCCTCACCGACGACGCCGCCACCGCGCCGACGCTCGCCGACTGGATCCGCCGGGCGGTCGAGCAGTCCCGGGTCAAGAACGCTTTCGCCGACGCTCTCACCGAGGCCGGCGTCGACCCCCGCGGCGTCGCCGCCGACGTCCACCGCGACCTGCTCGCCGCGATCGGCACCCTGCTGCGCCGCGACCAGTCCACCGGCGCCGTCCGCCCCGACCTGCGCGTCCCCGACATCGTCGGCCTGCTCGCCGGCGCCTCGCGAGCCGTCGAGGTCGCCCCGGACAGCCAGTCCCGCATCCTCGAAGTCCTCTTCGCCGGCCTGAAACCCTGACCCCTCTTCCGCGGGGCGAGCGGCTCCGGTCGTACCCTCAAGCGGTCACCGCGAGCCACAGCGGACCTCGCGCCTCAGTCGTGGTCGAGGCGGAAGAGATCGCCCGCGCGCGTCGCGCGCAGCAGCCACCGCAGATGCGGCTGCGGGTTCCGCAGGTGACAGGTGGCGTCCCGGGCACCCGCCACGCTGCGCGCCGCGACCAGCATCCGCAGCCCCGCCGCATCACAGAAGTCCACCCGGGCGACGTCGATGTGGATCTGGCGGACCGGGACCGTCAGCCCGAGCACGTCGTAGACCCGGGTGAGGTCGTACAGCTGGGTCTGCAACGCGGTCACCGACATCGCGTCGAGGCTGCCCCACAGTTCGATCACCAACCGGTCGCCGTGCCGGGCGCCGGCGATCTTGGTGCCCGCGAACGCGGGGTCAGGACTCATGACGGAAACTCGGATCAGGGCTCATTGCCACTCCTCCGGCCGGTTGCGCAGGATCGCCCACACCAGTTTCCCGCCCCGGGCGGGCAGCGCGCCCCACGCCGACGCCGCCGCCCCGACGATCCGCAGCCCGAGGCCACGGTCGGTGAGCGACGGACCGAGCGGACCGGCGACCGGGTCGCGGACCTGCGGCAGGGCCGGGTTCCCGTCGAAGACCGCCAGGTGCAGCGCGGCCGTGGTGCCCTCGCCACGCGACGACACGACCACCTCGATGTCGGTGCCGGCGTGCTCGGCCGCGTTCACCACCAGCTCGGACGCCACGAGCCGGGCCCGCTCACTGAGATGCGGCAGCTCCCAGCCCCGGCAGGCGTCGCTGACCAGGCGGCGGGCCAGGGTCGCGGCGGCCGGGTCGGGCGGCAGGGCCAGGTGCATCCGGTCGATCAGCGGGCGCCGGTGCGCGAAGGCGGCCCGGGCCTGCTGCACCGACGCGTACATGACCAGCCAGTCCCGGGCGCCGAGCCGGCGCAACCGGCGGGCCAGCGGGGTCGGCGCCGGCAGGCAGACCCCGATCGCGATCGGCGGCTGCATGGCGGCGCCCTGCGCGCACAGGGTGAGCCAGAGCGGCGCACTGACGGCCCGCGGATCGTTGAGCCGGTGCAGGTCCACGATCAGGCCGGTCGGGTGCTCGGCCAGGCACTTGTCCAGCACGGTACGGGCCAGCCAGGAGAGCCGCCGGTCCCAGGACCCGTGGAGGGTCACCTCGATGACGGCGGTGTCCGGGTCGATGACGGCGAGCACCGCCTCGGGCGGCGCGCCCGCGGACCAGTCGATGAGATGCGGCGAGTCCGTGGCCATGACCCCTTCCCCTGGCGAACGTACTCAGTGCCATCGATTCTGCCGCCGCAATTCTTGAATTGTCCCAAAGACGACGTCAACGGAGATTCACCATGCGCGATGAACGCGACATGTCGGATCAGACGCCGCCCTGGTAGGCGAGCACCCCCCGGTTGACCGCCGCGATCGCCTTGCGGGCCGTCTCTTTCACGCCGGGTGACGCCGCGGAGGCCTCCCGGATCTGGCCGAGCAGGTCGAGCACCTGCCGCGCCCAGCGGACGAAGTCACCGGCCGGCATGTCGGCGTCGTAGTTGTGCCCGCTGGCCAGCACCCGGGCCAGCGGCTCACCGCGCGCCCAGCGGTACATCGGCCAGACGAAGCCGGGGTCGGGCTCGCGGGTCAGCGACAGCCCGTGCTCGCTCTCCTCGGTGGCGATCTCGCCCCACAGCTTGGCGCAGGCGTCGACCGCGCCGCTGATCGGCCCCTTCGGCACCGAGGCACGGTCCTCACCCTCGCGGCGGGACTCGTAGAGCACCATGCTGACCGCGGCGGCCAGCTCCTCGGGATCCAGACCGTCCCAGACGCCCTGCCGCACGCACTCGGCGACGAGCAGGTCGGCCTCGGACCAGATCCGCCCGAGCATCCGGCCGGCCTCGGACACCTCGCCGTCGGCGGACAGGTAGCCCCGGGCGGTGAGCACGGCACACACCTGGTCGAAGGTGCGGGCCAGCGAGCCGGTCCGGCCGGCCACCTTGTCCCGCAGCGCGTCGGTGTCGCGCTGGAGCCGGTGCCGGCGCTCGGCCCAGCGGGCGTGGTCCTCCCGCTCCGGGCAGGCGTGGCACGGGTGCTGCCGCAGCTGCACCTTCAGCAGGGCGATCTCGGCGTCCTCGCCGGGGCTGGCCTTGCTGCGCCCGGCCCGGCGGCGGTCCGGGTGCCGGTCCAGCCCGGTGGCGCTGACCTGGGCGGCCAGGTCGCGGCGGGCGCCCGGGGAGCGATGGTTGAAGTTTTTCGGCACCCGGACCCGGGTCAGCACCTCGACCTCGCCGCCGAAGTCGGCCGGGCTGACCCGCCCGGCCCACCGGTCCTGGGTGAGCACGAGCGGCCGCGGCTCGCCGAACCCGCCGGCGGCCGGCTCCAGCACCACGGCCAGCCCGGCCCGGCGGCCCTGCGGCACCCGGATCACGTCGCCGATCCGCAGTTTCGCCAGGGAGTCGTTGGCGGCCGAGCGGCGCTGGGCCACACCCTGCCGGGCCAGCGACTTCTCCCGGTCGGCGATGGCCACCCGGAGCCCGAAGTACTCGTCGAAGTCGCCGTGGTGGCAGGCGGCATCCTCCCCGTACGCCTGCATGGTGTCGACGTTGCGCTGCACCTGACGGGCCAGGCCGACCACCGAGCGGTCCGCCTGGAACTGGGCGAACGACGACTCCAGCAGCTCGCGGGATTTCTCCGCGCCGACCGTGCCGACCAGGTTGACCGCCATGTTGTAGGACGGGCGGAACGAGGAGCGCAGCGGATAGGTCCGGGTGGAGGCCAGACCGGCCACGTGCCGCGGGTCGACCTCGGGGCTCCAGAGCACCACGGCGTGCCCTTCGACGTCGATGCCGCGGCGCCCGGCCCGGCCGGTGAGCTGCGTGTACTCCCCCGGGGTCAGGTCGACGTGCGCCTCGCCGTTGAACTTGACCAGGCGCTCCAGCACGACGCAGCGGGCCGGCATGTTGATGCCCAGGGCCAGGGTCTCGGTCGCGAACACCGCCTTGACCAGGCCGTTGACGAAGCACTCCTCGACCGCCTCCTTGAAGGCGGGCAGCATGCCGGCGTGGTGCGCGGCGATGCCCCGCTCCAGGCCGTCGAGCCACTCCCAGTAACCCAGCACCGACAGGTCCTCGGCCGGGATCGCGGCGACCTTGGCCTGGGCGATCCGGCGGATCTCGGCGCGCTCCTCCGGGCCGGTCAGGCGCAGCCCGGCGCCGAGGCACTGCTGCACGGCGGCGTCGCAGCCGGCCCGGCTGAAGATGAACAGGATGGCCGGCAGCAGCCCGGCGCGCTCCAGGCGGTCGACCACCTCGGCGCGCGGTGGTGGCTGCCAGCGGCGGCCGCGGCCGCCCCGCGCGTTCCACCCGCCGGCCCGCTCGCCCAGGTCGAGGCGGCGCTCCATCTCGCGGGTGTAGCGCAGCAGCTCGGGGTGGACGTCGTGTTTCTTGGCCGCGTCGGCGTCGTGGAACAGGTCGAACATCCGGCGGCCGACCAGCATGTGCTGCCAGAGCGGAACCGGGCGGTGCTCGCTGACCACCACGTCGGTCTTGCCGCGGACGGTGACCAGCCAGTCGGCGAACTCCTCGTAGTTGCTGACCGTGGCGGAGAGCGAGACCAGGGTGACCGAGGCCGGGAGGTGGATGATCACCTCTTCCCAGACGGCGCCGCGGAAGCGGTCGGCGAGGTAGTGGACCTCGTCCATCACCACATAGGCGAGATTTTTCAGCTGGGCCGACCCGGAATACAGCATGTTGCGCAGGACCTCGGTGGTCATCACGACCACGGGGGCATCCGCGTTGATCACGTTGTCGCCGGTGAGGAGTCCGACCTTTTCCGGGCCGTAGCGCTCGACCAGATCGTGGAACTTCTGGTTGGACAGCGCCTTGATCGGGGTGGTGTAGAAGCACTTGCGCTCGCCCGAGCGCAGCGCCAGGTGCACGGCGAACTCGCCCACCACGGTCTTGCCGGCGCCGGTCGGCGCGCAGACCAGCACGCCGTTGCCCCGCTCCAGCACCTCGCACGCGGCGCGCTGGAAGTCGTCCAGGTCGAAGCCGACATCGAGCATGAAATCGTCGAGCGCCGGGAACTCGGCGACTCGCGCCGCCCGCCGCTTGGATTCCGCATACCGTTCGGCGGGACTCGTCATGAACAGAAGCCTAGTTCGCTGGTATGACAATTCGCGACACGGTTAGGCGCGTCCGAGCCCGGTCAGGCGCATCGGTAAGGTGCACGAGTGCCGCATGCCACCGAACCTCCCCAGTCCGCGCGGCTCGTGGAAGCCGTCCTGTTCGACTTCCACGGCACTCTCGCCCAGGTCGAAGACCCGGTGACCTGGGTCGTTGCGGCTGCCGCGGCGTGCGGCGCCACCCTCGACCGGGGGAAGGCCACGATCCTGGCCGACCGCCTGGTCACCGCCGGTCGCGCCGGCGGCCCGCTGCCGCACCGGGTGCCCCCGCAGCTGGCCGAGCACTGGGCCGACCGCGATCTCTACGAGCACAGTCACCGGGCCGCCTACACGGGCCTGGCCGCGACCGTGCACACCGACGTCGAGGGACTGGCCGACGCGCTCTACGAGCGGCTGCTGGTGCCCGACGGCTGGTTGCCTTATCCGGACACCGAGCCGACGCTGCGCAGGCTGCACGAGGCCGGGATCAAGGTCGCCGTGGTCAGCAACATCGGGTTCGACATCCGCCCGCACTTCGCCCACTGGGGCCTGGACGGGCTGGTCGACGCGTTCGCGCTGAGTTACGAGGTGGGCCGGACCAAACCGGACCCGGCGATCTTCCTGCGCGCCTGCGGGATGGTCGGCGCTGATCCGGAGCGGACACTGATGGTGGGTGACACGCCCGCGGACGCCGGCGCGGTCAGGGCCGGCTGCGCCGCCCTGGTGCTGCCCGCCGCCGAGGCCGGCCGCAACAACGGGCTGGGCGCGACGCTCGCGCTGGCCGGCTGCGTCTGACCCGGCACGCCGACCGAGTTCGCTGGTTGAGCCCGCTCAGACGTACCGGTCGAGGATGGTGCCGCGGCGGCCCTTGCCGGCCGTCGCCGCGGCGGCCTGCGCCTCGGTGGCCGCGTCGGGGCTGACCGCGGCGTCGGCCATCGCCTTGAAGGCCTGCCGCGCGTTGCCGAAGACCGAGGTCGCCATCGCGGTGATCGAGGACGTGTTGCCGGACACCGTGTTCATCGCCATGCCCTCACCTTCGGGCTGTCGCCGGGCGATCTGACGGTCAACTCACCGGAGCAACCGGACTGCACCCGGCACAACTTTCATGTCGAGCGGCAGCGGGCCGAGCCGCTCCCCGTCCGCATACCCGATGATCCCCTCGGCGTGCACCCGCACGTGCCGGGCCCGCAGCACGGTCACCCGGGCGTCGGTGACGTGCGTGCCGTCCCGCAACCGCGGTGTGAGCCGGACCAGGCCACCCCGCCCGAGCGGGCTCGCGTAGATCACGTCGAGCAGCCCGTCGGCCGGGTCGGCGTCCGGCAGGATCCGCATGCCACCGCCGTAACTGGCCGCGTTCCCGACCGCGACCACCTCGGCCGGCACGGTCAGCACCTCGCCGTCGATCTCCAGCGTGTACCGGCGGGCCCGCAGCCGGGCCAGCTCCAGCATGATCGCCAGGTCGTAGCGGCGCGGTCCGCGCGGCCAGCGCATCCGGTTGGCCCGCTCGTTGACCAGCGCGTCGAACCCGGCCGCCAGCACCGCGCAGAACCAGCGTTCCCGCCCGGCCGCGTCGGCCGCCAGGGCGGCATCGATCCGCCGCACACGGCCCGCTGCGAGACTCGCGGCGATCCCGGCCGCGGCTTCGATCGGCTCTTTCGGTACGCCCACAGCACCCGCGAAGTCGTTCCCGGTCCCGGCAGCCACCACCCCGAACCCGACGTCTCGCCCAGCGACGGCTTGCAGCACCCGATGCACCGTCCCGTCCCCGCCCACCGCGACCAGCGCCACCGCCCCGTCCGCGACCGCCCGGTGACAGGCCTGCTCCGCCCCGGTCCCACTGTCCGCCTCGAGCAGCCGCACCGGATGCCCGGCCCCGCCCAGCGCTTGCAACACCCCGGGAAGCAAACCGCGGTGCCGGCCCCGCCCAGCCCGGGCATTGGCCAGCACCGCGATGAAATCCCTCGTCACCGGCGTGACGGTACCGGGTGACCCGCTCAGCCGTCACGGCGGTGAGCCCTTCCCACCCCGCAAAACGCCGCCGGTGACGGGGCAAGTGACTTCTCGACGCCCGCGGGGTTTGCGGGCGGCGGGAAGTCACTTGCCCCGTCACCGGTTACCAGGCGTTTTGCCGCGGAGCGAAGCGGAGCCAGCCAGCTAAGTCATGTCGTCGAAGCGACGTTCGATCGGCCTCGGGCTCTCCACCGGCGTGGGCGCGTCGACCGGGGTCGGGGCGGCGATCGGGTCGGACGCGCCGACCGGGACCCGCTCCTCCTCGAGCGTGGAGATCGCGTCGTCGTCGAGCCCCGCGTAAAGCTCCTTGCCGACGCCCTTGCGCTTGTCGTTGAGGAACGCGACACCGACCGCCACGAAGTACAGGAACGCCATGCAGGCGGCCAGCAGCGTCATGCCGAACGGGCCCGGGTCCGGAGTCGCGATCGCGGCGAACGCGAACGACAGGAAGATCACCGCGCGCCACCAGCTGAGCAGCCGTTTCGCCGTGACCACACCGGTGAAGTTCAGCATCAGCAGGATCAGCGGGAACTCGAACGCCGCGCCGAACAGCACGATCATCGTGGTGACGAACCCGATGTACGCCGTGACCTCCAGCTGCTGCGACTGCTGGAGAACGCCGGCCTCCATGATGAACTGGAGGCTGTGCTGAACCACGAAGTAGGCCAGCACGGCGCCGCCCATGAACAGCGGGGCGGCGATCCCGACGAACACGTACGCCCACTTGCGCTCGTGGCGGTGCAGACCCGGGGCGATGAACGCCCACAGCTGGTAGAGCCAGACCGGCGAGCCGACGAGCAGACCCACCCAGAGGGCGAGCTTGAGCCGGATGATCAGACCGTCACTCGCGGCCAGCGTCAGGTACTGACACTTCCAGGTGCCGTCGGGCTGCAACGCCTTCGAGGTCGGCAGATGGCAATACGGCCCGCTGAGCAGGTCGAAGACCCAGTCGGAGACGATGAAGCCGACGATCAGGCCGACAACGACGCCCAGCGAGGCGATGAAGAGCCGGTTGCGCAACTCCCGGACATGCTCGATGAGGGTCATCGAGCCGTCGGACGCCTGCTCGAACTTGCTCGGCCCCTTGTTGCGGCGCAGGCTCAGGGAAGCCATCGTCCTAGGTCAGCGGTCGTTGGTGCGCTGCACCGGGTCGACGTAGGGCTGCGCGGGCGGCTGCTGGGGCTGCTGGTAACCCGGCTGCGGCTGCTGGTAGCCACCCTGCGGAGGCTGCTGCTGATAGCCCGGCTGCGGCTGGTAACCCGGCTGCTGAACGTCACCCTGGAGCGGCTGCCGCGAGTACTGCGCGTCGGCCTTCTCCGCCAGGTTGTCGTCGTTCTTGCCCTCGTCGACGAGGCCCTTGGTCTCGGCCTTGATGATCCGCAGCGAGCGGCCCAGGGAACGCGCCGCGTCGGGCAGTCGCTTCGCGCCGAACAGCAGGACGAGCACGACGACGAGAAGAATGAGGTGCCATGGCTTGAAGGCGCCGCTCATGGGATGACTCCAGACGGTGGGATCAGGTTGCGGGGTCCATCGTACGTGTCAATTCCGGCGATGTTGCATGCCGGAACCCGCGAGATTCTTACGTATCGGCTTTACGTCCTGGACAACGGGGCCGGAACAGCCCACTTCACTTGCCGAGGCCGGCTTTGATCTGTTCGACCTGCTCCTGGGCCCGCTCGGCCCGCTGCTGCAGACCGAGCATGGTCTGCTCCAGCTTCGCCGCGCCGGCCTGCAGGCGCATCGCCTCCTCCTGCCGGCGCTGGAGCTTGACGGCCGCCCGGCGCAGCTCGGACAACCGGCCCAGCAGCCGCACCGCGGCGAGGACCAGGACGATCAGCGCGATCACCACCACGGCGATCCAGACCCACATCAGCACGGCGCAACCCTACCGGTCGGCGGGGAAAACGCGACTCACCCGGGCGCGGCGTACTGGTCCAGGGCCTCGTGGGCCGCGGCGCGGATCTGCTCGACCAGCTCGGGCGGGCCGGCCACCGTCACGTCCGGGCGGCCGACCAGGAAGCGCCGAGCCCAGACCAGGTCGGTGACCCGCATCGTGACCAGCCACTCGCCGGGCTCCTTGACCACCTGCTCGACCGGGTAGTACTCGGTGATCCACCGGCCGCCGCGGCCCACCCGCAGGGTGACCAGCGGCAGCTCCGGGCCGGGCCGGAAGACGCCGTCGGTGACGTCGTGCGGCACCGCCTCGACCGGCGGCCGGGCCGGCTCGGAAAGTTCCGTGAACGCGTCGATCCGGTCGATCCGGAACATCCGGGTCGCCTCGGCCCGGCGGCACCACGCCTCCAGGTACGCGAACGTGCCGACGGTCAGCATCCGCATGGGGTCGACCACCCGGTCGGTGGTCTCGTCGCGGGCGGCCGTGTAATACGTCAGCCGCAGCGCGTGCCCGGAGTCGACCGCGGCACGAACCTTGGCGAGTTTCTCCTGGTTGGCCGGGAGTTTCACGGCCACCGGGGCGTCCGCCAGGTCGCCGGCCGCGCTCTCGATCTTGGCGAGGGCGCGCTCGATGGCGTCCCGGGAGCCGATGCCGGGCGTCTCGGCGAGCATCCGCAGCGCCACCACCAGGGCGAGCGCCTCGTCCGGGTTGAGACGCAGCGGCTTGTCGATGCCGGCGTCGTGGCTGATCGTCACCCGGTCGCCGTCGAACGCCATGTCGATCAGGTCGCCCGGGCCGTACCCGGGCAGCCCGCACACCCAGAGCAGCTCCAGGTCCTCGCGCAGCTGCTTCGGCGTCACGTTGAGGTCGGCGGCCGCCTCGGCGATCAGGATGCCGGGGCGGGCCAGCAGGTAGGGCACCAGGTTGAGCAGGCGGCCGAGCCGGTCGGCGGACGGGGTGCGCGGGGCGGTCATCGGGCGACCGCCGGCAGCTCATAGCGCGTGACCAGCTCCTTGAGGTGCTGGATCACCGCGTCGCGCAGCTCGGGGGGACCGTCCGCGCGGGCATCCGGCCCGTACCCGGCGATCCGCGAGGCGAGCCACTCCGGATCGCCGTACGAAATGGTCAGTCTGTCGCCCTCCGGGCCCGGGACGATCTCGCTGGCCAGCCGGCGTAGGCCGGCGGCCCGGCCGGGCCGGACGGTGACCGTGGCGCGGCCGGTGCGGGCGATCGGGCCGGAGCTTACCGCCACGTGCTTGATCAGGTCGGCGTCCTCCGGCGGGGTGAACGCGCCCGGGCGGCCGGTGGCCTTGACGTCCCCGACGATCCGGGACAGCCGGAAGCAGCGGGCCGCGTTGCGGTCCCGGTCGTGGCCCACGACGTACCACCTGCCGCGCCAGCAGACCACGCCCCACGGCTCCAGGCGGCGCACACTGGGCTCGTCGACCTCGGGCACCCGATATTTGAAGGTGACCGCGCGGCGGTCCCGGGCGGCCGAGGTGAGCGGGCCGAACGCCGGGTCGACGGTGACCACCGGCTCCACGCCGAGGGTGGCCTGCGGGTCCACCTCGACGCCGGCGGCGCGCAGTTTGGCCAGGCCGGAGGAGGCCGCGGCGGCCAGGCCGGCGTGCTGCCAGAGCCGGGCGGCGATGCCGACCGCGGCGGCCTCGTCCGGTTCGAGCAGGATGTCGGGCAGCGCGTACTCCCGCTGCGCGATCCGGTAACCGGGCTCCTGGTCGAAGATGCTCGCGGTCCCGGTCTCCAGGGGCACGCCGAGCTCCCGCAGCTCGGCCTTGTCCCGCTCGAACTTGCGCTGGAAGGCTTCGTGGTCCCGGGGATCCGAGGGGTCGTGCTCGTAACCGGGCACGGTCAGGGCGATCTGCGCGGCGGTCAGGAACCGTCGCGTGGACAGCAGGCAGATCACCAGGTTCACCAGGCGCTCGGTACGAGTGCGCGACACGACACGAAACCTAGCAGCCCGCGTGTCCCGACCGTTAAACGCGCGGAGCCCGGGGAACGATGACGGGTGTGACTGTCGCACCCGAGCCCGAGATCACCCCCGCCGGACTGCCCGAGACGGGGCCCCGGGCCGAGACCGAGAGCGTCGGGACCGTGCTCCTGGCGCTGCTGGCGAACCTGGTCATCGCGGTCGCCAAGCTGGTCGCCGGCCTGGTCTCCGGCTCGGCGGCGATGCTCTCCGAGGCGGCGCACTCGGTGGCCGACACGGTGACCGAGGTCTTCCTCTACGTCGCGTTGCGCCGAGGGGGAAAACCGGCGGACGAGGAACACCCGTTCGGGTACGGCAAGGAGAGTTACGTCTGGGCGTTCATCGCCGCCCTGTTCACCTTCGTCGGCGGCGCCGGATTCTCGATCTACCACGGGGTGACCACGATCATCAGCGGTCAGGAGGCCGGCGAGTACCTGGCCTCCTACATCGTCCTGGCCGTCTCGTTCGTCGCCGAGGGCGCCTCGTTCCTCAAGGCCCGCCGCCAGGTCCGCGACCAGTCCCGCCGGTGGAACGTCACCCCGCAACGCTTCCTGCGCCTCACCCCGGACACCACGGTCAAAGCGGTCTTCTTCGAGGACTCGGCGGCCCTGATCGGCCTGCTGCTGGCCGCCGCCGGGCTCGGCCTGGCCCAGCTCACCGGCCAGGAGCTGTGGGACGGCCTGGCCTCGATCCTGATCGGCTGCCTGCTGCTGGTGGTCGCCTCGGTGCTGGCCCGCAGCAACGTGTCGCTGCTGGTCGGGCGGGCGGTGCCGCGCCGGATCCACAACCAGATCGCCGCCGACCTGCGCGCCATCCCGGTGGTCACCGCGGTGCCGACGCTGCTGACCATGCAGATCGGGCCGGGCGACATCCTGGTCGCCGCCAAGGTCGACTTCGACGACGACGTGCCGGGCAGCGCGATCGAGGCCGCGTCGGACGAGGCCGAGCGCCGGCTGCGGGAACGCTTCCCGGAGATCCGGTACGTCTTCCTGGACCCGACCCGCGGCGTGCCGGGACGCGACCACATCGACGGCGGACTCGACCGATAGGGTCCGCTCATGGTGCGCTGGCGGTCCGGGACGGTTCTTTCGGTACGACGCCGCTGGCGTGGCGCGGTCGAACTCGACGTCACCTGCGACGGGGGGCCGGTGCGAGCCTTGGCGTACCCGGATCTGGTGGGTGAGCCGGAGCCCGGCGACCGCGTGCTGCTCAACGTCGGCGCCCTCGTCATGGGCCTGGGCACCGGTGGCTACGCCCTGGTGGTCGCGATCCCGGACCGGCTGCCCGCGGACCCGCCGGACGCCGGGACGACCCGGGACTCGGGACACCTGGTGAAGGCGCGGTACACGCCGTTGCAGCCGATCCTGCTCGGGGTGGACGAGGAGGCGTCGCCGCACCGGCCGCTCTTCGACGAGCACGAGTCCCTCGACGGGATGCCGGTGGTCACCGCCGACCTGCACTCGGCGCTGCCGGCGATCCTGGCCGGGATCCACGCCGACCGGCCGGACGCCACGGTCGCCTACGTGATGACCGACGGCGGGGCGCTGCCCGCCTGGTTCTCCCGGACGCTCGACGGGCTCCGCGAGCACCTGGCCGGGACGGTCACCACCGGGCAGGCGTTCGGCGGGGATCTGGAGGCGAGCACCGTGCACACCGGGCTGCTCGCCGCCCGGCACGTGCTGCGCGCGGACGTGACCATCGTGGCGCAGGGCCCGGGCAACCTGGGGACCGGGACGGCCTGGGGCTTCTCCGGGGTCGCCCTGGGCGAGGCCATCAACGCGATCGGCGTGCTCGACGGCCGGCCGGTGGGGTCGCTGCGGATCTCCCAGGAGGACGGGCGCGCCCGGCACCGCGGCGTGTCGCACCACAGCCTCACGGCGTACGGAAAAGTCGCCCTGACCCGCGCCGACCTGCCCGTGCCGGAGGGGTTGGCAGCGGCCCTGGCCGCCGATCTCGACTTCCTGAGCGACCGCCACCGCGTGGTCACGGTCCCGGTCGACGGCCTCGACGAAGCACTGCGCGCCTCCCCGGTGCCCCTGTCGACCATGGGCCGCAAGCTGGACCAGGACTACCAGTACTTCCTCGCCGCGGCCGCCGCCGGCCGGCACGCGGCGGGGCTGCTGGGCCCGTCCGGGGGATGACCGCGGGGCCGGATCAGGTCTGCGCCTCCCAGACGGCGGTGAAGCTGAGGGTGCTGTTCTGCGCGTTGTCGTCGCCGATCAACAGGTATTCGAACTTCCAGGCCCGGGTGGCCGGGCCGGTGACCGGCCACGCGCCGTCGCCGGTGGCCCAGCCGGTGTGCGCGGCGAGGTATGCCGCCAGCGTGGGCCCGCCGGCGGCCGGCGCGCTCGCGTTGTAGAGCGTGGTGGGCGAGGTGAAGTCGGAGCAGTCGGTCTGTGTGCCGGTCCCGCTCTGCACCCGGGCGACCAGGTAGTTGCCGAGCGTCCCGGACACTCCCGTGAAATACAGCCGCACCGTGGCCGGGGCGGTCCCGGTGTACGTGGTGATCACGCAGGACGCGCCGTAGCTGCCGGGGATGGCGTTGGCCACCGAGAACACCTTGCCGGCGGGCGCCGCCGCGGAGAGCGCCACCGTCCCGGCGGTGAAGGTGTTGACCGGGGTCGATGTCGTTGCCGTGTAGGCGGCGTCCGCCACCGGTAGCGCCGCCACGGCTGCCACCAGCGCAAGCATCGGCCATCGTCGCCACCGGCGCCACGGTCCGTGACGCCTGCGGTGACGACCGGCCCGGGGCACCCCGGACATCAGTAGGCCTGCGCCTCCCACTGGAACTTGAAGTCGGCGGTGGTGCCGGAGGTGGCGGCGGCCGCGTTGGACGGCAGCAGCCAGGTGATCCGGTACCACAGTTGGGCCGCGCCGGGGGCGGTCCACTCCCCGGAGCTGCTACCCGACCACGTGGTCGGGAAACCACTGACCTTCGCGGTGCTGCCGGCCACCGCGCCGTACACCACGGTGCCGTTGCTGACGAAGCCGGCGCAGGCCGCGTTGGTCGCGCCGGTCCCCTGGTCGACCACCATCTCCAGGGCACCCGACAGGGTGTCCGAGGCGTCGTCGATCCGCATCCGGATCTTGGCGGGGGCAGCGGTCTGGTAGTCGACCATCACGCAGGCCTGACCGCCGGTGCGCGCGCTGCTCGGCGCGAAACCGGCCAGGGTGATCGCGTTCAGCGCCGCGTCCGGGACAGCGGTGGCGACGGTGAACGGCGCCGAGCCGACCTGGCTGTTGGTCAGGCTCACGCTGACCGCGTTCCAGGTGTTGTCCGGCGTCGCGGTGGTCGCCGAGTACGCCGACTCGGAGGACTGCCAGACCAGCAGGGATCCCAGCAGGATGCTCAGCGGCACGGCCAGACCGGAGATCCGGCGACGTCGGCGGCGACGACGCCCGGCACCCGTCTCTGACATGTCAACTCCCCCACGGTCTGACGTCCACGGCCTCCCCGATCGGTGCCGTCGCCGGGTAGTTGAGGAGCGGGCTGCGGGGAATTGTTAGTGTTTACCCTTGTTGCGAGCTGGCTCGGCGTCAGCCGCCGTCCGAAGGACAGGGCCGAAGATGTCCGCATCGGAAGCCCGCGAATGGGCCTGGTTCACCGCGAGCGTGCTCGCCCGGATCGTCCTGGGTACGTTCGTCGTGGCGGTGCTCTGGTCGGTCCTGCCGATCGCCTTCGGCTGGACCAGCGCGGTGGTGGTCTCCGGCTCGATGCTTCCCAAGATCCGTCCCGGCGACGTGGCGATCGCCGGCCCGGTCCGCGCCGCCGACCTCAGGCCCGGCATGCCGGTGCTGGTGGAGAACCCGGCCAAGCCCGGCCGCCTGCTGCTGCACCGGGTGGTCCGACGCAACACCGACGGCACCCTGGTCACCAAGGGCGACGCCAACCCGACGACGGATTCCATGCCGGTGCCGGCCGCCGCGGTCCGCGGACTGCCCCGCCTGCTGATCCGATGGATCGGCCTGCCGGTCTACTGGCACGGCCGTGGCGAGGATCGCAAGGTGCTGGCCACCGTGGCGCTGACGCTGGCGCTGCTGGTCGTCGCGACACGGCAGGAGGACGACGCCGCCGCACCCCGGCACGCTCGGCGCCCGCAGCATCGCCGGGCGCGGTTCAGGTGGGACCCGGCGATGCCGAACCGGAAGGTATGAGGTGGCTGGCCACGGCGGCGCTCCTGGTCACGGTTCTGGCCTATGGGTGCTGGCAGGTCGCCGGCGCCGGGTACACGTCGAGCGTCAGCGTGCCCGCCACGGTGGCCGCCTCGCCGACCTTCCCCGGGGTGCCCGCCCTGATCAGCGGCGCCGGCCCGGCGTTCTACCACCGGATGGACGAGACGCAGACGCCCGCGGCCGGTTCGGCGGCGGCCGACGCGGTGAACGCCAGCGCCGGTGTCTACGAGACCGCGACCAACAACGCCACCCCCTGGTGGCGCCTCGACGACCCGGCCGGCGCCACGGTGTTCCGGGACAGCTCCGGCGCCGGCAACACCGCCTTCATCAACGGCACCGCCGCCGGCGGCTACCCGGGCCCGACCGGCGGGGCGGTTCAGCCGGGCAACGGCGGCTCGCTGTCCGCGCTGCTGTCGCCGTTCCGCTCGGACCGGGCGTTCACCGTCACCGCCTGGTTCAACCCGGGTGGCCTGGTGCCCACCTCCAGCAGCACCCGGGTCGGCGTGGTGCACATGACCGGCAACTCGTCCGGTACGCCCAGCGGCACCGGCACCTACCCGCGCAGCGACCTCATGATCTTCGGCGACTATCCGGCGCACTGCCCGAACACGGCGGCGTCCTGCTGGGGTGCGGCCATGGCGGGCGACCCGCAGACCTCCACGGTCGCCTTCGACTACGCGTTGGGCAGCACCCCGGTGCTGGCCAACACCTGGGTCCAGCTGACCGCGGTGTTCGACACCACGACCCTGTACCTGTACGTCAACGGGGTGTTGGAGGGCTCGGTGGCACACACCATCTTTCATCCCTCCACCAACGCCGGGATCGGCCTGGGCCGGTACCGGGACGCCGCCTGGAAGGGCCTCGGCGACGGGAGTACCCAGATCGGCGAGGTGCGTGCCTGGCGCAGGGCGTTGAGCGGCGCCGAGCTCGCCCAGCTCCCGGTACGCCCGACCGCCCGCTGGCCGTTCACCGAGGCCACCGGCAGCAACCCGACGTACACCAGTGTCGCGGCCAGCACCGGCACCCCCGGCGTCGTGGCCGGATCCGCGAGCGTCGCGCTCAGCGGAGGCGCGAGCCTGGCCGCCGGGCGCGACGGCAACGCGCTCACCATGTCCGCCGCCGGGTACGTGCAGGGCCCGGCCGCCCAGCTCGCCACCACCGGCAGCTTCACGGTCTCCGCCTGGGTGCGGCTGACCGACAGCAGCACCACCCGGACCTTCGTCGCGGAGAACACCGCCGCCGCCACCGCGGTCAGCCTCGGCTACGACCAGCCCGCCGGCCAGTGGGTGATGCGGGTGCTCACCAGCGGCGGAACCACGGTGCCGGTGTACGGCGACGTCACCGGCCCGGTCGTCAACCAGTGGGTCCACCTGGTCGGCATCCACGACGACTTCAACAACGTGCTGCGCCTGTACGTCAACGGGGTGCCCCAGAGCAGCGTGGCCTTCGCCTTCATTCCGGCCATCGCCACCACCGCGCTGCAGATCGGGCGCCGCCTGTCCGCCGGCTCGACCGTGGAGGCGTGGCTCGGCCAGATCGACGACGTCCGGGTGTACAACGGTTACCCGCTCGCCACCGCGGCCACCACCAGCGCCACCATCAGCACCTTCGTCGGCCTGATGTACCCGGCCATCGCCGCCGAACAGGCCGGTGGCCTGCTCGGCACCAAGACCGGGCACGCCGGATCCACCTCGGTGGCGTTCGGCGGCACCGTGAACGCCTCCAACGCCAAATACGCCGCCACCGCGGCCACCGCCGCGTTCACCGTCGAGTGCCTGATCCGGGTCGGGGTCGACGACGTCGGCGTCATCGCGGGTTTCGCCGGCACGGCCACCCGGCTCGGCAGCGGTTTCAGCGACCGGCTGCTCTACGTGGACCCGGCGGGCAAGGTCGAGTTCGGCGTGGTCAAGAGCGGCGCCGCGGTCACCGTGTCGAGTTCCGCCACGGTCGACGACGCCCTGTGGCACCACGTGATGGGCAGCGTCGGCGCCGCCGGGCTCAAGCTCTATGTCGACGGGGTGCTGACCACCAACACCAGCGTGGTCGCGGCAACCGCGGCCACCGGGTACTGGCGGCTGGGCGGCGCCCCGCTGCAGCCCGTGGACAACTGGCCGGCGGCACCCGGCAACCCGTACCTGACCGGCACCGTCGACGAGTTCGCCGTCTACCCGCGGCAACTGACCGACCAGGAGAATCTGTGGCGGGTCCACGGCAACTACTGACCGGCACCGTCTCAGGCCGCGGCGGGCATCTCGATCCGGTTGCGGCCTCGATCCTTGGCCAGATAGAGCGCCCGGTCGGCCCTCTGCAGCAGCTCCTCCGACGTCTCCTCGCCGTCCCACACGGCCAGGCCCGCCGAGAACGTCTGGTCCTGGGGGGTGACCGCCAGCATCCGGCTCAGCGCCTCGTGCGCGCTCGCCGCGTCCGCGCCCGGCAGCAGCACCACGAACTCCTCGCCGCCGTAACGCGCGAGCAGGTCCACCGAGCGCAGCGTGCCGTGCCAGGCCGCGCTCGCCGCCTTCAGCAGGCGGTCCCCGGCCGGATGGCCGAACGTGTCGTTGAAGCGCTTGAAGTGGTCCAGGTCGATGATCGCGGCGGCGACCGGCAGGTGGTCGCGGCGGGCGCGTTCCAGGGCGCGGGGCACCTCGTCGTTCCAGGCTCGCCGGTTCGGCAGGCCGGTCAGCTCGTCCGAGCGGGCCAGCTCGCGGACCTGCCGGGCCTGCCGTTCCACGTCCCGCAGCAGCCCCGCCATCCGCGCCACGACCAGCAGGAACAGCACGGTCGAGCCGATCGCGATGCTGCCGCCGTTGACGACCTGCCCCTGGTGCACCTGGAGGGCGAGCAGGCCGGGCGCGATCAGCGAGGCGCCGGTCAGCAGCATCAGCAGGCCGGCGCCGAGCCGGGTGGTGCTCTCCTGCGCCGACTTGCCCAGTTTGTCGGCGGCCGGGTCGAGGGCGGCGACGGCGAACAGCGCGAAGGCGACCAGGAAGACCGACTCCAGGATCCGGACGAACCAGGGCGTCTCCTCCAGCGCCAGCCCGGGGGCGCCCAGGTTGTCGAGGATGACCCAGGAACTGTCGCCGAGCAGCAGCGTGCCGAGCGCGCCGGCCATCCACCAGAGTGCGCCGCCGCGGCTGCCGCCGCTGCGCAGCAGCCGGGTCATCATGGCCAGCAGCAGCAGGTCACCGATCGGGTAGGCGGCCTGGACGGCGTGCGCCAGCCTGTCCATGTGGCTGACCAGGTTGATCGGGTCGATGACGTAGACCCAGGCGAGCAGCCCGAAACCGGTGGTGATGGTGGCCGCGTCGACCATCGCGGTCCAGTTGGCCCAGCGGTCGCGGCGGCGAATCAGCAGGGCGATCCCGGCCGCGCAGGCCGGATAGAGGCCCAGGAAGAACGGGTCGGCCGGGGTCGGCAGGTCGACCAGGCCCCAGAGCAGCGCGCAGGTCTTGGCGACGCCGATGCCGGTGGCGTTGCTGAACACGCCGGCGGCGAGCAGGTACCACGGCAGCCAGTCGCCGCGCTCCTGGCGCCGGGCGCCGAGCACGATGGCGGCAGCGGCCAGCCAGCCGATGCCGACCTGCCAGCCGGCCAGCAGCCACTCGTCGCCCGGCAGGAACTGGTACGCCACGATCGCGACGGCCGCCACCGTGGCGAACGTCATCTGGGTCTGCCTTCGCCCGCTCGTCACCGACCCAGAAGAAGCCCTGCCGGTTGCAGCCGGGGTCCAAATCCGCTTTCGGTCAGTCGCGTTTTCGGACCAAGGTCACACCGTCCCGGACCGGGAGCATCACCGAGTCGACCCGCTCATCGCGCACGATGCGGTCGTTGAGCTCGGCCATCGTCCGGTCGGCCGGCTCGGTGGGGTGCAGCACCCGGCCGCCGCGGAGCACGTTGTCCAGGGCCAGCAGGCCGCCGGGGCGCAGCCGGGTGACCAGCTCCTCGTAGTACAGCGGGTAGCTGATCTTGTCGGCGTCGATGAACCCGAAGTCGATCACCGGGTCGGCCGGCAGCGCCCGGAGCGTCTCGACGGCCGGCGCGACCTTCAGCTCGATGCGGTCGGCGACACCGGCCTTCACCCAGTACTCCTGGGCGACCTTGGTCCACTCCGCGGAGACGTCGCAGCAGAGCAGCCGGCCACCGGGGCGCAGGCCGCGGGCGATGCAGATCGACGAGAAGCCGGTGAAGGTGCCGACCTCGACCGCGTTCGACACCCCGGTCAGCCGGACCAGCAGGGTGAGCAGGGCGCCCTCGTCCGGGGCGATCTGCATGTCGACATACTCCGGGGGCAGCGAGGCCGCGGTCTCGGCGGCCAGCTCACGCAGCACCGCGTCCGCCGGCGTGCAGTGCGCCAGCAGGTAATCGTTGACTCCCGGCCCAAGAATCTCGGTCATACCACCAAGCCTTCCGCAAACCCGGCACACCCGCAGCCCCTCGGCCGCCGGTCTCCACCGACCCACCCTGAGCAAACCCGAATCCCCGCCCGTCAAACCCGGACGCGCCCACCTTGCGGCCGCTCCCACGCACGATCCGCTGCCAACCCGGTCCGCTGCCCGGCTCGCGACCGCGGCCACGATCGATCCGCGCGCTTTCCGGTACGCCGGGCAGCCGCCCACCTCGCGAACGAGCCGCCGGCACCCGGTCCGCTGCCCCGCTCGCGACCGCGGCTACAGACGGTCGGCGAGATTTTCGGTACGCCGGGGAACCGCTGCGGTTTCCGGAACCATCCGCGGACAATGAAGGCATCCCACGTGCCAGGGATGTCAAGCGGCTTGACCCTTTTCCGCGCCTGCCCAGGGCGCTGGAGGCCAGCCGGGGGGTGTCCGGCTGGCCCTGGTGGCCCCATCCACGAACGACATAGGGCACTGGAGGCCAGCCGAGGAGTATCGGGCTGGCCCTGGTGGCCCCATGCGGGAGTGGGATAGGGCGCTGAGGACCAGCCAGGGGTTTGATCTCCGGAACCACCCGCGGACAATGAAGGGACGGCTGATCGTCCTGGACGCGCCAGCGGCCAGATCAGCCGTCCCGGCCCGCGCGGGAGCATGCGATCCGCACCCCAGCGGACGCGCGTAAAGAAAGAATTTGATCTTGATCTTTGACGGCATGCCGCGATCCGCGCGGAAACACGCCTATTTGGTGATGATCAGATAAATCCAGCCGCCCAGGAAGAGGGCGAGAAGTAGCGCCATCAGCCACGTCGGGACAAGCTGGCGGCCGGTGCGGGCCGCCTGGACGTCGCGGCGGATGCGCTCCCGGCGGCGGTCGGCGCGGCCTTTCGGCGCCTCGCCCTGCGGCCGCGGGCCGTGCGGATCGGCGGGCTGGCCGGGGTGTGACGATGTCATAGCCCGGCCAGCCTACTACCGGCTGTTTCACATGCTCGCGATGAGCCTCTCCACCCGCTCGTCGTAGGCGCGGAACGGGTCCTTGCACAGGACCGTGCGCTGCGCCTGGTCGTTGAGCTTGAGGTGCACCCAGTCGACGGTGAAGTCGCGCCGTTTCTCCTGGGCGTGCTTGATGAACTCGCCGCGCAGGCGGGCCCGGGTGGTCTGCGGCGGGGTCTCCTTGGCCTCGAAGATCTGCAGGTCGTTGGCGATCCGGTCGACCTGCTTGCGCTTCTCCATCAGCGCGTAGAGCCCGCGGCCACGGCGGACGTCGTGATAGGCCAGGTCGAGCTGGGCGATCCGCGGGTGCGACATCGGGATGTCGTGTTTCGCCTGGTAACGCTCGATCAGCTTGTACTTCGACACCCAGTCGATCTCGCGGGAGACCGGGTCGAGGTCGCCGCTCTCGATCGCGGCGAGGACCCGGCCCCAGAGCTCGACGACCCGCTTGGCGACCGGGTCGCCGCCGCGGCGCTCGACGAACTCGGTCGCCTTCGACAGATACTCCTGCTGGATCTCCAGGGCGGAGACCTCTTTGTTGTTCGCCAAGCGGATCTTGCGGCGTCCGGTGACGTCGTGGCTGACCTCGCGGATCGCCCGGATCGGGTTCTCCAGCGACAGGTCGCGCATCACCACGCCGGCCTCGATCATCCGCAGCACGATGTCCGCGCTGCCGACCTTGAGCAGGGTGGTGACCTCGTTCATGTTCGAGTCGCCGACGATGACGTGCAGGCGGCGATACCGCTCGGCGTCGGCGTGCGGCTCGTCGCGGGTGTTGATGATCGGGCGGCTGCGGGTGGTGGCGCTGGAGACGCCCTCCCAGATGTGCTCGGCACGCTGGGAGAGGCAGAAGACGGCGCCGCGCGGGGTCTGCAACACCTTGCCGGCGCCGCAGATCAGCTGCCGGGTGACCAGGAACGGGATCAGCACGTCAGCGAGGCGGCCGAACTCGCCGTGGCGGCTGACCAGGTAGTTCTCGTGGCAGCCGTAGGAGTTGCCGGCGGAATCGGTGTTGTTCTTGAAGAGGTAGATCTCCCCCGCGATGCCCTCGTCGTGCAGACGTTTCTCCGCGTCGACGAGCAGGCCCTCCAGAATCCGCTCGCCGGCCCGGTCGTGGGCGACCAGGTCGGTGACGGAGTCACATTCGGGGGTGGCGTACTCCGGGTGGGAACCGACATCGAGGTAGAGGCGGGCGCCGTTACGAAGGAAGACGTTGCTGCTGCGTCCCCACGACACCACTCGGCGGAACAGGTAGCGGGCCACCTCGTCCGGCGACAGCCGCCGCTGTCCCCGATAGGTGCACGTGACTCCGTACTCGGTCTCGAGGCCGAAAATTCGCCGTTCCATGACAAGACACTAGCCGCATCCGGGGCGCATTGGCAGCCACCACGGGGCCCTAGAAATCGGTTGATTCCGGGACTGGTGGCACGACGGACGACCGGCCGGGGCCAGCCGGTCGTTTCCTCGTCACGATGCCCGGACGCGGCCCCGCGGGCCGCGTCCGGACCCGATCACTTCTCGGTGTCCTCCGACGCCGCCGACTCGGTCGGTTTGGCGTCGGCCGGCGCGGGCGGGGCCGCGTCGGTCTCGCCCAGGTCCGCGTCCGGAACCGACTGGTGCCCGAGCAGCGTGGTCAGCGCCGCGTCGGCGATCCGCCGGAACGTCCGGCCGGACCGGCGCCGGTCCAGCACCGCGACCTCGAGCTGCTTGGCCTCGAGGGTGCGAGTCTGCCCGTTCTCCCCGCCGACGCTGCCCAGGGCCTCGGCGGCCAGGGCGAGCGCGGTGGGCAGGTCGGCGGCGACGTCGTGCCGCTCGCGCAGCACGGTGGCGATCGCCTCGGCCTGCCCGCCCATCGCCATGAAGCCGGGCTCGTCCAGGGCCGAGCCGTCGTACATGATCCGGTAGAGCTCGTCCTGCTCCGGGGTGGCGCCGACCTGCGCGATGCAGATCTCCACCTCGTAGGGCTTCTGCGTCTCCGAGAAGATCGCACCGAGCGTCTGGGTGTACGCGTTCGCCAGCGCCCGCCCGGTGACGTCCCGCCGGTCGTAGGTCAGGCCGGTCATGTCGGCCATCCGCACGCCGGCCCGGCGCAGGCTCTCGAACTCGTTGTACCGCCCGACCGCCGCGAACGCGATCTTGTCGTAGATCTCGCTGATCTTGCGGAGGGTGGTGATGTTCTCGGCGACCAGCAGGATGCCGCCCTCGTACGACAGCACCACGGCCGAGCGACCGCGGGCGATGCCCTTGCGGGCGTACTCCGAGCGGTCCCGCTGGACCTGCTCGGGCGATGCGTAGAACTGCATGGCCACGGGTGGCTACTCCTTTTCTCGCGCGGCGCGGATCAACCGCCCGGGTTCTCCATGCGTCCGGAGACGACCTGCTCGGCCACCGTGGTGATCTCAGCGTCGCTGAGCCGGGTGGTGCCGTTCGCCGTAGCGGTCATCACCACCGGGTAGATCTTGCGGGTGAGGTCGGGGCCACCGGTCGCGGTGTCGTCGTCCGCGGCGTCGTAGAGCGCCTCGACGGCCAGCCGGATCGCGTCCTGGGTGCTGACACCCTCGCGGTACTTCTTCTTCAGCGCGGCCTTGGCGAACAGCGAACCGGAGCCGATCGCCTCGTAACCGGTCTCCTCGTAGAGGCCACCGGCCACGTCGAAGCTGAAGATCCGCCCGGCGTGCACGCCCTCGGCCGGTGCCAGGTCGAAGCCGGCGAACAGCGGGACCACGGCCAGGCCCTGCATCGCCGCGCCCAGGTTGCCGCGCACCATGGCGGCCAGCCGGTTCGCCTTACCGTCGAGCGAGAGCATCGCGCCCTCGGTCTTCTCGTAGTGCTCCAGCTCGACCTGGAACAGCCGGATCAGCTCGATGCCGATCCCGGCGGTGCCGGCGATGCCGATCAGCGAGTAGGAGTCGGCGGGGTGCACCTTCTTGATGTCCCGGCTGGCGATGAGGTTGCCCATGGTCGCCCGGCGGTCACCGGCCATCACGACGCCCTCGGCGGTCGCGATCGCGACGATCGTGGTGCCGTGCGGGGCCACGTCACCTCCGTTCAGCCCGGGAGGCAGCGGCCGGCGGCCCGGCAGCAGCTCGGGGGCGGCCGCGCTCAGGAACTGCGTGAAGGAGGACGTCCCCGTGTTGAGAAAGATATCCGGTAGACGCCCGGATGGATCAAAACCCGTCGCCACGTGGTTCCTTTCAGATACGTGTTACGCACCGGCGCGGAAGGGCCGCCGCTGCGGTTGAAGCACCATATCCCGCACACCCATCCAGTGCGATGATCTTTGATTCTCGTGTCGCCGCCGTCTACGACAACCGGGCGCCCAGAACGGGCGCCCGGAAATCGGACAATTAGGACTACTGACCGCCTTTTTGGACGTATCCCCTCACGAATTCTTCGGCGTTCTCTTCGAGAACGGAGTCGATTTCGTCGAGCAGATCGTCCACGTCCTCGGTGATCTCCGCGTGCCGCTCGGCTACCTCGGGATTGGCCTCAACGGTGACGTCCTCGATCTCCTGGTCGCTGGAGCTGCGCCCGCTCTGCGACTGACCACCTGTGTCTCGGGTTGCCATGGATGTCCCCCTTCTCAGCCACCCGAAGTCCTGCAACATCGGGTACGAAAAACCTACCTCGCGCCTGTGACAAAACACATCACCGGCTTGTGATCACCTCGAGCAGATCCTTGGCACTCTCACAGGTGTCGAAGAGGGCCCCGACGTGCTTCTTCGTCCCGCGCTCCGGTTCCATCATCGGCACCCGCACGAGGGACTCCCGGCCGACGTCGAAGATCACCGAGTCCCAGCTGGCGGCGACCACTTCGGAGGCGTACTGCGCGAGGCAGCGGCCCCGGAAGTAGGCCCGGGTGTCCTCCGGCGGCTCGTACATGGCGCGCTGCGTCTCGTCCGGGTCGAGCAGGGTCTTCATCGACCCACGCGCCACCAGGCGGTGGTAAAGGCCCTTCTCCGGCCGGACGTCGGCGTACTGGAGGTCGACCAGCTGGAGCTTGGGCGAGGACCAGCCGAGGCTCTCCCGCTCCCGGTACCCCTCCAGCAGTCGCAGCTTGGCCACCCAGTCCAGGGTGTCGGAGCAGAGCATCGGGTCGCGCCCGAGCTTGTCGAGCACGTCCTCCCAGCGGTTGAGCACGTCGGTGGTCTGCTCGTCGACGTCGGTGCCGTACCGCTCGTCGACGAACGCCTTGGCCCGCTCGAAATACGCCCACTGCAGGTCGAGGGCGGTGAGCCGGCGGCCGTCGCGCAGCCGCATCAGGTGTTTGAGGGTGGGGTCGTGGCTGACCGCCTTGAGCTCGCTCACCGGGTCGGCGATGCCCAGTTCCCCGGTGAACACCTTTTCCTCGATCATGTTGAGGACGAGCGCGGTGGTGCCCATCTTCAGGTACGACGCGATCTCGGAGAGGTTCGCGTCGCCGATGATCACGTGGAGCCGGCGGTACTTGTCCGCGTCGGCGTGCGGCTCGTCCCGGGTGTTGATGATCGGCCGCTTGAGGGTGGTCTCCAGGCCGACCTCGACCTCGAAGAAGTCGGCGCGCGAGGAGATCTGGAACCCGGAGCCGCTGCCGTCCTGGCCGAGCCCGACCCGGCCGACCCCGCAGAAAATCTGCCGGGTGACGAAGAACGGGGTGAGGTGGGCGACGATGTCGGCGAACGCGGTCTGCCGGCGCATCAGGTAGTTCTCGTGCGAGCCGTACGACGCGCCCTTGTTGTCGGTGTTGTTCTTGTACAGCTGGATGCGGTGCGCGCCGGGGATGGTGGCGGCCCGCCGGGACGCCTCGGCCATCACCCGCTCACCGGCTTTGTCCCACTTGACCACGTCGAGGGGGTTGGTGCACTCGGGGGTGCTGTACTCCGGGTGCGCGTGGTCGACGTAGAGCCGGGCGCCGTTGGTCAGTATCACGTTGGCCAGGCCCAGGTCCTCGTCGGCCAGCGCCTCGGCCGGGTCGTAGGCCGCGCCGGAGTAGGTGAACCCGCGGGCGTCGCGCAGCGGGGACTCCTCCTCGTAGTCCCAGCGGGCCCGCTGTCCCCGGTTGAGTTCGGGCCGGGCGCCGTAGGCGTTGACCACCTGGGAGGACGTGACCATCGGGTTGGCGCCGGGCTGACCGGGCACTGAGATGCCGTACTCGACCTCGGTTCCCATAATCCGTCGAACGCTCATGCGACCACCCTGTCCGCCACGAAGCTACGCCTGCTCATGCATCGAGCCTAGACGCTCTCACGTTGCATACCGAAGCTGCCCGTACTCGGTGTGCCACCTTCCGTGGTCGCGGCGATCACCGGCGTGTCGGGGCCGAACCGCGCGTCGAGGCGGTCGGCCACTCGCCTGCCGAGCCGCTGTCCGGGACGTTCGACGAGGTGGTAGGCCATCCAGGCGACCGCGAGGGTGCCCGCGACGAAGGCCGGGCCGATCACCGGCGACCGTCCCGGCAGTAGTCGTGTGACCACGACGAGCACCGGCATGTGCAAGAGGTAGACCGAAAAGCTGACCACACCGAGCCAGGTGAGGAAGCTCGGCACGGCCCGGTGGCGCAGCAGGAAGGCGATCGCGAAGGTGCCGGCGACCGCTGCCGCGACGGTGCAGTCGCGCAGCGGGGCGTAACCGGTGAGCAGCGACTGGTTGACGCCGACGGCAACCAGGACCAGGATCAGCGCGGCCGCCGCGGCGCGCCGGTCGATCTGCCGGTGCTGGGCGCGGTGGACCACGGTCCCGGCGAACATCACCGCGATCATCAGGACGGCGCCGCTGGAACTTCCGGCGCTCGCCCACTTCGTGGGCTGCCCGTTGAGCAGCGGCAGCAGGATCATGGCCAGGCCCGCGACCCCGGCGATCCGTGCCCGGCCGCGCAAGTACAGGATCAAACTGCTTATGAGTACGACGGTGAGCACTCCCGCCGTCACCCGGGCGCCCGGGAACAGCCCGTCCGGCAGCCCACGCCCGCCCAGCAGGGCGATCAGCGCCAGTCCCCCGGCCCACCAGGCGCTGGCCCGGTGCCACCGCCAGGCGAACAACCCGGCGACGATCAGGTAGAAGGTCATCTCGTAGGAGAGCGTCCAGAACGGACGGACCACGCCGCGCAGCCCGAGCAGGTCCTGGAGCATGGTGGCGTGCCCGAGCACCGACGCCGCCGTGTCGGTGTACAGGGTGCGGTGCAGCCGCTGCCAGCCGGCCGCCGCGAGGGCCAGGCCGAGCACGATGGCCAGCAGGTACGCCGGGTAGATCCGGAAGACCCGGCCGATCCAGAACCGGCGCAGCGAGCCGTGCCGTTCCAGCGACATCGGGATGACGTATCCGCTGACCAGGAAGAAGAGCAGGACGCCGTACCGGCCGAAGTCGAAGTGCCGGTAGATCGCCATGTGCCGGTCCAGGCCGATCACCTGCGGGCTGAGGTGGAAGAGGGCGACCACCGCGGCGGCGTATCCGCGGAGCGCGTCGAGCCAGGTCAGACGGGATCGGATCACACCGGGTGCAACGAGCGCGAGGGTGACGGGGAAACCCCGCCACCCTCGTCTCAGATGCCCTTACAGGTACTGACCGGTGTTGGTCGCGGTCTCGATGGACCGGCCGGCCTCCGCGCCCTTGCCGCCGGAGACGAGCGTGCGGATGTAGACGATCCGCTCGCCCTTCTTGCCGGAGATCCGGGCCCAGTCGTCCGGGTTGGTGGTGTTCGGCAGGTCCTCGTTCTCCCGGAACTCGTCGACGCAGCTGTCCAGCAGGTGCTGGAGTCGCAGGCCCTTCGTCCCGGAGGTGAGGAACTCCTTGATCGCCATCTTCTTGCCGCGGTCGACGATGTTCTGGATCATCGCGCCGGAGTTGAAGTCCTTGAAGTACAGGACTTCCTTGTCACCGTTGGCGTAGGTGACCTCGAGGAAGCGGTTCTCCTCGGACTCCGTGTACATCCGCAGCACGACCGCCTCGATCATCGCGGCGACCGTGGCATCGCGGTTACCGCCGTGCTCGCCGAGGTCGTCCTCGGAGAGCGGCAGGTCGGAGAGGATGTACTTGGCGAAGATGTCCTTCGCCGCCTCGGCGTCCGGACGCTCGATCTTGATCTTCACATCGAGACGGCCGGGGCGCAGGATCGCCGGGTCGATCATGTCTTCCCGGTTCGACGCGCCGATGACGATCACGTTCTCCAGGCCCTCGACGCCGTCGATCTCGCTGAGCAGCTGGGGAACGATCGTGTTCTCCACGTCGGAGGAGACACCGGAACCGCGGGTCCGGAAGATCGAGTCCATCTCGTCGAAGAACACGATCACCGGGGTGCCCTCGCCGGCCTTCTCCCGGGCCCGCTGGAAGACCAGGCGGATGTGCCGCTCGGTCTCACCCACGTACTTGTTCAGCAGCTCCGGACCCTTGATGTTGAGGAAGTAGCTGGTGTGCTTCTCCTCGCCACGGCGCTCGGCGATCTTCTTGGCCAGCGAGTTGGCCACCGCCTTGGCGATCAGGGTCTTGCCACAGCCGGGCGGGCCGTAGAGCAGGATGCCCTTCGGCGGGCGCAGCTGGTGCTCCCGGAACAGGTCGGCGTGCAGGAACGGCAGCTCCACCGCGTCGCGGATCTGCTCGATCTGCGAGTGCAGGCCACCGATGTCGGTGTAGTCGACGTCGGGGACCTCCTCCAGGACGAGTTCCTCGACCTCGCTCTTCGGGATCCGCTCGTACGCGTACGCCGAACGGGGCTCGATCATGAGCGAGTCGCCGGCGCGCAACTTCGTGATCTCCAGCGAGTCGGCGAGGAACACGATGCGCTCCTCGTCGGCGTGGGAGACCACCAGGGCCCGGTCGCTGGGGCCGCCGGACGGGTTGTCCAGGACCTCCTTGAGCAGGACCACCTCGCCGGTGCGCTCGAAACCGAACGCGTCGACGACGTTGAGCGCGTCGTTCAGCAGGACCTCCTGGCCCCGCTGGAGCTCGTCCACCGCGAGCGACGGCGAGACCGCCACCCGCAGCTTGCGGCCTCCGGTGAACACGTCCACCGTGCCGTCCTCGTGTGCCGACAGGAAAACGCCATAGCCGCTGGGCGGCTGGGCGAGCCGGTCAATCTCTTCCTTGAGAGTGACGATCTGAGCTCGGGCTTCCTTCAGGGTCGCCACGAGCCGCTCGTTGTTCTCGGTCACTCGGGCCAGCTGCGCCTGCGTTGCCGCGAGCCGTTCCTCAAGCTGCCGGACGTGTCGGGGGCTCTCGGTCAACTTCCGCCGAACCAGAGCGAGTTCCTCTTGCAGGAACGCGACCTGGCTGGAGAGATCGTTGGCCTCTTTCTCCCATCGTGCGGCGCGGGAGTCCGCTTCGTCGCTACGTGCCACGTCCCACCTCCCCGGGGGCTCGAACGTCTTGAACCAACACTAGCTGTTGCGGAGCAGTTTTCATCCCATGCAACACCCTCGTCACTGAGTCTTGATCGATTGGTGCCGCCGCCGATGAGCCGGTCGGTCAGGGTTCGGGTACCGTCGGGCCCAACCAGTTGTGGGAGGTAGGAGTGTCAGCAGACACTGATGAGCTGCAGGTCTGGATCGATCAGGACTTGTGCACCGGTGACGGACTCTGCGTCCAATACGCTCCGGAAGTCTTCGAACTGGACATCGACGGCTTGGCATACGTCAAGGATGATTCGGGCGAGTTGCTCCAAAATCCGGGCATACGCACCTTCGTACCGAAAAATTTGGTCCTCGAAGTCATCGACTCCGCGAAGGAGTGCCCCGGCGACTGCATCCACGTCGTCCGCGCGGCGGACGACGTGGAAGTGGCCGGCCCGGAAGCCGCCTAGAGGGTCGGCCGGCCGACCAGCGACGCGACGACCCGGGAGAACTCCTCCAGACGGGCGATCTGCCCGGGTCCGCCGTCGTCGAGGGTCTTGCCGAACCGCAGGGCGTCGTGGCGCATCGGCGCCCGCCCCTCCTCCTCGGCCAGCCCGGGCGGCGGCACCGCGTCGTCGACCGAGCTGAGCAGCAGGTAGACGTCGATGCTGTCGACCCGGGCCTGCCCGGTGGAGGTCCGGGTGAGCCGCCGCCGGCAGCCCACCTCGGTGATCGTGGAGAGCGGCACCACCCGCAGCGACGAGGTCATCGAGCCGGCCGGGCCGTCGCCGGGCGCCACGTCCTCGCCGTGCCAGAGCACCAGGCGGCTGCCGTCGCAGACGACGACCTCCTGCCAGACGCCGTTCACCTCGTTGACGAAACGCTCCAGGGTGAAGCAGAGCACCGAGGCGCCGCGGAGCACGCCGAACAGCGCCTCCAGGGCCACCTCGGGGTCACGCAGGTAGGCGCGGGCCGCCGAGTCCAGGTCCGGGTAGGGCGACCAGTCCGGGAACACCGCCGGCATCTCGTTGCTGCCGCCGAACGGCGGAGAACTCATCGCGCCCACTCCTTGTCCTCCTATCGACGCCCTACCGGAAACTACCGGACTCGACGGGCTCGGTCACTCCCCGGTGGTGGCGTCCTGCTCCGCGTGCTGCGCGTGCAGCGCCTCCCGGGCGGCCTTGCGCGCCGCGTACGCCTCGGCGCCCTTGCTCGGCTTGCGCCGGCGCGGCGGCGCGGTCACGCCGGGCGCCAGCTTGCGCGACGACACCAGGAACGCGGTGTGCGCGATCATCCGGTGGTCCGGGCGGACCGCCAGGCCGTCGGCGTGCCAGTCGCGGATCAGCGACTCCCAGGCCCGCGGCTCGGTCCAGCCGCCCCGCTCGCGCAGCGCCTCGACCAGCTCGGACAGCTGCGGGGTGGTCGCCACGTAGCCGATGAACACGCCGCCCGGGATCAGCGACCGCTCGACCATGTCGAGTGCCTCCCACGGGGTCAGCATGTCCAGCACGATCCGGTCGAAACCACCGATCTCGTTGTCCGCGACGTCACCCTCGTGCAGGTGCCAGGCCGGGTGCGGGCCACCGAAGAACGCCTCCACGTTCTTGCGGGCGATCGCCGCGAAGTCCGGCCGCAGCTCGTAGCTGTGCACCTCGCCGGTCTCGCCGACGGCGCGCAGCAGCGAGCAGGTCAGCGCGCCGGAACCGGCGCCCGCCTCCAGCACCCGGGCGCCGGGGAACACGTCGCCCATCGCCACGATCTGCGCCGCGTCCTTCGGATAGATCACCTGCGCGCCGCGCGGCATGGAGAGCACGTAGTCGCTGAGCAGCGGGCGCAGTGCCAGGTACTGCGTGCCGCTGGTGGCGGTGATCACGCTGCCGTCCGGAAGGCCGATGAGCGCATCGTGCTCCAGCGCGCCGCGGTGGGTGTGGAACGCCTTGCCGGGCTCCAGAACGATCGTGTGCATCCGGCCCTTGGGGTCGGTCAGCTGCACCCGGTCACCCGGGCGGAACGGGCCCCGGTGGGCTGGCACTTGCTCGTCGGCGGCGGTGACGGGGGTCGTGGTCACGAACTCTCTCTCCGGTATCAGGTGCGTTGCGCCCGCCGCGGCTCGAGGACCGCCGCGACGTCGGCGACCCGCAGGACGCCTACGACATCCTCGCCTGCGGTCACCAGGTACTGCGCACCCGGGTGGGCCTGCAACGCCCGGACCACCTGCTCACCGGTGAGTCCCACCGGCAGGCTGGTCAGCGCGTCACGGGACCGGGAAACGCTCTCCACGCTCACCCAGGGCCGCCGGTCGACCGGCACGCGCTCGGCGGCGACCGGATCGACCAGAGCGGTGAGGCTACCCGCCGAGTCGGTGACGCCGAGCACCACGTCCGGTCGCGGGTCCTCGGCGCGGCGGCGCTGCGCCTCGCCGAGCGGCGTGCCGGACGGCACCGACAGCAGCGGGCGGGCCAGCGCACCCAGGTCGATCAGGGGGAACCGGCCGGTCATCCGCCCCAGCCGGATCGACTGGCCGGCACCGTGCCACAGGGTCATCGTGACCAGCAGCACGAACAGCATCCCGAACACGGTGAGCAGCCCGAACTGGAACAGCACCAGCACCGTCACGGCGGTCCCGAAGGCCAGCGCCCGCCCGGCGTAACCGGCGAGCACGGTCGCCCGGTTGCGGTCCTTGAGCATCGCCCACATGGCCGCGCGCAGCGCCCGGCCACCGTCCAGCGGCAGGCCGGGCAGCACGTTGAAGATCGCGACCAGCACGTTGCTGACCGCCAGCTGGAACGCGATCTGCCCGGGCACGGTGTCCTCCGGCAGGGCGAACGCGGCCGCGGTGGTCACCCCGCCGAGCACCAGCGAGACGGCCGGCCCGGCCAGCGAGACCAGGGCGTCGACCCGTGGGGTGGGCGCCTCGCGATCCATCTCGGTCCAGCCGCTGAGCAACTCGAGAGTGATCCGGCGCACGCCGATCCCGTGGTGCCGGGCGGTCAGCGCGTGCCCGAGCTCGTGCAGCAGCACCGAGCCGAGCAGGCAGATCACGAAACCGAGGCCGACCAGGTAGGCCCATGGCTGCTCGAGACCCAGCTCGGCCCGGGCATAGTTGCCGTAGACCACGGTGACCAGGATCGCCAGCAGCAACATCGAGGCGTTCGCATGCACCGGGATGCCCAGCACCTGCCCCACCGGCCGGCCACCAGCCGGTGCCGGCGGATTGCGGGTCGCGCTCTCCTCCATGCGCTTGATGCTACGGACCAACCCGATTCCTTGCGGATCACCGGCCGCCCGCGTGATCCACACGGCAGGCGGTGTCGTGCGGATTTCGTCGTACCTCTGCCCTAGCCTGGCTGGCATGACGGCACAGACGGTGTTCCCGCCCCCGCAGCCCCGCCCTGGCGGTCCGGCCTCCCCCGCGACGTCCGCCGGCCGTCCGGGCCTGGCCGACCGGCCGTCCGGTCCGTCACTGTCCCCGTCGCGCGCGGCCGACTTCAAGACCTGTCCGCTGCTGTTCCGCTTCCGCACCATCGACAAGCTGCCCGAGCAGCCCTCCGCCGACCAGGTCCGCGGCACCCTGGTGCACGCCGTGCTGGAGCGCCTGTTCGACCTGCCCGCCGCCGAGCGCACTCCGGAGGCCGCGGCCGCCCTGGTCACCCCGGAGTGGGAGCGCCTGGTCAGCCACGAGCCGGCCCTGGCCTCCCTGTTCGCCGCCGACCCCGGACCGCGCTCCCCCACGCCCGCCGCTTCCGGTCCGCTTTCCCCAGGGCCAGCCATTTTCGGTACGCCCTCAGCGCCGCCCGCCACACCCGGCGTCGCCACCCCGGCCCCTTCCGACGCCGCGCCCATCTCGCCGGAGTCCACGCCGTCCGCCTCCAGCCCGGCCCCTTCCGGCACCGCCTCCGACGCCCCCACCCCCGCACTCGCCTCGCCGGAGTCCACGCCGTCCGCCTCCGGCCCGGCCCCTTCCGACACCGCGACCGGCGCCCCCGCACTCGCCTCGCCGGAGTCCACGTCGTCCGCCTCCGGCCCGGCACTCTCCGACGCCGCGCCCGCGGCCGCGGTCCCCTCCGGCACCACGACCGCTGGCCCGGCACCCGCAACCGGGGCCTCCTCCGGCGCGGCCGGTGTGGGACACGCCACTGACGCTGTCCGGGATCCGGCGGCGGTGGCCGCGGAGGCCGACGCGATGGGCCAGATCGCCCTGATCGACGCCCCGGCCGGCGCCGCCGAGGCCGCCCGGCTGGCCGCCTTCCTGGGCAGCGCCCGCGACCTGCTCGGTGGTTACTTCGCGGTCGAGGACCCGCAGCGCCTGGAGCCCGCCGAGCGGGAGACCCTGATCTCCACGATGATCGACGACGAGCTGCTGATCCGCGGCTACATCGACCGTCTCGACGTCTCCCCGGCCGGCGACCTGCGCGTCGTCGACTACAAGACCGGCGGCGCCCCGCGCGAGGCCTTCGAGGGCCGCGCCCTGTTCCAGCTGAAGTTCTACGCCCTGGTCCTCTGGCGCACCCGCGGCGTCGTCCCCCGCGTCCTGCGCCTGCTCTATCTGAAAGACGCCGAGGTCCTCGACTACAGCCCGGAGGCCGCCGAGCTGGAGCGCTTCGAGCGCACCCTGGTCGCCCTCTCCCAGGCCGTCGAGCGAGCCAAGCGCGACCGCGAGTTCCGCCCGAAGCCGAGCCGCCTCTGCGGCTGGTGCAACCACCAGGCCCTCTGCCCCGAGTTCGGCGGCACCCCACCCCCGTTCCCGGAGTCCCCGGCCGCCGGCCTGCCCGCCGACTCCGAGCCCGACCGCCTGGCCACCACCCACCAGGACGACCTCGTTGCCTGACCACCCCTCCAGTCCGACGCCCACCTGGCCGCCACCGGGCCGGTCCATCCGGCACATCGGCCCGCCTCCCGGACACGCCCGCGGCGAGGGCGGTGCCTGACGTGGTGAAACCGATCCGGTTGCTGCTCGCCGACGCCTCGGCCCTGCAACGATCCGGGCTGCGCGCGGTCCTCGCCGAGGCGGGCACCCACGGCGGTCCCGAGCTCGTCGTCGCGGGCGAGACCGGCGACGGCGCCGAAGCCGTCGCGCTGGCCCGGCGCCTGCTGCCGGATGTGCTGGTCACCGACGCGGCCCTGCCCAGGATGGACGGCGCCGCGGTGGCCCGCGCGGTCGTCGCGGCACGGTTGCCGGTCCGGGTGCTGATCCTCACCGCGCACGACAGCGACGAGCAGCTGGTCGCGACGATCGGCGCGGGCGCCACCGGCTACCTGTGCAAGGACGCCCCCCAGGAGGAACTCTTCACCGCGATCCGAGCCGTCGCCGCCGGCGGCGCCGTGATCACCCCGCGGGTGCTGGCCCGGGTGCTCCCCCGCTTCGCCGCCGCACTGCCCGCCTCGGACAGCAGACCGGTCCCCACCGACCTGCGCGCCCTGACCGGCCGCGAACGCGAGGTGCTGATCCACGTGGCCCGCGGCCACACCAACGCCGAGATCGCCGAGGCCCTCCAGGTCAGCGAGACCACGGTCAAAACCCACGTCGGCCACATGCTCGCCAAGCTCCGCCTCCGCGACCGCACCCAGGCGGTTGTCCTCGCCTACGAGATCGGCCTGGTCAAACCCGGCACCTGACCACCCCACCGCGCCCCACAACCGACGCGACAGCCCTGACCCATTCCCCACCCGAACCGACGACCGTCCCCACCTGCGAGAACGGCCAGGTCAACCGCACCTGACCACCCCACCACGCCCCACAGCCGACCCGACAACCCTGACCCATTCCCCACCCGAACCGACGACCGTCCCCACCTGCGAGAACGGCCAGGTCAACCGCACCTGACCACCCCACCACGCCCCACAGCCGACCCGACAACCCTGACCCATTCCCCACCCGAACCGACGACCGTCCCCACCTGCGAGAACGGCCAGGTCAACCGCACCTGACCACCCCACCACGCCCCACAGCCGACCCGACAACCCTGACCCATTCCCCACCCGAACCGGCGACTGTCCCCACCAACAACGGCCGGTCGACCGCACCTGACCACCCCACCACGCCCCACAACCCGGACCCATTCCGCATCCGAACCCCGGCGCAAGCCAACCCGCCGGCCGGGCCCGGCCCCTCCCCGGATAGGCCCACCGTCAACGGCAACATCACGGCCACCGCCGGCCGCCTGGCCGCCTCACAAGCTGCGGTGTGGTCGCCCGGCGGGTCACCGCTACCGACCAAGGCATCACGCCATGGGGTGTCGTTGGCCGCTGGTCAGAGCGTGAACGGCAGTGACAGCAATGGCTTCGCGAGGCCCTTGCCGGCGACAGACCCGACGAGAAGGCTCCGGCACCGACCCGGACACCACGCCGCTGGACGCCATGGGCCTGCTGGCCAAAGGCGTGAACGGCGATGAAGAAATAACGGCGGGGTCGCACACCGGCGACAGACCCGACCAGGCGCCCCCAGCAGCACCGGAACCCACCCCGGACCCCACCAACGGCCCCCACCGACCCACTGGTCACAGCCGCGAACGGCAATAAACGAAACGACGGCCAGGTCACACACCGGCGACAAGCCCAACCCGGCGCCCCCAGCAGCACCGGAACCCACCCCGGACCCCACCAACGGCCCCCACCGACCCACTGGTCACAGCCGCGAACGGCAATAAAGGGAACGGCGGCCAGGTCACACACCGGCGACAGACCCGACCAGGCGGCCCCCAGCATCACCGGAGTTCAGACGGACCCCACGGCCGCCACCGACCCGCTGGTCAAGGGCGTGAACGGCGGTGACGGAAATGGCCCAGCGACAGGTAGGACGAGGCGGCTCCGGTTGGGATTCGCGCGCCGGCGGGTGGGACGGGCAACAGCGTCCAGCACCAGCCGGCCACGCGGCTGGTGCTGGACGCTGTTGGTCAGGTTGGGCGGCCGCCGTCCGCCGGGACGCGCGGCGGCGGGCGGGCCGGGAACCGCCGGGGCGTACCCGGCAGCGGGAACGCGGGTGCGGCGCAGGGCAGGAACGGGCGCGAGAGGCTGGGCAACAGGTGACGAGCGGCCAGAACGGACATCAGGCGGCGATCCGGTCGGTGGCGCGGTGGATGCGGATGTCACCGCTGGCCGTGCGGACCCGCAGATCGAGGCCGGGACCCGTCGACGGCGGCGCCTCCGCGCCGTGCGAGGCCAGATCCGTGACGCTGTGCCCGCCGACGCTGTTCAGGTCGAGCCAGACGCCGGTGCCCGGGGCGACGCCGACCGTGACGTCACCGGAGGCCGTACGGATGCGGGCCTTGCCCTGCGACAGCAAACCGACCGTGACCCGTCCGCTGGCCGTGCCCGCGTTCAGCGAACCGCCCCCGCTGCCGACCTCGATGTCCCCACTTGCCGTGCTCACCGTGACGTCACCCGTGACGTCACCGACGTTGATCCGGCCGGACGCCGTCTTCAGCGACGCCGAGCCGCCCACCCGGCCGACCGACAGGTCGCCGCTGGCGCCGGTCATCCGCACGTTGCCGGCGAGCTCGGCGATGTGAGCGTCGGCGGAGGCCAGCCGCAGGCTGACATCCCGGTAGCTGCCGGTGGCCCGCACGTCGGCCGCGGCGCTCTCCCCGGTCAGCGTGCTGCCGGCCGGAACCTGGATGCTGATCCGCAGGGCCGGGGTGCGGCGCCACCGCCAGCGCTCCGCGTGCGGGACGGTGACCGACAGGGTGTCGCCGTCCAGGACGACCCGGGTGTTCTCGGCGGCCTGCTGGGATGCCGGGCTGTCGGTGAACGGCACGACCTCGACCCGGACGGTCTCGTGGTCTCCCGCGTCGATCTCCACGCTGCCGGCCATGGCTCGCAACGCGACGGTGACGGGCTGGAGATGATCGAACTCATACATCATGAGATTTCTCCTCAGAACGGATCAGGCTTGGAAGTAGCCGGTGACGCGCTTCGCAGACATCGCTCCGCCGAACGCGGGCGGTGGCGCACTCCCCGGCCGCTGATTGACCGCTGTCGAGACCGCCCGCACCAGCCAGGCGTTGACCGAGACGCCCTCCGCCGCGGCGGTCTGCTCGACCTGCGTCTTGAGGGCCTCCGGCATCCGCAGCGTCAGCCGGGCCAGGTCTCCCCCGTCGACCGGCGCGACCGGCGGCGGGACGGCCACCGACGGCTCCGCGGCGGCGAGCTGGGTCACCACCAGGTCGGCTTCCCGGCCTCGCAGGCGCACTTCCACGGTGGCGTCGGTGAGCCGGGTGGTGATCTCCGCGGCGGCGTCGGAGAGCGCTTCGAGCAGCGCCAGCCGCGCGGACGGTTCCAGTGAGTTGCTCAAGAGCTCCGCGGCGCGGGCGGTGTCCGGGCCGCCCGGCGCGGCCACGGCCGCGAGGTCGGAGCGCAACCCTTCGAGGTACGGCGTCAGGTCCATGACTCCATCATGACGTCACCAATGACGTCACGCAAGCCCCTCCTGATGTCACGTAACCGTCATCGAGCGTCAGCGCAGTAGAGGCGCAGCCAAAAGGGCGCACCCACGGGCGCGCCCTTCGTCGTACCGAAATCGGGGTTGTCAGCGCAAAGCGGCCAGAAACTCCAGGTCCACCCCGGACAGCGACGATCTGAGGTGGATGCCGTCAGTTGACGGCAGAGTGACGTCAGAGGGCACCGCGAGGACCGTCGCGCCGGCCGCCACCGCGCTCGCCACGCCGCTCGGCGAGTCCTCGATCGCGACACAGGCGCCGATCGGCACGCCGAGCAGGCCGGCCGCGGTCAGGTAGGGCTCGGGGTCCGGTTTCGGCCGGGCCACCTCGTCACCGCAGATCAGCACGTCGAAGTTCTCCGCGCCGAGGGTCTTGAGCGCGACCTCGGCGAGCCGCCGCTCGGTCGAGGTGACCAGCGCCGTGGGCACGCCGGCGGCGCGCACCTCGTGCAGCAGCTCCCGTGCGCCCGGCCGCCAGTCCAGGCCGTCGGCGAACAGCTCGGCGACCCGGTCGGTGAGCCAGGCGACGTCAGACCGGTAGGGCCGGTCCGGCTGGCCCATGTCCTCGCGGAAGATCGCCATGCTGACCGGCATGCTGGTGCCGACCATGGCCAGACGGGCCCGGGTGGACAGCTGCCCGCCGGCGCGGATCGCGAGGTCCTCGAGCGCGGTGCCCCAGAGTTTCTCGCTGTCGACCAGCGTTCCGTCCATGTCAAAAAGCACCGCGGCGGGTGGTGTCGCGCTCAGCAGAATCTCCCCGTTTCACAGTCGGCGAGCGCCCATTCTGCGTCGCCGCCGTGCCCCGGGCCGACCCGATGTCTCACAGGTCACAGGACTTCAGCCCGTCCCGGTATCCGTTGGCGAACGCGTTGATCCGCATCTCCGGCGAGCCGTGCGATCCCTCGGCGAACCACGGCTGCCCCGGCGCGTCACCGACCGATTTCAGGCCCTCGGCCAGCTCGTCGGTGTCACCCTTGTCCAGCCGCAGCTGGCCGGCGCGCGCCTGGTCGCCGATGAAGGCCCCGGCCATGCAGTCGGCCTGGAGCTCCTGCTGGATGGTGAACTCCTTCTGGATGCCGAGCCGCGCCTGGATGCCGTGCGCGTACTCGTGGCCGAGCAGGTAGTACAGGAACGCGTCGCCGATCTGCTGGAACACCCCGAAGGCCCAGTTCACGTCGTAGGCGATGAAGTCGCCGCGGGAGCAGTAGGCGGCGTTGTTCAACGGCAGCGGGTCGCCGCCGCAGGACGCCTCGCCCTCCTCCTCGTACGGAATCAGCTCGCGGACCGGCTCGAACTGGTTGCCGGACCGCTTGAACACCCGCGACCAGTACTGCTCGGCGACCTGCTGGGCGGCCTTGATGTCGGAGGCGAACTCCTCGGGCGTGTCGGTGCCCTCCAGCTCGCTGGACCCGGTGGCGCGCGGGGTGGCCCGGGTGGTCACCGGATCGTCGTCGGCCGGAGGCAGTGCCCCACAGCCCACGAGCAGCAGCAACACCAGGACAGAGGCGATCCGAGCGGACATGCGTCCTCCTGCGAGCCGGGTACTCCACCGTAGACGCAGGTGCCCAGCGACCGCCGTCACCAAAACGTCACGACGTCCGCCGATCCGGGGCCGGCCGCCGTACCGGAAATCGCCCGGACCGCGAGCCGGAGCGGACCGCGAGCCGATCGCGGACATCGCTATCACTCAGGGGCAACCCTGACTCCGCCTAAGTGGGCTCCCCCAGCGAAATCTCAGCGTCGGGCTACTCCACACGGCGGACGCCCGGCGGCGGATCCGCCGAGAGACTGAGCGGGCCGGCCGGGGCAACCGTGCCCCGGCCGGACCAAGACTGCAGGGGGAGAACGACGGTGACTGCGACGAATGCCGGCGGGCCGGTGGCGGCGCGCGCGGACGAGATCTGGAAGGTCTACGGCAGCGGCGAGGCGCGGGTGACCGCGCTGGCCGGGGTGACCGCCGAGTTCGGCCGGGGCCGGTTCACGGCGATCATGGGGCCGTCCGGCAGCGGCAAGTCGACGCTCATGCACTGCCTGGCCGGGCTGGACACGGTGGACAAGGGCACCGTGCACGTCGGCGGCACCGAGATCAGCAAGCTCGGCGACAAGGCCCTGACCCGGCTGCGCCGCGACCGGATCGGCTTCATCTTCCAGCAGTTCAACCTGCTGCCGACGCTGAGCGCCGCGGAGAACATCAGGCTGCCGCTGGACATCGCCGGCCGCAAGGCCGACCCGCAGTGGTGGGACACCGTGATCGACACGGTGGGCCTGCGGGACCGGCTCGGGCACCGGCCCAGCCAGCTCTCCGGCGGCCAGCAGCAGCGGGTGGCCTGCGCCCGGGCGCTGATGGGCCGCCCCGACGTGATCTTCGCGGACGAGCCGACCGGCAACCTGGACTCGCGCTCCGGCGCCGAGGTGCTGAACTTCCTGCGCTCCTCGGTCCGCGAGCACGGCCAGACGATCGTGATGGTCACCCACGACCCGGTCGCCGCCAGCTACGCCGACCGGGTGGTCTTCCTGGCCGACGGAAGCATCGTCGACGAGTTGCTCGAGCCGACCGCCGAGACCGTGCTGGATACCATGAAGCGCCTGGACAAGCACGGCGACCCGGTGATGCTCTGATGCTGCGCGCCACGCTGAAAAGCCTGCTCGCCCGCAAGCTACGGCTGATCCTCTCCGGACTGGCCGTGGTGCTGGGCGTGATGTTCGTGTCCGGGTCCTTCGTGGTCACCGACACGCTCAACCGCACCTTCGACTCCATCTTCGCGGACGCCTTCGCGGCGACCGACGTGTCGGTCAGCGCGAAGCCCAAGGTCGAGGTCAGCGAGATGGACGGCGAGGAGGTCGCAGCGCCGTTCCCGGCCGCGACCGTCGACAAGATCAAAACCATTTCCGGGGTACGGTCGGCCACCGGCCGGGTCGACGCCGACGGCGCCCGGGTGATCGGCAGCGACGGCAAGGTGCTCACCTCGCAGGGTCCGCCCCGGCTCGGTGGCAACTGGACCGGCGCCGACAACCTGATGGAGCTGCGCGAGGGTCGCGGCCCGACGGCCGACAACGAGATCGCGGTCAACGCGAACACCGCCAAGCTGGCCGGCTACCACGTCGGCGACCAGGTGCCGGTGCTCACCCTGGCGCCGAAGAAGGTCTTCACCCTGGTCGGCATCTGGGGCTACACCGGCAACCGGGACAGCATCGGCGGCGTCCAGGAGGTCGCCTTCACCACGCCGGTGGCGCAGAAGCTGATGCTCAACGCGCCCGGTTCCTACTCGTCGGTCGTGGTGCAGGCCGCCGACGGGCTCAGCCCCGAGGTGCTGCGCGACCGGGTGGCCGCCGCGCTGGGGTCCGATTACGTGGTCAAGACCGGCAAGCAGCTCGCCGACGAGAGCTCGTCGAGCATCAAGGAGGGGTTGAGCTTCTTCAACCAGATCCTGCTCGGCTTCGCCGGGGTGGCGCTGTTCGTCGGCATCTTCCTGATCCTCAACACGTTCTCGATCATCGTGGCCCAGCGGACCAAGGAACTGGCCCTGCTGCGCGCGATGGGCGCCAGCCGCCGCCAGGTGATCGGCTCGGTGCTCATCGAGGCGGTCGCGATCGGCTTCGTCGCGGCGGTGCTCGGCCTGGCCGCCGGGATCGGCGCGGGCGCCGGGCTGGCCGCGCTGTTCGGCTCCTTCGCCGGCAACATGGACCTGGCCCCGATCGGCGTCCCGCCGGCCGCCGTCATCAGCGCGTTCGTGGTGGGCCTGGTGGTCACCGTGGTGGCCGCGGTGCTGCCCGCGCTGCGCGCCTCGCGGATCGCGCCGATCGCCGCCATGCAGGAGGTGAGCATCCCGGACCGGCCGCTCACCAAGCTCAGCGTGGCCGGTGGCGTGGTGCTCGCGGCCGGCGCGGCCGCCCTGGGTGTCGGGCTGTTCGCCGACGCCGGGGACGCGACGCTCTGGCTGATCCTCGGCGGCGTGCTGGTCTCGTTCATCGGCGTCGCCCTGCTCACCCCGCTGATCAGCAAGCCGGTGATCGGGCTGCTGGGCCGGCTCTTCGCCTGGTCGCTGCCGGGCCGGCTGGGCCGGCTCAACTCGGGCCGCAACCCGCGCCGCACGGCGATCACCGCGGCCGCCCTGATGATCGGGATCGCGCTGGTCACCGGCGTGACCGTGATCATGGACTCGGCCAAGAGCAGCCTCAAGGCGCAGGCCGCGACGATCCTCAAGGCGGAGATCATGATCGCCGGGGATCAGAACGGGCCGCGGCCGCCGACGTACGACCCGGCGGTGATCGCCAAGACCAAGGCCATTCCCGGGGTGCGGGCGGCGTCCGGTCTCTACCAGGACCTGGTGCTGGCCGACGGCAAGCGGGAGTACGCCAGCGCGACCGACGACTTCCACGCTCTGACCGAGGCGTACCGGACGACCGGCGCGGCCGCGGCGCTGACCACGCTCGGCCCGGACCAGATCGCGGTCGGGCAGCCCAACGCCGACGAGCACGGCTGGACGGCCGGCTCCAAGGTGACGATCCAGGCCTCGCGCGGGCAGCCGCACACCTACACGGTCGCGGCGGTCTACCCGGATGACGCGCTGCCCGGCAACCTGTTCCTGCCGAAGGAGGCGATCAAGGACTTCGGCATCCCGCAGCCCGCGTTCGGCTTCGTCCGGCTCGACGACGGGGTCGCCGTCTCGGCCGTGCTGCCGCAGGTCAAGGCACTGCTGGCGGACAGTCCCGAGGTGGCCGCGACCGACACCGCGACCTTCGTGGACCAGCAGGCCGCGCAGTTCGACCAGATCATCACGATGATCCAGATCCTGCTCGGGCTGGCCATCCTGATCGCGGTCCTCGGCGTGGTCAACACCCTGGCCCTGTCGGTCCTGGAACGCACCCGCGAGCTGGGCCTGCTGCGCGCGGTCGGACTCGGCCGGGCGCAGACCATGCGGATGATCACCGTGGAAGCGGTGGTGATCTCGGTGTTCGGCGCGCTGCTCGGTGTCGCGGTCGGCGCCGGCATGGGCGCCGCGGTCACCCGGGCGCTCAAGGACGACGGGATCACCCAGATCGTGCTGCCCTGGGACCGGATGGCCACGTACCTGCTCCTGGCCGCCCTGGTCGGCGTGATCGCGGCCGTGGTCCCGGCGATCCGGGCCGCCCGGCTCAACGTCCTGGGCGCGATCGCCCACGACTGATGCGGTGGGGGTGGCGGGCCGGGGTCACCGGCCCGCCACCCCGTTTCACGCCAGGATCTTGTCGAGCTTGGTGAAGCTGCTGCCCCAGCCCTCCCGGGCGCCGGTCTCCATCGCGGCCGGGAACGGGCTCTGCGTGAGCACCAGGCGGGTACGCCCGCCCTCCTCGTCGAAGAACTCGATGCGCATCACCAGCTTGTCGGCGCCGAAGGACGGGATGTGGCTGACGTCCTCCTCGCCGACCAGCAGCTCGTTCTCCACCACCTCGACGAACGTCGCGTTCACCGGCGACGTCATCGACGGGTCGGCGTCGTTGACCATGGTGAACTTCTGGTTGCCGCCCGGGCGGGGGTCGATGTCGATCGAGTCGCGGGGCACCGACCAGCCCACCGGGCCGAACCAGGCGGCCAGCTGGTCCGGGTCGACGAAGGCGCGGTAGACCAGGTCACGGGGAGCGTCGAAGATCCGGGTGATGACGAGATCGGTCATGGCTTCTCCTCCTGCATGCGCTTGAGATGGGCGTCCAGGCGCGCGAAATTTTCGTCCCAGAACCGGCGGTACCGCTCCATCCACGCGGTCGCCTCGCGCAGCGGACCCGCCTCCAGCCGGCTGGAGCGCCACTGGGCGGAGCGGCTGCGCGAGATCAGACCGGCGTTCTCCAGCACCTTCAGGTGCCGGGAGATCGCCGGGAGGCTGATGTCGAACGGCTCGGCCAGCTCGGTCACGGTCGCCTCGCCCTCGGCGAGCCGGGCCAGGATGGCACGACGCGTCGGGTCGGCCAGAGCCGCGAAGATCACGCTGAGCCGGTCGGTCATTTAACCCTCCCGTTAATTAACGGAGCGGTTAAACCATAACGACGCGCGCGGCGCTCGTCAAACCTTCGAGGGGATGCGGCGGTGCAGCTCCGCCAGGAGGACCTCCGGACCCGGCGACATCAGGCCGACATCCACGACGTACGACGTCTCGCCGCCCCGATGCCGCATCCGCGGCGCCAGCCCCGGCCCGTCCAGCACCCGCGCGTAGTCGGTCCCGATCGGCGTGACCACCAGCTCGGTGAACGGCCCCCACCCGTGCAGCGCCACCGCGGCGATCCCGGACCAGGGCAGGTGCACCGCCTTGCGCCCGGTCGCGGCGAAGTCGATGCCGTGCACCGAGGTGTGCAGCCAGCCCAGCCGCCGGTACAGCACCAGCAGCACCACCGCCGACACGATCACCGGCACGATCAGCGCCACCTCGGCGTAGACCACGATGTCGGCGGCGTCCGGCCGGGCCCCGAAGACCACCGCGAAGAGCAGGTAGACGGCGAGCATCACGGCCCAAGCGGCGGCCACCACCCAGAGGACGGTCACATAGAACATGGCGCGCGGCTGCATGAAGCTGACGGTGTCATCGGCCGGCCCGAGCACCTGATCCACGTGGCTGGTCATAGCGGAATTATCCGAGCGAGCGCCGCCCGGTTCGCGGTAATCGCGGTAATCGCCGTCTCGTCCCGGTGTCACCCCTGCGGGTGTATCGCGCGCCGCGCCTTTCCCGACTTTCGGCACGGCATCGCTGAAGTATTCATGCTGTATATCCGAAATAGGTATGCTTGCGGGGAACGAGCCGTTCGGCCGACGCTGTTCCCCGCTCGGCGAATCTCCGGCGCGGCCCCCGAGTGGGTTTTCCTGGGCGCACGTAGGCTGTGTCTCATGACTGAGTTCGACGGCCTTCCGCTGCTCCGCTCCCCCGTGGCCATCGCCGCCTTCGAGGGCTGGAACGATGCTGCGGACGCTTCCACCGCGGCCGTGGAACACCTCGAGCAGGTCTGGGAGGCCCGCGAGGTCACCAGCATCGACCCCGAGGACTTCTACGACTTCCAGGTGAGCCGCCCCACCATCACGATGGCCGAGGGGGAAACCCGCAAGATCGAGTGGCCGACCACCCGGTTCACGGTGGCCAGCCCGCCCGGCAGCGACCGGGACGTGGTGCTGATCCGCGGCATCGAGCCGAGCATGCGGTGGCGCACCTTCTGCGAGTCGGTCCTGGAGATCTGCCACAGCCTCGAGGTCACCAAGATCGTGCTGCTCGGGGCGCTGCTGGCCGACGTGCCGTACACCCGTCCCCTGCCGATCAGCGGCAGCGCCTCGGACCGCGACATCGCCGAGAAGTACAACGTCGTCCCGACCCGGTACGACGGACCGACCGGCATCGTCGGGGTGCTCCAGGAGGCCGCCACCCGGGCCGAGCTGGACGCGCTGTCGTTCTGGGTGCACGTGCCGCACTACGCCAACAACCCGCCCTGCCCGAAAGCCACGCTCGCCCTGCTCAGCCGGATCGAGGACGTGCTCGATCTGCCGGTGCCGATGGCCGACCTGGCGGAGCAGGCGGACGAGTGGGAGAAGCGGGTGCGGGTCGCCGCGGAGCAGGACTCCGAGCTCGGGGAGTATGTGCGGGAGCTGGAGGAGCGGGTCGGCGACGCCGGGATCCAGCCGCTGACCGGCGACGAGATCGCGAGCGAGTTCGAGAAGTACCTGCGGCGCCGGGGCGGGTCGGCCGGGCCGACCGCCGGCTCCTGGTAACGGCACGGCTTTCGGCGCGGCGCCGCTCACGGCGGCGCCGCCTCGGCCACTGGCAATCTGCCGTATGGCCGTTAGACAGCCACGGCCGATCGGACGCCTCGGAGCGCCGGACCGGTAACCCGCCGGCACCCGCGCTGTTCCCGCGATCATTCACGGTGACCTGGTGTTTTCCGCGATATGCGGCAGTCAGGCCAGGCCCTGAGGGTCGAATCGCGGCATGAAGTCGTCAGATTCCCCCGGCAAGAACGGCACTCTCACCACGGCGTCGAAGTCCGGCAAATTCCGGGATCCGCGACGGTTTCGCGTCCGATTAGGTCTGAAAAAAGTCATTCGGGCAGCCGCCGGCAAGCTTCTCATCCGCGGCGGCGCGGCCCCTTTACGCCAGGGCAAACGTCCAGGTCAGAGCCCCATCCGAAGCGGATTCCGGATGAACAGTCATGAGTGAATCGCCGCCTATCAGCTATGCGGCTGACAGGGGTCTAGCGGATAGATGACAGCCGCCCCCATACTGAACGCAGGTTAGGCAGGGGGTCACATACGAAAAGGCGACACCCAGTAGCCGCTGGGTGCCGCCCGGGCCTCTTGTCCGCGCGCGGAGGGAGGGACCGTTGTCTGCCATCTTTCTGCACCTCCCTCCGGCGTGCAAGCCCCGGAAGGGAGGGAGTGAGTTGCCGGTCTTCTATCGAGGGCCGCGGGCGGTGATCACCCACAGCGTCGTCGAGGTGCCGCGCCCCGCCCTACGCCGTTTCAACGTGTCCGAGCTGGTGGACGTCCACATCGTTCGGCACGACCCGGGCCCGGCCGAGGTCGGGCAGCGGGTGATCGGGGTGTCCGCCCTGGTCGCGGCCATGGTCGCCGTTCCGGTCATCGGTCCGGTGTCGGTGGCCCTGACCGCGGTGGTGCTCAGCGGGCTGGCCCTCTACGCGGCGGTCTGCCTGCGCGGGCAGACCGGCCGCCGCTGGTGGCAGGTGCGAGCCGGCTACCGCGGCGAGGTGGTGGAGATCTTCGCCTCCCGGAATCAGGGTGAGTTCGAAGGCTTTTGCCGCGGCCTGGTCCGCTCCTTGGAGTACCGCGGGCACTGAGGCCCGCGCGGAGCCGCATGTCTCGCATGCGGCTCCGGCGCCCCCGGCCCGGACAGGGGTTACGCGCGACCAGACCCGCTCAGTGTCCGAAATGTCCCAGCGAGTATTGTGTGGAGCGCTAGAAGCGACAGCGCTTTCTGCTGCATGGCAGGTGGATCCGATTTGCCCGGATTGCAAGATTCGTTCCAGGCCGGGGCTTCCGATGGGACGGGAGCGGGCGCGGGCGAGATGGAGTCGGTGCGCGAGGAGTTGCCGGCCGTCGCCAGGCGCCGAGTTCGCCTTGCCCTCCGAGCCGCACGGGACCATGCGGGGCTGAGCCAGGCCGAGGTGGCGCAGCGGCTCGGCTGGTCGCTCTCCAAGCTGCAACGCGTCGAGCTCGGCGAGGTCACCGTCACGCCGACGGATCTGCGCGCCGCACTCACCCTCTATGCCGTCACCGACGAGAAACGCGTCTCCGCGCTGATCGACGACACCCGGGCGGCCCGGCGAGAGCGGTATTGGACCGCCGAGGAGCACCGGGAGTACCTGCCGCCCGGCCTGCGCCAGCTGATGCAGTTCGAGCGCCGGGCGACCGTGATCAGGGACTATCAGATCGCCCTGATGCCCGGCGTGCTCCAGACGCCGGCCTCGGCCGAGGCGCACCTCGGCTGGTTCGACGAGAGCCTCACCGACGATCAGCGACGCGTCCGGCACGAGGTGCGCCTGCGCCGCCGGCAAGCCGTGATCGAGCAGCCCCATTCCCCGGAGTATCGCGTTCTTCTCGACGAGTCCATTCTGTGGCGCGCGGTCGGCGGCCAGCTCACCGCGGCCGAGCAGTTCGACGACCTGGCGCACACCGCGCAGCGCCCCAACGTGCAGGTGCGCGTCCTGCCGATGGACGTCGGCACGATGATGAGCGCCTCCGGCGCCTTCGTGGTCCTCGACCTCAGCGACGACCCGCAGGACGCCGTGCTTTATCAAGAGGGCTATCTCTGGGACCAACTGGTGCAGGACATCGACCAGGTTGGATATCACCGCGCGATCTTCGAGCGGTTCTGGGGCAAGGCGCTCGACGAGGACGCCAGCCAGGCGCTCATTCTGGCCCGCGCTTACGACTTGCGCGCGAGGATCGCAAGAGCGGCCTCCGCGCCTGATGGGGATAGTTAACCAAGGAGAGGGAGAAATGGCCGAGACCACAATGAAGTGGGAGCGCAGCACGTTCTGCGCGAGCGGATCGTGCGTGGAAGTGGCGGCGATCGGTCCCGACATCGCGGTACGGGACAGCAAGAACGCCGATCAGCCGTACCTGAGGTTTTCCCGCACGGATTGGAATGCCTTCCTGGACCGCGTCGCTGCCGGAGCGGCGCTTCCCGCCTGACACTTTCGTCTCACCGGAGGCCGGCCACCCCGCACGGGTGGCCGGCCTCCGGTGTGCGCCCCGCCGAAACGTCCCGCGTGTCGACTCGCCCGCTCACGCGGTATAGGCCATCCTAGGAACCTAGCTGGACACCTGTTCCCTTCACCGCACCGCGAGCCGCGAAGGGAACAACGGCCACCGATCCGCGACCGGCGGCCGGACACGGGTCGCCGCGCCGTGTGCGGCGGTTGCTGGAGGGGGTCTGTGATGACGATCAATCCGGGCGCTGCCGAGTTCCCGCACCGGCAGATCGCGAGCCAGCTGCGCGAGCGCGTCCGCCGCGGCGACTGGCAGCCGGGCGAACGCCTGCCGTCCATCCCGGCCATCGCCGAAATGTTCGGCGTGGCCAAGCAGACGGTGCAACGTGCCGTCGACCAGCTCCGGGTCGAGGGGGTGCTGATCACCAAACCCGGCTCCGGCACCTACGTCCGAGGCACCCGCCGCCGCCTGAACCGCCTGTCCCGCGGCCGGTACGGCGCCCACCGCGGTTACCACGCCGACCTGGCCGCCCGTTATCGCCAGCAGCTGGTCGGTGTCAGCCGGGAGCCCGCCCCGCCGGAGGTGGCCGACGCCTTCGGTGTCCGCGACGGCACCGAGCTGCTGGTCCGCCGGCACATCGTGCGCACCGACGACGCCGCCGTGGAGGTCGGCGCCTCCTGGTTCCGGATCACCGACGCCAGCGGCACCAGCCTGGAGCGTCCCGAGGCCTTCGGCCGCCCGCTGTACCAGGAGGCCGAGGAGGTGCTCGGCCGCCGATACACCTCGGCGACCGACACGATCACCGCCCGGCAGCCCAGCCGCGAGGAGGCCGAGATCCTGCAGATCCGCCCGGACACCCCGGTGCTGCACCTGCTCCACGTCGCCTTCGACGAGACGCGCAAGCCGATCGAGGTCGCCCAGGCCACCTGGCCCGGCCCGATGACCACGCTGACCGAGGAGTATCGGATCCCGGCCCCGTCCCCCGATCCCGACCCGGACCCCGGCCTGGCCCTGGCCTGACCCGCGGCGGTCACGAGCCGACCAGCCCGGTCAGGGCGGCGACGAAGCGATCCGGCTCCTCGAAGATCGCCCGGTGGCCGCCGCCCGGGATCGTCACCAACCGCTTGGCGGGCGCCCGGAGCTGCTCATACCACTCCCCGAAGGGCACGCTCAGGCCGCGCATCTCGTTCTCACCCTGCACGAAATACGCCGGCACGGCCAGCTCGGTGACCTCCCGCCGCAGGTCCAGGTCCTGCTCGCGCGGATACAGCGCCGCCCAGGTGTCCATCAGCGCGTTCAGGGTGTGCGCCCGCTGCACCAGCGTGTACTCCGGGACACCCAGCTCGAACGAGGGTGGGCGCTGGGCATACGCCTGGTTGGCGTAGAGCAGGAACGGCTCGTAGGACCAGAAGTCCCGATAGGGCGGCCGGCCCTGACGCTCCAGCGCGCGGACCACCTCCGGGTGGCCGGCGGTGCCGGCCCACGCCCGGATGTCGTCGTAGAAGAGCTGGTCACTGGCCTCCAGATCGACCGCCTGGCCGGTGCCGACATAGGCGGAGTACTTCTCCGGGTGCTGCCGGGCGGCGAGCGCGCCGAGCAACGAGCCGCCGGAGTGTGCCAGCAGCACGATCCGGTCGCGCTGGAAGCGGGACCGCAGATAGTCGGTGACCGCGAGGATGTCGGCGACCGAGTCCTGCGGCGTCATCGTGGACGTGGGGTCGAGTGCCGGATAGGAGCCGCCCCCGCCCCGGCGGTCCAGGGTGGCCACCACGAAGTGCGACTCCAGGGCGGACAGGTGGGTGCGCATGAGGCCGATCTCCGAGCCGCCCGGGGCGCCGGGCACATAGAGCAGCACGGGACGGGCGGGATCCTGGCCACGGATCATCAGGCGCAGCCGGTGGCCGTTGGCGTCCACCAGGGTCAGGTCGGCCACTCCGCCGGGGACACCGGGCGTGCGGGCGGGGACTGCCACCGCCACCGCGATCAGGGCCAGGATCGCGGTCAGGGCGCCGGCCAGCAGACGGCCACGGCGGCGGCGTAACCCGCATCCGTATGCCGCGGCCAGTGCCATCGGGAACAGCGCCAGGAGACCGTGCAGGCCACGACCGGCCACCACGGCGATGACGCCGAACGGGCTGGGATGCGGGAGGTCGACGGACGGGCCGGTGACATCGGCGCGGGCGATTTCGAGGCTTATCGCGTACGCGAAAGGGGTGGCGAGAATCGCCCACCGGGAGCGCGTGGCGCGCCCGGCGCCGAAGCCGACGCCGGCGCTGATCACCATCGACCAGAGCGCCTGTGCCGTCGTCAGTGGACCGCGCGGGGTCCAGAACGCGGCCGCGACGCCCCAGGCGGCCGCGGCCAGGACGGCGGCTGCCCAGCGGAGCCGGGGCGGCGTTTCGACAAGAGTTCGCAAGGGCATGCCGCCGAGGTTCGCTCGCCGGAGACGGCCGGCGCATCTATAGAAAGTTATAAAGCGACCCCTACTTTCGACGGGTGCGGCGGCGTCGCTGCGCGCCATAGGCTCGCGGCATGTTCTTCGCACTGCTGGTGCCCGATCCCGGCAGCCGCCGGGCCGCCGCTCGGGACCGGCTCGCCGACGCCATCGCGATCGTCGTCGCGCTGCTCTACGGGTCGACGATGATGCTGCTCGGCGACGCGCGACGGCCCGGGGCCGCCATTCCCTGGCAGCTCGACCTGGCGATCGGGGTGGCCGGCGCCGGGGCTCTGCTGCTGCGCCGACGATGGCCGTTGCCGCTGCTCCTGGTCCTGCTGCCGTTCGGGATGATCTCGGTGACGGCGACCGGGCCGATCCTGGTGGCGCTGTTCAGCGCGGCGATCCGGCTGAGACCGCCCGTGCTGCTGGCGCTCGGCGCGGCCAACGTGCTCACCGGCGGCATCTATTACCTGCTCCAGCAGCAGCCGGCGTTCGAGATCTGGGTGGACTATCTGGTGCGCTTCCTGGTCACCGCGGCGGCGCTGGGCTGGGGGCAGTTCGTGCAGGCCTACCGGCGGCTCACCACGTCGCTGCGCGAGCACGCCGCGCGGCTGGAGGCCGAGCAGCAGATGCGGGAGGAGCAGGCCAGACTCGCCGAGCGAGCCCGGATCGCCCGGGAGATGCACGACGTGCTGGCCCATCGGATGTCGCTGATCAGCCTGCACGCCGGTGCGCTCGAGGTGCGGGCGGCACTGCGCCCGGAGGAGCTGTCGGTCGCGGCCGGCGCGATCCGGACCAGCGCGCACGAGGCCCTGGAGGAGTTGCGCGCGGTGGTCGGGGCGCCACGGGGGCGCCCCGAGCCGCCACAGCCGGGCCTCGCCGACGTGGACGACCTGGTCGCGAGCGTGCGGGCGGCGGGGATGGTGGTCGGGTTCGACAGCGCGGTGCCGGTGGACGGGCCGCCGGTGGTGCTCGGCCGCACCGCCTACCGGATCGTCCAGGAGGGCCTCACCAACGCGCGCAAACACGGTTCGGAGCCGAGGGCCGCCGTGCGCATGGAGGGCGGCGCGGGCCAGTGCCTGCGGATCACGATCGACAACCCCATTTCCGGTACGGACATGGGGTCGCCGCCCGGCGGCGGCCTGGGCCTGGTCGGGATCGGCGAGCGGGTGGCCCTGGCCGGAGGCGATTTCCGGTACGGATGGGAGGACGGCGTGTTCCGGTTGGAAGCGGAGCTGCCGTGGCCGGCATGACCACGGATCCGAGCGGAGCTGCCGTGGGCGGGGCCGGGGTCGAGCGGCCCGTCCGGCTGGCGATCGTGGATGACGATCCGCTGGTGCGGGCCGGCCTGCGGATTCTGATGGGTGGGTCGCCGGAGATCGAGGTGGTGGCCGAGGCCGGTGACGGGGACCAGGCGATCCGGGTGGCCGACGCGCACTGGCCGGACGTGATGCTGATGGACGTGCGGATGCCGCGGGTGGACGGGCTGGTCGCCACCCGGCGGATCCGTGAGCGGGCGAACGCGCCGCAGGTGATCGTGCTGACCACGTTCGACGCGGACGAGTATGTGCTGGAGGCGCTGCGGGGCGGGGCCAGCGGGTTCCTGCTCAAGGACACGCCGCCGCTGGAGATCCTGGCAGCGGTGCGGACGGTGGCCGCGGGCAAGGCGATCCTCTCCCCCACCGCGATCCGGCGGCTCATCGACCACGTCGCCGACCCGGCGGCCGGCACCCGCCGGGCCCGGGCGCGCACCCGGCTGGACGCTCTGACCGGGCGGGAGACCGAGGTGGCGGTGCTGGTCGGGCGGGGCTGCTCGAACGCGGAGATCGCCGCCGAGCTCGGGATGGGCGTCGCGACGGTGAAAGGTCATGTGTCCCGGCTGCTGACCAAGCTCGATCTGAACAATCGGGTGCAGATAGCCCTCCTGGTCCACGACGCGGAGCTGCTCGAACGGGAGCCTCCCAGCGAGAACGCGCCGGCGGGAGGCGGCGCCGGGCTGCCGTAGCCTGCGGCCCCGTCAGGGGTGCAGGTGCTGGTGGACCGCGGCGGTGGTGCGGGGCTCGTCGCCGGTGGCGAGCAGGTCGATCAGGGCGCCGCGGAGGACGGCCAGCAGGGCTGTCCGGCGGGCCAGGCCGTCCGGGGTGCCGCGTTCCGAGGCGGGCTGCGCGGCGGCGAGTACGTCCAGCCAGTCGGCGACGGTGTCGGCGGCGAAACGGGACCAGGGACCGTCCGGGTCGACCAGCGAGTGGGCGTACGCCTCGAGCCACATGATGAGGAGCGTGCGGTGGGCCGGGGCGCTGAGCCAGGACCAGATCTGCTCGCCGGCGGCCGTCAGGCCGGCCGGCTGAGTCTGCTCGCGCAGGCCGCTCAGGAGTGCCAGTTCGTCCTGGCGGGCGCGGGCCAGCAGGGCCCGGACCAGGCCGTCCTTGCTGCCGAACAGGAACAGCAGCACCCGCGGGCTGGAGCCGATCTCGGCGGCCAGCGGGCGCAGCGACAGATCGGTGAGGCCGTGGCGGCGGACGTAGCCGTAGGCGAGCTCGAGGAGTTCGGTGCGGCGTGCCGAGGGCGCTGTCGTGGTGTCGGCCATCGGGCTAGTATCCAACTGAAACGAGTGTTTCAGTGGCGGAGGCGGCGAGATGGACGCGACGATCAGGCGGCTCGGCGAGCCCGGAGACCTCGGCTGGGTGGTGCAGGCCCACGGCGAGCTGTATGCGCGGGAGTACGGGTGGGACACCAGCTTCGAGGGGCTGGTCGCGCGGATCATGGCGGACTTCGGGGCCGGGCACGATCCGCAGCGGGAGGCCGGGTGGATCGCCGAGCGGGACGGGCGGCGGGTCGGGTGCGTGCTCTGCGTCGCGGCGGACGAGCCGGGGACGGCCGTGCTGCGGGTGCTGCTGGTGCATCCGGACGGGCGCGGGCTCGGCCTCGGCGGGCGGCTGGTCGACACCTGCCTGGAGTTCGCGATGGCGAGCGGTTATCAGCGGATGCGGCTGTGGACCACGGATCCACTGGTGGCGGCCCGGCACATCTACCTGCGGCGAGGGTTCCGGCTGATCAAGGAGGAGCCGCAGCACACCTTCGGGGCGGATCTGGTCGGGCAGACCTACGTGCGCGAGTTCGCTCCCGCGGATTCAGCCCCCGTGGCCTGAGACCTCGATCGCCACGGCGGTCAGGCCGGCGGCGGAGCGGGTGGTGTGTGACTCGCCGGCCGCCCAGCGGACGGCGTCACCGGCGGTGACGTCGTGCCAGGGGCCGGCTCCGGAGCGGACCTGCCCGGAGCCCTCGGTGATCAACAGGGTCTGATCGCCCCGGGCGGGGTGATCGCCGATCTCGCCGCCCGGAGCGACTCGCAGGACGGTCACGGCGGTGGTCTCGGCGCGAAGCAGCGCCTGGGCGGTGAGGCCGACGCTTCCGTGCGCGCTGATCGGCCGCAGCGTCGCCGGTTCCGGGTGGATGATCTCCATGCCGCGCATTATCCACGACGGTGAATCCCGCTTTCCGGAACAGAACCTCATGAAACGGCTCAGACCCGAGGAGCCGGATGGCGCCTCGGGTCTGGAGCACAAGCGGATCGACGCGCGAGGCGCGATCCGGGCTTTGGCTATGTCACCAGCCGAAGCCGCCACCGGTGAACGGACCAACGTTCACGTTGAGCAGGCCGAGCTGGCTGACCCGCGAGTTCGAGGTCGTGTTGCCGATGCCGCCGTTCCAGTCGTCGTCCCAGTCGCGACCGCGGTCACGGACGACGATCACGTCGGGCTCGTCGTCGTAGGCGTAGGCGTGGCCGTACGAGTGGATGGAAGCGGCGGAGCCGTGGTTCTTCTTGCAGTGAGTGCCGGCCGCGGAGGCGGGGGCGGCCAGCGCGAGGCTCGCGCCGGTAGCCAGGAACAGACCGGCGAGGTACAGAGCCGGACGACGCATGATGGTTCCCTTCGGACGTTTGGTTTGACCTCCGAAAGCATGTCGCGGCAGCGAATGGAATGCACGGATTTCAGGCAAATAACATCGCAACGTGCATTATTTCGGCAAATCGCCTACAGGGATCGAGAACCGGGTCTAGGGTTCTCGCGGGGCGTCGTCTGACCGGCCCGGAATGGCATTCATCGACCCGGGAAACCCGCGTCAGCAACGACGAACGACCCGTCCGAAACGCTGGACGGGCCGTTCTCCGGGGCCACACCGATAGCCGGGGGTCACCACAGGTTAAAGGCGCACCCCGAGCAAGGCGTCCACCGTCTGCGCCATCAGCGCCGGGGCGGCGGCGTCATCGCCTGTCCCGGACAGCACCGCGTCCACCCAGGCGTCCACCACCGCCAGCGCCGCCGGCGCGTCCAGATCGCTGGTCAGCGCCTCCCGCACCGCATCCAGCAGCCCCGCACCGGACGGCCCCGCCGGCGCGGCCGCCGCTTCCCGCCACCGGGCCAGGCGCTGCTCCCCCGCCTTACGCACCTCGTCGGTCCACTCCCGGTCGGCGCGGTAGTGCCCGGCGAGCAGCCCGAGCCGGACCGCCATCGGGTCCACCCCGTCGGCCCGCAGCCGGGACACGAAGACCAGGTTGCCCTTGGACTTCGACATCTTCTCGCCGTCCAGCCCGATCATGCCGGCGTGCACGTAGTGCGAGGCGAACGGCGCCGCGCCGGTGAGCACCTCGGCGTGCGCCGCGGAGCACTCGTGGTGCGGGTAGAGCAGGTCGCTGCCGCCGCCCTGCACGTCGATCGTGTCGCCCAGCAGGTTCAGCGCGATCGTCGCGCACTCGATGTGCCAGCCGGGGCGGCCGGGGCCGAGGTCGCCACCGTCCCAGGACGGCTCGCCGTCCCGGGCGCCGCGCCACAGCAGCGGGTCGAGCGGGTCACGCTTGCCCGCACGGTCCGGGTCGCCACCGCGCTCGGCGGAGAGCACGGTCATCTCCTCGCGGCTGAGGTTCGACTCATAACCCCAGTTCGGCGCGGCGGTGATGTCGAAATACACGTCGCCGGTGCCGTCCTCCAACCGATACGCCGCACCCTTGGCGACCAGCGACGAGACGTGCTGGGCGATCGCCGGGATGGACTCGACCGCGCCCACGTAGTGCGCCGGCGGGATGATCCGCAGCGCCTCCATGTCCTCGCGGAACAGCGCGGTCTCCCGCATCGCCAGGACCACCCAGTCCTCGCCGTCGCGCTCGGCGCGCTCCAGCAGCGGGTCGTCGATGTCGGTCACGTTCTGCACATAGGTCACGGTGCGGCCGGCGTCCCGCCACAACCGGTTGACCAGGTCGAAGGCGATCATCGTGGCGGCATGACCGAGATGGGTCGCGTCATAGGGGGTGATGCCGCAGACATACATCGTCGCGGTCTCCCCCGGAGTGACCGGATGCACCGACCGGCGGGCCGAGTCGAAGAGCGTCAGCGTGGGGGCGTCCCCCGGCAGAGTCGGCACGTCATGCCCGGTCCAAGCGTCCATCCCCGGAGCCTATCCAGCCCCCGGGAGTGCCGCCGCTGAGCGTGACCTAAACCTCTAGATCGGCGGCCAGGGAATAGCCGGCCAGTCGGTGGGCGGTTTCGGAAACCGGCCCGCGCGCAGCAGCCGTTTCACCCGGAGCTGGAGATGCTGCACCTCGGAGACGGTGAGGTGCTCCTCCAGCGCCTCGCCGAGCGACCCGCCGAGGTCGGCGGCGAGCCGGGTGAGCACCATGGTCGCCTCGTCGAACAGCGGTTTGCCGGTCCAGCCCCAGAGGACCGTGCGCAGCTTGTTCTCCACGTGGAAGCTGACGCCGTGGTCGACGCCGTGGATCGCCCCGGAGGACGGGTACAGCACGTGGCCGCCCTTGCGGTCGGCGTTGTTGATCACCGCGTCGAAGACGGCGAGCCGGGCCAGGCGCGGGTCGTCGGCGTGCGCGAGCGCGTACGCGTCGCCGTCGTCGTCGCGGGCCGCGGCCACCGGGAACCAGCCCTGCGGCACGTCGTAGGCCGGGACGAAACCGATCAGCCCCTCGGCCGCCTCCGGCTCGTCGATCCACAGCTGCAGGGCGCCGGAGCCGAGCGGCCCGTCGCGCAGGATGGTCGGCGGGACCAGGCCCCACCCGGTCGCCCGGGACACCAGGTAGGCCGACACCTCACGACCGGCGAGCGTGCCGTCCGGGAAGTCCCAGAGCGGCCGCTCGCCGCGCACCGGTTTGTAGACGCAGCGGCGAGTCACCCCGTTGAGACTGATCTCGGCGCGCAGCGTGGTGTTCGAAGCGTCGACCAGGCGACCCTCGATCTCGATCTGGCCGTGCCCCAGCAGCTCCAGGGCATCGACCTCGGCAAGCGCCTCGGTGGGCTCGGCCGTCACCGGTGATAACCGTTGTGCCGGGGACAGAGGTGACCGGAGGGGTCGAGCGGCTGGCCGCAGAGCGGGCAGGGCGGCCGGCCGGCGGCCACCACCCGGCGGGCCCGGTCGATGAACGCCCGGGTCGCCTCGGGGGTGAGCCGGACCCGGAGACGGTCCAGATCGTCGTCCGGCTCGTCGTCGTCCTCGTCCTCGTCGGCGTCGCTGTCGTCGTCATCCTCGGCGAGCGGGTCGGCGGCCAGCTCGACCTCGGGCTCCCCGGCCTCGATCGCCTCGATCACCACGGTGGCGGTGTCCACGTCGAAGGCCAGGCCCAGGGTGCCGACCCGGAACTCCTCGTCGACCGGCGTGTCCAGCGGCTCGTTGTCGTGCACGGCCAGCAGCGGGGCCTCGGGCAGCGTGACCCCGAACCGCTTGTTCGCCTCCAGGAGCAGCTCCTCGAGCTTCTCGGCGAGCAGCGACACCTGCACCTTTTCCAAGGCGACGCTGATCACCCGCCCGCCGCCGCGGGCCTGGAGATAGAACGTGCGGTCTCCGGGCTCGCCCACCGTCCCGGCGACGAACCGCTCGGGCGGCTCGAAGGCATGCACTTGGTGGGTCATGCGGCGCCCCCCTTCGACATGCCCTCCGGTCGCTCGCCTGCAAGGTCGCTGGTGAGTGCGGCGAAGTGCCGCTCGGTGCAGGCGGTCATGTCCCTAACCCTATCCATCTCCCGCTCCGGCCGCGCGACCCAGCGACCCGGGTTCGCCGAGGGCGCAATAGGGCACACGCTGCGGCGATGACCCGAACACGGAGGGTCGTCAGACGCCGCCTCCGGCGCCGCCGCCGACGGCCGCGTCACTCTGTTCCGCCGACCCATCCCCATCGGATTTCTTCGGTACGAGCGACGCCAGCTCACCCGTGTCGTTGACCCGCACGAGGAACGGCCGCATCGGCGTGTACCGAATCACCGTGATCGATGCCGGATCGGCCACGATCCGCTGGAACTGATCGAGGTGCAGTCCCATCGCGTCGGCCACGATGGCCTTGATCACATCGCCGTGGCTGCACGCCAGCCAGACCGCCTCCGCCCCGTGCTCGGCGGTGACCCGCTCGTCCCAGGTGCGGATGCTGGCGATCGCCCGCGCCGACATGCCGGCCATCGACTCGCCGGCGGGGAAGGTGACCGCGCTCGGGTGCTGCTGCACCACCGGCCAGAGCGGCTCCTTGGCCAGCTCCTTGAGCGGGCGGCCCTCCCAGTCGCCGTACCCGCACTCGATCAGGCCCTCGTCGATCACCGGGGTGACGCCGGGCAGGGCCAGCTCGACCGTCTGCCGGCAGCGGATCAGCGGGCTGGACACCACCGCCGCCAGGGGCAGGCCGAACAGCCGGTCGGCGACCCGGGTGGCCTGGGCGCGCCCGGTCTCGTCGAGCTCCACCGGGCGGCGGCCGGCCAGCTCGCCGGTAGCGTTCGCGGTGGTCCGGCCGTGCCGCAGGAGCAGGACGGTGGCCACTAGCGGGCCACGCCGGCTTCTTCGTACGCCTCGGCCACCACGCGCAGCGTGTCGATGCCGGACTGGAGGTCGCCGACGTACGGGCTGATCGACAGGGTGCCCACCCCGGCCGCCGCGTACTCCCGGATCCGTTTGGTGATCTGCTTCTTGGTGCCGATGATCGAGGTGCGCTCGATGAACTCCTGCGGCACCGCCTCGGCGGCCTCGGCCACCTGCTTGTTCAGGTACAGGTCCTGCACCTTGGCGGCCGCCTCGGCGTAACCCATCCGGACCGCGAGCTGGTTGTAGAAGTTCTGCTCCCGGCTGCCCATCCCGCCGATGTAGAGCGCCGCGTACCACCGGACCACGTCGGCGCAGGCCGCGATGTCGTCGCCGACCACCACCGGGACGCTGGGCGCGATGTCGAACCCGGCCAGGCCCTGCCCGTGCTTGGCCCGGCCGGCCGCGATGTGCCGCAGCTGGTCGTCGGCGGCGTCCGGCGCGAAGAAGATGGCCAGCCAGCCGTCCGCGATCTCGCCGGCCAGCTCCAGGTTTTTCGGCCCGACCGCGGCCAGGTAGATCGGGATCTCGGTGCGGGGCGGGTGGAAGCCCAGCTTGATCGCTTTGCCGGCGCCGCCGGGCAGCGGGAGCTGGTAGTGCTCGCCGTCGTACTGCACCCGGTCGCGGCGCAGGGCCATCGTGACGATGTCGACGTACTCCCTGGTCCGGGCCAGCGGCTTGGCGAATTTCACGCCGTGCCAGCCCTCCGAGACCTGCGGGCCGGAGACGCCCAGGCCGAGCCGGAACCGGCTGCCGGAGAGGGTGTCCAGGGTGGCCGCGGTCATTGCGGTCATCGCCGGGGTGCGCGCCGGGATCTGGAGCACCGCCGAGCCGATGTCGATCTTCTCCGTCTGGCCGGCGATCCAGGCCAGCATGCTGACCGTGTCCGAACCGTACGCCTCGGCGGCCCAGACCACCGCGTAGCCGAGTCGATCGGCCTCCTGGGCCATCGCGAGATGATCGGCGGGCGTGCTCCACGCCGTCTGGTAACCGAGGCTGAGTCCGAGCCGCATGCCTGCCCTTTCGAAGACGAGATCATGGGGGTCCGCCCGCAAGCCTACTGACACCAAGCCGTCAAGTTTCCGTCCGGTAACCGACGCACCCTGACGTGCTGGAGGATTTCTTTGATGACGGAGTCTGAATAAGGTTCACTCATGCATCAGCGACCGCTCGGCCGAAGCGGGCTAGCGGTCTCGCGGCTCGCGCTCGGCACCATGACCTGGGGACGGGACACCGACCCCGACGACGCGGCCGAGCAGATGAAGCTCTTCCTCGAAGCCGGCGGCACCCTGCTGGACACCGCCGACGTCTACGGCAACGGTGACGCCGAGGCGGTGATCGGCTCGCTGCTCGACCACCTGGTCCCGCGCGACGAGGTGGTGATCGCCACCAAGGCGGGCCTCACCCCGCACGGCTGGCGCCCCCGCGACGGCTCCCGGGGCAACCTGCTGCGGTCGCTGGACGCGTCGCTGCGCCGGCTCGGCACCGACTACGTCGACCTGTGGCAGGTGCACGGCTTCGACGGGCACACCCCGTTCGAGGAGACGCTGTCCGCCCTCGATCACGCGGTGAACAGCGGCCGGGTGCGCTACGTCGGCGTCTCCAACTTCGCCGCCTGGCAGACCACCCGCGCCGCCACCTGGCAGTCGGCGTACCCCACCCGCGCCCCGATCGTCGCCGCCCAGATGGAGTACTCGCTGGTCGAGCGCGGGATCGAGCGGGAGCTGCTGCCGGCCGCGGCGGCGCTCGGCTTCGGCGTGCTGGCCTGGTCGCCGCTCGGCCGCGGCGTGCTCACCGGCAAGTACCGCAACGGCCGCCCGCTCGACTCACGGGCCGCGTCCGAGCACTACGCGCCGTTCGTGCAGACCTATCTGGAGCCGCGCAGCTCCAGCATCGTCGAGGCGGTGGTCACCGCGGCCGGCGGGCTCGGTGTGTCCCCGCTGGAGGTGGCGCTCGCCTGGATCCGGGACCGGCCCGGGGTGGCCGCCCCGATCCTCGGCGCCCGCACCGCCGGCCAGCTCCAGGGCGCCCTGCGCAGCGAGGACCTGACGCTCCCGGCCGAGATCGCCATCGCCCTCGAGGACGTGTCGGCGATCGACGTCGGCTATCCGGAGCGCGAGGGCACCGGCGACCCGCACGGGTTCATCTAGCCGATGCTGCGCCCGCTGGTCAGTGCCGCCACCTACCGGCGTGCGGTGTTCCTGCTGCTCGGTGCGGTGCTGGCGTTGCCGTACACACTCGGCGCCGGGCTGCTCGTGCGGGCGATCACCGCCGAGCCGGACAACTGGGTGAACAACGTGCCCGCCGCGCTGGCCGCCGCGGCGATCGCGCTGGTCCCACCGTTCCTGGGCGGCACCCGGGAGCTGGAGATCGCCGCCGTCCGCTCGCTGCTCGGCGTCGACCTGCCCGGCCACGACCGGGGCCACCGGATGGAACGCGAGACCCGGCTGCGGGCGGCGCTCTGGTTCGGGCTGCACCTGCTGACCGGGGTGGCGATCGGCACGGTGCTGCTGATCATCCTGCCGGTGGGCATCCTCGCCATGGCCGGCGGCGAGGCGCTCACGCCGGGAAACGGAAGCTGGTGGTGGCTGCTGGCGGCGCCGCTGATCCTGGCCGGCGGGATCTACACGGTCGCCGGGCTCGGCTCGCTCGCCGTGACGATGGCGCCGGTGCTGCTCGGCCCGTCGCAGCGGGAACGGGAGCGGCTGCTCGCCGAGCGCAACCGGCTGGCCCGGGAGTTGCACGACTCGGTCGGGCACGCGCTGACCGCGATGACGTTGCAGGCCGGCGCGGCGCGGGCGGTGTTCGACAGCGATCCGGCGTTCGCGCTGCGGGCGCTGACCGCGATCGAGGAGACCGGCCGGTCGGCGGCCGGTGAGCTGGACGCGGTGCTCGGCATCCTGCGCGACGAGGCCGCCGGCCACCACGCCACCCCGACCCTGGCCGACCTCGATCGGCTGCTCACCGGCCAGGTCGAGGCCGACCTGGCCGACGTGGACGTGTCGCCCCGGGTGTCCCGGGAGGCGTACCGGATCGTCCAGGAGTCGCTCACCAACGCCGCCCGGCACGGAGCCGGGCCGGTGACCTTACAGATCCGGCAGGAAGAGGAGGACTTGGTGATCGAGGTGAGCAACCGGCGGGTCGCCGCGCCCCGGCGCCGCGGCGGCGGCCACGGGATCGAGGGCATGCGGGAACGTGTGCAGCTGCTCGGCGGCTCGCTCCGGGCCGGTCCGGACGGCGAGAACTGGCGACTGGTGGCGAGGCTGCCGAGATGACCAGCGTGCTGATCGTGGACGACGACGAGCTGATCCGGGCCGGGCTGCGGGCGATCCTGGCCGGCGCCGGGATCACCGTCGCCGGCGAGGTCGAGGACGGCAGCGAGGTGGTGCAGGCCGCGCTCCGCCTGCGGCCCGACGTCATTCTCATGGACGTACGCATGCCGCGCCTCGACGGCATCCAGGCCACCCGTCTGCTCCTCGCCAAGTATCCCGCGGACGCCCCGAAAGTCCTGGTCGTCACCACGTTCGCGAACGACGAGTACGTGTACGAGGCGCTCCAGGCCGGCGCCAGCGGCTTCCTGCTCAAACGCGCCCGCCCGGAGCAGATCGTGGAGGCGGTCCGGGTGGTCGCCCGCGGCGACTCGCTGCTGTTCCCCGCCGCGATCAAGAACCTGGCCGCCGCCTACGCCAAGCCGGACGGGCACCTGGACGGCGCCGGGCTGACCGCGCGCGAGGCCGAGGTGCTGGCGCTGATGGCGGACGGGCTGTCGAACGCGGAGATCGCCGAGCGCCTGGTGCTCGGCGTCGAGACGATCAAGACGCATGTGGGTAACGTGCTGGGCAAACTCGGGGTGCGCGACCGTACCCAAGCGGTTGTCGTGGCATACAAGTCAGGGTTCATCTCCCCCTAGCGAGGGAGTGGCTCCCCTCCGCGCAGGGATCCCGCGGGCGCGCGCACCGGCGAGTGTCAGGGGTATGACGAACACGGCACTGAAGGTGGCGGCCGGCTGGGCCGCCGGATACGGAACACTCGCGCTGGGCTGGGCGGTCACCGGGCACGGCTTCCCGTTCGGGCCGGGCGACGCGCGCAACTCGGCCAGCCCGCTGCGCGCCCTGGACGCGAGCGTCGGCGCGCCGCTGTTCGCCGCGGTGCTGATCACGGCGGCGCTCGCCCTGCTCGCCATGGCCGGGACCGATCGGCCGCACCGGCTCGCCCGGATCGGCCTGGCCGGGTATCTCTGGCTGGTCGTGGCGGCGCTGCTGTTCGTGGTGGTCGATGTGCGGGCGCTGACGTTCGCCGGGTACCTGCCGATGCTGATCGGCGGGTTGCCGTTCGGCTGGCCGCCGATCGACTACAGCCTGATCTTCACGTGGGCGCTGGCCAACGAGGTGATCGCGATCGTGGGCGGGGTGCTGATCGCGCGGGCCGTGGTGCGGTGGCTCAGGCGTACCCGAAACGCTTGTGAATCCTGTGGCCGGACCGCCGTGGGCGGCGGCTGGACCGAACCGGAAGCGGCCCGGCGGTGGGGGAAGGTCGCGGCCTACGTCGCGGCGGCGATCCCGGCCATGTACGCCGCGGTCCGGATCGCCTGGGGTCTCGGCATCCCGCTCGGCATCTCGCCGGAGTTCCTGGCCGACATGCACCGCACCGGCCTGGTCTGGGCGGGCGTCGGACTGGCGTCGTTCGCGCTGGTCGGCTCGTTCCTGACGATCGGCCTGACCCGGCCGTGGGGTGAGCGCCTGTTCGGCCGCCGGGTCCCGATCCGCCTCGCGACGATCCCGGCGAGCCTCGTCGCGATCTTCGTGATGTCGGCGTCGGTCTCGTTGTTCACCGGGGACGGCTCGGAGAAACTGTTCACCGGCGAGGAGCGGGCGGCGGTGCTGCCGATGCTGCTCTGGCCGCTGTGGTCGGTCGCTCTCGGGCTCGCCGCCTACGGCTACCACCTGCGCCGGCGCCCGGCCTGCAAGGTTTGTGACCAGGGAGTCGATTCCCCCGCGGGGCTGGTGCCCGGCCCGACGCGTTGAACCGGATCCGTCGGCTGCCTGTACGTCCTGGTGCACCCGGGTCTCCCCGGGTGCTCACTGGCCGGCAGTCTGAGGACCGGGAACGATGGCTACTGACGAGCTGTTCGTCGATCTCGCGGGGCTGGATCGGCTCTACAACCAGCTCGTGCGGGCCTCTGAGGACGGCACGGAGGCCCTGGCCTACGTGGCGAAGAACTGCAAACTGAATTGGCCGGAGCAAGGCCTGCTGTTCGTGGCGCTCCAAACACAATCAACGATGTACCAGCAGGTGGACACTTCGTTCGGCCAGGTCCGAGACCTGTGCTCCCAAGCCGGCACCGAAGTCAACAGGTCTCAGGTCATATACAAGAACACAGATCATGACTCGGCGGCTCAACTCGATAAGGTCTGCACCGGAATCGCGGACCTGGACGGCTTACGGCAGGCACTGAGTCACACGCGAGCAGATCTCGACAGCCATCGGGAGGCGTTCGCCGACGTCACCGAGCCGAGCCGGTCGCTCACCAGCCCCGAGTATGCCGTTGCGGTCGAGATGTGGACGATCAACCCGCTCGCTGATCTGTTGAGCCCGTCGGCTTGGATTCGGCAGGCGTGCGTCACGCTGCTCGGCGTCGATCCCTTCGAGGAGTGGTCGAAGAACCTCTCCGGAAACTGGCAGGCCTACGTTTACGCGGGAAACGCCATGCTGCACGCGGGAGCCGCGGCGCGGGCGATAGCACTGAACCTGACCACGGGTGCCAAGGACGTCGGTTACGCCTGGCGCGGCAATGCCGCCGAGGTCTTTCAGGAGTTCGAGCTCAACCTCGGCATACACGTCAGCGACCTCCAGGAGATCTGCCGCCTCTACTACAAGATTCACATGGACACGGCAGAGGTGGTGAAGAAGCTGACCGATGTCCTCGCGGGCCACGTGGCCGATTTCTACGACGTGCTGCTGATGGCCAGCGGCTGCCTCGCCGCCGGTACCGCGATGATCGAAACGGTCTTCGGCGCCGTCGCGGGATACGCCGCGGCCAGCTATTACAGCTGGATGGCCTGGGACATCTACCAGATCATCTCGGATCTCTTCGGGAACGCCGAGGACGCCATCAAATTGATCAGCAGCGCCGTGCAGACGGCGGACGTGTTCCGATCGGTGAAAACGCTCGGCGACGTCAAGCCGTTTCACAATCCGGCGTTGCGCTGACCCCCGGTCCGGTTGGAGGGAATCTTGTGAGTCGTCGTATAGGGGAGCAGCCGCTGGCGCAAGCAGTCCTCGAGCACCTCGCGGAGAAGCGACCCGGAACGCAGGATCCGGTCGGCTCGTTCGCCCGTACGGTGCTGAACGGCGAAGCGACATTGAGCGAGGCAGCAGCGTTCTCCTGGCATGCCGGCGGTCTGGAAGACGCATTTCGCCAGGCCGAGGAAGACCGAAAAGCCCTACCCGCGGAGGAACGGGCTGAGTTCGACCAGCAAGCCAGCCGTCTCCGTGAGCAGCAATCGTCCGGCCAGTTCGACGGAAGAGGGCATCACCGATGAGCACCTTGCTACGGTTTCGCCTCGCCGTACCCTTCGTCGTCCTTTCGCTGCTCTTCCTCCTCTTCACCGCGCTCGGCATCTGGCTCAACTGGCACCTGGTGAGCGCGGCGAATCACACGCTTTCGCTCTTCATGTGCCTCATGTTCGCGATCGCCGTGGGTATCAGCGTGTCGATCGGCTTCGACCGCAGCGGACGCGTCCCTTGGTGGCGCATGGGCGCCGTGGTGCTTTTCATCGCTCTGGGCATGGGCGTGGCGTGGGTACGCGGCATGGTCTAGGGCCCGCTCGATGACGCACCGTAACCGCTGGTCAGAGCTTGTCGATGCTCCCGCCGGAGGAGCATCCTATTCGGCATGGACTACGAATACGCGCCGCTGCGGTTACCCTCGAATGTCGATCGGCTGACCGCGGCGGCGCAGCTCGCCATACAGGCCGAATTCTCCGGCTGGGAGCTGGCCAGGGTCCAGCTCTTCGCGGACGGCACCCGCAAGGTGATGCTCCGCCGCCGGCTTCAGCCCACCCCCCAGCCCGGCCTGAGTTACTGAGAGAGCCCGTTCGCAACGAACGGGCTCTCTCAGCGTGCCAAGACTCAGTGGTTGTGCCCGGCGTGGTCTTCCTCGTCGTCGGGGAGGAACGGGTGTTCATCCAGCCTGCCCACCAGCTGGTCGGTCTCGACCGGGGCGAACGGGCCGGACCCGTCCGCGTCGTCGAACGCCTCCAGGTCCAGCGGCTCCTCGACCTCGGTGACCGTGAGCAGGCCGTCGAGCGGCTCCAGCTCGGGCACGTCCAGCGACGCCAGTGAGCCGTCGCCGGCCTGGAGCAGCTCCAGCACCGCCTCGCCGACCGACTCGACCGGGCCGACCTCCTCGTCGTCGGGCACCGAGCTGCGGCGCGCGGTCTCGGCGACCCGCAGCAGGGCGGAGACGCTCGGCACCCGGTAATCGCGGCGCTGCCGGACCGAGATCACCTGCGGGTACGCGTCAACCGCCCCCGCACTGTCCGCCTCCCCGGCGAGGAAGCGCTGGTCCGCCTCGTCCGGGTCGATCGACTCGACGTCCCACGGGGTGACCTCACCGTACGCGTCGAGCAGCTTCTCGTCGTAGGCGAACGACGCGTTGTTCAGGTCGACGTAGGCCTGCCAGACGTCGTCGTCGTCGATGCGGCCGGCCGCCGCCTTGACGGCCGCGAGGTGGGCACGAGCCGCCTCCACCACCCGCTCGAGGGCGGCATCGAGCTCCGCGTTCTGGTCGCTCATGTTGTTTGGGGGTCCTTCCGGATCTAGCTGTGTCGGAGCAGTCGGTCGAGCACACGCACGCCGAACTTTAGCCCTTCCACCGGCACTCGCTCGTCGATGCCGTGGAACAGGGCCGCGAAGTTCAGGTCGGGCGGAAGTTGCAACGGGGCGAACCCGAAGCATCGGATGCCCAGAGTGCTGAACGCCTTGGCGTCCGTTCCCCCGGACATCAGGTACGGCACGGTACGCGCACCCGGATCCTCGGCACGCAGCGCCGCCGCCATCGCCTCCACCAGCGGCCCGCCGAATTCGGTCTCCACGGCCGGCTGCCGGTGCACGTGCTCGATCTCCACGTCCGGCCCGATAATCTCACGCAACTCGGCCAGGAAGGATTCCGCCTGGCCGGGCAGGGTGCGGCAGTCGACGGTGGCGGACGCCCGCCCCGGGATCACATTGTCCTTGTACCCGGCCTCCAACCGGGTCGGGTTGGCGGTGTTGCGGATGGTCGCGCCGATCAAGTTGGCGATCGGGCCGAGCTTGGCGATGGCCAGTTCCGGGTCGTCCGGGTTCAGGTCGATGCCCAGCGCGTCGCTGATCTGCTCCAGGAACGCCCGCACGGTCGGCGTGACGACCACCGGGAAGCGGTGCCGGCCGACCGCGGCGACCGCCTCGGCCAGCGCCGTGACCGCGTTGTCGTCGTGGATGAACGAGCCGTGCCCGGGGCGTCCGTGCGCGTGCAGCCGCAGCCAGTCCAGCCCCTTCTCGGCGGTCTGCACCAGGTAGAGCCGCAGGTCGTCGTTGACCGTGTACGAGTACCCGCCGACCTCACCGATCGCCTCGGTGCAGCCCTCGAACTCCGCGGCGTGGTTCTGCACCAGCCACTGCGAGCCGTACTCCATCCCGGCTTCCTCGTCGGCGGTGTACGCCAGCACGATGTCCCGGGGCGGCGTGTACCCGATCCGCTGCCACTCCCGCACCACGGCCAGGACCATGGCGTCGAAGTCCTTCATGTCGACCGCGCCCCGGCCCCACAGGTAGCCGTCCTTCACCTCCCCGGAGAACGGGTCGACCGACCACTCCCGCGGGTCGGCCGGGACCACGTCGAGGTGGCCGTGCACCAGCAGGGCGCCGCGGGACCGGTCGGCGCCGGGGATCCGGGCGACCAGGTTGGCGCGCTTCGGGGCCGACTCCAGGAGGCGGGACTCGATGCCGGCGTCGGCGAGTTTCTCCGCGACGTACTCGGCGGCGACCCGTTCACCCACGGTGGTCCGCGGGTCCCCGGTGTTGGTGGTGTCGATGCGCAACAGGTCCTGGCAGAGGCCGGTGACCTCGTCCACGGCGGAGGTGTTCATCCGCCTTTCTTACCAGCTAGGTTTGTCGGGCGGGGCGCGGCGGGTACCGGCGGGCCCATGGCTGACGTGAATCTCCCCCCGCTGCCGCCGGTGGCCGGCTCGATCTCCGGGCGCAGCGTCGTCGACGTCCTCACCGAGCAGCACCGGGCGATCCTCGACCTCACGGTGAACGATACGACGGATAAATCGCACTCCGTCCTGATCGCCATGCTCTCCCGGCACCTCTCCGCCGAGGAGCAGTACCTTTACCCCGCGATCCGCGAGGCGGTCCCGGACGGCGACCGGATCGCCGACCGGGAGCTGGCCGAGGACCACGCGCTGCTGCTGCTCATGAAGGAGGACCGCCGGGACGAGCTGGCGGCGGCGATCCACCGGCACGTCGAGGCCGACACCACGGAACTCCTCCCGCTGCTGGAGCAGATGGTCCCGGCCGACGACATGATCCGTCTCGGCAACCGGGTGGAGACCGCCGAGGAGGCCGCCCCCACGCGCCCGCACCCCGGCACCCCCGCCACCCCGCCGTGGAACAAGGTTGTCGACCCGCTGATCGGCGCGATCGACAAGCTCCGCGACGTCGCGACCGGCCGGACCACGTATCCGCGCGATCTGTAAACCTACGTTTACTTAGTTACCGTTTGGTAGGATGTGTCCCGCTACTTAACTTCTTTGTCACAAACTGACGATCTTTCCACGGCTCACAGGGCTAGCCTTCGATCCCGTTCTAGTCCTAACGTCACGCTATGAACCTGGAGCTGCGGCATCTGAAGGTGGTCTGCGCCATCGCGGAGACCGGCAGCGTCACCAAGGCCGCGTCACAACTCGGCCTGGCCCAGCCCGCGCTCACCGCCCAACTACAGCGGATCGAGCGCACCCTGGGCGGTCCCCTCTTCGACCGGGACCGGCGCGGCGCCCGTCCCACCGCGCTCGGTGAGCTGGTGCTGTCCCGGGCCCGGGTGCTGCTGCCGGCCATGAAAGGCCTCCAGGACGAGGCCGCCCGCCTGGCCGCGGGCGGCAGCCAGCAGCTCAGCCGTTACCGGATGGGCGCGATCGGCGGCCCGGTCTTCGCCCACCTGCTGCACCGGCTCTCCGCCGACCAGCCGGAGGCGCAGATCTCCACCTACGCGTCGTACTACGTCGACGAGCTGGCCACCATGGTGCTCAACGGCAAGCTGGACTTCGCCCAGGTCGGCGTCTGCGGCGACGCGCTCCCGTCGGCCGACTACGGCCTGGTCTGGGACACCATCGCGGTCGACGCGGTGTGCGTGCTGATGCGCGAGGACCACCCGCAGGCCAAGGGCACCGAGGTCGACCTGGCCGAGATGGCCAGCGAGCAGTGGTCCGCGGCGGCCGGCGACGGCTGCTTCGAGACCTGCTTCGCGGCGGCCTGCGCCCGCGCCGGGTTCGCGCCCCGACGGGTCCTTGAGACCGACGTGCGCGCCTGCATCGACATGGTCGAGCTGGGCGTCGCGATCGGGCTGTGCCAGCCGACCTTCCGCCCCCCGGCCGGGCTGACCACGCGGCCGCTCAAGGGGGCGCCGCTGCGGTGGCGGCTGCTGCTCGGCTGGCACCCGGAGTCGCCCGCCGCCCGCTTCGCCCCGAAAGTCCTGGAGCTGGCCCGCGAGGCGTACCAGGATGTCATCGCCCGCAACGAGGGCTACGTCGAATGGATGCGCGAACAGGCCGCGGCGTAGTTCCGCAGATCAAGATCAAATTCTTCCTTTACGCAGGCCCAGCGGGGTGCAGATCGCATGCTCCCGCGCGGGCCGGAGGCAGCGATCTGGCCGCTGGCGCGTCCAAACCAATCGCCACCTCCTTCACTGTCCGCGGCCGGTCCCGGAGATCAACCCCCAGCTGGCCCCCACCGCCCTATCCCACCCCCAAATAGGGCCACCAGCACCAGCCCGACACCCCCCGGCTGGCCCCCAGCGCCCTACCCCACCCCCGAATAGGGCCACCAGCACCAGCCCGACACCCCCCGGCTGGCCCCCACCGCCCTAACCCGTTCCCGAAAAGGGCCACCAGCACCAGCCCGACACCCCCCGGCTGGCCCCCACCGCCCTAACCCGTTCCCGAAAAGGGCCACCAGAACCAGCCCGACACACCCCGGCTGGCCCCCACCGCCCTAACCCGTTCCCGAATAGGGCCACCAGCACCAGCCCGACACACCCCGGCTGGCCCCCACCGCCCTAACCCGTTCCCGAATAGGGCCACCAGCACCAGCCCGACACACCCCGGCTGGCCCCCACCGCCCTATCCCGCGCCCGGATAGGGCCACCAGCACCAGCCCGACACACCCCGGCTGGCCCTCAGCGCGCTTGGCAGACGCGGGATCGGGCCAAGCCGTTTGACACCCATGGCACCTGGGATGTCTTGGCTGTCCGCGGGTGGTCACCGAAAACCGAGAGGGCGCCGGCTCGCGGCCGGCGCCCTCTCGTCATCTGTCAGCGACTGCTCGGGTCAGCGCTTGCTCAGGGTCGGTGACTCCACGTCGAAGGTCAGAGCACCGTCGCGGGCATCGACCCGGACCGTCTGGCCCGGCGCCAGGTCCGCCGCGAGCAGCATCTTCGACAGGCGGTTGTCCAGCTCGCGCTGGATGGTCCGGCGCAGCGGCCGGGCACCGAACTCGGGCTGGTACCCCTTGTCCGCCAGCCAGTCCACCGCCGCCGTGGTGATCTCCATCTGCACGTCCTGGGCGTGCAGCCGGCGCCGGGTCGACTCCAGCAGCATCCCGGTGATCTTCCGAAGCTGATCGGTCTCCAGCTGCCGGAAGATGATGATCTCGTCGATCCGGTTGATGAACTCCGGCCGCAGCTGCTCCTTGAGCCGCCGGTCCAGCCGGTCCCGCAGCTCGTCGTCGGGCGACCGGCCGTTCTCCGCCCCGCCGAACCCGACGCTGCGGGTGGTCCCGCTGATCAGGTCCGACCCCAGGTTGCTCGTCATGATCAGCACCACGTTCTTGAAGCTGACCGTGCGGCCCTGGCTGTCGGTGAGCCGCCCGTCGTCGAGCACCTGGAGCAGCATGTTGAACACGTCCGGGTGCGCCTTCTCGATCTCGTCGAGCAGCACCACGCTGTACGGCCGGCGCCGTACCGCCTCGGTCAGCTGCCCGGCCTCGTCGTACCCGACGTATCCGGGCGGCGCGCCGACCAGCCGCGACACCGTGTGCCGCTCCTGGAACTCGCTCATGTCCAGCCGGATCATCCGGTCCGAGTCGCCGAACAGCGCCTCGGCCAGCGACCGCGCCAGCTCGGTCTTGCCGACGCCGGTCGGTCCGAGGAACAGGAAGCTGCCCACCGGCCGGTCCGGGTCACCCAGCCCGGCGCGGGAGCGGCGTACCGCCTCGGCGACCGCCTCGACCGCGTCCTCCTGCCCGATCACGTGCTCGTGCAGGTGCTGCTCGAGGCGGAGCAGGCGGTCCCGCTCGGCCTCGGTGAGCTGCGCGACCGGAATACCGGTGGCCCGGGAGACCACCTCGGCGATGTCCGCGTCGGTCACCCGCGGCACCCCGTCGGCGCCCGCGCCGGCCCCGGCGATCTGCGCCTTCAGCTCGTTGATCTGGTCCCGCAGCTGCGACGCCACCTCGTAGTTCTCCGCGTGCACCGCCTGGTCCCGGTCCCGGGTCAGCTGCTCCAGCCGCCGCTCCCGCTCGCGCAGGTCGGCGTCCGGCATCTTGGTGCGCAGCCGCACCCGGGCGCCGGCCTGGTCGATCAGGTCGATCGCCTTGTCCGGCAGGAACCGGTCGGTGATGTACCGGTCGGACAGCAGCGCCGCGGCGTCCAGCGCCTCGTCGGTGATCCGCACCTGGTGGTGCGCCTCGTAGTTGTCCCGCAGCCCGCGCAGGATCGCCACCGCGTCCTCCACCGACGGCTCGCCGACCAGCACCGGCTGGAAGCGCCGGGCCAGCGCCGCGTCCTTCTCGATGTGCTTGCGGTACTCGTCCAGCGTGGTCGCGCCGATCACCCGGAGCTGGCCGCGGGCCAGGGCCGGCTTCAGCATGTTGCCGGCGTCCATGCCGCCGCCCTCGCCACCGCCGCCACCGGCGCCGACCAGGGTGTGGATCTCGTCCAGGAAGACGATCAGCCCGTCCCCGGACGCCTGGATCTCGTCGATCACCTTCCGCAGGCGCTCCTCGAAGTCGCCGCGGTAACGCGTGCCGGCCACCAGTCCGGCCAGATCCAGCTGGATCACCCGCTTGTCCTGAAGGGGGAGCGGCACCTCGCCGTCCACGATCCGCTGGGCCAGGCCCTCGACGATCGCGGTCTTGCCGACGCCGGCCTCACCGATCAGCACCGGGTTGTTCTTGGTCCGCCGGGAGAGGATCTCCACGGCCTGCTCGATCTCCTCGGCCCGGCCGATCACCGGGTCGATCTCGCCGCGCCGGGCCACCTCGGTCAGGTCCACGCCGAACTGCTCCAGCGTCGGCGTGTGCCCGCCACCACCGCGGGATCCGCCGCGGGATCCGCCCTGACCGGAGCCGACCGGCCCGACCGGGGCCTCCGGGCTCGGCATGGCGCGCGGGTCGAGGCGGCCGGCCAGCAGCCGCCCGGCGGCCGAGTCGCTGTTCAGCCCGAGCGCCATCAGGATGTGCTCCGGCCCGATGTAGGAGGCGCCGACGGCGCGGGAGATCTGGAGGCTGTCCAGCAGCGCCCGCTTGGCCGCGGGGGTCAGCGCGACCTGCTCCGGCCCGTTGTCCCGGCCGGCCACGTTCATGTCGGCCCGCCGGTTCGCCGCGGCGGTGCGGCTGTCGTCGTCGCCGAGCCGGGCGTCCAGCTCGCTGAGCAGCGCCTGCGGGTCGGCGCCGGCCCGGCGCACGGTCTGCTTCATCGGCTCCTGCTGAAGGACGGCCCAGAGCAGGTGATCGGTGTCCAGGTCGGCCATGCCACCGTCGTCCGCGCCGAGATCGGCGGCCCGGCGGGCGGCGTCGGCCAGCACCTGACGGGCGTCGTTGCTCATGTAGCGCGCGATGTCGATCCGCTGCGCCGCCCGGCGCGGCTCCGCCGCACCGAAGAAGCGCGCGAACAGGTCGTCCCACTGACCGGGTCCACCCGGCCCCAACGGTCCGATGCTCATCAGTCTCTCTTCTCCTGGTACTCCACCGGCGGCGACATCCGGCCTACCCGGGGTCGGGAGCCGCAAACGCCCGCCGCCAGTTGTTAGAAGCGCGTGAGGCCGGGCGGCGATTCCCGAATCCCGCGAAAAGTTGACAGGGGTAGGCTCAACTTATGTCCGAACCCCAGGAACCCGCCTCCGGCTCCCTGGCGCCGGTCTTCCGGGAACCCGCTTTCCCCGAACCGGCGCCCGCGTCCCCGGAGTCCCCGTTTCAGGGAGCCACATCACACCCACCCGTGTCCGGCGAACCGGAGTCTCCCCCGACATCTCCGCCCCCGGCGCAGCAGACATCCGCCCCTCGTGCCCCGGCCGCCTCGCCCGCGCCCGCCGACTCGCCGCTACCCGCCGGACCACCCGCGCCCTCCCGCTCCCCCGCGCCCGCCAGGTCATCCGCACGCGCCAGCTCCTTCGCACGCGCCGACTCCTCTGCACGCGCCAGTTCCTCCGCACGCACCGGCGCCTCCACGGGCACCGACTCCTCCAGGGGCACGAGTTCCTCCGTGCACACCAGCTCCTCGACACGCGCCGGCTCCTCCACGCGCGCCAACTCCTCCGCGCCCGCCAGTTCCTCCGCGCGCGCCGGCGCCTCCACGGGCACCGACTCCTCCAGGGACACCAGCTCCTCCACGGGGACTAGTTCCTCCGCGCGCACCAGCTCCTCCGCTTCCGCGGGCGTCGGCTCGCAAGTGCCACTGGTGATCGTCGACGGCGCGAACGTGGTCGGTTCAGTGCCGGACGGCTGGTGGCGCGACCGCGCCGGCGCCGCGATCCGGCTCCGCGACAGCCTGGCTCCGCTGCCGAGCACCGGGCTGCCGGGCCTCCCCGCCCCGATCGAGGTCGTCCTGGTCGTCGAGGGCAAAGCCCGGGACATCCCCGAGGACCCCTCCGGCATCCGCATCGAACGAGCCCCCGCCTCCGGCGACGACACCATCATCGACCTGGTCCGTCACCACCAGGGAACCCGCCCCATCACCGTGGTGACCGCCGACCGCGGCCTCCGCGCCCGAGCCACCGCCCTCGGCGCCGAGATCCGCGGCCCGTCCGCGGTCCCCCGCTGATCGGCCACCGCCCGTCACCGGGTCAAGCAGCCAGCCGCAGCCCATCACCAGCCCAGGCCACCAGCCACCGCCATTGACAGGCTCAGGCCACCAGCCACGGCCCGCCCCCACCCGTCAGCCAGCCACGGCCCTCTGATCCTCCGCGGCGAAAACCGCGCGGCAGGTCACCAGCCACGCCCCGGCACAGCCCCAGGGCCCCAACAACAGTCAATCCGCACCGGCCAACCGACCGGCCCCGCCACAGCCGCCTGACCCGCCGTGACAACCGCACTCGACAAGCCGCCAACCACGACCCGGCACAGCCCCGGCCCCCAACAGCCCCCTGACCCACCGCAACAACTGCACTCGACAGGCCGCCAACCACGACCCGGCACAGCCCAAGCCGCCAGCAGCCTCCTGACCCTCCGCGACAAAGCAGGCGGCAGGTCGCCAGCAACGGGACACCGGTCGCCCAGCCGCGGCGGTCACAGTCCCAGGGGCCGTCAACAGCCATCCCACCGGTCGGCCTGCCACGGCCCACCCGCAGCCCACCGTTTCTGACCGTGGCACAGCTTTCCGCAACGCCGCGCGGCACCGACCCGGTCGCCGTCTGCCCCGCCTGGCGCGTTCGGCGGCTGGTCCTGGTGGCCCTATCCGGAACCGGGTTAGGGCCATGGGCGCCAGCTCGATGGTCCCGGCTGGTCCCCATGGCCCTAACCGGGCACGGGATAGGGCCATAGGCGCCAGCTCGACGGTTCCGGCTGGTCCCCATGGCCCTAACCGGGCACGGGATAGGGCCATAGGCGCCAGCTCGACGGTCCCGGCTGGTCCCCATGGCCCTAACCGAGCACGGGACAGGGCCATAGACGCCAGCTCGACGGTCCCGGCTGGTCCCCATGGCCCTAACCGAGCACGGGACAGGGCCATGGGGGCCAGCCGGGGAACTTGGGCTGTACGCCGGGCGCGCGCTGGCTCGCTCCAGCCGATATGCACGCTGGAGCGCTGTCCACAGGGTGACGAACCAAGATCGCGGAATCGGCTCGTGCAGGTCAGCACATCCACCCGGCGGCCACACCGGAGGCGCACCGTGCCCGGCGGCGAATGCCGCAAGAAGGACGGCCCAGGGCCAGCGCGCGGGAACCGCCCGCTCGACCGGACCGCCGCCGGCGGGGGTGCGGCGCGCCGCAACGGCGCGGGCTCGGTGAGGGCGCATGGGGTGGGGTTGACCGGAAGTGGCCACGGGCAATGAAGGGTGCGGCGATCGCTCTGGACGCGCCAGCGGCCAGATCGGCGTGCCCGGCCCGCGCGGGAGCGTGCGATCCGTACCCCAGCGGACGCGCGTCAAGGAGGATCTTGATCTTGAGATTTGCCGGAAGGCACGGGACGGCGGCGGTCGTCGAGTCGGCGGCGGGCGGTATGGTGCGCCGTCGCCAACGTGGCGCCAGGGCGCGCGGCGGACCGGCCGGTCGCGGACGCTTTCCCGGCGGCGCGACGGGTACGGGTGGGGGTGGCGGCATGGCGCGGAGTGGCATGATCCACAATGGACGTTCTGGGAAAGCGCGCACCACCAGGGCGATCATTGGTGTCGATCGTCGGACTCGTGGTGCGTCTTTTGTGTCAGTGGCGAGGAAAAGCGCGCGGCCCGGCAGGGCGGTTCCGGGGCTGGGCGTTAGGCTGTGTCGCAAGTGGGTTGAGTTACGGGAGGCCGAACGGGTGGCCAGTGTCGCCGAGGTCAGAGCGGCTGTGGACGCCGCGCTCCAGCAGGTGAACGAGGGGCAGGCGGCGATACAGGCGGCTCGGGAGAAGCTTGGTGAGGCGCAGCAGAGCCTGGCCGCCGCGCTCGACGGGAGTGGGCACGACGCGGTCGACACGGCCAAGGCGTCGCTGTCGCAGGCCGATCAGCAGCTCGAGGAATGCCTGACCGCCACGCTGGTCGCGGTCGAGGCCGCCCAGACCTACACGGCGACGCTCTGACGCGATGTCGCTGTTGCAGGAACTCGGCGCCCGGCTCCGGGCCGCCTCCGACGAGCTACCCGACGGCCTGGTCATCGCCGCGTTGGAGAAACTGCGCAGCGCCACCGAGATCTTGAACTGGGTGCGCGAGGCGTCGGAGCACAAGATGGGCGTGCCCGAGCTCGGTAACGCCACCGAGCACGCGGAGCGCGCCGCCGCCGCGCTGCGCCTGGCCGAGGACGCGATCGAGAGTTATCTCGTCGCTCTCGGCCTGGGCGCCGACCCCGGTCGTGCGCAGGGCCAGGAGTGGCGGGCCGCGCTGCGCCCGGAGCCGGAGAGGCAGCGTCCCGACGAGTCCGGCGCCGAGCCGCCCGCGGAGCGGCTCGGGCCGTGGTGGCAGGAGCGGGTCGCCCAGCTGACCGGGGAGCCGCCACCCAAGGAGCAGCAGACCGACAAGGCGGACACCGCCGAGTTGCTCCGCCGGGTCGCCGCCGGGGTGCGTGCCGGTGACCGCGCCCGGCTGGGGCGGGAGCTGCACGCGGTGACCGCGTCGACCGGGCTGGGCCTGGCCGCGGTCACCCCGCCGGTGCTGCACCGGCTCGCCGGCGACCTGCTCGGGCACGAGCCGCGGCCGGAGGACGTGCCCCGGCTGCGCACCGCCGCGGAGAGCCGGGTCCGAGCGCTGCTGCCGGGCACCTCGCCGGCCGTGCTGGAGACGCTGATCGACCGGATCTGCCGGGTCCCGGCGCCGCAGCAGGGTCATCGTCCGGCCGGGCATCCGGCGGACAACGCGGTGACCGCGAGCGTGCTGACCGGGGTGCTGCTGGCCCGGCTTGGCCGGGACGCCGAGGCGCTCGACCCGGACGCGCCGGAGCCGGTCCACCCGCCCCGCGCCGAGGCCGGTGAGCAGCGCCGATGATGTCACGGGGTTGGACAACTGCGACGATGCCGGCGGGTCATGGCTGATTCCACCAAACAGCAGGTCATGGAGATCCGGGCCGGGCTGTCACACGCGCTGGGCGCCGCCGAGACCGCTCTCCGGCGTGCCCAGCACGAGGCGGCCGCCGCGGCCGGGCACCTCGAGCGGGTCAGCGCGGCGGCCGGCATCCGGCGGCGCAAGCTGGCCGACACCCGGGACAAGCGGCTCCGGTCGATCACCGAGTGGCACGACACCGAGCTGAGCGCGCTGTCCGGGGCGGCGGCCGGGGCCGCTGACCGGGCGGCGCCGGGCGCCGCCGGGGAGTTGTGGCACTCGTTCGAGGCGACGCCGCTGCCGCGGGCCGCCGAGCTGCGGGTCGGGCGGTTGCTGCTGCCCACCGCCCCCGGCCCGGCCGATCCGGAGGATCCGGGACGGCCCTGGCAGTGGGATGCCGCGGCCGCGCCCGAGGCGCCGGAGGTGCCGGCCCTGGTGGAGCTGCTCGACCACGGGCACGTGGTGGTGCGGGGCGACCGGAAGATCGGCGACGAGGTGGTGGCCGGCTTGCTGCTGCGCGCGCTGGGCACCACCACGCCCGGCACCGTGCAGGTGATCGGCTACGACCCGGAGCACCTGGGCGGCGGGCTGGCCGGGTTCGCCGCGCTCGCCGCCGTGCGGGTGCTCACCTTCGTCGCCCCGAGCGGGCTCGGCGCCCTCCTCGACGAGCTGGTCGAGCACGTCCGGCGGATCAACGAGACGGTGCTGGCCGGGGAGTACTCGTCGCTGCGGGAGCTGCACGCGGCGACCAAGCGGCGGCCGGAGCCGTGGCGGGTGGCGGTGCTGCTCGGCGCCGGTGAGCTGAACCGGCACGAGCGGACGCAGCTGGACCGGTTGCTGCGCACCGGCGCGGCCTGCGGGGTGCACCTGATCGTGCACGGCATCGACGTGGAGCCGGGTCCGGGCATCGAGGTCGTCACGGCGGCGCCCGGCGAGGCGGCGCGGATCGGCAGTGCGGGAGATCTTCCGGTCCGCCTGGATCCCGGCCCGCCGTCCCCGATCCTGACCGCCACCTGCCGGCAGATCGCCGAGGCGGTCGCCGCCGGCCCCGCCCCGGTGGCGCTGGACAGCCTGCTGCCGGAGCCGGGCGAGGAGTGGCGGGAGAGCTCGGCGACCGGGCTGACCGCGCCGCTCGGCGACAGCCCGCAGGGCACCCGGGTGCTGGTCACGCTCAGCGACTACCCGCCGCACGCGCTGATCGCCGGGCCGTCCGGGACCGGCAAGACCAACCTGATCTACGCCTGGATGGGCGCCCTCGCGGCCCGCTACTCCCCCGCCGAGCTGGCGTTCTACCTGCTCGACTTCAAGGAGGGCGTGTCCTTCGCCCGATTCGCCCCGGGCCGCCGTGACCAGAGCTGGCTGCCGCACGTCCGGCTGGTCGGGGTGAACGTGAACACCGACCGGGAGTTCGGCCTGGCCCTGCTCCGGTTCCTCGGCGCCGAGCTGCGCCGCCGGGCGGACGCGGCGAAACAGCACGAGGTGACCAACCTGGCCGAGCTGCGCGCCGAGGACCCGACCGGGGTGTGGCCGCGGATCGTCGCGGTGGTCGACGAGTTCCAGGTGCTGCTGGCCGGCCGGGACGCGGTCACCACCGAGGCCGTCGACCTGCTGGAGGACCTGGCCCGCCGGGGCCGGTCGCAGGGCATCCACCTGATCCTGGCCAGCCAGGACATCTCCGGCATCGAGGCGCTGTGGGGCCGGCCGGCGCTGGTCGCCCAGTTCACGCTGCGGATCGCGCTGCCCCGGGCCCGCCGGGTGCTGGCCGAGCAGAACTCCGCCGCCGACTCGCTCCAGCGCTACCACGCGGTGGTCAACTCCGACTCCGGCGCGACCGAGGCCAACCAGATCGTCCGGGTGCCGGCCGCCGGCGACCGGGAGCAGTGGGGCGCGTTGCAGCACCGGCTGTGGCGCCGGCTGCCGCCCGGCGAGCTGCCGCCCCGGCTCTTCGACGGTGACGTGCAGCCGCGGCTCGCCGACAGCCCGGACTTCCGGGCGCTGACGCCGGAGGACTCGCCGGCCCCGGTGGCGCTGCTCGGCGAGACCATCGACGTGATGTCCCGGTCGGCGCGGACCGTGCTGCGCCGCGCGCCCGGGCGCAACCTGGCGGTGCTCGGCACCCGGGTCGAGGAGGCCTGCGCGGTGCTGGCCACCGCCGGGCGCTCGCTCGCCGCGCAGTACTCGCGGGACGGGGCGCGGTTCTCGATCGCCTGCTTCGACCAGGACGCTCAGGCGTACGCGGAGGCCCTGCACGCCCGGATCCCGGACTGCGGCTGGTACGACGCGTCGAACGTCGACTGGCTCCTGGAGGACGCCGCCGCCGAGTCGACCGCGGCGTGGCCCGCCGACCGCCCGCACTTCATCCTGCTCTACGCCGCGGACGCGCTCCCCGGCGGCAAGGCGGCGCTCGACCAGCTGCGGACCGTGCTGCGCCAGGGCCCGGAACGCCGGCTGCACGTGCTGGGCTGGTGGCGTGGCGCCGGGCTGCTCCGGGACACTCTCGGCGGGCAGGGTTCGCGGACCGACCCGATCGGCGCCTGGGTGGCCCTCGACGTGCACGGCAGCGAGCTCGCGCCGTACTACCCGGGTGCCGGCGCGCCGAACTGGTATCCGCGGCCCTGGCGGGCGCTGCACTTCGACCGCTCGGTGCATCGTGGCGCCGAGGTGATGATCCCCTACGGTGCCTCATGAGCGAACTGGAACCGGCCGACTTCGAGCGCGCCGACTACCGAACCGTCCTGCGCCGGCTGACCACGCTCGACCAGCGGGCCGCCGACCTGCGGGCCGAGGCGATCGCCTGGCACGCCGAGCAGCGCGCCGCGGCCGACGAGGCGGTGCAGGCCGCGGAGGAGCAGGTGCGGGCCGCCCGGCGCGCGGTCCGGGAGGCGCAGCGCGACCTGGAGGAGGTCGACGCCCAGGCGGCCGGGTTGTGGGCGGAGTACGTGCACCGCGTCGGCCCGGTGGCGGAGCGTTTCGGCAAGCTGCCCCCGGCCAGCATCCCCCGGCAGCGGTCCGACCTGGAGGCCCGGGACTACCTCGCCGAGGTGGAGAAACGGGTGAAGTGGACGCCGCCGGCCCGGCCCATCACCTTCGGCGTCAAGCTGCTGTTCGGCGTGTTCGGGCTGGCCGGCGGGATCGTCGGAGCGCTGCTGAACCAGGTGCTGCGGGACACCGGCGCGGCGTCGACCGGCGACTGGCACCAGGCGGCCCCCGTGGTGGCCCTGCTGGTGCTGCTGGCCTGCCCGGTGCTCGCGGTGGTCGGGGCGAAACTGGTCGCGGACCGGCGCAAGGTCGGCCTGGACACCTCGACCGTGGTCACCATCCTGGGCACCGGGCTGGTCACGGCGATGCTGCTGTTCACCGCGATGCAGTACGCGGCGGGCGGCAGCGCCTGAAATCAGTGCGGCGCGGCCAGGGAGCGGCGCCGCTCGGCCTCCTCGACCAGCGCGGCGGGCACGTCGACGTGGTCGCCGGCGCCGTGGGCCTCGTCATATTCGAAATCGCCGCCGGGGTCGTACTCCGGGCCGCCCGGCTGCGGAAGGCGGGCTTCCTGCTCGTCGTTCGCATCGGTCATGCCTTCGGTTCTACCCCGCCCCGGAGTACGAAACCAGCGTTCCGGGGTATCCCGGCAGAGTGTTGTGGATCGGGACATCCGGGTGGCAGTACCGGGACTGGCGCGGCGGCCTCTATCCGGAGAAGCTGCCGCAGCGGCTCTGGCTGGAGCACTACGCCGAGCGGTTCCCCACCGTCGAGGTGAACAACGCGTTCTACCGGCTGCCGGAGCGCAGGACCTTCGAGCAGTGGCGGGAGCGGACGCCGGACGGGTTCGTCGTCGCGGTCAAGATGAGCCGGTACCTGACGCACGTGAAGCGGCTGCGGGAGCCGGCCGAGCCGGTGGCGCGGTTCCTGGACCGGGCCGCGGGGCTCGGCGACAAGCTCGGGCCGGTGCTGCTGCAACTGCCGCCCACCCTGCGGGCGGATCTCGGCGCGCTGGACGAGACGCTGAGCCTGTTCCCCGGCGAGGTCAGGGTGGCGGTCGAGCCCCGGCACGCCAGCTGGTTCACCCCGGACTGCGAGAAGCTGCTGCGTGCCCATGGTGCCGCGCTGTGCTGGGCCGACCGGCGGGGGCGGCCGGTCACGCCGCTGTGGCGTACCGCGGACTTCTGCTACCTGCGGTTCCACGAGGGCGCCGCCCGGCCGTGGCCGCGTTACGGGAGGTCAGCGCTGCGGTCGTGGCGCAACCGGCTGGGCCCGGACGGTTTCGTGTACTTCAACAACGACCCGGGCGGCGCCGCGGTGATCGACGCGAACGCGTTCCGCCGGATCGTCAGTCATCACCCAGTAGATCGATGAAGGTTGAAGCATTTCGCTGCGCATAATCGGAGTAGCAATTGTTCATCAACACATGCGTGGTCGTGGCCTCATCGGCGAGCCCGCGCAGTTTCGGCACCCACTCTGCAAGTTCTTCCGCGGAATAGCGATAGCCGAACTTCTCGTGGATGTCCTTACTCGTCCACTTGTCGCTATGCCCGTGGAAACGCACCACCGCCAGATCCGCGGTCGCCGTCACCACCGGCGGCACCGACGACTTGTGCCCCTGCGGCATGTCCACCGCCACGAACGGCAGCCGATGGTTGCGCAGGAAGTCGAGGGTCTCGTCGCGGTTGCCGCCGTCGAACCAGGAGGCGTTGCGGAACTCGAAGACCGGCCGCATCGGCTTGCACCGGGCCGCGACCTCCAGCAGGTACTCCTTGTTGGACTTGCGGATGCCGAACCAGGGCGGGAACTGGAAGAGCAGCGCCCCGAGCTTGCCCGCCTCGGCGAGCGGCTCCAGCGCGCTCAGGAACCGGCTCCAGACCTCCTCGTACGCCTGCGGCGGCAGATCCTCGGGGTAGACGTTCTTCTTCGGCGTCTCCGGCCGCAGGTCCTTGTAGAGCGCGGCCACCCTGGTCGGATGCCCGGTCAGCAGGCTGAACGCTTTGATGTTGAAGGTGAAGCCGGCCGGCGTCCGCTGCGCCCACAGCGCCGCGGTCTGCTCGCTCGGCGGGTGGTAGTAGGTGGCGTCGACCTCGACGATCGGGAACTGGCGCGCGTAGAACGCCAGCCGTTTCTCCGGGGTGTCGGCGGTCGACGGGTACCACCCCGACTCGATCAGCGTCTTGTCGGTCCACCCGCAGGTACCGACCCGGATCCGTGCCATGCCTGATCGGTGCCCGCTCCCGCCCGCACGGAAACGGGCACCGCCTCGGCTCAGCTCGCCCGGCGCTCCCGGACCTGCTTGCAGTTGACGCACGTGGTGGCCGAGGGGAACACCTCTAGCCGCTCCACCGGGATCGGGTTGGAGCAACCCTCACAGTTGCCGTACGTCCCGTCCTCGAGCCGCTGCATCGCGTACTCCGCCTGGGTGCGGCGGTCGAGAAGGGTGCGCAGCAGCGACCCGGCGGCATCCCGCTCCGCCGTCTTGGACCCGCTGTCGGCCTGGTCGTCACCGGCCGAGTCGCCGATCTCGACCAGCCGCAGCCGGTGGCTCTGGGCGACCGCCTCTTCGTACTCCGCGTCGAGCTCCTCGAACCTGGTCCGCAGGAGCACCCGGATCTGCTCGAGCTCCTCCGTCGAGCGCCCCTTGGCCGCGCTGGCGCCCTTACCGGCTACAACAGCACCGTTGACGAGCATCTAGTCCCCCTGCCCTTCCCTAAGCCCCAGCCGGTGGGCCTCGGGCTCGATGTGTGGAGCCGCCCTGATACCCACCGCCGGAGGCCCCAAACCGGGACCCCCGCGAAAAAGTAACCGGAGCATAACTGTCAGTGGTCGGTTGCGCCACGGACTCAGCGAGCGGGTCTTGTGCCGACGATCACCCCGGCGCCACGACCAGGGCCGGATGCCGCGGATCGTCGACCCGGACGACCACATCCGCGAAAGTCTGGGGGGCCACCTCTCCCACATATCGGGCAAAGGCGGGCAGCGTCCAGCGGTCCTCCGGTGCGGTACGCCGAGCCAGCGCGGCGGCCGAGAGCTCAAGGTGGACGGTGACGTCGAAGGGCAGCCCGGCGCCGAGCAGCAACGGGCCGCTGACCAGCACGATCGCATTCGCCGGCAGGGAACGGTAGGGCTCCCGGGCGGCGCGGTCGGTCACCGGGTTCCACAGACGGGTGACGATCCGCCCGGAGCCGTCCGGCGCGGCCGGGTCGAGCACCTCGCGGATCAGTCCGGCCTCGTCGAACCAGCCGGCGTAGAACGAGTCCGGATTGGTGCGGCCGAACTCCAGCCGCACCGAGGCCGGGCGCAGGAAATCCCTGGTGTCGATGCGGACGGCCGGGCGGCCACGCACGCGCAGCGGGTCGATCAGGGCGTCGGCGAGCCGGTCCGGGGCGGCCGCGTCCGCGCCGTCCACGGCCACCCGGACCCTAGTGTCGGATTCCCGACTGGCCAGCCGATCGGCAAGGTCCTCGACGAGCACGGCGAACGAGACGGGAACAACGCGCATCGGTCAATCGTGCGGCATGATCGTGATCCGGGCCTCGTCGGCCAGCCGGTAGCCCACACCGTAGACGGTGGTGACCGCGGGCACGCTGGCGCCCAGCTTGAGCCGCAGGCGGCGGACGTGCACGTCGACCGTGCGCTCCCCGGCCCGCTCGTAACCCCACACCCCGGCGAGCAGCTGGGCGCGGCTGAACACCCGGCGCGGCCGCTCCGCGAGGTAGAGCAGCAGGTCGAACTCGAGCCGGGTGAGCGGCACCGGCTCACCGTCCAGCAGCACCTGCCGGGAGCCGGTGAGCAGCCGCACCTCCGGACCGGTGGGAACGGGCTCGGGCTCCGGCTCGACCGGGACCGTGGCCGACTCGACGGTCACCGTGCCGCGGCTGAGCTCGACCAGCTCACGGACCGCGGCCAGCAACCGATGCGCCTGTGGGGACACGGCGTCCCCGGTGAGCGGGATCGCGAGCGTCACGGTCAGCGCCGGTTCGGCACGCCGGCTGCCCGGACCACGGCCCGGGCCGGCAGAACGACGATCGGCACGCGGCGACAATGCGCTGACCGGCATTGATTGATCCCCCAAGAATTTGCAGCGGCAAGCGAATATGCTCGATCGCTGAGGAACTTCACGACCCCCCATGATCCCCATCGCCGTGAATACCTCACCGTAGGCAAAGCGGGCCTGATATTTCCGGGCGTCCGCTTTGCCGGTCAAGCCGCGATCCACAGTGTGAGAAAGATGTTCCATATTGTTCCCGGTAACACGAATGCATTCCGGTAACGCTTTCTGTCAGCCGCATTAAGCATTGCCGAACGCTGTGCGGCTGACCTGCGACGGAACACGACGAAGGGGCGCCGCGGAATCCGCGGCGCCCCTTCGTTCCAGAAACCTAAGTGAAATCAGCCACCGGAGGTCAGGCGACGGCCGACGGCGGCGATCAACCGGTCCAGCTCGGAGCCGAACGGGTTGTCGTGCACCAGGTAGGTCCAGGTCGCGCTCGGCCGGACGATCTCGGCCCGCTCCGGCTCCCAGCCGTCGCTGAGGTCGACCTCCTCGAACGTCTCGATGGTCCGCTCCTCGACCTTGGTCAGCAGATCCTGGAACGCCGGGACGGCGGACCGGTGGAACTCGTCCAGCGGGTCCAGCTTGCCCAGCGCCCGCAGGTGCACGCCCTCGCGGACCTCGGACAGGTACGCCAGGTGATCGGCCCAGAGCCGGTCCAGGTGGAACAGGGCGATCGCCCGGGCCGAGTCGGACAGCACGTCCTCGTCGGTCTCCTTCGCCTTCTCCGGCGACTTCTCCAGCAGCATGATCGCGGCCACCTCGGAGGTGAGCAGCCGCTCCCGCCGCTCAGCCAGCAGCAGCCGCTGCTGCTCGATCACCACGCTGTACCGCCAGGTGTTGCGGTGGATCTCGTGGTTCACACCCTCGGCGACCCGCTGGGCGTGCTCGACCGCGTAGTCCACCTGCGGGTCGTGCACCACGCCGTCCATGTCCATCCGCGGCGAGGCCGGCAGGATGTCGCCGGCGTGCCGGGTGACCAGCTCGTCCTCCAGGCTGACGAAGAACACCGAGGCGCCCGGGTCACCCTGCCGGCCGGCGCGGCCACGCAGCTGGTCGTCGACCCGGCGGCTGTCGTGCCGGCCGGCGCCGATCACGTAGAGCCCGCCGAGCTCGACCACCTTGTCCCGGTCGGCCTCATCGCTGCCGCCGAGGCGGATGTCGACACCACGGCCGGCCATCTGGGTGGAGACGGTGACCGCGCCGACCGCGCCGGCCTCGGCGATGATCGCCGCCTCCTCGGCGTCGTTCTTCGCGTTCAGCACGTTGCACGGGACGCCGGCCTTGGCCAGCTGCGCGGCGAGCGTCTCGGACGCCTGCACGTCCAGGGTGCCGATGAGCACCGGGCGGCCCTTGTCGTGCGCGATCTTGATCTCCTCGACCAGCGCCTCGTCACGGGTGTCGTGCGCCGAGTAGATCCGGTCCGGGTCGTCCTCGCGGATGTTCGGCGTGTTCGGCGGCACCACGGCCACCTCGAGCTTGAAGTACTCCCGGAGCTGCTCGCCGACGTGCACCGCGGTCGCGGTCATCCCGCACACGGTCGCGTAGAGCGCGATGTACGCCTGCACCGTGATGGTGTCCAGCACCTCGCCCTCGGCGGTCGCGGACAGCCCCTCCTTGGCCTCCACGGCCGCCTGCAGGCCGTCCGGCCAGCGGCGGCGCTGGGCGACCCGGCCGCGCATCTCGTCGATCAGCTCGACCCCGCCGTTGCGGACGATGTAGTCCACGTCGCGGCGCAGCAGGGCGTGGGCGTGCAGCGCCACGTTCACCGCGGACAGGTGCTCGACCTGGTCGTCGGCGTACAGGTCGACGCCGCCGAGCTGCTCCTCGACGTTCTTCAGGCCGGCCTCGGTGAAGGCCACGCTGCGGCCGTCCTCGGCCACCTCGTAGTCCTTGCCCTTGCGCAGCGTCTTGACCAGCGCGGCGGCCTCGTGCACCGGGTCGCTCTCGGTCGAGGTCGAACCGGCCAGCACCATCGGCACCCGGGCCTCGTCGATCAGGATCGAGTCGGCCTCGTCGACGATCGCGGTGGCCAGCTCGCGCTGCACCCGGTCGGCCACGTCGGTGACCAGCTGGTCGCGCAGGTAGTCGAAGCCCGCCTCGGAGACCGACACGTAGGTGACGTCGGCGGCGTACGCCTCACGCCGCTCCTCCGGGGTCATCGACTCGGTCACCGAGCCGACGGTGAGGCCGAGCAGCGTGTAGATCGGCTCCATCCACTCGGCGTCGCGCTTGGCCAGGTAGTCGTTGACGGTCAACACGTGCACCGGCCCGTTGCCCAGGCGGGTGTGGCCGTAGGCAGCGATCGTGGCGGTGAGCGTCTTGCCCTCACCGGTGGCCATCTCGGCGACCCGGCCGTCGAGCAGCGCCATGGCGCCGAGCAACTGGACGTCGTAAGGCCGCTGGCCGATCGCGCGGAACGCCGCCTCGCGGCCGATCGCGCAGATCTCGGTGTAGTCGGACGCCTCCCGCGCGGCATCGGTCAGCGCGGCGTCGTCCAGCTCCTTGAGCGCTTCCTCACGAGCCTCGATCGGCTCCAGGCGCTTCGACAGCGGGCCGAGGTCCACAGTCGTGCCCGGACGCTGCAAAAACTTGCGGAATCGGTTCTTGAACCGCTGCGAAACACCCATGGCGCGCAACGGTACTTTATTTCGCTGGGAGCCATCGTCCGGACTCCCACGTGCCGCCCCCGAGATTCGCCCCGGACGGTGGTTTGCCCTCCCCGGACGCCGGGCACCTGCCATGACGAGCGCAGTCACGGGAGGGGGAGCCGATGCCCAGCCAGCTGGTCTGCCGGCCGGAACAGGACCTCCCGATCGCGGTGCTCACCGTCAGCGGCACGCTGGACCGGCTCACCGGCGACGCGCTCGGCGTCGCGGTCCGCCGCAGCCTCGCCGACCAGCCGGTGAAACTCCTGCTCGACGTGACCCGGCTGACGGTGGCCGACCCGATCGCCCTGAGCACGTTCGGCTCGGTCGTCTGCCAGACCGCGGAGTTCCCCAACGTGCCGATAGTCGTCTGCGGCGCCGACCCGGGCACGTCGGCCGCGCTCGCCACCATCCCGGACTGCGCCCGCGTGGAACTGGCCACCGACCGCGCCGCCGCCCTGGCCGACGCGCGCACCGACCCACCCCCGGACCGCCTGCGGGTCCGCCTGCGCCCGGTCCCGGAAGCCTGCCGCCAGGTCCGCAACCTGGTCGACCAGGCCTGCGCCCGCTGGCACCGCACCGAGTTCGCCGCGACCGCCACCCTGATCGCCACCGAACTGGTCGCCAACGTGGTCCGCCACGCCCACACCACCATGGAGTTCACCCTGGCCGTCCGCGACAACCGCCTCACCCTGGCGGTCCGCGACGGCAGCCGCACCATGCCCCGCCAACTGGACCCGGGCCTCACCGACGCCGGCGGCCGCGGCCTGCGGCTGATCCGCGAGCTGTCGGCCGCCTGGGGCGTCCTGCCCACCACCGACGGCAAGATCGTCTGGACCCACCTGTTCCCCACCCTGACCTGACACCCGCTGCCGCAACGCAGGCGGCCCTCTGTCGCCGCCATGCGGGCGGGCTCACGGCTTCCACGCTGCCGCGACACAGGCGGGCAGCTCACGGCCCTTCCACGCTGCCGCGACACACGCGGGCAGCTCACGGCCGTCCCTCGCTGCCGCGATGTGGGCGGTTCGCTCACGCCGCCTCTTTTGTACGACCTGGGGACCGGACAGACGCAATTGCCCCGTCCCGTGGCTGACCGCGAGCGCCGCCGTGCACCGGACCGCCCGGCGACCGCCGGGCTGATCCGCTGCTCACGGTCACTGCCGGCGAGGCAGGCCGCTCGGTGCGCTGGCCGGGTCCGCCAGGGCGTCCTCGACCGGGGCCGGCGGTGCCGGCTGGGCGGCGGGGCGAGGGGCACCACGGCCGGGCAGGCCGGACGGAGCGTTCGCCTCGTCCATCGGCGCGCCGGACGGAGGCGGGGCGGTCTGACCCATGTCCGGCGCCTGGAGGCCGGGCCGGACGATGGCGGGACCGGGCGTGGGCGGATTGTGCTGGCCCATGTCCGGCGGCTGCAATCCGGGCCGACCCGACGGCATGGCCGCCGGACCCGCAGGCGCGTTCTGCTGACCCATGTCCGGCGCCTGCAAACCGGGACGGGCACCCGGCGTCGCTACCGGGTTGTGCTGGCCCATGTCCGGCGCCTGCAATCCGGGCCGACCCGACGGCGTGGCCGCCGGCGAATTCTGCTGACCCATATCCGGCGCCTGCAATCCCGGACGAGCGCCCGGCGCCGCAACAGGATTGTGCTGACCCATGTCCGGCGGCTGAAGCCCCGGCCGACCCGACGGCGTGGCCGCCGGCGAATTCTGCTGACCCATATCCGGCGCCTGCAATCCCGGACGAGCGCCCGGCGCCGCAACAGGATTGTGCTGACCCATGTCGGGCGCCTGCAGCCCGGAACGCGCCTGACCCAGGTCCGGCGGCTGCGCACCGGGAATCACCGGCGGCACCTGACCGGTCATCACGGCTGCCGACGGCAGGAAGTCCCCGCTCGCGGCCATCCCATGGCCACCCGGCTGTCCCGGACCCGAACCACCCGCCTGCCCCATCGACATCCCCGGCGCACCGGGCTGACCCATCGGCGCCGCGACACCGTCGGGCTGACCCATCGGCACACCCGGAGCACTGGGCTGGCCCGTCGGCATCCCCGGCCCACCAGGCTGCCCCATCGGCGTCCCCGGCCCACTGGGGTGACCCGTCGGCGTCCCTTGCGCACTGGGCTGGCCCATCGGCATCCCCGGCCCACCGGACTGGCCCGTCGGCGTCCCCTGCGCACCGGGCTGCCCCATCGGCATCCCCGGCCCACCAGGCTGCCCCATCGGCATCCCCGGCCCACCAGGCTGCCCCATCGGCATCCCCGGCCCACCAGGCTGCCCCATCGGCATCCCCGGCCCACCAGGCTGCCCCATCGGCATCCCCGGCCCACCAGGCTGCCCCATCGGCATCCCCGGCCCACCGGGCTGACCCATCGGCGTCTCCGGGCCGCCGGACGGGGACGTCGGCATTCCCGGGGCGGGCGGCTGTACCGCCCCGGCGGCCTGCGGTCCCGGGTAGCCCTGCGGACCCGGCGGGGTCATCGGGTGCCCGGGCTGCATCATCCCCGCAGGACCGGCGCCGCCCGCGGGCCGCGCCGAGCGGGTGAAGCGAGGGGCGTCCAGGGGACTGTTCTGCTGGCTGTAGCCAGGAGCCGCGACCGGCGCCCCCTCCGCGACCGGCTGTCCGACCGGCGCCGCCCATGGCGCGGCCCCCTCCGGGGGAGCACCGGGAACGCCTTGAGCCGGCGGCGGACCCGATGCGGGCGCCGCACCGGGTCCGGGAGCCGGCCAGGCCTGGTTCGCCGGAGGCTCGCTCGGAGCGGCCGTAGCCCACGGCGGCGTCCCCGACACCGGCTCCACTGCCTGCGCGGGGCTACCTAGATCGGCCGGCGGCCACGGAAGCGCCCCGGACCCACCGAACGCAGGCGGCCCACCGATCTGCCCAGCCTGATCCGCCGGTCCGGATGCACCAGCGGATCCCGGAGCCCCCGCGGACCCGCCCATCTCCGCCAGACCAGCCGATCCACCGAACGCCGCAGCCGAGCCTCCCTCGCCCTGTCCCGTCCCACCAGACCCCGACGGCGCGCCCCGCTCCGTCTGACCAGCCGACCCGCCAAACCCGGCGAGCCCACTTCCCTCGCCCTGCCCAGCCCCGCCAAGCCCAGCAAGCCCACTTCCCTCGCCCTGCCCAGCCCCGCCAAGCCCAGCAAGCCCACTTCCCTCGCCCTGCCCAGCCCCGCCAAGCCCAGACCGCGCCGCCGTCTGAGCGGATCCGCCAAGCCCAGCAAGCCCAGTTCCCTCGCCCTGCCCAGTCCCGCCAAGCCCAGCAAGCCCGGTTCCCTCACCCTGCCCGAGCCCAGCCGCCCCGGAGCGCGCACCGCTCTCCGCCGAACCACCGAACCCGGAATCCCCGCCGCTTGCCGAACCACCGAACCCAGAGTCCGCCCCGCTCTCCGACCGACCAGCGCTCCCAGCGAATCCAGCCAGCCCCGAGAGCCCACCAGATCCACCGACCCCCGCAAGCCCGGAACCCTCCGGCTGATCAGCGGACTCAGCCGATCCACCAAGCCCCGCCTCACCCGGCGGCCAGGGCCGAAGTCCCCCCGGCGCCGGAGCGTCAGCCGGCGGCCAGGGCCGCGCGACGCTCGCCTCGGGCAACGGCCCGGAGTCGGCCGCAGCGGGAGGCCACGCCCGCAGCCCACCGCCCGACGACTCGCCACCACCCGCCGGCCCGGACCCGCCGCCGGAAGCACCTTCCGCGGGCGGCCAAGCCTTCAGCCCACCGGCCTCGCCACCGCCGACCAGCCCAGGACCGGCCCCGAGCCCGGCGGGCCGTGACCCCGGCCCCGCCGACGGCCCGTCCCCGGCGCCTGCGGGCGGCCAGGCGCGCAGCCCGGCACCTTCCCCGGCAGAGGACTCATCGGGCCACGGACGTGCCGGCTCCCCGGAAACATCGGGCGAGGACGGCGCCGCATGCGCCCCCTCGCTCCGCTTCCAGTTCCCCAGTCCGCCGCCGCCCGACGGCTCGTCACCCGGCGGCCAGGCTCGTAACGGTGCTGCCTCCGCGCTTCCTCCGGGGTCCCCCGCCGGAGTCTCATGCCGCCCGGCCCCCTTCGCACCACCCGCGGTCAACCCGCTGGCCTGCGGCGCGCCGTTGGCACCACCACCGGTCGACGCAGAAAAACCCGGCCCGGCGTTCCCTCGCGGCAACCCACCGAGCCGCGCCTCCGTCCAGGACTCCCCGGCCGCCCACGGCCGCTCGTGCGTCCCGGTCGGCTCGGTGGCCCAGCCGGGCAGCTCCGACGACAGCGGCCCCGGCGATTCCGGCACCGGCCGCACCGGCGACGCCGGCTCCCGGTGCCCCGGCACATGGGACAGCCCCGGCCCCGGCCCGAGCGGATGCAGGTGCCCACCCCGGGACGACGCTCCGGGAAGCGGCCCGGTCAGCGGATCACCGGGCGTACCCTCAAGCGTCGGTCCTGGTGGCGGACCAGCCGGACCCGCGGCCGGGCCCGGTGGCCAAGCGGACCCCGATCCGGGCGGAACGAAAGCCGGCCGCGTCGCCGCGACCAGACCGGAGCTCTCCGCGAGCCCGGCGGCCGCGAGCACCTCGGCGGCCGCCTGCCCGGAACGGCACGGCAGCTCCTCGCCGCAGACGGGGCAGTGGGTGAGGCCTTCGCCCGGGCCCTCGCCCCCGGCGTGCGCCTCGAGCATCTCGCGCGCGGTGCGCGCCAGGACGCTTTCCGGTTTGACGTAGTTCGTCGGTGCCACTGGTCTCCGCCCCCTGCCCGCGCGAGATTTCGCACGACCCGTCGTCCAGTTCACCCCGGCGGGTACCCCCGAAGGGCGGGTTTCCGCAGATCGGTGGGTCGCCGGCGGGAATTGCCCGGTATCGGGCGCGGGGCACGTCGCCGGTTGGTAAGGAGAAGAAGATCAGGATTTCCCGATTCACTCACGGTGCGCAGCCGCTCTCAATCCGTAACATTGAGGAACATCCAGGAGGTGACCCCCCATGGACGACACCGAGCTGCACCGCGAGCGGATCCTCCGGCACGTCAGTCCGATCATCACCGGCCGGTTCGTCGGCTACCAGGCGTCGTACACCCGGGAGGTGAGCGTCGGGAAGCCATTGGCGATCTTCGTGTTCCTCACCGCCGGGATCGCCCAGCTGGTCGCCTCGCTGATGCGGATGAAACCGGCCCGGCGCAGCCTCAAGGACCTGCGCAAGGGCCCGGAGTTCCTGGTCACGCCGGTCCGGCTGCGCGACGACCTGGGCCAGACCTACGAGATCGAGATGCACGGCCAGCTGCCGCAGTCGGCGCTGCACCGCGGCGACCTGGTGCAGGTGCGCACCGAGCCGCAGCGGGACCGGACGCTGCCGGTCAAGTTGACGCAGGTGGTGAACCTGACGACGATGCAGCCGCTCACCCCGCGCATCCCGACCCGCTGGTCGCACCTGGGCCCGGCGATGCTGCTCCAGGCCGCGGCCGGCCTGGTCGTCGCGGGCGTGGTCCTGGCCGCGCTGTTCCACTGAGCCCGTGTGAAGATCGGAAGGATCGGGTACCGGCCCGTCCATGTTCGACGCACCGTTCGCCATCACCCGCCAATGCTGCCCCGACAAGTCGAGAACAGGCATAGACAGCGGTAATCATGGGTCCGGGGGGACCGCTGCGACGATGCCCGTTCCCCCTCCGCGCTAACGGCTCGGAAGGTGGTGCCTGGTGGGCGAGAAGGTCGAACAGACACAGTTTTCCCGGGAGGACCGGACCCGGTACCGGCAGAAGATCCGCCGCAGTCTCGACGTGTTCGCGACGATGTTGCGCGAGTCGCGCTTCGAGTTCGAGCGGCCGATGACCGGGATGGAGATCGAACTCAACCTGATCGACGACAATGCCGATCCGGCGATGCGCAACGCCGACGTGCTCGGCGCGATCGCCGATCCCGACTTCCAGACCGAACTGGGCCAGTTCAACATCGAGATCAATCTGCCGCCCCGGCGGCTGGCCGGCGACGACTACGCCGACCTGGAGAAGGGTCTGCGGGCCAGCCTGAACCACGCCGAGCACAAGGCCCGGACGGTCGGCGTACACATGGTCACCGTCGGCATCCTGCCCACGCTGCGCCGTGAGCACCTGACCGGCGCGGCGCTCTCCGCGAACCCCCGGTACAAGCTGCTCAACGAGCAGATCTTCGCGGCCCGGGGCGAGGACCTGGACATCCGCATCGACGGTGTGGACCGGCTCGCGGTGACCACCGACAGCATCGCGCCCGAGGCGGCCTGCACCAGCACCCAGTTCCACCTCCAGGTGAGTCCGGCGCAGTTCGCCGCGTACTGGAACGCCTCCCAGGTGATTTCCGGGATCCAGGTGGCGCTGGGCGCGAACTCGCCGCTGCTGTTCGGCCGGGAGCTGTGGCGGGAGACCCGGATCCCGCTGTTCGAGCAGGCCACCGACACCCGGTCGGAGGAGATCCGGGCGCAGGGCGTACGCCCCCGGGTGTGGTTCGGCGAGCGCTGGATCACCAGCGTGTTCGACCTGTTCGAGGAGAACGTGCGGTACTTCCCCGCGCTGCTGCCCATCTGCGACGAGGACGATCCGGCGGACATGCTGGAGCGCGGTGACATCCCGTCGCTCAGCGAACTGCGCCTGCACAACGGGACGATCTACCGCTGGAACCGGCCGATCTACGCGGTCGTCAACGGCCGCCCGCACCTGCGCGTGGAGAACCGGGTGATGCCGGCCGGCCCGACCGTCGCCGACACCATCGCGAACGCGGCGTTCTACTACGGCCTGGTCCGCAGCCTGGCCGAGGCCGAGCGCCCGGTCTGGACCCAGCTCAGCTTCCGCGCCGCCGAGGAGAACTTCCACGCCTGCGCCCGGCACGGCATCGACGCGAGCGTCTTCTGGCCGGGCGTGGGCACGGTCCCGGTCACCGAGCTGGTCCTGCGCCGCCTGCTGCCCCAGGCCGCCGAGGGCCTCGACGAGTGGGGCGTCTCGCCGGCCCAGCGGGACCGGTTGCTGGGCATCGTCGAGCAGCGCTGCCTCCGCCAGCAGAACGGCGCCTCCTGGCAGGTCGGCACGCTGCACGAGCTGGAGAAGAAGGGCATGGACCGGCAGCGCGCACTGCACGAGATGATGCGCCGCTACCTGCCGATGATGCACGAGAACATCCCGGTCCATGAATGGGAGATCTCGTAGATCCCCGGTGGATCCACGCGCCACCAGCCGGCTCGGCACATCTTGAAGATCAACTTCAAGATCCGGATTTGCTACGCCTGCGCAAACTCCCCGTGGCTCCACGCGGCCACAGTCCCCGCTACAGACCGCCCGGCGACCGCCGGGCGGTCTGCCCGCTCCCGGTCACCCCCGACCCTGCCGCAGTGCCATGGCCGTCCCCGATCGTCCCTCGCCGCCCGCCCCGTGATCACTTCGGGCGAGCGCGATCGTCACGCCGCCGTGCACCCGCTTGGACAGCACCAGTTCCCCACCCACGCCCGCCGCGAGCAGCGCCGCCGCCTCCGCCACACCCCGGTTCAGCCGCGGGCGATCGCCACCGTCACGCCGCCGTGCACCCGCTTGGGCAGCACCAGTTCCGCCCCCGCCCCCGCCGCGAGCAACGCCGCCGCCTCCGCCACACTCGGCGTCCCGACCGCCGCGGCCGCCACCGCACTCGGCGCCCCGGGAACCGGCTGCCCGGCCAGCTCCGCCCCGGTGAACCCGGCCAGCCGCCACCGGCGCTCCCGCGCGAACTCCTGAACCCCCGGCTCGGCAGCCCGCCTGTCCAGGGTCGCCAGCACGGTCCCGTCCAGCCCCTCGACCCCGGCCTCGTCCAGCGCCGCCATCACCGCCGCCGCCAGCGCGTCCGTCGAGACCCCGGCCCGAGCCCCGACCCCGACCACGATCACCCCGCCACCGCCACCGCCAGCGCACCCATCGAAACCCCGGCCCGAGCCCCAACCCCGACCACGATCACCCCGCCACCGCCAGCGCACCCATCGAAACCCCGGCCCGAGCCCCGACCCCGATCACCATCACCCCGCCACCGCCGTCGCACCGTCCGCCGCGGCCCCGATCACGCCGCCGCCGCGTGCACCAGCCGCTCGGCGAACCCACGCTGCCCCGCCCAATGCAGATGCAGATACGACGCGTGAACCCCCGCCGCGGCGAAACCCTCCGGATCCGCGCCCCGCCACGCCCACGCCGCTCCCCCGGCCGGCGACAGCAGCAGCCCGGACCGCGGATGCACCGTCGTCCGGTGGAACTCGTGCCCGGTCACCCGGGTCCCCGCCGCCGCCAGCGGACTGTCGGCCAGCGCGACCGCGTCCCGGTAGCCCAGCGTCAGCGACGGCGTCATCGCCGCCTCGGCGTCCAGCACCCCGCACATCGGGGCGCCGTCCAGGGTCCGGCACAGCCACAGCAGTCCGGCGCACTCGGCCACGATCGGCCGCCCGGCCCCGGCCAGCTCCCGGACCGCCTTGCGCAGCGGCTCGTTCGCGGACAGCTCGGCCGCGTAGACCTCCGGGAACCCGCCGCCCACGACCAGGGCGCGAGCTCCACCGGGGAGGGATGTGTCCCGTAACGGGTCCACGACGGCGACCTCGGCTCCGGCGCCGGCCAGCAGTTCGGCGGTCTCGGCGTACGCGAAGGAGAAAGCGGGACCACCGGCGAGCGCGACGATCGGGCGGCCGGAAGCCGGGATCTCCGCCTCCGGGGTCCACGGCGTCGCCGCCAGCGGCGGCGCCGTGCGAGCGACCGCCGCCACCGCGTCCAGATCGACCGCCCCCGCGATCAGCGTGGCGAGCGCGTCGACCGAGGCGAGCGCCTCGGCCCGGCGTTCCGCGGCGGGCACCAGCCCGAGATGCCGGGACGGCGCGGCCACCGCGTCGGCCCGGCGCAGCGCGCCCAGCACCGGCGTGCCGACCTCCTCACACGCGTCCCGCAGGATCTGCTCGTGCCGGTCCGAGCCGACCCGGTTCAGGATCACCCCGGCCAGCCGGACCGTCCCGAAGCTGCGGAACCCGTGCACCACCGCCGCGATCGACCGCCCCTGCGCGGCGGCGTCGACGACCAGGATCACCGGGGCCTGGAGCAGCTGGGCGACCTGGGCCGTGGAGCCGGTCTCGCCGGCACCGGTCCGCCCGTCGTAGAGGCCCATCACGCCCTCGACGACCGCCAGCTCGGCCCCCCGCGACCCGTGCGCGAAGAGCGGGCCGATCAGCTGCTCGCCGACCAGGACCGGATCCAGGTTGCGCCCCGGGCGGCCGGCCGCGAGAGCGTGGTATCCCGGGTCGATGTAGTCCGGCCCCACCTTGAACGGCGCCACCGGCACCCCGCGCCGGGCGAACGCCGCCAGCAGCCCGGTCGCCACCGTCGTCTTGCCGTGCCCGGACGCGGGCGCGGCGATCACCACCCGAGGGATCGTCACCATTCGATACCCTGCTGGCCTTTGCGACCGGCGTCCATCGGATGCTTGATCTTGGTCATCTCGGTGACCAGGTCGGCCGCCCCGATCAGGTCCGGATGCGCGTCCCGTCCGGTGATCACCACGTGTTGCGTGCCGGGTCGCTCGGCGAGCGTCTCGATCACGTCCGCGACGTCCACCCAGCCCCACTTCATCGGGTAGGTGAACTCGTCGAGCACGTAGAACTTGTACGTCTCGGCCGCCAGGTCCCGCTTGATCTGCGCCCACCCCTCAGCGGCCTCGGCGGCGTGGTCCCGCTCGGTGCCGGCCCGCTGGATCCAGGACCAGCCCTCGCCCATCTTGTGCCAGGTCACCGGCGTCCCGTTCACGCCGTCCAGGGCCTTGAGCGCCGTCTCCTCGCCGACCTTCCACTTCTGCGACTTGACGAACTGGAAGACCCCGATCGGCCACCCCGCACTCCACGCCCGCAACGCCATCCCGAACGCGGCCGTCGACTTACCCTTGCCCGGCCCGGTGTGCACGGCGAAGACCGCCTGCCGCCGCCGCTGCCGCGTCGTCAGCCCGTCGTCGGGCACGGTGGTCACTTTCCCTTGCGGCATCCGCTCGCTCCCCTCACCACATCAAACCCTTCCCCGTACGCAATCCGCCCCACCCACCGCTTGCCCAGCCCCACCAAACCACCCACCGGCCCCACCCGCCCCGCCGCCACCGGCTCCCCCCGGCACACCAGCCCTGCCCAGCACCGGCCTCCGCCCAGCACACCCACCCCGCCCGGCACCGGCCTCCGCCCGGCACACCCGCCCCGCCCGCCGGCTCCGCCCGGCACACCCGCCCCGCCGCCGGCTCCGCCCGGCACACCCGCCCCGCCCGCACCCGCCTCTGCTCGGCACACCCGCTCTGCCCAGCACCGGCCACTGCCCGGCACACCGGCCCCGCCGCCACCGGCTCCGCCCCGGCACACCTGCTCTGCCCGGCACACCACGCCGGGGCACCCGCCGTACCCCGGCACACCCGCCGTACCCGGGACGCGAGACCGCCGGCAACCGAGGCCCGGCCGCGCCTCCCGGTCCGGGCTGGCGCTGAGGGCCCTAAAACGGTCCGGATTAGGGCCCTCAGGACCAGCCGGGAACAGCGACTCGCGGCCGGGCCGCTTGATCAGGCAGCCCGGCGGTAAGCGCGATCCCCCGGAACCGCGCTGGATGCCGGGCGGCCGCGGCCGGTGGCGGCTTCCAGCTGCTCCAGCGGCATCACATCGGCCCGGAGGGCGGCGGCGAGTTTGCGGGCGAGGCCCAGGCGGATCGGGCCGGATTCGCAGTCGACGACGACGGTGGCCACGCCGCTCAGGGCCGGGGCCAGCAGCAGCGGGTCGGGGCCGCTGGTGGCGCGGCCGTCGGTGACCACGATCAGCAGGGGACGGCGGCGCGGGTCGCGGCGGCGTTCGGTGGCGATGGTGCGGGCGGCCGCGCGCAGGCCGGCGGCGAGCGGGGTGCGGCCGCCGGTGCGCAGGGCGGCCAGCCGCATCACGCCGACCTCGTGGCTGGACGTCGGCGGGAGCACCACGTCGGCGTCCGCGCCCCGGAAAGTGATCATCCCGATCCGGTCGCGCCGCTGGTAGGCGTCGCGGAGCAGGGACAGGACGGCGGTCTTGACCAGGGTCATCCGTTTGCGGGCGGCCATCGAGCCGGAGGCGTCGACGACGAACAGCACCAGGTTCGCCTCGCGGCCGACGTGGATAGCCTCGCGCAGGTCCCGTGGCTCGACGTCGAAAACCCGCGGCGCGCGCATCATCCCGCCGCGGTCGCCCACCGGCCCACGGTCGCCGAAAGGCCGACCGTCACCCACCAGCCCACGGTCGCCGAAAGGCCCGCCGTGACCCACCAGCCCACGGTCACCGATAGGCCCGCCGTGACCCACCAGCCCACGGTCACCGAAAGGCCCGCCGTGACCCACCAGCCCACGGTCACCGAAAGGCCCGCCGTCACCCACCAGCCCACGGTCACCGAAAGGCCCGCCGTCGCCCACCGGCCCGCTGGCGTTCATCGGTCCGCCGTCGCCCACCGGCGCGCCGGCGTTCATCGGATTGAGGTCACCGACCGGCTCGCGGCTGTCGGCGACCGTCGCCTGACCGGCGGCCAGGGCGGCGCGATGCAGGGCGGCACGGAGGGTGGCGGGGAGGTGTGGAGCGCCGGCGAGTTTGCCGAGGGGTTTGCGGGAGCCGACGACGCGGCCCCGGCGGGCGTAGGCCGGGGAGCGCTTGCCCGTGTGGCCACCCTCGCCGAGGGCGGTGATCCGCAGCGTGCGTGGCCGGAACGCGGCGCCGGCCTGGGCCGGGGCCGCGGCGCCGCCCTGCGGACTCTCGCCGCTCGGCGGCGGGTTGTCGGCGGGCGAAGGCGCTTCAGCCCGCGGGCCACCGGGAGGAAGGCCGCCGCCGGGACCACCGGGCCCGCTGTCCGGGCCGCCGGGGCCGCTGTCCGGGCCGTCGGGACCGCCGTCCGGATCGTCGTCCGGCTGCTGATCGTCCGGCCCATCACCAGAGGTGTCATCCCCCGCCTGCTGCTCCTCGGCCTGGCGTTCGAGATCCTCCCGGGCCTGACGCTCGGCCTCGGCGAGAGCCTGGTCCAGCTTCTCCTCGTCGGTCCCGGGCGGATCCAGCGGATCGGTGCGACGGCGATGCGGCAGCGCCAGCCGGGCCGCGTCCCGCACGTCGTCGGCGGTCACCCGGTCACGGCCGTGCCAGGCCGCCATCGCGACCGCGCAGCGGGCCACCACGATGTCCGCGCGCATGCCGTCGACCCCGTACGCCAGGCAGACCCGGGCGATCCGGTCGAGTTCGGCGTCGGGCAGGACCACCGTCGGCAGGATGGCGCGGGCCGCCGCGATCCGGGCCGCGTACTCCCGCTCGTCGGCGGCGAACCGGGCGGCGAAGGTGGCCGGGTCCAGCTCGTAGGCGAGGCGGCGGCGGACCACCTCGGCGCGCTGGGTGGCGTCGCGCGGGGCGGCGACCGTGACCACCAGGCCGAACCGGTCGACCAGCTGGGGGCGGGGTTCGCCCTCCTCCGGATTCATGGTGCCGACCAGCAGGAAGCGGGCGGCGTGTTTGACCGAGACGCCGTCGCGCTCGACGTGGGCGCGGCCCATCGCCGCGGCGTCCAGGAGCAGGTCGACCAGGTGGTCCGGGAGGAGGTTGACCTCGTCGACGTAGAGGACGCCGCGGTGGGCGGCGGCCAGCAGGCCGGGCTCGTACGCCTTGACGCCGTCGGCCAGGGCACGCTGGATGTCGAGGGTGCCGACGACCCGGTCCTCGGTGGCTCCGACCGGCAGCTCGACCAGGTTGGCCGGGCGGTGCGCGGCGGGGGTGTCGGCGGCGTGCGGGCCGTCCGGGCACTCCGGGTCCGGTGCGGCCGGGTCGCAGGCGAAGCGGCAGCCGCGGACCACCGTGACCGGCGGGAGCAGGGCGGCCAGGGCGCGGACGACCGTGCTCTTGGCGGTGCCCTTCTCGCCGCGGACCAGCACCCCGCCCACGGCCGGCGAGACCGACGTGAGCAGCAGGGCGAGGCGCAGGTCGTCCAGGCCGACCACGGCCGAGAACGGGTACGGAGTTGTCACAGGGGTTTCCCTCCCGGCGGGTGTCCACGCCCGCGCGTCGGTCGTCACGAGCGGCCGGAGTCTCCTGACTCCCGGATCGCCGTTCCCCGCTCGCCTTCCGGCCCGCCGGTCGGGCCGTGGCGTGCTGTCTCGTCAGCGGGTCGCTCCCCGGTCACAGTGGCGGGACCGTCCCGGACTCGCACCGGGTTCCTCCGCAACCGCTCGCGCCCCATCTTTCCGATCCGGCCCCCAGCCCGTCAAACAACGAGCAGCGAGATCACCAAGGTCACACCGAGACCAGGCAGAGCACGTGCCCGTCGGCGTCGCTGAGCACCGCCTGCCGCTCACCCCACGGCTGGTCCTCCGGCGCGTCGATCACGGTGGCCCCGGTCTTCTCGGCGGCCGCGGTGGTCGCGTCGACGTCGTCCACCCGGAAACTGATCGCCACCCCGGCCAGGCCGGCGGTCGGCGGCCGCTGGTGCAGCAGCAGCTCGGTGGTCGTGCCCGGCACCTCGAACGCGACGACGTCCCCGAAGGCCGCCTTCTCCACGAGACCGAGAACGTCCTGGTAGAGGGCCCGGCTCCGGGACAGGTCCGCTACCGACACGATAAGGCGCTGAAGTCCGATTACGGTCATGATCGCGACCCTACGTCAGCTCGGCTAGGCGAAGAGTTCGGCGTACCGGTCGCGCAGCTCCGCCCAGCCGTGGCGCATCGCGTCCCGGCCGCGGATCGCGGTGACCGGCTCGCCGGCCAGCAGGCGGGCCAGCACGTCCGCGCACAGGTGCCAGCCGGCCGCGACCATCGCGTCCATGTCCCGATCGGCCAGCGTGTGCCGCAGGGTGAGCCGGGTGCCGCCCTCGACCGGCGCCAGCTCCCAGCGCAGCAGATCCTCGCCCCACGTGTATTCGAGCAGGTGCGGCGGCTCCACCCGGCGCACCGTCGCGGGCAGCGCGGTGCGGTCGTCGCCGTCGACCATGGTCAGCGTGGCGGGGCCGGTTTCGGTCAGGGCACGGGAGGCGGTGAAGGGCGCCCAGCGGTCCAGGCGCTCCGGGTCGACCAGCGCGGGCCACACCTGCTCGGGCGGCTGCGGCAGGTCACGGACGAAGATCAGGGTCCAGCGGTCGCCGTCGGCGGCCACGCGGGCATCGGCGAGTGGTCCGGTCACGGTTCCTCCTCCGAGGTTGTCGGCGCGAGATGTCGCTCGAGGGCGTCCAGGTGGCGGTCCCACAATTTCCGGTACGGCCGCAGCCATGCGTCGAGCGCCCGGAACGGCGCACCTTCGAGGCGGTAGATCCGCTGCTGGGCCTGCGCGCGCACCGAGACGACGCCGGCCTCGCGCAGCACCCGCAGGTGTTTGGAGACCGCGGGCTGACTCATCCCGAGCGCCCCGACCAGGTCACCGACGCTCGCCTCGCGGGTCAGCAGCGCGTCGACGATGCGCCGGCGGGCCGGTTCGGCGAGCACCTCCAGAACGTCCACCCCTCCAACATGCCGCTACGCGTATATAACTGTCAAGGAATACCGGAGACCGAAAAACGCCCCACCGGAAAACCGGTGGGGCGCACTTCGCACTTATTCGGGTCGGGCTCCGCCTCCGAGTCCGCGCCGATTTTCAGCGCTGCGACATCGGGGTGAAGTCGCGCACCGGCGAACCGGTGTAGATCTGCCGCGGGCGACCGATCTTGTTGGCCGGGTCGTGCATCATCTCGCGCCACTGGGCGATCCAGCCGGGCAGACGACCGATAGCGAACAGCACCGTGAACATCTTCGTCGGGAAGCCCATGGCCTTGTAGATCAGGCCGGTGTAGAAGTCGACGTTCGGGTACAGCTTGCGGGAGACGAAGTAGTCGTCGTTGAGCGCGATCTCCTCGAGCTGGAACGCGATGTCCAGCAGCGGGTCCGGCGTGTCCAGCGTGGAGAGCATCTCCTGGGCGGCCTTCTTGACGATGGCGGCGCGCGGGTCGTAATTCTTGTAGACCCGGTGGCCGAAGCCCATGAGCTTGACGCCCTTTTCCTTGTTCTTCACCCGGGTGACGAACGAGTTGACGTCGCCGCCGTCCTTGCGGATCTGCTCGAGCATCTCGAGCACCGCCGCGTTGGCGCCGCCGTGCAGCGGGCCGGACAGCGCGTTGATGCCGGCCGAGATCGAGGCGAACAGGTTCGCCTGAGCCGAGCCGACCAGCCGCACGGACGACGTGGAGCAGTTCTGCTCGTGGTCGGCGTGCAGGATGAACAGCATGTCGAGGATCTTCGCGACCTTGGGGTCGACGTCGTAGTTGACGGTCGGCAGGCCGAACGTCAGACGCAGAAAGTTCTCAACGTAGTCGAGCGAGTTGTCCGGGTACGGCAGCGGGTGGCCGATCGACTTCTTGTACGCGTACGCCGCGATCGTCGGAAGTTTCGCCATCAGCCGGATTGCGGAGATATCCACCTGCTCGTCGTCCAGCGGGTCGAGCGCGTCCTGGTAGAACGTGGACAGCGCGGTCACCGCCGACGAGAGCACCGCCATCGGGTGCGCGTCCCGCGGGAAGCCGGAGAAGAAGGTCCGCATCTCCTCCTGGAGCAGCGTGTGGACCCGGATCTTGTCGGCGAAGTCGCGCAGCTGCGCCTCGGTCGGCAGCTCACCGTTCATCAGCAGGTACGAGACCTCGAGGAACGTCGACTTCTCGGCCAGCTGCTCGATCGGGTAGCCGCGGTACCGCAGGATGCCGGCGTCACCGTCGATGTACGTGATCGCCGACGTCGTCGACGCGGTGTTGACGAAACCCTGGTCGAGGGTGACGTAACCGGTCTCCTTCAGCAGAGCACTGACGTCGATGCCGCCCGGCCCGTCGACGGCCTCGCGCACACCCATCGACAATTGGCCGCCAGGGTGGTCGAGCTTGACATCCGTCATGTATTTCCCTCACTTCACCGGCAGATGTCCCAAAGATTTTGCCGTTCACCGTAAACCCTCAACCTGAATGGGTCATCAGGTGGCCAGCCGTTGAGGCATTGGTCACCAGTCCGTATAGACCGTTGCGCCATAGATAATGATCGGTATATTGCGAGAACGTAACGGGAAGCGGAGGTCGAACCGATGCAGATCCCGAGTCGGCCACCGGTGGTGGTCGGGGTGGACGGGACCGCGGCCGGCCTGGCCGCCGTTCGCCTGGCCGCCCGGGAGGCGGTCTCCCGCGGCACTCTCTTGTCGGTGGTGCACGCTTTCAGCTGGGACGAGGCCGAGGCCCGCGGCACCGCCTCACGCGTCGTCGAGGAGGCGGTCACCACCGCCCAGCGTTCCACACCCGGCGTCGACGTGCGGGGTCAACTCGTGGATGGGCCCGCCGGGCGGGTGCTGCGCAAGCTCAGCCGGACCGCCACGCTGCTGGTGCTGGGCGCCGACGACCTGGCCGCGACCGGCCGCCTGCCGCCCACGTCGCCGCTGCTGGAGGCGGTGTCGCAGGCCTGGTGCCCGGTGGTGGTGGCGCGCGCGCCCCGGCCGCCGTCCGGGCGGGTGATCGCCGCGGTGGACGGGTCCGTGCCGTCCGTGCTGGCCCTGCGGTACGCGGCCGAGGACGCCCGCCGCCGAGGGATCCCGCTGGACGTGGCGCACGTCGGCGACGAGGACGCCGGGCGGCAGGTGCTGGACCGGGTGATCGCCGCGGTGCCGGGCCTGCCGCCGCTGCGCCGCCGGGTGCTGGCCGGGCCGCCGGCCGCCACCCTGATACGCGCCTCCCGCCGGGCCGGTCTGATCGTGCTGGGCCCGCGCGGAGCCGGTGGCGCCGGCCGATTCGGATCAGTGGCCGACGCCCTGTTGCGACACGGGGGCTGCCCGACCGTTTTCGTGCACGGACGCCGGGAACCGGCCGGAAAGTCGAAACCCGGCCACTTAACTGGCCAATTCCGGCCGGTGGCGTCGGGTCCGTTGCTACGGTGAGCAAAACCTAGTCTTAGGGCAAAACGGGAGGAATGCCCGGTGCGCTCCGTGCTCCCGCCCGCCATCGCCCGCCGCCAATGGCAGTTCATGGCCGCGATCGGGGTCCTGGCGACCGCGCTCTACGCCGCGTACTCGTCGTCGAACCTCGCCTCGGTGAGCCTGGTGATCCTGGGCGTGCTCACCGTGGCCGCCTGTTTCGTCGGCCCGCGCCGCTGGGGCGCCGAACCGCCGGTGGCCTGGCTGCTGATGGCCCTGGCGGCGCTGCTCTTCCTGGTCGGGCTGCTGATCCGGCCGACGGTCACGAACCAGCCGATGCCGCTGCCGCTGCTCGCCGACGCGGCCACCTTCAGCGGCTACCTGCTGCTCGGCATGTTCCTGTTCATGCTGCTGCGCCGCCGGCAGAGCCTGGAACGGCACGCCGTGCTGGACGGCCTGATCGTCTGCCTGGCCGCCGGGCTGACCAGCACGCTGCTGCTGGCCGCGCCGGCCGCCGCGATCCCCGGCCGGCCCGCGCTGCTCTCCATCATCCAGGGCACCTACCCGCTCTTCGACGTCGTGCTGGCGCTGCTGGTGATCAATCTCGCGTTCACCACCAAGACCTGGCCGATCAGCATGCTCGCGCTGCTGGTGATGATGGTGGGGCTGTTCGTCGGGGACACCGCGTACGCCATCGTCGGCGTCAACGGGCAGATCTACGCCTCGCCGCTGCTCAACATCCCGTACGTGACGGCCTACACCGCGCTCGGCGTGGCGGCCCTGCACCCGTCGGTCGCCGAGATGAGCCGCGCCGACCGGCTGCCCGTGCAGGCCTGGTCCTGGCAGCGGCTGGCGGTGCTGCTCCCCGCGCTGTTCCTGCCGTTCGCGCTGCTGCTGACCACCGGGACCAGCGCGGCCTCGCACCGGCTGCTGATCGCGGTGGCCGGCGCGCTGATGATCCTGCTGCTGCTGGCCCGGGCGATCACCGCGGTGCAGGCGCAGGTCGCCGCCCAGCTGCACTCCGAGCACCAGGCCACCCACGACCCGCTCACCTCGCTGCCGAACCGGCAGTCCGTCTCCGGCGAGATCGAACGGCTGGTCACCTCGGTCGACTCGCAGGGTCCGCAGCGGGTGTGGGTCTACATGCTCGACCTGGACGGGTTCAAGTGGGTCAACGACTCGTGGGGCCACGACACCGGCGACCAGCTGGTGATCGAGGTGGGCCGGCGGCTGCGGGCGCAGGTGCCCGAGCAGGTCCCGGTGGCCCGGGTCGGCGGCGACGAGTTCCTGCTCGCCTTCGTCGGCGACAAGGCGGGTGCGCTGCGGCTGGTGGACGACATCCGGGGCTGTTTCGCCCGCTCGTTCACGGTCCGCGACACCGAGGTGGTGATCAGCGCGTCGATCGGCATCGCGCACTCCAGCGGCGACTCGGCGCGGGCCGCGGTGACCGCCGAGGCGCTGATGCGGGACGCGGACACCGCGATGTACCGGGCCAAGGCCGAGGGCCCGGGCCGGTCCACCATCTTCGACACCTCCATGCACGACCAGGCCCGGGAGCGGATCGAGCTGGAGGTGGCGCTGCGCCAGGCGCTCAGCGACGACCAGCTCTACGTGGTGTACCAGCCGATCGTGCGGCTGGAGACCGGGATGCCGGTGGGCGCCGAGGCGCTGGTCCGCTGGGAGCACCCGACCCGCGGCCAGATCCCGCCGATGCTGTTCATCCCGATCGCCGAGGACTCCGGCCTGATCTCGCAGATCGGCACGTTCGTCCGCAACGAGGCGCTGCGCCAGCTCGGCGTGTGGCGCTCGCAGGGCGTCGTCTCGGAGAGCTTCTACCTGTCCATCAACGTGTCGCCGCGCCAGCTCAGCGAGCCGGACCTGCCGCTGGTGGTCTCCGGCGAGCTGTTCAAGTACGGCGTCCCGGCACAGTGCGTGGCCCTGGAGATGACCGAGTCGGTGATGGTCGACGGCTCCAGCGTGACCGCCCGGGTCCTGCACGAGCTGCGCCAGCTCGGCGCGAAACTGCTGGTCGACGACTTCGGCACGGGCTTCTCGGCGCTCGGTTACCTGCGCCGCTTCCCGGTCACCGGCGTCAAGATCGACCGCTCGTTCGTCATCGGCCTCGGCAAGAACGTGGAGGACGACGAGATCGTCCGCGCCGTGGTCGCGATGAGCCACGCGCTCGGCCTCAGCGTGATCGCCGAGGGCGTCGAGACGGTGTTGCAGCGTGAGGCTCTCTACCACGTCGGCGTGGTGAACGGGCAGGGCTGGCTGTGGGGCAAGGCGGTGCCGGCCACCGAGTTCGCCGAGCGCTGGCACCTGGCCGCGGCGCTGCCGGACATCCCGCTGCCGGTCGCCGCGGTGACCAGCTCCGGGCGGCACCGCCGCCCGGAGCAGGGCTAGGTGTTCTGCTCACGGACGTTGGTAACGGGGCTGACTTGCTGAAATAGGTGAGGACCTCCGGGTGAGGTGGAGCTTGTCGAAGGTTCCACACCACACCCGGGAGGTCCTCGTGCCCCACGCTAACGCTCCGTTGACCGAACGCGGCCGATTGAGGCTGGCCCGGTGCGTCGTCGATGACGGCTGGTCGCTACGGCGGGCCGCGGATCGGTTCCAGGTCAGCCCGACGACAGCGAAACGCTGGGCCGACCGCTACCAGAGCGAGGGCGCCGCCGGCATGCGCGATCGGCCCAGCCGGCCGCGTCACAGTCCCCGCCGCACACCCCGGCCGATCGAACGACGAGTGTTGCATCTACGTCGCAGCCAGCGCCTGGGCCCGGTCCGGATCGGTTGGCGACTCGGCTTGCCCGCCTCGACCTGCCACGCGATCCTGCGCCGGGCCGGTGCTGTACCCCTGACGCATCTGGACCGGGCCACCGCCGAACCGGTCCGCCGCTACGAACACGAAGCGCCCGGCGATCTGATCCACGTCGACGTCAAGAAACTCGGCAACATCCCCGACGGCGGCGGCTGGCGCACCCAAGGCCGCGCCCAGGGCAAACTCAACCGCACCGCCACGACCGGGCACCGCACCGACAGGTTCGGCGGCGCCCGGCTCGGCTACGCCTACCTGCACACCGCCCTCGACGACCATTCCCGCCTGGCCTACACCGAAATCCTGGCCGACGAAACGAAAGAGACCGCCACCGCCTTCTGGCGACGCGCCCACACCTGGTTCGCCGGCCACGGCATCAGCATCGCCCGGGTACTGACCGACAACGGCTCCTGCTACATCTCCCGCCTCTGGCGCGAGACCTGCGCCGAGCTGGGCGTCACCGTGAAAAAGACGCGTCCTTACCGGCCGCAGACCAACGGCAAAGTGGAACGCTTCCACCGCACACTGGCCGATGAATGGGCCTACTCCAAGCCATACACCAGCGAAAACGCCCGCCGCAAAGCCCTACCCCGTTTCCTGCACACCTACAATCACCACCGCTACCACTCCGCCATCGGCGGCTCACCCGCCAGCCGCGTTCCTAACCTCTCTGGGCAGAACAGCTAGGGCCTAGTTCTTCTCGCGGTCGTTGTTGGGGAACTCGTAGAGCCAGAACGACTGCGCGTCCATCCGGGTGGGCACCGCCTTGCCGGAGATCCGGGTCAGGATCACGCCGATCATCCGGGGCAGCCGCAGCTGCTCCTCGTTGTACGTGCAGATGTCCACGAACACCTTGCCGTTGACCTCGCCGATCGGCCGGTACAGCGCGCTGAGCAGCTCGACGAAGACGCCGCTGCCGCTGCCGGTCCGTTTCGCGCCGACGAAGAGCACATAGAAGATCCGCTTCTCGGCGTACAGCTCGGGCCAGTGGTGCCGGAAGTAGTCCGGCGAGATCAGCGAGACGGCTTCGAGGTTCGTCGTCATCGCGGCCATCCCGAGCACCGTCCCGTCGTCGTCGATGGCGAGGTACTTCTCGGCCCGGTCGTCCTCCATCAGCTCGTCGAACTCGTGCCGGTACAGCACGTGCCGGTTCACCGCGAGCACGGCGAGATCACCGAAGGACTCCGTGTAGAAGTCCCAGGCCGGGTCGAGCAGTTCGGCCGGTACCACCGGCATGACTTCCACACGCATGTTCGCCCCCGTGAAGTTGCCTCGCTTCCTGACAAACCTCTCAGCCCCACTGGTGCGGCGCGGGCAATTCCGGCATCATTCGCTCACGGATTTGTCGGCGTGAGCCGGATCACGCCGGTCCGAGGATCTTCCGGGAGACGACATGGCGGATCTGATCGGCGCCCAGGGCCGTGCGGTCTGGCTGGTCGCCCTCCTCGTGGTGCTGGCCGCCGGGCTCGGTCTGGCGCTGCTCGCCGCGACACGGGGCGGGTTGCCGCCGCGCCGCTGACCGGATGGGGCAGGCTGGACGGATGCGCTTCGCCACCTGGAACGTCAATTCGGTCAAGGCCCGCCTGCCCCGCCTGCTCGACTGGCTGGAGCACACCGCCCCGGACGTGGTCTGTCTCCAGGAGACCAAGGTCGCCGAGGACGGCTTCCCCGCCGACGAGGTCGCCGAGCTCGGTTATGCGACCGCCGCGTACGGCCAGGGCCGCTGGAACGGCGTGGCCCTGCTCTCCCGGGCCGGCCTCGACGACGTCCGGCGCGGCTTCCCCGGCGAGCCGGGCTATCCGGGACCGGAGGCCCGCGCGATCAGCGCGGTCTGCGACGGCATCCGGTTCATGTCCGTCTACGTGCCGAACGGCCGCACCCCGGACGACCCGCACTACCTCTACAAACTTCAGTGGCTGCGGGTGCTGCGCGACGTGCTCGCCGCCGACCTGGCGGCCGGCCCGCTGGTGGTGGCCGGTGACTTCAACGTGGCGCCGACCGACGCGGACGTCTGGGACCCGGCGGTCTTCGCCGGCTCGACCCACGTCACGCCGCCGGAGCGGGACGCCATCGCGGCGCTGCGTGAGCTGGGGCTCACCGACGTGCCGGCCCGGGCCATGAAGGGCGATCACCCGTTCACCTATTGGGATTACCGCGCCGGGATGTTCCACCAGAACAAGGGCATGCGGATCGACCACGTCTACGCCAGCGCCGACCTGGCCGCCACGGTCACGGATGCCGTGGTGGACCGGGAGGCGCGCAAGGGCAAGGGCCCGTCCGATCACGCGCCGGTGGTCGTCGACCTGAAGCGGTGACCGTGCCGCTCGGGGCACGCCCGATGCCCGTTTCCCGGGGAGCACCGTAGGCTGGGGATGTTCTGCACGACTCGGCGGGGAGCGACGGGAGGGACGATGTCAACCCGGACTCCGGGCCCGGCCGGCGATCCACGGACGCCACCGGGCCTGGCTACCACGCTGCCCGCAGCCACGCCCGAGCTGGTGCTGGCCGCTCTGAACGCGGCGGCCGAGCCGATCGTGCTGTGCGCCACCGACCACACGGTCCTGCTGGTCAACGCGGCCGCCCAGGCTCTGGTGCCCGGCCTCGCCCCGGGCGAAACCCTGACCGCGGCGCCGCTTCCGGAGCTGGCCGCGGCCGCGGCCGAAGACGCGACCACCTTCCGGTCCGAGCATCACGACCGATTTCTGTACGGGTTGCGGCGCCCGCTCGGCGCCGGCCACTACGCGTGGTATCTGCGGGACCGCACCGACGAGCAGCAGCGCACCGCCGCGCTGGAGGCCGAGCGGGCCCGGGCCACCTTCCTGGCCGACGCCGGCCGCCACCTGTCCGCCTCGCTGAACCTGCGCCGGGTCCGGCGGACCACCGCCGAGCTCGCGGCCGGCCACCTGGCCGACGCCGCGGTGGTGATCCTGCCCCCGCACCGGCGGCAGAGCTCCTGGACCAGGATGATGCCCGGCCACCCGGCCGAGGAGGGCACACTGCCCGAGCACGGCCTCGCCGAGATCCCCGGCCTGCGCGAGGTGATCGACGGCTTCCCGCCGATCCCGAGCCGCTGGCTGGACCCGGCGCAGGCGCCCGGCTGGCTCCTGCCGGCCGCGCTCGGCCCGATCGGCGCGCTGCTGGTCACCCCGCTGCCCGGCAACGCGGCGCCGGCCGGGGCGCTGGTCCTGGCCCGCCTCGGCGCCGGGGCCACGTTCAGCGAGCAGGACGAGGCGCTCGTCCGGGTGTTCGCGGCCCGGGCCGGCGCCGCTCTGGCGGCCGCCGCCCTCTACCGCGACCAGGTGGACACCGCCGCGGTGCTGCAGGCCGACCTGCTGCCGCCCGAGCTGCCCCAGGCCGACGGGTTCGAGCTGGCCGGCTCTTACCAGGCGGCGTTCGAGGCGCTCCAGGTCGGCGGCGACTTCTACGAGGTGTTCGGCCCGTCCGGGGCGAACACCGACACCCTGGTCGCGCTCGGCGACGTGTGCGGCACCGGGCCCGAGGCGGCGGTGCTGACCGGCAAGGTGCGCCAGACGCTGCGCGCGCTGCGCCTCATGCGGGCCCGGCCGGACGCCATGCTGCGGGTGCTCAACCAGGCGATGCTGGAGTCCGGCCGCAAACACCGGTTCGTCACCCTGCTGCTCGGCTCGATCACCCGGGCCGAGCACGGCCGCGTCCGGATCGGCCTGGTCAGCGGGGGCCACCCGCCGCCGCTGGTGCTGCGCACCGACGGCTCGGTCGAGGAGGTGCCGGCCGGCGGGACGCTGCTCGGCGTGCTGCCGGTGACGACGGTGCACCCGGCCACCGTCGAGCTGGCCCCCGGCGAGCTGTGCCTGCTGCACACCGACGGGCTGACCGAGGCGCGCGGCGGCCCGAGCGGCCACGAGGAGTTCGGCGAGGCCCGGCTGCGGCAGGCGCTGTCCGCGTGCGCCGGGCTGCCCGGCCCGGTCACCCTGGAACGCCTGCGTCAACTGGTCTCCGACTGGGTACACGGGGGCACCACGGACGACATCGCCATGCTGACGGTCCGCGCCCCGGCGCGACCACCGCTCAGCCTGCGCGGCGGCGGCGCACCGAACCAGTCGCCCTACCTCATGGCCACCCGCCGCGCCGACCGGAGGGCACGCCCACGCGCATGACCACTACCCGACCGTCCCGCTCCCTCGACGACCCCGGCCTCTACCAGGAATATCTCGACCTGGTCGGGGACGGTGACGAGTACGGCGCCACCGAGATCGCCTGCGAGCTGCTGGACGACGGCGTCCCCGCCGCGCGGATCATGGTGGACCTGATCGGCGGCACCCAGGCCCGGGTCGGCGAGCTGTGGGCGGCCGACGAGTGGTCGGTGGCCCGGGAGCACGCCGCCACCGCGGTCAACGAGCGGGTGCTGGCCGCCGTCGCGGTCCGGGTGCACACGCCGGTCCGCCGCGGCCGGATCACCCTGGCCTGCGTGGACGGCGAGTGGCACGGCCTGCCCGCGCGGATCCTGGCCGAGCTGCTGCGCCAGGACGGCTGGCGGGTGGACTTCCTCGGCGCCAGCGTCCCCGGCCCGCACCTGATCACCCACCTGCACCAGACCGGCCCGGACGCGGTCGCGTTGAGCTGCATGATCCCGACCCGACTGCCCCGCGCCCACGCCGCGATCACTGCCTGCCGCGCCGCCGGTGTCCCGGTGATCGCCGGTGGCCGCGGTTTCGGTCCGGGCGGCCGGTACGCCGAGCGGCTGGGCGCCGACGCGTGGGCCGGCTCGGCCGAGGAGGCGGTGACCCGGCTCGCCACCGACTGGCCGCCACCGCTGCTTCCGGAGTTCCCCACCGAGTTCCTGGGCGACGAGGAGTACACCCACCTGGTCCGCTCCCGGCCCCAGCTGATCGAGACGGCGATGCACCGGCTGGCCGCGGCGTACCCGCCGGTCCACCACTACGACCAGCAACAGCTGGAGTCGACCGTCGAGGACTTCGGACACATCGCCGACTTCCTGGCCGCCTCGCTCTACATCAGCGAGCCCCAGGTCTTCCGCGACTTCACCACCTGGACCGCCGGGGTGCTGACCGCCCGCGACGTCCCGGTCGCCGCCCTGCGCGCCGGCCTGCGCCTGGTCCGCGACCAGCTCATCGACTTCCCCACCGCCACCGCGACCCTGGACCTGGCCCTGGCCGACCTGCCGGCATCCTGAGCCGCCGCCACCGCGACCCTGGACCAGGCCTTGGCCGACCTCCCGGCATCCTGAGCCACCGCCACCGCGACCCTGGACCTGGCCCTGGCCGACCTCCCGGCATCCTGAGCCGCCGTCACCGCCGGTCGCTCGTCGCCACCACGCCGGATCGGGATCCTGGCCGGGCCCTCGGTCGCCGCGCTTCCGGCCGCCACAGCGCTGGCCGAGGCGGGGAATCCCGGCCGCGGCACCCGATGTGTCCGGCGGGCCCTGTGCTCGGCGCGCCGGACGGCGTACCGTGCTGAGGCCACGCGGCCACCGGGCGGGCCCCCGGTGGCCGCGTGGTTCACCCCGCGGGTCGATCAGCTGCGGCGGAAGGCGTAGCTGCGGCCACCCGAGGCGCCGGCCGCCCGGCCGGCGCGTGCCCGGTCCGATCGCTGCCGGGCCGCCTGCCGGGCGTCCCCCGCGCCGTGGTGGGTCACCTCGGCGCCGCCGTCCTGGTTGTCGCCGCCGCCGGTCTTCGACGTCCGGCCCAGCGCCGCGGCGATGTCGCGACGGGCGAGGTCGTCCTGGTCGAGATGTACCGAGAAAGATTGCGCAGGCATATCGCTACCTCCTGGGAAGGTCGATTCCGGTGCCCGGTCGGGGGCGGGCGGGAAGCCGGTGATCGATGCCGCAGGGAACCGCCGTGATCGGACGCGCCACCGGAGTCGGACCGGTCGTGCCGCACCCGAGCGCGGAACCCCGATCGGCAGATCGAAGGCCGGCGCGGAAGGCGACCCGCGCGAACTCGACCAGGCATCGTCGGAACCGGGCCCGGAGGCCGGTGATGCGAGGGAGTCGGCGGCGCGGGCGCCTGGGTGCGGATCACAGCATGCGGCCAACCTATGCGCCGGCCGCCGGCCGCGCCACTCGATTATTCGCGCGCGGTGACGCCGGCATGAGGCGGCGACGGCGAGGTGCTCCGGTCGTACCGAAAGAGGGCGGCCCGGAAGGGAAGCGGACCGGGAGGGTGAGGCGGGGCGGACCGGGAGGGTGAAGCGGGCCGGCTGCGAGCAGCCGGCCCGCGGGCAGTGCGGGAGCGAAAAGCCGCCTCAGCCGAGCTGGATGTACACGTCGTCGAGCTGGCCGTGGTACATGTCGCTGGAGGCACCGAAGTTCGGGCCGCCGATGCGCAGCGGCATCGTGTTGTCCACGGCGAAGGTGGCCGGGATCGTGGCGCGGGAGCCGGCGACGCCGTCGACCGAGATGGACAGACTGGTCGCGGTGCGCTCGCAGACGATCTTGTGCCAGGCGCCGTCGGCGATCGGGCGGGCCGAGGTGGCGGTGGCGATCTGGCCGGTGCCCTTGGCGGTCATGGCGCACTGGGCGCGCCCGGTCTTGCCGGTGAGCTGGAGCTTCCAGGAGCTCTCGGCGCCGGCCAGGCCCTTCTGCATGACGTTCGCCTTGCCGCGCAGCTGCGCGGCGGTCACCCGGACGGTCGCCGCCCACCGGAAGTTGCGGGTGCCGGGGTTGAGGTCGGCGGCGTTCGGAGCCTCGAGGATGGCGCGGGCGCAGGGGGCGCCGGTGGCGCAGAGGGCGGGGAACGACGCGTACCGTCCGGCGCCCTCGGTGGTGATCGCGACGGTGCCGTTGTCGGCGCCGCGGACGGTGAGGCTGGAGCCCTTGCCCGAGAGGTCGGAGATCTTCCCGGCGGTCGCGCCGCCGTCGAAGTTGTAGCGCGCCACCAGGGTCGGCGGCGGGTCCACCGCGGGCGCGGCGGCCGCGGGGGCGGCCAGTGCCGGGACCGTCAGCAGAACCAGTGCGGTGAGGTTGAACATCTTCATGTCCCGAAGATGCCCGAAAATACTAGTTTGGGGGGTAATAAACCCGACTAAGTAGATCGTATGGGGGTCACAGAAGTCCGGCGGACTCGGCGATCAGGCAGACCGCGACGAGACGCAGCAGCGGCCAGCCGGCGGTACGCCACCCGGCCACGGTCGTCGGGGCGAAGCCCGGCTCGGGCAGCGGGCGGCTCATCCGGACCGCGGCGGCGGCGATGCTGCGGGCGTACGCCGCCAGCCCCTCCGCGTCGATCGCCCGGCCCGCGTCGAGCAGCGCCTCCCGGACAGCGGCGGCGTGCTGGTCGACGGTGGCCAGCAGACCCGGCTCGGCGAACGCGGCGGCGAGGCCGTCGACTCCCACGCGGGCCATCATCTCGTCGAGGTAGGAATCGGCGGTAACAGCGGCGAAGGCGATGCTCTCGTTCGTCATGCAGGAGAATCTGCCAGGTGCCGGACGGTACCGACAGGGGCGTGACCGAACGGCACCGCAGCCGCACCAACCTGCAACTTTGCTAGATCGGCAGCGCGTCCATCGCCTTGAAGATGCGCTTGTCGGAGACCGGATAGGCGGTACCCAGGGTCTGCGCGAAGAAGTTGATCCGCAGCTCCTCGATCATCCAGCGGATCTCCCGCAACCCGTCCGCGGCCGGCCCGCCCGGGGGCGCCTCCGCCTTCAGCTCGCGGTACTCCGCCTCGATCTCCTGGACCTGGGTGATCAGCTGCCGGTCACGGCCGGCACTGCCGCCGAGGCGGTCCAGCCGGTACGCGATCCCCCGCAGGTACCGCGGCATGTGGTGCAGCTGCCTCCACCCGGTCTCGGTCACGAACCCGGGGTACACCAGCCCCTTGAGCTGCTGCCGGATGTCGGTGAGCGCGGGCAGCAGCATCGGGTCCTTGAACTGGCGCACCCGCTGGTCCACGTCGTACGCCGTGGCCAGCACCGCCTGCACCTGGGTCACCACGTTGGCCACGGCGTCGACCAGGTCCTCGCGCACGGTGTCGCGCAGCGAGGCGAACTCGACCGACGACCAGACCGGTCCCCCGGCGTCCGCGACCAGCTTGTCGACCGCCGCGCCCGCGCAGTCGTCGAGCAGGTCGGCGATCGACCGGTACGGGTTCGCCCGGGACAGTTCCAGCTTCGCCCGGTTGTCCAGCCGCCCTTGCAGGAACCGGGCGGCCGGCGGCAGCGTGAGCAGCAACAGCCGGCGGGTGCCGGCCCGCATCGCGATCCGCTGCTCGGCCTCGGTCTCGAAGACCTTCACGCCGACGCTGGCGCCCTCGTCGACCAGGGCCGGCCAGACGTTGACCTGATAGCCGCCCCGGACCTGTTCGACCCGGTGCGGGATCGCCCCGAAGTCGTTCGTGGTGATCCCGGTGCGCTCCAGGTCACCGGCCGCCCGGGAGATGGTGGCCTGCACCTTCGGCGCCAGCTCGCGGCGCAGCACGTCGAGGTCGCGGCCCTCGGCGACCACCTCACCGGCCTCGTTGACGATCCGGAAGTTCATCCGCAGGTGGTCGGGCACCTGGTCGGGCCGCCAGGCGTCGCGCGGCACGATGGTGCCGGTGAGCCGGCGCAGCTCGTTGCCGATCGCGTCGGGCAGCGGGCCGCGGCGGGCCGGCACCCGGTCGAGGACGGCCTCGGCCCAGTCCGGGACCGGGACGAAGCTGGTGCGCATGGCCTTGGGCAGGGCGCGGATCAGGGCGATCACCACGTCCTTGCGGAAGCCGGGCACGGACCAGCCGAAGTCCTCGGCGTCCACCTTGTTGATCAGATCGAGCGGGAGTTGCACCGTGACGCCGTCGGCGTGCTTACCGGGCTCGAACTCGTAGCGGAGCGGCAGCTTGACGCCGCCGGCCAGCCAGGCGTCCGGGAACGCGTTCGGATCGACCGTGTCCCGCCCGGCGTTGACGAGCTCCTCGCGGGTGAAGGTCAGGAGATCCGGATTCTCCCGGCGAGCCTGCTTCCACCAACCATCGAAGTGTCGGGAGGAGACCACTTCTGCCGGAATTTTCGCGTCATAGAGTGAAAAGACGACCTCGTCATCGACGGCGATGTCCCGCCGGCGGGCGCGGTTCTCGATCTCGGCGATCTGCTGGAGGAGCCGCCGGTTGGCCTCGAAGAACTTGTGGTGCGTCTCCCAGTCCCCCTCGACCAGGGCGTGCCGGATGAACAGCTCCCGCGACACCTCCGGGTCGACCTTGCTGTATCCCACCCGGCGGCGCGGCACGATCGGCAGGCCGTAGAGCGTCACCTTCTCGAACGCCATCACGGCGCCCAGCTTGCGATCCCAGTGCGGCTCGCTGTAGGAGCGTTTCACCAGGTGCGGGGCGAGTTTCTCGGCCCACTCCGGCTCGATCCGGGCGTTCACCCGGGCCCAGAGCCGGCTGGTCTCGACCAGCTCGGCCGACATCACCCAGCGCGGCTGCCGCTTGAACAGCGCCGAGCCCGGGAAGATCGCGAACTTGGCGCCGCGCGCCCCGAGATACTCCCGCTTGTCGGTGTCCTTCAACCCGATGTGGCTGAGCAGACCCGCGAGCAGGGCGGTGTGCACCGGTTGCGGCGCGACCCCGGAGTCCCAGTCCTCTTTCAAGGACAGGTCGAGGGTACGCACGACCTGCTTCAGCTGCGTGTAGATGTCCTGCCACTCCCGCACCCGCAGATAGTTCAGGAATTCGCTGCGGCACAGCCGACGGAACTGGTTCCCGGAGAGCTCCCGCTGTTTCTCCCGCAGGTACTTCCACAGGTTGAGATAGGTGAAGAAGTCCGATTCCTTGTCGACGAACCGGGCGTGCCTCTCGTCGGCCTGCTGCTGTTTGTCGGCCGGCCGCTCGCGCGGGTCCTGGATCGACAGCGCCGCCGCGATCACCATCACCTCGGCGAGACACTCCTGCTTGTCCGCCTCGATGACCATGCGGGCCAGCCGCGGGTCGACCGGCAGCTGGGCGAGCTGGCGGCCGAGCGGCGTGAGCTTGCCCTTGTCGAGCGCGCCCAGCTCCTCCAGCAGCTTGATGCCGTCGGTGATGTTCCGCTTGTCCGGCGGGTCGATGAACGGGAATTTCGCCAGGTCGCCGAGGCCCAGGTTGGTCATCTGGAGGATGACCGAGGCGAGGTTGGTCCGCAGGATCTCCGGCTCGGTGAACTCGGGCCGGCCCGCGAAGTCCTCCTCCGAGTACAGCCGGATGCAGATGCCGTCCGAGGTCCGGCCGCAGCGACCTTTCCGCTGGTTGGCGCTGGCCTGCGAGACCGCCTCGATGGGCAGCCGCTGCACCTTGAGCCGGTGCGAGTACCGGCTGATCCGGGCGGTGCCCGGGTCGATCACGTAGCGGATGCCGGGCACGGTCAGCGAGGTCTCGGCGACGTTCGTGGCGAGCACGATGCGGCGGCCGGTGTGCCGCTCGAAGACCTTGTGCTGCTCGGCGGCGCTCAGCCGGCCGTACAGCGGGACCACCTCGGTGTTGCGCAGGTCTTTCTTGGTCAGCGCGTCGGCGGTGTCCCGGATCTCCCGCTCGCCGGACATGAAGACCAGGATGTCGCCGCCGGTGGGCAGCTCGTCGACGGCCGCGGCGATGCCCTCGATCTGGTCGATCGGCTCCTCGCGGATCTCGTCGTCGTCATCGTCGATCAGGGTGGTGGTGACCAGCGGGCGGTAGCGGACCTCCACCGGGTACGTCCGGCCGGACACCTCGATCACCGGGGCCGGCTTGCCGGACGCGTCGGCGAAGTGCTCGGCGAACCGCTGCGTCTCGATGGTCGCCGAGGTGATCACGACCTTGAGGTCGGGGCGTCGCGGCAGCAGATCGCGCAGATACCCCAGGATGAAGTCGATGTTGAGGCTGCGCTCGTGCGCCTCGTCGATGATCAGCGTGTCGTACCGCCGCAGCATCCGGTCGGTCTGGATCTCGGCCAGCAGGATGCCGTCGGTCATCACCTTGACCAGCGTGTTCTCGCCGACCTGGTCGGTGAACCGCACCTTGTAACCGACCGTCGCGCCGAGCGGCCGGTCCAGCTCCTCGGCGATCCGCTCGGCGACCGTGCGGGCCGCGATCCGCCGCGGCTGGGTGTGCCCGATCTGCCCGCGCACGCCCCGGCCCAGCTCCAGGCAGATTTTCGGCAGCTGGGTGGTCTTGCCGGAGCCGGTCTCGCCGGCCACCACGACGACCTGGTGGTCCCGGATCGCCGCGGCGATGTCGTCCTTGCGGGCGCTGACCGGCAACGCCTCGGGATAGGTGACCGGCGGCACCGAGGCGAGCCGGCTCTCCAGACGCAGACGCGCCCGGTCGACCTCCTCGGCGATCTCGGCGAGGGCGGTGGACCGGGCGGCGTCGTCACGGATGCGGCGGGTGCCGTCGAGGCGGCGGCGCAGCCGGTGCTCGTCGCGGGGCAGGAGCTCGGAGATCCGGCTGCGTAGTTCAGATACAGACATGGCGGGCCAAGAATAGGCGCAACCGCACCGGAAGTCCTGGTGATTAACGCCGCCCTCTCAGTCCCCCTGCTCGTCCTCGTCGTCGACCGTGCCGTCCGGGTGGGCGGCCAGCCACTGGTCGATGGTGTCGTTCTTGACCGCGGCGAACATCTCGGCGGCCGCCTTGGTGTCGAGCTGGACCGCGCTGCCGGCCGGGGTCTTCAGGTCGGCCCGGGTGTACGGCACGGTCGCGAACGTGATGTTCGACGGCCGGATGTCGCGTACCGCCAGCACCAGGTCGCGCAGGTCCAGGTTCTCGTCGACGGTCAGCGAGTCGGCCGCGATGCCGAGCAGCTCGTCCAGCTGGAGCGGCTTGAACAGCAGCTTGTTCTTGGCCACCTTGGCGATCACCGCCTTGACCACCAGCTGCTGGTTGCGGATCCGGCCGAAGTCGCCGCCGGGCACGTTGTAGCGCTGCCGCATGAACTCCTCGGCGATCGCGCCGTCCATGTCGTGGCAGCCCTGCTTCCACTCCCGGTCGGAGAAGGTGCTCTTGACGTCGTACGGGACGCAGACGTTCACCCCGTCCACCGCGTCGACCAGGTCGTGGATGCTGGTGAAGTTGGCGATCATGGCGCCGTCCAGCGGGACGCCGGTCAGCTTGCGCACGGTGGCCGCGGTCAGCGCCGCCCCGCCGAACGCGAACGCCGCATTGATCTTGTTCTTGCCGCCCTTCCAGCTGCCGCCGGCCGGCACCTCGACGTAGCTGTCCCGCGGGATCGAGACGATCGTGGCGCGACTGCGGTCCCTGGCGATGTGCACCAGCATGATGGTGTCCGAGCGCTCGCCGATCGGGCTGGTCCCGCCGGGCTCGGCGGCCCGGGAGTCGGAGCCCAGCAGCAGCAGGTTCAGCGCCCCGGAGTCCCAGTTGGCCCGGCTCTGCGCGGCCTCCTCGGCGGGTGCGGAGGGCAGCAGCGCGGCCCGGTCCACCTTGTTCTCATAGCGGTTGACCAGGACGTAACCACCGGCGGTCACGCCGCCGATCAGGACCGCCAGCAGCACCGAGAGCACGATGAGGGCCTTCTGCCAGCCCGCGCGCCGCCCGAACCACCCGCGCCGCTTCGGCTCGGGCTTATCAGTAGCCGGCTCGGCCCCGGCATCCTGTTGATCTGAATTCACGCGCCTCACTGTGCGGATGGCACGCCCACCGGTCAAGGTGGAGAGATCGTCCGTTCAGCCCTTTCGGACCGGCCGGGATGGACGCCCCCGTCCCCGTGTCCCCGGGACACCCTGGCTCGATATCCCGAATGACGGGATCGGACAACCGAATCGAGGCCGAGGGTGATCGTTGTCGCTGAGGACCACGAGGACATCCGCTACGTGCTCAAACGCTCGCTGGAGCGGGCCGGCCACCGGGTCGTGGTGGCGGCGGACGGGGCGGCGGCGCTGGCCGCCATCCGCGAGCACCGGCCCGACCTGGTGGTGACCGACGTCGACATGCCGCGGATGACCGGGCTGGACCTGTGCCGGGCCATCCGCGCCGACGACGACCTGCGGCACATTCCGGTGGTGGTGGCCAGCGGGTCGCTGATGCCCGGGGACGCGCAGGCCAGCGACGCGGGCGCGTCGGCGACGCTGCTCAAGCCGTTCGTCCCGGCCCAGCTGCTGGCCCTGGTCGCGGCCCTGCTCCCGCAGACCACCCCGGACACCGCCTAGGTTCACGATCAAAATCCGATTCGGGTACGCCCGGAGCCCGGTGATCAGTCCTGGTGCTGGTGGTCCGGCACCGGGGCACGCAAACGCGCCGCCGCCGGGTCGTGCGCCGACGGATCCGCCGCCGGCAGCGCCGACAACCCGGGCAGCCGGCTGTCCAGGATCGCCGCCCGCTCGGCGAGCGCCCGGTCCAGGGCGGCGCGCACCTTGGCGTCGTCCTCCTCCGCGGGTTCCTTCGGGATGTGCCTCATCTGCGCCTCCTCCGCGCCGGCCAGCGGCAGGGTGAAGAAGAACCGCGTCCCCCCGCCGGCGTTGTCCTCGATACCGATCTCGCCGCCGTGCCGCTCCACGATCCGCCGGCAGATGGCCAGGCCGAGCCCGGTGCCGGCGTACCCGGCCGCGCCCTGCGCCCGGTGGAACGACTCGAACACCCGGGACCTCTCGTCCTCCGGGATCCCGATCCCGGCGTCGCTGACCTCGATCCGGGTCCAGCCCGGGCCGGCCGGGACCGCGGTCACGTCGGCGCACGGGCGGGCGCCCGGCCGGACGTACTTGAAAGCGTTGCCGACCAGGTTGTCCAGCACGTGCCGGAGCAGCGCCGGGTCGGCCCGCACCGCCGGCATCTCCCCCACCGACCAGACCGGTTCCGGCCCACCGGCGCCGCGCAGGCTCGCGGCCCGCTCCTGGAGCACCTCCTGGACCAGCGGCAGCAGGTCCACCGCGGTGATCCGCAGCGGCGCGTCCCGGGCCGTGCTGTACGCCAGCAGCGTCTCGATCAGCGCGTCCATCCGGTCCACGGCCCGCATGATCCGGCGCAGCGACCCGCGCACCGCCTCGGTGTCCTCGAGGTCCTCGACGGCCAGCTCGCAGTGCCCCCGCGCGATGGCGAGCGGGGCCTTGAGGTCGTGCGCCACCACGCCCGCGAAGATCGACAGGTCGGTCTCGTGCCGCCGCAGGTCGGTGATGTCCCGGAACACCGCGACCGCCCCGGGCTGCCCGCCGCTCGGGTCCAGCGGCCGCGCGTCGATGCCGAGCAGCACGCCCTCCGGCCGCCTCGCGTTCCGGATCACCACCTCGGCCCCGGCGGTCGCCTCCCCGCGTATCGCCCGGATCAGCGGCATCTCCTCGGTCGGCAGCGGCGTCACGCCGTCCGCCCGGTACGCCCCGTAGTGCTCCTGCCAGTCCTCCGGGCGGTCGCTGGACTCGCTGACCCCCATCAGGCGCTGGGCCGCGGGATTCTCCAGCAGCACCCGCCCGGTGTCGTCGACGACGCTGACCCCGTCCCCGATCGTCGTCATGATCGCGCCGAGCAGCCCGGCCTGTTTCCGGCTCTCCGCCTCGGCCTCCCGCAGCCCGGCGGTCGCCTGCTCGACCCGGGCACGGGCCCGGGCGCGGCCGGTGGCCAGCACATAGACCAGCCAGGCCAGCAGAGCGGTGAGGACCAGGCCGCCGGCCAGCACGGTGACCGGCAGGCGTCCGCCCGCGCCGGGCAGCCGGCCGGAGTCGGCCCGCAGACCGAGCAGCCAGGTGTGGTCGGCGACCGGGATCGGCCGCTCCCGGGACAGGTCCGGTTCACCGCCGACCCGCAGCTCGGCGACCTCGGCGCGGCTGCCGTCGCTGTTCACCGCGACCAGGCTGCCGTCCAGCTGACCCTGGCTGACCGTGCTGAGCACGCCGGACAGGAAGTCGCCACCGCGCAGGGCGAGCACCACCCAGCCGCGGAACACCGGATCGTTCGACCGGGTCCAGATCGGCGCGACGAAGGCGAACGACTGCTGCTGCCGCCCGGCCGGCAGGTCCCGGTCACGCAGCAGCACGTAGGTGTCCGAGACGGTGCTGCGCATGGTCTGCCGGGCCGCGTCCAGGGCGGCCACCGGCTGGGCCACCGTGCCCAGGTCGACGCCGCTCCCGGCGCCGGCCCCGTCCTCGGTCAGCACCCGGGTGAAGATCGGGAAGTAGTGCTCGTTCCGGCCGCTCCCCGGGTGCAGCGTCAGCCCGGCCGCGCCGCGCGCCTGCCAGTACGCCTGGGCGGCCGGCACCCCGGCGGCCGGTACCGGCACGACGTAGGCGACCGCGGCCGCGCCGAGCAGCCCGGCGGTCTCCAGCGGTGCGCTGGCCTGGTCGAAGTCGTCCCAGGTCAGGTCGTTGTCGGTGGCCATCCCGGCGGCGACGGTGTCGAGCAGGGTGCGGTAGCGATCGGTCTCGGCGCGGACCGCGGCGACCGCCATCTGGGCGCGCTGATCCATCACCCGGCGGGTGTTCTCCCGCTGGGCGGCGCGCAGCCCGGCCACCGTCAGCAGCGTGACCAGGAGCCCGGCGAGCACGACCGCGGCGGCCAGCGCCGGGCCGGTGTATCGGCTCCGTCCCTCCACCATAAAGAGCGTAAGCCGCAAAACGCCCCCGTCGGCCGGACTTCGGCCAACGGGGGCGCCCGCGAAGCGAATTACTTCCAGGTGTCGTACTGGTAGAGCCGGTAGGCCGCCATGATGCCGGTGACCTTGGTGTAGTAGTTCGGGTCGGTCGCGTAACCGGCCTTCCACACCTGCCAGATGAAGTTGTTGGCGTCCTTGGTGTAGACGAACGCCGGCGTGTACCGCTGGTTGACCTTCAGGAAGTACCCGTGGTCACGGAACGAGTGCGCCATCGTGGCGTAGGTCCGGAACGCGTCCGACGTGGCGAAACACTTGCCGGCCTTGTCGCACTCGGTGGTCTGGTAGACGTGGCAGCCGCTGGCGATGGTGCCGAACTTGCCGCTCTGGCACTTGATCCCGAAGAAGTTCTTGTCCACCGCGGCGAGGCCGCTGCGGCCCCAGCCGGACTCCAGGATCGCCTGGGCGATGGTGACCGACGGCGGGACGCCGAACTGCCGCCAGCCCTGCTGGGCGCCGGGCACCGCGGCCGCGATGAACTGCGTCTGGGTCATCGACGGGGTGGCCGGCGCGGTCGGTGACGAGGTCGCGCAGGCGGCCAGGGTGGCGGCGACGACGTAGGCGTGCGAGAGGTACCGCCCGTCGGTCGTCCGGTCCCACTGGCCGGAGGTACGCACCGTGCCCCGGACGGTCGAGCCGGGCACCGAGCAGACCAGCTGCACGGTGGCGCCGTTGGCCACCTTGCGCACCGAGGCGCCCTGGGTGGACGGCGCGGTCCGGACGTTCACCGCCCCGTCCGCGGTCCGCACCTTCGCCGTCACGTACGCGGTGGCCCCGCTCTGCGCCGGCTTGGTCTTCACCCTGTCGGCCGCCGGAGTCCCGCCGCACGCCGGGATCTTCCAGTTCGTCGTGACGTACGAGTGCGACACGTAGTACCCGTTGGTCAGCCGGTCCCAGGCCGCGGTGGTGCGCACCTTGCCACGCACGCTCTGCCCGGCCACCTGGCAGGCCACCGTGATCTTCTGGCCGTCGTGCAGGGTGCCCGTGACGGTGGCCGCCAGCGACGGCTTGGCCCGCACCTTGAGCTGGCTGTTCACGTCGACGATGGCGGTGACCCCGGCCGCGCTGGCGGCCGTCGGCGCCAATCCCAGCCCGGCCCCGGCGGCAAGCACCAGCGCGGCGCCGGTGAGCAGTCGTCGGGAGCTGTGCCTCATGAAAACGTCCCCTTCGTTCCGGTCGGCTCCGTACGAAGATCCGCTGCGCCCGTTGCGCCCCGAGTGCGCATCCGGGTGCGGGTGGGTTGCTTGGAAATCAGTGAGACTGGGAAAAGGCGTGACCACACTTGGGCGTCGACTTTTCAGGAGAGGCGATGACGGCGGTCGCACAACGGGCACGCAGCGAGACCACCCCGGCCCCGGGCCGGTGGCACGCCATATCGCCGCTGCTGGTCGCGGTGCTCGCGGCGGCCGGGGCGTACCTGGTCTACGCGGTCTTCATCCGCACCGGACTGGGCCAGGCCGTGGACACCGCCTCGATGCGCGGCGGCGACGTGCGGCACGAGCAGGTGACCCAGGTGCTCAGCCGGACCCTGCAGGCCACCCAACTCGCCGCGCTGGCGATCGTCTGCCTGGTCGCGGTCGCGGTCAGCGTCCTGCGCCGGCGCATCGACCTGGCGATCGGCGCGGCGCTGCTGGTGATCGCCGCCAATGTCGCCGTCCAGCAGTTCAAGGCCCACCTGGACCGGCCCGACCTGGACGGCACCGGGATGCCGAACTCGTTCCCCAGCGGCCACACCGCGGCCGCCGCGTCGGTCGCGTTCGTGCTGATCCTGGTCTTCCCGAGGGCGCTGCGCGGCGCGATGGGCCTGCTCGGCGCGGCCTACGTCACCATCGTCGCGGTGGCCACCGTGTGGGCCGAGTGGCACCGGCCGAGCGACACCGTCGCCGCCCTGCTGATCGTGCTGGCCTGCGGCGCCCTGATCACCTGGGTGATCCGGCTGCGCCGGTCCGGCGGCGAACGGCCGTCGATCACCCCGGCCCGGGTGGCCACCCTGCCGCTCGCGCTGGTCGGCGCGATCTCGACCGCGGCCTGCCTGTTCGGCCTGGCCACGGTGGCCATGTCGGAACGGGTCCTGCCGGATCTGGTGTCCGGCCGCTTCGCCTTCCTCACCGGGGTGGCGGGCATCGTGTCCGCCGTCGCCGGCACGTTCTATTTCTGGGTCCGGCTCACCGCCGGTGATCCGCTGGCCCCCTCCCAAGGAGGCACCAAATGACCACCCCCGGCTCCGGCGAGCAGAACTCCACCGCCTCGGCAACCCCGGCCACCCACCCCGAAACCCCCGCCACCCCGGCCCCGCGCGCGGCCAGCCCCGCGACTCCCGCCCCGCGCGTGGACAGCCCCGCGACACCGGCGCTGCATGCAGACCCCGCGGCTTCCGCCCCGCGCGCGGACAGCCTCGCGACACCGGCCTTGCATGCGGACCCCGCGGCTTCTGCCCCGCGCGCGGACAGCCCTGTGGCTCCCGTCTCCGGATCCGGCAGCCCGGTCGACGATCCCGCTGCGGCCGCGCCTCAGGCCACCGGGCACATTCCGCCGGGACCGGCCGGCGTGCCGCAACTGCCGGCGCAGACGCTCGGGCAGGCCGGGAACACCGCCGCGACCGTGGTGGTCGGCAGCTATGCCGACTACGCACTCGCGCAGAAGGCCGTCGACTACCTCTCCGACAACAAGTTCCCGGTCGAGCGCACCTCGATCGTCGGCACCGACCTGCGCCTGGTCGAAAACGTCCTGGGCCGCCTCACCACGGCCCGCGCGGCGGCTGCCGGAGCGGCCAGCGGCGCCTGGTTCGGACTGTTCATCGGTGTGCTGTTCGGCCTGTTCAGCAACTCGAACTGGTTCGCCGTCATCCTCACCACGGTGATCATCGGCGCGATTTGGGGCGCCGTCTTCGGCGCCATCGCCCACGCGGCCACCGGTGGCCGCCGCGACTTCTCGTCCCGCAGCTCGCTCCAGGCCGCCCAGTATGCGGTCCTCGCCGACGCCGAGGTGGCCGACGAAGCCCGCACCCTCCTGGTCCGCCTCAACTGGCAAGCCAGCGGCGCCCAATAGGCGGACCGGCCCGCGTCAACAGCCGAGCGGCACGGAAGTTCCCGCGCCGCTCGTTTGTTGATGCGCAACCCCGGAGATCTAAAGCCCACCCGTCCCCGTCCCCGTCCCGCCGAGCCCGGCGTTGCCGAGCTGGCGTCCACGGCCCTATTGCGGGCGCGGACAGGGCCGCCAGGGCCAGCCCGGGTTGCCGGGCTGGCGTGCACGGCCCTGTTCCCGGCGTCGATAGGGCCATCAGGGCCAGCCCGGGTTGCCGGGCTGGCGTGCACGGCCCTGTTCCCGGCGTCGATAGGGCCATCAGGGCCAGCCCGGGTTGCCGGGCTGGCGTCCACGGCCCTATTCCCGGCGTCGATAGGGCCACCAAGGCCAGCCCGGGTTGCCGAGCTGGCATCCACAGCCCTATTCCCGGCGTCGATAGGGCCACCAAGGCCAGCCGGGGTTGCCGGGCTGGCGTGCACGGCCCTGTTCCCGGCGTCGATAGGGCCGCCAGGGCCAGCCGGGGTTGTCGGGCTGGTGTGTATGGCCCTGTTCAGGGGTGGATAGGGCCGCCAGGGCCAGCCCGGGTTGTCGAGCTGGCGTGTATGGCCCTGTTCCCGGCGTCGATAGGGCCGCCGAGGCCAGCCCGGGTTGCCGAGCTGGCATCCACAGCCCTATTCCCGGCGCGGACAGGGCCGCCAGGGCCAGCCGGGGTCGTCGGGCTGGTGTGTATGGCCCTGTTCCCGGCGTCGATAGGGCCACCAAGGCCAGCCGGGGTCGTCGGGCTGGTGTGTATGGCCCTGTTCCCGGCGTCGATAGGGCCACCAAGGCCAGCCCGGGGTGCCGAGCTGGCGTCCACAGCCCTATTCCCGGCGCGGGTAGGGCCACCAGGGCCAGCCCGGGTTGTCGGGCTGGTGTGCACGGCCCTATTCCGAGCGCGGATAGGGCCGCCAGGGCCAGCCGGGGGTGGGGTTGGCGGTCGGGGGCAGCCGCGGGCGTCGCCCTGGAGGGGTGGGCGTTTTGGCCGCGCCAGCGGCCTGCCCGGCCCGGAAGGGTCCCTGGCGGGAGCGACGATCAGTGATCAGCGCGGATCCGAGTCCGCTTGATCTTGATCTGGGTCTTACAGGTCGTTGGCGAGCTGGGTGCGGAGCTTGGTGAGGGCCTTGGTCAGCAGCCGGGAGACGTGCATCTGGCTGATGCCGATCTGGTCGGCGATCTGCGACTGCGTCAGGTTGCCGTAGAAGCGCAGGGTCAGGATCCGCTGCTCGCGCTCGTCGAGGGAGGCGAGCGCCGGCCCGAGTGCCACCCGGGTCTCGGCCAGCTCGTACTCATGGTCCTCGCCGCCGAGGGTGTCGCCGAGCTCGGTGGTGCCGTCCGCGCTGATCGGCGTGGACAGGGACGTCGCGTTGTAGGCGCGTGCGCCCTCCAGGCCCTCCAGCACGTCCTCCTCGCCGATCCCGAGGTGGGCGGCGATGTCCGGCACGGTGGGAGAACGTCCCAGTTTGTGGGTCAGAGTGCTGTTCGCCTCGGTGATCGCCAGCCGCAACTCCTGGAGGCGGCGCGGCACGCGGACCGACCACGTACGGTCACGGAAATGCCGCTTGATCTCACCGATGATGGTGGGAATCGCATAACCGGCGAAGTCGACACCTCGGTCCGGATCGAACTTGTCGACCGCTTTGATCAGGCCGACCGTCGCGGTCTGCACCAGGTCGTCGGTGGGCTCGCCACGCCCCGAATACCGATGGGCGAGGTGCCGGGCCAGGGGCAGCCACGCCTCGATCGCCCGGTCCCGCAACCGGGAACGATCCTGTCCGGCCGGTGACGCGGCCATCGCGTCCAGCAGCTCGGTGGCGGTGGCCTCGGGTGCGGCGTACGCCTGCTCGCCATGAAGCTCGATCGTTGCCATGGGTGGTCCTCCATCAGACGGGCAGAGAGCCGTGCCCGCACGCGGCGACCGTTCTGAGAGGCAACGCTAGCCGAGAAGCCTAGCCCTGCCTAGCCGAAAGTATGAGTGACGTTGCGTGAATACGGGAACTACACGACGAATTCATCCTATGGAGTCCGGGGCGGTCCCGCAGGGGCGCGCGGGATTTGCCGTCGGACCTTCGTGGTAAACAGCACGACAGAGTGACCAGCAGGAAGACGGGAAGATTACGGATGACCATCCTCGGCATCGACATCGGCGGCTCGGGCGTCAAGGGTGCGCCGGTCGACACCGCGCGCGGCGAGCTGCTCGACGAGCGGTTCCGCGTTCCCACTCCCCAGCCGGCCGACGTCGACAGCGTGGTGGACGCGGTCGCCGAGGTGGCGGCCAAGTTCGAGGGGTTCGACGTCGACGGGGTCGGGGTGACGTTCCCCGGCGTGGTCGTCGACGGCGTCACCCGCACCGCGGCGAACGTGCACAAGTCCTGGGTCGACGCCCCCGCGGCGCGGCTGTTCAGCGAGCGGCTGGGCAAACCGGTCACGGTGCTCAACGACGCGGACGCGGCGGGTGCGGCCGAGGTGGCGTTCGGCGGGCACGACCAGACCGGCCTGATCATGATGGTGACCCTGGGCACCGGCATCGGCACCGCCCTGTTCCTCGACGGCGTGCTCTTGCCGAACACGGAACTCGGCCACCTGGAGATCGACGGCAAGGACGCCGAGCTGATCGCCGCCGACCGCATCCGCGAGTCCGAGGACCTCAGCTGGGAGCAGTACGCGCACCGGGTCAGCAAGTATCTGCGGCACGTCGAGATGCTGCTCTCCCCGCGGCTGTTCATCATCGGCGGCGGCGTCAGCAAGAAGGCGGATCGGTACTTCCCGCTCCTGGAGATCAACACCCCGGTCGTGGCGGCCACGCTGCTGAACAACGCCGGCATCATCGGCGCCGCGGTCTCCGCCGAGCAGGCCGCGAGCGGGCACGGCCAGCACCCGGGCGCCATCCCGGTGCACGCCGGCACCGCCGGCTCGCCGGACGGCGTCGCGCACACCGTCAACGCCGGGGAGGCCTGATGCCCCGCACCATCGCCACCAACACCCGGGCCGATCGGGCGGAGCTGCTGGAGTTCCTGCGCCCACGGCACCACGCGATCCTGATGACTGTGCGCAAGGACGGCCGTCCCCAGTCGTCGCCGAACACGTGCGGTGTCGACACCGAGGGGCGGATCGTGATCTCCAGCTATCCGGAGCGGGCCAAGGTCGCCAACATCCGGCGGAACCCGCAGGTCACCCTCTGCGTGCTTTCGGACGAGTGGAACGGCCCGTGGGTCCAGGTCGACGGCACCGCCGAGGTGATCGACCTGCCGGAGGCGGTGGAGCCGCTGGTGGAGTACTTCCGGTGCATCTCGGGCGAGCACCCGAACTGGGAGGAGTACCGGCAGGCGATGCGCGAGCAGGGCAAGTGCCTGATCCGGGTGACGATCGAGAGCTGGGGTCCGATCGCCACGGGTGGCTTCCCGGCGCGGCTCGCCGACAGCTGAACGCGGAATGGCCGCACGGCCGGCACCCCCAGGAGGACAAGGCGGGGTGCCGGCCGTGCGGTTTCAGCCCTCTCCGCGAGGGGTCAGGCGTGCTGTCCGGCGGGCGCGAGGAACGCCCCAGCACACCGGGCAGAGAGGGTTGAGTTTTTCCACAGTCGTGGGTTGTCCACAGCGTGGCCGCGCGGGGCTGGGGCCGGCCGTCAGACTGTGTTTGGGGTCGCCCCCCCCCCAGGGAGGGCGGGGGTTTTCGCGCGGCGGGCGGGGGCTACGCCGCCAGCGGCTCCCGAGACTGCTCAGCGTCCAGCAGATACAGCAGCGTGTCCCGATGCATCGCCGCGATCGGCTCCAGCAGGTCCGGGTGCCGCAGCAGCGTGGCCGCCTCCCGGTCCCGGACATCCGGCTGGAGCAGGCGGCGGAACTCGCTGGGCAGCCCGCCGGCGCGACGGGTGTGCGGCCGGGGCCGGGGCTCCGGGATCGGCACCGCGGCGATCACCGCGTCCACGCCGCGGCGGGCCAGCATCGGGTCGGCGAGCAGGCAGGCGGCCCAGCTGACCACGACCTCGTCGACCCAGGTGCGCCAGCCCTCGCCCTCGGCGAACTCGTCGTCCGGCTCGCTGCCGGCCTTCCAGTCCAGCACCGCGGAGCCGCCCGGCCCGGCGATGGCGACCAGCGCCGCGTCGATCTCGGTCGGGTAGCGCAGCCAGGCGGCGACCGTCACGGCCTGCCGGGCCTGGAGCTCGGAGAGGGTGTGCGCGACCGTGTTCGACTCACCGCCGGGGTAGGCCCGGGCGAGCCAGTGGGTGCTGGCGGCGATCACCGGGGACAGTGCGGTCGACGGTCCGGCCACGACGTGCTCCTTACCTCAGGCGCGGCCGGGACTCGGCCGCGTCATGGGTATTGCTCGGTCATGGCACCCCCGGTCTTGAGTAAGGTTCCTCGATGGCAACGCACGGCAACCGACGCACACCCGAGCGCGCCGGAGCGCGGCAGCGGGTGACCGCGGGCCGAGCCGAGCTGGTGCCCGACCCGGCGCGGCCACACGGCTGGACGTTGCTCGCCGACGGCGTGCCCCAGTCATATGTCGACCTCGCCGACCCGGAATACCTGGAGTTCGGCTACGTCAAACTGATCGCCCGTGCCTTGTCGTCGTGGGCGCGCTCCGGCGTACCGGAAAGGGTCCTGCATCTCGGTGGGGGCGGGCTGACCGTGCCGCGCCTGGCGGCCCGGTGGTGGCCGGATGTCGCGCAGGTCGTGGTGGAGCTGGACGGTGAGCTGATCGCGATGGTGCGGCGGGAGCTGCCGCCGGAGCGGCCGCTCGAGATCGTCGTGGGCGACGCGCGGGAGGCGGTGGAGCGGGCCGCGACCGAGGGGTACGACGTGATCGTCGCCGACGCCTTCAGCGGCGCCGCGATGCCGGGGCATCTGGGGACCGTCGAGTTCGCCCGGCAGCTGCGCCGGATTCTGCGCCCGGACGGGCTGCTGATCATGAACGTGACGGACGTCCCACCGATGGCCTTCACGAGGGTTCAGGTGGCGACCGTGGCGGCGGCCTTCGCCGAGGTCGGTCTGCTGGGTGACCAGGCGGTCGTCCGGGGGCGGCGGGCCGGCAACGTGATCGTGCTCGCCGGCCGGGTTCCGCCGCTGCGGATGAGCCGCGACGAGCGCCTGTTGCGGGAAGGTGAACTTGTCGTGTTTTCCAGCGGCGCGCGGCCCCGGATGGATGCGAAACGGTAGGGGGACTCCGGTAGGTTTGGCGGCATCGGCGATCGGCCGTTTCAAACGCTCCACTCCGGAGAAGTCAAAGGACGACCGCGGTGGTTTTTCCGGTCGCCGGGTCCTGCTGAGCCCCTCTGACTACGGTGGAGATCATGACCGGTCGCTTCCCCATCGAAGACGTGACGCCGGCTGTGTCCGGTGGCCGCTACCCCGCGAAGGCGGTGGTCGGTGAACTGGTGCCGGTTTCCGCGGTGTCCTATCGCGAAGGTCACCACGCACTCGGTGTGAATGTGGTATGGCGTGGCCCCGACGGCCAGACCAAGCCGTTCACCCGGATGACCCCCGGCACGCCGGGACTGGACCAGTGGCACGCGACGATCCGGCCGGACGAGGTCGGGCGGTGGACGTTCACGGTGGAGGCGTTCGACGACCCGTACCGGACGTGGCGCGACGCCGTGGTGAAGAAGATCGGCGCCGGGCAGGGCGCTGAGGATCTGGCGAACGACATCGCCGAGGGCGCCGAGATCCTCGACCTGGCCACCAAGATCGTGCCGACCGAGCACGAGGAGCGGGTGCGGGCCGCGGCCGCCGCGCTGCGCGACCAGCAGCGCTCGCTGTTCGCCCGGGTGACCCCGGCGCTGGACCTGGAGGAGCTGCTCTGGCACAACCCGGTGCGGCACCTGGTCACCACCACCCGGTCGTTCGCCCTCTGGGTGGATCGCCCGCGGGCGCTGTACTCGGCGTGGTATGAGTTCTTCCCTCGGTCGGAGGGCGCCGAGATCGGCCCGGACGCGACGCCCATCAGGCACGGCACCTTCCAGACGGCCGCCCTTCGCCTGCCCGCCATCGCGGAGATGGGCTTCAACGTCGTGTATCTGCCGCCGATCCACCCCATCGGCAAGATCAACCGGAAGGGGCGGAACAACACGCTGGTCGCCCGGCCGGAGGACGTCGGCTCGCCGTGGGCGATCGGGTCCGACGAGGGTGGGCACGACGCGATCCACCCGCAGCTCGGCACGCTGGAAGATTTCATCGCCTTCCGTGAGAAGGCGGAGGAACTGGGTATGGAGGTGGCGCTGGACCTGGCCCTCCAGGCCGCGCCGGACCACCCGTGGGTGCGCGAGCACCCCGAGTTCTTCACCACCAAGGCGGACGGCACCATCGCGTACGCCGAGAACCCGCCCAAGAAGTATCAGGACATCTACCCGATCAACTGGGACAACGACTACCGCACGCTGCGCGACGAGGTCTACCGCGTGGTGATGCACTGGGTGAACGCCGGCGTGAAGATCTTCCGCGTCGACAACCCGCACACCAAGGCCGTCAACTTCTGGCAGTGGCTGATCCCGAAGGTCAAGGAGACCAACCCGGACGTGCTGTTCCTGGCCGAGGCGTTCACCCGGCCGGCCATGATGAACGGGCTCGGCAAGATCGGCTTCACCCAGTCGTACACGTACTTCACGTGGCGTACCACCGCGCCCGAGATGCGCGAGTACATGCAGCAACTGCTTCAGTCGATCGACTGGATGCGCCCGAACTTCTGGCCCAACACCCCGGACATCCTGCACGAGACGTTGCAGCACGGCGGGCCGCCGATGTTCAAGATCCGTGCGGTGCTGGCCTCGATGCTCACCCCGTCCTGGGGCATCTACTCCGGGTACGAGCTGTTCGAGCACGTGGCCCGGCCCGGCTCGGAGGAGTACATCGACAACGAGAAGTTCGAGCTGAAGCCACGCGACTACGCCGCCGCCGAGCGGGCGGGGCGCTCGCTCGCGCCCTACCTGACCAAGCTGAACCGGATCCGGGAGCAGAACCCCGCCCTGCACTGGCTCCGCAACCTGCGCTTCCACGAGATCGACAACGGCGCGCTGCTGTGCTTCTCCAAGCGCGACGCCGACACCGGCAACACCGTGCTGGTCATCGTGTCGTTCGACGCTGCCAACGTGCAGTGGGGCAACACCACTCTGGACATGCCGGCCCTGGGCAAGGACTGGCACGACAAGCTCACGGTGGTCGACCAGATCACCGGTGCGACGTACGAGTGGGGGCAGTACAACGCGGTCCGGATCGATCCGTACGTCGAACCGGCGCACATCTTCGTGGTGCAGGCGGGGTAAGGGGACACCTGATGGACTTGACGAGCGAGCACGATCCGGCCGAGGGAAGTCACACCGAGGACGGCGTGGTCGAGCACCCGGACTCGGCCGACTTCGGCCATGCCCGGGCGCTCCCGGCGGACCGCACCTGGTTTCAGCGCGCCGTCTTCTACGAGGTGCTGGTCCGGGCGTTCTACGACTCGGGCTCGGACGGTGGCGGCGACCTGCGCGGCCTGATCGAGCGCCTCGACTACCTCCAGTGGCTCGGCGTCGACTGCCTCTGGCTGCCGCCGTTCTACGACTCGCCGCTGCGCGACGGCGGGTACGACATCCGCGACTTCTACAAGGTGCTGCCCGAGTTCGGCACGGTCGAGGACTTCGTGGCGCTGCTCGACGCCGCGCACAAGCGGGGCATCCGGGTGATCACCGACCTCGTCATGAACCACACCTCGGACTCGCACCCGTGGTTCCAGGCGTCGCGGCACGAGCCGGACGGGCCGTACGGCGACTTCTACGTCTGGAACGACACCAGCGAGAAGTACCAGGACGCGCGGATCATCTTCGTCGACACCGAGGAGTCGAACTGGACGTTCGACCCGGTGCGGCGGCAGTTCTACTGGCACCGGTTCTTCTCCCACCAGCCGGACCTCAACTACGAGAACCCGGCCGTGCAGGAGGCCATGCTCGACGTCCTGCGGTTCTGGCTGGACCTGGGCATCGACGGGTTCCGGCTGGACGCGGTGCCGTACCTCTTCGAGGAGGAGGGCACCAACTGCGAGAACCTGCCGGCCACGCACGCCTTCCTGAAGCACTGCCGCAAGGTGATCGACGACGAGTTCCCCGGCCGGGTGCTGCTGGCCGAGGCGAACCAGTGGCCGGCCGACGTGGTGGAGTACTTCGGCGATCCGAAGACCGGCGGCGACGAGTGCCACATGGCGTTCCACTTCCCGCTGATGCCGCGCATCTTCATGGCGGTGCGCCGCGAGTCGCGCTTCCCGATCTCGGAGATCCTGGCGCAGACCCCGGCCATCCCGGAGAACACCCAGTGGGGCATCTTCCTGCGCAACCACGACGAGCTGACGCTCGAGATGGTGACCGACGAAGAGCGCGACTACATGTACGCGGAGTACGCCAAGGACCCACGGATGAAGGCGAACGTCGGCATCCGTCGCCGGCTGGCCCCGCTGCTGGAGAACGACCGGAACCAGATCGAGCTGTTCACCGCCCTGCTGCTGTCGCTGCCCGGCTCGCCGGTGCTCTACTACGGCGACGAGATCGGGATGGGTGACAACATCTGGCTCGGCGACCGGGACGGCGTACGCACCCCGATGCAGTGGACGCCGGACCGCAACGCGGGGTTCTCCACCGCCACCCCCGGCCGGCTCTACCTGCCGGTCAACCAGGACCCGGTGTACGGCTATCAAGCGGTCAACGTGGAAGCCCAGCGGGACAGCGCGACGTCCCTGCTGAACTGGACCCGGACGATGCTGGCGGTACGCCGCCGGCACGAGGCGTTCGCCGTCGGGACGTTCCGCGAGCTGGGCGGCTCCAACCCCTCGGTGCTGGCGTACCTGCGGGAGTACGGCGACGACGTGGTGCTCTGCGTCAACAACCTGTCGCGGTTCCCGCAGCCCATCGAACTCAACTTGCAGCACTGGAACGGGTACACCCCGGTGGAATTGACCGGCCACGTGAACTTCCCGCGGATCGGTCAGCTGCCGTACCTTTTGACCCTTCCGGGACACGGCTTCTACTGGTTCCAGTTGTGCGGGTCTGAGGAGAAGCAATGACGCTGCCTTATGCCGAGTGGTTACCGAAACAACGCTGGTACGCGGGGCGCAGCCGGGTGCTCGCCTCGATCAAGGAGGCCTCGTCCACGTCGCTGGGCGAGGATCTCGAACTGGTCCTGATCGACGTCGACTACACCGACGGCAGCTCCGAGCGGTACCAGCTGCTCGTGGCCCGCGGCGCCGAGCTGCTGCCCGAGTACAGCGCGGTGGCCACCATCGGGGTCGACGAGCGGGGCCGCGCGGCGTACGACGCCCTCTACTCCCCCGAGGCCGCGAGGTACCTGCTGAGCCTGGTCGACCGCTCCGAGCCGGTCGGTGACCTGACCTTCGAGAAGGAACCGGGCGCCGACCTGCCGCTGGAGTCCTGGCCGCGGGTGTTCGACGCGGAGCAGAGCAACACCAGTGTGATCTTCGAGCAGGACGCGATCCTCAAGGTGTTCCGCCGGGTCACCTGCGGGATCAACCCGGACATCGAACTGAACCGGGTGCTCGGGCGGGCGGGGAACCCGCACGTGGCCCGGCTGCTCGGGTCGTTCGAGGCGTCCGACGACGCCGGGCAGTGCTCGCTCGGGATGGTCACCGCGTACGCGGCGAACTCGGCCGAGGGCTGGGCGATGGCGACCGCGTCGGCCCGGGACCTGTTCGCCGACGCGGAGTTCCACGCCGACGAGGCGGGCGGGGACTTCCAGGGCGAGTCGTACCGGCTCGGCGAGGCGGTCGCGTCGGTGCACCTGACCCTCGCCGAGGAGCTGGGCTCCGGGCCGTCGCCGTTCCCGGTCGACGCGGTGCTGGCCCGGCTGCGCACCAACGCCAACGCCGTCCCCGAGCTCCAGCAGTACGTCCCGGCGATCACCGAGCGGTTCGAGTCGCTGACCGGCGAGGAGGTGACCGTCCAGCGGGTGCACGGCGACCTGCACCTCGGGCAGGTGCTGCGGACCCCCGAGGCCTGGCTGCTGATCGACTTCGAGGGTGAGCCGGGGCAGCCCCTGGACGAGCGGCGGCTGCCCGACTCACCGTTGCGCGACGTCGCCGGGGTGCTGCGCTCCTACGAATACGCCGCCTACCAGCTGCTGGTCGACCAGGACGACGACGAGCACCTGGCCACCCGCGCCCGGGAGTGGGTGGACCGCAACCGGGCCGCGTTCTGCGACGGCTACGCGCACGCGGCCGGGACCGACCCGCGCGCGCAGGAGACGTTGCTGGCCGCCTACGAACTCGACAAGGCCGTCTACGAGGCCGCTTACGAAGCCCGACACCGTCCCGGATGGCTGCGGATCCCCCTGCGGTCGATCGCGCGGCTGGTCGGCTGACCCCCTTTTCTCTCCAGAGGAAGCGAAGATGATCGGGCACACCACCTCCAGGCTCGCCGCCGACCAGCGGGCCATGCACGCCGTGATCTCCGGCGACACCCACGACCCGCACGCCGTCCTCGGGGCGCACCCCGGCGGCGGGCACACCGTGATCCGGACCCTGCGCAAGGGCGCTTCCGCGGTGGCCGTCCTGCACGAGGGCGAGCGGTACGAGACGACCCTGGTCCACCCGGACGGGATCTTCGCGGCCGAGCTGCCCGGGACGGTGCTCGACTACCGGCTGGACGTGGACGGGACGCAGTGCGACGACCCGTACCGTCATCTGCCCACCCTGGGCGAGCTGGACCTGCACCTGATCGGCGAGGGCCGGCACGAGAAGCTCTGGCGGGTGCTCGGCGCCCAGCCGCGCGGCACCGGCGTGGCGTTCGCGGTGTGGGCGCCCAGCGCCCGCGGCGTCCAGGTGATCGGCGACTTCGCCGGCTGGGGTCCCCACGACGGGTGGCCGATGCGCTCGCTCGGCTCCAGCGGCGTCTGGGAGCTGTACGTGCCGACCGCGCACGTCGGCACCAAGTACAAGTTCAAGATCCTCGGCCGGGACGGGGTGTGGCGGGAGCACGCCGACCCGCTGGCCCAGCACACCGAGGTGCCGCCGGCCACCGCGTCGGTCGTCTACCAGTCCTCGTACGAGTGGCACGACGAGTCCTGGATGCGGTCACGGGCGTCGAAGGCGTGGCACCAGGAACCGGTCAGCTGCTACGAGGTGCACCTGGGCTCGTGGCGGCCCGGTCTGTCGTACACCGAACTGGCCTCCCAGCTGGTCGACTACGTGGTGGAAACCGGGTTCACCCACGTCGAGCTGATGCCGGTCATGGAGCACCCGTTCGGCGGCTCCTGGGGTTACCAGGTGACCGGATACTTCGCGCCCACCTCCCGGTTCGGCAATCCCGACGAGTTCAGGTACCTGGTGGACAAGCTGCACCAGGCCGGGATCGGCGTGATCCTCGACTGGGTGCCGGCCCACTTCCCCAAGGACGAGTGGGCGCTGGCGCGCTTCGACGGCACCCCGCTGTACGAGCACGGCGACTGGCGGCGCGGCGAGCACCCGGACTGGGGCACCTACGTCTTCGACTTCGGCCGCAAGGAGGTGCGCAACTTCCTGGTCGCCAACGCGCTGTACTGGTGCGAGGAGTTCCACGCCGACGGCCTGCGGGTCGACGCCGTCGCGTCGATGCTCTACCTGGACTACTCCCGCAAGGACGGCGAGTGGACGCCGAACCAGTACGGCGGCCGGGAGAACCTGGACGCGATCAGCTTCCTCCAGGAGATGAACGCGACCGTCTACAAGCACCACCCCGGTGTGGTCACCATCGCCGAGGAGTCCACCGCGTGGCCGGGCGTCACCCGCCCCACCCACCTCGGCGGCCTCGGCTTCGGCTTCAAGTGGAACATGGGCTGGATGAACGACACCCTGGCCTACATGGTCAAGGAGCCGATCCACCGGCAGTGGCACCACCACCAGATGACCTTCGCGACGGTGTACGCCTGGAGCGAGAACTACATCCTGCCGATCAGCCACGACGAGGTGGTGCACGGCAAGGGCTCGCTGACCGGCAAGATGCCCGGCGACCTGTGGCAGAAACTCGCCAACACCCGGGCGCTGCTCGGCTTCATGTGGGCCTTCACCGGCAAGCAACTGCTCTTCATGGGCGCCGAGATGGGCGACCTGCGCGAGTGGAGCGAGGAACGCGGCCTGGACTGGCAGCTCCTCGAGGACCCCCAGTTCGGCGGCGTCAAGGCGCTGATCACCGACCTGAACCGGGTCTACAAGGACACCCCGGCGATCTGGACGCAGGACACCAACCCGTCCGGCTTCCGCTGGATCACCAGCGACGACTCGCAGCACAACACGTTCTCGTTCGTCCGCTTCGCGCCGAACGGCGACACCCTCGCCTGCATCGTCAACTTCGCCGCGATCCCGCACGAGAACTACCGCATCGGCCTGCCGAAACCGGGCCGCTGGCTGGAGGTCATCAACACCGACAGCGAACTTTACGGCGGCTCGGGCGTCGGCAACATGGGCGCGGTCGAGGCGGAGAACCTGCCCTGGCACGGCTTCGACCACTCGGTCTCTCTGCGCGTGCCGCCGCTGGGCGCCCTTTGGCTCAAACTCGAAAGCTGACCGATCCGGGGACGGGCCAAGGCCCGTCCCCGTCCTCTCCGTGGATCGATCACCCACGATCACCGCTGACCCCGGCCCGGAACGCGGGTCTGAGGAGAAAAACTCAGGCCGGGTCGCGGGCCAGCCACTCCGGCGCCAGAATCCCGTAGAGCAGGTCGTCGGTCCACTCCCCCTTGATGAAGGTCTGCTGCCGCAGCAGCCCCTCCCGGGTGAACCCGAGCCGCTCCATCAGCGCCGCCGACGCCACGTTCCGCGCGTCGCACTCCCCCATCACCCGGTGCAGCCCTTGCAGGCGGAACAAGCGGTCCAGCACGGCACTCACGGCCTCGGTCGCAAAACCCAGTTTCTGGTACGCCGGAGCCAGCGTGAACCCGATCTCCGCCTGTCGCAGGTTGTCGTGCAGACGCACCGCCACATCGCCGATCAGGGCGCGCTCGATCTTGTGCTCGATCGCGTACTGGAACCAGCCCGGCTGATCCGGTGAGCTGGCGGCGAAGTTGCGCACCGCGGTCATCGCCTTGTCCAGCGGGAACGGCGCGTCCCATGACTGATAGCGGGCCACGTCGGGATCCGACCGGTACTCCGCCAGCGTCGGCGCGTCCGTCGGCCGGAACCTGCGCAGAATCAACCGCTCCGTCGCCATCAGCATCCGACGAGAATATGTCAGACCCCCGGAGCAGAATCCCGGATATGAGTGAGCGGGTCGAGCGGGTGCGCGGGTTCTGCCTGGCGCTGCCCGAGGTGGAGGAGCGGCTCAGCCATGGGGCGCCGGCCTTCTTCGTGCGGGGCAGGAAGCAGTTCGTGATGCTCTGGCCGGACGGGCATCACGACAACCATTTCCCGCATCTGTGGTGTGCCGCGCCTGCCGGTGCCCAGCAGGAGCTGATCGCGGAGGATCCGGCGCGGTTCTTCCGGCCGCCCTATGTGGGGCATCGCGGCTGGCTCGGCGTGCGCCTGGACGACGATCCGGATTGGTCCGAGATCGCCGAGTTGTGTGGGGACGCGTACCGGGTGGTCGCTCCGAAGACGCTCGTCGCCCGCCTCGACAGCGGCCCGCCTCCGGACACGCCCGGCTGACCGAGCTCCACAAGCAAGAGCAGACCGCAGGGTCCGTGGTGCGGAGAGCGAACCGCAGGATCTCTGGCGCGGACCACGCGACCCGCGCGAGACCACGATCCACAGGATCCCGGGAGCGGACCACACGACCGCGAGACCACGAGACCACGATCCACAGGGATCGAACCACACGACCGCGCGAGACCACGAACCACAGGCTCCCAAGGAAGCGGACCTCACGACCGCGCGGGACCACGACCCACAGGATCCGCACGGCTGTGCGCGCCCGGCTCAGGCGGCTCCGGCCGCGGCGAGGAATGCGGCGACGGCGGGACGCGACTCCCGGCGACGCAGCCACGTGAGCGTCACCGGCGCAGCGGCGTCCTTCAGCGGCACGGCGGCGACCACGCCCCGAGCATGCTGCTCCCGGACCGCTGACTCCGGCAGCAGGGCCAGTCCCATCCCCGCCGCGACACAGCCGCACAGCGCCGCCATACTGCCCAGTTCCGCGACCACCGACGAGCCAAGTCCCGAGCGGTCGAGCATCTCCCGGAAGCCGCAGCCCACCTGCGTCGCCACGAAGGGCTCGCCGGCCAGCTCGCCCGGCGTCAGCATCGACGCCGTGGCCAGCGCGTGTCCGGGCGGCGTGACCACGATCAGCCGCTCGGTGTCCACGGTCGCGGCGCCGAGCGCCTCGTCCGCCGGCGGCTCGCCGAAGGTCAGCGACACGTCCAGGTCGCCCCGGCGGACAGCACCGTACAGCTCCCCACGGTTCGCCTCGCGGACCGAGACGTGCACCCGCGGCCACCGGGCGCGGTATGACGACAGCACCCCCGGCAGCCGGTGCACGCACAGCGTCTCCAGCGCGCCGACCGCCAGATCGCCGCTCGGTTCCTCGGCGTCCTCCCGGACAGCCGCCCGTGCCTCCTCGGCGAGCGACAGGAGCTGATCGGCGTACGAAACCAGTCTCTGACCGGCGGCCGTCAGCCGCAGGCGGCGGCCGCCCCGCTCGAACAGCGGCGCCTCGAGATCCGCCTCCAGGGCCTGGATCTGCTCGGTCACGCTCGACTGTGCGTAATGCAGCTCGGCCGCCGCCCGGGTCAGGTTCAGCGTCCGCGCCACGACCCGGAACGTCCGCAGTTGCCGGAACTCCACGCCACCCCCCCGATCGGTTTCGCCGATGGCACGCATCGTAACTGCCCGTTTCCGCCCGGCCCCGCGCGCTGCCAGGGTGGTCCCGTGTGGATCAATCGGCGACTGTTCGCGCTCTCTCTCGGATACTTCCTGGTCATGCTGGACACCACGATCGTCACGGTGGCGCTGCCGACGATCGGTGACCGGCTCGGCGGCGACCGCGGCACATTGCAGTGGGTAGCCGACGCCTATCCGGTCACCTTCGCCGCCTGCCTGCTCACCGCCGGGGTGCTGAGCGACCGCCTCGGTGGCCGGCGAGTGTTCGTTTCCGGTCTGTGGGCGTTCGCGGCCCTCTCCGGCGCGTCCGCGCTCGCGACCGGGCCGGGCGTGCTGATCGGGCTCCGGGCGCTGCTCGGGATCGCCGGCGCCCTGCTGGTCCCGAGCTCGCTGGCACTGATCGCCGCCGCCTACCCGGACCCTGCGAGCCGGGCCCGCGCCCTGGGGGTGTGGGCCGCGCTGAGCGGTTCCGGGCTGGTCGCGGGACCGGTCGCCGGTGGTCTGCTCGTCGAGGCCTTCGGCTGGCAGTCGGTGTTCCTGGCCGCCGTTCCGGTCGCGCTCGCCGCGATCGCGCTGCTCGGACGGCCGGACCGCCCGGCACGGCCGGGCACGGGCGGGAGGCGGGTGGATGCGGTCGGTCAGGTGACTTCCGGCTCGGCTCTGGGCCTTTTGACGTACGGAACCATCGCCCGCAATCCGACCGCCCTCCTGTTGTCCGCGGCCGCGATCGTGGTTTTCGTGCTGCGTCAGCAGCGCGCCGCCGACCCGATGCTCCCGTCCCGGATGTTCGCCGACCGCACGGTCGGCGCGGGCCTGGCCGCCGGCACCGTGGTCAATTTCGGTCTGTCCGGCGTGCTGTTCGTACTGACCCTGTTCTTCCAGCGGGCGCACGGCTGGTCCCCGGCGCTCACCGGCCTGGCGTTCCTGCCGCTGACCGTGCCCACCGCGATCAACCCGATCCTGACCGGCCGCCTGGTCGCACGCTCCGGCCCCCGCCGCCCGGCCGCCGCCGGTTTCCTGCTGATGGCCGTCGGCGCTGCGGCCCAACTCACCGACCGTGTGCCGGTAGCCATGGCCGGCCTGTTCGTCCTGGGCTGTGGCGTGTCCCTGGCCATCCCGGCCCTGATGGCCGCCGTGGTGGGCGCCCTGCCACCCGACCTGGCCGGAGTCGGCTCCGGCGCCCTCAACGCCGCCCGCCAGATCGGCGCGGTCCTCGGCGTCGCGGTGCTGGGCGCCCTGCCCACCCCGACCGCCCTCGTGGTCACCGCCGCAGTCCTGCTCACCGGAGCGGCACTCACCGCTACTTTCTCCGGCGAGTCCGCCCCGTCACAGCCACGCCACCCCAACCCGTCCCGCCACCGTTCCTGACCCAGCCCGCCCGCGGACATCACCACGACGGCGCACTCGCCCGCCACACGAAAGTCCGTGATGCGGATGGGAATGCGGACCCGCGCCGTCAGGATCGATTACCGCAATTCTGCTATTTGACTGGCCTCGTAGCGAAGATGACAGACGTGCAGATTCGCACCCTCTTCGAAGTACACGGTGATCGTCGACAGAAACTGAGACTTGACGGATCGGATGCGCTTGCTTCGCCTTTCCTCGCTTTCCGCCAGCCAAACCTCGATACCTTTAGGGAGATGGAACGTGACGCGGTAAGCTCCGGGGGCATCGCGTGGACTGAGTTCCCACTCCCCATCAGCATTGCCCCGCACGGGACGCATGATCACTGGATGCGAGGGGTGCGTCAGCGAGTAGTCAACGAATTGACTTCGACTCTCGGTTGTCAGGGGCAACACAAATGGGGCAGGAGGAAATCCGATGAGCAGCTCGCTATTTCCATGCTCGTGCAACGCTCTCGCAAATTCCCCGACGATGAGCTCCAGGTCCTCCCTGAACCTTGGGGCATTGATGGAATACTCCACGGACGGAGGAATCGGCGCTGTTCCCAGAACCTGACGGATCAACGTGCGCATGGCGCCGACCGGAAACCGAGTGATGCGACGCCGCTCTGCCGCAGCGTGCAGCCGGTCAGCACATCGAGAAACTGCATCGAGAAGCCAGGAGAGGCCGGGTATCGAGAGGTTGACCAAGGAAATTTGATGCGCAAGCGCGAAAGCCTCGGCCTCTGGCGTGAATCCATTCGCGGAGAACAGTGCATAACAGTACTGAAATCGCCTTCTCGGCCGCGAAGAGGCTATGGCGACGAAGTTTTGGTTCACGTCAGCCAGCGTGCCATGGGCGTTGCGGACCACCCTGATATCGGCTGCACGGGACAGGAATTTCGCTTCGAGGAACAGGCGCACAGGAAGCGAGAATGCCGGCGTGAAGGCGAATTCGCCGAGCACGTCGACCTGGTGATTCGTGCCGCGCCCTTTGACCCACAGAGATCCTCTCTCGGTGAGCAGCTCGTCGGGATCCTGCGTGTCCGAAACGAGGAGTTCATATCCGCTGTGCCGCATGAGCCATGCCAGTGCTTCCTCCAGAAGGTAGCCCTTCAGGCTGCTTTTACGCACCATGCCTTGATCTTAGTTGATATCGAACTTCTCCGGCTCGCCGAATTTTCCGCCGGCCGAGATGAAGCCGGCCGAGATGAGGCCGGCCGAGATGAACGCGGAACGGGTGCGGCTCCACATCCCTACCAGGATGTGGAGCCGCACCCGTTCGAGCGGACCTAGACCTCGATCACATCGGCGATGATGACCGTGACGTTGTCCGGGGCGCCGTTCTCCAGCGTCCGATTCACCAGCTCGGCCGCGCAGGTCCGCCGATCCGGGTTGTCCCGCAGCGTCTGTGCGATCACCGCGTCCTCGACGTAATCGGACAGCCCGTCACTGCACAGCAGGTAACGATCACCGACGCGTGCCGGGATCATCCGGCCCGCCGGGCGGAACGGGCCGCCCTGCACGGCCTGGGTGACCAGCGCCCGCTGCGGGTGCCGGCGGGCGTCGTCCGGCGTCAGCACGCCCTGGTCGACCAGCGCCTGCACATACGTGTCGTCCCGGGTGAGCTGCTGGAACTCGCCGTCCCGGAGCAGGTAGCAGCGGGAATCCCCGACGTTGAGCGCGGCCAGCCGGTCGCCGGAGAGCAGCAGCGCGGTCACCGTGGTGCCCAT